>CAWENZ010000021.1:0-96560 GCA_963810445.1 uncultured Verrucomicrobiae bacterium | reverse complement strand
TCCACAGATTCCCCGTTTCCTTGTTCAGGCGTAGTCAGCAATTTTATCGGCGATCACTTCATGGCCGATTCGGCAAATCACATGGTGAGATCTTTCGGCAACGAAAGCCGGATTTGGCATGCACGTCGCCCGATGATGGAATGAATCTCATCCGGCGTCAACCTCCGGTTTGAACGATCATTCCATGACCGGCCATCCAGCGGCCCGGATCGTTTTCCAACCATGCCAACTCGTAACACCGAGGAGCGGCAGTGGGTTGAAAAACCGATGACGTGTTCCAAAAGTGGGGCGGAATCCGAGAAACCCATTAATCGGACTCCGCCCCTGGATTTGCCCATTCCTGAGGCAAAGTTTTTCTCCCATGGCGTCGAGACTCGCGTCAGCGAAGACGCCGGCGGCGTAACAACGCGATGGCACCGAAACTCCCCAGCAACGCTGCGGAAGAGGTCTCCGGGATTGCTTCCAATCTGAACCCGCTGACGCGGAAATTCTGCCCGTCTGCCGTGCCCGAACTCATGAAGACAGATGCCGCGTCGAGGTTGGATCCCCCCCCCTTGCACGAAGATGTTTAGGCTCGTGACATCGACCATCGTGGCGGCGCTGCTCGGAAGCGTGCCCGTAATTGACAGGCTGGTGTTGCTCCGGTTGACAATGGTGAAGATTTCATTGGGCGTATTCACCAGACTTAGCTGAATGCCGGTCAATTTCCAGGCAAGCGCCGTGCTAAGGGTGCTTGCGTTGATTCCGATGAGAAATCCTTCATTCAGATCGATGCCGTTGGTTTTGACCGTGCCAGCTCCATCAGTGTCCTGGACTCCGAAGTCACCGTTAGCGGCGCGATCAATCGTTCCGTTGGTATCTTTCGCCCCGTAATTCACTCCGACGGTGGTGTTGACGACGGCGACGGCATCGACGGTGAAACTGAATGAGGTTCCCAAGGCGAGAGTCACCGAGCCAGTGGCAGTGTAGTCAGGGCTTGCCGTGGCGGTTCCGCTTCCATCGATGCTGATGGTCGTGGTGATCGAGGAGGCTCCATCGGTGGCGAGTATGGAATCCAGAGTGATTGCTCCCTGGGAATGGATGGAGGAGAGCCCGAGGATGAAGCCGACCGCTTTGGGTCCGGAAAGCAGGTGGCGAAGTTTGTTTTTCATGGGTTGGTTTGAAAGTGGGTGGAGAGCGGTGCCGCGAAAGATGGATTCGCGGCACCGTTGATTGCTTGCCGATGCTTATTGAGCGGCGACGCGCACGAACAGCTTGGTTGCTGAAAGTGGAGCACCGCTCAAGGTGACCACCACGATCTCGTTGTCGCCACTTGGAGTTGCGGACTGGCCGAGGAGAGTGGCGGCGGCATCCTCTGTCCAGCTACCTGCCTGGAGCGTTGTTGAGGTGAGGATCTTGTAGGTAAGACCGGTACCCGCACGGCGCTGGTAGGTGAAGGTGCCCGCACCCTTGTCGAGTTGGACGAGGATCGGGTTGACCGATGAGCCGCTGATCGGGCTGAGGCCGAAGGCGAATTCCTGCTGGTTAGAAAGACCGTCGTTGTCGTTGTCGTCGGCCGGATCGGACACGTCATTGCCCGGCAGGAAGGTGTCCGCCCAGATGGAGTAGGGAGTTCCGGATCCTGGAACCGTGATGGTGCCGGGACCGGTGATGGCGGAGGTGGCGATGATGGGAAGAACGCTGGAGGCGTTTCCATAGGTCTTTCCAGCGGCTTGCTCGACGCCGTCGATGAACAGGGCGGCGACAATGTCGTCTCCGGCGTTCGGCAGATCGAGGAATGCGGTTCCGGGAGCTGCCAGAGTGCCGATGCTCACGGTGGAGGCATTCGCGAGGTTGGGCGCTTCGAAGCTGAGGGTTCCCAGATTGATGGTGGTGTTGCCGGTGTGGGTATTGGTGCTGGTGAGGATTTGGGTGCCAGCGCCGGTTTTGATGAGGGCCATGCTGCCGTTGCCATTGCCGATATCCGCGGAGTAGCTGTGGGTGACTCCGGTGCCGGGGTTGAGGGTGAGGGCAGTGAGGCCGGTGTAGCCGCCGGTGGTGGTCGTGAAGACACTGGCGAAGTTCTTGTTGCCGGTGAGACCGCCGAGGGTAAGGGCGGTAACGGTGGTGCGGAGGCCGTTGCTGGTGTCGCCCGTGACACTGCTGAGAGTGTCGAGAGCGCTGTTCCGTAGCGAGGTGGTTTCACCCAGGCTCAGAATTCCGGCCAAGACTTTGGTGGCACCGGTGAAGGTGTTCCCCCCCTCAGTGGCACCACCTTGCAGGGTGCCGCCAAGAGTAAAGGTGCCCGGTCCGCTTTTGGTCAGGGCGATGGCATCCAGAATCTGAGCCCTGTTTGTATTCGCCCCGGTCAAATCTGACCCGCCGAAGCTCATGTCGACCGTGTTATTGATGGTCAGCGTGGCAAGCGAGCCCGTGTTCCTGATGCGCTGACTTCTCAAACTCGCGACGGTGTTGGTCAAACCGGCGAGGGTCTGGTCGTTGCCAGCCAGATCGTATTGAAAGAGTCGTATGCTGCCGCCGCCAGCGACGCCGTCGAATTCAAGAACGGTGGTGACCGGCAAGGCATTGACGACCCCAGCCTTGAGGAATACCGGGCTGTTGACTGCGTTTCCAGTCGTGATGAGGGTGTTGCCGGTATAGGTGCCGGCGGCACCCAGGACGAACAAAGAGATTCCGTTGTTGAAGCCGATGGTGGTGGTGGTATAGACCACCTTTCCGGTAGTCCCACCGATGGCGCCGTTGAGGTTGAAGGTGTGTGTGTTCGAGGCTGCTCCCTGACCAATGCGGAAGGTGGCGTCACCGACTCCGCTCAGGGTGATCGGGGCGGCAATGGTGGTGGATGGATTCGCTCCGCCGGTATTCGATTGAAGGGCGGTGCCGGAGGCCATTGAGATCGCGCTGGTGCCGGCGGTACCCGGGGTCGTGCCGAGCGGATTCGAGGTGATGAGCGCCAAAGCCGCGTTACCGAGCGCCAGAGTGCCGCCTTCAAGAATCGTGGCACCAGTGTAGGTGTTTTCCCCAGGGAGTGTGAGGCTACCGGTTCCTTTCTTGGTGAGTCCCAGCGAGCCGGACAGCAGGAAGGTATTGGTGCTGCTGCTGGCGGGCGTGGAATTGGTGGACCCGTCCACGGTCAGGACTGCCGACGAGGAGGATGAGGTGATCCTCTTGGTGCCGTTGCCGGTGCCGTTCGCGATGCTCGCCACGGTCTGGCTGAAGCCATTGAGATCGAAGGTGGCGCTGTTGGCAGAAGTTTGCCCGACGGTTAATAAGGTTGCGGAGGGAAGAACGTCGGCCTTGCCCATCTTCAGGGTTCCGTTTGTCACTGCGGTGTTACCCCAGCTATAGGTCTTGCCCGCAGCCCCCACCAGCCAAGTGCCCGTGTCCGTCTTCGTGAAGCCGCTGTTGGTCAGGTTCACACTCCCAGTCAACTGGTTGGTGGCGCTGTTTGAAGTGCCGCGCACAAACAAGGATTGCGTGTTGCCGACGTCGCTGGTGATGTCTCCGCTGATGGTGATGGAGCCGGTGCCGGTTGAGGAAATCTGAGCGACGTTCGACGCACTGGTTACATTGATGGCACCGCCGAGGATATGGTTCTGCGCACTGTTGTTGGTGAGGTTGGCGCGCCCGGCTGCATTTCCGACGATGTCGAGATTCTCGGCGATCGTCAGGTCGGTGGTGGCACTGCTCAAACTGAGGGTGGAACCTGTCGTACCATTGCCGCCGTTGATGATGGTTTTGCCGGTCGTGCTGCCAAGTGCGTTGTTGTGGGTCACGCCGAGGGTGCCGACGTTGAGAATGGTGTCGCCGGTGTAAGTGTTGTCGCCGCCCAGAATCAGGGTGCCGGTGGTGGTGCCGGAGCTGGTTTTGATGAGACCTTCATTGCCTGCGATCGGGCTGTCGATGGTGAGCGTGCGGCCTTCGAGGGTGTTGATGGTGGGTGAGCCTGAGGATACATCGAGCGTGAGGATGTTCGCTCCGGAGATCGTGAAATCGTTTGTCGCATCGAGAGTGGTGATGTTGCCGATGGAACGTGCGCTATCGAGCGTGATGATGCGGTTCCCGGTGATGAAATCACCAAGTGTGGCGGTGAATCCCACGCCGTCAGCGACGGTGCTGCCAGTCCAGTTGACGGTGTCGCTCCAGTTGCCATCGGAGTCGGCGCTCCATGTGCCATCGTTATCGACCACGATTGACGAAGGCGCGGTGATGGTCACCGTGTCGGAACTGCTGTAAGTGGCCGGTAGGGTGCTGTCCGTCTGCGATGCCGAAAACCGTAGCACATAGGTTCCCGCCACCGGAAAGGCCACGGAGCTTGATACTGCGGAGGGGGTGGCGAAAGTGGCTGCACCGGGACCGCTGACTTGGGTCCAGCCTCCGGTCATCGGGTAGTTCGACGGCAGGGGATTGCGGATGGCGGCGTTGACCGTATGGCCGGCTCCGTTCGGCAAGGCTCCTCCATCAAAGACGGCCACTTGGACAGGGGCCCATGCGGGGCTTCCGGGTGCGGTGGAATTTCCCTGCCAGGTCGAGAGTTCCGTGAAAATCGTACCACTGCGCTGGGCTTGGGTGGTGACGGTGAACATGGCCAGCGTGCCGAGGCGATCCTCGAGTTGCTTGTAGTAAAGGCTGCGCGGGGTGATGGGAGTGTTCAGCGACTCCCAGATCCCGTATGGCTCATTGCCAATCGTCCATGGATTGCCTTGGGTTTTCGTCCCGGTGCAGCCCAGCGCGAAATTCATCGCTCCCTTGGGAGCATCACAGCGGAGCTGGGTGCCCACGCAGTTCCACAGGACGATTTGTGCCCCGGACCAACCGTGACCTGAACCTGAGGATCCCCGGTTCTGAACGGCGATTTCCCCGCCCTTGATATTGTCAAACAAGAGCCCTTCCGCATACCGGTGGTGCGGCCCGGAATCGGCAAGGGTGTTGACGGCAAGCGAATCCACGAAGGCCGTGGGACCGAGCGTCCGGGCCGAGGACACGTAGTCGTGACGGCCGTTCCGTGTGTAGTTGCGCTGGAAGAGAATGGCCGATGACCTGTCGATGTTGAAAGAGTAACGACGTCCTCCTGTGACCTGTGAGACGTGATCAAGCATCGCACAATCCTCCACGGTGATGTTTTTCGAATGAACCCAGGCATTCACGCAGCCGAATGCAAAGTATTTTGCCGTCACCTGCCGCGCCCAGCAGTCCTCTGCCTGGGAAAATCGAACGGCTTCCCATCCGTGGTTCTCGTCTGTTGGGCTGACAAAGCTTGATTCGAGACGAATACGTTCGATGCCGGATTGACGGACTGCACCATTGAAGGTGTAGCGATAGACCTCGCCACCGCCGTATTGAGTCTCGATGGCTTGCGTGATCGGGGCGTCGAGCGTGATCGTGTTGCCATTGATGGCGGTGATGATTCTGGGAGCCTCGACATCGTAGTCCTCTGGAAGCCAGTCCACAACGCCAGTGTCCGGAGCCCAGAAAATGGCCTTCATTTTCAGCCAATCGATCCAAGCCTGATTGGGGGTCCGGTGGACGATGATGCGGGATCCGACGCTGAGCCCCGCCGTGGAGCCGAGGGTCATCGTGAATGTGCCAGCGGGCACAACGGGGTTCGTAATGGGAGTTTCGGTGCCCGCAACCTTCGTCCATCCGGAGGTGCCCTGGAAGTAGAACAACAGGGCGTAGGGATCGACGCCATAAATGTTGGTCGAAGTGAACGTCACCACGGTGCCGCTGCTCCCCTGCCCTTCGCCACGGATGACGATGCCGCTGGTGCCGATCGTGATCCGATCGGAAACTCGGTAAGCACCAGCCTTAAGGAGCAGCGCGCCGCGAAATCCGGCCGACGACAATGGCATCGCAGCGATCTCAGCGATGGCGGCCTGAATACGAGCACGATCATCACCGCCGCCCGCGATGGGATTGAGCGTCCTAACAACCGGCACCCAAGGAATAGCAACCCCGCCACCCATGTAGCCGGCACCAGAAAAGTCAATCATGCGGTTCACCGCCGAGGTTTGGGACTCGTTGGCGTAGAGGCTGTAGTCCAATTTCCCATCGGGGCCCGGATAGACGAGAGACGATGTTGGCTGTGCGTGGCCCAGCTGCGAAAACAGGAAGAAACTGGCGGTTACACAGGTGAGGAGAGGATGGAATGGGGCTTTTATCATTTTTTGACAGGTGGTCCTATCGGGGTTTTTATCGGAGAATTTTCCGACGGGTTGCTGTAGATCACGGCATTTTAGAGCGAAACCTGACAGGATCCACGAAAGTTCCCTCCAGAACACTCTACATCGGGTCGCACCGGAGGACGTAAAATGGGGGACACGACCATCACCTCGCACGCAGCAACCGCACCGGGCCGAGCAAGCCCATCGGTCGCGGCGACGAAATCTTCTTCGTCCAGCGCTGGGCGGCTTCGTTCGTCGTGAGTGATTTGGCGTAGTTCCCTGAGACCGTGGTCACGCGAATTTCCAACTCGTTGCCGGTGGATTTGAGCGTGTCAGGCAACTTGTAAAGATGGCGGCCATACCAGCGGATTCCGAGGGAGCGCCCGTTGAGTGTCACTTCCGAGATTTCACGCACGGTGCCCAGGTCGAGAAAACGGATCTTTGCCGCGTCGGCCGCGTCAAACCTGATCTGATAGATCGCCTGACCCGCGAATGCGGACTGGCCGTCGAGCCTGCCGAGATCACCCAGTGCGTCGAGCGAAGCCTCGCCCCGGGAGCCGTTCATGTGAAGAAGCCTGACGTTCCAAGTGCCGGTCACCAACCGCGTCCCGGAATCGGAAGGAACGACTTCACGTTCAGGGGCTTTCATGGCTGCTTGCTCGAACACGATCACACGCGACTCCCCGGGCTCCATGCGGAATGTTAGAGCGTTGGGTGCATCATCCCAAGCAAGTGGTCGGCGGGTGCCTGTCTCCGGATCCCACGCCCACGGAGCGAGGCCGGTCGTGCGGAAGCGCGCCTTCACGGTGGCTGCCTTTTCCCGACTGCTGTTGAAGACAAAAAACACATCGCGATCACCGGCTTTGTGAAACGACTGGCTCACGTTCGGGCTGGCCTTGTCGAAGGCGACGTCGGGCACAAGTCCGCTTTTCTCGCGCACCCCTTGAAACCATGTGAGCAGATCCTCGCCTTTGGCGGGTGGTGCCACCACGCGGCAGCGATCGGGATGATCCGCTAGAACACCTATCATCGTTCCGCGCACCTCCTGATCCTGCGCGCCCTTGGCCATGAGGCCCGGAGCCATCGATGGAGCCCGGCCGATGATGATGATCCGCCCGCCCACCTTGGCGAACTTCTCCAGAGCTTTCGCCGTATCAGGACGCAGCGTGTCCACCTCCATCAGGATCAGGGTTTCATAACGCCGCCCGTTGAAAACCGCGGCGCCGTCCCGCATGGTGGAGCGAACGAGGATATTTTCCGAAGTATAGTCGCAGTTGTGTCCATTGCGGTGCAGCGCGCGCCAGAGTTCGTTTGCGTATGCGGGGCGGGCGATCTTCGGGAAGGGATCGCGCTGCATGCCCGATGTTTTCCAGAGATCGGCGAGCGGATGGAGGATTGCGATATTGGCCTGTGGGTCGGATTGCTGCAGGAGCCAGGAGAGCCGCGCCTTGTAGTCCATCCAATGCCGCACATACGGCCACCAAGGATTCTGCTCGTTGAAATACGAGCCATAGCGCACCCAGCCTGGGAAACCGGCGGCCGGTGGCGAGTAGTTGAATCCATGCAGGATCGAATGCGTCACGCCGGAGAGATTGCTCTCGTCACCCGCGATCTTGATCATCTCGAGGGTTGAAAAGAAAACAGTGCTCGTGTCGGTGATTTCCTCGCAACTAACAAGCTTCTTCCCGGCAAGACGCGCGGCGGAGGAGACGAACTTGTTGACGACCGTGTCGGCACCGCGCTGCCGTGGTGTGCCGGTATCGGGAGTGAGCCAGGTCTCGCACTCGGGGATGTCGACAAGCGTGCTGCTTTCCAGTGGATCCAGGTGATGACCATAGGCCTGTGCCCGCGACTGGACACCTTGGTCGTGACACCAGGCATCAAACGGCTCCACGAAACGCTCGCGGAAGAGCTCGATCAAGGTCATCCAATAATCGTAACGCACGCGCTGGATCTCATCCCCTAGCTCAGGCCCGGCCTTCACCGCGACATCGCCTTCGACGGCGTTGCCCATGAGCCCGGTTTTCTCCAACAAATAGGGCAGCCACGGCAGCAGGTCGTAGCCGCGGAGGCGTTTGAACTCCGCTAGAAAATCGTCGTTCCAGTTCGCGCCTTCGAGTTCCAGACTATCACAGAACATGGCACGAAAGTGATCACCAAGCTTCCCCAAGCGCGGACGCATGCCATCGGACATGTGATTGAGATAATACTCCGTCGCCGCGCGGCTGAAGTGATTGAGCACCGGCCCGTCGGAGCCGGGAGCGCCATTGATGACGGCCTGGAAGCCCTCTTGCAGGACGAAGTAATGCAGGATGAACTCGCCGGCCGGAACCTCCACACTCAACTTGCCGTCCTTCAATTGATTCGTTAGGTCAATCCCTTGATCGAAATGATCGAGCACCGCAGGTGTCAGCCGCACGAACTTCACGCTCTGGACCATGGATTTGCTCTTCGAGTGCAGGGTGAGGTCCGCGCCGGCGAGCATTTCAGCCGCGGTGATCACGACCGTGGAAGGACCACTCACCTTTCGCCGTCCAACCGAGAGGATCTTCGTCTGGTGTTCCATCGGCAGAAATCGACCACCAAAAGGCCAGCCGGAGCCGACGATGATGTCAGCGGTTAGACCACGCGCTTTGGCGCCCCCGGTGGCACATTTCACCATCTCACACCACTCCGGGCTCAGCCAGTTGAGTGATTGGATCTTGAGCGGATCATTCGACGCCGGAAACTTGATCGGGTTGATCTCCACCCCGCCAATGCCGGCGGCTTTCATCACGTCGAGCTCCCGCAGGATCTCGCCTTTCTCCAGTTTGTCGCCATTCCACCACCAGCGAACAAACGGGCGAACGGATTGCGGCGGCTCTTGAAAGCCGTCCCAAAGCGGATCAGGGGAATTTGTTTCGGCGGCGGTCGATATGAACGACGGAAACAGCAGCAAAGCGGCGAGTAGTAGGGCTGAACGATTCATGGTTGAACAATTGCTTTTGCTTGGGAATGGCTCTGAACCCGAGACAGCAGCCACGAAGCAAGAGCTGCCAATCCGTTGGCCAATCATCCCGGTTTCCGCCCTGTCTTGATGACCTCACGGGCTCGTGACCTGCGTTACCCGGGCGCGAACGAAAATCCGTCCCATTGGCTCGCTGGCCGTCGCGGTGACGGTGGTGGTGTTGCCAACGGTGACGGGAACAAAGGTGACGGTCGGACCACCGCCGGGGCCGCCTCCGCTCGGATACCAATCAAGGAGATTCTCGCACCAATCGTAGAAATTTCCTGTCAGGTCGGTGGGTGCATTGGCGTTTAGCGGATGAGTGAAGGTCATGGTGGTGCCTTCGACTGCAAAGTCGGCGAGTCCTGCATTGAACTGTCCCGGGTGGGTGCCGAACCATGCCTCGAGTCCGTTTGCGATTCCGTCGCCGTCCGGGTCGTCGTTGAAACCCTGATCGGCAGGAGCAAGCCCGAAAGCAGGGTTGGAAATATAGGCAAGGAAGTCATTGGCGGGGACTGCTATCCGATTCAGCCGCACGTTATCGAAGAATGATTGATTGTAGTTCGCACTGGAGCCCCCGGTGCCAACGGAGGAAATCAGAATGCCGATGTTTCCAATGCGGGTGAGATCAACGGCCTGAACCACGTAATCGAATGATACATCGGTGAAGGTGCCGTTTCCGGATTGGGTTCCGGTCGCCGGGTTGTTGGCGACAAGTCCGGAATTGGCGACCGTGTCGGCCAATTCGATGGTGGTATAGTTGGCACTGCCGTCGGTCAGACCGAAGAAAGTGCTCTCGTTCCAGTTGAGGTTCGTGGATGCCAAGCGCATCCCGAGCGAAATCGTCAGGGAAAGCGTATCGCCGACGCTTAGGCTCGACCAAGGGATGCTGGTGGTATTCAGCACACTCCCCGTTGAGGTGAGAGACAGCGCCTGCGATTCCTGAGCGCCGACTTTGGGGGACGGATGGAGTTCCGAAGCGGTGATGTCAGCCCATCCCACGGCAACTTTGGCACCATCACCGCTTTTGCTGATCCAGCCGGTCAACTCTCCGCCAAAATCCTGCCTCTCCCCAAAACTGAATCGACCGGTGCCGTCCGTGTTTTCGTTGGCTTCAAAGCTTGAATTGTTGATCGGTATGAGGCCGGGTGCCGCCGCGGCCGCAGTCACGAAGCTCCATGTCGTGGAGCCTGTGATTCCCACGAATGAGTTTCCGGCGAGGTCCTTGATCGCGCCATTGGTGATCTCGACAAAATATTGCGTGCCGTTCTCAAGATTCACGGGCGGATCAATCACCACCTCAGCGCCACTGAGCATGACAGCGCTGGTGGTGACATCGATGTTGGCCACCACGACATTGCCGATGTTTTTTTTGATAGAAATACTGCCGATGCCCTTCTGCACGTTTTCGTTGAAGGTGATCGTGAGATTGGCGTTCGCCGGGATATTGGAACTTCCATTTCCGGGGATAAGGTTGACGACCTGAGGCTCGGATAGATCGGTTGACGGAGGGAGGACCTGGGGAACAAGGACCTTCCGACTATCGGCCTGATCCGCCAAGGAGCTGCCATCCAGTTGTCCATCGGAGTTGCTGCCGATTCCAAGGACCGAGCCATCGGAGCGCGGGATCAGGCTGAAATGGTAGCCACAGTCGATTCCCACGGGGGTCCCGGAAAGGCCCGCAAGTACCTGAGGAGACGAGTAAGTGACGGGCGAGCTGTTTCCCCCTCCACACTGGCCCTCGAAATTGCGCCCCCATACGGAGATTTGATTGCCAGGGCCGAATGCCGCGGAATGGAAATAGCCAGCTGCCAGGGCCGTGATCCCGCTGAGACCG
This sequence comes from uncultured Verrucomicrobiae bacterium, assembly GCA_963810445.1. Taxonomy (GTDB): domain Bacteria; phylum Verrucomicrobiota; class Verrucomicrobiia; order Verrucomicrobiales; family Akkermansiaceae; genus Luteolibacter. Next base: position 85,576 of record CAWENZ010000021.1, on the reverse strand, counting down.
GGAACCAAAACGGGAGTGGAAGCCGAGGCAGTGGTGCCCACTCCGAGTTGCCCGAATTCATTGTTACCGATGGCAAGCACGGAGCCACTGGTTAGAAGGACGAGCGTGTGTTGACCACCAGCTTCGACCCTCGCAGCAGTGTTGACGCCAGGAACCTGCGTCGGACTGAACCGGTCGGCGGTGTCGCCCAAGCCGAGCTGGCCATGGGCATTGCGGCCCCATGCCCAGAGGGTTTGGTCGGTCTTCACCGCGTGTGAGAACCCGTCACCCGCGGACATCGACGCAACACCGGTTAGAACAACAACCGGGGTGGTGACATCCAACAGCCCGCCGTTTCCAACCTGTCCACTGCCGTTGTGTCCCCACGCATAGAGATTGCCCGTATCGGTATCGAGCGCGAGGAAATGACGGTGCCCAGCGGCGATGGCGTCGATCCCGCTCAGTCCAGCAACCTGCACAGGCGTCGAGACCGGGTTTGGCGTGCCGTGCGGAGTGGTCTGTTGCAAGGTCGTTTCGCCGAGGAACCAGACTGTGCCGTCTGATTTCAAGGCAAGTGTGCTGAACCCGCCCGCCGCAACATCCGTGATTCCGCTGAGCCCGGCTACGGTGGCGGGTGCGCCGACTGGATTCGCGCCGAGCTGTCCGTAGGTCCCGTCGCCCAGGCCCTTGACGAGTCCGGCTTCCACCCGGACGACGTGATAGCCGCCTGCGGAAAGCGTCTTACGATCTCGGAAATCAGCGATATAGCTAGCGGCTAAGCGCTGGCCCAAGGTCACTTGCGAGGGAGCGTTGAAATGATAGGTGTCGAGAAAACCCAGATCGCTGGCCGGGATGAAGGCCGCGTTCGGGTCGGCGGCCGCGACCGCAAGCTGGGCGTCGGCGACCGTGACGAAGGCCGGCCCGTTGCTGCGCCGGATTTCGCCGATGAGGAAGGGGAGGTTGGCTCCATAGTGGCTTCTCACATCGGCGATGAACGCCGTTAGGTTGTTCTGATAGGTTGCCTGTTGCCCCTCGATGGCATCGTTCTCTCCCTGATGCCACAGCATCCCGACGATCTCGGTGGAGTGCCCGGCAGCCTGCAACGCCGCGAGCCCGGCGGTGACGGTATTTCGGAAGGCGGCGTATTCCGGGCCGGTCCCCGGAGCCCAGTCGTTGTAGAGGGCGGTCCCTCCGGCCGCGTATTTGATCAGGGCGTATTTGTATTGCGGGGAGGCATCGGCAATGGCCCGGCCGAATGCCACCTCGGGACCGAACTCACTAACAGCACTGATGTTCGCACCACTTCCGGGGCGCAACGTGGTGAGCGAGGAGCCGTAATAGAACAGAACGTCGCTCTGGGGAAGCTGGAGGTTGACGGGGCTGGTCGGCAGGCCCGAGGAGGGCGCCCGACCCAACATGTTAGACTGACCACCCAGCAGGAAAACGCGGACATGGTCCGCCTTGACCTGGATCGGGGCGAAAGCCAGAACCGCGATAAGCGCCGGACGCCACAGGGACCGGATCATGTTCACTTGTCGATGGGAACTCATTTTACTGGGCCTCCGTTTTGAGTTGCGTGGTCAAGGCATCCATTTCGGTCAGCTTCGAAGCATAGCGGGGATCGATCGCGAGATTGGTGCGCTGATAGGGATCGACCGTCACGTCGTAGAGCTGCTTCACGTTTCCATTTCCAGGGTAGCGCGTGTAAACAAAGCTTTCGGTTCGCACTCCTTCGTTGCGGTAAACACCGCTGCCTACGGCGGGGTGGTCGTGGAGGAAGGCGGTTCGCCAATCGGCGGGCGGGGTGCCTTCGATGACCGGCCTCATCGAGCGGCCCTGCATGACGGTGGGTTGGGGAACCCCGGCGTAGTCGAGGATGGTGGCGGGGATGTCCAGGTTGAGCACCATTTGGGAAACCCGCTTGCCCTTCCTGGAGGCGGGCAGCCGCGGATCAACAACGACCATGGGCACGCGGATCGATTCCTCATGGATATACCACTTTCCGGCTTGGTGACGTTCGCCGAGGAATACCCCGTGGTCCGAACCCAGGACGATGATCGTGTTAGAAACCATGCTGTCGGCGTGGTTGCCATCGTTGTTCGGGTCATCGAGGGCCGCGAGGATACGGCCGATCTGCACGTCCACACCGTGGACCAAGCGGTGGACTTTTTTGACATTCGTCTGGAAGAGATTCTCGGTCCCAAAGCGCGCGCTCCAGCGGCTGGTACCTTCCCCGCTTTGAAAAATCGAGGGTGCAGCATTGAACTGGGCCTGCGTATCGGTCTTGGCATGGGTGATCGTATCGCCCTCATAGAGCAAGTCATAGGCAGGATCCGGCTGATAGGCGTTGGGATCCAGCACGTGCGGCGCCTTCCAACTGATCTGCAGGCAGAACGGGGCGGCGGTGGTGTTTTTCGCCGGGTTTGCCGCGTTTCCGATGAACTCGATGGCGAGGTCGCCGACGAATTTTGTGACGTGGCGGCCGTTGGCGGATTCTCCGTCGATCACCTGGTTGAAGTAGGTTCCCTGACCGTCCCACCCCTTGTTGAAGTCATAGGTCCCGTAGAGACCTGTGAATCCATTGCCGAGCCCATGCTTGCCGATGAAACCGAGGTAGTAGCCGGCATTGTCGAGCCGGGCCGGATAGGAATTCGCCCATTGCGTGGCGGAGAGGTTCTGGTTGAAGGCCGTGATGCCGTGGCGCGCCTCGTGTTGCCCCATGAAGACGCAGGCGCGACTCACCATGCAAATCGCGGTGGTGGTGAAGGCGTTCTCGAAGACCGTCCCCTGTGACGCCAGGGTGTCCATGTTGGGAGTTGTGATGACCGAGTTGCCCGCGAAGGACGTGGCATCCCAACGCATGTCGTCGAGGAAGAAGAAGACGATGTTGGGGGGGAACTTCCGCCAGGGGCCGGTTCCACATTGATCCTCACATTGTCGAAAAATGCTTGGTTGTTGGTGCTGCCCAGCCCATTCCCCGTGGATCCATCCACTCCACGAGCGGCGAGCAGGACCCCCACATTTCCTGGCCGTGACAAGTCGCTCGCGGTCACGGTGTAACTGAAGCTACGGTCTTGCATAGAACCGCTGTTGATGCCCAAACCACCCACAAACGGCGTGGTCAGCAGCCCGGAATTCCCGACCGTGCTGCTCAAGAGAGTGCCCGCCGCGAGCGTGCCGGTGGTCGCCGTGTCGATGATTGCGAAGAAAGACTCATCCGCCCAGACTGGAACACCTGTGTTTGTTCTATCACCTACCGCCACCGTCATGGTGATCGTGTCGCCCGCACCGAGGCTGCTCCAAGCGACGGATGTGAATTGGCTGACGCTTGCTCCTGCCATGAGCGAAACAGCCTGAGAGCCATCGGCGGGAGCGATGTTTGCGAATCCAACGGAAATCTCAGCTCCATCAGTGGTTGCGTTCTCCGTGGTCACCGTCGTCCAACCGGTGATGCGGTTTGCATCGCCGGGTTCGACGATATCGTCGGCACCGTTCGGCCCGAAATCACGTGATTCGCCAAACGAGAATCGGCCTGTAAAAAGCGGATCGGCATTCACAGGTGTTTCAAAGCTCGGATTGATGAGCGTGAGTGGGGCGGCATGGGCCGGGCCAGAAACAAGGGCAAGCACAGCGAGATAAACGAGGCCCTGTGAGGGTGTGACTACCGATCTTGTCTTCATCCTGTTGAATTCATAGGGGGCTTTGATTGCTTGGCCTCGGAGCCCCCCCCGAGAAACACAATCTTGCGATTGGGTTTGCTTGGACCAGATCTTACCTTTCGGAGCAGGGCGGGCTTCAGTGGCCTTGGATTTCTCCAGTCCGCGAGTTGCCGGAATCAGTTCCGCCTCCGGCGCAGCACGGCGAGTAGTCCAAGGCCGCCCAATAATGCTGCGGATGGCTGCAGGAACCGCAACGATATCCCGAAACGGACATTGTCAAAGAAAGCTTGGTTGGTGTTGTTGGGAGTGAGCCCCGTCAGATCGCCGGTCGTTGATTGCGTTCCGTATGCTGCAGAGCAGAACCCCAATAGTCCCGGACCGGGACAAATCCCCCGCAACGACGGTATAACTGAAGGAGCGGTCCTGCATCGTACCGCTATTGATGCCCGTACCTCCGCTGAAAGGAGTCACCAGTTCCCCTGAGTTCGCGACGGTGGTGCTGCGGAGGGTCGCGATGGAGGAACCAACAGTGTTGTCAATGATTCCAAAAAATGACTGATCCGCCCAAAGGGGGGGATTCACGCTGGTTCTGTCGCCTATCGCCACCGTCATGGTGATCGTATCGCCAACGTTCAGGCTGGACCATGAGACTGAGGTGAATTGGCTGGCGCTCGCCCCGGACATGAGCGAGAGAACCTGTGCCCCGGCTGCCGGAGTGATGTTTGCGTATCCGACGGAACGTTCGCTCCCGTCGTTGGTTGCATTTCCGTTTTTGGGTCGTCACCGCCGTCCATCCGGTAATTCCCGTCAAGGGAAAGTCCTGCTCTTCCCGAAAGCTGAATCTACCGGCTGGAGTGGTGGGTGGTGAGCCGGGGATCGGGATTTACAGTAGCTTCAAAGCTGGGGTTGAGGATCGTAGCGGCATTGAGGCTCACGCTGAGGCAGGAGAAAGCGGAAAACGGGAGGATGGCTTTGGATATTTTCATGGGATGCGGGGCTGAAGCTCGCTTGGCGGGATTCTGAAAAGACAGGCCGGATAAAAATGATCACGGCCCCTCCGGAGAAAACCTACCCGGATTTCCGAAATGGTTTGGGGGCGGTAAGGTCGTGGCCTGCTGGTTGACCAACCCGAACCGGCTTCAGTCCCCCAATTGGTCGAGCACCGCTTGCAGCTTCTTGCGCGCCGCTTGTTCCTCTTCATTTCCCTCGCCTTGGACGGGGGCGGGCTGATTCTCCCAGATTTCCACCACGGGACGCAGTTCGTTTTGACGGGTCAGCATGAAGTCACGATCCCTCACATAGCGCATTTCCTTGTCCTGCACGTGCACCCAATCCCGAGGCGTTGCGGCTTTTGCCAGAAGCTGCGGCAGGAAACTTTTTCCATGGATGGACTCTTTGGGCAAAGGAGCTCCCGAGACCTCGCAAAGGGTTGGCAGCAGGTCGGAGAAATCGATCAGGTCATCGCAAGTTGTCTTTGCCTCGATGTGTTTCGGCCATCGCACGATGAGGGGGACATGGGTACCCCGGTCGGTCATGGTCCCCTTCCCGCCCGCTATGGTTTTCCCGTCGCCCCACTGGTTCTTCAGGTCGCTGTCGGTTCCGTTGTCGGCTAGGAAGAAAACGACGGTGTTATCGGAAATCTTCAACTCGTCGAGTGCGGATAGAAGCTGCCCCACGTTCTTGTCGAAGTAAGTCACCATGTCGGGGAAATACTTGCGGTTTCCCTTGTTGTTGCCGCCGGGAAGCTTGTAGCTCTGGTCCGCGCTATCAGGAGTGGGGACCCATGGAAAGTGCGGAAGCAGGCTGGTGTGATAGGCGAGGAATGGCTCACCCCGGGCGACGCTCGATTTCATGAAATCGATCAGGAATTCCACGTTCATATCCGGCCCGAAGCGCCCTTTCGTCCCGTCTCCCAGAACCTTTCCATTCTGGTTGAAATGGGGATCCTGAAAGCGGCTGGTCCTTTCCTTGTTGTCGTCGAAGACCTGCCAGCATTGATACTGGTCGAAGCCGAAGTCGTTGATCGTATTGTGCTGATGCAGGAACGAGAGATGCCACTTTCCGGCGATGGCGGTGGCGTATCCGGCCTGCTTGAGCTGACGGGCGAAACTCGGTTGATCGATTCCAAGAAAGGTGTTCGCGTGAGCCTTCTCGTCAAAGAGCACCTGCTTGAGCCCGTTCTTGAAAGGATAGCGTCCTGTTAGCAGCTCTCCCCTCGATGGAGAACAATACGGATTTGAGAAGCAACGGGTGAACCGCATGCCTTGTCCTGCGAACTTGTCGAGGTTCGGAGTCGCGTGGGAGGTTCCGCCGTAGGAGGAAAGACATTCGATTCCCATGTCATCGGCGAGGATGATCAAGACGTTCGGGGGATGCCCATCCGCCGCGAGGAGCCGGAAATTCGTGAGGATGACCGATGTCGCAATGAGCGCGAAAATCCGGCTGATCTTGCCATACCTGGGTTGCTTCGATTTCATGTTGGCTGGAATTTGCACGGCACGGGAGTCCCACCAAAGCTCCGTTAGAACAACAAGAGAGTCCGGGAGAACGACCTGTGATGGCGTTGGCTTGCAGCTCCCCACACCAACTCAATCCTTAAACGTCGGTTCCGGAGAAAAGCTGACCGGATTTCCATGAAGCTTCGAAAGGCTCACAAGGCGGGTGACGCGACATGTGGAGATCGCTTGCCGACCTGCCCGGTGAGGGGCTCAGCGGTCCAACAGTTCCAGGGAGATCTCGTCGGCATAAATCTCGCCTCCGGCTGGCGAGTTGCGGGCGATTCCAAGCACAAGGAACGCATCCCCCCGCATCTCGCCGACCTCGACCTTGAGATCGAAGGTGACTTTCACGAATTGATCATTCCGCAGGCCAAGGTTTTGATCGGCTTGGTGCCACCCCTTCGTGCCCGTGTTGATGCGGTGGATCGCGGCCTTTCTGCCGGGCTTCAGTTCTTCCTGGATTCCCAGGAAGAGGAAGACATCGTTCGCCGAAAATGCCGTGGCTTCGACCGTTGGCCGGATCAGTGTTAGCCCGACCCGGATGGTGCGTCCCTGGATGTCGGAAAGTTGCAACCGTTTCGGCCCCATTGCCGTGTTCCCATAGAGACGCTGCCTGACCCAGCCGGCCTCACCCGCGCGATCAATGGCGAGACTGAGCACTTGAGGACTGCTCAACTTCGCTTCCGATTTCGGCAAATGGAGTGCCCCGCTGAGAGCCGTGCCGGGATTGACCACGGCGGCGTGCCGCTTGCTGGTGCTGGTTTCCCAACCGACCACGGAGTTGCGGATTTCACCATCCTTGAGCACTTCCGCCTCGAAGGATGCATTTTCCAACGTGGCGATGGACAAAATAGGTGCCAGTTGACGCGCGGCCTCCGAGCGTTCCAAGTGAATCCACCACCCTAACAAGAACAATGCGCCCAGCACCGGAACAACGAGCCACCATGCGGCTCTCCGGCTCACCCGGTCCCGACTTCCGGAAGGTTCCACGCTCACCCGGTTCGAACGGTGGGCCGTGACGGTGGAAACACCACCCGTCTGTTCGATCACTAGATTCCGATCCTCATGAATCTCGATCCGAAGCGGGCGGGCCAACGAATGAAGCTCCGCATGAAGCCGGATCCGGCCAGCGCAATAGTTCCTCGCCCGAGCATCGTCGCGCAAGATGGCCTCAAGGCGCTTGCCATCCGCCTCGTCGAGACGCTGGTCCAGATACCGATCCACCAACTCGATCAATTCGGTGCTTTCCGGAGGCTGTTCTGAGGGAATGAGACTCACGTGGGTAGATCCTTGAGACGTTTCAAAATGCAACTCTGGAGGGAAGTCCGGATTCGCTCAAGCCGCTTGTACAATGTCTCCATCTTGCAGCCGCGCTCCCTGGCGATGTCCGCCACGCTCTTCCCCGCCCCTTCCTTTTCATAGCGGGCGTCCAGCAGCTCGCGTTGAACGGGATCGAGCCCGTTCAGACAAATTTGCAAGGCATCCAGCCGGTGACGACATGGAACCGGGTCCGCATCGACCAGTTCCTGCGTTTCCTTGCCCAGCGATTGGATGACATCCGGTGCCAGATAGACGATGCGTTTGCCAAGGCGGTGACACTTGCGCCGGTAGGAGCGCGCCTCGATATCCGCACAACGGAAGGAATAGCGGCGGAAATCCTCAACCGTCCACGTCGGTTCGCATTTCTTCCAAAGCACCACGGCCACTTCCTGCAAACAATCCCCCGCCGCGCTTGGATCCCCTCCGGTTCTCGTCACGAGAAATGACATCAGCACCGGACGAACCTGTGCGAAATAATCGGTAAACCGGTCGATTCTCGCCTGGTCGTCCCCGGTGAGGCCGAAAGCAATCGTCGGGTCGAGTTGGAGGGTTTTGGAAATCATGAACTTCCACCGAGGCTCAGCCCATGAAGGACCGTTTCATCGTTCATAGAGCGGAATTTGAGGCAAAACAAGGCGACAACCTCGTGGATTTCAAGGCGAAACTTCGTGACCTGTTGCGGATTCCGATTATCCATTTCGACGGGAAGATGGCACACGCAAACCATCCGCGCAGCAATTTTCCGGGCCCGGAGACATCATGCCGAAAGCAGGACCGCCCCGACCGAATCTTGTTAGACAGAGGGACGATATTTGACACGTGACCTGACCTGCCGCATCAACCGGCCTTCTCACTTCTTCTGATATTCGTAAGGGGTGTCGTTGCCTTCCGGCAGATGGGCCTGATAGAGATACATCGCCCCGTAGGTCCAGTTCTGTTTGGGCATGCCGGGGAAATTCAGCCGGTCCATCATCAGGGCGATGTAACGTGCCGGATAGCCCTCGGGAAGGGGCAGGACATTCGGCCAGATCCGGGTGCCCGACTGATCATCCCAAGGCGGCAGGTGGAGGTTCAGCTCACCAGCAGGCTCAAGCCCCGGATAGGCGCGGATGTAAACCTTGCGGTCCGCACTGCCGAACATGACATAACGCTTGGATCCGATTTTCTGGATCAGGGTGCCGGTGCTGTCCATTTCAACAGGTCCACTGAGTCTCGTGTAGCCATGGTCCCATGCATCCGATTCCCAAATGCTCGCGCGGAATTTTCCCGCATGCTCGGCGACCAGCATGCGCCATTTCCCGGCTTCCGCATCGTGGATTCCGTGAGGGTCCTCGTGCATTCCCTCCGGCAGGCCGACGGGCTTGGCACGCATGATGGAAAATCCCTTGCGAGGATCCCGGGTGCTGGAAACCGCGAGCACCGCTTTCTGTTCGCCTTTCGCATCCTTTCCGTAGGCGCTGAAGCCCACCGTCCAGCCGCGCCATTCCTTCGAGTCTTCGTCGTAAAACAAGTGCGAGGCAAGTTCGTTCCGGAGCATGCCGTCGCCCATGTCGAAGACGATGATGCCCTCGAAACGGAGATCAAAGACGGACGGGTTCATTGAAAAGACACCCTGGAGCGGATGCGGAAGTCCCCGGCCGCGGACGGTCATGGTGAACCACAAGCGGCCCTCGTCGATCAGAGGCTCGCCGTCCGGACGGGTGATGGCGCGGATGTCCGCCTGACCACAACCGGGTGACAAGGCGGCGGTCATTCCACGGATCGTTAGATCGGATCCGGCGGTTAGATCGCTGTGCAGGCAGAACTCGAATCGCTGCATCAGTGACTTCTGCCGGAGTTCGAAATGCTCGGAGAAGTCGGGGAATGCGATGAGGTGGGACTCACCATGGGTTTCGAGAAAGAGGTTCACGCCAACCGCCAGCATCTGGACACGAAAGCGGAGCGGATAGACGGGCTTCACCCCATCGGGCAACGGGTAGTCCTTGCGCACAACCTCCTTGCCATCCTTCACGACCACCCAACGGACAGCGGTGCAATTGCCGGAGGAAACCACCAGCGAAGCGCCGATGCGATTCTCCTGCTTGGTATCCCGGAACAGGATCCCGACTTCTCCCGATCCGTTGAATTGATCCAGCGACAGATCATAGGAGGCGAAAGGGTTGAATCCACCGATCCAGCGGTCCGCCCGGGATGCGGACTTGGAACTGATCCGCAGTGCTCCATCACGAATCTCGAAATTCGCGTCTCCGGTTGGCGTTCCCACGATCGGGTACATCAGGTCCAGTCCCACGATCTTCGAGGGATCGAGTCCGGCGAGAGGAATTTCCTGGGAGCGGTCGAAAATCATCCGTTGCACCGCCTGGCGACGGAACTCCAGTTGATCGGGAGTCACGTCGGCCTTTGCCAGACCTATCAGAATGATGGAAAGGACAAGTCCGATCGCATGAGATGGAGTGATGGGGCGCATGCGTGGTGATGGGTTCATTCCTTGAAAATCCTGGGGTGAAAATTCTTCGTGATGGGATGGGTTTCGCAAGCGAGGAGGGCCAGATCACCAGCCGATTTCCCTAACCAGATGAAGAGCTTGGATCCCGGCCAACCCGCTTACAAGGCGGAACCTCTACATGGTCCCCTTGAACTCGCCGACCGGGACGGCTTTCACGCTGAAGTCGAACATCAGGCAGTTTCGGAAATTTCCATGAGGCGGCTTTACCTCCACTCCATAGCGGCTGGCTGACGGACGAAGTTCCTGGTCAACTTCGATGATCCAAGGCACCCCGCGGAACTCCCTGGCGCCCAGTTGTGCCGTGTTCATCGTCGGAGTGGTGTTGCCCGAGCTGTTCTTGTTGTAGTTCCCGAGAGGCCAGTATTTGACGCGTGTGACGGTATCAGCCGGGTTTGTGTTGACCACGTAGGTCGGTTTCAAACCGCTCTTCGGATTCTTGGCATCGGTCTTCGCCGCGGGATAATCCAGGGCCGAGGTGTAGAACATCCTCGGCTGAGGGTTGTCCGGTTGAGGTTCGGCTGCCAGAGTAATCCCTCAAGAGCCAACCAAGCTGCCCGCTCGCGGCGTTGTTCTGATACTTTGGAAAATGGTCCGTGAGGATTGGTCCCGGCAGCGATGAGTTGTGGTCGGAAGCGTAACTCAAGATCGAGGCTGAGACCTGGCGCAGGTTCGAAACGGAAATCGCACTGCTCGCCTTTTTCCGGATATTGACCGTCAGGCTGAACAAGAGGGCCGCCAGGACGACAATGATCAGGATGACCACGAGGAGCTCCACCAAGGTGAAGGCGGCTTTGAAAGAATGGGTTGCTTTATGGTTTTTCATGACGCGATTGGGGACTCGCGTGGATTTTTTCATGGTCCCCATGTCACACGGCTTGCGGGCAAGAAACCTGACGAATTTTTGCCAGATTCCCTAAAAATAGGTTTCATGGAGGATCCGCAACCCTGTCCTCTCTAACGTGACGCTTCCTTGGGTGGATAGGGTGCCTCCGGTTCGGGGTGATTTCCCAACCGGCTGGCCTGATCCCTCAATTTCTGAAGGCTTCCCGCAAATTCCAGATCCACCCCCACGATCCGGACGTTCGAGGCCGGTCCGGGATAGACCACCCCGACGTTTTCCATTTGTCCGGCCTTTGCGACGATCCCGAGGGCGGACACATCAAGGTTGACCTGGGGATAGGTCGCGCCGCTGCCTTGGAAAGTCATGCACCGTCGGGTGAGCCGGTTGACCACCGTGACGCTCTTCCCAGCACCTAACCACCGGACGTTGACCCCTGTGACGCTTACCCGAGTTTCCGGATTGGAGCCAGGGAGACTCGTGATCCCGAAGGAAATTCCCTCGATGCTGCCGCCCTCGGCATCAAGACCATTGCTGGTCGAATTTCCAACGACGCCCATGTAGCCATCGGCGGAGCGGTCGATGCTGCCACCGGCGAGTCCGTCGCCCAATGTCGCCGGATCGGTCGAGACCTTACCGAAGGCTTCAAACCGAACTCCAAGCGAGGAGTTGTAAAAATCCGCCTGGTCGGTTTCTCCGGTGATCGCCATGCCTTCTGTTCCGGACATGGCATTGCCAAGGTGGTCGAACTTGATCGTGAAATCGAGCTTTGAACCCGGATCGGACGCTCCTCTGGATATCACGCTTACCTTGGAATTCCGTCGTCCCAACCTGCGGGCCAATTGATCCTCGTAAAGCGAGGATGGAGAAAGGGTCTCGCCCTTCCCCTCCCCTTCCGCAATATCGAGCGGAAGGGAATTGCCCGTGGTCCGGAGTTCGATTCCATGTGGTTCACCGGACGTTCCGATCACGTAACCGTAGCGCCCTTGTCCGGATCGCACGATCTTGCCGCCGTTGAGTGCCGCCGAGCCGCTGCCGGACGTGTTCCAGTAAACGCAGTGGGCCGCAGCGAGGGCCTGGTTGTTCCAACCGCGGTGGACCGCTTCCCACCAGCTTTCATGGGCGTGACACTGGTCCCAGAGGCTTGAGTGGGAAAAGTGCATGTGGTTGTCACTTCCGTCACCATCGGTCTGGACGTAGCCGGTGTCACCGGTCGAGCTCTTGGTGTTCCTGTCTTCGCATTTGTGGAAAACATTTCCCGAGGATCCGGCGTGTGAATTCACGAATCCATGCCGGGAGAAATCCGCCAGGCAATGATCCACGAGGCAATCATTTCCGTTGGTTAGACGGAACATGTAACCGTTGCCACCGCCACCTCCATACTGGGGCCGCTTCATCGAGCAGTTCCGCAGGGTGATGTTGGAGCTGATGCCGACCTGGATTCCGTTGGAAAGGATATGGCAGGTGAACGTGTTGCCCTCCGGCTGATAGCTGTGAACGTCCCTCGCCCAGCAATTGCGGGCCCTGCTGAAGTCGATCACCCAGGACGCGTGGACCTCGTTTCCTCCGGTTCCCTCGATCAGATAATCCCCGGGCTGCCATCCGGTTCCCGGGTGTTGCACGTTCGCGACCGACAGGCCCTCGACCCCGCATTCCTGGATCCGGCTGTTGTATTTCTCGATCCGCGCATGGTCTCTCTTCAGGTAGTAATAGCGGGCCGGGATATCGGTTTCGACCCATCCCTCGGCAGCGTTCACCGCCATGATCTCCCGCTGATAGATGGCGGGAGTGGGGGCGCGCACTCCTTCGGTCCACACCGAGGTCTGGCCGTGTTCGTCGATCCATTCCTGCGTGAAGTCCCACCGGACGCTGACGATGTCTCCGACGGAAAAACCCGACGCATGGGCGACGAAGAGCCGCTTGACCGGTGACAGCACGTCAGCCGTCAGCAACTCCGACCTGACAGGCTCGGTCCTGTCGTTTCCCCGGATCATAATGATGGCCTTGTTTCTCATGACCGTGGAGGTGTTGAGAAGAAATGTCCGGCCGATCCCGCTGCCGCGCAGGATCGTGTTGTCTTTCGAAATTCTGAGAACCGAGAAGCTTCCGGGAGTCGGCAATGAAACCCTGAAGGTTCCCGGAGGCAAAAGTACGACGCCGCCGCCCGACTTGCCGGCGGCATCGATGGCCTTCTGGATCGCGATCGTGCTATCCTTCGCCCCGGTGGGATCCGCGCCATATTGGGTGACGACGTTCAGGATATTTTTGTTAGGCATGGGGATCCCGACCTCTCCCCGCCGATATCCGGCATAGGAGAAATCCTGGATCATCTTGTCCCTCGCGAACGACAAGCCGACAGGAGGCGTCCAGTTCGTCGGATAGAGCGAGCTCCGCCATGTCTGTGCCTCTGACAACGTTGCCAATGAAACAACGAAAAGGGGAAGCAGAAGTTGACGCATCACGAGACCCAAGGTTGCCACGGAGGGATTTGAGACGAGTCGCGGAAGTTTGGAAACACGGGATCGTCGATTCCTGTCGAAATGACTCGTCGTGTTCCATAAGTTTTCGGGCATTTTCTTGGAAATGGGATGTAAGGGCGTCAGTCCCCGCATGTCGCGGGTTCGGGGCGATTCTTGCAATCCCCATTTCACACGGCTTCGGCTTGCCAAACCTGACGGCTTTTCTCGAACGCGTGCAATCGTTCGGGAGAATGGGCAAGGCCTTGGAAACCGCGCTGGCGGAAGGACACGATGCCGCCAAGAGAAACCTTCGAAGCATCGGTTGTTGATGGCCTCCCCTCACCTCCTCCGCCGATGACGCCACGGCTCATTTCACCGACGGATTTCGGAAATTTCAAAAATCCACCAAGTTTCCATCTGCCAAAGGTTGACGCGCTCCTTCCGCTATGGTTCAAAGCTCCCGACCCGCAACCCGGAACGGTGGCTGAGTGGTCGAAAGCACTCCCTTGCTAAGGGAACGTACGGGTAACCGTACCGAGGGTTCGAATCCCTCCCGTTCCGCCATCTTGTTGATTACCAACAGTTTGTGCGTTTTTATGGGCATTCATGGGCTATTCTGGGTCGGTGGTTTTTCTGTGTTTCGCATGTTGTGCCATCTTGATGCAGCGCTTTGTGTGGAATGCGTGTGAAACGGGACAGTTTTTTGTCTCTTATTTGGCGGGTTTGAAACCCGGTCTCGGCATGGCTGATTCTTCTATGGCATTCGTCCAGAATCTGACGGGGTGCCTGACGATTTCAAGATCAGAGTGGCGGCGACATGACTGTATTCTGATGCATCCACAGCGTTCAGACTCGCAGCGGACGAATTTTGTAACTAAGCCATGTGTAGCCGATTCACGACACATGCCTGCACCAGACGCCGTCCTCAAACTCTGCTCAACCTTCGCCGAACATCGCGAACATTTCAGGTCGGGAAATTACAACGAATTCCAGCTCCGCAAACAGTTTCTCGATCCGTTCTTCGAAGCTCTCGGCTGGGACATGGCGAACTCACAGGGACTCGCTCCGCAATATCGAGATGTCATCCATGAGGACGCCATCAAAATCGGTCCCCATGTGAAGGCTCCTGACTACGCCTTCACCCTGCACGGCCAGCGGAAATTCTTCCTCGAAGCGAAAAAACCGTCCGTGAACATCAAGGGCGACATCGCCCCAGCCTACCAGCTCCGGCGTTACGCATGGTCGGCCAAGCTCCCGCTTTCGATCCTCTCGGACTTCGAGGAATTCGCCATCTACGACACCCGCATCAAGCCCGCGCCCGGAGATCCGGCGTCCAAAGCCCGCACCTTTTACTGCTCCTTCGATCAATACGCCGGGAAATGGGACGAGATCGCCGCGATCTTTTCCCGCGATGCCATCCTCAAAGGCTCCTTCGACAAATACGCGGACTCCGCGAAAAAGAAAAAAGGCACCGCCGAGGTGGACACCGCCTTCCTTGAGGAAATCGAGCGCTGGCGCGATCTGCTCGCCCGCAACTTCGCCTTGCGCAATCCCTCCCTCAACATCCGCGACCTGAACTTCGCCGTCCAGAAAACCATCGACCGCCTGGTCTTCCTGCGCATCTGCGAGGATCGCGGCACCGAGGATTACGGCCGGCTGCGCATCGTCGCCAACGGCACCCAGACCTACCAGCGCCTGCTGGAACTCTTCCGCGCCGCCGATGCCCGCTACAATTCCGGCCTCTTCCACTTCTCCAAGGAAAAGAGCCAGGCCGAGGAACCGGACACGCTCACGCCGAACCTCGCGCTCGATGACAAGACCCTCAAGGACATCATAGCCCACCTGTATTATCCGGACAGCCCCTACGAGTTCTCAGTCCTGCCCGCCGACATCCTCGGCTCCGTCTATGAACGCTTCCTCGGGAAAACCATCCGCCTCACCGACGGCCACCAGGCGAAGATCGAGGAGAAACCCGAAGTCCGCAAAGCCGGTGGCGTCTATTACACGCCGTCCTACATCGTGGACTACATCGTCCGGAACACGCTCGGCAAGCTCCTCACGCCGGAGACGGAGAAACACATCGCCCTCCCGGAAGCCGCGAAGCTCAAGGTCGTCGATCCCGCCTGCGGCTCCGGTTCTTTCCTGATCGTCGCCTATCAATTCCTGCTCGACTGGCACCGCGACCGTTACGCCGAGAATCCCGATAAATGGAGCAAGGGCAAAAACGCCCCCCTCTATCAGGCCAAGGGCGGCGAATGGCGACTCACCACCGCCGAGAAAAAACGCATACTCCTCAACAACATCCACGGAGTGGACATCGACGCCGCCGCCGTGGAAGTCACCAAGCTCTCCCTGCTCCTCAAAGTCCTCGAAGGCGAAACCGCCGAGATCGCCCAGCGCGACTTCCTCAAGGAACGCGAGCGCATCCTGCCCGACCTCGCCAACAACATCAAATGCGGCAACTCCCTCATCGGTCCGGATTTCTACGACCAGCCCGAAATGGACTTGATCGACGACGAGGCGAGATTCCGCGTCAATGTCTTTGATTGGAAAACCGGCTTTCCAGATGTATTCAAGCAGGGTGGTTTCGACTGCGTGATCGGCAATCCGCCGTATGTGCGCATTCAAGCGATGAAGGAATGGGCGTCTATCGAAGTGGAGATTTACAAGAAAACGTATCACTCCGCAGCATCAGGCAATTATGACATCTATGTCGTCTTCGTTGAAAAAGCTCTCCAGTTATTGAGCGAGAAAGGTCGCTCCGGCTACATCCTGCCGCACAAATTCTTCAACGCCCAATACGGACGTAATCTCCGCGAGATGATCGCCAAGGGCCGCCATCTATCGGAAATCGTCCACTTCGGAGATCAGCAGGTGTTTTCCGGCGCGACCACCTACACCTGCCTGCTGTTCTTGGACCGCCAATACAAAGTCACCTGCCCCTTCGTGAAAGTCCATGATCTGGCAGCTTGGAAAAACCGGATCGAAGAAATCCGGAAAATGATTCAACCGACGGGCGCCAACGTCCTTGAGGATCAGGCGATCTACCGCATCCAGCGTCCAAGCATCGACGAAGTGGTCACCACAGGCGACATCCCGCTCGCCCAACTCGGCGGCGATGATTGGAACTTCGGCGTCGGACGGATTGCAAACCTCATGCGGAAACTCCAGGTGCGTCCGATGAAACTTGGACACATCGCCCGCTTGTTCGTGGGAATCCAGACGGATGGAGACGCGATTTACATTCTGCATGATGCGACGGAGCAATCCACCACCACTGAAGCATACTCGAAGGCTCTCGATTCCCGCGTGGTATTGGAAAACACCATGCTGCGCCGTCTTCTCAAAGGCTCCGTCAATTTGGATCGATATGAGATCCGTGACGACGGCAAGCGATTGATTTTCCCCTACGCGCCAGACTCGCCAAACGAGCTTGTTCCAATGGATCAAATCAAGCGGAACCAGCCAAACGCCGCAACATACTTCAGTGAACTTGAGCGCGATCTAAAAAAACGTGGCAAAGGCAATCTCGGCAGCGCGTGGCATGGATATGTTTACAAAAAGAATCACGGACGGCTGGCTGGCCCGAAAATCCTTTGTCCGGCGATCGCCCGTGGTGCTGCGTTCGCCTACGACTCCACCGGTGATTTCTTTTTCACTGGCAGCGGAAGTGGCGGCGGAGGCGCATATGGAATCCGGCTCAATGATGATCAGCAAGCTGCTCCGGAATGGTTGATAGGCCTGTTGAATTCAAAGCTCGCGGATAGTTTCTTCAAGTTGAACAGCACACCGTTTCGGGGCGGTTGGATCGCATTGACGAAGCAACATATCGAGGTTTTCCCCATCCGTCCCATCGACTTCACCAACCCCGCCGACGTCGAGAAACATGACCGCATGGTTTCCCTCGTGGACAAGATGCTCGCTCTCGTTCCCAAGCGCCGCACCGAGGCTAACCCGCAGGCCGCCGCGCAACTGGACACCCAGATCGCCGCCACCGACCGCCAGATCGACCGCCTCGTCTATGACCTTTACGGCCTAAGCGAAGAGGAAATCACTCTGGTCGAAGGCGCTTAAATCAAAAAAAGACCTTGGCCTTCACCACGGAACAAACCGCCGCCATCGAGTCTTCGATGGCGGATTCCATGTCCAAACGCCGCCCGCCAGAGCAAATCCGCGACAAGCTGGATCTGGGATGGCGCATCGAGGGGCAAAGCGTGGTCATCCATTCGATCCGCCCGTACTGGCGGGACGAGAGCCAGAAGATCGAGGAGCCCGCGGCCAAGGCGACCTACAACCGCAAGACAAACCGCTGGAAAATCTATTGGATGGGGGCGGATTTAAAATGGCACTCCTATCCGCCGCATCCGCAAGCGGTGTTTTTCGATGAGTTCCTAGCCGTGGTGGACGAGGACGAGAACTGCTGTTTCTGAGGCTGAGCTTACTTCTCAGCAAACTGCCTTTTCCTGTTTCGTAGCGACGGTCATACAGGCGGATTCCGACCCGAACAACATCAGCGGCGAGGTTTCCTCCGGTTCCTTCGGGAGCCGGGAGGTCGTGTCGCAGAGGATCTTGAAAAGGTTGAACCAGGCCTCGCCAAAGAATCCGTTGATGCTTTGGCGGATGGATAGGTCATCGCTGTTGGAGGACAGGTCGGCCAAGGATTCGAGCTCGCCCTTGAGGCAGATGGCCAGTTCCTTGATCCGCTCGACACGGTTGGGCTGTTTGCCAATGCCGAGATTCAGTCGCCCACCGGTGGCGTGCAGGTAGCTGGCGATGTCCTGGAGCGAGAGTTCCGCGTCGGTGGAATGTTCCAGTTTGGAAACCGCGCTTTGGGTGCGCTCCATTCTTTCCGCGACATCGGCCTGGGTCATGCCTGCTGCGGCACGGCTGCGGACGAGCGCATTGACAATGGCCGAACCCCGAATTCGACGGTCGAATTCGCGAATTTGATCGTCGTTGGCAGCGGTGGCCTTGACGAGATCCCGCACCGAGGCGAAGCGCTTCGGCTGGGTGGTGGGAGATGGGGTGGTGGTAGTTTTCATTTTTTTCGTTTCTTGGTGGGGAAGCTTATTCCCCGGACTTCTTGCGGAGGGCGTCCACCACGCTCTCGGCGTAGCGGATGTCCTTCGCCTGGGTCGTCTTAGAGCCAAGGCAGAGCAGATGCAGGACCTTTGATTCCAAAGCGGCATACGTGTAAAGTCTTGTCTGACTCAATTTGCGCCTTTTTCCGCCACTTGCAAGTGCGCCTCCGGACTGATCGACGGCCCTAATTCCCTTTGGCTCGTCATGAAGGAATCCGAACTGTAGCAGCCTTGGATGGCCCGATTCTCGAAGGGAAATCAGGTATTTCTCCAAATTTTCCATGACCGCCAGGTATTCGCCCGGCTGCTTTTTGGAGTAGCGCCTCGCGTCACGCTCAAATTGCTCGGTGGACTCCAGTTGCCAGCTCATAACAAGGCGGGTGTATTCCCAAATGGAATATCGGTCAATCGGTTTTTCACCGGCGTGCATGCCCTGCCTCGCTCCGCACCATTTCGTCGTATCGGATTTCATCCAAAGATGCCAAGGCCGCATCAATTGCCTGCCGTGCCGTTCCGATGAAGGCGAGGCGGGTGGCGGCGCCCTCCGTGGCGGATGCGGTGCATCATGGCATAGGCGATCGCGGTTTGTTCCTCCCTATACCGCTGGCCGTCGCCGGGATAGGGAGTGTTCGCGATCAGACCGAGTAGCTCGTTGGCGCGGCGGATCGTGATGGCCAGCGTTTGCAGCGCGCCGGGAAGCACGGTGAGACGCTCCATCGTTTTCCGCTGGAAAACACTTGTTGATTTAAAAGTGGCTTTCGAGACGGACGGGCGAAATTCCTGTCCTTGAGGAACTGACATTCCGCACCGAGGCTTCAGGGCGCTAAAATGAGTTGGTCGCGCCCGTTTCCGCGACTATATCGTCTGCCGATGAGCGAAGCCGCCAGCAAACCCAGGAAATCCCGCGTGAACGTCCGCCGCCCGGACGTCATGGAGCGCGTCACCGCCGAGGTTGCCACCCATTTCCACTCCAGCATCGTCGAAAGACTCCGCGACCGTGGCGGCAAGATCACCATCGGCAACACCACCGTCCTGCTCGCCCAGCAATTCGGATTCTGCTACGGCGTCGAGCGGGCCATCGACCTCGCCTACGCCTCCCGCAAGGTTTTCCCGGACAACCGCATCTTCCTCATCGGGGAAATCATCCACAACCCCGACGTCAATTCCCACCTCCGGGAAATGGGCATCGTCTCCCTGCCATGGCAGGAAATGGACGCCACCTATGACGATCTCGGCGAGGAGGACGTCGTCATCGTTCCCGCCTTCGGTGCGCCCACCGCCTTCATGGACAAGGTCGAGCAACGCGGCTGCTACGTCGTGGACACCACCTGCGGCGACGTCATGAAGGTCTGGCGACGCGTCCGCGGCTACGCCAAGGACGGCATCACCTCCATCATCCACGGCAAGTCGAACCATGAGGAAACCCGCGCCACCGCCTCCCGCGCGCTCGGCGAGAATGGCGATGGAAACTACCTCATCATCCTCACCCTCGCCGATGTGGATTACGTCTGCGACTACATCCGCAATGGCGGCGACAAGGCCGCCTTCATGGCGCGCTTCAAGGACGGCCACTCCCGGGATTTCGATCCCGACCTCCACCTCCGCCAGATCGGTGTCGCCAACCAGACGACCATGCTCAAGAGCGAGACCGAGGAAATCCAGAAGCGCCTCCGTCAGGCCGTCATCGACCGCGACGGCAACGACGCCGCCTTCCAGATGTTCGACACCATCTGCGGTGCCACCCAGGAACGCCAGGACGCCCTTTTTGAAATGCTCCGCAAGCCCATGGACCTGCTCATCGTCGTCGGCGGTTATAACAGTTCCAACACCGCCCACCTCGTCGAGATCGCCGAGCCCGAGCTCCCCACCTTCTTCATCCGCGACGCGTCCCGCATCAGTTCGTTAGAGGAGATCGTCCACTACGACCTGCATCACCGCGAGGAGAAGACTTCCGACTACTCGCGACTCTTCTCGGACGACCGCCCGGTCACCATCGGCATCACCGCCGGAGCTTCCTGCCCGAACAACCTGATCGAGGAAACCCTCGTCAAGATCTTCGAACTCCGCGGCATCCCGCGCGAGGCGATCGAACAAGCCTGATCCCGGACGATCAGGACTTGCACGCGGGTTACCCTGATAGAGCGGTGTGACTATTTCTTCTCTAGCGGGTGATCCTTGAGAAGGACATCGGTCGTCCAGAAAACGGAGCGGTCCTTGTTAGCCTCGCGGACTTTCTTCACGGCGTCCGGTTGGATGGCATTGCCCTTGTTGCCCCAGGAGTTGCGGACATAGGTGAGGACGGCGGCGACTTCCTTGTCATTGAGGAGTTCGGCGAAGCGTGTCATGGGCGGGACGCCCTTGTCAGGTTCGTAAGTGGTGCCGTTGACGGTGATCGGCCCCCACAGGCCGTGGAGAACGATCTTGATCAGGCGCTCGTCGTTGCTGTCCAGCCAATCGCTGCCGGCGAGGGGCGGATAGGCCGGGGCGAGGCCCTGGCCGTTTTCCTGGTGGCAGGTGGAACAATGGGCATCCCGGCGGAACACCTCCGCGCCCAGGCGATAGAGATCGGCGTCACCCTTCTTGAGATACTTGGGCACATTCACGACGAGCTTTTCCTCCGTCTCGGCAGGAGCGGCGTGTGACTTCACGGGATCGGCTGGACCCCAGAGGTGCTTGACCGTTGCGGCGGCGATGCGGGCATGCGGATTGGGCGAGGCGAGGACCTGAGCCAGCAGTTCCTCGTTCCTCACATTGTGCTGCTGATAGACCCACAGCGCCTCCAACAGATGGTGCGCGTCCTCTTCCTTTTTGGGATCGAAGGACTTGATCCATTCCTTCACGCCGGCGATGACCTCGCTGGTATTCCGGCCGCTCAGCTCGACGCTCGTACGGTGGCGAATGCCGTCGATGGGGCTTTCAAGATTCTTGAGAAGAACGGGGATGGGCTGTCCGGCGATGGCGACCTTTTCCTGCAGCGGACGCTTGGTATAAACCATCCGATAGATGCGGCCGTGCTGCTTGTCGCGTTTCGGATCGCGGATGTTGTGCTGCATGTGGCCGATGATGACGTTCTGCCAATCGGAGACGTAAAGGGCTCCATCAGCACCGAAAACCGCATCGCTCGGGCGGAAGTTCTTGTCGTCGCTGCGGAGGAAATCGTCGGTGGGTGTGCCCCAGAGCTCGCCCTGCTTGTAGTCCAGCTTGCCATCCTTGAATCCATCGCGGTGGAGTTCGTAGCGCTTGATGCCGAGGTATCCGATCACGTTGAGGACGAGGAAATCCTGCTGGATTTCCGGCGGGAAGTTGGCGCTCGAGACAATGGCGTCGGCGGTGACGGGGCGCACCTCCTTGTTGACGAGCGGGAACATCTTGAACCCGTCCTTGTCGGGGCGGACCTGAAAGGAGCGCCCGCCGGTGCCGTCGTTGGCGAGGTGATAGCCCCATGCGTCGAAGCTGATGCCGTGGGGGTTCGGGCTGTTGCCCGCGTGCTGGGAGATCGTATAGCGGCGCGGATCGAAGCGGAACATCGCGGAGGAACCGCTGTGGAGCGCGGGACCCCAAGGGTGCTCGTAGGAGTTGCTCATGAAGACGCCGCTCTGCCAGTAGATCGCACCGTCGGGCCCGTAGATCAGGTTGTTGGCCGAGTGGTGGGTGTCGGCGGAATCGATGCCTTGGAAGAGGACGATGCGGACGTCGGCCTTGTCGTCGCCGTCGGTGTCCTTGAGGAACAGGATGTCGGGCTGGGAGGTGACGATGACGCCGCCGTTCCAGAACTCGAAGCCGAGCGGATTGTGGACCTTGGCGAACTCGATGGCGCGGTCGGCCTTTCCGTCGCCGTCGTCATCGGGGAAGATGAGGAGGCTGTCGTTCATGGGCTTGAGCGGTTCCCATTTCGGGTAGGTCGCCCAGCAGGCAGCCCAGAGGCGGCCCTTGGCATCGACCTGCATCTGGACCGGGTTGGCGAGGTCGGGGAAGCGGCTTTCGTCGGCGAAGAGGTTGAGCTTGTAGCCTTCGGGGACGTGGATCTTGGCCATGGATTCCTCGGCGTTGAGGTAGGTGTCGGAGCCTTCCTTCTCGGCGCTGGAACTCTTGCTTCCGCCGCCGACATTGGAGATGACCTCGACGGGAGGCGGGACGTTGGAGTCGTCGACCTTGAACGGTTTGCCATTCACGGCCGCCCAGATTCCGGGGTCGCGGTTGGCGGTCATGACGTCGAGCATGGAAAGCTCGTGGACCAGGACGTCGCTGTTTTTCTGGCCGTTGACGAAGGCGAGCTTCGAGCGTCCACCCCAGATGTCGTTGCCATCGACGGCGCGGTAGCGGTTGTGCCAGTGCCAGTTCTTTTCGAGAACGGCCTGGCGCACGGGTTCGAGGGACTCATCGGCCTTGAGGTTCTTGCCGGTGAGGGCGGTGCCGATCACGCCGGCGAGTTCCTTGTAGCCTTCAGGAAGAAGGTGAACGCCATTCAGGGTGAGCGGGGTCTTCGCTTTTGCGTAAAGTTGCTGGCTCGGGGTGAAAAGATCGACAAAGGCGGCTTTCTTTTCGGCCGCGACATCGGCAATGGCAGTCGTGTAGAGCAGGAGATTCTTGTTGTTAGATGAACCGTCGGGCAGGTTGGGATTCTTGAGATCCTCATGCGCGATGGGAGAAAAGAGCACGAAACGCGGCTCGGACTTGCCGTTGAATTTCAGGGCGCGGTATTTGTCGATCATGCCCGAGAGGCTCGTCTTGAATTTGGCGACGCCCGCCTCGCCGGCGAACGACTCGTTGTAGCCAAAAAAGACAAACACCACGTCCGCCTTGCAGTGGGCGAGATACTGCTCAGGCGGGGTGAAACCGGAGTTGCGCGGGCGGGAGTCAACGGTGTCACCCGTGTAGCCGAGGTTGCGGAAGCGGAGGTGATGGTCGGGTAGCTCCTTTTGGATCAGCGACTCAACCCATCCGTCGTGTTGCATGCGGTCCGCGAGACCGTTCCCGATGATGCAGACGACGTCGTCCTTTTCGAGAGGGAGCTGTGCGTGGGCAAGGTTGACGGCGGCGAGCGCGGCAAGCGCGACAAAGCGAAGGGGCGTGAGCATCTGTGGGGTTTTCATGGGGAGTCGCTTGGAAAGGAACGCTTAGTACGCTTAGGTGGCGGGAGATCTATCATGCCCGGGAGGTTTGATTCCCATTCCGAAGGAAAACCGCGGGAATCGCCAAACGAAACAGCACCCCAGAAACCGAGCAGGTCAATGATGCCACTGGGCAATATCTCACAAGTAGGGCCGCCACCGTTCCCTCGCCCTCCGATTGGATGCCGATTTCTACCGACAACGAGAAAGAGCCATCAGTCCGAATGAGCGAAGCCTGTCAACATCTCGCCCCTGACACATTTCCCATCGGGGCCGGGCGTGCGGGGATGCAGCACACCTGCTGTGACTACCGTGCAACAAAGTTGGATGGAAACCGCATCAACGGGTGTTTCCAACCCATCCGCCCCCCACCGGAAATGCCGTTCACCACCGGGCTAACACCCTGGGCGCAAACCCTGTCCCAGCCTATTCCAACAGAAGGACAACTCCTACCTACGCTCATGAAACAACCCATCCCCCGCAACGACACCGCCCCCCTCAAGGTCGGAGACCGCGTGCGGATCGTCCCCGAGTGGCAGGACCCGGGCGGCGACCAATACGAGCACTTCGTCATCGGGGGGCCCGACGATTGCACCCGGGTCCGCATCCAGACGGTCGTTCCGAGCCTCGTCTTCCAACCCTCCGAGTGGATCGAAGCCGACGGTCCGAATCTTCTCCCTCCTGAAATCTGAACACTGAAAATCAGCAAACTCACCCCCCATAAAAACCACCATCAAGGACAACAAGCCGACCGAAGCGACCATCAACAGGCTGCCAGTCATTGTTGGAGAGAAAGCCTACTTCAAGCCAGGAAGCTGAAACAGATCCCTCGGGGCTCAATGTGGAGCTTCGGGAAGTTGGGGCATCTTTTCGCTAGATGAACTTTTCCGTTAGGCAGTCGATCGAAAGGGGATCCTCTGCTCCACCTGGGCCACGCATGAAAACACCGTCCATGTACATTATTGGCAAGGCGGACTGTGAAACTACGTTCACAGTGAATGATTTCCCCTCCGGAATCTTCAAATGCCACCGGCTCTCGACCTCTGCCGGAGTCTTTTCGAAACACCGCCCACCGCCGAACCGCAACACCACGATCGCCCCTTTTTTCCAACACCCCCCATTTCCCCGGATCTCCGGTCCGGCCCAGCGGCTGTTTCAGGAGCCTCCCTCCAAAAGTAAATTCCTAGCAGTCCGCCGATGGAACTGACGCTCGCTGTTTTCGCGTTGTTCGGCTCCTGCGCCCTGGTGCTCGCTTTCATGCCGATCTCGCGGACGCGGCACGCGTGGTCCAAGGCCCACTCACCCGCCCGGCGGGTGATCTGCCAGCTCCGCATATGGCGCGGCAGATACGCCTTGCACACTGGAAGCCCGAAGCATCACAATCCGACAAGGCATTAGAATTACCGTGTGAGAAACTCCGAAGCACTTAATAAGAAACCATGGCTCGGCCACCGCTCGCTATCGGTGATCATACGCTGTCTGCCTATGGCGCTGATTCTCTCCGCTAGTCTGCCGTCTGCGGCGCAGACGGCCTACACCGCGCCTCGCGGTTATTACACGGTGAAGGTGCCCGGCGCGACGGAACACGGATCGGTCACCCGCACCTATCTCGGCATCCAGTTGCTGCCGGACAACAGCTATGCCGGCTTGGTGCAAAGCTTGAATGGAAATTCCGTAACTTTACAGAATCTCGGCACCGGCGATCACACGGTTCTCGCGGATCCTGTAAGGCCGTGCTACCTGCATGTGCTGGATGGACCGGGCAGAGGATTTGTTACCGATATCACGGCGTTTCAAACCAGCGGGGTGGTTTACGCGGAAAATCCCGGTCCCTGGATCCAAGCGGGTACGCGGGTGCTGATCCGGCCTCATTCGAACATCTCGGATATCCTCGGTGCCAACAACCGCTTCGGATTTGCCGCTGGCACGGATGCCGGAAGTTCCGACAACGTGGTCTTGTGGGACGCGGTCACGCAACAGGAGAAGGTTCACTATTTCCACTCCACCCGGAACCGCTGGGAGCAGAAAAACATCGTGGCGGACGCGGGCACTGCCAGCATCCGCTATCCGCAGGGTTTCTATCTGGTGAGGCGCTCGCCCGGCATGTTGCGGATCGCCCTTTCAGGAAACATCGGTTCGGAAGCGGTGCTCCTGCCGGTGCGCCCGGGCGCGGGGGTGTTCTCGCTGCCGGTCAATCTATCAGGCTCACTGGATGCCATCGTGAGGACGACGGGAAACTTCGCGGTGGACTCCGGTCCCAATGCGAATAGCGCGGACATTCTGACATTCGAGGAACCCGTCACCGGCCAGCAGCGCGGGCCTTTCTATCATCAGATCCGCGCGGGTTTGTCGCGATGGCGTGAAATCGGCGTGGACGGCGGCGATGCCGCTCTCCAGCCGTTGGATTTCCTTGCCACGCTTGTTTTCCGCAGACACAGCGGACCGGGGCGCGTTCTCGCCGAGGGCAGCCTGGTACCGCCGCTCGTGCCGCGCCCGCCTCTGCCGCCGGATCCAGATCCTGGAGAATTGCCGCTCATCGCGGAATTCCCCCACAACATCAATCCCTTGGCATTGCCAGATGTGACGGTGACCATCGAAACCAGTCCGGATTTACAAACGTGGACCTCCTCCCCGTTGAATGGTTTGAACGCGAACAACCGCTTTGAGTTTCCTCTGCCTGCCGGACAGGGCCGCGCATTCTATCGCTTAGCCGTCTCCTTAAACTAATCATCCTCCGCATGCCATGACTCTGATCTCGAAAATCACGCCGTTCATCATCGCATCGTGCCTGACGCTGTCGGCGGAAACGGTGATCATCACCACCGTGCCGGATGAAACACGACCGCTCGCTGCGCTGACATCGCTCGGAGGAATCCCGCTGAATGGAACGGCGCAGATCCGGGTCGGCGCATTCCCAAACATGGGTGAAGACGAGCTGCTCGATCTGGCGGCCAGCGGCGGGCTATCAGGAATCTCCGGAGCCTTCTCGCCATTCGGAACCGCTGCAACCATCGGCCAGGGAGTGGACGGCGCGGCGGGCGGATTTGAAATTTCCATCCGGGATACGGATTCCGCGTCGTTGGATGGCGAGCTGATCTCACTGCTGCTTCAAACCCAGAGCGGCGAGTTTCTCATCGCCCGCTTCAAGAGCAGAGCCTTCCAAGCGCAAACCGAAACCGGACTCGAACCGCTCCACTCGCTGCATTTGGCTGATGCCGATCTAGTCACCGGAAGTCGCACGGGCGTGTCCGAACTCTCCACATCCACGGCACCGGCGGTCGGCAGCTACTCAACATGGATGGCGGGATTTCCAACGATCACCAACCCCGATCTCAAACTCCCCGGAGCGGATGCCGATGGCGATGGCCGCAGCAACTTTCTCGAATACGCCACCGGTGGGAATCCCGCATCATCCGGTGATGCACCGGCTTGTGAAATCCTGCCGGATGGCAGCGGTGGCATGTGGCTGCGCTTCCGGCGAGTGCCGGGCCTTGGATTGCGATACCAGCCACAGTTCTCGCCCGACCTCCAAATCCCATGGGCGGATACCACCCATGACGTCGAGGCCGATCCGGGAAGCACGGCGATCCTGCGCCTGCAACTCGCCCCGCCCCTGGCACCGGCCGGATTCTACCGCCTGCTAGTGGAATGATCCGAGTCCCGGTTTACGCCCGTCAGATATTCGTCGCCCACACCAAGCATGTCCCGGCGGATAAGTTACGCTTCCTCCAACGCATCACCGCCGAATCGGCGGACTGGTGGAAGGAACAACATGATAAGGGTGCAGTCCTGATCGGCGCAGAAGCCAAAAACTCAATCTCACCGCCTCTGGCGAATCTGCCCCCTGGTGCCTTTGACGCCCTGGAGGAGGCCGACATCAAATTCCGTGCGGAGCGTTAGGGAATCATCAGCGATGCGGTCGCCAAGTCGATTGAAGCAGCCAAAGCCCTGCACGAAATCAAGACCTACCGCGAAGGATTGCTCTGGAAGGTGGACTTCCTTTCCTTCGATCGCTACCGTGAGGCGAAATGGGGCTACAAGAAATTCCATGCCCACAGGCTTGTGGATGCCGGTGCCTTCATCGCTGAACTCGCCGATTCTCCTCAAGGAGAAAATATCCCTCAGCCGCTCAGCGCCGGCCAGATCCGGCCGCTGATTGAGTCCGTGCCGAATTCTCATCGAGTCGAATGCTGGTCCTCAATCATGGACGGCAAGGACCCGGCGGAGCTCACCGGTCCCATCCAAATCGGCCAACTTCACCATCGCTGCGTAGTTCCTATGTGATTCCTTCCACTTTTCCTTCCCCGATGAAACTCAACGTCTCGTTGGTGATGTGCGTCGCCACGCAGTCGTCCCAGGTTTTTTTGCCCGATCGCCTGATAGGCTCGCACTTGCTATCGCGGATCAGGTGATCGGTGAGAACATCGTGTGCGTGGACCTGGTCGTAGTGACCGTAAAAGAGATCGAAACCGTGCTTCTCCGGCACGCCGGTGATCAACTGTTGGCCGGGCATCCTTCGAATGCCATCGTGTCAGGGCATCTCGATCAGACCATTCTTGATTGCCGCCGCGACGGCCGCGGGCAGGCTCCGGACGTGGAGCTTTTCAAAGGCCCGCCGGAGGTACCTGATCCACGGTGTGCTGGCTGAGATCCAGATCGTCCGCAACTTCCTTCTTGGTCATCCCTTCGGCGATCCGGCGCAGCACGTCCGCCTCGCGATCCGAGAGTTCGATGGGGACGCTCTTTGGAGCGAGGCGCTGGAAGGTATCGAGCACCATGCCGGCGATCTGCGGATCGAGGGGCACGCCGCCCTCGGCGACTTCGTCGAGGGTGCGAAGGACTTTCAGGGCTCCTCCGGTCTTGATGAGGTATCCATGGGCTCCGGCTTTGAGCGCGCTGAAGACCTTTTCCCGGTCATGAAATGCGGTAAGGATGAAGATCCGGGTGTCGCTGAGTTTCTCACGGATGATCCTGATGCCTGCGAGCCCGCTCATTCCGGGAAGCCCCAGATCCATGAGTGCCAAATCCGGTTTCACCCCGCCCTCCATCCCGGCGAGCGCCTCCTCCATCGTCGAGTAACTTCCGACACACTGATAGCGCCCGCTGTCTTCAAGGGTCTCGACGACGGAGCTACGGAAAATGGAGTGATCCTCGATAAGGATGAAGGTTCGGAATTTCATGGCTTTGTGATCGAGTTGGATGAGTTGACAGGAAACCGGAGTATAACGGTTGTGCCGGGGCCGGGTCGGGAATCGATTTCCACCGTGCCGCCAAGACGGTTCGCCCTTTCCTTGAGTGCTCGGAGGCAAAAGGGCGAGTCCATCTTTTCCGCCGGGATGCCCCGGCCATCGTCCTGCACCGTCAGGACGAACGTGTTTTCCCGCAGCGCCGTCTTGATGAGTATTCTATCGCAGCCGGAATGCCGCAGGCTGTTGTGCAGGGCTTCGCGGAAAAACAGCAGGAGGTGCCGGTTCGTATCCCGCGCGAGGCGACACGCCCGCGAGGCCGCATCGGCTTCGAAGTCCCACTCGACACCTTCCAGCAGGATAGATGCCGTCTCACGAAAGTGGGCGAGCGCGGGGCTCTGAAATGCCGACCCCGGTCTCAACAGCCAAACAATATCGCGGAGCGAGGAAACCGAGGCCGAACTCAGGATCCCGATCGAACGCAGCCGTTCCTCCGCACCATCGGGTTTACGAAGGGCGGACTCCGTGAGCATCTGGATACCGCCCAACGAGCTGCCGATCTCGTCGTGCAGATCCGCCGCGATCTGGGCGCGGAGCTGGCGCAATTTTTGAACCTCCCTGCGACGGTAGCGGATGGGCAGCGCGATCAAGGCCGACAGCATCAGAAACCCGGTCGTTCCACCTGTCACGATCGCCCCCCGCTGGAACCGGCGGGCGATCCCATCCGCCCTGTTCTTCAACACGAATATCTCGGTCTCGATCCGGTAGCGCTCCTCTAGCAACTCCAGCCATCGCCGCATCGAAAGGATGTGGCCGAACGAGGTGCATCCATCCGTCAAACTCGCAGGTGTCCAATGCGTCATGCCATATGCTGCCTGAGGCTCATTATTTTCCGAAACAGAGACAGAACAACCGAGAGAGATTTCCGACGCACTGTCGAGCACTTGGATTTCACTGAAACCCATAAACGCAGGATAATTCACGGCAACCTTCCTCAAGACGAGCGAACGAATCCGCAGATATCGGAGTTCCACACGCGGCCAGTCCAGCGTCACAGGATGATGGCCGGGATTTTCGAATTCCTGATCCGAATGGTCGAAAACTGTCCGATAGCTTCCCTCCTCACCGGTGAGCGATCCTTCGATCACGAATCGCTCCGGAAATGCGAATCCGGGAATCAGATCTCCCGACGGACGCTCCGGAGGAAACAAGCGGGCACCATCTATCATCCTCGGTTCTCCGAGATCTACCTCCACCCAGACCGGCTTCTCCTGATCCGAATGTGGCAGCGACAACCAGCCGACATCATCCTTCAAGCCCGTCGGCAGTTCCGGCAGGCCGAGGCCGGTGACACCGTCCACGGCAAACGACGGGCTCCAAGGCCATGGCGAGCGCATCTGGCGGCTCGCCGTTGCGGTTGCGCCGCGGGCGATGTTGTGTTCCCCTTGGAAACAGAAGATCTCCCCCCACGCCATGAACTGATTGTAGCTTCTCCGCTGCTGACTACGATGCGTGCGGGTTCCCACGACCTTCAGACCGGCACACCGCAAGGGAGGATCGACCGGATAGTAGAACGGCTTCCCCATCCTCACCGTGTCCTTGCCGGTATCCTTTTCACTGGCCAGGACTTTCAGAGTCTTTCCTTCCACGTCGAGCAACAGAACCTGGAAGTCCTCTGGCAGACCGTATTCACGGTCGAGACCCAGCTCATCGAATATCCTGGCAGGAACCAGACACACCAGGTCCACGACTGCTTCGGACTTCCACTGCACTTGCAGCCAATACAATTCGCGGTCGAGCGAAAACTCCTCCGCATTCCGATTGCTGAGGAAACCCGACGGCCCGCCGAAATTCGTCACCGACACATCGGGAAGCCCGTCGAGCACTTCCTTCAGCTTTAGGATTTCCTGTTGAAGATTCCTCCAATCTTTCGAGAAATTCGAAGCCAAGGTTTGCCCCAGCGACGACCCGGTTTCGGCCCCGGATGCCAGCGAGCGGGACCCAATCCCCATACAAATCAGGCATGGCAAGCACCAGCGTCCAATCAACCCGCCGATGCGAAGCAAACCCGAAACCATCTTTCCCATCACTGCAACGATGCCCTGCGACATATGAGAAACAAGGGGAATCAGGGTGGCTGACAGCCGGGTCATTTTGCGCCTTTGGCTTTTGCTGAACCCTTGGGCTTTTCCTTGCCGCCGACCTTGAGCCCGCCGGGCTGCTTGCCAATCCTTTCAGGGTGATATTTCGACGGATCAAAGTCCGGATTACGCACCGGAACCACCACCTTGAATTTCACGATGTAGTCCTCAATCAGTTTGTCCAATTCCCTGACTTTTTCCGGATTCGATTCTGAAAGGTCGTTCACCTCGCCGAGGTCGTCCGTGAGATGATACAGCCGGTAGTCATGCGCTCCGCCTTCTCCCTGATGAAATAGACGAATCAGCGTCCAGTCCTTCACGTGGACCGAAATGGCAGGTGGCAGCCAGTCCGGCACCGGAGGATTGTGCGGAAAGAATGTGAAGATCGGTTTGCGGACCTGGGCCTCGCCCTTGAGAGCCGGAGCTAGATCCGAACCGTCGATTTCGTAATTCTCATGCAAAGGAATTCCGAGGCCATTGAGCAGGGTTGGATAGAAATCCGTGCTTTGGATGAGGGTTTTGCTGCGGCTTCCGGCGGCAGTGAGCTTCGGCCAGACAACCACGGCCGGCACCCGGATCCCTCCTTCATACATGGTGGCCTTGCCGCCGCGAAGCGGGGCATTGCTGGTGGCGGTGGAAATGAATTCGTGGCCGTCGGCGTCTTTGCCGGGAACACCGTTGTACATGTTTCCGCCGTTATCCGAAGTGAATATGAAGACCGTGCGATCGGTTAGTCCGGCGTCATCCACTGCTTTCATCAAAGCACCGACAGCGTCATCCATCGATTCCACCATCGCGGCATAGGTGGGTGAATGCTGGGGGTCTTTGAGATCGATCTTCTTTTCGTATTTCGCGATCAGTTCCTTCTTCGCATCAAATGGCGCATGGACGGAGAACATCCAGTAGTTCATGAAAAACGGCTGCCCTTTCGGAACCGAGTTCATCCATTTCACGGCCTCTTCAGCCATCCGGTCTTCGATATGCTCATTCGGATAGTTCTCCTTGAAATCCTTGTATTTCCACGGCGCAACATAACTCCCCGCCGGGCCGGGGCCATTGAAGTGCGGAATATCCACGTCAAACCCGTGCTGTAGCGGGCTATACGGCTCGGGACCGAGATGCCATTTGCCGAAATGGGCGGTCGCATATCCAGCCTGCTTGAACATTTTCCCGAGGGTGGGGTAGCGGGTGTCCAGGCGGGTAACCGATTCGGTTTGAAGCGCCTTGTTTCCAGGGGAACCGCTATCCTCGACAGTCGCCTTCAGAACCTCCTTGGGACTGTGCCCATCCGGTGCGGTGAAACCCGTGCGCGCGGGCGTCCGTCCTGTCAGGATACTCGCACGGGTGGGCGAACAAAGGGGACTCGCTGCGTAGGCTTGTTCGAACA
Source organism: uncultured Verrucomicrobiae bacterium (assembly GCA_963810445.1). GTDB lineage: Bacteria > Verrucomicrobiota > Verrucomicrobiia > Verrucomicrobiales > Akkermansiaceae > Luteolibacter. Next base: position 53,411 of record CAWENZ010000021.1, on the reverse strand, counting down.
CCATGCCTCTTGCGGCCAGCTTTTTGAGATTCGGCGTCTCATACAGTTTCGTGTGCCCGTATAACGATGTGTCAGCCCAGCCAAGGTCGTCGGCGAGGATGAACACAACGTTCATGGGAGCGGCTGAAACGTGAAACCCTGTTAGCAGCCCGATTGCTAAGATATGTATGAATAGTCCCTTCATTGTGAAGTATTGTTAAGTCAATGTCGTCCGGATTTAACCGTTACATTATTTCCGAATGTGAAATTCCTGCGTGCCCCACATCATTCGGTGTCGGCGGATTTCTTCTTCTTTTTTTTCTTCTTCGGTGCTGGCGCACCTTCTTCCGCCGGTTTGGATTTCTCATCAAGAGCCGCCACCTCCGCAGCCGTTGGCTCCACTCCGGTTGATCGGAGTTTCGTGATCTTCAGGGACAGCTCGGGGTTCTCAATTTTCTCTTTGGCACTCGGAGCGATCCTTCCGTCCTCACGATAGACGGGAGCATATCCCGGCACAGGCTCCCCTGACCCAAGCCTCAGCCGGACTTCCGTCTGTTTTTCGAAATTCTTCTGGATTTGAAGCATCTCCTGGAATTTTTCCGGATGGCTCTTCGCGAGGTTTTGCGTCTCGGTTCGGTCTTTCGTGAGGTCGTAGAGCTCCCATGGCTGGCCATACGATGTGGCAAGGCGCCATCCGCGATCAACGATCGCCATGTTGTTGAAAAGCGAGAAGTGGATCGTCCTCTCCGGCAGTTTGGCACTCTCCTTCAGGATGGGCACCAAAGAGACCCCAGCCAGTTTGACCTGTGGCTTGCCACCGAAGTCCATCGGATAGTCAGCCCCGGATAGTTGCGTGAATGTCGGCATGATATCGATGATATGGCATGGCTGATCCTCATATTCCTTCTTCGGCTTGATGCTGGCAGGCCAGTTGGCGATAAACGGAGTGGTGACGCCGCCGGAGTGCTGGCTGCGTTTATAATATTTGAACGGTGTGTTGGAAACGTGTGCCCAGGCGGCTCCGACGTTCCATCTGGATCCGGCGGTTCCGAATTCCCCGCTGCGGGCGCGGTCATTCGCACTGGCGCCATTGTCGTTCATGAAAATCACCAGGGTGTTTTCGCGAACTCCAAGTTCTTCCAGCGTCTGAACGATGCGCCCGACCCCTTGATCCACGCAGTCCACCATCGCCGCATAAGTGGACATGCGGAGATCTTCAAAGTCCTTGGATTTCTCGTCGAGCGTGTCCCATGCAGGAATTTCCTTCGGGCGATCCGGGAAAGTCCAACCGGGTCCGGCAAGGCCAAGAGCCTTCTGCTTTTCAAAACGCTCCTTTCGGACGACGTCCCACCCCTTGAGATACTTGCCGCGGTATTTCGCCACGTCCTCCTTCGGCGCCATGATCGAAGAATGTGGCGCGTTGTAGGCAACATAGAGGAAGAACGGCTTTTCCGGATGTGAGGATTTTTCCTCCTTGATGAACTTCACCGCATGGTCGGTCAACGCGGTTGTCGCGTAAAAGCCCTCGGACGGCACCTTCCACGGTTTGCCGTCGAGGGTGAAGGAATCGTCCCCCTTGAACGAATCCGTGCCGCCTCCCATGAATCCAAAGTGCCGGTCGAAACCCCGCTCGAAGGGGTTGCCCTCGACGTGCCACTTTCCGACCATCATCGTCCGGTAACCGGCCGGGCGCATCACCTCGCCAAGGTTCGGACTGTCCTTCCTCACGGCAATATCCTTGTTGTAGGTCCACCACTGTTGGCCTGTTAGCAACGCCGCCCGGCTGGGTTCGCATTTTGCGGAGTTATAAAATTGCGAAAACTTGAGTCCGCTGTTTGCGAGTTTGTCGATGTTGGGTGTCTGGATCTCGCCGCCATAACATCCGATATCCGAAAAGCCCATGTCGTCCGTCATGATCAGCACGATGTTGGGTTTCGAAGGGGTATCGGCTGCAACAGACCAACCGGCGAGTGCGGCGGTCATCAGAAAGGGGATCAAGTGGATTTTCATCATGTTTGGATACGTTCTAGGATTTGAAACGAGGCGTTGAGTGGGAAAGCTGCGTAGGTTGGATTGAGAATCCATACGAGCGTGAGGTGTAATTGTAATCACGGATCATTGGCAAGTCACGTGACGCATTCACGTCACGTGACAGCTTCCCGATCACTGGCCAGAGTTTCACTTCAGCCCATGAAATCACTCACCATCCTTCTGGTTAGCGCCGTATCGCTAGCCGCTGCCGATCCTCCGCTCCGCGCCCTCCTGATCTGTGGCGGCTGTTGTCACGACTACAAGAAGCAGTCTGTGATCCTCCGCGATGGCATCCAGGCCCGTGCCAACATTCAGGTCGACGTGCTTCGCAGCGACGAGGCAAGCAACGTGACAACCTTTCCGATCTACGAAACCGAGGACTGGGCGAAGGGCTACGACGTCATCATCCACGATGAATGTTCGGCACAGGTGACGGACAAGGAATACGTCGGGAAAATCCTGGAGCCTCATAAGAACGGCCTGCCCTCGGTGAACCTCCACTGCGCCATGCACTCCTACCGCACAGACACCGACATGTGGTTCGAATTCCTCGGCCTCCAATCCAGCCGCCACGGATGGAAGAAGCCTATCGTGATCGACTTCTCCGCAGTCAAACATCCCATCACCGAAGGCATTCCCAACTGGACCACGGGCGACGAGGAACTCTATAACAACGTCAAAGTCTTTGACTCCTCCACCCCGCTCGCACTGGGCACCCAGGAACCCGAAAAAGGAAAGGAAGACGCCTCGGTGGTCGCGTGGACAGGGACGTATCATGGTGCCCGGACTTTCAGCACAACCTTGGGACATCAAAACGAAACGGTGTCCGACGACCGCTATCTCAATCTCATCACGAGAGGCTTGCTCTGGAGTTGCGACAAACTGAACCCGACCTATCTCACACCCTACAAGGGGCCGGAGGGTAGCTTTACCATCTTAGCGAAGTCCGGGAAGGTGAAGAAGAATAAGAAGTCCTGACCTGCCATTCGTTCTTCGGGTTGTCGTGAAGGATCACGGCTTTTTCGCGCCCTTCTTCTTCGCTCCGGGTTCGCCTTCCTCGTCTTCGTCCCCACTGTCCTTGTAACCGCCATCCCGTTTGACGGCAACGTAGGGGCCGGTTCCTTCGAGCGCCCGGGTGAGGTCGGCTCGAACAGCGGTGGACTTGAGCAAGGGGTCGTGGCGGGTGGTGGCTTAGGTTTTCAGCTCCTTGGCAAGGCTGCGGATGGTCTCGCGGTGCTCGGGAGCATTGATGACGTTCTTCAGTTCATGGGGATCGGCCTCGAGATCGAAGAATCCGGCGGCGTCACCGGCGACGAGGTGCTCACCTTCATCCGCGAAGATGGGCTCGGAAACATCGGAAAACCGCAGGCAAGCCGATATCTATCATGTGACGCATTCACGTCACATGACAGGGTCTCGCTATTGTGAAAACTTTTTCACCCGTGCGATGAGGGTTCCATTTCCTTCCGCTGAAACAAATCCAGTGAAATCAAATCCTATGAAATCGGAACAACTTCCCCGTGCGGTTCAAATCATCGGAGTTCTACGATCGGAATCCACAGATCAAGCCAAACAAAGAACTCATCCAAGCTAACCTCACAGAATCAAAACCCAATGAAACTACAATTCCGCTCCACCCCTCAAAAATCATCCCTCTTCGGCCTCAGCGCGGTCTCAGCGTTGACCTTGCTTGCCACCCCGGTCGCCCTGGCTCAGACGCCGATTTATTGGAATAGTGCGTCAACCCAAAACTGGAACGGCGCTTTCTGGGCACCCAATGCCGACGGCACCGGCACACTTACCTCTCCGGCCAATGACCTGACGACCAACACCGCGGTGTTCAATGCCTCGACCCAGAGCGGCTTTCAGACCATTCAATTGTCGGGCAACACCTCGATCTACGGCATTGTTCAGAACCAGACCGGTACCACTCAGATCCGGACCAATGGTTCGAACAGAACCCTGAATATCGGAGCGGGAGGCATCACCTTGGACAGCGGTGCTGGCACGATCAATTTTTCGCAAAACACCGGTGCCGGAAATCAGGTGAATATCGTCCTCGGATCGTCCCAGTCGTGGACCAATAATTCCTCGACCGCTCTGACCATTAACGATCTCGGCTCCATCATTTTAGGTGCCAACACGCTCACCATCGCCGGATCCGGTTCCGGGCAGTTTAACTTTGGGGGCATCAGCATTAGTGGAAACGGCGGTTCCATCGTCAAAAACGGGACGAACAATCTGAATCTTGGCACCAATTCATTCACGGGCGGAATCACCCTGAATGCCGGAACGCTGACGTTGGGCAGTGGGACCGCTCTCGGCGGGGCCGCGAGCGTTTTCACCATCACTGGCGGCACCGTCGCTATCGGCGCGACCACGCGCAACACGCTCAATAACAACGCCATGAACTGGAATGGTGACTTCACCGTCACCGGCAGCGGTCAAACTTGGAACACCGGCACGGGCGCGGTCACGCTTGGAGCCAATTGCACGGTCACTCTGGGCACAGTCCCGGCCGCCACACCCGTGCTCAATGTCACTGGTGTCATCAGCGGCTCGGGCTTTGGCATCAACAAGGCGGGCGATGGCACGCTCACCCTATCAACCGCGAACACCTACACCGGCAACACAACCGTATCCGCAGGGACCCTCAATCTCGCTGCCACCGGCCAGCTAACCTTCATCACCGGAAACGTGGATAACGGAGGCAACAACGCGATCACCGGTGCCGGCACCGTGGTCCTCGACGGCACGTTCGCCATCGACACCACCGCAACCGATGCCTCCGCCCTCACCACCGGCAGTTGGGTGATTGAGAATGTCGATACCCTGACCGGCCCCTATGGCGAGTCCTTCAGTGTGGTCGGCTGGAACGAGCTCGTTGCAAACGAATGGAGCAAGACTGAAGGAACGAAGCGTTACACCTTTTACGAGGCGACCGGCACCGTCACCCTGACTGTTGCCACAGATCCCTACTCGATCTGGATCAGCGGCTTCACGTTCGAGCCTGGCGCGGACCTCACTCCAACCGGAGATCCCGACAACGACGGTAACAGCAATTTGATTGAGTTCGCCACCCATGGCATTCCTAACGACGGCTCGAACAACGGCCTCAAGGCTTCGGTGATCCAGGATTCCAGCGCGCCTGCCGGAAATGATCTCGCGCTGGTCGTCGCCGTCCGTGACGGGGCGGTCTTCTCCGACGGGGCAAGCGGTACCCAGACCGCCACTGTGGATGGCATTACCTACACCATCGAAGGCAGTCTCGACCTGGTCTTCCCGGCGAGCAACGTCTCGGTTGCCGGAGCAGCGTCCGACATCGCGCCGGCCTCCACCGGCCTGCCAAGCCTGGTTGGCACGGCTTGGGAATACCGGACCTTCAAGCTGGATTCTTCCGAGGGACTGGCTGGAAAGGGATTCCTTCGCCTGAAGGTCACCCAACCCTGATCCGCACCCGCACCTGAATCTAACCTAATGAAAACCCTCGCTCATTCAATGATTCCAAAGTCGTCCCTTGTCCTCTTCGGTCTTGCCAATACGCTGGCGCTGCTTTCGTCGCCCGCTGCCAAAGCTCAGACTCCCCTTTATTGGAATAGTGCCTCAACTCAAAACTGGAGCGGCACTTTCTGGGCACCCAATGCCGACGGCACCGGCACGGCGACTTCCCCGGCCAATAATTTGACGACCAACACAGCGGTGTTCAATGCCTCGACCCAGAGCGGCTTTCAAACCATTCAATTGTCAGGCAACACCTCGATCAACGGCATTGTTCAGAACCAGACCGGTGCCACTCAGATCCGGACCAATGGTTCGAACAGAACCCTGAACATCGGAGCGGGGGGCATCACCCTGGATAGCGGTGCTGGCACGATCAATTTTTCGCAAAACACCGGTGCCGGAAATCAGGTGAATATCGTCCTGGGGTCGTCCCAGTCGTGGACCAACAATTCCTCCTCCGCTCTTACCATTAACGATCTCGGCTCCATCAGTCTAGGTACCAACACGCTCACCTTCGCCGGATCCGGTTCCGGGCAGTTCAATTTGGCGGGCATTGGCATCAGTGGAAGTGGCGGATCCATCATCAAGAACGGGACGAACAATCTGAATCTCGGTGCCAATTCATTCTCGGGCGGAGTCACGCTGAATGCTGGAACGCTCACGCTGGGCAGCGGAACCGCTCTCGGCGGGGCCGCGGGCGCTTTCACCATCACTGGCGGCACCGTCGCCATCGGTGCGACCACGCGCAACACGCTCAACAACAACGCCATGAACTGGAATGGCGACTTCGCAGTCACCGGCAGCGGTCAAACCTGGAACACCGGCACGGGTGCGGTCACGCTTGGAGCCAATTGTCACGATCACCCTAGGCACGGTCCCGGCCGCCAGCCCCGAACTCAATGTCGTTGGTGTCATCAGCGGATCTGGCTTTGGCATCAACAAGGCGGGCGATGGCACCCTCACCCTCTCGGCGGCGAACACCTATACCGGCAACACAACCGTAAGCGCGGGCACCTTCAATCTGGCCAATACGGGATCTCTCCGCTTCGACATCGACGGCCTCGGCTTGAACAACAGCCTTACCAACAGCGGAGGCACCCTGAACCTGGACGGTGCTTTCGTCTTCGACTTGACCGGAGCGGGAACGACGGTTTCCGACATGTGGAATATCCTAACGGGAGTCGCCGCTTACGGAAGCTCCTTTTCGGTGTCGAGCACCCTCGGTGCCTTCATGAATACAGGTGGCAACTGGACCATTGCTGAGAATGGAACGACCTACCAATATGCCCAATCCACGGGCATGCTCACCGTCGTGCCCGAACCTTCCACTTATGGAATGCTCATTGGAGCATTGGGATTTCTGGCGCTCTGCCGCCGGCGCAATTCCTGAGCAATGCGCTGCTGGGACAAAATATCGGCATCTGCTAGATAAGGACCATCCCCCGGAAAGTCTATCACGAACCCTCTGTCGGGGCCAGAGCGAAACCGAAGAGGCTGACTTTAAATATCCAGTCGTTGATTCTGACGGGCATTCGCTTCGCAAACGATTGCACCCTCCATGCCACTGATGTGAAGCCCTGCGTCGATGGGATTCTCCAGACCGTTTCGAACACTTCCTTGCGGGCTCTGAGCACCGGAGCCAGCGACTGGACGGCCGATGACGACAACGATGGCTTCCCCCGTCTGCTAGAATACGCCTTGGGTGGCCAGCCCCGGATCCGCGAACCCTCGCTTCATGCTCCAGTCTGCATTCTTCTTCCGGCTTCAGGTGAGCTCTCCCTGAGCACTGAGAAGTGATTCAGCCGGTTTTACCTGAGCCGTATCTCCGCAAACCGACGTAACCGGCGGAGTCGATCATGACGCGGTCAAGCTCCGCCGAGCCGTGATCCGGTTTCGCCCGCAGTTCACTTCCCCAGGGTGGAGGTGTCCCGCACGCGGCTTTTGCATTGCTCCTCAGAGATGATCTTGCCGTTGCGTCCGGTGAAAAGGGGCTCCTGCTCGATCAGAGACAAGATGAGGCCGGCAAAGCTGTTTCCGTAGGTGGAGTTGTTTTCCAATTCCGGAAGAAACGGGAATGTCTCCGGGAAGTCCTTGTAGCTCATCGGCATGATCACCACATTGCTTCCCTGAAGCCATGCGGTGGATTTCAGGATATCCTTACCGATGGAACGGATGAACTGGCGGGTTTTCGCATAGGCACCGCCGCTTTCGGAATTGAAGTCATGGTGCAAGGTGAGGTGGAAGATAAACGGTTTGTCGCGGACTCCCGGCTCGGTGGACACCCATTTCAGCAATTCATGTCGCCCGGATTGGCCGCTGATCCATTTTGAAACGGATCCTTCGTTCAGACCCGCGGCAATGGCGGGGTGCTTGAGGTTCTGTTTCCTGGAGTCGGATCTGCAGTTGTACATCAGGCCGACGTCCTTGTGCCCGTGTGCATCGAGCCAATCGCGGACCAGTTGGAAATCGGAGCCTTTCCACAAGCCGACGCGTGTTCCTCCGCCAGCCATGCGCTTGCCTTCGATTTTCTCATCGTCATCCTCTTCCTCCTCGATTTCCTCGATCACCTCGTCGTCTTCCTGGTCAGCTTTGCCACCTTTCTTGTCTTTCCGTTTCGATTTCCCCGCAAACTTGGCTTTCTTTTTTTCCCGCTTGGGGCTGTTGCCCTCTGCATCGACCGTGTCGGGCTGGTCGTAAACCATCACGTAGCGGATGGTATATCCCCAGGATTTGGCGCGGTTGAAGGCGGCTGTCAGTCGATTGCTATCGGAATCGGGAGAGTAGTCTTCCGGTTTGAAAGAGTTGTAAGGGAACGGCTCGATGGCCATTTTGTTCGCCTTTTTGAGCCGGGCGATCGCTTGTTTCCAGGCGTATCCACCGGGACGTTCCGCCTTGGACGGAGGGGCGAAGTTCGCGTTCATCCCGGTGACGCTTTCTGCCAGGATTTTCCAGTCTTCGGGTTTTTTGGCAATGCTGTTAGGTGCTTTGCACGGGGCAAACCAGACTTCGTAAGCGCGGGCTGATGATAGCGGTGCCATGGTCAGCAAGATTGTGGCCAGCCAGTGGCGACGGAAATAGAGAAGTGGTGTATTCATAAGGGTGAGTTTCGATTGAGGGTCTGGTTGATGTGATCGTTCATTCTATGTGAAATCCGTTCCACGTAGAGTGATTCCACTGTTTCTCCCGACTTATCCGGAATGCATACCGGTAGTGATCGTCCTTTGCGCAGCAGATCCCGTTTTCCAAAGGAACCTCGCCCCAACTGTTGTTTCCACCAACACCGGGCTGGTGCGCGTCGATATTGAGGAGGATTTCCGGCAAGCGATGCATTTGGAACGATATGATTTGGCCATGAATGATTCTCGATTGTTTCGGCAAAGCCCGGGAATCACTAACGGAACCGGGTTGGATCCCTTTCTATTTTCGTAGAAAAGCGATCAGGTCAGCCACATCGGTGGCGGTCATGCCGAGCTGACTGGCGCTCATCATCAAGCTCCTTTCAAGAGGTTTTCGTGATCGGATCTCGTCCAATGGAATCTTTTGGTTCAAGCCGCCGATGCTTCGCATCATCACAATCGCCCCGTCGTCGATGATGATTCCGTGAATTTCCAACCCTGACTTCGTGATGATTTCGGTTCCTTCGTAGCCGTGCGCTATGTCATGGCTAGGATCAAGAATTGCGGTAGCAATCACTTCCGCCGTTTGGCCACGTCCCCAACCATCGAGACCCGGCCCGAATTCGACCCCTTGTCCATCAACCTGGTGGCACATGACACATCGCCCGGCAATGGTCGCCCCGCGTTTGGCATCACCTTTGAGAGCCAAGACATCCTTGAGAGGAATGAGATTCTCCGTCGGCTCCGGAGAAAGCACGGAAACCAACGGCGCGCTGGATTCGCCGACAATCGACCGCGCTTTCATTTTCGCCGCTACGTTGAAATCAGACCATTCGTGTTTTCCCAGCTTCTCAAGCCAATAAAGAGCTTCATTCTTCACGGCCTGCTCGGCGCCGGCTGCCAGATCGATCATGGCATCAGCAGCCGCCTCGGCTTGAGTGAATGCCAGGGTCTCGATGGCGAGCTGGCGCTGCCCGGCGGTCAGGGTCGGTGACATCGCACGCTTTTTGATTTCGGTCACGGCACCCGGTGGATGGAGCCGCCAGACCACGCGGGCGAATCCGTCGGTCCATGTTACGGCCTCGCCGGCTTTCCCGCCCAAGCGATCCCAAACTTCGGCCTCCCGCCCGCGACATCCGAGCCCCCATGACTCCAGCGCGGATCGGTCCTGAGGATCCAGCCTAACCACCAGCTTTGAGAGCACGGGCACTGCGATTTCGTTCGGCACCTCGCGCAGGGCGATGGCAAGTTCCGCGAGGACCATCGCTGACTGGTCCAGAACCAGCGCATCGAGATACGGGCTCAGATCCACTTCAGCCGCACGCAGCGCACGAAGGGCCGTCAGCCTCCGGAGTTCATCTTTCGAATCCAGTTCCGCCAACGTTGCTTTCACTCCATCTGGCCCAAGCTTGGGCAATACCCAGATCGCCCGTGCGGCGATGTAAGGATCTTCGTCACGAAGCAAATCCTTGAGCAGGGGAAGGGCTTTCCCGCCCTCGGAGACCAGACCGCGGAAACCGGCAAACCGGACGTTGTTCGCGGGCGAGCGCAGCGCGGTGACAAGCCCCTCGGGCGTGCCGAAGTCGATCGCCGGGACCACCGGTTTGAAGCCCTTCGGAGCGATCCGGTAAATCGTCCCGCTGCAGGATTTATCATAATCCTCGTGACCACCACTACGCGGATCGAACCAATCGCTCAGGTAGAGTGCGCCATCCGCTCCGACGCAAATGTCGGACGGGCGGAATTGGGTGCGGCGATCCCTTGAACGGTTATCCTTCCGCGACGGATCATCGTTGGCGGCTCGCGATGTTAGAAAGTCGGAACGTTCGAGCTTGAAGCCCGCTCCGGTTCTTTCCGGAAAATATCCCAGCACCGAATTCCGCACCGACTCACCGCTCAGCAACAGGCCCCGCCACTTCGGGCCAAGCGCGCTGTTTTCGACAAAACACATCCCGGTTGGTGCGCCGTTTCCATACACGTCACCCGCCGGGATCACTCCGGGATCGTCTTGCCGCCATTCCGCGACGGCCACCGACTGGCCCGGACGCTTGTCCGCCTTCCAGGAACGCAGGCCGTCAGGAGAGAAAAAACCGAAATTCCCGCCTTCGATCAAATGGCTCGTCCGACAAGCTGGCGGATCATCGTTGTCGTTCACGAACATGTCACCGAACGAATTACGAGATCCCTCGTAGCTGTTACGGTAGTTGAATCCCACGATTTTGGCATTGTCGCCATCGAAACCGACACTGACGGTGAAGCCGCCCACGTAAACCTTCCCGTCATCGCTCTTTTCCCCAGGTTGGCCGATACCCGCGATGCGGAATATCTTGCCGCTCTTATCCGTGAATACTGCGCCGAAATTCCCGTTGCTGAACATGAGCCGTCCGTCGGGTCCACCGGAAACGGAATGGAGGCCATGGTCGTGCTGCGGTTTCTCGAATCCTGTGAGGAAAACCTCCCGTTTATCGGTCCCGGCCTCGAACTTCTGGTTCCGGTTCACGTCCGTGTATTTGATGATGCTGGTTCCCTGGGAAACGAAGATCACATTGTCAAACACCGCGACGCCGAGCGGAACCTCCATTTCCTTTTCACGGACGAAAACATGGGAGCTGTCGCACTTGCCGTCGCCATTGGTATCCTGCAGCACGCGGATCGCATCGCCTTCCCGATTGCGCCCGGCGTGTTGCCGGTAGTTGATTCCCTCCGCCACCCAGATCCTGCCCGCCGCATCGGTGTCGATGTTGGTCGGGTTGTAGAGCTGCGGCGATGTCGCCCAGACGGTGATCTCAAGTTCCCCGGCCACGGTGAACAGCGAGGGATCAAGATGGTCGGGCTTCGCTCTGGAAGGATCGAATGGCGGCGTCGAGGGATCAGGCAGATACGCGGGAACGCCAGGGGCGTCCTTGCCGCCGGCCTTTTTTTTGCCGGGAGCCCCATCAGCCAAGGAGGAAAGAGCGATTCCCGCAACAAAGAGGGAGAGCGGAAGATACGTTTTTGGGTTCATTCGATAAGAGGTTTCAACCGAAGGCGGACAAGCCCCTGTTTTGTAAAATCTGAAGCACGATCGGTGGCATGTCATGTGACGCAGATACGTCACATGCCCATTTGAATCGTAGCCGGCAATTGGTCTTTCATGGCGTCCGCGGTGACAAAACCAAGCATATCAGTTAGGGACCCGCAATCCGGCACCTTTCTTGGAGAGTTCCTCAATCTGTTTGGCCATTGACGAAGCCATCTCGGGATTCTCTTTGATCACGTTCTTTTTCTCACCCGGATCGTCCGCCAGATTGAAGAGCATCGCGGCGCCTGCAAGCCTATTGCCCTTGCGCCCAGACGGGGCAATATACTTCCAGTCCCCGCGCCGCATTGCCAACTGCCCGCGTGAATACTCGACGATGTAGTCCTGCCCTTTGGGGTCTTTCCCGAGAAAAGCGTCCCATGTGTCGCGGCTGTCCTTGCCTTCGTCTGCGGCAAGGTCAACGCCGATCACCTTCGATAGGGAGGCCATCAGATCGATTTGGCTGACCAGCGCGCCGGAGACCTTGCCCGGTTCGATCTTGCCCGGCCAGCGGATGATGAACGGAACCCGTGTGCCGCCCTCATAGATCTGATATTTTCCGCCCCTGTAGATGCCCGAGCCATCGTGGCCGCGATCTGTCTCTTTCGACGAACCCTTCGTCTCGGCACCGTCATTGTAGCCGTCCTGGTAGGTCGGGCCGTTGTCGCTGGAGAGGATGACGATGGTATTGTCGGCCACGCCCATCTCCCCGAGTGTTTTCATGAGTTCACCGACAGCCCAGTCGAAGGCGACCATCGAATCACCCCGGTATCCCACCTCGGTGGCTCCCCTGAAGCGTTGTGCCGGAAAACGGGGGACGTGGATGTCCTGGGAGGCGAAGTAGAGGAAAAACGGCTTATCCTTGCTTTCACTTAGAAACTCTTTGGTACGCGCAACGAACTTGTCGGTCATTTCCTCGTCTTTCCAAAGCGCGGCTTTGCCACCGACCATGTATCCGATTCGACCGATGCCATTGATCACGGTATCCGTGTGGCCGCCGGTGCCTTTGTAAACGGTCATCGCTTCGGGGTTCAGGTTTCCGTTCGGGTAGCGTGTCGAGTTCTTGTTTTCCGGGGCGACGTTGATTGGCTTGTTGGCGTGGACGAAAATCGGATCCGCGGGATCGTAACCCAATACCTTGTGACCTTCGAGATAGACGCAGGGAACCCGATCGTTGGTGGCGGGGATGATGAATGACTCGTCGAATCCGATTTCCAGAGGGCCGGGTTTCACCTCCGCGTTCCAATCCGCTTCACCGCCTTTGGGACCGACGCCGAGGTGCCATTTCCCGATCACGGCGGTCTTATAGCCAGCTTTCTGGAACATCTTCGGCATGGTCAGGATATCCGTCGGAATGCTGAGCGGGGCTGTCGGGTTGAGAATGCCGATGCCGTGGCGGAACTCATGAACGCCGGTGAGCAATGCGAAACGTGAGGGCGAGCAGGTCGAAGAGGTGCAGTGACCGTCGGTGAAGCGGATGCCCTGGGAGGCGAGCTTGTCGATGTTCGGCGTTGGAATCTTCTTGCTGCCGTAGATCCCGACATCGCCGTAGCCGACATCGTCGCCGATGATCATGATGACATTCGGCGGCCGCTCGGCCGCTGGGGAGACGGTTAGAGGGAGCATCACTCCACAGAACAGGTATCTGAGCATATTCATCATCACTTTTTCTTATTTAGGCAATCTAACGTTCTTTCTTCAGGATCTCCGCACGCTCGGAATGCCAGCCAGACATGGATCCACAAATCTGTCACGTGACGCGTTCACGTCACGTGAAATGGAAGCTTGAGCTTGGATACCCACTCCGGATGGTATGATCACAGCATGGTGACCTTGTAAGTCCGGAGAAAAATCGTGGCTTTCTTTTCATCGAAAGCACCTGTCGGAGCCCTTGAGGAACCTTGATCACGGTCTGCGTGGCAGTGCGCCACTCACCGTCATGCTCGATTAGTATTACCAACTTGGCCATGTTGTATTCGATGCGTTCCTTGGGATGCATCATTGGCGTCAAATTCCCCGGACGGAGCTGGATCCTGTGCTCGCCGACGATGATCCGGGACCAGCTCACGGACCCCAAGTTCTACGAGGAAATTTCGAAGTTAATGGAAGACCTTATCAAGCAGAAGCGCGACGACGCGGAGTCCTACGAGAAGTTCCTCAAACAGGCCGAGGAGCTGGTGAAGAAGATGGCTGGAAAGACACCATCCAGCGGAGTCCCGGCGGTGCTGCATGGCGATCCGGAGGCCACCGTCATCTTCAACAACCTGCCATCCATCTTGGCGGACCCCATGTCCTCCGTCATGCAGGAAGGAGGCGACGGGTTCTACCGCATCGTGCCCGATCTCAAGCACCGCCGCGCCAGCCTTGCTGCCAAAGTGAAAACGAAACCCGTGCGCCACTTGAGGGTAGTCTAGTTTCGCTCCGGCTCTCCCTTGACAGTCACTATCCTTGTTGCTAATTTGACAACAGCTTTCCGAATGAGAATCATCACCGAGCGCCGCATCCTCGACCATGCCAAGCAACACCCGAACGCCGCAGCCAATCTCAACGCATGGATCACCGTGGCCTCCGCCGCCAAGTGGCAATCCATCGCCGACGTTCGCAAAGTCCTTCCTCATGCGGACCTCGCCACCGTCGGCAGTTCCAAGATCGTCACGATCTTCAACATCGCCGGCAACCACCACCGCCTCATCACCGCCATCCATTACAACACCCGCAGCATCTTCATTCTGAAAATCCTCACCCACGCCGACTACAGCAAAGACCGCTGGAAAAACGACCTGTAAGCCCGATGAACGCCACCAAACCAACTCTCCCCAGCTTCGCCAAGCTGCCGAAGACCTACGAAGCCCTCTGTCGCTTGCTCATGCCGCGGACGCTGCATGATGATATCGAGCTCGATACCGTCACCGAGATCATCGACCTTATGGCCGGGCACACGCTCAACGCCGATCAATCCGACTACCTCGAAACCCTCGCCGAGCTTGCGGAAGCCTACGAATCCGCCAACTACGAGACCCTGCCCTCCCTGCCCCCGCATGAGTTTCTCGCCGCTCACCTCGAAAACATCGGCATGACCGCCACTGAGTGGGGCAAGCTCATCGGCATCGACCGCTCCACCGCATCCCGGCTTCTACGTGGCGAGCGGAAATTTAATACCAGCCACGTCAGAAAAACCGCAGAGGCTCTCAACCTCGAAGCAGCCTTCTTGATTTAGCTCGGTCGGCATCGGAGCCACCATGAAGACCATCCCATCTACCACCAAGCCAATTGGCCGCGCAACGGCCGCCGCAACGCTCAAGAGCAAAAGGGACGCGCTGGAGCATGGCGAGCTTGCGCCCTCCAGGGTTTTCCGCATCGAGAAGAAGACCGATGGCACGTTCACCGGCGTCCCGGTGGATTCAGAATCCCAGCGCCGCAAGTCCGCCAAGGCATGGGAAGCCAAGAGCGAGGTTGCCAAGTTGCGTCCCTCCCTCGACCTGACACAGCAAGCCTTTGCCGATCTCCTCGGAATCGGACTCAGCACCCTCCGTAGTTGGGAACAGAAAAAGCGCGAACCTTCCGGTGCAGCCCGCATGCTGATCGCCATCGCCCTGAAACATCCCGAAGTGCTTCAAGGAGCGGTGGCTTGATCTTTCTGGAAGCGGGAAAGGGCCATGCCTGTCGGACGACTCACTAGGAGTCTTCGAAATTGCATTTTCCCCAGAAGTTTTCAGCAACGTCGCGCTTGATCCAACAACACTTGACTGGCGGAATCCGCCCTTCCCTTTTTGCAATCAATCCGCTCGGATACAGCCCGTAAGCCTGACATAGGCTTCAGCACATCTACTATTGGTAGTTCCTGCAATGACCAGATCTACGGACTCATCTTCAACATCTGCTGCCGAAGAGGCAGCCCGACGTTCCCGGCGCGGATATCAATACCAAGACCTGGTCGCTGCGTCGTTTTGCTTGCAAATGCTCTGCGACCCCAAGCTGCAAAAAGTCGCATGTGAGACGCAGGATGACGTGGTGCTTACTTGGACTGATCCGGCGGGTTCAATTTTTGAAGAATTCATTCAAGTCAAGAGCGACAGGCAAAAGCAACAGTGGTCGGTTTCAATGTTTTGCGAACAGAGGAAAGAACCCCCTACCAAGAATTGCAAGGACGGCTCAGTTCGCTATCGAAAGGACACATCTATCTTTGAAAAAAACGCTCTCCGTGATGCAGGGAAGCACTCAGCACGATTTCGGATAGTCACTAGGGCTGATGTGAGTGAGTTAAGATTGCTCACTGAAGTTCAGAGCGCACGATGCAAAAAGAAGACTTCTGAACTAGCCAAGAAACTTGGCGAAAAACTCAACGGAAACACGACGCTTACTTCTGCAAATATTGAACATTGGCTATCCCATGCCTTTTGGGAGGTGCGCGGCACAGAGTCCGCAATTTTTGATGACAATTACCATCGACTAGCCAAAGCCGTAGAGGCAATAGAACAAAGGCTGCTTGCGGTTGTAGATTTGGAGCGAATCCTCTACAAACTTACCGAGGAGACGAGCGCGATGGCGATGGGCAAAGGACGCTGTGGGTCAGATCCCAGCTCGGTTACGTCTGAGGAGCTGCGAGAATGGCTTACAACGGAAGTGCGAGCAATTCCTCACTTTCTCGGATCGATTGATCAAAATGCCCTGCTCCGTGAAGAACGACATTCCTTAGCTCGCTGTGAAATGTTATGGCTCGCACTCGGTGTATCCAAGGAAGACGCGGCGGCCCTTTCCAGGCAACCGACTATTGGCGCTCGTCCCGAGTTTTTTGCAGAATTTCTGCCAGGGTTTCACTGGGTCACTGCCGGTTATGGGGCGGGGAAGTCACTAGCGGTAGAACGTCTATTTCAAGCCCAAGTTGCTGACTATGCCGCTCAACGCAGTAGCCGGGTGCCGATCTTCCTTCGCGCCCCTGGAATTGCAGGATCATTACAAGACGCCGTTGATGCCCGCTTTCGAGCCTTGTATCACGGCGCCGGATCGCCGCCGCTCTTTGTTGTGCTAGACGCTGTGGACGAAGCTGGAATAAGCCGCGCACATCGCTTTTTGCAGGAGGCATATGAACTGTCTGCAACTTCGGAGGATTCGATCTTCATCGTCACGTCACCAAAACTCCCCTTCAATTTCGAGCCATTCCACGAGGAGCTTCCTCGGCTAACTGACGAGCAAGCTGCGGTGATTGTCAGCCACTTTTGCCAATACGAAGTATATCCTTGGAAGGTGCGTGAACGACTGGGAGAAGACTATGGAGTAGCGTTGATGTGCGTTCTTCTAGGGATGACACTACGTGACAAGGAGCGTGACACGCCATCGCGAGGACAGTTGCTAAATCTAGTTGTTGAGGCAGCACGGAAACGGAGCGGAGCGGACGCGAGCGGATGGGCAGACAGAATGGACGACCTGTGCAGAATAGCCATGCTCTCGACCGACTCAGGCGGTGGTCCGGTACGTTTCTCGGAACTCGGTATGACGAGTATCGAAGCCACCTCACTCGCCAGCACCAAACTGGTGATTGAGGAGGCCGGGAATCTTGTTTTCACCGTTGCAACGATGCGACTTTGGTTTGCCGCTCAAGCTTTGAAGAAAAATTGGGTGGATGAGAAGGAGCTGGTTTCAAATTTGCCCCGCATCCGCTTCTGGAAGGACTCATTGGCAATCTTCATCGCGACGACCGACTTCGACTCAGCATCGCACTATTTTGAGCCTTTGGCTTCCACCCATCCTGGGGTTGCGGCACAAGTAATTGCCAATGCCACGAGTCAATGGGGCGATAGAAGCGAGCGGCCTCCCTCTGAATTCGAAAAATTCGCATGGAAAGTCCGTCGCTGCCTAGAAGCATGGCTTCTTGGGATTTCACCTCTCGGCAATGTTTGCAATTTTACTGACTCAAAAGGCGACTTGCTTAAGGTGAGAGCTGGGTTTACAGAGCCGCACACGCAGATTTTTTTCTTTGATGACATTAAGCTGCCACCGGCGTCTGCATTGCCGACCAATTGGAAAGAGGTCAGCACAAAATCGTATTCTTTTTACATTGAACCCGATCAGCCAACGCATTTGTGGCGCACAACGCAAAACATGGTTTGTGGGGAGTTAGTTAAAGCGGTTAACGAGCAAAACTGGAGCCTTACCGACCCCGAGCTATTTTACGAAGAAGTCTGGTATCAAGCGGTCGGCCTAACCTATGTTCATCGCTGGTTTTCTCGCAGCATTTCGTGGGACGCTATTGAAAAATTTAGGCCTACATTCCTACGCCTTCGCATGTGGAAGTGGCTTTGTGAAAAGCGAGAGACGAGCCCTAAGCATTTTTCTCACCACATCCGCCCGGAGATTGCAAAGATGGCCATTGGATTCCCGGTTTTTACTCGGACGGAGCCGCGCTCGCTTTTGCACAATCGACATATGGTATGGCTCTCGCCGCCTACCAACGAATAGTGGCCGATTACTTCCCGAACTTTCGGCACGATCTACACCATTCGGCATGGTGGCCTTATAAGCTGGTAGGACAAATAACGACCGCCGAAATGAATGCAACTGATCTCAAATTTTCGGCTCGTAATTCGAGTATTAGCTACCGATGCGAACCCGTAGCCTCTGAAAAGGATGCTGTGGTGATATTGGAACGTGGCGCAGACGAGTATTGGGGCCTTCGGGGAAATTTTGATGCTCTCGAAGCAGTCGTAGCACAAATGCGACCGAATGCTTCTCCTTACTATTGGGGGTGCACTACCGCGCTTAATTTCCAAGAGACTCATCCGGCCACCTCTTTGGTGAAGGACTGGCTTATCAGTGACCTGAAATCCGCTGGATGGCCCGGATAATGCTAGGATGGGCAGGCGAAATTTTGCGCTATTCGGAGGGATTGTGGGACACTCCCTGCAAAGCGTGGATGAAAGCGTGGATGCAGGAATTCCGGCAAAAGCTCAGCTCAATCCTCGGATCATGTCTTGATCCAACTTTTTCCAGCAACACATCCTGCAATAGAATCGGTTAAAACACGCATTCCCTTGCATTTGGAGGCATTTTAGAACCGCCCCCCGAAAAGGCGAAAGCCGCTTAACTCATTCGAGCTAAACGGCTTTCATTGGTTGCGGGAGTAGGATTTGAACCTACGACCTTCAGGTTATGAGCCTGACGAGCTACCTGGCTGCTCCATCCCGCGATTGGAACCATGCGCCTTTCGGCGCGGGGCGGCATAGTTATGGGCGGCCAAGGGGACTTGCAAGGGAAATTTTGCCTTTGCCGGAAGTTCGTGCTCTCCTTGCCGCGCGATGATTT
Source organism: uncultured Verrucomicrobiae bacterium (assembly GCA_963810445.1). Classification (GTDB taxonomy): domain Bacteria; phylum Verrucomicrobiota; class Verrucomicrobiia; order Verrucomicrobiales; family Akkermansiaceae; genus Luteolibacter. The sequence goes on along the minus strand of CAWENZ010000021.1, from coordinate 34,427 downwards.
CACGTGCCACGGTCCAGATCCTTCCCGAGGAAGAATGGCTGCGCTTGGCTGCCGATCATCGCGAACGCGCGCAACGCCACACCCTGCCGGAAAGGAAGCGGCGGGATCGCGGATTGCCCCATCCGGTGGAGGATTTCCTGTTTCAGTATTACCCGTTTCCGCTGGCTCTGCTGGAGAATTGGCATCCGGGTGTGGGTGTGGTTCTGGAATGTTCTTCTGGCTGCCAATCCCCTGCCCTTTCCAAGTTCACGGGCCGGCACTATTCGAGGGCAGATGGCTTCATCCGGGCGGATCCGGATAAAATGAAATTGAAGGAACGGGAGCGGCTGGGATGGATCGCGGACCTGCTGATGGCGACACGTGACCGGCTTCCGAATTTCTCCTGCCACGGTCTTCATGAATGGGCGATGGTCTATCGGGGCAAGGACGTTAGACACGAGAGATCCACCCGTCTGCGCCTGCCTCAGGGGGAGATTGACGCGTTCGTGGAATCGCGTTCGATCTGTTGCTCGCACCATGACGCGTTCCGATTTTTCGCGAAGGAGGCCCGGCCGATGAACCGGCTTCAGCCGGACCTCGATAGCCGGATCCAGTTGGAACAACCGGGCTGCGTGCATGCGAACATGGACCTCTACAAATGGGCGGCGAAGTCGATGCCATGGATCGGCACCGGGTTGCTGTTGGAATGTTTCGAACTGGCCGGAGCCCTGCGTGACCTCGACATGCGGGCAAGCCCCTATGATCTATCCGAATGGGGATGTGAACCGGTTTGTATCGAGACGGCGGAGGGCCGCAGGCTTTACGAAGCGGAGCAAAAACGGCTGGCGAACCTCGCTGCTCCGTTGAGGGAAAGGCTGATCCGGGGACTGGCGCAAACGCTGGGACCCGACCTGCCCCGTTAGACTCCCTGCCAGTGGAGTTTCTGGCGCAACGCGCCGTAGAAGGAATAGCCGTCGAGCCGCAGGAGGTTGAAGGATCTCGCGGACTTCCTCACCTCGATGCGGTCGCCGGGCTCGATCTTGGTGGTGTCCCGACCATCCACGGTGAAGAGCATGGGATTGCTTTCGGGATCTTCCGAGGAAAGGCTGATGACACTGTCGTCCGATAGAACGAGGGAGCGCTGGCTCAGGCTGTGGGGACAGATCGGGGTGATGACAAAGACGGCGGCGCCTGGAGATATCAGCGGACCTCCGGCGGACAGCGAGTAGGCGGTGGAGCCCGTGGGTGTGGCCACGATGAGCCCGTCGGCGCGGTAGTCGTTCAGGATTTCGCCATCCACGGTGGCGCGCAGCATGACCAGGCGACCGGTATCTCCACGGGCGAGGGTGACCTCGTTGAGGGCGATGAAAACTTCCCCGGTCCTGCCCTTACGATGCACCACCGCCTCCAGCAGCGTCCGCACGCTGGTGGAATAGCGCCCTTCAGCGACGGCGGCGGCGAAGAGGTCGAGTTCGTCGTCCTTGCAGCTTGTTAGAAAGCCGAGCGTGCCGATGTTGATCCCCGCCACCGGCTTTTCGAAATTTCCAAGCCGTGAGAGGGCATGGAGCATGGTGCCGTCCCCGCCGAGGACAGCGGCGACATCCACGTTCTGTGAAAATTCCTTCGCGGGGATTCCTCCCGTTTCACCGGCAAGGGCGGCGGTCTCCTCGTCGAGCACCACCTCACAGCCTCTCGAAGCGAGTGACTTCCTGAGGGCCTGAAGAGTGGGGATTGAACCTTGCTTGTGTGGGTTTGCGAGGATTCCGATTTTCACGATGCAGAACCTAACGAGGAAATTCGCCGTCTGGCAAGCCGGGTAAACCACCAATGCGAATCATGTCCGTATTGGAACTCCCCGCTTGCACCATCAAACCGCCACTTCCTTCGGACCCGCGATGAGCCTCTTGACGGTGGGGATCAGTTCGTTGAGTTCCTCGACCACCACGAATTCGCCATCATAGCACCAGGTGCCGAGCATTTCGATGAGCGGTGTCCAGAACGATCTGCCGCTGGCGTCCTTGCGGTTGAAAATGACGACCGGTTTGCCAGTCATCGACGCGTGCTTCTGATGCTTGAAGATCATCAGGGCGATCATTTCCTGAACGGTTCCCGAGCCGCCGGGGAAGATCACGAAGGCGTCCGAATTGTCGATCATGACTTCCATCCGGGTGTAAATGTCCGGCTTGAGCCAGAAGCTGGAAAGTCCGGTGGGAAGCCCTTCGAGCTCGATGATGTGGGGCACGTTCGATCCGCCGGTCCAGCCGCCGGCATCGACGGAGCCGCGCACGACCTCGCCCATGATCCCGGAGCTTCCCGCGCCGGAGACACAGCCGAGCTTGTTCTCCGCAAGCTGCTTGCCGAATTCATAGCCGTCGTTGAGATAGGCCGGGTCCTCGATGGACGCGGAACAGAACACGCACACGTTGCCCTCGTGGTCGTCGGGCAGTGGAGTGTCGAAGGATCCGACGGAACTGGTGCCGATTTTTTCACGCCCGACACTGGGAATGCCATCGCGGCGGGCGGCTTCGAGATGATCAATGACGGCCTCCGGCGATTCGGCGAGCAGGAGGTATTCCTCGTGATTCTGTTTCACGGTACCCAGCCCGTTGAGGTGCTTGAGCAGGGAGAACAAGGGACCCCAGGAGTTGTCGGAATTGAGAAGGATCGTGGCTTTTCCCGCGAGATTCACGTCGAGCGTCTGGTAGCCGACGAAAATCGAGACTGCCTTGAACATGTCCTCCAGGGTCGCCCCGGGTGTGAAGACGAAAGCGTCCGACTCGATGATCTTGCGCTCGATGTTGGACAGGGAGATCCGCTGGTCGCCGTTGGAGTTGTAAATGTCCCAGCCCTTGCTGAAGAGGCTGTAAAGGAGACGGGCACGAATTTCGCGGTTGGGATCTTTTTCCCCGCGGACGGTTCCAGCGAGACGGACTTTAGGCATGATTTTTAAAGGTGAGAAAAGTATTGAGGCAATTTCCGTGCCGATCCACGTAATTTATCGTTGGTGCGGCGCGGGAACTGCATATTTAACGCTCATGGACCCATTCATGCAAGCAGCAGTTGACGAGGCCCGCCAAGGGCTGGCCGAGGGCGGCATCCCGATCGGCAGTGTTCTCGTTCATCAAGGAAAAATCATCGGTCGAGGCCACAACCGTCGAGTCCAGCAAGGCAGCACCACCCTCCACGGCGAGATGGATGCCTTGGAAAATGCCGGACGCCAGACGGCGGCGGTCTATCGGGAATGCGTCATCTACACGACCCTTTCGCCGTGCCCCATGTGCAGTGGTGCCATCCTGCTTTATGGAATCCCCAAGGTGGTCATCGGGGAAAACAAAACCTTCCTCGGCGATGAGGATCACCTGAAATCCCGGGGAGTGATCCTCGACGTTAGGGACGATCCCCAATGCATCGAGCTGATGACCCATTTCATCGCCGACAAACCCGAGCTTTGGAACGAGGACATTGGCGAACCTTGACGATCCGGTGGGCTTGCTATTTCATGCCCGGACGAGCATGAAATCCCTCAAAGCCATCTCGATGACATTGATCGCAGCGGCGACGACGACGCTCGCCGCCCCTCCCCGTTTCGCTTCGGTGCGGGTGAGGGACATTTACACGTCGCTGCCCTCGACGACCTCCCTTCAGGAAGAGGTGAAGAAGCAGCGGGACGAGATCATGAAGGATGAGCGCGCTGAAAAACTGCGCAACATCATTGCGGAACTCCAGACCATCCAAACCCAGCTTTCCGACAAGGCGAAGCCCCTGGACGAGGGCACGAGCAAGGCCCTTGCGCGAAACTATGAGATGAAGCGCCAGGAAGCGCTGACCTTGCAACAGGACTTCGAGGGCTATCAGAAGGAGAAGGAAAAGGAGATCAACCTCAAGATGGTCACCACCATGAGGGCGTCGCTCGATCAGATCGCCGAGGTCTCAAGGCAGCTCGCGAAGGAGCGTGGATTTGACAGTGTTTTCGATAGTTCGGGAAACACCAACACCGGGGTTCCGTTCATCCTTTTTGCCAAGGCTTCCCCCGATCTTACCGAGGACGTCCAGGCCGCGCTCAAGGACCGCGAGACCGCCAAGGAGTCGGACAAAAAGAAGGCCGCCGCCAAGTAATTCTCCAAATCTCTGGAATCCCGGCAAAAACGCCCCATCTTCCCGCCATGGACACCTTGACACTCGTTCTCCAGAACCCCTTCACCTGGGGCCTTCTGCTCGGTTTGCTCGTTGCCGGATTCATCTGGAAATCGGGCTTCAGCGCCCGCCGCAACGTCAGCCGCGATCTCAAGCGGGTGGAGGACGAAATGAAGAACCTCCAGAGCCACCTCAACACGCAGCTCAAGATCAACGCGAGCGGCAATCAATCGCTTCAGGACGAATTGGAAACCCTCCGCAAGCAAAACGAAACGCTGAGGGTGAACAACGCGGCGCTCCAACAGAAGCCCGGCCGTGCGGAACAACGCCAGCTCCAGATCCAGGAAATCGCCATCCGCACCATGCGCGAACAAGCCCCCGGATTCGCCTCCGCGTGGGAAAAGGCGATGCGCCAGGGAGAAACGGAAATCGATGCCGCCGAGTCAGGACTCGTCAAGCTGGTCCGCCGCGTGATCCCGGGATTGGGGAACTCATCCGCAGCCCCGGCCACCACTCTAACGGTGACTGAGGACGGCGAGGCCTGATTCCCTAACGGGTTGACCGGAGATCAACCCTCCTCAATCGAGGTAGGGATTTTCCGAGCTCTCTTCTCCGATGTTGGTGGCGGGTCCGTGGCCTGGCAGCACCTTTGTTTCGGATGGCAATGTCATCAGGTGTTTGGCAATGCCGTCGAGCAGTTGGGTCGTGCTGCCGCCGGGCAAATCCGTGCGGCCGATGGAACCGGCAAACAGCGTGTCGCCGGAAAACACCAAACCGTGATCGACCAGATGAAAGGTCACGCTGTCCAGGGAGTGACCGGGAACGTGGGCCATCGAGATTCTCAACCCGGCGAGGAGCAGCGGTTGATCCATCGTGAACCGCCGGTCAATCTGATAGGGCGTCACCGAGATCGGCATTCCCCATCCGCGAGCAATGGATTCCAGCGTCAGATCCTTGGAATAATCCTCTAGCGCGTGAATCGTCGCTCCCGCGGCCTTGAGCTTTGCCGCATCGGTGACGTGATCGTAATGCTGGTGGGTTAGAAGGACATCGTCCACCCTCACGCCTCGCTCGACGACCCAGGCTGCGATGCCCTCGGGCGCATCGATGAGGAAGTTGCCGTCCGGGGTTTCGACGAGGTAGCCATTGGTCTGGACGAAGCCGCCCGTGTAAGTCGTGATTTTCATAAGTGGAAACGGGCGGAACTTGCATGGGCACGGCGAATCAGGCAATCCGGATCCTCGACAAAAACGCCCCGTCCTTCGCAGGACGGGGCGTTGGTTAGATCTGATGTTGGTCCGGGGCCCTGCTTACCAGAAGATGAAATACAGGATCAGGGTGGCCACCACGACAGCGTATCCGGCGATCTTGGCACCCTTGGAGGATTCCAACGCGATCAGGTCCGTGGTCGGCATCACCACCGGCGTTTTCAGTGGTTTGACAAGGGTGACAATGCCCAGCACGGCCACAATCACGCCAAAGCAAATCGCCATGCGGTTGAGGAAGGCCATGTCGGGAGCGATGAACCACTTGAGCGCGCCGTAAAGCACGACATTGATCATGATCCCGACCCAACCCATGTAGCGGGGGGTGCGCGGCACCAGGAATCCGAACAGATAGACGCTGAGGATCCCCGCGCTGATGAAGCCCTGGAACTCCTGGATGAAGGTGAAAATACCACCGAATTTAGGATCTCCCAGGCCAGGAGCAATCAGACAGGCGATCAACACGAAGAGCACCACGAAAGCGCGTCCGCTCAGGATCAACTGGCTCTGCGAGAGATCCTTCTTCTTGAATTTGTGCACCAGCTTGGCGGTGATGTCCATGGTGGCGATGGTGGATGCGGAATTGAGCATCGAGGCCAGCGACGAAACCACCGCACCGAAGATCGCGGCAAGGACAAACCACGTGATCCCCGGCTTGAGCAGGTTGCGGAGCAAGGTCGGGAAGGCGGCATCATAGTCATAGCCGATCAGCTTGGTGCCGGAGGCGACGCGCTCCTTGACTGGCAGTTTCAAGTTCGCACCGTCCACGGCCTTGAGCAGCGCCGTGTTGGCATTGAGCATTTCCAGCGGGGTGGCCTCAGGTCCCACGGTGGGCTCCTGCTTTGCAATCGCGGCATTGTGGGCAAGCACCTCGCGCGCCTTTTCCATATCCGTGAGAGCGAAGTTCTCGGTGAATGGATAGACCGTCGTAGCCCCTTTTCCTCCAACCATCTCCTCAAGGGCGACCGCATTCTTGTTCACGGCCTCGCGTCGGAGATCCTTGCTGTAAAGGTTGAAACACAAGATGCCGGGAATCACCACGATGAACGGGATGATCAGTTTGAGCGCGGCGGCAAACACGATCCCCTTCTGGCCCTCGGCGAGTGACTTCGAACCCAAGGTCCGCTGCACGATGTATTGGTTCAGTCCCCAATAGAAGAAGTTGGGAATCCAGAGTCCGATGATGAGGGCGGACCAAGGAATGCTTGGATCGGTGTTCGGGCGGACCATGTGAAGCTTGCCTCCCGCCAGATTCTCGCCAGTGACCGCTGCGGCCTCGCCGCCCTTGCCATCATTGAGGAGGATGAAACGCCTCCATGCGGATGCGCCCTCCAGATCCTTGACGGTGGCTTCCGAGTTGGAGACTTTGGTTAGAATCAGCTCATTCGGATCCGCATTCTCCATCACACCAAATGCAAGCCACATGACGACAGCTCCACCGGCGATGAGCGACGCCCCCCAGATCAGGTCGGTCCAGGCGCATGCCTTGAGACCACCGACAAACACGTAAACCGCCGCAGACAAACCAATGATCCAGCATCCGGTGGTCAAGTCCCCAAGGTCCATTCCGAAGGCCGTGTGGCCGGCAAAAAACACCGCAACCACCTTGGCACCCGAGTAGATGACGGAAGCGGTGGGCACTCCCACCAGGATCACCAGCGTGGCAACCGCCATCACCGAGCGGGAAAACACGCCATAGCGGTATTCAAGGAATTCGGGGATCGTGTAGATGCCGCAGCGGAGGAGTTTGGGAAGGAACACGAAGGCAACGACCACCAGCGTGATCGCGGCCATCCATTCGTAGGAGGCGATGGCCATGCCGAGCCAATCCGCGGCTTGGCCGGACATTCCGACAAACTGCTCGGTGGAGATGTTAGCCGCGATGAGCGAGAAGCCAACCAGCCACCAGGTGAGCCCGCGACCGGCAAGGAAGTAGTTGGCCGCTCCACCGTGATCCTCGCCGGCGCTTTCCTTGTTTCCCTGCCAGATCCCGAACGCGATGACGCCGATGACAGCAACAAAGAAGAGAACCATGTCGAGCGTCCCCATCGCGCTGGTGGGGGCGGCGGCTAATGCAAGTATCGGGATGGGTATGATCATGTTTTTATGGGTTGGGTCGTATGGAGAATGAAATTGCCGGATCGGAATTCCTACCGGCAGGAGAATTTGAAGATCATCGAATGCACGTAGGTTTCGCCGGGGCGGAGAACCGATGACGGAAACGAGGGCTTGTTCGGTGCATCCGGAAATCCTTCGGTCTCGAGGGCGATGGCCGTGCGGAAGCCATATCCAACATCGCCCTTTCCAGCGACGGAACCGTCGAGGAAATTGCCGCAATAGGCCTGGATGGCGGGCTGGTTGGTGAAGATCGACAACTCGCGCCCGGACTCAGGATCCTTGAGGGTGGCTGCGTGGTTCATTTCACCGTTTTTCGTGATGATCCACGCGTGGTCATACCCGGCCCCGAACCTGAGAGGCTCGAAATCGTCATCGATCCGCTCGCCGATCACGGTCGCTCGGGTGAAATCCATGGGCGTCCCCGCGACAGGAGCGATCTCGCCGGTCGGGATGAGGCCCTTGTCCGTGGGCAGATAGCCGTCGGCATTCAGCGTGAGGAGGTGGTCCACGACCGAACGTGTCGGATCACCGGATAGATTCCAGTAGGCGTGTTGGACCATGTTGATGACGGTCGGGGCATCGGTGGTGGCGATCGCCTCCCATTTGAGCTCGTTGTCGTCGGTGAGCGTGTAGGTGACCTTGACCGTTAGATTGCCGGGATAGCCTTCCTCGCCGTCCTTGGAGAAATAGGTGAACTCGACGGAATGATCCCCGACGATTTTTCCGGACCAGAGAACCTTGTCGAATCCCTTCAGTCCGCCGTGGAGGGCACAAGGCACCCCGCCCGGATCGTTGTTGGTGGCGAGGCTGTAGGTCTTGCCATCGAGCGTGAATTTCCCGTTCGCGATGCGGTTTCCAAAGCGGCCCACGGTGGCTCCGAAGTAGGCGTTGTTGTGGTTGACCCAGCCGTCGAGCGTGTCGAATCCGTGGGTCAGATCCGCGAATTTCCCGGTCTTGTCCGGGGTTTCCATCGAAACGAGAATCGCGCCATATTCCGTGACCCTGGCTCTCAGGCCGTTTGCGTTGGTGAGCGTGAAGATGGACGCACTCCTTCCGTCGGGAAGGACACCGTATTCCTCTTCGATCAACATTGGGTTTTCAGCAATCACCGGATTTCAGACAAGCAGGCGATCGGATGGCCAGCGCTAAAATCAGCCACCGGTTTCAGCCCTGCACGCAAGGGTTTGGAGGATATTCCGGGTCGTGCCAAGTGTGAATTTAAAGATGAACCGGGGAGTGACGCGCGTCCTCCTTCGTGATATCAGTCTCCCCATGAAGACCCTTGAGGAGTGGAACGAGTTGTTGGGAAAAATCCTTGCCGAATTCGGCTGTCAGACAGGCACCATTCACCGGACAGGAAACACGCCGGAGGTTCTCCACCTGGTGTGCCAGATCGGTGTCCCGGAGAGTTTGATGGAGAAGATTGCCGTCATCCCTTTCGGCAAGGGAATCGCGGGCGCTGCGGCGGAGCGCCGCGAACCGGTGGAACTCTGCAATTTGCAGGAAAATCTCGAAGGGGTCGCGAGACCCGACGCCCGGAAAACCGGAGTCTCGGGTTCCGTCGCCGTGCCTGTTTTCTCCGGGAGCGGTGATCGGGTCATCGGGACGCTGGGCATCGGGAAATACAGCCCTCACGAATTCAGCGAGGAGGAAATCGCCCGCGTGAAGGCCCACGCCGCCGCAATCGCGGGGTATTTGGAAGAGAATACGGCGGGTGATTGACCCAGCCGTGGATGTGATTAGACTGCCGCCATGACAACAGTGGAATCAGCGACCAAGATTCTCGACACCATGCTGGGCCACCTCGGCTTCACGGCGACCATCGAGCAACAGGAAACCCACGACGGCCCATGCCTGCAGATTCATTCGGGAGAAAGCGAGGCCCTGATCGGCAAGGAGGGAGACCGTCTCGACGACCTTCAGTATCTGGTCAACCGCATCCTTCGCCGCCATTTCCCAAAGGCCGAACGGATCAAGGTGGACTGTGAACATTACCGCTCGATCCAGGAGGATCACTTGAACGAGGAGGTCAGGGGAATCGCGGAGCGGGTGAAAAGCACTGGAAATCCATTTCAAATGCGGCCGCTGAATGCCTACTATCGGCGGCTGGTGCACAATATCCTCGTCGATGACCCGATGATTTCGTCACACTCGCCCCAAGGTGATGACCGACTGAAAAGGATCACCATTTCCGCCATAAAAACTCCCGGCACGGCTTCATGAAAAAATTCTTCTTCGATTGTGGCACGCGCGACGCCACCGCCTCACTTGGCATCCTTGCGTTGCGCGTCATGATCGGCCTGATGATGCTGATCGGCCACGGTCTTCCGAAAATCACAAATTTCGCGGCCCGCAAGGAACTCTTCTACGTCCCCGATATTTTCCCGCTGAAATACCTGACTCCGTCCATGAGCCTGATGGCCTGCATCGGTGCCGAGGTCTTCGCGTCGGCGCTGATCATCATCGGTTTCGCCACGCGTCCCGCAGCGTTCGTCCTGGGATTCTGCATGGTGGTGGCCGCCTTCGGGGCGCTCGGTTCCACCCCTTGGTTCCAATCCACTCCCACCCTGATCGAAACCAAGGAGCTTTCCATTCTCTATCTGATCCCGATGGTTGCCATCATCCTGACGGGCGGCGGTGGTTATTCCCTCGACTCCGCCATTTATAAAGACGTCAAACGCCGCCGTTGGTGAGTCTCCATGGAAACGCACCGACTCGTCCTGCCCGGAGATTTGAACCAATACGGCTTCCTGTTCGGCGGTCGTTTGCTTGCGTGGATTGACGAGGCATCATGGATCGCCGCAAGTCTCGAATATCCCCATTGCCAGTTCGTCACCGTGGCGATGGATACCGTCGAGTTCCATCACAGCGTGAGGGACGGCACCATCCTGCGGATTTGCTGCGAACGCGTGAAGGAAGGGAACACCAGCACGACTTACGCCGTCACCGTGACCGACGAGAAAGCCGGCACCGTCCCGATTTTCTCAACCCGTGTCACCTTCGTCAGCGTCGATGACTCCGGCCAGAAACGTAAAATCCGTTGACCCGAAGATTCCCGTGGAGCCGCTGATCGATACCGTGGACATCGTCCTTCCGCTGGAGAAGTCCGAGGACGACATGGCCCGTCGTCAAGCGGCGGCCGCGAAACTCGGCATCCCGGTCAAACGGATCGGCGGCATCAAGCTTCGCAAGCACTCGATCGACGCCCGGCAACGCGCGGTGAAGGTCCAGCTCCGCCTGGACGTGTCGCTCGATGGTCCCCTGCCCCCTGAGCAAGCACCCCATTGGTCCACGGCACCACTCGCGTCAAACGCGCGTCCGGTCATCATCGTCGGTTGTGGTCCGGCTGGACTTTTCGCCGCGCTGCGATGCCTTGAAAACGGCCTCAAGCCCATTCTGCTGGAGCGTGGGAAGGACGCCAGCGCACGCCGCTTCGACCTCGCCCCGATTCTCCGCGAAGGCAGGGTGATCGAGGAATCGAACTACTGCTTCGGGGAAGGCGGCGCGGGAACATTTTCCGACGGCAAGCTCTACACGCGTGCCACCAAGCGAGGTCCGGTGGCCAAGGTTTACGAGGTGCTCGTCGCCCACGGAGCACCGGAGGAGATTCTAACCGATGCCCATCCGCACATCGGATCCAACCTTCTGCCCAACGTCGTCAAGGCCATCCGCAACTCGATCATCTCGGCAGGTGGCGAGGTTAGATTTCAAACCAAGGTCACGGATTTCCTGATCACCGGAAACAGGATCCACGGTGTCCTAACGGCATCCGGAGAGGAAATTCTCGCCGATTCGGTCATCCTGGCCACCGGCCACTCCGCCCGCGACATCTATCGGCTTCTAGCAGCGAAAAACATCCTGTTGGAGCCCAAGCCCTTTGCCGTCGGGTTCCGCATCGAGCACCCGCAGCCATTCATCGACCGCGCCCAATACCATCTCGATCCCGGCCAGGAACGTCCGCGCTTGCTTCCCGCCGCCCGCTATCGCCTCGCGACGAAGATCCGGGATCGTGGCGTGCATTCCTTCTGCATGTGCCCCGGCGGATGGATCGTCCCCGCATCCACGGAGAATGACGAGGTCGTCGTGAATGGCATGAGCCTCTCGCGCCGCGACTCCCCATTTGCGAATTCCGGCATGGTCTCCACGGTGGAACCGGAAGACGTGAAACACCTTGTCAGGGAACACGGCGTCCTGGCCGGACTCGTTTTCCAAAAAGACCTCGAACGCACCGCCAAGATCGCGGGCGGCGGCGGGCAGGTCGCTCCCGGCCAACGCGCCACCGATTTTCTATCGGGAAAAATTTCCCAAAGCCTGCCGGATACCAGCTATTTCCCAGGCATGACATCCGCTCCCCTCCACGAGCTGCTTCCCCCATGGATCACCAGCCGGATGCGCGAGGGCTTCAAGCTCTTCGGAAGACAGATGCCCGGCTATATCTCCGAACAAGCGCTTCTGATCGGTTTCGAGACACGCACCAGCTCGCCCGTTAGAATCCCTCGCCGGGACGACACGCTGGAACACCCCGAAATCTCCGGCCTCTATCCGTGTGGCGAGGGCGCTGGATACGCCGGCGGCATCGTCAGCGCCGCCATGGACGGGCTGCGCATTGCCGAAGCCGTTGCGGCAGTTCCCAATCGCCACACCTGACCGTCTCATAGCGCCACCCGCCAAGTTCATTTGACGGCATCCCCATCGCACTCCGTCATTTTTGCATCCCCGAATTCGATGGATGGCAACTTAGCCTTGATGTCCTCAAAGTCTTTGCCCTTGCCGGAAATTGCGAGTTTCCAAATCCCGCTGTTGATTCCCCGGTTGCCATCGTTGACGACTTTCTTGTCGAGCTTGGCAAGCCTGAAAGTTGTTCCGCCCATGGTGACAAAAGTCTCCTTGTCCACGGCTTTCAGGGTGCCTTTCCAGGTGACTTCCTCGCCTTGTTTGTTGCCCTGGATGAACACCACCTTTGCCGAGTCCTTCGCGGTGGTCATCGTGATGTAGCCGAAACGGTTGGTGTCGAATCGAAATTCCGCACCAAACAGATTCCCTGTAACCAGGAGGAGGCATGAAGCTAAGACAGCCCCCCGAAGCAGGCATCGTGCTAGAGACTTGCCGAGTCCCGTAGCGTTCATGATGTGTTGATGGTTCGATTTGGTGGTGATTTGCTTCTGGTGGAAAAAGCATTTCCGCCCACCGGGCAAAAAAGGAGCGGTCCGACTGATCATCCTCCAGGGAAAACCCATTAACCCGGGAGGCATCTCAGTCGGACCGCCTTGTCTTGCGACATGAACCAATAAGCACCGGACATGCCAAAACTTTCAGCCTCCGGACACTTTTTTCAGATTTTTTAAACGTGGTTGTGGCGTCTCGCCGCAACGACATACGCTGTTACTCATCCACGGGAAGAGTTCCCTCTGGAGATCCCGTCAGATAAGACCATTCGTTGCGGCGAGACGCGGCAACCACGTTCACGAGACACTACCCCGACTTCTCCCGCGAACCACGGCGGTAGGTGGCGGGCGGCACTCCGACCAATTCGCGGAAATTCACGGTCAGGCGCTCGTTGCTCTGGAAGCCGCAGCGTTCCGCGATGGCAGCCACGGGGAGCGCCGTGGTGGTGAGCAGACGCTTCGCCCGCTCAATCCGCTCATGCTGGATCATGGAATGGGGCGAACGCCCGAGGCTGGCCTGGAACCGTCTTTCCAACACTCTCCGCGAGACTCCGGATTTTGCCGCCCATTCATCCACGGAGACAATCGATGAAACCTGCTCGATCAGACACTGCATGGCACGCCTGACGACCGGATCGCCCACCGCCTCGTAGGAACTCGATCCACGGGCGACGATTTCCAGCGGCTGCACGAGCACCGGGGAGTTCGGAGCCCTCCCCGTCCCGATGGCCTCGATCATCTGCACCGCCTCGGCGGCCAGCCGACGCCATGGCAGGCGGATACTTGATAGAGCCGGGCGCGCCATTTCACAGACGGTCTCGTCATCATTGGCGGAAATCACACCGACGGCGAAAGGCACTTCCAGCCCGGCTTGCGCCGCAGCCTCCAGCACGTGCCGCCCGGTCGGATCATGGGCGGTGAAAATCCCCAACGGCGTGGCCTGCGCCGCAAGCCAACCGACCATGTCCTCGTCCGGATCCCGCCAGTATTCGTCGTATTGCCGCCAGTCGCGGAACTCCTCCCAATAGACGGCCACCTCGCCGACCACCGAGCGGAATCCCTCCAGCCGCTGCATCGCGTAATGCGCGTCCGACCGACCGACGAAGGCGAAGTTCCGATATCCGCGCGCGATCAGATGCTCCCCTGCCAGTCGACCGATCGCGGCATCATCGATGTCCACATTGAAAGCCCCGTCCACCGCCTCGTCCGAAGGAACCAGAATCACCGGACAACCCAATGCCACCAGCGCCTCCGTTAGACCGGGATGCCACTCGGTGATGATCGCACCCGGTTTCCACTCGCGCAGGCTGGCGAGCAGCAGATCCGGCTGGCGATAGAGGTCGATGATCCAGAAATCGTAGCCCATGCCGGCAAAGGGCGCGAGACCGGGAACCAGACGACGGACGTTCACGGAGGACTGGACCACCGCGATGCGTTGCGAGGTTTCTGCATTGAGATGTCGCATTTCATCAACAAGCTACCGGAAATTGCGGTAGCGATGCCAGCGGATTTTTCACTAGCTTGATCCAGATCGCGCACGTTGCGCCGTTTCGACCCAATAACCCAAATCAACCGACAAGATGAGTGTCTTTCCCTGTGATGCCGTAAAATACGAAGGCCCCGGTTCCAAGAACCCGCTTTCCTTCAAACACTACAACGCCAGCGAGATCGTCGCCGGCAAGACCATGGCCGACTGGTTCCGTTTCGGCTGCGCCTACTGGCACACCATGCGCGGCACCGGCTCCGATCCCTTCGGCATGGGCACCGCCGCCCACCCTTGGGACGATGGCTCGAACTCGATCGCCAACGCCCAGAACCGCGCCCGCGTTTTCTTCGATTTCATGGAAAAAGTCGGCCTCGACTACTACTGCTTCCATGACCGCGACGTCGCTCCGGAATGCGCCACGCTCGCCGAATCCAACAAGGCACTCGACGCCGTCGCCGACGTGCTCGAGGAAGAACAAAAGCGCACCGGCAAGAAGCTCCTCTGGGGCACCGCCTGCCTCTTCGTCGCATCCGCGCTATCAGCAAGGTGCCGCCACCAGCCCGAACGCGCAGGTCTATGCCTACGCCGCGGCCCAGGTGAAAAAAGCCATGGAAGTCACCCACCGTCTCGGCGGTGAGGGCTACACCTTCTGGGGTGGTCGCGAAGGTTACACCACGCTTGCTCAACACCAACATGAAGCGCGAGCTCGACCACCTCGCCCGCTTCCTCCACATGGCCGTGGATTACAAAAAGGAAATCGGCTTCACCGGCCAGTTCTACATCGAGCCCAAGCCACAGGAGCCGACCACCCACCAATACGATTCCGACTCCGCCGCCTGCCTCAATTTCCTCCGCGAATACGATCTGCTAGAGCACTTCAAGCTCAACATCGAGACCAACCACGCGACCCTCGCCGGCCACACGATGGAGCACGAACTCACCGTCGCCTACGAAGCCGGCGCGCTCGGCAGCATCGACGCGAACATGGGCACGCCCAACGTCGGCTGGGACACCGACCAGTTCCCGACCGATCTCTATCTGACCACCCACACGATGCTCGTCCTCATGAAAATGGGCGGCTTCACCACCGGCGGACTCAACTTCGATGCCAAGCGCCGCCGCGAGTCATGGGAACCCGTCGATCTCGTCCACGCCCACGTCGTCGGCATGGACGCCTTCGCCCGCGGCCTGAAAACCGCCGCCGCCATCCGTGCGGACGGCCGCATCGAGCAATTCATCGCCGATCGCTACAAGACCTGGGACAGCGGCATCGGAACCGATGTCGAGGGAGGCAAGACCACCCTCGCCGATCTTGAGAAATACGCTCTTTCCAATCCCGAGCCGATGGTCGCCAGCGGCCGTCAGGAAATGATCGAGGGCCTGCTCAACGAGTTCATCTAACTTCCCCCGCTCCCTCCCCGGAGCGCGGAGGCGGAACTGTCGCGTGGAATTCATTCCGTGCGACGGATTCCGCCTCCGCGTTTTTTTATGCCTGCGGGAAATGCCCCGCATCACCCTTTCGGGCGATTTCTCGGGATTGCGATCATTTGCATGGCGGAAGAGGCACCTTCGGGACGATGCTTCGTGCCTTAAACCCAACCCATGTTTCGTCTTCTCCATTTCGTCGGCAGCATTGTCGTCGCGATCCTCACGTCCGGCGCGCTTCAGGCTACCAACACCAACGACAGCCAGCGCTGGACCAGCACCGCCACCCAAGGTTCCGGCCTCGCGTTGGGATCACCTGTCACCCTCACCTGGAGCATCGTCGCCGACGGTCTGGCCTTGCCCACAACCTACACTTCCAATCCCACCCCCGTCAGCGACCTGATCAACCGGTTCGACGTTCTGTGGAATGTCCCTGCCGGCGACCGCATCGCGGACCTCACGCTGAGGCCCTGGTTCGCGGCGATGAAGTCACGCTTCGACATCTTTGCCAGCAAGACCGGCATCACCTATCAATACGTGACCGACGACGGCGCGGCCTGGGGATCCGGAGGCAAGGTCACCTCGCCCACCCGTGGCGACATCCGCATCGGCGGGAACGGTTCTATCAGGCGTTCTCGGCTACAACGATTTCCCGAACGGTGGCGACATGGTGCTCAACACGAGTGGCACCACCTTCGCCGATGCCAACAGCCTGCGCATCGTCTTCGCCCATGAGCACGCCCACGGGCTCGGGCTCGGCCATCTCACGGTTGCCGGAAATGGAGTGAATTCCGTCGTCTCTGGGAGTGGAGGAAATATCAACGGCCCGCAATTTGACGACCTCCTCGCCCTTCATCGCAAATACGGCGACGTCCTTGAGAAAAGCGGTGGCAACGACACCCCGGCCACCGCCACTCCACTTGGAACGTTGATCTCCAGCGCCACACTCGCTGCCGGGCTAGCCATCAGCGGCATCAATGTGACTGCTGCCCAAACTGACATCTGTTCCATCGATGATGACAGCGACACGGATTGTTTCTCCTTCAACCTAACAAGCGCAATGGCGGTTCGCTTCACCATCACGCCCCGCGGTCCGACCTACTCCTACGTCCCCGAGGGCGGGTCCACCACCAACATCAATGCTTCCTCGCTCAGCGATCTGTCATTCACCGTGAAAGGGCCCACCGGCACGGTGATTTCCACCGTCAACAACACCGGTGCGGGTGGCACCGAAACCATCGACCTCAACCTAACGAGCACGGGAATCCACACCGTCACGATCAACGGTGCCGCCAACCAGACCCAGTTTTACTCCATCGAGGTCAGGCCGGTGTTGCTGGACTCCGACAATGACGGCATCGCCGATTCCCAGGAACCGGCGGGCGACATCGACGGCGATGGCATCCAGAACTACCTCGACCCGGATGCCGACGGCGATGGAGTCAAGGACGGCACCGAACTCGCAAAGGGTCGCGATCCTTGGGACAAAAAAATGTTCTTCCTCTTCAATCAAGCCGGCGATGCCGAGGGCTGGACCATCAATTCCCAGATGGGACCGCTCACCGTCGCCAACGGCACGCTGGACGGCGTCACCCTCATGGCCGATCCCAACCTCAACAGCCCGCCTCTCTATCTGAGCGCCGCGGCGAACCCGATGATCGCGGTTCGGCTGAAGTCGAATGTCAGCGGCGGTTGCCAACTCTACTGGAGCCGCGTCGGCACAGGCGGCGTGGGTGTCACTCCCGTCCCGACCATCACCCATCCCGGCGACGGCCAGTTCCACACGCTTCTATTCGATCTATCAGCCCACCCGGACTGGGTGGGAAAAACCATCACGGGTATCCGTTTCGACCCGATCAACAAGGCCAACGCGACCATTTCCATCGACAGCATCTGGACCACCGACGGCGATGCCGACGACGATGGTTGGGCGGACATTGACGAGGCACCCGGTGACGCAGACGGCGATGGCCTGGAAAACTGGCAGGATCCCGATAGCGACAACGATGGTCTGCTAGATGGTGCGGAAATCGCCAAGGGCCGTGATCCGCTCGACGGAGTGATCTACTTCGGCTTCGATGGCGATGCCGAAGGCTGGGCCGCCTCGCCCCATGTCGGCACGCCGGTGATCAACTCGGGCAAATATGATTTCACCTCCATTGGAAACGATCCCCAGCTCACCCGCACCGGACCCGACATTTCAGGCGACGCCATCCAGGGAGTGATCCTGCGGATGAAAGCCAGCCAGACCTCCCGCGTCGATCTGTTCTGGGGGATTTCAGGATCCTCAGGCTACACGTCCGATCGCCAGGTCACGAAAAATTTCACCGGCTCGCCCAACTATCAGTGGATCTATCTGGATGTGTCCCAGCATCTCCAGTGGAGCGGAAAAACCATCACGAACTTGCGACTGGACCCCACCGCTCTCTCGAGCGCCACCGTCTCCATCGACACCATCCTGACCAGCAATGGCGACTACGACAACGACGGCATCCCCGACACCGTCGAAGGCACCGGGGATCCCGATGGCGATGGCATTCCCAATTTCTCCGACAATGACAGCGACAACGACGGAGTCCCGGATGCGATCGAGAACCAATACAACCGCAATCCCTATGCCGCGGGCGAGAACCTGGCGGATGCGGATGGAGATGGAACCAACGACCTCTACGAAATGCTCGCGGGCACGAATCCAGATCAAGCATCCGACCGGCCGTTTGTGACGTTCGCTGCCGGCCCCTTGATTGCGATCAACGGTCGCGCGGGCAGGACCTATCAGCTCCAACGGTCATCCGCATCTCTCGGGCAATGGACCAACGTGGGAACACCGGTCAGCATGGCCACCAATGGAGTGGTTTCAAAAAGTGATCCCTCGCCGCCGGCACAAAAGGGCTTCTATCGGTTTGCGATCTCGCTGGCTCCAAACTGATAGAAAAACGGTCGCGTCACACAAATGGATTGATCACTTGAACCGTGCCGTAGAATTGACCATGCGAAAGGTCCTCGGAATAGAGCGCGGAACAACCGAGTTCGGCCGCAGCGGCGACGATGGCGGCATCCCAGTATGAGATTTGGTAGCGCTCGCGAATCCCCATGGCAGCGAGCACCAAGGCCGCGCTGGTTTCCGCAAGCGGATAGCCAAGTCAAACATCCGGGAAATCGTGGTCTTGATGCACGATAGTAATTTCAGAGGAACTCAATCAGGAGTTCCTTGGCGGTATTGTCGGTTCAACTTCTTAGTCCTTGGTGTAAGGTCCTTGATGTGAAATCCGGGCATTTCCCCTCGCCACGGCCACAGCATTCCGATAAACCCATCCGGGCTTGGAAATCATGGATCAACACTCCAAACGAACGGCAGGTTGGTTGGGTTTTGCCAGCGTCCTCATGCTAGCGGCAATTTGGCAGTCGCAAGTCATTGCGGTCGCTGCACGAAATGCTGGTGCGATTAAGCCCACGACACAGCAACGCATTCGTCACGCTCCCCGCCGGACGCGCGATCCGGTGCCTGATTACATCGCCAAATGCGAAAAAGGCCTCAGCGATCAGGAAATCCGCTGGATTGCCCAGGATTTCACGAATGCAGGCCTGGATCGATCGACCGATGCCCTCGCCACGGGCGAAGAGGCGTTTGAAGTGCGCTTAGCCCAGGAGCGCTGGTATGTTTCGTCGCTGGTCGATGCGCTGGGTCTAACTCCGCAACAATCGACACAGGCTGCGGCAAAGCTCGCTGAAATCACCCGTCAGACGAAAGAATGTTTTTCCGCGAATATCCACGACTTGAGCAGCTTCAAAACCGATCTTTTCGTGAAGGGGTCTTCGGTGAATCTCGAATTCATGCCGTGGAAGCTCTGCGACCTCGATTCCGAACAGGAGAAAATCACAGCCAAAAGGTATTTTGACGTTCGGGACCTCAGCATCCCAATTCAGACTGCGCCGCAAGGAACACCCGATTTCCGAATCAAATACCCGTCATATCCGGTCAATTTGATGCCCGGGGCAGTCCTTCTGATTGGCAGCCAACGATTTCGAAATTGCCAATATCTTTATGCCGTTGCTCAGCAGCCAGAATCTAAATATACAATGTCTCTTCCTTCATGATTCCGAACTGGAATGGATCGACAAAATACGCAAGCTTCATCCAGCCCAGCTCAAGATCGTCATGTTGCTCTCACCCCAGTTCGCTGGAAAGCTCCTGAATAACCTGGACGCGGATCAACGTCCTCAGAGGATAGACCCCGGTCCGTAGGCCGCTGCCGCCGGACTCGCGATTTCCAGTTTCCTAACCGCTTCCGCAAACGTCGCGATCTGCGCTTTCGCGGCACCGGACTCGCGGTCGCCCTTGGCGAGGATCGCATCAAGGGCCTCGCGTGTCAGACCAAGGCGGCTGTCGTCCGCAAGGCGTTCAACAAGATTGTTCCTGTCGATTTTCCCGGTCCGCAGATCGTTCACCGTGGCGACCGCGTGCTCCTTGATCGCCTTGTGTGCCGTCTCGCGGCCAACGCCGGATTTCACCGCTTCCATCATGATGGTGGTGGTCATGAGGAAAGGCAGATAGTGGGCGGTCTCGGCGTTGATGACCGCCTCGTAGGCGTCCATCTGGTCGAGGACGGTTAGAAAGGTCTCGAACATGCCGTCGATGGCGTAGAAGGAATCCGGCAGCATGATGCGGCGGACGACCGAGCAGGAAACATCGCCCTCGTTCCATTGGTCACCGGCGAGTCCGGCGGCCATGGCGAGGTAGCCCTTGAGGATGACGTGGAAACCGTTCACGCGCTCGCAGGAACGCGAGTTCATCTTGTGCGGCATCGCGCTGGAACCGGTTTGTCCTGGAGCGAATCCCTCGCTCGCCGTCTCGTGGCCGGCCATCAGGCGCAGGGTCTTGCAGAACGACGACGGGCCCGAGCAAAGGTCCGTTAGGGCGGCGATCACCCGGAAGTCGAGCGAGCGCGGATAGACCTGGCCGACGTTGGTCCAGACGGCGGGCATGCCGAGATGGGCGACCACCCGCTTTTCCAAATCGGCGACTTTCGATGCATCCCCTTCGAACAGGGAAAGCTGGTCCATCTGCGTGCCGACCGCGCCCTTGAGACCGCGCACGGCATAGTTGGCGATCACCGAGTCGAGCGCCTGAAGCGCGCTGAGAAGCTCCTCACCGAACATCGCGATGCGTTTGCCAAGGGTCGTCGGTTGGGCGGCGACATTGTGGGTCCGGGCGGTCAGAATGAGATCGCTCCACTGCTCCGAGCGTTCGCGGAAACGACGGAGCGTCGGCGACCGTCTTGTCGCGGATGATGAGCAGCGAGCGATAGACCTGGAGCTGCTCGACATTTTCCGTGAGGTCGCGCGAGGTCATGCCCTTGTGGACCTGCTCGTGGCCGGCGAGATCGTTGAATTCCTCGATGCGGGCCTTCACGTCGTGGCGGGTGATCTTTTCCCGCGCCATGATGGATGCGGGATCGACGCTGTCCTTGGCCTTTTCATAAGCGGCGATCGCCTCGGCCGGAACGTCGAGGCCGAGATCGCGCTGGGCCTTCATCACGGCGATCCAGAATTCTCGCTCAAGCACGATGCGCCCTTCGGCAGACCAGATGGATTGGAGGGCGGGCGAGGCGTAGCGTTCGGCAAGGACATTTGGAATCACGCGCGGACCTTGCCGGGACGGAAATGATCTTTCAAGTGGCAGTTGCCGAAAACTTGAGCCTCTCAACCGCGAACTTCCGAGCGGGAAAAGGTGCACCGGATTTGACACACCTCATTGAAAATGAAGTGGTCGGGGCGGCCAGATTCGAACTGACGACATCCGCGTCCCAAACGCGGCGCTCTACCAGGCTGAGCTACGCCCCGGTGCACGGCGCGGACCCTTGTGGATTCTCGCGGGCGAATCAAGAAATTCCTTCACTAATTTTCAACGAGTTCGAATCACCGGGATCAGCCGGTAAATATCCCTTGAAGCCCGGCATTCGTGATCGAAAGTGCCAGCCAACCCCGGATGAATGAAGTTTCACAAAAAAAGCAGCCTGCATTTGAAGGACTGCCCAAAATCACATTCCGCCAGCTTGAGGTCTTCCGGATGGTTTGCAGGGAGGCGTCCTACGCGAATGCCGCCCTGGAATTGAAGAGCACGCGGGCCAACATCAAGCGGGTTTGTGACGACTTTGAGAAAACCGTTGGCCGCCCCTTGTTTGAGGAAAGTCCGGACCGGATGCTGAAGCCGACCTTGTTTGCACAGGGTCTGCTAGACCAGATCAGCCCGCTTTCAAGGGGCTTGCGGCGCTTGGGCGAATGCGTCAGGGGCCTCCACGAGGAAGGCCGCATCCTGAGGTTCGCGGCGGCGGGTGAGTTTTTCAGAGGCGGACTCTTCACTGATTTTCTCGGCCGCCTGCAAATTTCCGACACCTTCCGCCCGTGCTTTCTCCGGATCGAGTCCAACCGCTCGCGGACCGCCTTGCTCAATGCCGAGTGCGACGTCTATTTCGGGGTGGGAATCAGCGCTTCCGACCGCCTCGACCTGGTCAACCTCGGGCCCATTCCCTGGAACATCAAATGCGGCAAGAACTTCCGGGAAAAACCTCCGGTGAATCCGGAATCGCTACCAAAAGGCAAATGGTGGATCTCCGAGGTTGCCGAATCCGATTCGGCGAATGAGCTGTTGGAGAGGTTTCATCAACTCGGTGCGAAGGGAGGACGTATTCGTGTGGCAGGTTCCGGTGATTCCCCGGCAGCGGATGAGATCATTTTCCAGCACGATACGAAGGCCCGCCATTCTTCAGCCGGCGAATGGCCGTGCTATCCCTTCAACGCCCTTTTGAGAAGACACCATCCTTACTCCGAGCTACTCCCGCGCCTGAAAGGGGCCGCCATTTCCTGATCCCATGGACATCGATCTGAGCAGCCTCCTCGTTTTCAGGCATCTGGCAAAAACCGGTAGTTTCACCGAAACGGGCAAACGTTGGAAGATCTCACAACCCGCCGTGAGCCTGATGATTTCCAAGCTGGAGAACGAGGCAGGGCTCATTTTGTTAGAGCGATCCAGCTCGGGAACCCGCCTCACTCCGGCGGGCATCCAGTTCCTCGTGCACGCGAACGAGGTTTGCGACGGCTACCTGACGTTCATCGACGGCATGCGCAATATCGGGCGACGCATGGATCACGAGGTCCTTGTCGCCATCGATCACTCATGGTTCGGAGAAATCCTGCGGAAAGAGCTCGAACGTGTCGCGTTTCCCGCAGGGGTCAAAGCCGTGGTTTGCGACATCACGGGTGACTGGGCGGAAGCGCTCGAGTCCACCCAGTACGATGTCGTCGCCGCGGGGCGTTTCCTGCGCGGCGGCCTCTTCGAGCGGCGTGCAGGAAGCCGCCATCCGCAAGGAAAGGGGCATCACCATCGCCTGGAATCCGGACTTCTATCCGTTTGACCCGGTCAATTTCAGTTTCCCGGAAATCCTGCGAACCAGCGTGCTCATGCCCGACAGCGGTGTCGTGACCGGGTTCGCCTGCTCTCTAACAATGTGGTGCGAGCACGCCTACGGCATGCAGCCCGCCAACTCTGAATCGTTCGCCTCGGAACTTGAAGCCGCACAAGCGGCCTGCGCCGGAATGGGGGTTCTCGTGGCACCCGGCGATGCCATGTCGAGGCTTGGTGACAAGGGAGCCGAATTGATTCACGTTAGAACCTTCGAGTTCCTGCTTCCTGAGGCTTTTACCTTCGGGATCTACTGCCGGAACGACGAGGGATCGAAGGACGTTCTCGCTGTCGCGGCCACTGTCGGAAAGCTGAGCAAGAAGCTTTTCCCGACCCAATGACGCGACGCGTCGCGGGCAATTTGCAATACCGGGGATCGATCTGAAATCAGGTGATGCCAACCCGGATTCACATGTTCGATAGACCTATATGGATTTTGTGGTCGTGAGATTTTGCGCGATCGGCATCGAGGACTGAGAGGTCTCTGTCTCAAGAAACCAACCTCCAGAACTCAAATCATGAAAACACCAGACATCATCGAAGAACTCACACAAAACGAACTCAAGACCAGCGGACGGCGGAACTTCCTATTCAAACTCGGCCTTGCGTCGGCAGGAACCGCTGGAGTTCTCGGATCGACCACCAAGGCTGCCGCGGCTCCGGATTTCAACCATGTCCCGAGCGAGACGGATATCGCGGTGCTCAATTTCGCCCTCAATCTCGAATACCTCGAGGCTGAATACTACCTCCGCGCAACCACCGGCGAAGGACTCGAAGCTGCCGTGATCGACGTGGACGGCAGCAAGGGCCAAAAGGCTGGCCCCGTTTATGTGAAGAACAATCCGAAGGTGAAATTCGCCCACAAGGCCTTCGAGGAATATGCCCTCGAGATCGCCGATGACGAGGCCAACCATGTTCGGTTCATCCGTGAAACCCTGGCGGCCTACGATGCTCCCATCGTGGCTCGCCCGGCCATCAACCTGAACAAGAGTTTTGAGGTTCTCGGGAGCTTGATCGGAGTCGAGGGATTCGACCCCTTCGCCAACGAGGTCAATTTCCTCCTCGGAGCCTTCATCTTCGAGGACGTGGGAGTCACCGCCTACAAGGGCGCATCGCCATTGCTTTCGAACAAGGGGATCCTGGAAGCCGCGGCCGGCATCCTCGGGGTGGAGGCCTATCACGCCGGAGTGGTCAGGACCTTGCTCTATGCCCAGGGACCACAGGTTCGGCGACTGGTGAACAAGATTTCCGCGGTCAGATCGTCACTTGATGATCTCCCCAAGAACCGGCATCTCGACGAGGGAATTCTCCGCAATGGCAAGGCCAACCTTCTGCCGACCGATCGGAACTCGATTGCCTACAGCCGCACCACTCGTCAGGTCCTGAATATCGTTTACGGGGGCGTGAACGCCAAGGAAGGACTCTTTTTCCCCAAGGGACTCAACGGCGCCATCGCCTGAGCAACCCATTCCCAAGGGGAAAATCATGGACGGAAGCCGGTTCGCGCCTTGGCGCGGGCCGGTTTTTGTTTGCTCAGAAATCTCTCTCAATGCTTGATATTCAGTCGCTTTTCTAGTCGTATTGCTGTGATTGACCCTCCACTCCCCCACCAAGCGTGCATGCCTGGCGTTCGTGAGTTTGATCTCCATGTCCATTTTCTGGCTGGCTTTCATTCATCACGACGAATCTCCGCGCATGCCAAGCAATGGAAGATCCCGCGACCATCAAGTCGTCGGATCCGAAGGTCATTTGGTGGCCAGCGCTCCGGCCCCCTCGGGGAAATTTCCGGAAAGCGACCACCGTCCGGGAAGCGAAAATGAAGCTCCGGTCCATGCTCAAGCCACCAGGTCAACCCCCGCACCGCTTACTCTTCCTATCACGCGGGAATTCGTCGCCACCCTCGCAACAGGCCCGGACGTGGTATCCATCGCCCTCCCCGACGGTCGCACGGCGAGCGGACGGATTGACCAGCGGCACATGGCTGCGGATGGATCGCCTTCGGGCGCAAGCGGCATTCTAACTGCTCCGGGAAAGGGCAGGTTTGTCTTCCATATCCAGCCGGATCCATCGCCCGCCGGACCTGTTGTCGGCGCACTCGCGCTCGATGGTGAGGACGAGGCCTACCGGGTCCTTCCCGCTGCGGTCGGCACCTCGGTCATTGCCAAATTGCCGGTCGATGAGGTCATCTGCCGGACCTATGCCATGCCACCCGAGGATGCGCCCACTCCCGAGGAAATTCCTGCCGACCATCCCATCAACTTCCCGATCCCGTCCTATCAGAATGGCGTGATCCCCTTGCAAAGCCGTCCCGGTGCCCTTGGTGTCATCTATCTGGATTTCGACGGTCAATCCGGCCCGCACGAGAACTGGGGAAATTTCGACGCCGCGCCGACGAACAATTCCAACACCACCACCAAGGACGTGTGGGCCAGGGTCAGTGAGGATTTCGCGCCCTTCAACCTGAACGTCACCACCGATCTCCAGGTTTACCTCAACGCCCCGGAAACCTCGCGCCAACGCTGCATCGTCACGCCCACCACGACCGCGTCCCCCGGTGCCGGCGGGGTCGCTTGGGTGGGTTCCTTCGGCTGGACCGGAGACACGCCGTGCTGGTCATTCTACTCGTCCGGAAAGAACGGTGCCGAAGTCATCTCCCATGAGATCGGCCACACCCTCGGACTCTTCCACGATGGGAGAAACTCCCCTTATGAGGCCTACTACCTGGGACACGGTTCAGATCCCGTTGGCTGGGCTCCCATCATGGGTGCCGGCTATTACAAGAATCTATCACAATGGTCCCGGGGGGAATATCTATCCGCCAACGAGACCCAGGATGACCTCGCGATCATCGCGGGCAATTTCAATGTTGGTTATCGCCCTGACGATGCCGGGGCCAGTCACGCGACTGCCGCCCCATTGGAAATCTTCAGCGGTGGCGTGGTCAATTCCGAGGGAACGATCCAATCCCAAAGCGATGTCGATGCCTTCCGGTTCACAACCACCGGAGGCTCCGTTAGTTTGGCTATCTCAACCGTCTCGCCAGGTCCCAACCTCGACATCGTCGCAAAGCTGCACGACGCATCTGGAAACGAGATCCAGTCCAACAATCCGAACAGCGGTGTCAACGCGACGCTCGTCACCACGCTTGCCCCTGGGGAATACACCGTCCGTGTGGATGGCACTGGACGCGGCAATCCACTTGGCGACGGCTACACCGACTATGGCTCACTGGGCCAATACACCATTACCGGAACCATTGCCGGAGCCGTCATTCCCGGCCGCTTCACGGTCAACGAGAACCCTTCACAAGACGCGATCGTTGGTACTCCGGTCCCGAGAAACAATCACGCTGGAGCAGAACTCACCTACTCGATTTCCGCAGGGAACACGGGGTCGGCGTTTTCCATCGATCCGGAAACGGGAGTCATCACCGTCTCGAATCCTTCCGTTCTCGATTACGAGGCCCTTTCCGACAGTTGGACTGCCCCTCCAGCCTTCGATCTAACCATCGACGTGGCGGATTCCCTCGATTCCCAACAGAACGAATCCCTTCGCGTGGTCATTTCGATCACCAACGTCAACGAGCCCCCCGTGATCTCCGGCGCGTCTTCCATTGCCGTCATCTCCCACACGGTGGTGGGAACCAGCTTGGCCACATTCACCGCCTCCGACCCGGACGCCTACGATTTCCCGTTATTTTCAATCGCCTCCGGCAATCCGTCGGGCAAATTCTCCATCAGTCAGTCAGGCGAGATCACCGTGGCAGGTGATCTCGACGCAGCCATCCAGCCGACACATGAATTGACGCTCCGTGTTTCCGATCACGGCAATCCCGCCCTAACCACCGATCTGCCCGTCAACATCACCGTCATTCCGGTTCCTGAGGGCCTCACTCCGGGATATGCCTTTCACACCCTCCATGACGGCATTGGAGGTTCCGATGTCAACGACCTGACCAGCAGCATCGACTTCCCGACAAATCCAGGCTCGGAGATCAAACTGACCTCATTCACCGACAATACGCAGGGCGACAACTACGGCAGTTCGATCCGCGCATGGATGATCGCCCCCTACACCGGCAGTTACCAATTCTGGATTTCCGGTGACGACTCGGCGGATCTGAATTTCAGCCCAACCGGTGAACCATCCGCAGCCACGAGGATCTGCTACCTGACCTCCCCGTCGAGCTATCAGGAATGGACGGCGTCCCCCAGCCAGGCATCCGCGACGGTGAACCTGACGGCAGGGCAGCTTTGTTACCTTGAGGCCTTGCACAAGGAGAGCAACCTCAGCGACCACGTGTCGGTCGCATGGGAAATCAAGGATGCTAACAACGCGTCCGTCATCGTTCCGCAGGAAGTCATACCGGGACGCTACCTTGCGCCTCATCGCATGAACTATGTGCCAAGAATCCCTTTCGGCAGCGCGGTATTGTACCGGACTTCCTACACTGGACATTCCGTCACCATTCCCGCGGTGACCGATCTGAATGTCGGAGATCAACATACCTGGGCGATATCCGGTGGCAACAATCTGGGCAATTTCACCATCAATCCGCAAACGGGCCAGATCTCCGTGGCAAACGCCGCCGCCCTGGCCGCGAACGGTTCCCCGTCCGTCAGCCTCACCCTGACAGCCACGGACAACGGATCACCCCAGCTCTCCGGTTCTGGAACGGTTTCCATCACCCTCCTCGACCCGATCAACACTCCCACCTCGGGATTGATCCAGGAGTTCTGGGATTATGTCCCCGGCACCCAACTCTCCTCGCTGTATGCCCTTCCCCGCTACCCGGACCGGCCGGATCGTCTCGTTGACCTGACTTCCTTTGACTCGGGCAATTTGGTTGGAGACAACTACGGTGCCAGAATCAGGGCCTATGTCATTCCTCCGGTCACCGGTTCCTATCAATTCCATCTTGCGTCCGCCAAGAATGGATCATTGCTGCTCAGCACCGATTCAAGTCCCGCGAATGCCGTCGAGGTCGCATCCGTTGACACCTACACCAGCTATCAATCGTGGTCGGCCTATCCAAGCCAAACCTCCGCAGCCGTCAACCTGGTCGGAGGCGAGCGCTATTACATCGAGGCGCGGGTCAAGGAAAGCACCGGAGGCGATCACTTGTCAGTGGCATGGACGGGTCCGTATTTCCCATATCCCAATGTGATCAGCGACTTCTACACCGAGCCCTTCGACTCAAATGTCGCTCCCGAATTTCCCACCGCCGCTTATTCGTTCAACCTTCCTTCCCCGGTGGCATCCGACGATTTGGTGGGATCCATCGTTGCGACGGATTCCCCGTTCGAGGAAATCCGCTACGCGATCATCTCCGGTGATCCGGCACACGATTTTTCCATCGATCCGGCCTCCGGTCAGATCAAGGTAGCCAATGCCACCAACCTCGTTCCGGGCTCCACCTTCCAACTCCAGGTCGGTGCCCAGGATTCAGGACATGGAAACCACTTTGCCCCCAAGGAATCGCTGGTCCCCGTCACGATCACGGTCCCGATACCCAACACTCCCCCGGTATTCTCATCCGACCCCATCGAACTGGGTTCGCTTCCCGCCGCGCAGCCACTTTCCATATCTATCGCGCCCTATGTCAGCGACCCGGGAGATCTACTGACCTTCTCCATGCTGTCGGGTCCTTCATGGCTGAACCTTGCCCCGGCCGGAAATCTATCAGGAGCGCCGGACTTCGACCAGTTCGGTTTCCATTCCGTCCTTGTTTCCGTAAATGATGGCAACGGGCACATCGTCACCGGCCATGTGGAGTTCACCATTTCTGAACCAATCCCGATCCCGACTGTCACGCACACATCGGGCGATTCACAGGCATCGCTTTACATCGGCTCCGTCCAGTCGGGAAATGCGCTCAGCGCGTCCGCCAACGACAACAACTTCCTGATTCTCCGCGAGACAGCCTCCCCAGGCACCTCGTCGCTCGACTACCGCTGGACCATGGCAACGCCTCCGGGGCGGCGTTTGAAACTGAGCGCCGAGGCCTACCACACCGTCAACTCCGAGGGAGACGACTTCCAGTTCATGGTATCCACCGACGGAGGTGTTAGCTTTATCAACGCGTTTCTCATCACGAAAACCACCGGGGACAACACGCCTCAAACCTACAACTTCATCTCCGGAAGCGGAACTTCCACCATCGTCCGCGTCGTCGATACCAACCGAACGCCCGGAAACAACGTTCTCGACAGGATGTATCTCGACATCGTCGAACTTCAAATCGAAGGCAACAATCCGCCACAACTCACCGACACCACACTCCAGGTAGCCTCCCACGCTCCCACCGGAGTCATCATCGGGAATGTCGCCGGCCAAGATCCGGACGCGGGCCAAACCCTCGCCTTCAGCATCGCCCGCGGCAACGGGGCGGGATATTTTTCCATCTCCCCATCGGGCGCGCTCACCGTGGCGGCCGACATCCCCGAAGGCGCGGGGCCGTTCACGCTCACCGTGGTCGCCACCGATGACGGTGTTCCCGCGCTCGCCAATTATGCGACAGCCACCGTCGAGGTCGTTGCTCCGGCGTCTGCCGTCATTTCCCTCGCCAACCTGACACCCACCTACGATGGAAATCCACAACCCGTGATCGCCACCACCGATCCGCCAGGGCTTTCCGTCGTGATCACCTACGAAGGATTGCCCGATCCACCGGTGCATGCGGGCGACTACGAGATCATCGCCACCATCGCCGATGCCGTTTACGGAGGAAACTTCACCACCACCCAATCGATCGCCCGCGCCCCGGCGACCATCGTCTTGGACGACGTGGTTCATACCTACGACGGCACACCCAAGTCGGTTGTCGCGACCACCACGCCATCGGAGCTGGCGGTTGTCATCACCTATCAAGGTTCCGAAATTCCTCCCACTTCGGCAGGCAACTACGAGGTCATCGCGACGATCTCCGATCCCGACCACTCGGGCACCATCACCGGATCCTTGGAAATCCAGAAGGCCAATGCGGTGGTCACCATCGACGAAATATCGGTGGAGTATGATGGCACTCCGAAAATCGCCAGTGCGACCACCGACCCGCCCGGTCTGAACGTGGTTTTCCTATATGACGACTCTCCCGATCCTCCGGTAAATGCCGGGATCTATCCGGTCACCGCTGTCATTGATTCGGAAAACCACTCGGGTGCTGACACCGGCTCTCTGGTCATCACGCCTGCCCCGCTAACCATCATTCCCGGCGACTTGTCTCAGCCCTATGATGGCAACCCGAAATCGGTTTCCATCACCACCGTTCCTCCCGGAGTTGCCGTTGGTGTCGTGTTTGCGAACGTGCCATCGCCCGTCGAAACGGGCATCCATGAATTCACCGCGTCGTCTGCCGATTCCAATTACGTGGGAACCGCCACCGGTTCCCTGGAAATCACCAAGGGAGTGGTCACCATCACCCTATCAAATCTCCAGCAGCAGTTTGACGGCACCCCGAAACCGGTCACCTACACCACCTCGCCCGAAGGACAGGTGGCGGTTGTCACCTACGACGACCTGCCTGACCCGCCGATGGCTCCCGGTTCCTACCTCGTTTCCGCATCCGTTGACAATGCCCACTACACCGGCAGCGTCACCGGCACCCTCGTCATCGTGAACAACCTGATCATCGGCACAGGCCAGTCATTCAATCCTCCCGGCGGAAGCTCCACCTATCAGATGTTGGTCAACGACGGAACCTTGACCTTCGAGTCAGGCACTCATGTTGTATTCTCGGATGCGACCAACAACGGGGTTCTGCGACTGTTTGGCGACGCCGTTCTTGATATCACCGGCAACTTCACGAACACCGGCATCATCGACATCATCAACTGGAACGGCACCTTGCCACCCGGACTGATCAACACGGGAACCATCCTGGACATCTCGGCCGTCCGCCCCACCGCCACCACTTCCGACGAAACCCAAATCCATTTCTCCATCCCGGGATTCGCAGGACACCTCTACCAACTCGAATCATCACCTGACTTGGGTGGAATTTGGTCACCCATCGACGATCCGGTTCCCGGCAGCGGCTCCCCCTCTTCCCCGCCGACCCTTGAATTCAACTCCCTGCTCGATGGACCGAAAAGGTTCTACCGTGTCCGGGTCACGCCGGCTCCTTGACTTATCGGCGCGGGGCGACACACTTTCCCACGACAGGGGTGCTCTTCGACCGTGGAGCCGAGATTTTCCAACGCGCGGAAAAGACCCTCAGAACCTGATGCGGGTCATGCCGCCGTAGGAAGTCGAAAACGCAACCCGTTTCCCCTTCCCGGCCGTGCCTGACCCGCACGGCCTTTTTCATTCCATCAACCGACATTTTCCCAATCTTGATCTTTTCTGCTCACTGATCACTGCTCAACTTGTCCCGGCGTAGCCCAAAGGCGAAGACGGACTCGGCACTTCCTCCTCTTCCCTGAAAACTTCAAACTGAACACTAGCAAACTCCCGAAATGATCTCCACCGAAGAAACCACCGGCGCGCCCGCTCCCGAAACCCACGACGCCTCGCGCACTCCCCTCCCCGCCTCCACCCGCGTTTACGTCCAGGGCGAACTCTTCCCGCAGATCCGCGTGCCGATGCGCGAGATCGCCCTCTCCGACACCAAGTCCTTCAACGGCCGCATCGAGAAAAACGACCCCGTCCGCGTCTACGACTGCTCCGGCCCGTGGGGCGATCCCGGATTTCACCGGCACCTCCGAGGAAGGCCTGCCCGCCCTCCGCCGCGACTGGATCCTCGCCCGCGGCGACGTCGAAGCCTACGACGGCCGCGAAGTCCAGCCGCAGGACAACGGCTACCTCACCGAGAAGCACGCCGAGTTCGCCACGCAAGGCCGAGCGCGCAACAAGTTCGTCGAGTTCCCCGGCCTCACCGCCGACGCGCCGCCGCCGCTCGCGCGCCAGCGCCGGCACAGCCCGTCACCCAGCTCCGCTACGCCGCGCCAGGGCATCATCACGCCCGAGATGGAATTCATCGCCATCCGCGAAAACATGCGCCGCGCCGAAGATCGCGGATCGATCGATCTAAGAGACGACATCGTCCGCAACGATCTCGACAAGCAGCACGACGGCTCCGCCCAGGAATCCGACCCGACAGCCCGACTACACCCCCGGCATCTTCCGCCGCTTCCCCCAGCGCATCCCCGCCGAGATCACCCCCGAGTTCGTCCGCAGCGAAGTCGCCGCCGGCCGCGCCATCATCCCGCTCAACATCAATCACCCCGAGTCCGAGCCGATGATCATCGGCCGCAACTTCCTCGTGAAGATCAACGCCAACATCGGCAACAGCGCCGTCGCCTCGTCAGCATCGAGGAAGAAGTCGAGAAAATGCGCTGGGCCACCAAGTGGGGCGCCGACACCGTCATGGACCTCTCCACCGGCAAGAACATCCACGCCACCCGCGAGTGGATCCTGCGCAACTCGCCCGTCCCCATCGGCACCGTGCCGATCTATCAGGCGCTCGAAAAAGTGAACGGCAAGGCCGAGGACCTCACCTGGGAACTCTTCCGCGACACCCTCATCGAGCAGGCCGAGCAAGGCGTCGATTACTTCACCATCCACGCCGGCGTCCTGCTGCGCTTCGTCCCGCATGACCGCCAGCCGCATGACCGGCATCGTCTCGCCGCGGCGGCAGCATCATGGCCAAGTGGTGCCTCGCCCATCACAAGGAAAACTTCCTCTACACCCACTGGGACGACATCTGCGACATCATGGCCGCCTACGACGTCAGCTTCTCCATCGGCGACGGCCTGCGCCCCGGCTCCATCGCCGACGCCAACGACAAAGCCCAGTTCGGCGAACTCGAAGTGCAGGGCGAACTCACCACGCCGCGCCTGGGCCAAAGGCGTGCCAGGTCATGAACGAAGGCCCCGGCCACGTCCCCATGCACATGATCGAGGAAAACATGGCCAAGCAGCTCGAATGGTGCCACGAAGCCCCGTTCTACACCCTCGGGCCGCTCACCACCGACATCGCCCCCGGCTACGACCACATCACCAGCGGCATCGGCGCCGCCATGATCGGCTGGTACGGCTGCGCCATGCTCTGCTACGTCACGCCCAAGGAACACCTCGGCCTGCCCAACAAGGACGACGTCAAAGACGGCGTCATCACCTACAAGACTCGCCGCCCACGCCGCCGACCTCGCCAAAGGCCATCCCGGCGCCCAATACCGCGACAACGCCCTCAGCAAGGCCCGCTTCGAGTTCCGCTGGGAAGACCAGTTCAACCTCGGCCTCGACCCCGTCACCGCCCGCGAGTTCCACGACGAAACCCTCCCGCAGGACGGCGCCAAGACCGCCCACTTCTGCTCCATGTGCGGCCCGCACTTCTGCTCGATGAAGATCACCGAAGACGTCCGCAAATACGCCGCCGAACAAGGCATCGCCGAGGAAGAGGCGCTCGAAGAAAGGCATGGAGGAGAAAAGTCGAAGGAGTTCGTGGAAGCAGGCGCGGAGGTCTATACGCCGGCTTAACTGTATATGGACGAAGCTAACCAAACAGAAGCAGGCACCAAGGCCTTTGAAATCCTCACTGAGATCTTAGAGGAACATGAGGATGTGTATGTCAGCTTGGCGTGCACAGGTCGGCTTCTAGCTCACGGTGCTCCTGCCGTTGTCAGCGAGGTTGCGAAAGCAATCGAAGATCTAAAAAGCAAGGATCCTGCGGAACTGATGGGATTGGTGGATTTGCTACCCAGCAACGCTTTCGTAGCACTCGCAAGAGCCGAACCTAATCAGGTTTTTGTGAAGGTGGAGCGTCAGATGTCCATTTCGGCATTGATAACGGCGCACGCATTTTTTGAATCGGTCATCAAAGACCTACTTAGGATTACGATCCTTTGCGATCGAGATAGATGGCTAGCCGAGATCTCTGGCAAAAGCTTCGTGTTTGGGGATGCTACATCAAAGGGCATCGATACCTGCGCTGATGAACTCTTTGAAAAGGATTTGAACAAGCTCGGCCTCGCGGGGATGCCTGCACTGGTTGGAAAGCTGCTGAGGTTCTGCAAGGGAAACGTCACCACAAAGAGCGTCTTCAATAACTATCAACTCGATCTCGCCCGCCTCAGCTCCCTCGACCAATTGCGCCATGATTACGCGCATCGTCGTACAAAGGCGCCATACTCCATACGACAAGCCGACGTGGATTTGCGATTTTTGACTATAACAGCGGTTCATTTGGTGACTTGTATTATGGAAGCGTTCGACCTTAAGGGTCAGCACAGACAGGTGTGAATCAGTCAGTGGCGTTAGCCCTTTCGCCTTCAAATTACCACGAGATCACCTACCGCTGCTTCACAAAAGCACCGCGCAACTCTTGCGGTGAGTTGTTGGGTGAGCTTATTGAGTGCGGTCTTGCTGATGGATTTGGCGAGGTGGAGCGCCTTT
>CAWENZ010000020.1:0-131736 GCA_963810445.1 uncultured Verrucomicrobiae bacterium | reverse complement strand
GCGATGGAAAGTTTCTTGCCAAAAGAAGGTATCGAATTTATCTATTACGACCAATTAGGAACTGGTTTTTCTGATAATCCAAACGATACTACTATGTGGGATTTACCTCGATATGTAGAAGAAGTGGAGCAAGTTAAAAAGCATTAAACCTTACTAAAGATAATTTTTACTTATTAGGTCATTCTTGGGGTGGCATTTTAGGAATGCAATACGCTCTGAAGTACCAAGATAACTTAAAAGGATTAATAGTTTCTAACATGATGGCAAGTTGTCCTAAATACGGAGAGTATTCCAAGGTTTTAGCAAAGCAAATGCCTCAAGATGTACTAAAAACGGTGAAGGATTTGGAAGCTAAAAAAGATTATACCAATCCGCAGTACATGGGATTGTTGATGGAGCACTTCTACAACAAACACATTCTTAGAATGCCTGTTGCTGAATGGCCAGAACCTGTAAATCGTTCGATGGGAAGATTAAATTCTTCTCTTTATATTACAATGCAAGGTCCGAGTGAGTTGGGAATTTCAGGTAAATTGACCAATTGGGATGTTTCTAAAGAATTACCGAATATTACCGTTCCGACTTTAGTGGTTGGAGCAAAATACGACACTATGGATCCCGAATACATGAAATGGATGGCAACCCAATTTAAAAACGGAAGCTACTTGTATTGTGCCAATGGAAGTCACATGTCGCTTTATGATGATCAAGAAACGTATTTTAAAGGTTTGATTGAGTTCTTGAAGAAAGGGAATTAGTTAATTGTGAATGGTGAGTGGTGAATGGCTACTTACAGATATTAAAAAGTTTAAAAATAGAGAAACTTCCAGAATAATTTATTTTGGGAGTTTTTTTTGTCTTTATTATTATTTAGTTTTTCTATTTATTTGTAGTTGTTAGTTCTTGACCTTAGCTTTTTTTAACTAATTTAAAGACTTAAATCTGTTTTTAAGTTTCTCGATATTTTCAATATGTTTTTCAACTATTATAGATTTTTCACCATTCCTAACCGCTTGTTTAAGTAAATTAACAATTTCCCATTTATCTCCATAATTTGCTGGCTGATTGTTTTGAATAATTTCGTTAAATTTATTCATAACTTTAGAAGACTTAATTAAAAAAGTACGTCTTGGTAAATCAAGAGATTTTTTTAATGTGCAATTACCAAAAAAAACTATCATTGAAAAAAAAGGTATATCGTCAAACTGATAAAATTTTTTTAAATCTTCTACGTGCTTTTTATTTTGAAGTATTGGATTATAGAATTGATGTTTTTGCTTACCATAAGCTAATATTTGTGTCCAGTTTCTTTGGTCTTCAGTTCCAAAAATCCAACCGCTGTATTCTTTTATCTCGAAAACTACTATTCCAACTTTTGTAGCTACGACTAAATCTATTTGACAAAATTTTCCATTTCCGTTGTGTAAATATAAATCATGAAAAATTGCTGTAGGTTTAATTCCTGACTTCAAAAGTCGTAAAACCATTTTTCGTTCTGACCATGTTCCACGATTTAAATTCGTTACTGTTTTTAATAATTTTTGATCTTGAATTTCAATATATATAAAATATACTGCTATTGATAAGAGAACGAAAATAAAAAATAGTAAGTATAAATTCATTATCGTAATTTTAGGTTTTTGATTAAAAAAACTTCCCAGTAACGTTTTGCGGAATTCAATTTGCTATCGCTGTAGCTAGGCAAGCCCAAGCCCAACAACAGGTGAAAACAATTGTTAGCGGCAGTTTAATTCATAATTGAAGTATGAACTTTACTAATTAGTATTTCAATTTCTTTTTTATATTCCTCATCGGTTTTGTTTTCTGATGATGGCCAAATTAATGCAAAAGTATCAGCTAATGATGGAGAATAATTGTACACTTCTTCTTTTGTTACTTCAAACCAAATTGGCAATACGATTTTCTCATTCATTATCATTTCTCTCGTGAATATTGAATTAAATTCTTTTTTCCCCCAACCAGGATTATTTAAGAAATTTTTGGTCAAAATTAATATGCATTTTTTTGCTTCTTTTATTCCGGTTTCAATAGACTCTCTTAAACTGTCGCCAATTTTAAGTGTGTATTCATCATACCAAACAGGACAAAGCCTTGAGTTTAATCCCATAGCAAGTCTTCTTGCTATAAGATCCTTATCTCTCGAATCGTGAGAAATAAATGCCAATGGTTTCTCTAATTTCATTTTTGTTTCTACATAATCTGAACTCCTAACTATTACATAATACCCTATCTGTTTACAATATTCGTCAAGTTCAATTGTTTCATTTTCAGTCAATAAATTCTCTGAGTAAATATAAATTCTGTTTGCAAATAATAATTTATGGTTTCCCAAGATTTTATCTTGTGTAAAACCTGTAATAGCTATTAATTCTAATGAAGAGCTTATACGTTCTTCTACATGATTTAGTAATGTTCTAATAATTCCTAAAGTATCTGAATTTAGAGGAATGTAGTATGTAATCATCCTTACATCAGAATCCATTTGTTGTTTAATACGTTCTTTTATTTCAATTACTTCATTTATTGCTTTAATTGGATTTTGAATAGTTATTGTTAAGTTTCTATCAAAACTTAAATCTTTAAAATCACTATTGAAATACTCTAATAAATTAGGCATAGTTATAGTTCTGGAGTTAAATTACCGCTAATGTCCTCTGGCTTTAATTCAGTGTTGACTTTCAGCACTTACCACACAAATATAACTAAAATTTTATTTCACCAACGTACTTTCCTAATTAGCACGAGCCTCGCCATTGATGAAAACCAGTGTTAGCTGAAGCTTTTTTACCAAAAATATTTTGCTCCATCAATAGCTTTGCGAATAAAGTTGTCATAAGTACGAATAGTTATATTTTGATCGTTGTACATTTGATTGTAATAAGCTAATCTTTGCTTTTCTCGTTCATTTAATTGACTCCATCTGCCTAATGTTATAACATAATTGAAGGTACAATAATCATTACCTCCAAATCCATTCCAAACTTCATCAATTTTATTTTTTGCGCAATAAATAAAACTGCCATTTTCTTTCGTATTAGGATATTTTGGCGCTTCTTTTAATAATTTGAATGAAGAATTAAAAAATGTATTTTTATTACTTTTTATCCATTCGTTCCAATCGTGAATTTGGCCTAATGCAGTTTGTAATTTATTCGCAGGTGTTAGTTTTTTTGTAAAGAGTTTGTCATTTGGACGTTCAATTTCTATTAACCAAACATGACAACCTCCTTGAGAAACACTAAATATTGCAAAATCAGCAAAATTAAAATTGCTAATTGGAGGTTTAGCCAAAAGTCCAAGTGGACTTTCATCTGATGAAATCGCTTGCCTAAATAAAAAACTTGAATTTTTTCCAAGAAATTTTTGAAAACTCTCTTCTGATTCATCTTTTGATATTAGTTCAGCAAAACTTTCAATTTCTTTAAATGTAGGAGATTTAGTTAAAGTATGAGTTTTAATGTCTTGACTATGAATGAAAGGATCGAATATTTCTTGAATTATTTTTTTAACTTCTTTTTTCATAAGAGTGTTTTAAAGTTTCTGCTAACGTTCCGCCGCTTCTTGTCAGGTTGCGAACTTCGGAACCTTTTATTTTCCATTAAAGATAAAAATTCTTGCGAAACGTAAACGTGAACTTACCACAAAATTCGCAATCTTGCCAAACGGCTGTTAGTGGCTGTTATTTTTTGTCAAAGTATTTGTTTGAAAACTCAATTATTTCTTCGGTAGTTATGCTGTCCGTTGTTGAACCTCTATAGTCATATCTATTTCCATCCGTTTTAGCAAAATCTACTCCAATTATTATGAAGACATTTCATTAAGTTGATAAGTTTTAATGTTACAATATCTATATCCGCTAATTGACTTTTTACTATACCATATTCAAATTCTCTAAGTTTAAAATTGTTAACATCAGATTCCATTGAAATTATTCTTTTATAAAAATCGCCTTGTTGAAAATTTATGAGTGATTTTTCTAGTATTTCCAATGCTTGAATTGTCATTTTTATGTACTCAGGTTGTTCGTAAGATTCAGTTTCAGGATTAAAAATTGCAAATTCTCCTTGTGCTATATAATTAAAAATTCTATTGATTTTTAAAAGCAAATCCTGTTTGTATGAATAAAATTGTACGAAAGCAATAATCTTTGCAGCTACATCTTTATGAATTTTTTGAGGTGTGAAGTATTCTGCAAATTCAATTTCTGGAAGTCCAATAAATTCTTTTAACGTTCTAATTCCTTTACCATCTTTTTTGTCACTTAATAGCAATGCTTTTAAAATATGAGTTAACTCTAATTTCAAGTAATTTCTATAAATGCCTATTTTTCTGGTTGCTTCAATAAAAAGACCATTTTGGTTAGTTTCTAAAACTGTAATTATATCGGCAAATTTATCAAAAGTGTATCGCCATCTTCCAATTTGTTTGTCTAGTAGTGAGTTGTTAACTAACTCGTCAATGAAGTCGTGCTGTATTTTAGTCATATTGTCAAAATCTTTGTTGACGTAATATTCCCATGCTTGCTTTCTTACGAATGCAAGCAAATTTATATTTTGACCATTTGCTTTTAATTCTAAAAAGTGTTTAAACTCTTCAAATGTTACGGTGGTTTTTGTGCCATCAGATAATTCAAATTCAAAACCGGGCTTTACACCAATGATTAAAAAGTAATAATCAGAACTAGAAATTCTTTCTTTGCAATTTTCAAGTGAATCTTTATCACAGTCTGCACCAAAATCTGGCTCTTCAGACATTAATACTCTGAAACCACTTTTGCCTAAAAAATATCTCAATGCTCCTCGGAGATCGTAAAACTCCGATATTATAGAACTGATGAAAATTGTTGGTTGTAAATTCATAGAATTGTCCGGTTTTGGGGAATAATAGCCACTAACGTTCCGGCACTTGGTGAGGTTGCGAACTTCGGAATTAATTATTTTCTGTTAAAGATAAAAATTCTTGCGAGAAATAAACGTGAATTTACTACAAAATTCGCAATCTTGCCAAACGCCTGTTATGCGTTCGTTGTCATTTTTATTAACAATTCTTAGTGATTTATGCTTAATAATTTTTCCTTTAAAAAATAGTTTTTCTGATTGTGAATTACCTGTTTTTGAATTGGATTCATTAAGCAATAAAAAGAATTATTGTAGAATATTATA
Source organism: uncultured Verrucomicrobiae bacterium (assembly GCA_963810445.1). Lineage (GTDB taxonomy): Bacteria > Verrucomicrobiota > Verrucomicrobiia > Verrucomicrobiales > Akkermansiaceae > Luteolibacter. Next base: position 126,553 of record CAWENZ010000020.1, on the reverse strand, counting down.
ATTCCACTCAATTGTAAGTTATTGTAAAATTCTCCTAATTCAGTCCATGTGGAGCCTAAATGTTTAAATTCGTCTGATTTACCAACAGCAGTTTCAAAATCTATGTTTTCAACTCCTATGCCTAAAAAATATTCTTTAAAGTCTTCAATGTCAAAACCACTAATAAAATCAATATAAACACAAATAAAATAGGCTAATTCTTCTTTTGAAATAATTTCATTATATTTTTTTAACTTCTTACTTATTTCATTTTCTCTTAAATTATCTATTTGTTTAAGTTTGTGTGGTTTGTAATCAATTGATTTTGCAGGACCAATTGAGCATATATGATTAATATTTGTATTTACTTTTATAATTTCAAATACAAAAAGGTCATAAATGATAACTTTATCACCAACAATTTTAGATGAACTTTTCAGCCAACTTTTTAACTCTTTAATTATTATTTCAACTTCAAATTTTATTATATCAAAATCCTCGTTAAATAAATGAATTTTTATAAAATAGTTATATTGTAATTTTTCTAATGATTCTCTAATTTGGTTTTCAAAATTACTAAATATTTCATCTTTCTCACTTTTCCCTAAGCGATATACTTCACAGATTGCAATTGAGTTTTCAAAATTCAATGACCAATCAGGAGTTTGTTTGGTATAAAATTTTTTCTCGTATTCAATTTCTAAATTTAGGCTATTAAATAATTCCCCAAATTTAATTTCAGCTACAGTTGATAAGAAGCTATTTTTTTGCTTAGTACTTTTTAAATTTTTTAGAATTCGTTTCTTATTTGCTACTGAAAATATTTCCAACTTTTCTAAAAAGTCAGGATGGTAATTACAATATAAATTTAGAAGAGATTCATTCATTTTTCTTTAAATTTTGCGTAGGCGTGATGCCTTTCATACAATGACGCATAACTTGTATATTTGTCTGATAAAATCAGACTTATCTACACAATTTTGGGTATTTAGGTCTGATAAAATCAAAATTTACATTTCTCAAATATATAAAAAAATCCTACAAAAAACCACTTCAATTGCAATACTAATTAACCTAAATAGAAAAGCCTTTCAAAAGAAAGGCCTTCAATAAAAAATAATCAGTTCAATTATTTATTTAAAAGTTTTTCGAGGTAATCAATCTTATCTTTCTCAGCTTGAACCAGTCGCTCATAAAGTTCTACAACTTTATCCAATGGGTTAAAAGTACAATTGGTTGAATTAAAAGTTCCTTGACTATGAGCAAAACTATTATCGTAAAAATTATTAAAGTAATTAATCACACCTTCCTCAGAAAAGTTTTTAATCGCTTCGGCAGAAACACCCAATGCTTTGGCTATTTCTTGCAGTTTATCATCTTCAACAGTTTCACTATTTTCAATGTTAGAAATAGTCTGTTGGCTTACGCCAATCGCTATTGCAAGTGCTTCTTGTTTCATTTCGCGTAATTCGCGTATACGGCTTATATTGCGGCCTATATGTTTGGGTTTGCTAGTTGTATCCATACGTCAAAAATAATACTTTTTTTAAATTACGCCTTTGGTAAAATACCAGTAAAGCAAATATATACTTTTTATAAATATACAAGTAGTCAAATCGGGAAAAAAAAATAGGCAATTCGGGAGCGAGGAGTGAAGCTAAAGCGTACTACCGTAATTTCCAAATTCCTACTTAAAGCATAGCAAAGCTATACCAACCCTAAAGCAAAGCCATAGATAAAGCATCAATGGTGCAAGTAAGTGCCAAAGTAACAGGTAGTCAAGAATGCAGTTACTGCCCAATCATACCAACCTTTTTTTGCATTTCCTAACTAAGTGAATAAAGAACTTCGTTTAGTAAATACTCGCGCCTGGCCGAACGCGTCACCTTCGTGCTGATCCCGCCGCTGGTGCTGATCTTCCTGGTGCTCGGCACGATCTTCCTCGGCGTGGCCACGCCCACCGAAGGCGGTGCGATGGGTGCGCTGGGCGCGCTGATCATGGCCACCGGGCGCCGCGCGCTGAGCATGAAGCTGCTGCGCCAGGCGCTGGAGGCCACCGCCAAGCTGGCCACCTTCGTGATGTTCATCCTGATCGGCTCGACGGTCTTCAGCTTCACCTTCAACGCCGCCGACGGCCACATCTGGGTCGAGCACCTGTTCAACGCAGCTGCCCGGCGGCCAGATCGGCTTCCTGATCATCGTCAACCTCCTGGTCTTCGTGCTCGGGCATGTTCATCGACTTCTTCGAGATCGCCTTCATCGTGATCCCGATGCTGGCGCCGGTGGCCGACAAGATGGGCATCGACCTGATCTGGTTCGGCGTCATCCTGGCGATGAACCTGCAGACCTCGTTCCTGACGCCGCCCTTCGGCTTCGCGCTGTTCTACCTGCGCAGCGTGGCGGCCAAGAGCGACTACGTCGACCGCCTCAGCGGCAAGACGATCCCGGCGGTGACCACGGCGCAGATCTACAAGGGCTCGATCGCCTTCATCGTGCTGCAGCTGATCATGGTGGCCGCGGTCGTGATCTACCCGCAGCTGGTGACCGGCGGCATCAAGAAGGGACCGCAGATCGACGCCGAAGAGGCGCTGCAGGACATGCGCGACGCCGGCCGTGACGCGATGGAGCCGCGCGCTCGGCGGACGCGGCATCGCGGGCAGTGGCACGCCGGGGCCGCTGCCGACGATCCGATGAAGGCGCTGCTCGACGCGCTGAAGCACGACGAGAAGAAGAAGTGACGCGGGCCGCCCTGCTGAGCAGCGGTGCGCGACAAGAAAAACCCCGCCAAGGCGGGGTTTTCGCTTTCAAGCAGCAACGCGAGCGCGCCGTGTCCGGCGCGCTCGCCGCGATCAGAGCTTCTGCTGCTGCATGAAGTCGTCGAAGCCGGCTTCGGTGAAGCGGAACCACAGGTTCGCGTCGCGACGATAGGCCGCGTAGTCGTCGTAGATCTTCTTCCACGCCGGGTTGCTGCCGTTCAGCTCGCTGTACAGCGCCTGCGCCTCCTTGAAGGCCGCGTCCATCATGTCCTTGGGGAAGCGGAACAGCTTGGCGCCGCCGCCGACCAGGCGCTTCAGCGCGGCCGGGTTGCGGACGTCGTACTTGGCCTGCATGTTGGTGTGCGCAAAAGCCGCCGCAGCATTCGATGATGGCCTTGTTCTCGCCCGACAGCGCCTCGTAGGCCTTGGTGTTGACGTGCAGGTCGAGCTGCGGGCCACCTTCCCACCAGCCCGGGTAGGCGTAGTACTTGGCGACCTTGTAGAAGCCGAGCTTCTCGTCGTCATAGGGACCGACCCACTCGGCCGCGTCGATGGTGCCCTTTTCCAGCGCCTGGTAGATCTCGCCGCCGGGGATGTTGGCGGCCACGCCGCCGATGCGCTCGAGCACCTTGCCGCTGAAGCCGCCGGTGCGGAACTTCTGGCCCTTGACGTCGGCCAGCGACTTGATCTCCTTGCGCCACCAGCCGCCCATCTGGGCGCCGGTGTTGCCCATCGGGAAGTTGATGATGTTGAAGTTGGTGTAGAACTCGCGCGTCAGCTTCAGGCCATTGCCGTCGTACATCCAGGCCGTCATCTGGCGGCTGTTGAGGCCGAACGGGATCGCGCAGCCGATGGCGAAGGTCGGGTCCTTGCCGAAGTAGTAGTACGGCGCGGTGTGCGAGCACTCGACGGTGCCGGCCTGCGTGGCATCGACGGTGCCGAAGGCCGGCACCAGTTCGCCGGCGGCGTGGGTCGGTGATCTCGAACTTGCCGCCCGACATGTCGCTGACCTTCTTGGCGAACACGTCGGAGACGCCGAACAGCGTGTCGAGCGACTTCGGGAAGCTCGAGGTCAGGCGCCAGCGGATATTGGCCTGCGCGTTGCACGATGGCCGGGGCGGCGCCCGCGGCCAGCACACCGGCGATGCCGGCGCTGCGTACGAATGAACGACGTTCCATATCTAGTCTCCTTTGGACTCAGTGAGCAAATCGAATCTAACAGGGCATTTTAGGCAACCGACGCATCGGTGCCGCCGCGGGTTTACCCAAAGCCCAAGCGGCACGCTTCAGGCCCCAGCCACGGTCATGCGGTCGACCAGCACCGAGCCGATCGTCTTGCTGCCGTAGGTATAGGCGTCGCCACCAACCGCAACGATGTTCTTCAGCATGTCGCGCAGGTTGCCGGCAATCGTCACCTCGTGCACCGGATGAACAATCTTGCCGCCCTCGACCCAGAAGCCCGTTGCGCCACGCGAGTAGTCACCGGTCACGTAATTGACGCCCTGGCCCATCAGCTCGATGACGAACAGGCCGCGGTGCAGCTTGCCCAGCATCGCGTCGAGGTTGTCGCCCGGCCGCGTCAGGCGGCTTGTGAGCGACAGGTTGTGCGACCCGCCGGCATGGCCGGTGGTTTTCATGCCGAGCTTGCGTGCCGAATAGCTGGAGAGGAAGTAGCCCTGGACGACCCCGGCAGCGACGACATCACGCGCATGGGTGGCCACGCCTTCGTCGTCGAACGCGGCACTGCCCTTGCCCTTCAATCGATGGGGATCCTCGCGCAAGTCGAGGTGCGCAGCCATCACCTGCTTGCCCAGGCTGTCTTCGAGGAAGGTTGCCTTGCGGTACAGCGATCCGCCCGACGTGGCCTGTACGAAGGCACCCAGCAATCCGGCAGCCAGGGTCGATTCGAACAGCACGGGCACTTCGCAGGTCGCGACCTTGCGCGCACCCAAGCGTGACATGGCGCGCTCGGCGGCGTAGCGTGCCGACGGCCTCCGCGGCTGCGAGGTCGCGTGCGTCGCGCATCGAGCTGTACCAGTAGTCGCGCTGCATGCCGTCGCCCTTGCCAGCGATCGGCGCCACCGAAATCGAATGCCGCGAACTGGCATAACCGCCGCGAAAGCCGCGCGTATTGCCCATGACGAAGTGCGATTGCTGGGCACTGACCGCTGCGCCCTCGGAATTTGTGATCCGCCGGTCGGTGTCCATTGCGGCGACCTCGCATCGAAGCGCCAAGGTCGCCGCGGCTTCGGCGTCGATGGCCCAGGGGTGGAACAGGTCAAGGTCGCGCGATGCGACTCGTGCGGGCGCCACGTCCGCCTCGTCTGGCAGGCCGGCTGCGGGGTCTTCGGCCGTGAAACGCGCGATGTCGTGGGCGGCCCTGACGGTCTGCTCGATCGCCGCGCGCGAGAAGTCGGATGTGCTGGCATTGCCCCTGCGCTGGCCGGCGTAGACCGTGACACCCAGCGACTTGTCGCGATTGCGCTCGACATTCTCCAACTCACCGACGCGCACCGATACCGACAAACCCACACCTTCGGAGACTTCGGCAGCGGCATCACTTGCGCCGAGGCGCCGCGCGATGGCCAAGGCGTCATCGACAGTCTGTTGGAACTGTGCGATCGAGTAGGCGAAACCGGTAGGTCGTGTCATGTTCGGTGCAATGGGTGCTGAGAACTATGATAACGATCACGCTTCGAGTCGTCGCCCATGACCCGCTTTGTCCCGATCACTGAGAACGATACCGACGATGAACGCCCGAGCAAGTCGGCGCTGAAAAGGCAAGCGCATGAGCAGCAGGCCCTTGGCGAAGCGCTGGCAGCCTTGCCCGAGTCTCGGCTGACCGCGCTCGACATGCCCGAAGCACTTCGCGACGCGCTGCATGAGTACCAGCGCACGAAGTCCCATGAAGGCCGCCGGCGCCACCGACAGCTGATCGGCAAGCTGATGCGCCACGCCGACCTGGCACCCTTGCAGGAAGCGGTGGCCGAGGCCCAGCTGGGGCGCGCCCATGACGCGTTGGCGCTGCACCAGGCCGAACACTGGCGCGTCGAACTCGTGGCCCATGACGACGCACTGACGCGTTGGCTGGCCGAGCATCCCGACACCGAGACCCAAGAGCTGCGCACCTTGATCCGCAACGCGCGCAAGGAAGCGGCTCTTGCGCCTGAGCAGCGCCACGGCCGCGCCTGGCGCGAGCTGTTCCAGTTCATCAAGCCCGTGCTGGTGGCTGACCATGAGTGACGCTTTCGACCCCATCAAGATCGGGCTCCTGTCGGTGAGCGACCGCGCGTCGGCCGGCGTCTACGAAGACAAGGGCATCCCGGCCCTGCAGGCATGGCTTGCGCGTGCGCTGCGCAACCCGATCGACTGGGACACGCGCGTCATCGCCGACGAGCAAGACCGCATCGCCGGTGCATTGATCGACCTGGTCGACCACCAAGGCTGCGCGCTGGTGCTGACGACGGGCGGCACGGGCCCGGCGCTGCGCGACGTGACACCCGAAGCCACGCTCGCCGTTGCCGACAGGGTGATGCCTGGCTTTGGTGAACAAATGAGGCAGATCAGCCTGAACTTCGTGCCCACCGCAATCCTGTCGCGGCAGGTCGCCGTGATCCGCAAGCAGTGCCTGATCGTCAATCTGCCGGGCCAGCCCAAGTCGATCGCCGAGACCCTGGAGGGACTGCCTTCGTCCTCACCGCCGGTGCGCGGGATCTTTTCCGCCGTGCCCTACTGCATCGACCTGATCGGCGGACCCTACCTCGAGACCGACGAGGCGGTGTGCAAGGCGTTTCGGCCGAAGTCAGCGCTGCGCCCCGCACGCAGTTAGCCGGGTCAGATCACCACGGGCTCGGGCTCGAGCCGAATCCCGAAGCGCCCGTAGACGCTCTCCTGAATTGCCTGGGCCAATGTCAGGACCTCGGCGCCCGACGCGCCGCCACGGTTGACCAGGACCAGGGCCTGCTTGTCGTAGACCCCCGCGCGGCCAATCGACTTGCCCTTCCAGCCGCAGGCGTCGATCAACCACCCCGCGGCCAGCTTGACGCTGCCATCAGGCAGTGGGTAATGCACCACCTCGGGATCGCGGCCGATGATGTCGCGGCATTGTTCGGGGCTGACCACCGGGTTCTTGAAGAAACTCCCGACATTGCCGACCTCGACCGGATCGGGCAGCTTGCCACGGCGGATCGCGCAGACCCAATCGAACACGGTCCGGGCAGCGGGCGCCACGATGCCGGTCTCAAGGACCTTGCGTTCGAGTTCGAGGTAACCCAGCACCGGCTGCCAGGGCCGTGGCAACGCAAAGCGGACGCGCGTGATGACGCCCTTGCCCGCGAGTTCATGCTTGAAGACGCTGTCGCGGTAGGCGAATCGGCACATCGCTGCGTCGAAGGTCACGCTGCGGCCCGTGACCAGGTCGACCACGTCGAGCGAATGAAAGCGGTCCTTCAGCTCCACGCCGTAGGCACCGATGTTCTGCACCGGCGCGGCGCCCACCGAGCCTGGGATCAGCGCCAGGTTTTCCAGCCCAGGCCAGCCCTGCGCCAGCGTCCAGTCCACGGTGTCGTGCCAGGTCTCACCGGCGCCGGCCTCGACGATCCACGCGTCGGCGCGTTCCTCGACCAGGCGCAGTCCGCGCACCTCGACCTTCAGCACCACCGCCTGCGGATCGCGCGTGAAGATCACGTTGCTGCCGCCACCCAGGATGAACTTGGGTGCACGTCCCAGGTCAGGATGGTCGATGACGCGCCGCAGCGCGGCGTCGCTGTCGATACGAACCAGGGTATGAGCCACCGCGGGCAGCCCAAAGCTGTTGAACGTGCGCAGGTTCACACCATGCTCGATCGGCGAAGCGGCTACAGTGGCAGGGGACATGGCAGAATTTTGACCCATCAACGCACCGCGGCCGCAACAGTCTGCGTTTACCAATGCCCAGCTTCGACACCGTTCTCGAACCCGACTTCGTGGAGTTGCGCAATGCCGTGGACCAGAGCAACAAGGAAATCGGCACGCGATTCGATTTCAAGGGTTCGAGCGCCAAGATCGACTTGACCGAGAAGGCCGCCAAGGAGCGCGACCTGATGCTCTACGCCGACAGCGACTTCCAGATCGGCCAGGTCAAGGATGTGCTGCTGGCCAAGCTGGCCAAGCGCGGCGTCGATGTGCGGTTTCTCGACGACAGCGCCAAGATCGAAAAGATCGGCGGCGACAAGGTGCGCCAGCCCGTGGCCGTCAAGTGTGGCATCGACAGCGAGTTGGCCAAGAAGATCCAGACCCTGGTCAAGCAAAGCAAGCTCAAGGCACAGGCCGCGATCCAGGGCGACACGGTGCGCGTCAGTGGCACCAAGCGCGACGACCTGCAGGCCGTGACCCCGTCGGCAACGGTGCCGTAGTTGGCCAGGCTTCCCACGGCATTCCACACCGCTCTCATGTTGGAGATGGGACCGTATGACACATTCGCCTGATGGGCTTCGCCGACGATCTGGAAAGTGCCTGCCGTCAGGTCGTAGTAATTCACATTGGCCCTGCGTGCCGTTCCGGTGCCACCGCCGCCGATCCGGATCGCGATATCCGGCAGGAAACCATTTTCGAATGTCATGCCTTCAGTGTCATCAATCGCGAACTGGTTGATGTAATATTCCTCCGTGTTGTCGTTTTCATCAACAACGGTAATCTGGGTATCGGTGATTCTCGAAACTCCGCCAGCCTTTGAGTCAATGAACAGAATGATGGAATTACCGCTTCCATCAACCACCCCTCCCAGAAACACGTTCAGGAGATCGCCATCCTGGACCGACCTGAAATTCACAAGCGCGTTCCTGGAATCTCCGCTGGTCGCGTTCTGCTGGACGTGAAGGGTGGTGTATCCATCCCCGACTGTTGCGGATCCGTCGATGGAGACAGCGGCATTTGTCCCGGCCGTCATCCATCCTGCCGTTAACAAACAGCCCGCTAACCGTGTCCAACCCTTGTTGATTTTTTGGAAATTCATGACGCGAAAATCTGATTCGGCTCCCTTAAATACCAAATATTTCATAAAATCAAGAGGAAATAGTATTAAAGGTATCTCCGATCCGAATATTTTAAAAACTCCTCACCCTCCCAAAGAAAGAAGACCCCGCCCTAACACCACGATAGGATCAGCTCGCGACAGACAAGCAATCCTTGCGGTGTTCGTTCGGGGCGTTTAGGCAACGTGCATGCAAGATGAAGTTCGCGCGTTGTTGATACTCCAGGACCGTGACCGCCGCCTGAACGCCTTGGCGAAGGATCTCGAAAAACTGCCGGTGGACGAGGCCCGGGCGAAATCCAAGTTGGCGAGTGACGAGGCTGCGGTCGCCAGGGCCCACCAGGCGCTGCTCGAGTGTGAATTGCGGGTGAAGAAAATCGAACTCGATGCGGAAACCCGCCGGACGACGATCAAGCGGCTCAAGAATCAACAGTTTGAAACCCGGAAGAACGAGGAGTTCGTCGCCTTGGGACACGAAATCACGCGCTACGAAAAGGAACTGGATACCTTCGAGACCCAGGAACTGGAAGCGATGGAAGAGGTCGATGGTTACCGTGCCAAATTGAAGGTCGCGGAGGCTGCCATGGCGCACACCCGCAAGCTGGTGGAGGAAGACCTGGCTTCGATTTCCCAACGGCACGAGCGCATGAAGGCCGACCAGGCTGAAATCCTTGCCGAGCGCGACGGGCTATCGAAGAACGTTCCCGACACTCTCCTGCCGCTCTACACGCGCTTGATGAAGATCAAGGACGGTCTCGCGGTGGCCCCCCTTCGCGAAGGCAAATGCGAGGGCTGCCACATGAAACTCATCGCCTCCACCGTGATGAAGGTGCAGGCCGGCAAGGAAATCGCCCAATGCGAGGATTGCGGCCGCATCCTCTACATGGAGGAGTAGGCAGGAACATTGTTAGTAGAACTCATTGCGCCGTTCCTCCAGGAGCACCAGCCAGTTCATCATGGTGATGGGTGGCAGTTCGGCCGGGTGCCGCAGGGGGCTCAGGTTGACCGTGATGCGATCGGCACCGATGTTCACACCGCTCACGCTCTTGGAATCCAGTGGCCTGATCGCGTTGGCGACAGAGTCGCTAGCCAGGGAACCGATCTGCCCGCTCAATGAAACCGCGAACGGGTCAACATCGACCCCGTAACGCTTTTCCGGAGAGAACAAGGAGCACGGTGGCATGTATCTTCCGGTCGGGTTCGACGCGGTGACCGCCGGCGTGTATCCGGAAGGAGGGGTGGCAGGCACGATATTGAAATCATCCCCAATGTAGAGCCGGAGGTTCGTGACGAGGGAAAAGCCCTTGGTGAAGCCGGTCAAGTCGCCGCATTCCTTCACAATCAGACCGTAGTCGTTGCTGGTGCAAGGGATGAGAGGCTTGCGGTTCACGTTGTTGAGCCCTGTCACGGAGTAATCCACGTTGACCACGAGCGAGTTGTTGGTCGCGGAATTGGCGGCATTGATGGTGTTCAGGAAACCGGGAATCCGCTGTGGATAAACCGCCACGCAAGTCTGGCCTCCGGCGAGTGCCTGGATTTCAAATGGTGCGCGCGGTCGCCAGTAGCCGCCCTTGAAAGTTCCCACCTTGGGATCCCCGAACGTCGAGTTGTTGAAGTTGATGGTTCCGGAAAGTCCCTGTCTGAACGTGAATCCGCCACTGACTCCGTAAGCCACGTCCACCGCATCCGCGAAGGTATAACTCTGGTTCTCGTCGCAGATTTTCACATATCCAGGTGGCAATGAGGTCAGGATCGCCGAATTCAACGGCATCTGCATCGTCGCGCGCGTTCCGTTGGTCTGGTAATACTGGAACCGCAGCATCGTCGGAGTCAGGTTGGTCGAGCTCTGCGTTTGGGTAATATCCAGCCGCATCGCGCACTGCATCGCTCCGAGGGAGTAGTTGTTCCAACTGGTGGTGGACAGGACATTGGTTTCGTCCGTATTCGAGAAGCGGTCGAAGAATTCGGCCCCGCGGTTGATGGGAATGAAGGCGGCGCGACCACTTTCGGACGCCAGTGAGACGGGAAAAAACTGGCCGGTGGTGACCTGATAGGCCTCGCGCACTCCCGGTGTGAACGGATTGTTCGCGAAGCTCTGGCCGCCGACGGTCGTGCCGTTCGAAAGCGACATCCCGCGACGGCTGGAGAGCGATGAGAGCGCGGTATTTCCGGTCACCTCGGCCTTGCCGACAAACATGCCTCCGTCGATGCTCACGTTCTGCCATGCATCGCCACTGGCATACTGGCCGATGGACATGAACGACGAGGCGGAAATCGCAAGCTGTGACGGGATTTCGTAGATCGAAAGCACATAGTCGCGCTTCTTGCGGGCGACCAGTGTCGTGTTTCCATCGTTGCCCGCGACATCCACGGAGAAGGACCACCAGTTTCTTTTTGCCACGAAATCCTCCCCCGGCTTGGCATAACCGAAGTTGATCTGCGGGTATTTCAGGAGGTTGAAGTTGGGATAGCTGGACACCGAGAGTCCCACGCCGGATTGGGCCAGCGAGCTATAGGCTTTCTTGGTTGAAATGATCGGATAGATAAAGTCTCGCGTGGAAGTCGTGGAATCGTTGGACGACAAAGGCGGTGGAAATCCGGTTCCCAGACTCCGGTTGATGCCGGCCGAGACATACCCTGTTTCCTGAGGTATCGCCTTGAAGATCCTGTCCGGCGCGCCGAGAGCGGAATCCCCCGCATTGCCAACCACCAGCTTCGGGATACCGAGGGTGGAGACCATGTTGCTGGAGATGGAGGTCCTGGAATTCGCAAGATCCAGGGCATCCGAGAAGATGTTCTGCCAACGGAGCGGGTCGCTCTTGGTCGAGTTCAGGTTGGAGTCCTGCTGCATCGCGCGGATGGCGCGGTTCGGGGTGAGTGCCACGATCGCACGGAGGATGGCCTCCTCCTTTTCCGCATAGTCCACCCGCAACTGCACCTTGGACTGGACCGACTGCGCGTTGACCGCCCGGCGGTAGGCATAGATGGTCAGGAGCGTGAGGACCATGCCGGTGGACAGCACCAGCAAATAGGAGACAAAGCCACGATGGCGGCGGTTCGAGGTGGTTTTCATTGCTGCATGGTTCCTGAATAGGTGATTTCCTCACCATTTTTCCCGGTTAGGGTCATTCGCATGACACCTTGGACCATCGAGAAGACGACATTCGCCGGCGATTTGGTCACCGCCCATTGGGGTGCGCCCAACACACCTGAGATGGGAACGACGTAGTAGTAGAGGGCATTGCCCGTTCCCCGGTTTTCATAGGAAAGGATGGTGGCCCGCATCGTCCCGTCCGGCTGCCGGAAGTTGAGCAGGATCACGGGTGAGGCCGTGAGTCGCGGATTGGCCCCGGATAGAGCGTCAGCCACGGAATCATGCAAGCGGAAGCGGTCCGCCTTTCCAACCAGACGGCTGACATACATGCTGATGACGGGAGCCTCGTCGGTTAGGAAATTCTGGGCCTTGAAGATCTTGAGGAAGGTGAGCTGCTGGTTGAACAAGGCCAGCAACATGGCACCGATGGTCATGCCGAGGAACATGGCCATGGAAAGCTCGATGAGCGTCATGCCACGACGCAGGCGGCGGCGTGTGGATTTCATTGGGAACGGAGAACGGTTCGGGATTTCGCGTAGGTCCGCTGGCCCACCTTGTAGGTGACGATGCTCTGGGCCCGCCAGACTTTCATGCCGGCGGGATTGGTCGCGAGCGTTCCGGAACCACCGTCGATCGGGTAATTTCCGGTATCCGCAACCCGGGTCCTCACCACGGTGCCGGTGATGGGTTTGCCACCCGGCAACCTGCCGATCTCCAGGGTGGTGGAACTGGTCGCGGGATAGACCGGCCATGGCGAATCGCCGGCAATGAGATTTTCGAAGGGAATGCGTTCCGCGTAAGCCCGTTCGTAGGTCATGTAGGCATCGGTCACGGTCTGCTGGAGAATCCACTGCCTCGGATGGAGGATGTTCAGGGAGAGCTTCAGCATGGTCAACCCGACGACCGTTAGAATGGACAAGGACATCATCGCCTCCACCAGGACAAAGCCCCGGCTGCGGGATCTCGCCTTGCGAACCGGCCGGTTTCTCATCATCGTGCCCGCATGTTCGGTTTGCTTCGCGGATTCATCGGCTGCGCCTGGTTGCTGCTTGCGGCGACTGGAATCGTCATGGCCCAGGGAGTTCTCGAGCCCCCCTTCGGCCTGCGTTGGGGCGATTCTCCGGAAAAGTTGATTGTATGGGCTTCCAAACATTCTCTGGACGTTACCATCAACCTTCCTGGCGATCAACCCGCAATGCGGGTCCTCAAGATTTCCCCTCGAAAGGGTTTCCTGCCTGATTCCAAGGCGGCTGCGGTTGAAGGACGTTTCCTTGGCGGCAAGCTCTACGAGATGACGGTCCACTACATCGATCCCGAGGCGTCCGCCGACCTGATGGAGTCCCGTTTCGAGGAACTCCGGAAACAGGTGGTCACGGAGCACGGCCCGCTGTTGCCGAACCAGCAACAGCGGACGGTGGAGGATCAATTCGTGACTCGTACGCAATCTTTTCATCGTGAACCGGTCAAAGGATTGTTTCTTCTGTTGGCTTTCACCGAGGTGGAGGACTTGCTGAGGAAATCCAAGGATGCGCGCTTTTCGCTGATCTATCGAAACGACAATTTCAGGACCGAGCTGTTGAAGTTGCTCGGAAAGCCCTGACCATCACTCGATGGTGGTGACCGAACCGTTCACCTCGATGGTCCGATCCAGCGTGAAACTGACGTAGGCCAGCCGGATGGTGTCGAAAGGAGAAACCGTGAGAACCTCCATGGTCCAGCGCCCGTCACTGTCGAAGATCCGGTCGAACTCGCCACCCGTCGATTCCGTGTAACTTTCCGGAATGGTGTTGGTGTTGTTCTTGTGGGAGCCGGGAACAATCAGTCCGTCCACGTTGTCCCGCATCTCGCCCTTGTAAACCTGGGCAAAGGTCTGCGAGCCCGGATAGGTATCGTTGTAAACAAAGGTCACCTTTGGCATTGCGAAGCGAACGATCTGGTTCGATGCGATGCCCGAGATGGAGCCGTCGCTCATGGGCCAGATCTGGACATACTGCGACGCGAGTTCGTTGGGCGCGATGGGATGGCTGGGATCCTGGTTATCTTGCAGGGAAAAGATCGAGTAGCGCTCCTCACCCCGGATCTTGGTCCTGTCCGCCCCTGCGATCGTCGTGAGATTCACCACGATGGGATCAAACACCCCGTTGGTCGTGATTTGCGGCATTCCCGGTGCCACCACGGTGGCTTGCGTCCGGTCGAGCGGATTTCCGGTTCCTCCGAGACCATAGGATTGAATATGGTGATAGAAATTGACCGCCTTGGAAGGGGCAGGATCGGTAGCGCCATTGAGGAGTCCGTTCGTCGTGTAGTACACCTTGAATGGACGGTCCGCACGGGTTCTCCGTATCTTGGCAGGCGTGTTGACAGGCACCACCTTGGCGGTTGCGAAAGTCGGATTCGCATACGTCACATTGGTGAACGTGGACGTGTTGGGCTCTTTTCCCCAGGGATCCTCGGTATCGATCACCACAGAGGCTTGCGGCACATAGGTGCCGACGTAAACACTCTGGAGCAGGTAGGATGTCAGCGGAGAGGAACTGGTGGTCCACAACTCGAAACGCGCGCCATCCGGAAGGATCGCCAACGGTGAGTATTGTTCATCACTGGCCGGAAGATTGTTCATGCTGACCTCGGCCCCGTTGGGCAACTGGCGCTGCCAGATGAAGTTCGTGTAGGTCGGGTCAGCCGCTCCCGCGACCTTGATCGCGAACATTGAGGAAATCAGGATTCGTAATGTCGTTTTCATGGTTTTGGTGCGGTGGACGGGTCTTGAAGTTTTGCGGTAGCCTGATCCTCCGTGATGACCGGAAGAACGGAGATCGGATTTCCGAGGAAAGTGGCGACCACCATGCTGCCGGATTTCACCATGTTGGCCTTGGCATCCTTCGGCAGGGGTTCCTTGCCTTCGGCTTGGGCACGACTGACCTCGAAGGTGGTGATCCAGTTCCGGTTCGCCGCATAAAAGTCAGGAAAACTGATGATCTTCACCCCTTGCACGGCCTTGAGACGGTCCGCATATTTCTCCGGATACTGGAGAACCGCACGTTTGGGAACCAGGGTAAGAGCCCCGCCGTAGCAGAGGATCTCCGCCCGGCTGATGAGATCCGCAGGGCGTTCGAGGGTGGATGGATCCTGGCTTGGCGGCGCATCGGAAACCGGACGCTTCGCCCTTTCCTGATCAGCCATCCTCATCTGCTGGATGAGTTGCTCATTGGTGGGAGCCTCACGCATCGGTGGCCTCTCGGCCACGGTCTGCGCCGTGACAAGACAAGGGATTCCAAATGAACCGATGACCGCCAACCATTTCAAGGATTTGAGGTTCATGGTTTTCAAGGGGTGCGGAAGGTGACGAGAAGAACCAAATCCTGAAGGTCGTAACCGACGTTGGATTTCTGGCTCGAAGTGTGGGTGAGTTCCATGAACACGATCACGTCCATGGGGCCGATCTTTACCTTTCCGGATGGATCAAGGTAGGGCCGGATGAAGCTTTCCAACGAAGGAGCGTTGTAATCCGGGACGTTGGATGGAGGGGTGTCCCCGTTCACCAGGAAGCGCACGTTGTCTCCACCATCGCTGGATTTATAAAAGGTTCCCCAACTGCTGTTGTAGTAATATCTTCCGCCGAAACGCAGGGGTCTGCCGGCCGGAATGAGATTGTTGTTATAGGTGCTGCCGAAGATGTTTTTCAGGTTGACGACCGCCCCGGGATTGATGTCCGGGTTGATGCCGTAAAAGATCCGCTTGAAGGACGACGTGCTGTTGATGCTCATCTGGGCCTCGGTGGTAACGAAGTTGAACGAGTTTCCACTTTGAACCGTAACCCCTTGGCCGAGGATGCGAACGTCTGCGTAGAGGTTCTGGATCGGGGTGATGGTGCCGGGGCCACTGCCGCCTGAATCACCCGGGTCAACGATGTTGACATACTTCTTCACCACCGAAGGGTAGTTGATGCTCCACTTCAACTTGGGTGACTGCCCCACCTGGACGACGGCGGGATTGGCGGTTAGCGAACCGGTCAGTCCTGCGGGGACCGCCTGGGCGAGGAGCCGTGGCGCGATAAGGACGCTCACGGCGAATGCGGCTGCCGATACGGCAGCCAATTGGCTTGTTTTCATGGCTGGTTGTAAGGGTGGGATTTCGGGAATCACCTTCCGTCCTTGATCTCATGAGCGGGACAGCCAATGAGGGACGGGCGGCCCGGTTCGGGCATGGGCAGGGGGCTGCGAGAATTTCTCGAAGAACCCTGCCGATTCGGGACAGAACCCCGATCCGGGCCGCCTGAGGGACTGTCGGGACAACAGCACCTCAGGAAGGAGAGTGGTTTGATTCAGATGACGGGTGGGGTCGTTTGGATCGGGTTAGAGGTTGGAACAGCAGTTGTCAGGCAAGGAAATCAATATTGGGGAAGCGAGGGTTCGGGCGACCAGTTCTTCCAGGGGCCGCGTGGAACCTCCCGCTCGTCGGCGAAGCGCCATTCGACGGACTGGCCGCTGCGGAGTTTCAGGAAATCACGGACGGCGGGACTCAAATCGATGCCGGCGGCCTGGTTGCGGTTGCCTCTTGGAGCCTCCTTGCCGAAAACATATTGCCAGTGGTCCACCTCGAAAGGCCCCACATCCTCCCACTGGGCGAAGCAAACGCGGCCTTCGTGATGGATCGCGACCCAGCGCCCCTTGCAAACGGAGATGCCGTCGCCGCGATAGCTCTCCCAGAACCAGGGAATCACTTCGGAAGCCTCGGGACGGTGGACACCGCCTTTCGCAACATCGTTGTAGGGGAGCGCGACGTAAAACGGATTGAGGGCCGGAACAAAGCTCGCGGGAAGATAACCCGCGCGGCGATCCGGCTCGTCATAACCACCGTAGTTGGCCTGCCAGTTCTGATCCCAGGCGCTTTGGGTGTTGGGCGTCGGGTTGTTTTCCGTCGGCAATTCACCAATCCAGAAGACCGTCGCCACCACGTTGCGTTTCCATTCCTCCTGCGACCGGAATTTCCCGCGGGGTTGCTCGACCACGACCCTCGCGGCCTCCGGCACTCCAAACGGATCGCTCAGCCCGGGCAGGGCCTCACGTCGGTTCTCGAGAAATCCCTCATGGACGGCCGAAAGCCGTTCGTCCAATCGCGACGCGGCGGCGAACCCACAGAGGGTAGCGCTGGCAATTCCGGTCGTGATCCACAAGGTCTTCATTTGATTTTGCAATTCGGTTTAAGCTCTGGATGGCTTGAACTTGGGCGAACTGTAAAATTTTAATGAAACTTAACAAGAAAAAAATTTGACGAATTTTGAACGAAAATCAAATGAGATGGTCATCCCGTTTTTCCTTTATACCTAAAGGGATTTTCCGGACCGCAACCGACTCACCGCCTCTCCACTCAGCGCTTCAATTGTCGAATCAGCGAACTAAAAGCACGACTTCCTTAGCGGAAACCGAGCAGCTCCTCCATCTAATTTTTAGAATTATTGAACAATTTTAGAAACATTCCTATGACGTGATCGCGTCAGGACGATTGCTCCCAGGTGCGCTTGAGGTCGGTTGAGGTTATTTCAACCCTCTCCCCTCCTCACTCGATCGTGGTGAAGGTGGCGTGAATCTTGAGGGTCCGGTCGATGGTGAACGTCACGTGAGCCAGGCGGTCGATTCCGAACGGCGTCTCGGTGAGCAGTTCAAGAGTCCAGAGACCTTCCTTGTCGAAAACCGAATCATAATCCCTCAGCGACAGGACACGGCTGTTGGGAATCGAGTCATTGATGATCACCGTCGCTCCCGGAACCATTTTCCCGGTCACTCCCAAACGCGCGGCGCCTTCATAGACCTGGGCATAGGTCTTGGAATCCGGGTAAAGGTCGTTCAGCGCGAGCGTGAGGTCCGGCATTTTTGCCCGGATTTTCTCATTGGGCTTGATGCCCGAAATGGCTCCGTCCGCCACGGGCCAGATTTGGACGTACCGAGATGAAACCTGGGATTCCGGAGTCGATCCATCGGCCAGAGAGTAAACGGAAAAACGCTCCTCGCCGCGAATCTTGGCCCGGTCGGCACCGGTTACAGAGGTCAGCGCATAGGTCAGGGTCTGGGTGCCGTTTTGCGTCAGCATCGCCTGGTTCAGCAAGGTGGCCTGGCTACGGTCGAGATTTTGGCCCACTCCCGCAACTCCGTAGGATTGGACATGGCGGAGCAGTTTCACCGCCTTGGAAGCCTCAGGGACTCCGTCACCGCTCAGGATTCCGTCAACCTTGAGATCGACGAAGAACGGCCGGTCCGCCCGGGTCCTCGGGATCGTCGTGTAGGGATCTTCCGAACGAATCGCGACTTCCGCCGCCGGCAGGTAGGCGCTGACGTATTTGGTATCGAGAAGATAGCTGGTAGGTGGTGACGAAAGGACGGTCCAGAGTTCGAACCTTGCCCCGCCAAGGTCGATGGGAAGCGCCGAATTCCGTTGGCCGTTCGCGGTGACCGACGCGTCCCACTGGACGCCGGTCGGCATCTGGACCTGCCGGATGAAATTGGTGTAGGTGCCGCCGTTCTGACCCAGCGCGATTCCTCCGCTGGCGATCGCGAGGGGGATCAAGTTCCTGATGATGGATTTCATGGTCGTTTACTTCGAGTTTTCCTGATGGGTGGTTGCTCCCGTGGAGGCGAGAACGGAGATGGGCCCGCCCTGATAGGTCGCCACGACGAGGTTCCTGCTCTTCGCGATCTGGACCGTCACCGCCTCCGAAAGCGGAAGCTTGCCGGCGGCTTGATTGAAACTGACTTCCTCGGTGGTGATCCATCCGCGATTGGCGACGTAGAACTCCGACCAACCCACGATTTTCGCATTCGGGCTCATCGCCAGGCGGTCTTTCATGTTGGCCGGGGACGCGAGGATCGCGCTTTTCGGAACCAGGGTGGCCAGACCGTTGAAACAAATGATGTCGGACTGGCTCATGAGGTCCTTCGGAACATTCGTCTTCGAGGGGTCCTCGCCGGTGGCGGTTTCCAATCGTTTCATGGGATCCTCCTGTTGCGACTGGCGCAGGTTTTGCGCCAGTTGTTGATGGGTCACAACATCGCGCATCACCGGAGCCTTGCCGGTGGTTTGCGCCGTCGCATGGCTGAGACAGCAGGTGAGAATGAGCAGGTGGTGTGGCTTCATGACGAAGGGAGTCTCGACGGTTCAGTTCTTCGCCTTGAAAGTGACCAGAAGCACCATGTCCTGGAGGTCGTAACCCGGATCATACTTCTGGGCGTCGGTATGCGTGAGTTCCATGAACACGATCACGTCCATCGGCCCGATGTTCACCTTTCCGGTGGAATCGAGATAAGGCTTGAGGAAGCTTTCCAGGGTGGGCGCGCTGAACAACGGGTAAGTGGTGGGAGGAGTGTCGCCGTTCACCAGGGTCCGGACATTGTTGGTGCCGCTTGTGGACGTGTAATTCGTTCCCCATTTGCCATTGAAATAGTAGCGACCGCCGAAACGGAGTTTCTTGTTTGCCGAAAGGGATCCGGAGGCAACGACCTTGGTCGGATTCACATCGTTGTTCGGTCCGTAGAAGATCCGCTGATAGGAATTGTTGTTGACGCTCAACTGGGCCTCCGTGGGAACGAACGCGAAGTTTGATCCGTTAGATGAACTCGAGGTGACACCGGCACCGAGCACGCGAACCTCGTAACTCAGGGCTCTCTTGCTAATGACGGTCGCCGGATCGTCGATGGTCACATAGTCCGTCACCACGGAAGGATAGGTGATGTCCCAGCTCAGGGACGTGTTGGTTCCGGCACGGACGATTGACTGACCGGTGGACAACCAACCCACCGGAACGGAGGGCGAGGTTGAGCTACCTGCCTGGACGCGATTGGACGCGAGGGTACAGATGGACACGGCGGCAGCGAATGCTGCCAACTGGCTTGTTTTCATCGGGGGGGATGTGTTGGGGGGGGAAAACCCTTTCGTTCTGATTCCAAAAAGCGGGGGGAGCTGGTGGAGAACTGCGGGGAGTTGGTTGGCTCAAACTGCGTTCGAGCCGGGGTTACTATTCAACCACTCCGGAACTTTTGAAAGCACACATTATCACGCAATAACGTAGGGTGACTCCGACCACATTCCCATCACTTGCCGCTCCCGAAACGGCGGTCCAACTCCCTCATTCCGAACTCGGTAAGTGTCGGGCGACCATCCGCCGCACAGTAGGGCAGCTCGCAGGCGAACAAATCCGTTAGAATGGCCTGCGTCTCCGAAAGTTTGGGAATCACCAGCATGGAAGCCCGCCTGGCCAGGAGTCGTGCGAGACGTTCGATCGTGAATCTGGCACCCGGAGTCGAGTCATGCAGCAGTTCGTCAATCAGGGCTCCGAGAAACGGCCGAGGATCGCTCACCGCCAAACAGGCGGGCAAGCTGCGGATCTGCAACGTGTTTCCCCCGAAGGCCTCGACCTCGATGCCCGAGTCCTGCAAGGCCATCCGCTCCCGCAGGACCAGATCGAGATCGCGAGGATCCAATTCCAGCAGCACAGGAACCAGCAGACCTTGCGTCTCAAGACCGCCTTCCCCGTGGTTGAGGATCTTCTCATAGTAAATCCGCTCCCACGCCGCCCTGGGATCGAAGAGAACCAAGCCGCCCTCGCTTTCCATGATCACGAAGCGGTGGTGCAACATGCCGATGATCCGGAAATCCGGCGACGTGATGTTGGATTCCACTTTCCCCTCCGGAGCGGCTGGCAAGGTTGGCGGAACGGACTTTTCCCAATCCGCCAGCATCGGCTGGGGCGCGTGAAATACCGGTCTAACCGCATCAATTTCCACCGCCTCGCTCGGCATCGTCGTCAACGTGGACGGCTCGATTCGTTTCGGTGGAACCGGTGCCGGCGGCTTCAATCCGGACATCACGGCCTCAAGGATGACCTCCTTCACATCGAGCGGACGATGAAACCGCACCTCGCGCTTCGCCGGATGCACGTTCACATCCACCAGGGTCGGCTCCAGATCGATCCACAGCCAGGCCGCCGGATAGAGTCCGTCGGGCAAGGCCCCGCGAAATCCCTCCGCAAGCGCGCGAGAAATCACCGGATCCTCCACCGGCCTGCCATTGAGAAAAACAAATTGATGCCGCCGCCCCTTGCGGGCGTGGCTTGCCGGCAGGACGAAACCTTCCACCGACACGCCGTTGCCATGGGTCTGTGGCAGCGCGATCAACTCACGCGACAACTCCGGACCTAACAACTGCCTCACCCGATCCACCGCCTTGGCCGCAGCGGGCAAGTCAAATACCTCCCGGTCGTCGCGACGCAGCCGGAAGCGGACCGTCGGCGCGGCCAACGCGTGCAAGCGAAGCTGATGCTCCACGTGGGCAGCCTCCGTCGTTTCCGCCCGCAGGAATTTCCGCCTCGCGGGCATGTTGAAAAACAGCGCCTTCGCCTCGATCACCGTCCCCGGAGCACAACCGGCATCGCGGACGTCACGGACTTTTCCGCCATCGACGAGGATTTCCGTCCCGGCGACCGAATCCGTCTCGCGGGTGACCAACCGGAAACGCGAGACACTGGCGATGCTCGGCACTGCTTCTCCACGGAATCCCAAGGTCATGATCGAAGCAAGGTCACCCGCGGTCCTCAGCTTGCTGGTCGCATGCCTTTCCAGTGAAAGCAGCGCGTCCTCGCGGGACATGCCGCAACCGTCGTCGCTCACCCGGATCAGGGCCGCTCCGCCGCGATCAATGTCCACCCGAATCTCCCTAGCCCCGGCATCAACGCTGTTTTCCACCAGTTCCTTGACCACCGAGGACGGACGCTCAACCACCTCCCCTGCCGCCACCTGGCTGGCGAGAATATCGGGGAGCACTCGGATTTTCGGCATCGGCAGGAGAGTAGGAGCGGAAAGCATGGAGCAAAGTGCAAAGAGAAGCGGACGACAAATCCGCGTATTTTCTTCTCCCTGCTGCCGCCTCTTTGCCCTTTGCTCTGCGCCGCACCCCATGGCAGGCTTTTTCAAATCACTCATCAACAAGGTTACCAACCGCGCGGAAATCGATTGGGATGACCTTGAGGCGGATCTCATCAGCTCGGATCTCGGCATCAAGGTCACCACCGCCATCATCGACGAACTCCGCGACCTCGGCCGCGAGGTCTCCGCCGATGACGTCGTGCAAGTCACCCGCCGCCAGCTTTCGAAACGCCTTCCGGACAATTTCCTCCCCCCCACCCCGCGGGCGGATGGAAAACCCTTCGTGATCCTCGTCGTCGGTGTCAACGGCACCGGAAAAACCACCTCTTCTGCCAAACTCGGCCTCTGGCTCAAAAAGCGCAACCGCAGCGTGCTCCTCGCCGCCGCCGACACCTTCCGCGCCGCCGCCGTCGAGCAGCTCAAGCGCTGGGGCGAGCGCCTGGAAATCGAGGTCGTTACCGGAAACACCAACGCGGATCCTTCGTCCGTCTGCTTCCACGCCCATCAGAAAGCCATCGCCAGCAAGACCGAGTTCCTCATCTGCGACACCGCCGGCCGCATCCACACCCGCCACAACCTGATGGAGGAACTTGGAAAAATCCGCCGCACGATTTCCAAGCAGGACGAGACCGCGCCGCATCTAACGTTGCTCGTCGTCGATGCCACGACCGGCTCCAACGCGCTCCAGCAGGCCAAGGAATTCCACAAGGCCAGCCCGCTCGACGGTCTCATCGTCACCAAGCTCGACGGCTCCGGAAAAGGCGGCATCGCCGTGACCATCCACGACCAACTCAACATCCCGCCGCGCTTCCTCGGCACCGGCGAGGAACCCGAGGAGTTCCGCATTTTCGAAAAGGAGAACTTCGTCGCGGAGGTTCTTTGACCGATCCCTTTCCGGTCGCTTCCACGCCCAAAGAAGCTGCTGGAAACCAGCAACCCGGGGGAAGTCTAACTCCCCCCTCCCTTGTCCCAACGGGACGAATCATCCCAGCCCGGCATGAAATGCCGGGTGGGGAAACCCCACCGAAATCCCCGCGTCCTGATGGGACGCCTCATACGGAGAAAGCACCGATGCGGAACCAAGCTGCTTGCTGGTCCCCGACCACCGTTAGACAACGGTTTCTCGCTCAAACTCACGCCAACCGTCTTCCAAGGAAGACGAAAAGCAGCATGCCACCGATGGCCCCGAGTGTCAGGATCAATGAGACATTCGGAGAAACGGGCAACTCGGCGATCTGCGCGTCTTCATGAACCAACACGGATTCGTCGCGGAAAATCCCAAGATTGATTGCCTCCAGTCTCAATTTCTCAAGCTGCTGCTGAGCCAATCCGTGCTCCCGTCTGGCATCGCTGTATTCTTCGGATTCGTCGAGATGAAGCAAGGTTTCAAGTCCCTCGACCTC
The DNA here is from genome assembly GCA_963810445.1 of uncultured Verrucomicrobiae bacterium. Classification (GTDB taxonomy): domain Bacteria; phylum Verrucomicrobiota; class Verrucomicrobiia; order Verrucomicrobiales; family Akkermansiaceae; genus Luteolibacter. Next base: position 103,397 of record CAWENZ010000020.1, on the reverse strand, counting down.
GATATTCTTGCACGATTTTCTATCCGCTTCGGCCAAGGTGAACATTTTAGCCTCCCATTTCTCCTCCTCATCTTTCACCGCTTTTTGGGCTTCGAGGAGCATCCGCTCCCGATCCTGTCGCCCAATTTCATCCCGGTAGTCTTTATACACCCGCGCAACCTCATTCGCGATATCCCGCGCCTCCACCCTGTCCGTGTTCCGCACTCTGATAGCAATCAAGTCCGAGGTGCGAATGTTTTGAATGGTCACCTGTTTTATCAGAACCCGAATGGCGGTTTCCCTATCGACGCCCCATTTTTTGGCGAGTTCAAGATTCCCGACGATTTTTGCCAGCAAGTCACCGCCCTTCATCTCAATAGCCGCCTTCACCAGAAAATCGGGAGTTTCCTCCCCTTCAACTTCTGCTGGTCCGTCTCCAAGTGAGCGTTTCTCTTCAGCAATCGGCCTCACCTCGATGATCCCCTCACTCTCGTACTCCCTCGGTATCAAGTAAGCCACAATCGCCGAAATGAGAATGCCAACCATCGCCCCGAAGCCCGCTCTCACCAGAAAAGGCAACTTCCAGCATTTCACCATGGGCATGGATCTAATGGAATCAAGACGCGGTGACAACCCTCATTGGACCAACCTTGGGAGAATCACGTCTCTATCTTGAAAAGCCCGTCCACCCTCCACATCGCGACTTTACAAATTTCCTATCCATGGTCAGCTTGCCTTGCATGAAAATCCTCATACCACTTGCCGTCATTCCACTTTTTTTCAGCTCCTGTGCCCAACAAAGCCTCACGGGTGACTCCTATTCCCGCAGTGAAGCCGGTCAGGCGCAAAAGGTCAAAATGGGCAAGATCACCTACATTCGCAACGTGAACATCGAGGGCGGCACGACCGCCGGCACGGTGGTGGGCGGAGTGGCAGGCGGCGTCCTCGGCAATCAGATCGGCAGCGGGCGAGGGAGAACCCTCGCCACCCTTGGCGGCGCGGGTCTCGGGGCCGTTGCGGGCTCCCATATTGAAAAGAATGTGCAAAGCCGCCCCGGCATCGAGATCCAGGTGCGTCTCGACAACGGCAAGTCGATTTCCATCACCCAGGAAGTCAATCGCAACGAATCCTTCGACGTGGGCGACCGGGTCCGCGTGCTTTCCAACGGCGGCCGCGACCGGGTCACCCATTGATCGCGATCCTCGGCGAGAAGCCGGGAACCGCGGGATAGTCCCGATCTTCATGGTCCTCCAGTGGCGAAATTTCGGCACTGGAGGGAAATGAACGGTCGTCACCTCCCTCATTTACCCCACAGGATCCGACTATTCCGGGAGGTGCTCCTCGCAGTATTCCTCACCATCCTCGCCGATCCGAAATTCCATCTGCGGGTCGGAAACGTCGGTCTTCCTGCAGACCATGCAGGTGTGGAAGGCCTCACCGTCCGCTAAAGCGGAGCTGGCCCTGGAATGCTTTTTCCTCGATGAAACATCGACCACGAGTGCGGTCCCACGCAAGGCGGGGATCCCGGCCCAGACCAGATAGTTGGCGAAAGTCAGGAAGTAAAATGGCAGCAGCCCGGGCAACTGAACCATGTTCATGACGATGCCGAATCCGACCATCATGCCAATGAACCGGATCTGCACGGGAATGATCATGAACAGGAGGATTTCCACCTTCGGCAAAATCGTCGCAAAGGCCAGCAAGGACGCCGCCATCAGCGTCATTCCGCTGAATGGAACCGCCTCCGAGTAAATGAAGTTGGCAAACAGCGTGAGAAGGATGCCGGTGTAATAGAAGAGCGACGCCTTGAAAATTCCCCAAGCGCCCTCAAGTCCGTCACTCACCATGAAAACAAAATTCACCGCGAAGAACAATAGGACGATGGTGAAAATGCCGGGCGAACCGAACTCACCGTAGGCGAAAAACATCGTTGCCAACCGCCAAACCTCGCCGGAAAGGATCTTCTCGCGGTCAAATGCCAGGGCTTGCCCGATCTCGGGACTGAACAATTGCAGGATGAAAACCATCACCTGAAACAAGGCGTAGTAGCGGAGAAACCCCGGAAAGGCCAAAAACCCCCAGCGTCGTTCCAAGCGGTCGAATGCATTCATATCGATGGACACCATCGTGGCTTCGGGACGATTGACAAGCCCCGGGGTAAACCCGCTTGACCGGGAAGATGAGTGAAACGAATTTCCCCCCCGATGTCGTTGCGAGTCCTTCAGCCCTTTTTCCAAGCAAAGGGCTGGAAGCCGTTTCCGTTCCAACGGAGAACGTGGCAGGCCTATCAGTCGGGAAAATCCGGCTTGCTCCATGCACCGACCGGCCTTGGAAAAACGCTCGCGGTCTATCTGGGACCGCTCGCCGAAAGTCTCTCGCCGGAGCCCGGTTGCCGCGTGCTCTGGATCACCCCATTGCGGGCCCTTGCCGCCGACACCCTGCGGGCCTTGAGAGAGCCACTCGAAAGGATCGCCCCGCAGTTCGAGGCGGAGGCGCGCACCGGGGATTCATCGTCAGCAGTCCGTTCAAGGCTGCGGAAGAAGCTGCCACACACGCTCGTCACGACCCCGGAATCCCTGTCGCTGATGCTGACCCATGCGGATTTCAAGGATCAACTCGGCGGCCTGCATTGCGTCATCGTGGACGAGTGGCACGAACTGCTAGGCACCAAACGCGGCGTCCAGACCGAGCTCTGCCTCGCCCGCCTGCGCGCATGGGTTCCCAGTCTCCGCATCTGGGGACTTTCCGCGACGCTCGGCAACCTGTCCGAGGCACGCAAGACCTTGTTAGGAAATGCGTTCGACGGCTCGGTCGAGGTCGATGCCGGGATGAGGAAGCCGCTCGTCATCGAAACCATCGTGCCCAAGGAGATCGACCGTTTCCCATGGTCCGGCCACATCGGGACCCGGTTGGCAACCCAGGTCGCGGATGAAATCGAAAAAGCCGCCGTCACCCTGCTTTTCACCAACACGCGGTCGCAGACCGAAATCTGGTTTCAGGAACTCTCCTCGATCCGGCCGGATTGGAAGGACAAGCTCGCCATGCATCATGGTTCTCTCGACCGGGCCGAGCGCGATCTGGCGGAAGCGGGGCTGCGGGATGGCTCGCTGAAATGCGTGGTCGCCACCTCGTCGCTCGATCTCGGCGTGGATTTCTCGCCGGTGGATCAGGTCATCCAGATCGGGTCGCCGAAAGGGATCGCCCGCCTCCTGCAGCGCGCGGGTCGCTCCGGACACCAGCCGGGAAGCATTTCAAGAATCCTCGGCGTGCCGACCCACGCGATGGAACTCGTCGAGTTCGCCGCCGCACGCGACGCGGCGATCGCAGGCGAGATCGAGAGCAGGCCACCGCTTTTGAAACCTCTCGACCTGCTGGTCCAGCACCTGATCACCTGCGCGATCGGCAAGCCTTTCGATCCGCTGGAAATGCGCCGGGAAATCGAATCCACCCACGCGTTCGGGGATCTAACCGACAACGAGTGGCAATGGGCGCTTGGATTCATTTCCAACGGCGGCACCGCGCTCGCCACCTACCCACGCTATCAGAAGGCTCGCCTCGTCGATGGCCGCTACGTCGTCGATGACAAGCGGATGATTTCCCAACATCGACTCAGCATCGGCACCATCTCGAGCGATCCAGCGGTCTCGATCCGATTCGCGAATGGTCATGTTCTGGGAACCGTCGAGGAGTCGTTCATTTCAAAGATCCGCCCGGGTTCGGGGCTCGTTTTCGCAGGGCGACGACTGACCTTGGTGCGATTCCATCAACGCACGGCCACGGTCAAGCCCGCGACCAAATCCGCCAAGGGCCAGATCGCCATCTGGGGCGGAAGCAAGATGCCACTTTCCACCGAGCTTTCCCACGCCATCGCGCGGCGGTTGAGAGGCGAAGGCAAGCCCAGCCTCGAAATGAAGGCCGTCGCCCCGATCCTGAGGATCCAGGAAAAATGGTCCCGCATTCCCGACGACGAGTCGTTGCTCATCGAGCACTCCACCTCACGGGAGGGCGAGCACCTGTTTTTCTATCCGTTCGCCGGCCGGTTGGTCCACGAGGGAATGGCGGCGCTGGTCGCATTCCGGATTTCAAGAACTGTTGGAGAATCCATCCAAACCACCCAGAACGATTACGGATTCTCCCTAACGGCCAAGCGGGGTCTCGTGCTGGACGAGGAAATGCTAAGGGAGCATCTTGACGGGGAAAACCTGTTGGACGATCTCCTCGAATGCATGAACACCGCCGAACTGGCGCGCCGGCAATTCCGCGAGATCGCCCGTGTGTCCGGCCTGATCCTGCAAACCCCGCCATGGCAGAAGGACCGGTCACAACGTGAGATCCAGGCCAGCGCATCGCTGCTCTACGAGGTGCTCCATCGCTACGACGCGGACAATCTCCTGCTCGCCCAGGCACGCCGCGAGATCCTCGACAAGCAGCTTGAGCTCACCCGTTTGACCTCCGTGATCAGGCGACTGAAGGACGCGCCAATGCATCTGGTGGAAACCCCGAACCTAACACCCATGGCGTTTCCACTGTGGGCGGACCGGCTCTCAGCCACCCTCCCGGCAGGCGACGCCGCCACCCGTCTGGAAGCGATGCTTGCCACCTTGAACAAGGCTGCCGGAAAGTAGATCCTCCAGCGTCATGACTCCCCTCGCCCTTTATCCGTCGCTCACCCTGTTGCCCGAGGGCGGGCTATTTCTAGCAGACAGCGCGACGCTGGTGGTCGCCGATCTTCATCTTGGTAAATCCGCAGCGTTCCGCGCGCGGGGCTTGCCGGTTCCGGAGGGAGACACCGCCCGCGACCTTGGGCGGATGATCGCACTGGCAGAAAAACTGGGAGCCGCCCGACTGGTCGTTGCCGGGGATCTATTTCATTCGCCCTCAGGTATCACCGCCGAACTCGAGGCCGCGCTGGACACCTTTCTCGACAGTATCGGCATCCCGGTCTCACTCGTCCTCGGAAATCACGATGCCAAGCTCGTGGCCGTCCCGAAACGCCTTCATGCGGTGGGAATCCTGGATCTCGGAAATGGTATCAAGGTCATTCACGATCCTGCGGATGCCCATGGCGAGGGATTGCACGTGTGTGGGCATTTGCATCCTGTTGTGAAGATCCCGGACGGCACGCGGACGTCGTTGCGATTGCCCTGTTTTCTCCACCGAGGAAATACCCTGGTCCTCCCTTCGTTCGGGAGTTTCACGGGCGGATTGGTAATCAAACCGGTAGAGGGTGACCGCATTTTCGTCAGCCTGCGGGATCAGGTGATCGAACTACCACCCTCGCTGATCTAAAGATCGCATCATCATATCCGGATATGAAGATTTGATTCTTGAAACAGCGCATTCTGTGTCTAGCCTCCCGCCATGCCTCAGGCCGACCCTACCGACGAAATCCAAAGCGCCCTCACCGAGCGAATCCTCGTCCTCGACGGGGCGATGGGAACCACGATCCGTGGCTACGGCCTCGGGGAAGCGGAAGCCCGCGGCTCACGATTCATTGATAATGAGAAGGATCTGCTCAACAACGGCGACATCCTGACCATCACGCGGCCCGAGGTCATCGGCGACATCCACAAGCGGTTCTACGAGGCGGGCTCGGACATTTGTGAAACCAACACCTTTTCCGCGACCGGCATCGCCCAGAGTGAATTCTTCGTCGAGGACCCGCGCGAAAAGGGAGGACGCAAGGATCCGGAGTTTTTCCAGAAGATCATGGAGAACAATTTCCTCAACGATCTCGCTTGGGAAATGAACGTGGAATCCTCCCGTCTCTGCCGGAAATGGGCGGACGACATCGGCACCGACACCGGCCGCAAGCGCTATGTCGCCGGCGCGATCGGACCGCTGACAGTTTCCCTAACCAACTCGCCCGACGCGAATGACTCCGGCTTCCGGGTGGTCACCTTCGACCAGGTCCTCGCCGCCTACAAACACCAGATCCGCGGCCTGATAGAAGGCGGCTGCGACATCCTGATGGTGGAAACGATTTTCGATTCGCTCAATGCGAAGGCGGCGGTCGTCGGCATCCAGGAGGTGTTTGCCGAGGATGGAAAACATCTCCCGGTGATCATCTCCGCCGCCGTCGGACTCGGTGGTGAAACGATGATTTCCGCCCAGAAGGTCGAGGCGCTTTGGAACGCGTTCGCCCACGTCAAGCCATTGGCCATCGGGTTGAATTGCTCGCTCGGTCCCGACCTCATGCGCCCGCATCTTGAGGAACTCTCCAACTGTGCCGCGACCGCGATTTCCTGTTATCCAAATGCCGGACTGCCGAATCCGCTTGCGCCCACGGGTTTCGACCTTGAGCCGAAACACATGTATGATCACATGGCGGAGTTTGCCAAAGCCGGACTGCTCAACTTCGCCGGCGGCTGCTGTGGCAACACGCCGGAGCACGTCGCCGCCATCGCCCAGGCAGTCGCCAAATTCGCGCCGCGGGAGATTCCGGTGATTCGATAAGATTTCTACCGCAAAGGCGCAAAGGTCGCGAAGGAACGCAAAGAGAGATGAAGGATTATTTGAACCAACTTTCCAATCAAGTCATTGGAGCGGCGATTGAGGTACACAATGATTTGGGCCCAGGACTTTTGGAATCGAGCTATGAGGCGAGTTTGCATCATGAGTTGAAACTGCGTGGGATTGCATCAGTTCGGCAGTTATTGCTGCCAATTCGTTACAAGGACTTGGAGATTCCTGATGCCTATCGTATCGATCTGCTCGTGGAAAACTGCCTGGTGATCGAGTTGAAGACTGTCGAGGCATTGCTCCCGGTCCACTCCGCTCAGATTCTGACCTATTTAAGAATGTCAGAAAAGCACCTCGGACTTCTCATCAACTTTCACACCGTACTTCTTAAGGACGGAATAAAACGTCTCGTCCACAACTTCCCTTCCTAACTTTGCCTCCCTTCGCGACCTTTGCGCCTTTGCGGTAAACTCTACTTCTCCCATGAAAACCATTCCCCACGCCCTTCGCCTTTCCGGCACCGAGGCTTACAACCACACCTCCGACAAGCGCTTCCTGATGATCGGCGAGCGCGCGAACGTCGCGGGCTCGCCACAGTTCGCAAAGCTGGTCAGAGCCGGCGACCTCGAGGCGGCGGTCGAGGTGGCCCGCCAGCAGGTCGGCAACGGTGCCAACGTCATCGACATCTGTTTCGACGACGGCCTGATCGACGGCAAGGCGATGATGAGCCGATTCCTCCAGTTGCTCCAGGGCGAGCCCGATGTCGCCAAGGTGCCGATCATGGTGGACTCCTCGAAGTGGGAGATCCTCGAGGAAGGACTGAAATACCTTCAGGGAAAGGGAATCGTGAACTCGATCTCCATGAAGGAGGGCGAGGAGAATTTCAAGAAGCAGGCGCGTCACATCATGAAATACGGCGCGGCGGTCGTCGTGATGGCGTTCGACGAGAACGGCCAGGCCGCCTCCTACGACGAGAAGATCCGCATCTGCGAACGTGCCTACCGCATCCTCGTGGACGAGGTCGGTTTCAACCCGGACGACATCATCTTCGACCCCAACATTCTAACCGTCGCCACCGGCATCGAGGAGCATAACAACTACGCGCTCGACTTCATCAACGCCACCCGCTGGATCAAGGAGAACCTGCCCGGTGCCAAGGTCTCCGGCGGCGTTTCCAACATCTCCTTCTCGTTCCGCGGCAACAACAAGGTGCGCGAGGCGATGCACTCGGCCTTCCTCTATCATGCGGGCCTCGCCGGCATGGACATGGGCATCGTCAACGCCGGGATGCTGGAGGTTTACGACGAGATCCCGAAGGACCTGCTGGAACACGTCGAGGACGTCCTTCTGAACCGCCGTCCCGACTCGACCGAGCGGCTGCTGGACCTTGCGGAAAGCTACAAGGGTGTGGGCGGCAAGAAGGTCGAGGAGGACCTCGCCTGGCGCGATGAACCGGTCGAGAAGCGGCTCGAACACGCGCTTCTGAGAGGCATCGACAAGTACATCGACGAGGACACGGAAGAGGCAAGGTTGAAATACGTGCGTCCGCTCAAGGTCATCGAAGGTCCGCTGATGGATGGCATGGGCGTGGTCGGCGACCTCTTCGGCGCCGGCAAGATGTTCCTGCCGCAGGTGGTGAAATCCGCCCGCGTGATGAAGAAGGCGGTGGCATGGCTTTTCCCGTTCATGGAAGCGGACAAGGCGGAATTCCTGGCGAGCGACATCGCCGCACTGATGGCCGAAAACCCGAACCTAACCGATGACGAGGCTCTCAAGCTTGCCGAACGCGGACGTTCCGCAGGTCGTTTCCTCATCGCCACCGTGAAGGGTGACGTCCACGACATTGGCAAGAACATCGTAGGCGTGGTGCTATCCTGCAACGGCTTCGAGGTCACCGACATGGGAGTCATGGTTTCGTGCGACAAGATCCTCGCGAAGGCGAAGGAGATCGGTGCGGATGTGATCGGACTATCAGGTTTGATCACGCCATCGCTTGACGAGATGGTCCACGTCGCGAAGGAAATGGAGCGCAATGGATTCACCGTGCCGCTTCTCGTCGGCGGTGCCACGACGTCGGCAGCGCACACGGCCATCAAGATTGCTCAACATTACTCCGGACCCGTGGTGCACGTTCTTGATGCCTCACGCTCGGTGCCGGTCACCACATCGCTTCTATCAAAGGACCAGAGGGATGCATTCGCTGCGGAGAACCGGGAAAAGCAGCAGAAGCTGCGCGACAATTTCCTCGGTGGACCGAAGAAGGAAACCCTCAGCCTGGAAGAGGCGCGGGCAGCCGGACCAAAAATCGACTGGGAGAAATACTCACCGCCAGTCCCCTCGTTCACGGGCACACGGACCATCAAGAGTCCATCGCTGCGTGAGCTCGCCAAATTCATCGACTGGACGCCGTTTTTCCACGCATGGGAACTCCGCGGCGTCTGGGACCGCACGACCAAGACGCTCAAGACAAAAAATGCCGAAGGTGCTGCGGAAGCCGCGAAACTCTATCAGGATGCGATCGGCTGGGTGGACCGCATCATCGCGGAAGACCGTTTCCGGGCCGAGGGCATCTACGGCTTCTTCCCGGCCAATTCCGACGGCGACGACATCATTGTCTGGGCCGACGAATCACGCACCACCGAGCGCACCCGCTTCCACACCTTGCGTCAGCAACTCAAGAAGGACTCAGGCAAGCCGAACGTCGCCCTGGCTGACTGGGTGGCGCCCGTGGCGGCGGTTTCCAACCGCCAAGCCCCCATCCCGACATTTCCCAACGACTCCTCCCGGACCGACAAGCAAACCTGGGGCAACCTGCCCCACTGGTATCGTGAAGGCGCGACTTATGCAGTGACCTTCCGCCTCGAAGACTCATTTCCAAAGTCCGTCCTGGATTCATACCGCCGTGAAAAGGACTCCCTAACGGAAAAAATTGATTCTGCGAGGAAATCCGGAGATGATGCGTCCGTGAATCAGCTTTCGATCAAGTTGCGTGAACTCTACCGGGAACGTATCGACGCAGCTCTCGACGAAGGTCACGGCGAAGCTTGGATGAAGGATCCTAAAATCGCAAAGATCGTCACCGACAGCATCCTTCATTTCGCCGGAAGCCGATATGACATCGGTGCCTGGTGCGTGATGCCGAATCACGTGCATTTGATCATTTCACCCAAGGAGGGTCATGAACTATCAGAGATCCTCCACAGTATCAAGAGACATAGCGCACTCCAGGCGAACAAGCATTTAGGCCGGTCAGGTGCATTCTGGCAGAGGGAGTCCTACGATCACATTGTGCGGGATGCGGATGATTATTGGAACCAGAAGGCCTACGTTTTGAGAAATCCGGAGATGGCAGGATTGTCCGATTGGGAGTTTGTCGGAGAGGGAGGGGCTGGGCGGTTGGAAACCGCCGCCACGGCTGACCATGTCGGCGGCTTCGTGGTCGGTATCCACGGGGCCCATGAATTCGCCGATGAACTCGACAAGGAGATCGATCCTTACGGCTCGATCATGGTCAAGGCCATCGCAGACCGCTTTGCCGAAGCGTTCGCGGAATTCCTCCACCACAAGGCCCGCATCGAGTGGGGCTACGAGACGGAGGACGAACTCACGCACGACCAGTTGATCCACGAGAACTATCAGGGTATCCGCCCGGCACCGGGCTACCCCGCGCAGCCCGACCACACGGAAAAGCCGATCCTCTTCGACCTGCTCGGCGCGTCGGAAGCCACCGGTGTCACCTTGACGGAAAGCAACGCCATGCATCCCGGAGCAGCGGTCTGCGGGTTGTATTTCTCCCATCCGGACAGCCATTACTTCGCCCTCTCGGAGCTCCAGAAGGACCAAATGGAAGACTACGCCAAACGCAAGGGGATGTCATTGCAGGAAGTCGAGAAGTGGCTTGGCCCTTGGCTGGGATACGCCTCGTGATTCCATCAATTCACGAGATTTCCCTAGACCGGCCACCTTTTGAAGGCATCCTCTCTCTTAACGCTGATGAAAACACACTCATTGATCAAAACATGCGCGGCGATCGTCGCGTTCGGAAGCTCCGGATTCGCCTTCGCCGGCGGCGAGGGCTGGACATCGGATTTCTCCGCTGCCAAGAAACAGGCGGCTGAATCCAAGCAGGATCTGCTCGTTGACTTCACCGGTTCCGACTGGTGCGGCTGGTGCATCAAGCTGAACAAGGAGGTTTTCAGCCAGGACCCGTTCAAGACCGGCGTGAAGGACAAGTTCGTCCTCGTGGAACTCGACTACCCGAGGGACAAGTCGAAGTTGTCCGCGGAAACGATCAAGCAGAACGAGGAACTCAAGGAGAAATACCCCATCAGGGGTTATCCAACGATCCTCCTCTGTGATTCCGAGGGCAAGCCATTCGCATCCACCGGCTATCAGAAGGGCGGCCCGGAAGCCTACGTCGAGCACCTCGACAAGCTTCGCGAAAACAAGGACAAGCGCGACGCGGCTTTCGCGAGCGCATCCAAGTCCGAAGGAGTTGAGAAAGCCAAGGCTCTTGTCTCGGCCCTCAAGGAGATGGCACTTCCTGACGAGATGGTGGCCAATTTCTATGGCGACATCGCCGAACAGATCAAGGCCGCCGACCCCAAGGACGAGACGGGATTCACGAAGGCTGCGGAAGCCAAGGCCAGGTCCGCCAAGTTCCAGTCCGAGCTGCAGGGCTTTGCCAAAAACCAGGACATGGATGGCGCACTCGCGTTCGTGGACAAGACCCTCAAGGACGGTGGATTTGCTCCTGAGGAAACCCAGCAGATGATGATGACCCGCGCGATGATCTTTGCCCAACAGAAGAAGTTCGACGAGGCGATCAAGGCGGTGGACGAAGCCAAGACCGCGGATCCTGAGAGCAAGATGATCTCTGGAATCGACGGGTTCCGCCAGCGCATCGTTGACATGAAAGCCAAGGCCGAAGGCGGCGACAAGGCTACCGAAGGCGAATAAGCGCAGGTGATGGAATTTCAAGCACCGCACCGGCAAGACCGGGCGGTGCTTTTTCTTGGTTAGTTGATATAACTCTCATGCGATTGATCCTTTGGTTTCTGATCCTTGCCGGACTCGTGCTCGGAGTCTGGTTGATCTGGGGTGGCTCCTGGGACCATGCATTCACCTTCGCCGGAAGTGTGAAATGGCTGCAAGATGCCGGACCATGGGCGTGGGCTGCGGGAATACTCCTGCTGGTGGGTGATCTCGTATTGCCCGTCCCCGGGACCATCGTGATCTCGGCTTTGGGGTTTGTTTACGGAGTGGCAATGGGTGGCGCGGTCGCATCCATCGGTCTGATCCTTGCAGGAATGACCGGCTACGGTGCCGGGCGTCTTTTCGGCGAGAAATTCGCACGCAAATGGCTTGGCGATGACGACTATGAAAAGGGCAAGCAGCTCTTTGAAAACGGAGGCGGCTGGGTGGTCGCCATGTCGAGAGCGCTGCCCATCCTGCCGGAGGTGGTTTCCTGCACGGCAGGTTTGGTCCGGATGCCTTTCGGGCGTTTCATGGCATCCCTGACTTGTGGCAGCGTGCCGATGGGATTCGTCTTCTCCGCCATCGGAAGCGCCGGACGTGAAACTCCGGCCTGGGCCTTCGCATTGAGCCTGATCCTTCCCGCCGTCCTGTGGCTGATCGCGATCAAACTCCAGAAAAGAATGCGCTGAGGTTCGAAATATCGGGCCTTGAGTCGCTCAGCTCCTGTCACAAGATTCCGCCGTGCGAATCGAAGTCATCAACACCGGAACCGAACTCTTGTTAGGCAATACGCTCAACACGCACGGAGCGTGGTTTGGCCGCGAGCTTTTCGAACTGGGATTGCGCATTTCCCGACAAACCACCGTGCCCGACGGCGATGCGATCCGAGAGGCTCTCGAGGAATCCGTCGCCCGCGCGGATGCCGTGATCGTGACCGGCGGACTGGGGCCCACCAGCGATGACATCACCCGCGAGATCACCGCGGAAGTGATGGGTTTGGAACTGATCATGGATGAGGCCGCGCTGCGCTCGCTGGAGGCATTTTTCGAGTTGCGGGGAAGGAACATGGTGGATGCCAACCGAAAGCAGGCGAACTGCCCGGTGGGTGCCGACATCCTGCCGAATCCCAACGGCACAGCTCCCGGAATCTACATTCCTCCACGCCTCAACGGGAGATCCAATTGCGCGGTGTTCCTGCTGCCAGGACCGCCGCGCGAGCTCTATCCGATGTTTCACGCGGAGGTCGCCCCCAGACTGCGGGCGCTGGCCGGAATCGAAACCGTGAACGAGGCGCTGGTCCTGAAATTCACGGGCATCGGCGAAAGCGATTTCCACCAGGGCATCGACGATCTGCTTTCCGCCATTCCGGGACTGGAATATGGCTACTGCGCCCACATCGGCGAGGTTGACCTGCGAATGATCGGCGGTCCGCAGGCGATCCAACAAGCCAGGAACATCGCCCTCGATGCCTTTGCGCAGAACCTTATCAGTGACGACGGGTCCTCCATGGAGAAAACCGTCGTCCGGCTGCTGAAGGAGCGGGGGATGAAATTCGCCACGGCGGAAAGTTGCACGGGCGGACTCATTTCCAACAGGATCACGAACGTCCCCGGTTCGAGTGAGGTTTTCACCCATGGCTTCGTGACTTATGCGAACGAAGCGAAGACAGCAATGTTAGGAGTCCCTGCCGCCGACATCGAAGCAAACGGCGCGGTGAGTGAAACGGTCGCCCGCAGAATGGCGGATGGCGCGTTGGCAGCAAGCGGTGCGGATATTTCTGTTTCAGTGACAGGGATCGCAGGCCCCGGCGGTGGCTCGGAGGAAAAGCCCGTGGGAACGGCCTGGATCGGCGTGGCCATGAAAGGCCAGCCAACCGAAGCCTTTCGGATCTATCACCCGAGAAACCGCAAGGATTTCAAACTGGCCACGAGCCAGTCCGCGCTCGAGGCGGTCAGAAGGAAATTAAAGACCATCCAATGAACTGCTCTTCGCGTCCTTGCTGTCCGGCAGCTTCTTGAACAATTCCTCAAGATAGCTGGCGGATAGAAGCTCCGGCGCGATCACGGGTTCGGCATCGGCAGCGTAAAGCACGTTGACGGGAATGGCGGCCCGGCCCAGTTCGCGGATCTTCTCGTCGATCTTCGCATCCGGATTCGTCTTGTCGCCCTTGAGCGCGACGACGCCCTTGCGCTTCATGAGGGCGATCACCTCCTTGGTGTAGGCGGTCTTCTTGTTGAACTGGCAGGTGGCGCACCATTGGGCCGTGAAATCGATGTAAACGGGAGTCCCGGCGCCCAGCAGCTCGTCCACCCGTTCCTGCGACCAATGTTCCCAGACCAGGGTGGATTTCACCGGAGGCTTCGCCAACATGAACCCGCCGACTGCGAAAACCAATGTTAGGACCACCGCGATGCCGCGTGTTCTTCCGATCTTGTGGGGCAAATTCCATCTCCCGTAGATCCATGCCGCCACCGCAATGCCGCTCAGGCCGAAGATGGGGCCTAGCAGGTTTTCCTGCCCGATCTGTCCCGAATACACCCAAAGCAAGTAACCCGCGGTGGCGAAAAGAAGGAAAGACATCCCCTGTTTGAAACTCTCCATCCATGCTCCCGGTCGCGGCAGGAAGTCGATGAGTTTCGGGAAGATCGACAGCAAAAGATAGGGAGTTGATAGACCGATCGCCATCGCCGCGAACGCCGCGAAGAACTGGAAGGCGGGAAGCCCGATCGCGACGCCGATGGCCGCGCCGAGAAACGGGGCCGAGCAGGGCGTGGCAACGACGGTGGCGAGCACTCCGGAGAAAAAGGATCCGGACAATCCTTGTTTCGACTGGAGCGAACCTCCCACCGATGTCGCGGACGTGCCGAGCTCGAAGACTCCGAACATGTTGAGGGCGAGGACGAACATCAGGATCATGAGTGCGAGAACGACCCACGGGTCCTGAAGCTGATAACCCCACCCTTTTTCAGATGCGGAGGAGCGCGCCGCGAACAGGATCCCGCTGATCACTGCAAACGAAGCGAGGACGCCCCCGGTGAACGTGAGTCCGTGCAGCACGATCTTTCTTCCTGTCCGATCCCGCCTGTTGGACGAATCCCATGATCTTCAGGCCGATGACCGGGAAGACGCAGGGCATCAGGTTGAGGATCAGTCCGCCCAACATCATGGCACCTAACAAGGGCAGGTATTTGGAAATGGCCAGTGCTTTGGCGGGTGGGTTGCCGATGACGGTATCGGGAATTTCCACCGACACGGGACCTGCGAGGATACCCGAGAAGGATTTCCCCTGCGGAATGGGAGAGTCGAGCGGATCCAGCTTCTTGCGCTTCAACGTCACCTTCCAGGCGTCCCCGTCCCGCTCGATTTTTCCATCCGCACTTGCCGGTTGGAGGAATGGAACATCCGGAATGAAATCCGTTGGAGTCCCCTTGGTGGCGTCGGCCGGTTCCACGCGCAAGGTGACGTCACCGCCATCCGACATCGCTTCGAACTTCAAGGTCGGTATCCGCACCGCTTGTTCCATCCTCGCGCTCTTGAACAAGGCCGCGGTTGCCGGATCTTTTCCGGAGGTCGCAGCCACGGTCAATGTTAGATTCAAACTCCCCTTTTCATTGAGGCAACTGTCCTTGCAGATTTGCCACGTCGCGTCGGCGGTGAGGGTGGCGGTTCCACCTGCGGCGAGCGAGGCCGGCGCGGTGATGTCCACGAGAAACACGGGCTTCCCCTGATAGACGAAACTCTTGCCGAAATATCCATCCTTCACTTCGGGAACCGGCCACTGGATGGGCCCGGCGGTGAATCCGGCGGGCAGCGTCCATTTGATGACCGGCGATTCCTCAACACCACCCGAGTTCTTGTAATAGCTGTGCCATTCGTCGGGGTGGGCAAGTTCCAATGCCACCGAAAAGGTCTCACCGGGAGCAATCGTCTTGTTTTCGCTGACGAGCGATGCCGTTGACGCCGGAGTCCCGGGTGATGCGTCAGACTGCGCCAAGGCAGGGAGGTTGAGCGAAAGAAGGGCCGCGAATAAAAGAGTGATAGGGCGCATGGTGAGCTTGTTGATTCCACATCTAAGAGGCACAGCCTCCACGATTCATCCAAAAAACTTGATCGCTGAAAATTATCTTTCCGATTCCATGGGAAAAGGTCCCATTCGTAACGACTTCGTCGTCTTTCAGCCAGAGGCGTCAGCAATTCAACCGACTTCGCGACTTGATGCTTCATGAACTGGCAGGTTCCTGATTTGTTGCCGTCATGACGCTTGCTGTCTCCACCCCTGCCCTGCTGTTCCCGGCCATCAGCTTGCTTTTCCTTTCTTACACGAACCGGTTCCTTCACCTGTCCGCCTTGATCCGCACGCTTCACCGCGATTGGATCGAAGAGGGAGACGCCACAATCCGGGCGCAAATTGACAACTTGAGACGCAGGCTGACACTGATCCGGACGATGCAGTTGTTCGGGGCTGTGAGTCTTTTTCTTTGTGTCGTTTCCATGCTCGCGGTGATCGGAGAGCATCAGGTTCCCGCGATTGCCACCTTTCTGGCGGCTCTGGTGCTGATGGCGCTCTCGCTCGCTTGCCTGATTTACGAGATCTGGATTTCCGGAGGAGCCTTGCGAATCATGCTCAATGCCATGGAAGGAAGCACGGGACGTGATGCCTGAGAGGATCGCACGGAGTATTTTTGATTAAGAAAAGTTTATTTTGGCACGGCCGATGCTCAATCCAGTCCTGTCGTGACACCGATAGCCGGTCCGACCGAGACGCCACCGGGTTAATGGGTTTTCCCGGTGGATGATCGGTCGGGCCGCTTTTTTTGGGGGCATCGAATTCCAAGTGTTTCGGGGATTCGAATGGCGGATCATCGTTTTTTTTCGATTTTGTAAAGTTTGTTCTTGCAGGAACAATTAGCTCGGGATACTTCTCCCCTGTCGCAAGACAAGGCGGTCCGACTGAGATGCCTCCCGGGTTAATGGGTTTTTCCTAGGGGGATGATCAGCCGGGCCGCTTCTTTTTTGCCCCTGGAGGTGGTGAAATGGGATTTCCACAGGTGAAAAGCTTGAGAAAATTCCGATTCCTGAGCTGGCAGCCATTTGTTACATCGAGCCCATGAAATTGATCCGGTTTGGTGAAGTGGGGCGTGAGGAGCCGGGAATTTTGCTTCCCGACGGACGGCGGATCGACGCGAGCGGTGAATTCAGCGACTACGACGAGGGCTTTTTTGCCTCCGGCGGTATCGAATCCCTGATGGAATGGGCTGCGGATGGATGCCCGGGCGGAACGGAGGTGGATCCTCTTGCCAGGCTCGGACCTCCGGTTGACCGACCTTCCAAGCTGGTTTGCATCGGAAAGAACTACCTGGAGCACGCCAAGGAGCTCGGGGAAGGCATCCCGACGGAGCCGGCGCTTTTTCTCAAGGCGACCAGTGCGTGGAGCGGGCCGACTGACGATGTGATCATTCCCCGTGGGTCGATCAAGATGGACTACGAGGTCGAGCTTGCTGTGGTGATCGGTCGGACAGCTTCTTACGTGGACGAGCGTGAGTCACTGGATTATGTGGCGGGCTATTCGACGTTTTGCGATTTTTCCGAAAGGGCCTTCCAGAAGGAAATGGGTGGGCAATGGACCAAGGGCAAGAGCGCGGACAGCTTCGCACCGATGGGACCGTGGCTGGTCACGGCCGATGAGGTCCAGGATCCGCAGAAGCTCCGGCTGTGGTGCAAGGTGAACGGGGAACTTCGCCAGAACAGTTGGACCGGCGACATGTCATTCACCGTGCGCCAGTTGGTCAGTTACGTCAGCCGTTTCATGACCCTGCTGCCCGGTGATGTGGTCGCCACGGGAACCCCCGCCGGCTGTGCGATGGGCATGAGCCCGCCTAGATATCTGCAGGCCGGAGACTTCGTGGAATGCGGCGTGGAGGGCTTGGGCGAACTTTCGCAGCGGGTGGTCGCGCACCGGTAACATGAAGGATCGCTTTTTCAGAGCCGGCAGAGCCCGGTTGCCGTGGCCCAAGCCCCGTGGCGGGCCCCATCGTTCGGTGTGCCATTTCTGCGACACCCTGCACGAGGCGATCGCCTTGCCCGAGGGCACCGCGGCCAAGTGCCGGTGCTGCGGGGCGGTGCTCTATCAGAACCGTCCCGCGTCTCTGGCACGGACCACGGCATTCTCGCTGGCTTCGCTGGTCCTCATGGTGGTGATGCATTGGTTCCCTTTCCTGGTGATGGATGCGGCGAGCGTGCGGACATCGCTGAACCTAACATCCGCGGCCAGGGCACTGATCGGCCAGGGCAGTCCGATCTTGGGAACCGCGCTCGCACTGTTCACCATCGTCACGCCGATCGCCCTCGCCAGTGGCCTGATCTACGTGTGCGGCCCCTTGCTGTTCGGTCATGCCGCCCCGGGGGCATTCCATGTCGCGAAGTGGCTCAACAAGATGGAGCCTTGGAACATGATCGAGGTTTTCCTGCTAGGTGTGCTCGTGAGTTTGCTGAAACTCGGCAAGGTGGCGGAGGTCCATTTCGGAATCGGCTTCTGGTCCTTCGGGGCATTGATGCTGTGCATGGCGGCAGCCGTCGCGGCGATCGACAGGGACGAGCTTTGGGACAGGCTGGAGGTGGCGAAGTCATGAGTGAATCTCTAACGAGAGCCGCGACACTCGGGCTGGCGGGATGCCACACCTGCGGCAAGGTCGCGCCGGTGGAACTGGGAGATTGTCCACGCTGTGGTTCCCACCTGCATTTGAGGAAGCCCCACAGCATCCAGCGGACCGTGGCGCTCATGCTCGCGGCTACGGCGCTCTATATACCGGCCAACATTCTTCCCATCATGACAGTGGTGGAGCTTGGTGAAGTCACCGAGAACACCATCATCGGTGGCATGATCACGTTCTGGAAATCCGGGGCCTACCCGATTGCCATCGTCATTTTCACCGCCTCCATCCTCATCCCCTTGCTCAAGATCGTCGCGCTCACCTGGCTCTGCCTCGCGGCGAATGGCAAGCTTCACCCCTCCCCCGGCATGTTGGGGAAAATCTACTGGTTCACGGAATTGCTCGGCCGTTGGTCGATGGTCGATATCTTCGTGGTCGGGATTTTGGTGGCGCTCGTGCAACTTGGCAATTACATGACCATCACTGTCGGCCCCGGCGCGCTTGCTTTTGCCGGAGTCGTCATGCTTACGATGTTCGCGGCCATGAGCTTCGACCCCAGGCTGCTCTGGGATCGGCTCGACCTGATGGGTATCGACACCTCACCCCATAGAAAAACAGAACCTTGAGCGAAAAGGAAACCACCCCTTCACCTGCGGCCTCTCCCGAGATCCGCGCGGCCCAACGCTGGAACGTCGTTTGGGTCGTTCCCCTCCTCGCGCTGCTCATCGGCGGGTGGATGATCTGGCGCAATTTCACCTCCCAAGGTCCCGTCGCGCAGGTGAGGTTTGAAACGGCCGAAGGCATCGAGGCCGGGAAAACGGCGATCAAGTGCCGCTCGGTCCGGGTGGGGGTCGTGAAAGTCGTGAAGCTCGACAAGGATCTCTCGTCGGTTCTCGTTTCGATCGAACTGGATCCCGACTACGACGGACTGCTTCGAAAGGGCACCCATTTCTGGGTCGTCCGTCCGCGTGTGTCAGGCACCGAGGTTTCGGGTCTCGGCACGCTGCTTCAGGGGGCTTACATCGAGCTCGATCCCGGACCTGCGGACGCGCAGAAATGGTCACGCTTCAAGGGCCTTGAAAATCCACCCGCCACCAACCGCAGCATCCCCGGCCGACGCCTGACGCTTACGGCGGAAAAGGCAGGCTCCCTGGTTGCGGGCTCCCCGATTTACTACCGCGGATTCGAGGTGGGCCGCATCGAGGCGCGCACCCTCGACATCGAAAGCCAACGGGTGGTTTTCAACGCGTTCATCCGTCAGGAATACAGCAGCCTCGTGAAGGAAAACAGCCGGTTTTGGAACACCAGCGGCATCGACATCAGTGCGGGCGCGGATGGATTCAAGGTCCGGACGCCATCGTTCCAGGCCATGGTTTCAGGCGGAGCCTCGTTTGGCGTGCCGGAGGGGATCCAGCCGGGTCCCCAAGCCACCGACGGCAGTGCTTTCACCCTTTTCTCCAATGAGGACGAGGCGAACGGCTCGACCTTCAATCCCTCGATGAAATTCCTCCTTCTCTTCGATCAATCCGTTAGAGGGCTTTCCAAATCCGCTCCGGTCGAATTCAGGGGAATCCCCATCGGCCGCGTCGCCGACATTTCCTTCGACTATCTCCAGACCAATGACGATCCCCGCATTCCCGTGCTGGTGGAAATCGATCCATCGCTCCTGCGCCGCGACGCCGCCGAGAAGATGGGCATGTCGGATGCCGAGTTCCTGGCGGAGGCCGTCAAACGCGGGCTGCGAGCCACCCTCAAGCCTGGCAGCCTGATCACCGGTGCCCTGTTTGTGGACGTGAACTACTACAAGGACGTCAAGCCCGCGGAACTCTCCCAGGTCGGCGATTACGCCATCCATCCCCACCGTCCCCGGCGGGCTTGGAAAACATGATCTCCGCCGCCTTGGAAAAATTCCAGAACCTGCCCATCGACGAGACCATGAGGAAATTCGGCACCGCTGCGGAGGAGGCGTCCACCGCACTCGCGGAGATCAAGGAAACCGCGGCCTCCACCCGCAAGCTGCTGGAATCCGCTGAGTTCACCCAGCTTCCGGCCGACCTCCGTTCGAGCCTGGCTTCATTTGAAAAGCTGTCAGCCACCTTTGATAAATCCATCGCCAGTTATGGTCCGGAAGGGCCTGTCCAGGGTGACATGCTCCGCACCCTTGACGAACTCCGCGCCGCCCTCAGGAACCTGAGTTCGCTCACCAATTCCATCGACGAAAAGCCCAACTCCCTGCTCTTCGGTCGAGACTCGTCGGGCAATCCCATTCCCAAGGCTCCCCGCGCCCACCGCTGAATCCCCACTCCCCATGCAACGATTTCTCCTCCTCATCGCCGCACTTCTCGTCGCCGGCTGCGCCCAACCCAACCAGACCTTCTACGTTCTAACCGCCAGCGGTCCGGTTCCTTCGGGTGGCGGCATCGGCATCGGTGTCGGCCCGGTCACTGTCGCCGAATATCTCGATCGTCCGAACCTCGTGACCCAGGAAGCTCCCAACCAGCTCGGTGTCGCAGAGGACCACCGATGGGCGGGCGATATCGCCTCATCCATCAAGCGGGTCACCGCCGCGAACCTCGGTCGTCTCCTGAAAACGGGAAATGTCCACAGCTACCCGTGGCAAAGCGACAGCGAGATCCGCTATCAGGTCGTCCTCGACATCCGGAAGCTCCACTCGGAAGTCGATGGCTACGCGGTCATCGAGACCGGTTGGCGCGCCTACGCGTTGCCCGATCGGCGCCTGATCGCTTCGAAAACCTTCACCGACCGCGAACCGCTGCAGACGGATGGATACAATGCGAGCGTCGCCGCCCAGTCGATACTGCTTGAGCGACTGGCGGAAAGCATCGCCTCAAGCCTGCGCTGATTTTCGTCCGGCGATCCCTTGCGATTGCTCATAATCGAGGTCTCGATGAAAAAGTAAGGATTCATCCGCATACCCGGCAAGAGATCCGACTTGGAATATTCCAGCATTGCATTACTCTCATGCACGTTATGGACGTTCGTTCAATCATCGCGCTGTTCTTGGGACTGGTTATCCAGTTCTCCCAAGTTCCGTCGAGCATGATGGTCCAGCCCTCGAAGGCATGTGCCACACAATCCATGTCCTGCTGCGAGGGACTGGAGTCCTGTCCCTGCGCGAAGGAGAGCGAGAGCGACTCAAAACCAACCCCTGCCATTCCGGCTGCGGTGGAATTGAAAATGGCGATGGCGATTTCCACCGGGTCCATCGACGCGGTTGAGTCGCCTTGCAAGTTCGTTGAAACCACCGCCTTCTTGGGTTCCCAAACGGAAACCACCAACGGTTTCGCAGGAGTGCCGCTTACCGTGGCCTTCTGCATTTATCTCATCTGAGTCAGCGCCTGATCAGGCGTACTGTGCCCATCCATCAAAGCCGCTTCTTTTCGAGGCCGCTTCAGGGCTCCCGGATTTTCCATCCACTGACTCTCATGACTCATGAAACTTTTCATTCATTTTACGTGCGGCCTCATCATGGCCGGACCATTTCTGTTAGCTCGGGAAACCGGTCTCGTTGACGAGGGATTTCTCTCCTCGTTGCGGGCCGAAGCCGCGCGCAATCACCCGGCAGCAAACTCAGCGCTCTTGAGAGCTGCGGCGGCGGGTAAAGACATCCGAAGCATCCGCCTTTGGGATGATCCCATGGTCGGTCTCTCTGCAATGATCGCCAGCCCGGAGATGCGCAGCAATGATGGCGACCTAAGACTCAGCTTCGAGCAACCTCTGCCGAAGCCTGGATTGTTCGAAGCGAATCGATCAAAGGCCGAGGCAATCCAGACGAGCGGAGACCGAGAACACCCGCTCTTCAGTGTTGGAAGTCGGAGCCATGGCCGCCAAAGACGCCATCGAACTCGCCCTCGCCGACGAGTCGATCTCACTTCAGGCCGCACAGATCACCTGGCTGCAATCCATGGCGGAAAACGCCAGGGAGATGTCGCTCAATCCTGACTCCACCAGCACCGACGCATTGCGGCTCGAAAGCGAACTCGCCCGGGAAAACCAAATCCTCGAGGCCGCCCGACGCACCCGCGCCAGCATTGCCCAAAGCCTGAATCTGCGGCTCGGACGTCATCTCGATTCAGAATGGCCCACACTTCACCTGACGCTCAGTCCCGCTCCAGTCCCTGTCGCGAGCGCGGAGATTGCCAGAATCCCGCGCGTGAACCCGAAGGTCCGTTCGATGAGGGAAATGGCAACCGCAGCCAACTCGGAGATCCGGATCGCGGATCGTGACCGGCAGCCGCAATTTTCCGTCGGAGTCGAAACCGCCATCTACTCAGGCGGCGACATCCGCAGCGCGGGGGTCGGTTTGAAAATGAGCCTGCCCTATTTCAATCGCGCCTCATACGACGCCAAGGTCGAGGCTTCACAACTCCGCGAGAAGGCCGCGATCGGCGACGTCGAGTCTGCCCGCCTTGAAATTGCATCAAGCGTCCTTGCGTCCGTGACCGAGGTCGCCAATGCCTCCGCCCAGGCACGCGCCTACTCCGGCGACATCTATCAGCGAGCGCTCGCCGCCACCCAATCCGTGGAGGCTTCGTGGATCAGCTCAAAATCCGCCCTAACCGACCTTCTCGATTCCAACCGCCTTCTTTTCTCCATCCGTCTCGAACAACGCCGCTTCGTCGCCATGCAGCTTGCCGCGCTTGAAGAACTCAACCTGCTGGTTCCACGCAAATAATCCGACCAAGCCATGAAAACATTCATCACCATCCTGATCACTGCCGCGCTCGCCGTCGGCGGGACCTGGTTCTTCAAGGACAGTTTTTCATCCTCTGCCCCGACACAGTCGGGAGCAAAGCCTCTTTACTATCAGAGCGCCATGCACCCGTGGATCAAGAGCGACAAACCCGGAAAATGCACCATCTGCGGGATGGAGCTCACCCCGATCTATCCGGGAGACAAGCCCATCGACGTTACGGGAGGAGAAAACATCGTCGCCCTGTCCGATCATCAGGTCCAGGTCCTCAACGTTCAGACGGCGGAAGCCAAAATTCAGCCCCTCGTCCACACCTTGGAGGTGGCCGGCATGATCGATGACGACGCGACCCGCCACCGCATCATTTCCGCCTACGTGGACGGCCGGATTGAAAAACTTCATGTCAACTACATGGGGGCCGAGGTCAAGGAGGGCGAGCCCCTTGCCGACATCTACAGCCCTGGCCTGCTTCAGGCCGAGCGCGAATACCGCCAGCTCAACGGCGAGTTGAAAAAGAACACCGCGCTCAGGCTCCGCCAGATGGGGCTCACACCCGCGCAGATCGAGGCCGTTTCCGACAAGCCCGCCGATTCCCTAACATCGCAAATCCTCTCTCCGATTGGCGGCACGGTCGTCGGCCAGGATATTTATGAGGGACAATACGTGACCACCGGTCAACGGATGTTCGAGATCGCAGATTTCTCGACCATGTGGTTCAAGTTCATTGCCTACGAACAGGACTTGCCATGGATCAAAATCGGCCAGTCCGTCAGCATCACCACCCCTTCCCTTCCGGGAAAAACCTATGAGGGAAAGATCACGTTCATCGATCCGAATTTTAATGAGGCCACCCGCTCCACCCAGGTCCGGGTGGAGTTGCCGAACCCGATTGTAAACGGTCGCCGCGAGCTGCTTCACAAGCTCTATGCCGACGCTGAAGTGAAGGTGGACGCCCCGCCCGCGCTTACTATTCCAAGATCCGCAGTCATCGAAACGGGACCTCGAGCCGTGGTTTACACCGACCAATCCGGCGGTGCCTATCAGCAGGTTCCGGTCAAGCTCGGTCGCCGCGGCGACACGCTCGTGGAAATCACGGATGGTCTGAAGGCCGGAGAGAAGGTCGTCACCAACGGCAACCTGCTGATCGACGGCCAAGCTGAGCTGAACCGCTCGTTCGCGGCCCCGGACAGCACGCCGGTGGCGACACAGGTCACGATGAAAGTCGAGATTTCCGATGACCAACAGAAGATCATCAGCGAGTTCGTCAAGACCGCAGATGCCATGGCCGCCGCGCTTGCAGGCGACAACCTCGCCGCCTTTAACAAGGCAAGCGAACCGGCGATGATGATCACCGGCAATCTAACCAATTCGCTCAAGGACCTATCAGTATCGAAGGAGACACTTGAAGCGCTGGATGACTCGCGGCATTTCCAAGGGTCCGAAAGCCTCCCCGCAGCGCGCGAGAAGTTCCTCAAGTTCTCCATGGCTGCCACCGAGGTGCTGGCACCGCTGCGATCCCTCAAGGGATTCCCTGACATGCAAATCTGGCAATGCCCGATGGTGGATCAGGCGGTTCCCGGAGTCACCAAGGTGGGCCGCTGGATCCAGACCGGCGGACGTGGAATCCAGAATCCCTACTTCGGCACCGGGATGCTCGATTGTGGAAAGGAAATCAAACCATGATTGAACGCGTCATCGAATGGAGCCTGAAAAACCGGTTCCTCGTCGCCTGCGCCACCTTGCTCATCGTCGTGCTGGGGATACGCGCCGTCTATCTAACTCCCGTCGATGCCATCCCGGACCTGACAGAGAATCAGGTCCTCGTTTACGCCGATTGGGCGGGCCGCAGCCCGCAGGAAGTCGAGGACCAGGTGACCTATCCGCTCACCACCGGATTGCAGGGCCTCACCGGAGTGAAGGAAGTGCGCGCCACCTCCATGTTCGGATTCTCACTGAGCACGATCATCTTCGAGGACGGGGTGGACACCTACTTCGCTCGGACTCGTGTCCTGGAGCGCCTGAATTTCCTCCAAAGCTCGATGCCTGACGGAGTCACCCCGCAACTCGGTCCGGACGCATCAGGCCTTGGCTGGGTCTATCAGTATTACCTTGCCGTCAATCCCGATGAAGCCCCGAATGGTGGTTACGACCTCGCGAAACTCCGCTCCGTGCAGGACTGGAACATCCGCTATCAACTCGCCAGCGTTCAGGGAGTCGCGGAGGTCGCCAGCATCGGCGGCTTCGTGAAGCAGTATCAGATCGAGCTGAACTCCACCAAGATGCGGGCCGCGAACGTCACGCTCATGGAGGTGATGACCGCCGTCCAGAATGCCAACCTCAACGTCGGCGGCAAGGTGGTGGAGGAGAACGGCGCGGAGTTCGTCCTGCGCGGCATCGGCCTGGTCGAAAGCACGGAGGATCTCGAACTCGTCACGGTCAAAGCCATGGAAGGCACTCCGATCTATCTGAAGGACATCGCCACCGTGCAGATCGGCGGCGATTTCCGCCGCGGTGCGCTCGACCTCAACGGTCAGGAAGCCATCGGTGGCACCGTGGTCATGCGCACCGGTGAAAACGCCAAGGCGGTGATCGAACGGGTGAAGGAAAAAATCGTCGCAGATCGAATCAAGCCTGCCGCCGGGCATCTCCATCAAGCCGTTTTACGACCGAAGCGAACTGATCGACCACACCATCGACACCCTCAAGCACGCTCTGTTAGAGGAAATCATCCTCGTCACGCTCGCCCACATCATCTTCCTCTGGCACTTCCGAAGTATCCTCATCGTCACGCTGCCATTGCCGATCTCGATCCTCATCTCGTTCCTCATGATGAAGCAATTCGGGATCTCCAGCAACATCATGTCCCTCACCGGCATCGCCATCGCCATCGGCGTGCTGGTGGATGCGGCCATCGTCGTGACCGAGAATGTCCTGCGGCATTGCGAGAAGGCGGAGGAGGAAAAGGGCGAATCACTCACCCGCAAGGAGACCTGGAAAACCACCCTTGTCGCCTGCAAGCAGGTCGGTCGGCCGATCTTCTTCGCCATGGCCATCATCATCCTGGCCTTCGTCCCGGTCTTCGCGCTCTCAGGACAGGAAGGAAAGCTCTTCCATCCGCTGGCCTTCACCAAGACCTTCGCGATGATCGGCTCCACGCTGTTAGCGGTCACACTGGTGCCGGTTCTCTGCTCCGTCCTCGTCCGCGGTCCATTCCACTCGGAGGACCGGAATATTGTCATGAAGTTCCTGCTGAAACTTTACGAGCCCACCCTGAACTGGGCGCTCGAACACAAGAAGACCGTCGTCACCCTGGCCGTCCTCATCTTGTCGCTCGCCATGCTTGAGGCATTCGGACTCCCACGCGGGGTGGTTCGGAAAATCGACGAAGCCGGGCATCCCCGCATTGCTGAGCTGGTCACCGGATTCGGCAAGGAATTCATGCCCCCGCTTAACGAAGGCAGCTTGCTTTACATGCCGGTGATGATTCCAAAAACCGGACTCACCGAAATCCAGCGCGTCATGTCATGGCAGGACAAGATCATCGCGGACACACCGGAAGTCCTCACCGTCGCCGGCAAACTCGGCCGATTCGAAACCGCCACCGATCCCGCTCCCACCGAGATGTTGGAAACCACCATCATGCTCAAGCCGGAATACATCCCTAACGGAAAATTCCGCGTGAAGCGCAACCCCGACTGGCGCGAGGGCATGACCGTGGACAAGCTAAAGGCGGAGCTCACCGAGAAGATGAAACTCGTTCCCGGCTACGTACCCGCGTTTCTCCAGCCTATCGAGAACCGCATCCTCATGCTCTACACCGGCATCCGCGCGCAGGTCGGCATCAAGATTTACGGTGACGATCTCGACAAGATCCAGCGCAAGGCCTTCGAGATCGAGAAGCTCGTCAACACCATCCCAGGCGCCGCCGGAGTTTCCGCATCGCGGGTCCAGGGGAAACCCTATCTCAACATCAAGGTCGATCGCGTGGCCATGGCCCGCTACGGGCTCAGCGCGAAGGACGTCCTGGATGCCGTCGAGGTTTCCATCGGCGGAAAGAATGTCAGCACCACCATCGAAGGCAGGGAGCGCTTCCCCATCCAGATCCGTGTCCAGCGCAGCGAGAGGGATGACATTGAAAAGCTCGGGCGAATCCTCGTCGCGGCGGGAACTGGAATAAGTCCTATGGGTCCCATAGGTCCTTTGAATTCATCTCCCACCGCAGGACGAGCCTACATCCCGCTCGCGATGGTCGCGAAAATCACCCGCGAAGTCGGAGCCAATGAGATCGCCTCGGAAAACGGCCTACTCAGATCCTATGTTCAAGCCAATGTCCAGGACCGCGACCTCGGCGGTTTTGTCGAGGAGGTGGAGGAGAAACTCACGAAGTTCGACATGGAAGGCATGACCTACAAGCTAACCGGCGAGTTCGAGAACCAGCGCCGCTTCGTCAAGACCATGACCTTGGTTTTCCCTCTGGTGCTCATGGTGATTTTCGTCCTCCTCTACTTCGTCTATCACAGCGCGCTGGAGGCCGCCCACGTCATGCTAGCGGTTCCTTTCGCCCTCAGCGGCGGAGTGCTGTTGCAAAAACTGCTAGGCTACAATTTCAACGGCGCGGTATGGGTCGGCTACATCGCGCTCTTCGGCACCGCCGTGCAAACCGGCGTTGTCATGGTTGTCTATCTGGAGGAAACCGTGAAGGACCGGCTGCGGGAAAAAGGTGCCGCGTTCACTTACGAGGATCTCGTCCAGGCCGTGAAGGATGGAGCCCGCCTGCGGCTCCGTCCCAAGGTGATGACAGTCGCCACCATCGTCGCCAGCCTCCTGCCCATCATGTGGAGCCACCGCCAGGGTGCGGAAGTCATGAAACCCCTCGCGACTCCAGTCATCGGCGGCATGATATCGAGCCTGCTCCACATCCTCATCGTCACGCCCGTGATCTTCCTCTGGCTGCGTGGACGGGAATTCAGGAACGGCACGCTGCATGAATCGCTCAATCACGAATCTCCAGAATGAACCAAACCAACCAATAACAGAAACCATGAAGACCACCATCATCACCCTCGCCTCAGTCGTCATCGCCATGGCGTCCTGCAAGCCCGGCGAAGCCGATACCAAGGCAGCCAGCGCCGAAGTCCCAGCCGGAACAACCGACGCGATCCCCTACCCCATGGATACCTGCCTCGTGTCGGGCGAGAAACTCGGCGGGATGGGCAAGCCGTTTGAATTCGTCTATCAGGGCCAGCAGATCAAGTTCTGCTGCAAGAACTGCAAGCCGGATTTTGAAAAGGAACCGGAGAAATACATGGCGAAACTCAAGGAGTTCCAGGCATCCCACCCCGCCAGGTGACACCTCCGCAAAGCTCACGATCCACGCCAAAGAAAAAGCCCGCCTCCCTTGATGGGAAGCGGGCTGGTGAGAATGAGCGAATTACTTGAGCTTCACGGTGACCTTTTGCTTGGTCTCCATTTTCACACCCTCGACTCCCTTGAAAAGCGCCATGGCTGCCTCGGGGCTCTCCTGGTTCGCGGTCTTCAATTTCTTCATGACTTCCGGATTGTCGAGGAGCTTGCCCATTTCCATCTCCATCAGGGTGATGGTGTTGCCTTCGTGATTGGTGGCGTCGGTCTCCGCAATGCCGGAATCAGCGACGATCTTGAAGGACATCTTCATGTCACCGAGCATCTGCTTCATCATCGCTTCCATTTGTGGATTCTCCTCCTCTTCCGGAGCTTCCTTCTTGTCGCCATCGGGCTTCTTGGGCTCGGGCATGATGATGGTCAAAACGCCATCCGAAAATTTGAAAGTGACGGGCTTCTCATCGTCGCCAGCAGGGGCTTGGTCACCGCCCGGCGACATGTCCTTCATGCCGTCTCCCGGCGATACGGTGATCTTGCTGATGTCGGCGAACTTGTAGGTGGCACGGGCTCCCTTGTTGGCTCCAACCGTGACCGGCTCGGATTTCACAAAGGTAACTCCCTCGCCCAACTTGGCGGCACGGGCTTTCGCCTTTTCTTCCGAGAACATTTCCGCGATCGGATCCTTGCCCTTGGCGTCCTCACCACCGAGTGCCCCCATTTGCTCGATCATTGCCATCATCTGGCCGCCGAGGGTGGTTTGTTCGACGATGGTCCCGCTGCCATCCTTGTTGAGATGAATGGTGGTTTCGCTTTGAAGGCAACTCGGCAGGACAAGTGCCATGGCGAGGGAACAGAAGGATAGGAGGAGTTTTTTCATGATGTTCTGGTGTTACCGGAGGTATGGGTGACGGCGGACGCCGAATCAAGCATCCAATTTCCTGAATTTGCCCGTTGCCAGCCGCATACTGCTAACCAATGATTGGCTTGCTGATGACCGCAAAGATTCCCGCAGTTGAGATCAAGGGCCTGGTGAAGGACTTCAAGACGTCCTTCCGCAAGCAGTTGCTGCGGGCCGTGGACGGGGTCTCCATCCGCATCATGCCCGGCGAGGTTTACGGACTCATCGGCCCCAACGGATCCGGCAAATCGACGACGATGAAGGCGCTGCTGGGACTGGTGGTTCCAACCGCCGGCGAGTGTGCCATTTTCGGCAAGGATTCGCTGAAGGTGGATTCGCGCAACGACGTGGGCTTCCTCCCTGAAAATCCCTATTTTTACAAACATCTCAGCGGTGCCGAAACCCTGAGGTTCTACGGCAAGCTCTGTGGACTGAAAGGCAAGCTGTTGGAGGAACGCGTGCGGGAACTTCTCGCCCTTGTCGATCTGGAAGGGGCGCGCGACCGGCGGATCGGCGGCTACTCGAAGGGGATGCTGCAGCGGATCGGATTGGCGCAGGCTCTCGTGCAGGAGCCGCGACTGGTGATCCTCGACGAACCCACAGCAGGAGTCGATCCGGTGGGATCTCGACAAATCCGTGACCTGATTTTCAAGCTTCGCGAGCGCGGGATCACGGTGTTCCTTTGTTCCCATCTGCTGGAGCAGGTGCAGGAGGTTTGCGATCACGTCGGCATCATCTTCAAGGGGAAGATGGTGAAGGAAGGCAGGCTGGAAGACCTGATCGCGATCGAGGACCAGACGGAGATCATCCTCAAGGATGCGGACCCTGAGTTGATCGCGAAAATCAAATCCATGGTGTCCGAATCCGCCGGAGCGTCATTGGTGCGGACGGGCAAACCACGAACCACGCTTGAACGCCTGTTCCTGCGTGAGACCACGAAAGATCACGATTCATGAGCCAGTCCTCCGCCATTTCCTACCGCTCCTCGCACGTCAGCCGTATCCTCGTGATCGCGCGGCATGCCTTCACGCAGCTCATGCGGATGAAGGTGTTCTATTTCCTCGCGATCTTCGCCGTCATCGCCATCGGCAGCAATTTCTTCGAACTTCCACAACACGAGGGACCCGAATCCGTCGGGATCAACGTGCTTCACTCGATCAAGAGCTGGTCGCTCGGAGCGATGACCTTGTTTTCCGTGGTGCTGTCCATCGTCGCCACCGCGTTACTGCTTCCGAAAGATGTGGAGGACAGGACGCTTTACACCATTCTTGCAAAGCCTGTCCCTCGCTTCGACTACCTCGCGGGAAAATTGTTAGGAGTTCTCATGCTGGTCTTCGTCTCGCTGGCGATGATGGACATCCTGATGACGGTGGTGTTGCAGATCCGCACCTCCATCGTGCTCGAGCAGCAGCTCGAAATGGCGAAAAATCTCGGCTACACCGCCGCGGACATTGCCTCGGTGAAAGCCGAGGCGCTCGCACAGGGACCGACGTGGTCCTTGCAGGGCGCGGTGTTCGCGGTCTTCCTGCGGGCGTCCATCATGGCATCGCTCGCGCTGTTGATCTCCACCTTTTCCACCAGCACGCTATTCACGACGATCATCAGTTTCCTGATCTATTTCATCGCCCACTTCCAGGCGGACGCGCGCTCGGTCTTTCTTCAGTCAGGACAAGCCGGGGAAGGAAAATTTGAACGCATGGTATCGCTGCTGATCTCGCTGATCTTGCCTGATTTCCAAAACTTCAACGTGATCGACGCGGTAATCGAAGGCCAGACGATGCCATTGATGATCCTCGGAAAACTCACGTTGATCGGGATCTATTACGCCCTGTTTTTCACCATCGCGTCGTGGTTCATCTTCGCGAAAAAGGAATTCTAACGCCATGAAAGCCTGGCAAAAAAATGGAATTCTCGCGGTGGCCCTGCTCGCCTTCGGCGCCGCGCGCATGCCATTCGAGGCCGGACTTTCAAAGGAACTCCACGCCGCCAACCTGATTCCACGGAAACTGGAGATCGGCACGATGGACAAAATCGGCCAGACCAGTTCTGCGGTCGCGCTGGGCGGCCTGCGCACGCTCGTCGCCACGTTCATGAACCTGCGCGCCTTCACGTTTTTCGAGGAAAAGAAATGGAACGACGTGGCGGACACCTACGACATGATCGTCGATCTAGCCCCCCGCACCGGTTACTACTGGGACTCGGGTCATTATCACTCCGCCTACAATGCGGCGTCGTATTACATCAATGATTCACCACCTGCCACCCCTGCGCCGCAAGGAAGCATGGCGTGCTTCGATTCTTCGC
Source organism: uncultured Verrucomicrobiae bacterium (assembly GCA_963810445.1). Lineage (GTDB taxonomy): Bacteria > Verrucomicrobiota > Verrucomicrobiia > Verrucomicrobiales > Akkermansiaceae > Luteolibacter. Next base: position 72,052 of record CAWENZ010000020.1, on the reverse strand, counting down.
GGGCGGGCCTTTCTCGAAAGAGGCATCCGAAACAACCCTGACAACTGGACGCTGTGGGCAAGCCTCGGATTCCTGCTCTCCGACTCGAACAAGTTCATGGCCTTCCGCGATCCCGACAAGACCTTCGCCGACTCCGCCGATGCCTACCGGGCCGCAGCCGCCACCGGCAAGGCACTTGATTATGTGAAACGGTCGGAATTTTACGCCCTCGCCCGAGTCAAAGGGCGGGAGAAGGAGGCCTTGGCACTTGGCAGATCCCTGTATCAATCCCAGAAGAACCGCACTCCCACGCTGAAAACCCTCCTTTTCGTGCTGGAGGCCTTTGAAAATCCGAGCCAGGACCTGGTCAAGAGAGCCATCGAGATCTTTGGCACTCCGCAAGAAGCCTACGACGCGCTTTCCGCCCATTGGCAGAGGACCCGGGAGCGATTTCCCGTTTACGGAGTAGCCGGAAACCTTGCTGACCCTCGAAAAAATCCTGAAGATTCCTGCAGAAGAGAGCATCCTGAAACAACCCCTGCCTCCGCCCGTCGGCCCTGACCAGTGGTTCTCGAAATAGGGTTCGGCTTTCGTCTCGACAGACTCGATTCCACCGACAAACCTCCTCCCCCACTCTCCTACCACTCATGCGGATCGCACTCTTCGGTGACATACACGCCAATCTGGAAGCCCTCGAGGCTGTTCTCGAAGATGCATCGAACCAAGGTGTGACCGACTACGTCTGCATGGGTGACATCGTCGGCTACAATGCGGATCCCGGTGCCTGTCTCGAAATCGTGCGGGCGATGGATTGCCCGACGGTGAAGGGAAATCACGACGAGGACGCCTCCGGCAACCACTCGCTGGACAGCATGAATCCGGTGGCCGCCGCCGCGCTCGAGTGGACCCGCAAGCAACTCTCCGACGAGCAGCGCCAGTGGCTCACCCGGTTGCGCATGGTGCGGCAGGTTTCGGAATTCACCGTCGTCCACAGCACGCTCGACCAGCCGGCCCACTGGAACTACGTGACCAACCGCTTCGACGCGATGTCGAATTTTTCCTATCAGTTCACCCAGGTCTGCTTCCATGGCCACACCCACGTGCCGAGGGTGTACGTGAAAAGCGACAAGGTGCAGGAAGTTCCCGCCGAGTCGGTCGCGGTCGAGCCCGGTTCCAAGTATTTCATCAACGTCGGTTCCGTCGGCCAGCCTCGCGACGGCGATTGGCGGGCCTGTTACGCGATCTACGACATCGATCACAACCTGATCGTTTTCCGCCGCGTCGAGTATGACATCGCGACGACGCAGGAAGAAAATCATCGCCGCCGGATTGCCAGCCATGTTGGCGGAACGGATCCAGGAAGGCCGCTGATTTCACGCGGACTTCATTCCTTCTTCACACGAAGGTTCCAGCGTGCGCGGGTGAAATCACCGAACGACCCACTCCGACCGAAGCGCCCACTGATCACCCGCCGCAGGGCCATCAAGTTGATTGTCGCCGGAGCGGGCGCATCCTTGCTCGACGGTTTCTGGTTTGAACCCGGACACCTGACGGTCACCCGACAGGATCTGCCGATCAGAAAGCTACCGCCCGGACTTGATGGACTCAGGATCGGCCACATGTCGGATTTCCATTTCCGCCCCGGCGACGACGACGCGCTGTTGGAAAAGGTGATCGCCCGCGTGCGTGCCGAGAAGCTGGATCTGGTCGCCCTAACCGGAGACTACCTCAGCCTCGACCCCAAGGTGGTGGCTCCCTTGCTCGATCATTTGAAAAACCTGACCGCCGCCCACGGAGTCTTCGCGGTCATGGGAAATCACGATGGCTGGCGCGGCAGCAGATCGGTGATCAAGCGACAGTTCGACACCGCCGGGCTCTCCTTCCTCATCAACGAGAACAGCCAGTTGTCGATCCATGGAGAAAAACTCGCCATCGCTGGCACGGATTTCGTCTGGCGGGGAAAGCCCGATCCCGCACGCACGCTCAAGGGAATTTCCCCCTCCACGCCGGTCATTGCCATGGTTCACGAGCCGGATTTTTTCGACACCATGGCCCACCATCGGGACATCCAGTTGCAGCTTTCGGGCCACACCCACGGTGGGCAATGCCGGGTGCCCCTGATCGGCTACGCCCCGAGAAAGATCCCACTCGGGAAAAACTACACCTATGGCCATTTCAACCGCGGAAATTCCAATCTCTTCGTGACCCGAGGAGTCGGCACCGTAGGCATTCGCGTCCGTTTCGCCTGTCCACCGGAGTTGGCCGTTCTCACCCTCAAATCCGTGTGATGGAGAGGGTCGGCGAGCATGGCAAATCTCACTTTTCTTGTTGCAAATCATTCTCAACTGGCGATCTTTAGCCCAGATGTCCCACGCGCTCGCCACGGATTTGCAGATCGACAGTGCCATGACCTTGAACCAGGCCAAGGTGGGTTGCGACATGCAGATCCGGGTTCTCAGCGGTCCGTCCTGCGACCGGCTCCGCGACCTCGGATTTTGCGAGCAGCTTCAGGTCCGCAAGATCGCTGGCGGTAGAAACCTGATTTGCTCGATCTGCGGCACCCGGATGGCCATCAGCCGTGAGCTCGCGGAGCAGGTTCTGGTCAGCCCGGTGGGTTGAAACCAAGCGCCTGATTCCAAATGCCCGCGTCTCCCGATGCTCCCTCGACGATCGCCCTGATCGGCAACCCGAACTCGGGTAAAACCACGCTTTTCAACGCCCTAACCGGTTCGAACCAGCGGGTGGGAAACTACGCGGGAGTCACCGTCGAGGTAAAATCCGGTGAAACCTTCACCCCTCACGGCCGCAAGCTGCGCGTCCTCGACCTGCCGGGTTGTTATTCCCTGCGTGCCAATTCTCCCGACGAAAAGGTCGCGCTCGATGCCCTCAACGGACTTCTGCCCGGGGAAACCATTCCGGATCTCGTCATCAGCGTCGTCGATGCCTCAAACCTCGAACGCCACCTCCAGCTCACCCTCCAGATCATCGAGCTCGGCCTGCCCTGCGTCCTCGCCCTCAACATGGTGGACATCGCCGAGCGCACCGGCCTGCGGCTCGACCCCGCGAAATTGTCGGAGGAACTCGGCATCCCGGTGGTGCCGATGCAGGCCAACGCGAAAAAAGGCATCGTCGAGCTCAAGCAGGCGATGCGGTTTCCCCTTCCGGTGCCATCCGGAGTCTCTTGGAATACCGAATCCACCCGCAGGGATTTCATCGCCCGGATCTGCGAACTCGCCGCCCGTCGCCCGGACGCCCATCAGCAAACGCTGTCTGATAGAATCGATGCCGTCCTGCTTCATCCGGTCCTTGGGTGGGTCTGCCTGATAGGGATCTTCTTCACCGTCTTCTGGGCCATCTTTTCCTTCGCGCAAATCCCGATGGGCTGGATCGAGAGCGCCCAGGGGGCATTTGGCCACTGGGTCACGTCCCTGATGGCGGAAGGAGACCTGCGCTCGCTTCTCGTCGATGGGGTCATCAATGGAGCCGGAGGCGTGATCGTGTTCCTGCCGCAAATCGCGCTGCTATTCCTGTTCATCGGGCTGTTGGAGAGTTCCGGTTACATGGCCCGCGCCGCCTATCTGATGGACGGGGTCATGGCCAAGGCCGGGCTCAGCGGAAAGTCCTTCCTGCCGCTTTTCAGCTCCTACGCCTGCGCCATTCCCGGCGTGATGGCCACCCGCACCATCGACTCGGCGAAGGAGCGCCTCGTCACCATTTTCGTCGCACCATGGATGAGCTGTTCCGCGCGATTGCCGGTCTATTTCCTCATCATTCCCCTGCTCCTGCACGAAAAGGAAGGCACGTGGAAACAGGCGCTCGTGCTTTTCGCGATCTACGCGCTCGGCACCCTAACAGCATTCATCGTCGCGAGGATCCTGCGCGGCCGACTGGGAGAGGACATCGCCCCCGGACATTTCCTGCTGGAACTCCCACCCTATCGCAAGCCGCAGTGGAGCTACATCCTGCGTCATGTCCTCGACCGCGCCCTTTCCTTCGTGAAAAAGGCAGGAACCATCATCCTCGGTCTATCCATCCTGCTGTGGGCGCTCAGCACCTACCCGAAAAAGAAGGATGCGGACGAGACGGAAACGCTCGCCCACAGTGCCATGGGCCGCATCGGCGCGACCATCGAACCGGTGGTGAAACCGCTCGGTTTCGACGGCCGCATGGGCACCGCCATCCTGACCTCGTTCGCGGCGCGGGAAGTCTTCGTCTCCTCCATGCGAATCCTCTATCGGGTCGAGGACGGTGAGGACGAGGAGGCCACCCGCGGCGTGCTCCGGGACAAGCTTTCCGAATCCAAATGGCCGGACGGACGGCCGATCATGACCCCGCTTTCCCTCATATCGCTGCTGGTGTTCTTCATCTACGCCTTGCAATGCCTCCCCACCACCGCCGTCGTCGCCCGCGAGGCCGGATCCTGGAAATGGGCCATCGGACAATTCGTGTTCATGACCGGCTTCGCGTGGATCGCTTCCTTCATCGTCTTCCAGGGAGGAACCCTTCTCGGACTCTAACACCATGAACTGGCAAACCTACACCGCCGCCGCCATCGTGCTCGTCACGCTGGCGATCTTCATCATCCGCATCGCGCGCCCCGGCGGGGAATCCAGCTGCGGAAAAGGCTGCGGCTGCGGCAAAAAGCCGGGGCCCAAGGAGGGTTGATCTCCGGTCAACCCGTTCGTGCCCCTGACCGGCCTTGGGAATAAACTACCGCGCATGACCATTTGCGATCTTCCGGTTGGCGGAGCGCTGGCTTTAGCCGGCCAGTAGAACCCTTGCAGAAAGACTCGCCGGCTGAAGCCAGCGCTCCGGCCCCGGACAAGATGGGTGGACCGGAGATCCACCCTCCTCAAAAACTTGTCGGCCCCGCCCCTCGCGGCTATTCCCGTGACGTGCTGATTCGAACACGCCTTGATGAATTGCCCGCCCTCGGCGAGCCGCTGCACCTCGCGCTCGGGGTTTTCGACGGCGTCCACATCGGCCACCAGGCCGTGATCGACCGGGCGGTGAAAGCCGCGACGATCGAAGGAGGCCTTGCGGGGCTTCTGACCTTTGACCCTCACCCCATCCGTGTCATCGCTCCGCAAAAGGCTCCCACCTCATTGTTAGAAACCCTGGAACACAAGGCCCGCGCCGTGGCCGACCACGGGGTGGAGCTCTTCATTCCCCTCCACTTCGATCTTGGCGTGGCGAAAATGGAGGCATCCGAATTCATCCGGCAGCTCATGGCTGCGCCCGTTAGAACCATCGCGGTCGGCGAGGATTGGCGCTTCGGACACAACCGGAGTGGCGACGTCAATTTTCTAACAAAAGAAGCGGCGGCACGGGGATTCAAGCTGGAAGCCGTGCCACCGGTCATGCACGACGGCGAACGCGTCAGCAGCACCCGCATCCGCCAAGCGATCCGGGATGGGAATCTGGCCGCTGCGGAACAAATGCTCGGTCGCCCCTACACGGTCTGTGGAACCGTTGTCGAAGGCAGGAAATTGGGCAGAACCATCGGCTTTCCCACTGCCAATCTCGCCACCGGCGACGCTCAGCTTCCGCCGGACGGCGTGTGGGCGGTCCAGGCCCAGTTCCCCGACGGGTCAAGGCTGCCGGCGGTCGCCAATCTCGGAGTGCGACCCACCGTCGATGGTTCGACCCGCTTGCTAGAGGTCCACCTGCTCGACGGCTCCCACGAACTTTATGGCATGGAACTGGAGATCCTGTTTCAAAAACTCCTGCGCCCGGAAATCAAGTTCCCGTCAGTCGAAGCGCTACGCATTCAAATTCAACGGGATGCGGAGGAAGCCAGGAAGTTTTTTGTTAATTTTTCCAAATAATCAATCAGCCTGCTTGACACCCATTCAGTTCATGTGAACACTTTTCACATGAACTCCATTCCACCCGTTCTGCACAAGGTCCGCAAGGCCATCGCCATCAAGCTTTCGCCCTACTTTCGCCAGCCCCCGGTCATCCGCAGGAAGATCGCCATCCAGCTCGAATTTCCCTGGCTTTCAAAAAGATGAATTTCACGGATTTTGCGCTTACGCTCGCGCCTCTGGCTCTCTATACCTCGCGAAACCGTTCGCATGGAGACAACCAAACCCTATGATCTTTTACGTGGCAGAGCTGCATTGCTGGCTTGCGCGTGCCTGCTGAACCCTGTGCATGCCGCGGAACCCGCGGGTGCCTCCGGGATGGCGCAAAGCGAGCTTTCCCGCCGTAGCGTCGCGCTTCAGGAGGCCCAGGAACTCCTGACGAAGGGCGATGAAGCCTATCTCGCGGGCCGCTACGGAGATGCCGTCGAAGCTTATGCTGGAGCCAGGGAATTGATTCCCAACGCACCGGTTTCCGCGGAGCTCCGTTCCGCCGCCACCGACCGCTATGCCCAGGCCTCCGTCGAATATGCCCGCGTTCTCGTGCGTGGCGGAGACCTCGCCGGAGCCAAGGCCGCGGTGGACAAGGTCCTTGCGAAATCCGTCGCACCTGACAATCCCGGTGCAATTGCCTATCGGAACCAACTGGATGATCCCATCCGGACCAATCCCGCCTTGACCAAGGAATATGTTGCCGATGTGGACGCGGTTCGCCGCCACCTCTACACGGCCGATGGTGCTTACGATCTGGGTGATTTCGACAAGGCGAAAGACGAATACGAGGCGGTTATACGGATCGACTCCACCAACACCGCCGCACGGCGTGGTCTTGAAAAGCTTGCCGCAGCCCGCAGCGATTATGCCAAGGCCGCCCAGGATCACACCCGGGCCGAAATGCTTGCCCAAGTGGATGCCGGTTGGGAAACCGCGGTGCCTGCTTTCAACGTCGAACCGATTTTCAACAACGAACAACCGGGTCTCGGCAATGAGCAGATCGTCTCCGTTAGAGACAAGCTTGACCGGATCATCATCCCGAAAATCGCCCTCGACCAGGCGACCTTGCAGGAAGCGCTTGATTTCCTCCGGATCCGTTCCGCCGAGAACGATACCACCGAGCTGGATCCCGACCGCAAGGGAGTGAATTTCACGGTCAATCTGGGCGCGGCGGACTCCCCCACGGCCTCTCGGGTCAACAAGTTGCGGTTTGATCTCCAACTGTCCCAAGTTCCGCTTTCCCAGGTCCTCAGATACCTCACCGACCTGACCCAGACCACCTACTCCACAGATGATTTCTCGGTGATCATTTCCCCACCGGGTTCCGCATCCGCGGAAATGGTGACGAGAACCTATCGGGTGCCCCCGGATTTCATCAGTTCGATCAGCACCGGTGCCGGTGCCGCGGCCCCGGAGGATCCGTTTGCCGAAGCCCCCAAGGGCGGCGGCCTTCTGGCGACTCGGCTCGGGGCACAGGAGGCACTTGTTCAACAAGGTGTCGCTTTCCCACAGGGTGCCTCCGCGAGCTACACGCCCGCGTCAAACACTCTTCGAGTGGTGAACACGATCCAGAATCAGGATTACATTTCGCAGATCATCGAGACACTCTCGAAGACCGAACCCGTGATGATTTCGGTCCATGTGACCATGATCAAGGTCCAGCAAACCCGGCTTGAGGAACTCGGATTCGATTGGTTATTGGACAACTTCGGATTTGCTGGAGATGCTTGGGTTCCCGGACAGTCGAAATTGAACCTGGGCGGCGGCACGGTTGGCAATGGCCGCCCGCTCGATGACATCGAACTGGCACCGGGCGAGACCACGCGCAATCCCATTACCTCCGGAAACCGCAGCGGCGACTTCGCACTCACCGGAAACTCCATCGACCAGCTCATCGCAAGCCAGGCTGGACGCCAGGCCAGCAATTCAGCTCCGGGAATCATGGCGGTCCGCGGCGAACTGAACAACGGAACGGTTCAGATGCTGATGCGCGGTCTCGATCAGAAAAAGGGCGTCGATCTCATGGCCAGACCCTCGAGCGTGACACGCAGCGGACAATCCACCTCTGTCACCATGGTCCGGGAATTCATCTATCCGAGCGAATACGAGCCCCCCGAGCTCCCGAATTCCGTCGGTAGCCTGAACCAGGGTGAGAGCACGCCAGTCACACCGGCCCATCCCACCGCGTTCGACAAGCGCGACGTCGGCATCACCATGGAAGTTCTACCCGTGGTGGACGAGAACAAGCGCACCGTGAATGTGACCCTCAATCCGGTGTTCACGGAGTTCGACGGATTCGTCAACTACGGTTCCCCCATCAACACCACCAAACAGGGATTGCTCACCCAGGAAGTGGTCAATGTGACGAGAAACGAGATTCTCCAGCCGGTCTTCAGCGTCAACAGGCTCTCCACCAATGTGGACGTGATGGACGGTGCCACTGTCGTCATCGGGGGCTTGATGCAGGATAAGATGGAAAACGTCGATGATCACACACCAATCCTTGGCAGCATCCCCATCATCGGTCGCTTGTTTGAATCCACGGTCGTTCAGCCGACCACCACTGCGATCATCTTCCTCGTGGGGGTGGAAGTCATGGATCCTACCGGGCGTCGCTACAGCGACCGCTGAAAATCCGGAATCCCTCTCATTTTCCTCACGATGCCTGCCGCCCCTAGCGAGCCTGAAAAGTATTCGATCGACGAGATGGTGGACCGCCTCAGGGGCCCCGCCGTGGAAAATCCTGAGGACGGCGAACTGGTGACCCGTTCCGACGGCAGTCAGGCCATCCGTGTGCGAAAGCGGAAACGCCGTTCCAGCCAGCCGCACAAGGAACAGGCGAGCCGACACCAGCGCGCCCGGATCATTCAGGTGTCCGCCGCCTTGATCCTGGTCATTCTAGCCGTGCTCGCGGTGCTTGGTGCCGTGATTTACGCGAACAGCTCGCCATTCCGCAAAGGACTCATCCAGATGATCGGTCAATCCAGCGGCGCGACCGCTGAGTTGCAAACTTTCCGGATCAATCCGAAAACCGCCAATGCCGGTAGCCTGACCTTGGAATGGCCCGCCGGCAATGTCTTGAAGGGCCTCAGTGCCCGAGGACTCAATGCGGAGGTTTTCCCGATCACTTTTCTGGGGAAGAAAATCTCCGGCGAGGAAGCAACGGTGAACGATGCCACGCTTGATCTCCAATTCCCAAAATCCGGCGAGCCAGCCCGCAACTTCAAGGCCTTGGAAGAACTCCCCATCCAGTTCAACCGATACCGGACCCCGAAATTCAATGTCAGGCTGATCGGGTCGGCGTTTCCGATTGTCGGGCTCTACAACTCCGAAGCGTCATTCTCATCCAACACCGTGGGCGGACTTCCGCAAATTCGACTTTTCCGTGGAGAATTCGTCGTCAGGGGATGGCCGAAACTCCGCATGGATCGCGCCCTGATCGAATTTCGGGGTGATGAGGCGGATGTCGTCGGATTCCGCGTTCTCCACGAATCCGATGACCGTGGCTCGCTCACGTTGACCGGAACCGTGTCTCCATTGCAGACGGACCGCCCGTCCACCCTCACGGCGAATCTGGAAGCCTTCCAAACATCAGCGATTGTCGGGCCAAAACTCGGCCACCTCGTTTCGGGCAGGATCGATTCCGTTTCGTCGGCCACTTCCAATTTCCTCACTTTCACTCCATCGGATGATTCGTCACCGGTCCTCGATTTGACATTCGGAGTCAGCCCCACCTCAAGCATTGAGCTGCAAGGGTTTCCATTTCTATTCGCCCTCTCCCAACTCCTCGAGGGGAACGAATGGTACGAAAAGCCGGTCTTCGACTCCGATGCAAGCGGCGTGATCCACCGGGAAAATGGCGTTGTCTCGTTCCGGAACCTTGATTTTCAAAGCAAGGGACTCCTTTCCATCAAGGGGGATCTCTCCATGACCGCGACAGAGGCCTTGTCCGGAAATCTCAAGGTGGGATTGCCGGAGTCCATGATTCCGAAAACCTCCCGGCTGAAATCGATGTTTGGCCCGACTGAGGAGGGATTCCGCTGGATTACCTTGAAAATATCCGGAGCGGCGGCCGCCCCAAGCGACAATTTCAAGGAACTCTACGAGGAATCCCGGTTGTCGAAGGAAACCGCTCCCGGCACTGGGAATCCGGAGGGATCGACGTTCGAGGAGCTTACCCGCCCCCGGTAGGGAGAACCGGGGCAGGAGAGCGGAATCCGCGTGATTTTTTCGAAGAAGAGCGTGGCGCTCTCGCCGAATTTGGTTCATGGTATCCAATGGATAGGGCAGTTAGACCTGCCGTCCATACACCCAAACCATAACCAATAAAAAAATGCAAACTGCCAACGTCAATCTGCCCATCACCGTCACGGTAAGGCACGAGCAAGTGACCGATGCCCTGCGCGATCACGCGCACAAGAAAATCGAGGGACTGCATCTCGATTACCCGCGAATCATCGAGGCCAAGGCCATTCTCGACGTCCAGAAAAACCGGCACATCGCCGAAATCATTCTATTTTGCGCCAACCACATCACCATCGAGGCGCACACCGAAGGCAAGGACATGTATGTCGCCCTCGACGAGACGATCGAAAAAATCGCCCGCCGCATGCGCAAGCACAAGACGCGGCTGATGAAGAAGCATCGCCCGCATCGCAACGAATCCATCCGCCACCTGGACGAGCGCTATTTCACCGAAGAAGCCCTCGATCACCCGGAAAACTCCGACATCGATCCGGAACCCTTCATCGTCCATCCGGAGAACTACTCCATCCGCACGATGTACAAAGAGGACGCCATCATGCAGCTTGAGCTATCGGACCGCCCGTTCGTCCTCTACAAGAGCGCCCGGCGAGACTGCCTCACCATCGTCTACCGACGCAAGGACGGCGAATACGCCGCGATGGACATCAAGGAGTGATCTTCAGTCCCATCGCGTTCGATTCCACAACCGGCCGGGATTTCCCCGGTCGGTTTTTTCGTGTTTAGACCGTTTGCCAAAAGAGATTGCCGAAACGCAACCTTTCAACGAGCGGCGGACTCCGATCCGCCGAGGTCCATGAAGTGACGATGCGAGGTGGTAAACCGCTTTTCATCGGCTTCACATGGGATTCGGCGATTCGGAGATCGCCGCTCCTTGTTCCCGGCTACGCCACCGCGCAATCCGGATAGAGGAAACAACTTTTGGCAAACGGTCTAAAGGAGACGGATCTTAAGCCTGCTCGGCAGGCCCACATCCGGCGTTGGTCATAGCCATGGTCGGTGCCAGGGAGGCCTTGATTGGTTTGATTGGGAATTTGGAAAGCCATCACCTTCCCGTTCTTTCCGACCTCATTGACTTTGCAGTCTCCTTAATATGGGAACCTCACCGCATTTTGTAATCGCAGAGAATGTTTGAAAACGATCCCCTTCAGGTCATGGAACAACCGCCATCACTTCGAGAGACGTTTACTCCGGATCAACCGCCAAAGAAAAACAACTGCCTCTTTGGCTGTTTGGGCATCTTTATCGGCGGGCCCATCCTGTTAGCCATCATTGGCTACTTCGTCCTGATGCACACTGCCGTCCCTTTGAAATTGGTCGCCAGCGGGCTCAATCAGGACAAGAATCTGAAAATCGAAGGCATCGGAGGCTCCATCTCCAAAGGGTTCACCATCGAGTCACTTCGCTACACCGACGTTTCAGGCAATCGATCCGTCCTCGAAGGCATTGCCCTCCAGTGGGGCGATATTGGACGGATGACAAGCAACCGGGAACTGGTCATCGAAAAAATCGGACTCCGCCGCGCCCATATCTATGTCGATACCAGCGAGAAATCGACAGAGACAACGTCCACCCACACCAGTTCGACTAGCAGCACTTCAACCTCATCGGCTGAAAAACTGAACCTGTTCGAAATCAAAAACGTCGATGTTCGCGAGGTGGTCGTGGAGTCCACCAGCGGCGACTTCAAGCTGGATCTCGACCAGATCCTCATGAAGGGCTTCCGGATCAAGGACAACGCGCTTGATCTCGCATCCCTGAGCGTCGGCAGCAACTTCATCGACCTCAATTTGGAAGACGCATCAACTGTCACCATTGCGGGAAATCAAGTTCCCTTCACGCGCCGCATCGTCGGGGTTCTCAAGCCGGAAACACACAAGTCCATCATTCAGAAAATCGATTTCACTGTCGAGATCGGTGCCATCGCGGGGCAAATGGTCTCCCGTGCCCGTGGATTCAACGGTGCGGTCGAAGCCGTCAATCTCGGCCCCGGGGGACCTGATTCGATCACTTTCAAGGACTTCACCCCGGCGGATTATTTTTCCCCTGAGTTTTCCGGTCCGGTGAGCAAGCTCTCCATGACCATTCAGGACAGCGGGCCAACAGCCGAAGCCGGGCCGAAACAAGGCAAGCTGGAGAGCGGCAACCTAACACTCGGCAATACCCTCTTCACCATGGCGCCTCAAGTCCTCAACAAGGATTCATCACTCCCTAACAAGATGAGCGATCCCATCGTGGCCACGAGTCAGGTGCAAGGACATGAAATCACCGCAACTCTTGAAGAAACGAAGGAAGCACCGTTTTTCCGGGTCGGTTTGAGCTCGAAGCCACAGCGCGAACAACGGGATTTGATTTCCTTGCTTTGGTTTGGAAAATCCTATGCCGATCTCCCTGCGGACCAGTCGGCGGCAGCGGATTCGATCCAGAAACAACACTTTCCTCCCAAAAAGTAAGTGGATTCATTCCCGCTACTTTCTGAGAAGTCGATGCCGGGTGGATGAGGGAAACTACCGATGATGGTGTTCTTCCGGTTGGTGGGCCATCCTCATTTCATCTCAATGGCGGGAGGGGCCACGTCGTCGATCCAACGCTCGATTTCTTTCCAGATTTCGGCTCCGCTCAAGGACGCGTTGTGTTTTGCTCCCGGCACGAGAATCAGGCGTTTTCGGTCTGATAGATTGGAAAAGATCCGCTTCGCATGATCCGGAGGCGTATCCACATCGGCAGCGCCATGGATGATGAGGACCGGTGCGACAATCGCCTTCGCCGCAGTTGCCGGACTCACTTGATCGATGTGGAATCCCGCTTCTTTCCCTGCCTTCGAGAAGGATCGCTCAATCGCCCCTGTGCTGAAAACGAACGGCGCGCGCTCACGGGCCACCACGCGAAAATCCGAAAAGGCCTCCGCGGACACCACGGTGGTGATCCGCTTGTCACCCGCTGCCAACTGGAGCGCCACCGCGCCGCCAAGCGAGCTGCCGATCAGAATGACAGGCCCGGGCCTGAGTGTGTCCAAGACACAACGGACATCTTCTTTCTCGTGAAATCCATAAGTGCAGGCACTACCACCCGATTCACCATGGGCGCGGCTGTCGAAGGCAAGAACATCGAAACCTTTCTTGAGATAATGCTCCAGGATCCCGGCACTGCTCGCGCGATTGTCAGCCACTCCGTGAAGATAGATGACTGTCCCGCGGCTTTTCCCATGATATTCCCCACGCCACCCCTTGAGCGTCACGCCTGTTGCACCCACGAGGTTTACTTCCACACATCCTGCGGGCGGTGACGCATACATGGGACGACGCGGCGGATGGAGGATGAGATAAGCTCCAATCGAGGAGAGATTTGCAGCAACCAGCAGCAGGATCGCTAGCAGAATCCCGGAAAGGATGCCGCCGATGACCTTGATCCGCTTTTTGATATGAGCCTGCATGGTTTCTTGTGGTTCCCTCAGAAAAGTCCGAGGTCTTCATCGTCATCCGTTTTCAGGACTTCGCGAGCCTCGTTGATCAAGCTCCCGACTTCATTCACGACGGATTCCATCCTCGTACGGGTATGTTGCCGCCACCCGGGAGTTGCTAGATTTTCCTCATCTGCCGATTCAAGCCCGGCCAAGGCATCCCGCAGGTAGCCGCGCGTTCTCTTCAGGCTTACGATCACATTACCGGCGATCCAGCAATCCGGCGGCCATTCTTCGTGGCGCTCGACCATGCCCAGCGCTCCGGCCATTTTCGCGGCGGCACTTGTCACGCCGTTTTGAACCTCCCACAGCGGATGCTCATCCTGGGCTTCCATCGGGATCCAGCCCGCGCCGTGGATCTCCTTGTAGAGATCCACGGCGAGATTCCAGCATTCCTCGACTAACGGATGCCGCTCCTCTTCGAATGCGTCAGCGCCGTTCCACTTCTCGGCTTCCAGATCCACCATGGCCATCTTTTCGATCTCATACATTTCCTCGATCCACGAATGCTTCTTGTCCTCCTCTTCCGACATCAATCGGTGAGTCCCGTCACCACACTCGACCGTCAGCCTCGCACGTTCCTCCAGATAGGCTTGATCCTGCTCGGAAATGTCGATCTCCCCACGCTCCATCCGCGCCGTCACCCGGTCCAGCAAACGCTGCATCCTGGCGTCTTCCGAATCTGCCTGGGCTTCCTCGATGGACTGCGGCAGGTCGTTGTCCGCCTCTTCCACGACCGTCATTTCCATGCCGATCTCTCGCATGAAACCTGCCATGGCCTCTTGGCTCGCCGCTTGCGAGAGGGCCTCGTCCTCATCGGTCATGGCCCATGCAGGCTCCGCGTCCAGCTCGAGCTGATAGGTCGCGGACTCGATGACAACTCGCCCGTTCGTCTCGCTATACCATTCCAGATAGAGCGAGTTTGCCCAATGCCAGGGAAAGGGCTGTTTCGCCTGGTAAAACTCCATCAGCTCCTCCATCGAGCACTCGGGAACCTTCACCTTGCGAGAAGCGGTGATGTCTCCGGCAGTTCCACTTTGCCTGGAGGTAAGTCCGGAATCATTCCCCGGTTTCGGAGCCGGGTTGGTAAATTTCAGCAAATGCCCGGCGAGATCCCGCCATGGGTTTCCCGTCAGCTCCAGCTCGACTGGCTCGTCCCTTCCCGCCAACCAGATTTTCCCGGTCACGCGGCCTCGGGTGCGATTGTCGATTTCCCCGTGGACGACCTGTTCTTCAATGCGCCATGCCATGGGATAAATTGAACGCGCGGCGGTGGAAATGGCCAGCATGATCCGAGCAGCGCTCGCCGCTCAGGCTTTCAGACGATTCCCAATCCGGATTCGCGGACCAGCTTGCAGAACCTCGCCTCATGCTCCGCCGGCACGACCAGTCCGGCCACGCCGATCCTGAAACACCGGTTCCGCAGTGGCTCCAGTGAACAGATGCGGGCGGCGGTTTCCTCGTCCCGGCATTCGAAGATGAGGGCTTGCCCCTTCCTCCTCAGGGCGGTGCCGTCACGCTCGGCGGTTTCCAGGAATCGGGCCACGTCTTCCGGCAAGGGTCGGCAGCCGCAATTCTTGAGAAACATCGCAAATTCCAAGGTGCCCCGTCCGCGCTCGACGGCACTGACCGCGAGCGCGGGATCCAGTCGCCAGTCATTCTTGCCCATGGGCAGCGCCCATCCCTCTAACATCATCCTGTCGGCAGCGGTCGGTTGGCCGGAGACAACCTCGATGGACAAGCCCGGCGTCACGGAAAGTTCCAATGATGAAAGCGGAATGGACGCCTTGAACTCATGCGTTAGACCGAGACACCAGGCACCCAGGGGAGTGATCCGGAAAGCACGCAAGCCATCATGGCGGGAAAGCCATTTCAAATTCTCTGTCCCCCACTGGTCGCAGAAATCATTCCTGGCGTCTTCCGGATGCTCGAAGGCCACGTCGATGAGTCCGAGTGTGGCGGCATACTCGAACAAGAACACGAGGACGTAGCGAAACTGAAGGATGTTCCATCCGCCATAACCGTCATAGCCGAGACTCCCGTATTCCGCATCGGAGATGTAAAGCCTCCACGGATCATGGGAGATCAGGAATTCCCGAGCAGTCGCCTGGATGTGATCCGAGAGGGCCTCCGCGGAGATCCATTTTCCCACGGGACAATCGCCAAGCGTCGCGAGGATTGCCTGGCGGCGCGGTGGCTTGGCGGTCATGTGATTCTTCGAGCCTTGCCCCTTGATGTCGTTGACGCGCTTGAACTCGTCGTGGGCGGTATTGGAAATCCACTTGGTCCAGACATCACGGATGATCTCGTGCGCGGGCTTTCGCAGCGCCTTGGTTCCGGCTGGCGTGAGTTTGGATTTCGTTCCGCTGCTGAAGACAAGCTTCGCATTCGTTAGAAGCATCGCCCAGGCCACCGGCTTGATGAATCCGATCTCCTGTTCGCCCTGCCATTTCTTTTCGGGGAATGATACGTCGTATGGATAGAAATCCCCCCCGCTCAAGCATTCGAGAATCCTCTTTGCTCCGGCGGCGGATGGCATTCCGGTTTTCTCACTCACACTGAAGTTTCCCTGCTCGGCAAGATGGAGCATCGCCATGATATCAACCAGCGCGTCATGCTCGGTGAGTCGCACGGTCCATCCATCCTTTTCCAAAGGCCCCTCCAGAGTCATGACTTCCGGAGCAGGCGGCACAGGCACGAACTCCCGCAAGAGCGCCGCGAGGTCGGATGGGACGAAATAATTTCTGTCCGGGGCAGGAAACAACAGGAGGTTCAGTCGTGTGGAGTATTCCGGGTTTGAGTCGTAGCGGCGGAATCCGTAGCGCTCGCTCTCCGGGATATTCTGGAATACGGCCTCAACACCATGCTTTGCCTTGAACCGAGCGCGGTGAAACACGCCGTCCACCGCGTGGCAGGCTTCGGCGACGGCCAACTTCCCGGTGTCGTCGAGCGATGACCAGAGTTCCTCCAGCCCCCGCCGGTCGTATCGCCGCTTGATCGCATCGATGCAGCCGCTCTTGTTAGGATTGGCGGGCTTTTCCCCAAGCAGCTTGAGCCTGAGTTTCAGCACATCGACGGTCAGGCTCCAAAGGTGGTCGTGAAGGATTGTCATGGTTTCTTCCGGATTGAATCGAGACGACCCAACGAGAGATAGCGGAACACAAAATGACAAACCATTTCAGCGACGGATCACAGATCCAGCGCCACTGCTGATTGCTGTCGCAAACGAAAAAGCCGGACGGGGCGAACCCATCCGGCTTTTGATGTGTAGCGTCGGTCTGTGACCGTCGCTGTTTTGATTAGTCTTCCTGACCCGGGCTCCAGTCTTCGGAGGCGGCGGCAGCGAGGTTGAACGCTTGCTCGAGGCCGACCATGTCGGAGGACGGGCGGAGGCTCTCGAAGCTGGCGCTTTCCTTCTTGAGCTGCTCGTCGGAGTAGCCGACGGCCTTGATGGAAAGACCGATGCGGCGCTCGACCTTGTCGACCTTGATGACGCGGGCTTCGACTTCGTCGCCGACCTTGATGACGTCCTTGACCTTCTCCACGTGGTCCTCGCTGAGCTGCGAGATGTGCACGAGGCCGTCGATGTCGTCCTCCAGGCTGACGAAGGCGCCGAAGCGGGCGATCTTGGCGACGGTGCCCTTGACGAGGTCGCCGACCTTGAAGCGGCTGTCGATCATGCTCCATGGATCGCTTTCGAGCTGCTTGATGCCGAGGCGAGATGCGCTGGTTGGCCTTGTCGATCGCGAGCACGATGGCTTCGACTTCGTCGCCCTTCTTGAGAACTTCGGACGGGTGGTTGATCTTGCGGGTCCAGGACATGTCGGAGACGTGGATCATGCCGTCGATGCCTTCTTCGAGTTCCACGAACGCACCGTAAGCGGTGAGGTTGCGGACCTTGCCCTTGATGGTGGCGCCGATCGGGTAGCGGAGCTCGATCTCGTCCCATGGATTCGGCTCGAGCTGGCGGACGCCGAGCGAGATCTTCTGCTCCTCCTTGCTGATGCCGAGAACGACCGCATCGATTTCCTGACCGACCTCGAGAACGTCGGAAGGACGGGTGATGCGCTTGGTCCAGGAGAGCTCGGAGACGTGGACGAGGCCTTCGACGCCGGGCTCGAGTTCGACGAACGCGCCGTAGGGCACGAGCTTGGTGACCTTGCCCTTGACCTTGTGACCGATCGGGAACTTCCGCTCGATGTCTTCCCATGGATTGTCGGACATCTGCTTGAGGCCGAGGGAGACGCGCTCCTTCTCGCGGTCGACGTCGAGGATGACGACATCCACGGACTGGCCGATGTGCAAGCAGTTCGGAAGGATGGTTGATGCGGCCCCAGCGACATGTCGGTGATGTGGAGCAGGCCGTCCATGCCTTGAGATCGACGAACGCACCGAAATCGGTGATGTTCTTGACGCGCCGTTGACCTTGTCGCCGATCTTGACGGTCTCGAGGAAACGCTGGCGTTGCTCGGCGCGCTCGGCCTCGATGACCTCGCGGCGGGAGAGAACGATGTTCTTGCGCTCGTCGTTGACCTTGACGATCTTGAATTCGTAAACGTTGCCGACGTATTCGTTGAGATCCTTCGGCGGGATGATGTCGATCTGCGAACCGGGCAGGAAGGCTTCGACGCCGACGTTGACGATGAGGCCGCCCTTGACGACGGACTTGACCTTGCCGTTGACGAGACCGCCGTCCTGGAAGACCTTGACGATCTTGTCCCAGTTCTGCTTGTGGGCGGCCTTCTCCTTCGAGAGGACGACCATGCCCTCGTCGTTTTCGAGGCTTCTCGAGGAGCACTTCGACCTCGTCGCCGACTTCGATTTCCTCATCCTCGAACTCGTTCGAGGGGATGGCTCCTTCGGATTTGTAGCCGATGTCCACGAGGACAACTTGAGGCCTGATTTCGAGGATGGTGCCTTTGACGATCGATCCTTCGCGGAATTCGCGAAACTTGGAATCGATGAGGTCAACAAGCTCTTGGTTGGTGGGTTCCGCGCATGCGTAAGCCATGGTTTTGTCTGGTTTGGGGTTGTGTTGTTTGGTTGCGTTCTCTTCCTTCAATTGCCCCGGAAAGGAAAAACCGACAGACACCGGGGCGCCAACCGTCTGTCGGTAGAAAGAAAAACGGACGCCGAAACTAGCTTCCGGAACCCCCGTGGCAAGGCCAAAGCCGCTCATTTTCAGGAAAATCCAGTGAATTTCCGGGGGGGGGCCTATTTTCCGGCCGACAAATCGGGGCCGCTCTCCCTAACCTGCCGGAGATCCAATGCCAACTCAGCGGCTTTTCGCGCGCCATCAGCAGACCGACGAAATTCAGCACCGGACTGATTATCATGCACCATCCCCCCAGTTTGGCGATGCATTGGAAGGGTAAATGAATCCAAAAACAACCCAATATCCCACCCCTCCCAAACCACTTGAAATCGTGGCCAACCACCACGCCGGGCAGGACTTCGACCACACTTGAATCAAAAATGGCGAGATTACGGTCAGCAATGCGATATCAAAAAAACAAGCCAGGCCCATCACAAAAAAGGGCTCCTCAGTGATAAATGTAGAATTCCGCAAAACATTTTTAACGCCCAGCCACATGTGAAATCCTCGCGCACCTTGGGTGTAATGAGGCAAGAAATGAAACGCGACAAACAGCACCAACGCAGCAATCAGAAGCGCCATCGAAACCATTTGTCTATTCGGTTTCCCCATTCTCCCCAGCGTCCCCCATTCTCCTGATCGTCACAGGCCTTGGCCCGCGACCGGGCGCTTCTCACTGCATCCGGTGGCGGTTCTAGTCACCCCGCCCGATGTCCGGGAATTTGGGCCATAGGTGAAATCTATTCTCAGTAATTCAGTGATTCCCCGACACACCCGACATCCCGCCAATCACAACGATTCCGATCATCACCACGTTGAGACTCAATAAAATGACGGCCAGGATTCCGACATATTTCCAGAATGACCGCTGTTCGTTGAGCGCCGCTTCCAAATCGGGAACGGTTCCTGACGACATCAGATTCTCGATGGAATTGGCATAGTTCCAGAGCTTCAAGGCGGGAAACAGGTAAACGAGCGCGAAAACTCCGTATAGATCACCGCAAAGACGATTCCGAGACCTTTTGGAAACATCGCATGATTTAGCGCGCTTGCCATCCGCACCGTTCCCACCGCCATGAGTAGCATCCCTCCGATGCCCACGAACATGAGCACGGAGATGAACCGGACCCATCCCTTGGTCCCTTCGAGTTGCTGGACGACGCCTTGGGATACTGCGGATTTCCCGGTGCGACCGGTGGGTTGAACGTTCATCAACGGGGAAGCGTAAGGGTCGTTTTCCATGTTGCAAATTGGTCCCAAACGGAAATCCCGGCGGCAAGCAGTTTCGGCCCTACTGCCAAATCCGCACTTCTCACCGGGGGGCGCATGAGTTCCAATCTCCCCCGCCCGATGTCCGAGAATTTCTACCAGACCACCACCACCGCGCCGGCGACTCCATTCGATGTCTCGCTGCGGCCACCGGCGTTTTCCGAATTCATCGGCCAGGAAAAGGTCAAGGAGCGCATCCTCCTCATGCTGGAGGCGGCGAAGCAACGGGCCGACGTGCTCGACCACGTCCTGCTGTCCGGTCCTCCCGGTCTGGGAAAAACCACCTTGGCCAACCTCATCGCCCGCGCCGCCGGGACCCAGCTTCACACGACCTCCGGCCCGCAGATCGAGAAGGCGGGCGACCTCGCCGGCATCCTGACGAACATCCAAAAGGGCGACATCCTTTTCATCGACGAGATCCACCGCCTCCACCCCGCCATCGAGGAATACCTCTATCCGGCGATGGAGGATTTCCGGTTGGACATCATCATCGATTCCGGTCCGTCGGCGCGTTCCATCCAGATCAATTTGCCGAAATTCACCCTCGTCGGCGCGACGACCCGCTCGGGCATGCTCACCGCCCCGCTGCGTTCGCGCTTCGGACTCGCCAACCGCCTCGACTACTACACGCACGACGAACTCGCCGACATCATCGAGCGCTCCGCCGGATTGCTGGAAGTGCCCATCGAGCGCGCCGGAGCCCTCGAGGTCGCCTCGCGCTCACGTGGCACCCCACGTGTTGCCAACGCGCTGCTCCGCTGGGTCCGCGATTTCGCTCAAGTCCGAGGAAAGGGCCACATCGACGGACCCATTGCCGATGCGGCGTTGGCGATGATCGAGATCGATTCCCAAGGCCTCGATGAAATGGACAAGCGCTTGCTCGAGGTCCTGATCTACAAGTTCAACGGCGGCCCGGTCGGGTTGAACTCGCTCGCCGTCGCCGTCGGCGAGGACGCCGCCACCATCGAGGAAGTCCACGAACCGTTTCTCATCATGCAGGGTTTCCTGATGCGGACGCCGCGTGGCCGCACCGCGATGCCCGCCGCTTACGAAAAAATCGGCGCGCCTGCTCCTCCGTCCCGACCGGACGACGCGCAATCGAGTTTGTTTTAATCCCATTGCCTGCCTAGTTTCCGCCATCATGAATCCCGTCGTCCAGGAAACCATCGAACGCTGCCGCGATGCAGGACTGCGGCGCACGAAGGCTCTTGAAGAGTTGCTCAGCACCCTGTTGGAGAGCAAACGCCCGATGACCCTGGCAGAACTCGCCGCCTCCGAACGGCTGACCGACCAATGCGACAAGGCCACCGTTTTCCGGCTCCTCCAGCGGCTCGCCGAGCATGGCGTCATCCGTCGGCTCGGCCTGCACGAGCGCGCCGCGTATTTCACCCTGCTGGTGCCGGGAAAACACAGCGACTATCTGATTTGCACCAGTTGTGGCAGCATCGAGCCGATCGAGGCCCCCTGCCCTGTCCATCAACTGGAGGATGAGATCCGCGAGAAAACCGGATTCCGGAATCTCTACCACGAGCTCGAGTTTTTCGGCGTCTGCCCGAAATGTGCCTAAAGCGGAAGGTGGACAATCGCATATCCCGTGCGAAGGTCCGTCTCCATCGCGTGATTCGACTCACTCCGATTTGCGCCCCCCCTCGAAACCAACCGATTCAACATCATGAAAACCACCACCACTCTAAGCCTGCTAGGCTTCGCGCTCGCCCTTTCCCTGCCCGCCAACGCCGCGGATGAACACAAGCACGACATGGCCGATAAAATGGCCCCGCTCAGCAATGTCACCGAGTTGATCGCCGTCGTCGTTCCCACCAGCGGCAGCAAGCTCGCGGGCACTGTCACCTTCAAGAAAGTCGAAGGTGGTGTCGAAATCACCGCCAAAGTCAGCGGATTCACCGCCAACACCGAGCACGGATTCCACATCCATGAGTTAGGAAACGTTTCCGCTGCGGATGGAACCAGCACCGGCGGTCACTACAACCCGGAAGGCCACGACCACGGCATGCCCCACGCCGCCCCCATGATCCACGCCGGTGACATGGGCAACCTCAAGGCAAATGCCGAAGGTGTCGCTGAAATGACCATGGTCTCCAGCACCATGACCCTAACCGGCCCCAAGAATCCCATCATCGGCCGTGGCATCGTCATCCATGCCAAGCCGGATGACGGCGGACAGCCCACCGGCAACGCGGGAGACCGCATCGGAGTCGGCGTGATCGGAATTTCCAAGGAAGACAAGAAACCGATGGGCAAATAAGGAAAGCCCCGTCAATCTAACACACGCAAGGGCCCCGGGATCTCCCGGGGCCTTTCTTCGTTCGCAGTCCAGCCCTCCCGAGTAACTTGAAAGTTGAGGATGCAGGAGCGTGGCGGCGGTTTTAAACCGCCATGCCCCAACTCATCTACTTTGCCGAGTAAGTGAGACGCAGTCCGACGAATGAACTGAGGGGCTTGGCGGTTGAAAACCGCCGCCACGATGCACTGCAAAGTTACTCCCGAATCCACACTCAGCGCAGCGCGGGTTCTGGCGCTTCAGGGCGTCTTCCCGGAATGTACCGATTGACGCCCCCGGAAATCCCTGCCAAATCCGCCGCGAGATGTTTCACGTCGTCGTCCTCCGAGCCAAAGTCCGCGCTGCCATCATTTGGCAGCTCGCGCAGGCGCACGGGGAATGAACACGGTCTAACCACCCATCAGATTCTCCGGAACGCCCGCCAGACGGCCGGTTCCGGGAATCACGACGAGTCCCTCCCGCCGCCAGGACGTTCCGGTTTCAACCGAAACCGAAATGCACCCGAATACCGATGACTTGTTCGACCGCCGCAGCGTGCTTCACATGCTGGGCTCCGTCGTTTTGTTCGCCATCAACACCCTGCTGATCCGCGCCATCGCGGAGCACACGCCGGATGTCGATGGCTGGCTTGCCACTTTTTTCCGCGGTGTCGTGGGATTGGCCGTCGTGTTCGCGATGTTCGGCAGTGGCCGCGGCCTCAAGCCGGAACGCCTGGTCAAGGGCACCCTCATCACCATCCGTGGCGTCGTCGGAGCCTTGAGCATCATCGCCTTCTACGTGACCATCGTCAAAATCGGTGCTGCCCGCGCGGTGATCCTGAATCTCACCTATCCGATTTTCGCGACGATCATCGCTGCCATCTGGCTCAAGGAAAAAATCAGCCGTTCAGCACTGGTGTGGATGCTCGTGAGCTTCGGCGGTCTCGTCATTTTCCTGAGCGATGACGGACAATTGCTGCGCCCTTCCGCCTATGACCTGTTAGCGCTTGCGGGAGCCGCCGGTGCCGGCTGGGTCGTGGTCATCATCCGCCGCCTGCGCCATGAGGAACATCCGGCGACGATCTACGCCTCGCAGGCGCTTTACAGCATGCTCATTGCCGCCCCTACCGCGACGAAACTCCCCGAACTGCCGACATCCGCGTGGGTGGGATTGATCCTCGCCTCGGTCATCGTGACCATCGCCCAACTGGTGATGACACGCGCCTATCAGTTCATGTCGGTCTCGCGGGGATCCTCGCTCCAGATGCTGCTTCCGCTGATGACCGCTGCGGGAAGTTACGCCATCTTCGGAGAGACCTTCCACTGGATGGAAATCACCGGCGCATTGCTGACCCTGTTCGCCACCTGGCGCATCGTCTCGTCGCGCAGCCCGGGCTAACATCCCAAGAGCTCTTTGGACTGCGGTGACAAAGCGCAGCGGCGGCACCGCTTTGGATGTTTCATCATCCCCGGAACGAATCGACTCAAGCATGAAGCATTCATCCAAAGCGGCGTGGCGCTATCGCTTCCCGCCGCACTCCATATCACAAACCCTGCTCGACGACAGGATAGATCACCTCCTTGAGATACAACCCGTCCGCCGGGGCGCATAGCGGCGATTTCCCGAGGGGCAGGCCGGGAGGCTGGTCTAGCAGGGCAGAGAGATCATCCAGCCGTATCCTCCCTTGGGCGGCATGGACCGCGCCTCCCGTGAGGAGGCGGACCATCTTGTAGAGGAATCCATCGCCGTTGTAGGAAATCTGATAGCCGTCCTGCAGGGTGGTCAGCTCCACCGACTCGATGTTCCGGCACCAGTCGATGTCCGGCGTCTCGTTGCCGCGATACGCCGCAAAGGCGTGGAAATCGTGGCGGCCGATGAAGAGCGCGAGAGCATCCCAAAGGACATCCACATCGAGCTGTCGCGGCAGATGCCAGGCCATCCCGGCCTTGAGAGGCGGCAGTACCGGGTCGGTGCAGAGGTCGTAGTGATAGATCTTCCCGATGGCTGAAAAGCGGCTGTGGAAATCCGGTGCCACCTCCTCGCAAGCCATGATGCGGATCGTCGCGGGCAGCTTGCAATTCAGCGCCGGCACCCAGTTGAACGGGTTCATCGAGATCTCCGGCGGAGCGTCGAAATGGGCGATTTGTCCCAGCGCATGCACCCCGGTATCCGTCCGGCCCGAGCCGTGAAGCCGCAGCGGTTGCTTGGCGACTTCCGCCATGGCCGCCTGGACGATGTCCTGCACCGTGTTACCGCCGGCTTGCGATTGCCAACCAAGGTAAGGACGTCCGTCGTAGGCGATGGTGAGTTTCAGGCGCATTTTCTTTTGAGAAGTTCCACGTTATTCCCCGGCACGTGCCAAACCATGAAAAATGTTTTGCTGAAAAAGTGGCTGGAGCGTCTCGCTCCAGACCGTCGGGGAGGCGTCCTCGGCACGGCGTAGCATTGCGAAGACGGCTCGCCTCCCTTCTTCCAAATCCGGGCGAGACGCCCGGACGACAATCTGCGGCGAGACGCCACAGCCACTTTCAATGGCCAACTCCACAAACAATGATGCATCAGATTTTTCCATCCTTCATCTCGCTCATCGCATGGTCCACGGCACGGGCCGTTAGAGCCATGTAGGTGAGCGAGGGATTCTGGCAACCGGACGAGGTCATCGCGGAGCCATCCGTGCAGAAGACATTGGGAGCACCCCAAACCTGGTTCCATTTGTTTAGCACCGAGTTCTTCGGCGAATCGCCCATCCGCGCGGTTCCCATTTCATGAATCCCGAGCCCGATCGACGGGGTGTCGTTCTTTCCTGAAATATTCTTGGCTCCCATGGCTTCCAGCATCTCCACGGCGTCCTTCATCATGTCCAGCCGCATGTTGATTTCATTCTCCCGGAACTCGGCATTGGCGACCACGAGGGGAAGTCCCCATTGGTCCTTCTTATCGGGGTGCAGGTAGATCCGGTTCTCATGATAGGGCAGGCATTCCCCGAATCCCCACAGCCCGACGGACCAAGGACCCGGTGACGTGAGCTCCTTCTTGAAATCCGCACCGAAGCCATCGATCTCGCGGGTCCAGCCCTGACGCATGCCGCTCCCCTGATAGCCGAAACCGCGGAGATACGATTGATTCGCCTTCTCCGAGTGATTGCGGAATCTCGGAATGTAAAATCCGTTAGGCCGGCGCCCGTAGGTGGTCTTGTCCGCATGGGTATCGAGAACCCCTCTCGCGCCGACGCCAAGATGATGGTCCATCAGGTTTCGCCCGAGTTCGCCGCTTTCATCCATGCCTTCCGGAAAGCGGGAAGACTTCGAGTTCATCAGGATGGAGGTGGAGGCGACGGTTGAAGCATTCAGGAAGATGATCCGGGCGAAGTATTCCGTCGTTTCACGGGTGAGTTCGTCGATTAACCGAACACCGATCGCCTTGCCCGCCTCGTCGTCGTAGATGATCGAGTGAACGATGGAATGGGGCCGGAGGGTCATCTTCCCCGTGATCTCGGCCGCCTTGAGCGTGGCGGCCTGGCTGCTGAAATAGGCACCGAAAGGACAGCCACGGATGCAGAGATTCCGATAGAGGCAGGACGAGCGTCCGAGCGCGAGTTGCTCCGGAGTGGGAGCGGTCAGGTGGGCGGCGCGGCCGGGAATGACCTTGCGCCCTGGCCATTTCGCCTCCACCGCCTTCTTGAGATCGAGCTCCGCGGGGGTGAGCGCCATGGGAGGTTGGAAAACACCATCAGGCAGGATGTCGAGCCCTTCCATCGATCCACTGATGCCGGCGAATTTCTCCACGTAATCATACCACGGCGCGAGGTCCTGATAGGTGATCGGCCACGGGATCGCGATGCCGTCCTTGGCGTTCGCCTCCATGTCGATGGGCGAAAGACGGTAGCTTTGCTTTCCCCACAACAGCGAACGTCCTCCCTTGTGATAGCCACGCATCCAGTCGAAACGTTTCTCCTCGATGTAGGGATGCTCCTTGTCGTTGACGAAGAAATGCGCGCTCGCGGGGGTGACGGTGTAGCCGGTGCGGCTTTGGACCGCCTGCTCCTCCAGCATCTTCCGCGTGGGCCGGTTCTCATGGGAGAGCTGCCACGGCGCGCTGTTGGTGGTGGTGTAGTCCTCGATGTGCTTGACGTCACGTCCCCGCTCGAGGACGAGGGTCTTGAGGCCTTTTTGGCAAAGCTCCTTCGCGGCCCAGCCTCCGGAGATCCCGGAGCCGACAACGATGGCATCGTAAGTGTGTTCCGCCTTGCCCTTTAAATTCAGGTTCATGGGTTATCGAGTTGGATGTTAGAACGCCTGGATCTTCTGACCGGGCTTGAGGTCGGCAGCAGGATCCCAGCGGCCGGGAACGAGGACGAAATCAAAGGCCTGGGTCCCTCCTGCTTCTGAATTCACATAGGTGAACTTGGTCAGTTCCTTGAACTGACGGATGAAGGCCTTTTTGTTGCCACTCTTTTTCGCCTCCTTTTCGAGTCCGGTGAGGAGTTCGATCTGCTGGCCGACAGTGAGGCCCGCATAGGATTCCTGGAACTCATCACGAGAACGACTTTCCACATCGGCGAGGCCCTCCATGATGATCTTCTGGTCGGCGGCTTCGAAGCAATCCTGCACGAGCAATTCAATCCAACCCGGAACACCCGCCTTGATGGCACCGGGTGTGTCGGTCTCGGGGATGATGGTCTCGGCGATCGCCGCGACGAGTTTCCTCTGCGTGGCCGAAAAGAACTTCAGCTTTTCCAGGTCAAGCGGGTCGGCAAGCTGGGCGAACACACTTTCCGGCAAGGCGATCGAGCCGCCGAGCGAAAGTGCCATGATTTTGAGCAATTCCCTGCGATCCATGAGTTTGGTAGGTCTTTCCGCAAAGACTATCTACGGATACCCATCGTGCCAGCATTTCCTTTGGAGCACCAGAACCCGCGCTGCGCCGAGTATGGATTCGAGAGGAACTTTCCAATGCGTCGTGGCGGCGGTTTTCAACCGCCAAGCCCCTCAGTTCATTCCTCGAACCACGTCTCACCTACTCGCCAAAGTCGATGATTTGGGGCATGGCGGTTGAAAACCGCCGCCACGTTCCTGCATCCTGAACGTTCAAGTTATTCAGAAGACAGAATTGCCTAATTGCCTTCCATCCAGAGATTCAGGATCTCGACGGCGGCGGCCTGGTCGATGACGGACTTCTGTTTCTTCGCGTTGCGACCGGCCTGTCGCAGTTTTTCGGAGGCGGTGGACGTGGTGAGCGTCTCATCCACGAAGACCAGCGGCAGAGTCGGGAGGCGTTGGCGGATTTTTTCAGCAAACTCGCGAACCTTGGCGGCGGAACTTCCCTCGCTGCCGTCCATGCGGAGTGGCAAGCCGACGACGAGGGTCTGAATCTTCCGCATTTCCGCCAGGAGGCCGATCCGCTCGACGGGATCGCATTTGGCGACGTCGATGGTCTCAACGGGATGGGCTAGGATGCCGAAGTCGTCGGTGGCGGCGATGCCGATGCGGGCATCACCATGATCGATGCCAAGCGCCGGATGCGGAGAAGTGGAGTGTTGGGAGTCGATGATCGAGAGGATGATTTGAATGAGGATGCGGAATTCCTAACCACCGTGGCAGCTCTTCAAAGGAGTTCCGGGGGCAGGAGATCGACGAGTTTCTTGATGGAGTCCGCCTGGTGGCGGTTGGCGATGAGCAGGGCGTCGCCGGTCTGGACAACGATGAGATCATCCACACCTAACAAGGCGATCCGGGTGCCGGGACGGGCGTTGAAGATGATGTTGTTTTCCGAGTCGATCTGAGAGATGGCTTCGTTCGATCGGTTGGCATCGTGGTCTTCTTCGAGATACTTCGCGATGGAGATCCATGAGCCGACGTCGTCCCAATCGAAGTTGGCCTCGATGTTGAGAACGCGGTCGGCGTTTTCCATGAGCGCATAGTCGATGGAGATCGGGGTCAGCGTGGGAAATTGTGCCGCGACGGTCGCGTCGATGTCGGGCGAACGCCTGAGCTCGGAAACGAAATTCGCAAGCTGCGGCGCGTGGGTGGCGAGCTGCCTGATGACCGACGGGATGGACCAGACGAACATGCCCGCATTCCAGGTGAAATGCCCTTGGGCGAGGAACTGCTCGGCCAGCTCGACGTTCGGCTTTTCGCGGAAGCGCTTCACCTCGACCGGAGGATTTTCGCAATCGAGGCCATGGATGTAGGCACGCTCCCCACGCTCGATGTAGCCATAAGAAGGACAAGCCCAGGTCGGACGGATGCCGATGGTGACAAGACCATCGGAAAGCTCGGCGGTGGCGAGCGCATCCCGCATGACGGAATGGTAGGCGGCGGTGTCCTTGATGAGCTGGTCGGCGGGAAGCACCATCATCACGGCGTCCGGATTTCGTGCCGCAACGAGCCCGATGCCCAATGCGACGGCTGGAGCCGTGTCGCGTTTGGCGGGTTCGGCATGGATATTTCCCGGAGGAAGCATGGTGGCCACGGCGCGCACGGCATCGACCTGCTGTGCGTTGGTGAGAATGAGGATGTTTTCGAACGGAACGAGCCCCTCGAGGCGCTGGATCGTCTGGGTCAGGAGCGTTCCGTCGCCGAATAGGTCGAGCAGTTGTTTTGGCTTGGAATTGCGGCTCAAGGGCCAGAATCGGGTTCCCGAGCCTCCGGCGAGGATCAGGGCGTAGGTGTTTTCAATGGCGGGCATCGGGGCCGGAGAATTGCCCAGTTCCCCCGGAGGGAAAAGCGGGAATCTGCAACATTTTCATTTTACAGAGTTGTCGTTAGGGGCGGGAACACCTAGCTTTCCCTCATGGCAGACGACTTCACCGACACCACGCCGGCATGGATTGAAACCAGCGCCCTGACCGCCCCCGCCTTGTTGGGAGCCGCGGCGGGTCTGCTTTTAGGCGATTTGATGCACCGTGGCGCGAGGCGCGGAATCGGCATCGGGCTTGGTGCGCTCGGGGTCGCCGCGCTGCTTCCATTCGTGGTGGGCGGCGTGACGGGATTGGTGACTGGCCCGCGCAGCAAGTTCGGCGTGCGCCGCAACATCCAGCGGATCAGGGATGCGGGAATCGTTGGTTCTGACTACGACTCCGTGGACGAGGAACTCCGCGAACAGGGTCTGCTCTGAGCCATGCGGCTCGCGGTGACAGGGACCACCGGGCGCGTGGGCGCTGCATTGGCGACACGTTTGGCAGGAAAACATGAGATCATTTCCCTGCCACGCCCGATCTGTGATCTGGCAAATCCGGCTTCCCTTGCGGCGGCATTGGATGACTTGGATTGCGACGTTTTTCTGAATCCGGCGGGACTGACCTCACTGGAAGATTGCGAGGACAACCCCGATCTCGCCATGCGGGTCAATGCCGAGGCTCCACGTGAAATTGCCGCTTGGGCGGCATCTCGAGGCATTCCGGTTTTTCATTTCAGCACGGACTATGTCTTCGGCGGCGAGGGGGATTCGCTTCTCAACGAGTCGGATCCAGCCATCCCCATCAATGCCTACGGCAAAAGCAAGCTGGCTGGTGAGGCTGCGGTTCTTGCGGTGCCCGGAAATTGCGTCATTCGGGTTTCGTGGGTGTTCGGACCTGAGAAAATCTCGTTTATCGACCATATCTGCGATGCCGCGATGGAAGGTCGTCCGCTGGCAGCCATCGCCGACAAGCTCTCGCTGCCGGTTTTCACGAAGGATCTCGTGGAATGGACCGACCGCATGGTTGAAACGAAGACCACGGGAATTGTCCACGCCTGCCATTCGGGCGAACCGGTCAGTTGGCACGGCATGGCCACCGCCGCCGTCGAGGAGTTGATTGAGATCGGGGTCATCTCCCGGTCGCCGAAAATCCGGAAACAGAGCTTGTCGGAAATGGCATCGTTTCGTGCGGAGCGACCGCGTTTCACGGCAATGGATACCAACCGTCTATCAGGCATCCTCGGTCAGCCACCGCGGCCTTGGCGTGAGGCGCTTTCCGAGCATGTCCGCGCACGGCATTCAACGCTCTAGCGGAAACAACACCCTCGCGGTCACCGGGAAATGATCCGAGACCATGGGATCGTCGCCGGAAATGATATCTGCTTTCAAAACGCTGGCCGTGAGACTGACAAGGATGTGATCCACCTTCAGGTCCCCTACCCGGCTGTCGCTCCAGAAATGGAGGGTCCGCCGGTTCTTCTCTCCCATGTGCAGTTTCTGATAGGCATCGAGAAGGCCGTTGGTCCATGATTTCCTTTCGCCGGCAATCATCCCGCTCCCACCGGTTAGATAGATAATTCCCGGATTCGATTCGACGGAATTGAAATCGCCAATCAGCGCCACAGGTTCGTCGGGATGCGATCGGGAGTCAATGCGACTGGCAATCAGCAGCGCCGCCCGCTCCCTCGACGGCTGGTTGCGATGATCCCAGTGGGTGTTGAACACGTAGAACCCACGCATCGTCGCGAGATCCACCAACCGGATCCACGCCGCCACGCGCGGGATCTCATTTCCCCAGGTGCGCGATCCGGGCTCGGAGGGTGTGTCCGAAAGCCAGAACGTTCCCTGATCGGCAGCATCGGGTTTAAAACGGTCTTTTCGATAGAAAATCCCTGAATACTCACCGGCACGCAGACCATCGTCACGACCGCCCCCGACGAATTCGAATTCCGGAAGTGATGCCCACAAATCGGCGGCCTGGCCGTGAAGCGCTTCCTGCACTCCGATGATGTCAGGTTGCGCGCGGCGGATCATGTGCACGGCGCCCACCACCCTTTCGCGCCATGAACGCGAATACTGGTCCTCATGGTTTTCGTAGCGGATGTTGAAGCTCATGAGATTCAATTCCAGCTTTCCATCCACCCTAACAGCAACTGCTTTCGGTGGGCCCGACTTGCGCTCCCTGCGACAGGAGGAACTCCCGACGAGAAAGGAAACCAGACAGAGGAAGATTGCGAAACGTATCATCGGCGATTTGTCATCGGAAACGGATGAACGACTCCGAGTCATGCGGCCCGGCAGTGATTTCCACAAAAAAAGCCGCTTCCGGTGAAGGAAGCGGCCTTTTGAAACTTTGGAGTCACTCAGTTCGCGGCGGCAGGAACCACCACGTTCACGCGGCGGCCTTCCTTGTCGAACATCACGCGTCCGTCCACGAGGGCGAAGAGCGTGTGGTCGCGACCGATGCCGACCCCGAGTCCCGGATGCACCTTGGTGCCGCGCTGACGGATGAGGATGTTGCCGGCGATGACAGCCTGGCTGCCGAATTTTTTCACGCCGAGACGCTTGCTGCGGGAATCGCGACCGTTCTTGACGGAGCCTTGTCCTTTTTTATGGGCCATGGAAGTAGGTGGGTGAGTGGTTGGGAATTAGCCCGCGATCGAGGTGATCTCGAGGGTCGTGAGGCTGCGGCGGAAACCGATGGTCTTGTGGAAACCCTTGCGGCGCTTGAACTTGAAGGCAACGCCCTTGGGTCCGCGATACTGGTTAATCACCTTGGCCGTCACGGAGGCTCCTTCAACGAGCGGAGCACCGATTTTCACGGAATCACCTTCGCCGACGAGCAAGACGTCAAACTTGATTTCTGAATCGACTTCAGCGTCGAGTTTCTCGACATCGAATTTGTCGCCTTCTTGAATGCGGTATTGTTTACCGCCGGTTTTGATCACTGCGTAGGCCATGGCCGTTTGGGAATAAAAGTTGGTCCACCCCGGTGGGCGGGCGGGGAGAACACCACGGAGCACCCACCCGCGCAAGGTTTTTTTCGTGGGAATCCGAGTTTCCGGAGATTTTCACCCGACTCACCTGAAAATCCCCGGATCAGGGGAAATCCGCGAGGATCCGGCAATGCCGGTTTTCCAGTCACAGCGACCAATTTGATGGCCGTCTGGCTCAGTCTCACGTCATCCCCTGCCCCGGTGCTGACGTGAATCCAGCGGGTCCGGCCGGGGATGGATAAACCCACACGCTGATGAAAACCTGGGCGTCCGGGTCCGGGGCCATCACCGGGCCGGTCATAAAGGGCATGAATCGGAGTCACGGAAAGAGTCGATGAATCACCTGAGCCAGATCACGGGCTGGGTAATCGCGATGTTGCGTTGAACTTCCGGATCGGTGGGATCCGCGGGGAGCTTCCGCCACAGATCAAGATCCGATTTATCCCGAAACGCGAGTCCCGCGAAAAGCAGGCTGCTCTGGCGCGCGGGCCAACCTTCCCAAGCCTGCACATCAGGCTTGAGCGGCCAGCTTGACTTGTCCGCGAGGAACGGCCGGAGATAGTCCACCGCCTTGCGGATGCCGCGGCCGTCGGCCAATTCGAAGTCCCAAAGGTCCTCGCCGGAATCTGATAGAACCTGGCAAAGCGTGGTCATGTTATCCAGTTGGAAGATCGAATACGCATAGGGCTTGGTGCGCGCGAGTTCGGCGGGAAAGCTGCCGTCGGCCGCCATCTGGCCAGGCACGAAGACTTCGGTGAAACGCCTGCGGCATTCCGTTAGAATCTTGTTGTTGCCGGTGAAACGGGCGAAGACCGCCGCTTGCAGCCAGAAGACGACGGCGTGGTTGTTTTTGGTGTTCGCCTCGTCCTGTCCGTTCTTGCTGGTGATCATCCAGTCGAGGTATTCGGCAAACCATCGCCTCATTCCCGCGGCGACTTCGGGTGGGAAGGATTTCGATTTCTCCAGCGACTCGATGGCCACCGGGATCTCGATGAGATGAAGCGTGTCAATGATGCCGATTCCACGCCCCGGTGAGACTCCGGGAATCGCTTGCGCATATTTCAGGTGAGGGTTCATGCGCGTCGATGGATCGAGGAAAAACACTTTCAACAAGTCCGCAGCTTTGACGGCGTAGCGGTCTTGTCCGGCGATCTTGTAGGCCGCGCCCAAGGCAGCCACAGCATCCCGCAACTGGCGGATCAGCAGACGATGTTGATTGAAGTTTTCCGGATTCGTCTGGCCGTCTCGCTGGACGTAGGGAAGGCCGCCCGGCTTGTTAGAATTGGGCCACCAATAGTCGCCGTTGGAATAGAAGTCATTTGGACCACCTTCGCTCAGCTCCGCCTTGAATCCGGTAATGCTCAACGGGCGCAAGGCAAGCGCGGCCGTCGCCGCTTTCATGATGCGTTCGCTGTCGATTGAGCCCACGTCCAGTGAGGACGATGACGGATGAAGCAACTGAATCCGGTCCGCGGAGAGATCGCCGAGGGTCCGCAGGACTGCCTCATATTTCTCATCTCCGTAAACCACCGCGGCTTCACGCAGCAATCCGGCGAAGTCTGCCGGATCAAGTTCCTTGATCTGTTGGTGGGGCCACTCTTTGCCCTTGTTGCCAAGATAGGGCAGCAGGAAATCCAGCGCCTTGCGGATTCCCCCGCCATCGGGTGACTGATGGTGCCAAACGTCGATGCCGACCTGATCGGCCATCGTTGCCAGCGCGAACCATGCCTCCAAATTGAAACGCGAATAACCCATCGACGAGGTACGTTTCAATTCGAGCGGCTGGCTGCCGTCCGACTTGATCTGAACGGCGATGCGTTTTGTCATGGCGGCTCCGGCGACGGATTTCGCCAGATCAGTCCGGCCGACAATCAACGCGAGCCGAACAACCTGGGCGTCGTAATAGGTACCGTGATTGTTCGTCGCTCTGGCTTCATCGAGGCCGTTCTCACTGGTGAGCAGCCAGTCGAGATAGCTCGCGGCCCAGACCTTCATGCCATCCGCATCCTTGTTAGACCATGCGGAAGACCCTGCGAGAAGCCCGGAGGCGTCCACGGCCTCCACCAGGTTCCAACCTTCGATAATGCCGGTCCCGCGGCCGTTGTTCTTACCGGGAATCGCCTGGGCGAAATTCAGGTTGGGATTCATCCGGGTAGCGGGATCAAGAAACCAAACGCGCAGGATTTTCGCCGCATGTTCGGCGTACGCGTCCTTGCCCGTGAAATAGTAAGCCAGCGCCAATGTCTCAACGGTCCTTGTCATCAGGCTGAGACGATTCCGGTCGTAGGCGTCGGTCCTCGACTCCGGATTCACTTTCCCATCGTGGCGGATGTAGGGCAGGCCATTGGCCTTGTCGGGATCCGGCCAGAAATACGGTGCGGCAGTCATGTAGTCATGCTTGTCACCACTCGTCGCCGCCTTGGCCTTGTCCGTGACGGAAGGCGGCTTGGTCCCGAGAGCTCTCCCGGCATCCCTAACCAGGCGATCCAACGCGGGCTTCAGTGAAGGATCGCCGTCCGACAGGCGGGCTTTCACCTCCGCAAGTGCATTCGGGCGGACCGCGATGTATTGCGGAACCGAAGCCTCCACATGCTCCGGACAGGCTGTTTGCCAGAATGAACGGGATCAGTTTGAGAAACCTTTTCACTTGGCTCGGTTCAGATTGAGGAATCTGGTGGCGAGACCCTCGCTCGCGACACTGGCCACGAACGCCGGGCCTGCTGAATTGGATCGTGATTTGCGCCCGACCGTTGGCAAGCTGAACCACCCGCGAGCCTCCGGCGGTGCCGAGGTTGTCCAGCAGGTGACCGTCACCGGTGAGTCCGAAGCGGATGAGGTTCGCGGCGTCCAGACACGGCATGCCGGCCTTGTCGAAGACGCTGGCCTGGATGGTCACGGCATCCCCGCTTTTTGTTAGTTCGGTGAGTTCGAGCTTCGCGGGTTTCCCCCAGACCGCCGTTTGATAGGCGACCTCGATCGCGTCGCTGATTTCGCCGGAAGCCGACTTGGCCACCGCACGCAATGTGTTGGGCCCCTCATTGAGTTTCACGGCCCAACTCAAGCCGGCGGCGGGGAATCTGGCGCTGTCGCGCTGCCTGACGCCTGCGGATGCGCCATTGACGAACAACTCCACCTCAGGACAGTTAGAGAAAACCTTCACGAGTTTTTCCTCGCCTGCCTTGCCCCAGCGGACCGGCCAACTGTGACCGTAGATGTGAACCATCGGTTTCTCCGACCAATAACTCTGGAACACATGGTAACTTTCCTTCGGTGTACCGTCACGTTCCACAACGCCCTTCTGGTTCACGCGGGGAACGGGATTCTCCGGGCGCAACGGGGTTGAGAAATCCTTGAAAATCCACTGCGCAGCACCGGTGAGGCTTGGCATCTGTTCCTGCTCCTTGAGGTGCCAGTCGAACAAGTTGACCATGTAACTTTCGGACCAGTCACCGTCCTTGGAGGGGCGGGCACTTCCGCCGGTGGACTTGTAGGCCTTGCCAACCTCCGCGGTTCCTTGCCCCGTCGCGACCTTCGTGAGAAACTTTTCGGGATCCTCCGAGTGGCGGCCAGCATGGCTGTCGCCGCCATATTCCGCGTGGAAGAAATGCGTCGTGTCCTTGATCGCCTTTTCCGTGGACTTGCGATACTCGGTGTAGCGCCCGCTGTACCAACCCGCCCAGATGCTCGGGGAATAGACGTCCACGATGTCCTTGCAAAAATCGCAACGGCGAATGCAGGTCTTTCGCGATGGATCGAGTTTGTGAGCGAGCGTGTTGAGCTCCGTCATGAATTTTTGAATGGCCTTCTTGTCGAAGTTTTCGAAATCACCGGGCCAGTCGTTTTCATTGCCGAGTCCCCAGAGGATGACGGACGGATGATTGTAATGTTGATCGATGAGATTGCCGAGCATGTCGCGGCATTGCTGTTGGAAACGCTCGCCACCGAGGCCGCCGCGGCACCAGGGGATTTCCTCCCAGACGAGCAGGCCGAGTTCGTCGCAGAGGTTGAGAACGAGAGGAGCCTGCTGATAGTGGCCGAGCCTGACGAAGTTCGCGCCCATGTCCTTCATCGCCTGGAGGGTTGTCCTCACGACCTCGTCCGGCACAGCCGCGGCGACTCCAGCGTGATCTTCATGATAGTGCGTGCCGCGAAGCAGGAGCCGCTCGCCATTGAGCTTGAACGGGCCGTGCTCGACCCACTCGATCGAACGCACACCGAAGTGCTCGTTTATCGATTGCTCGCCGTCTTTGGACTTCAACGTGACCTGGCAATGATAGAGAGCGGGTGTCTTGGGCGACCATAGCTGCGGAGTCTCGATATCGAAGGAGTCGAGTTCAAGTTCGCCATTCCAAGTCGGAATTTTTCGGGACGAAGTGTGGATGACCTTTCCGGCGGCATCGCTGACCTCCAACTGGAGATCCACGTCTTCCTGGATGGATTCCGGATTGAAAAGTCTGCCTCGGACCTTGACGGACGCCTTGCCGCCGGATGCCAGAACAGGCTCGATGTGGACCCGCTCCAGCGAGATCACGGGAACGTAGGTTAGAGTGACGTGACGATAGATTCCGCCGTAGCGGTTGAAGTCACTCAGGTCCGAGGGAATCATTTCAGCATCGCGCGAATTGTCACAAAGAACGGCCAGCGGCACATCCGACGGTTTCTTCGATTTCGCAACCGCGCTCGTGATATCGACCGTCCATTCGTCGTAGCCGCCGACATGTTCACCGACCTTCTCCAAGCCGATGTAAACCTGCGACTTTTGTCCCGCACCGTCGAAGTGAAGGAGCGTCCGGCCGTCGGGATAGGGATTCGCCACCTTGAGCCGGGTGCGGTACCAACCGGGCCCCTGATAGTAGCGGACATCCGGATCGACGGCATCGCGGGCGTTGAAACAATGCGGCAGGGTGACGGGAGTCCAGGAGACGTTGTCGGAGGCCGCATCACCGCGCCAGATTTCCCAGATACTGCCGAGTGATCCCTGATGATATTCCCAGCCCTCGCTGAGGCGCTGGTCGGCCTTTGCTCCCGCTGCGTTGGCATTTGCAATCAGAAGTGGAATGATGATGAAAAGTAATCTCATTGGAAACAGCATGGTTCTTGTACAGCCGATTTCAGAAACACCCGAGACCTATTCTGGCGCGGGGATTTCGGTGGAATAGGTTTCCTTTCCATCGACATCGCGATGGGTGAAGACCGCTTTTTTCGAATCGACTGCGATGGATGCGAAACCACCTTTCACGCGCAGGAAGCGGTGTTCGGGGCGCTTGTCCTTCGGGTTCCAGCCTTGCGCGTGGGCGTCGGACGCCGGACCGCAGCCGAATTCATTCAAACCAGTTTCAGGATCGACCGAGTGATATTGCCAATGGCGGTCGCCGTTGATGACGAAGCAGCCGGGGACGGAGTTGAGGAATTTCCGCAGGCGCTCGCCATCGTGGTAAAAGCCCTGGTTTGCATGGTTGTCATTCTTCCCCCCGCGATCCGGTCCGACGACGGGCGTGGCCGAAATGTAGAGTTTGAAGGTGGCGTCCGAGGCTTTCATCGTCTCCTCAAGCCACGTCCATTGTTCCTTGCCCAAGATGGATTTCTCAGGACCATCCTGCATATTGTTAGACGAGCGGAACTCGCGGCCTTCCGGCAGCCAGATTTGGAGGTTTTTTCCCCAACGGAAGGTGCGGTAGGGCTTGTCGGATTGCGGGATCTGCTCGTGCCAGATCTTCAGCCCCTGATCCCATGTTAGATCACCGTAGGTCTGTCCGGGCCAGCAGTCGTCCTTCAGGAGATCGTGGTCATCGTGCATCCAGTAGGTGGGAATTTGACGGTGAAAGCTTTTCTGGAAAGGCAGGGAATACATCCTGCCCCAACGGTAACGGGCGAGATCCATGTTCTTTGCCAAGGGCGGCTTGCGATCATAGTAGAGCGTGTCGCCGGTCTGGATGAAAAACGACGGCTTCAGCGCGAGCATGGAGCGGTAGATCTTGTGGCCGTTCTCCTTGTCATCTCGCAGTTCGAATTCCTGGCAGGTGGAGACAGTGAAGGTGACGGGTGTAGCCAATTCGGATTTTGGAGCGGTGGTGAATTCCCCCTTCGCCGAGGTTTCAACGTCCGACGTTTTCGCATTGGCTTCGAATCCATATCTCGTGGCAGGAGAAAGACCACCCAACCTGACCTGGTGGCAGAAATCATCTTTCGTGCTGACTTCCACCCAATCTGTCGAAATCGAGTCTTCTTCGGTTCCGGCTCTCCAATAAGTGAAGCGGATCTTTCCAGCGTCCCCCGGCACAGTCCAGTTAGGAGCGTCGGATTTCCATTCGTCCACACGATTTCCGGCTTCGCTGTCTTTCGTCAACCGTGCCCATAGCACCACCGAGGTGTCCGTCACCTCCCCGATCTTCACGCCTTCAGCGAAACCCGTGCCATGCACGGCCGGGAGGGAGACGAAAAATACTGCCAGCGCAGAGAGGGCTTTCATGCAGAGAGGCTATCCCAACCACCGATACGGCAAAGCGGGAAATTTCGGAGTGCCGTTGAAAACCAATCGTTCAATCCCTGCAATGAGCAAGGCGAAGCTGCCGGGGGGAATGAAGTTCAAGGGTTGTGATGCCAAACAGCTTGGCTCGATGTCGCGCGCCTGCCTGATGCCTCCCCCAAACGCCCCCCAAATCGGGCACTCAATGGAAGCAAACCTGATTCAGTTCGAACTGCTCTTAAAACTCCACCTTGTCCCAGCATTGATCAGCAAACAGGAGGAACACTTGGCGGAACGCAGCACGATCAATTTGCCAACCGTGCAATCGAACCGGTTATGACCCGCATTCTACCGCATTTTGAAGGCATTCACCGCCAACCCTTGACGGCAGGAAAAAGGCCGCAATCAATTGGATTGCAGGCATTCAAGATGGAGCCGGCTATCAGAGTCGAACTGATGACCTACTGATTACAAATCGGATTTAGACCCCAATTGCTTCATCACCCTCGATCTTTTCTCTTGTTTATCAATGGCTTCCATTTCCATGCATTGTTTACCGTTGGTCGAATCAAGAACCGAATCAAGAACTCAAACCAAGCCTAACGCATTGACACGACCCACTGATTATGAATCTTTGAATCAGTAGAACAAGCAATGAAACTTCTCGAACGTAAGACCAAATCCGGAACCATTTTTTACATCCAAAAAACCATCGAGGGAAAACAAAGAAAATTTCCCGTTGGCAACAAAAGGGGTCTAGCAAAATCCCGCGCACTCCGCTTTGAACTGACCTTCAACGAATACGGTCCAAAGGCGGCAATCTTGGAATTGAAGGGCGGCAAGCCTCTTAAAAAGGGTGATTCCCCTACGTTTGAGAATATTAAAGCGTTTTATGGTGAATATCTCGCCCAAGGGAAACCACTGAGGCCAAAAACCGTTTACGATAACCTTGCCGCATTAAAGCGGATCATGACCGCCTGCGGAGCGGAATACATCGGACAAATCGATTCCCAGAAAGTGCGACCATCGATGTTACCAGCCACCCCCACCCCAGCACAAGAACGGGGATTCTCGTCAACGATCACCTGCGCAAAAAGCATCTTCAAAAAGAAGGCGATGCACTTCTATGAATTGAAGGGATACAAATTCACAAACCCACTTGAGCACGTCGAGACATCAGCACCTAAAATTGAGCCATACACTCCCGTTTCATCTGACACACGAGAAAGAATCCGCCAAAATCCTGCATTCGACCCACAAGAAAATCTCATTCTACTTTTGGGCATCGAATGCGGCCTACGCCGTTCGGAAATCGAAGCTTGCCGACTCAGTTGGTTCAGCGAACAAGAAGACCGGGTTTTCCTCAGTGTCCAAGAAGGGCCAAATTTCAAGCCAAAGTCTGGCCAGAAGCGCATGTTTCCCATCGATAAAGAGCTGCATGCCGAAATGATCGAACTGAGAAGCGCGACGAATCCCACGGATGACTTTTTCGTGTTTGTTGATTCCAAAAAAGGAACCTGCCGACTTGATAGACGGTTTAAGAATGTAAATGCATGGCTGAAAACTTTCGGTGTTTCCGGTGTCCAAAAATTACGGGCGGAAGCTGGAAGCAAGGTTGCGCAAGAGGCGGGGATTTTTGAAGCGCAGAGGGTGCTTGGACACAGTTCGCCAACAGTCACGGCGAATCACTACGCTGGAATCCTGAATCTGAAGACAGTCGGAGGTAAATTGAAAATCGCACCTCCCCCCGTTGACCAAGCGGAAGCATTCGCCGCGACTATGGGCCTTACGGCGGAAGAACTCCGCTCAAAATTAGCCAAGCTCAGTTAGCATCGAAATCCTACCGCAAATACCTTGGATCATTGGCTTCAAATACACTTTAATTTGAGTCAAAGGATCTCACCGGACTAGCCAAACACCGCACTGAATTTAACAAACCCCTAATCTTCAACGATTTACATCAAAATTCTTCCTTAAAAATTGAATATCCCGAAAAAATGAGAGTGAGCCACCCCGCCGCTGAAAGTCGGGGAAAAACTTGACCATCTTTAAGCAACTACCGGGGGGGTGACTATTATCTGTCAGCTGTTAGCTGCTAGAACCGCCTTGACTCTTTGAACGGTCGAATTTCCTTTGTGCGTGAGCGTCGCCGTGTTCCTAACCGAATGCCCCTCCCTCAGTCGGCGGATAATATCGGTGTGCTTAGCAAGAAATTCCTTCTGCGAATCCCCCGAACCCTGCCGCCTCCCAAGTTTGCGGCCTTTCCGTCTCGCCTCGGCAAGCCCGCTCTTGATTCGCTCCGACAATAATTCGCGCTCCCCTCTGGCCATCTCTGCCAACAGGGCAAACATGATCCCGGCGGCAGGATTGCGCTTACCGTTGGGAAGCAGGGTTTCAATCTGTTGCTGGTGCCAGTAAAGGGAAACCCCGTGAGTTTCCAGCCTCTCGATAAATCCGTGTGCAATGCTGTTTCTCCGAGCAAGGCGGGAGACTTCATGAACAAGGATTTTTTTGACCTTCTTTGTTTTTGCCAGTTCTTCCGCCCGGTGGAGTCCGTGGCGGTCGATTTCATCGGCATTCCCGGAAACCTGCTCTCTGCAAATTTCCACCACTTCAAACCCCTTCGAATCGGCGTAGCTTTGCAGCTCCGAAATCTGGCGCTCGTTGTCTTGTTTCAGGGTTGAAACGCGGACGAGGATGGCAACGGGAATACGCTGTGCGGTCATGCGCCAACGATAACCAACGTATTCAAACAAACAAGTGTATTCTTGAATACATTATTTGATGAATTCTGGAACCAAAACTGAGGGCTGGGAGGTTAAAAAATTCCAAACGGTTTTTTGAATACACCTTGTAACAATTCTCATTAGTTGAGATTCCTCAATTGGTCCTTTTTCGTGCTAAGAAATCGTTCCTTTCCCTCAATTTGCCTTACGAGGCTATCCCGGCGATTCGCTTCGGGTGGTCGTTTTCCTGTCGTTCGTTGTTGATTCACCACCCAATCTAATGAGAATCTTTCCCCCCTCAGTGCAGCTAGCTCATCTCCTATTGATCTGATTTCTGCTTGCAGCGATTTTCGCTGCCTCAATTTCTCTTGGAATTGCGCATTGCCCGCTGCGGACTCCTCTCGCAAGGACGCCCGCGCTCTTTCAAACTCGATTCCGGCTCGATACTCTTCTTGCTTCTTTGCATTCTGTCTGGCCATCTCAACCTCATCGGCCTGCTTTTTTCGTTTCTGTATATCGTGATTAATTGCGGCCTCATATTCAGCGGCGGCTTGAGGAGAATAGCCTAACTGATCCTGAAAATCAGCACTGAGACTGGCAAGTAGGATTGATTTGACTCCGCCCTTGTGAGTGAACGTCGCTTTAACTGGCGAAACAACATTCCACTTCACTACTTCAAATTTCTCGCCATCTATCGTGATGTTGGTAGGCAAAGCTCTCTGGGCAGTTCCGGCAGTATCCGACACTTTCCCGTGTTCTGGTGCATTAGGTTGCTCTGCATTTTTGTCATTTTCCTGCCCAGACGCTATTTCCTGAGCGGTTAACCACTTTCCATTTATTCTGCGCTGGCCTTCATCAAACTTTGCAATATGTGCGCTGAGACTACCTATGCTTGCCTCCAAAATCTTTTCCGATTTTGGGAATCGACTCGAAAATGCAGTAATTTCTTTTAATGATTTTCGCAGCGGCTCTATTTGCGTCTCATCTGCAATGCTGAGAGGTATCGAGGAAGGGAGCGATAATACAGCGGTAATTCGAGGACGATCAATCGTCTTTACCTCTCGACCCGTTTCAAACTTCACAAACGGTGCCGATCCATCATCGAGCATTTCCTTGAAGACAAAAACGTTGGCAGACGCATCTGAGTGAAAAGTCTGTTCCTTGAGTGCGACAATTCCAGCGGCTTGCAATGTAGAAGCGGCAAAAGCCGAACT
Source organism: uncultured Verrucomicrobiae bacterium (assembly GCA_963810445.1). GTDB lineage: Bacteria > Verrucomicrobiota > Verrucomicrobiia > Verrucomicrobiales > Akkermansiaceae > Luteolibacter. The sequence goes on along the minus strand of CAWENZ010000020.1, from coordinate 29,767 downwards.
CATTAGCGCGACCACCCATATTTGAAATCTCTTGAAAATCCCGGAATGGTAAGACAACAAATGAAAATTCTCGGATGTTTTCACGCTGGGACGCTTAGGCAATCTCGCTAGAAAAGTCAAACACGATGACGGTCAAATACCCTCCAAATCACTAAGCGAACTTAAATAACTTTATTAAGAAACCCTAATATCAAGCGTGTGCGAAATTACGGAAAGCCGTAATAAAAGGCTTTTTTTGGGAGCAATCCACATATCCACAAAAATAGGCCGCCCGCTCCGAAGACGCCCCAAAGGGCGTCAAGCGTGCTTAACCAATCTTTACACTCTGCAATCACGTCGCGAATTTTTAATTTGCTGAACCTTTATTGTCAAGATGATTGACTCAAGCAGGAAGAATAGTCTCAGCCAATGAGAGCGTTTATGCTCCATTTCGAAGTCGGAGATTTTCGGAATCCAAATAAATGAATTTTAATTTCATTTCCCGCCCCCCAGGGCGGGCAATGATTCGGGGTAAATTTCATTTTTTTCAATCGTTAGCTCAAATCCCAGCACCTCCAGTGCAACCGCTTCCATCTGGCTCTTTGCCCTTTCCACGTTCTGAAGCTCAACCGCCAGCCCGTCGTGCATGGGCAACGTCCAGAAATCCAACTCAGCGAATCCCCGGCGCACAAAGATTTCTGATTCCAATTTTTGCAGGTGGAATTGCACGGTGTTCCCTTCCTTGCCCTCACTTGCACACTTGATCCACTGAGCCGACAGCCAAGCGTGAATCGACGGCGCTTCCATCTCGATGAAATCAACGATGGCGCTTGCCAGCTTCCCTTTGCCCTTGGGTGAATAGCTGATTGCCACTTGAAAAGCATCCTTCACTTCGTCGCTGGTCACGGAATCAGTCACAAACCGCTCGTAAATGCCCTCACGGCAAATTCCAAGCCAGTGCGACTGATCCGCACAATCGGCGAAATTGGCAAGAAAGCACGGATGCGCCGCCTTCACGTCGATATACGCAATCTTTTGCCCCTTGTAGCTGACAAACGGCCTGAGCGCCTTCCTCATGCAAATGAGGGGGTGGTAGAGCCTGCCGCTGTCACTCCGAGTTGCGGTAATCACACCCGACTTGATTTGAAACGCCCATTGGTGATCACCATAAAACCCCTCTCCCTCCCCGCTCCCCCATAGATCATTCTGCCACCTATCGGCCAACCTAACTCCGTCGTATGCCCGCAGAAGCTTCTCAATAGTGGGGTCTTCTTTGTCCGGTTGCTTTCTCTGCGTCTCTCGCTTTTCTTTCCCGTCGGAATATATCCGAGCCTGTTTGCCTGTGCTGACGAAGAAACGCCCACAATAAACGTCCTGCGCGTATTTGTCCGTGAACTGGTATCTTTTGCAGATTCCCTTGTCGTGGGAGTAGGAAACGCCAGCCGCGTTCTTAAAGTGCCGAATGATCCCAAGCCCCTCAGCCTCCCGGATCGCATCCCGGTAGTTGCCCCCCAGCGCCCTTCGAAGGGTCCTCCTCGGCAGCGGAAGCCAACGGTGCTCCTTGAAATTCCGACTTCTGGACATTCTCCACACCATGAATCCCAACAGTTTCACGGTGAGCGGCTGGATAGATTCGGGATTGATACTCGCCGGAATCTTTTGGGTGAAATAGACGTGTTTTTTCGATCTCTTAGTCTGCATTCTCATCTTTACACCGTTTTCCGGAGTTTGAAAATGCCACTTACTGATACCCTCCTGTGAAAGCCCGTCTTTATTTATGAGGATCATTGAAGATATTAAGGATAATTGCCTTTAATAAGGTGAAAATTGATTTTCCCGCGCCCCCGGTCACAGCCGCTCGAACTCCACTCTTGCCAGTTCATCCCCGGCCCATTTCCAGCCCTTACCGATTCCGACGATTGGCCTGAGTTGCCCATTTTTGACCATCGCGAAGATCGTCCATCGGGAGATTCCCCAGAGTGCGGCCACTTGCTTCGTGTCATACAGCCTTTGCGGCCCGGCTTGTTGGTTAGTTTCAAATTTCATGGCCGAATATCTACATCCAAAATCTTCATAAGTCAATCATTTTTAATAATATATAAAGTTAAAAAACTAATCTATTTTTTGTTCTTTTCTGATTAGATTTTTCCATCTTTCTGGTGGCGGCTATTCTACTTTAAACAAATTATTCCTGATTCCCGCCGATGTTACGCGCCGCACTTGCCTGCTTCCTTGCCGTCCTGCTTCCACTTGTTGCAGCACCGGAAAAACCGGATGAAATCGCGATCCAGATCCTTGCCCCTTTGCTTGACCCGGCAAAGGTCGCAACCCTCAAGGGTGACAGACCTGCAAACGTGCGACTTTATAAAGTCCTCGGATGGCTCGAAACGGCCCGACAAGCGGGCGGCGATGTTTCCGAGGTATTGGACAAGGCGCAGGTCGCAGCGGGCTATTCAGGCACCGTGGGAGCGAAAGCAGACAAGGCGGCGATCATCTGGAGCCGAAAGAAGCTGGAAGATTTTGGAAGCTTCACCCCGGAGGGCATTGCCAAGCTTAAAAAGGGGGGAAGCCCGGAGATTTCAAAGGGCGATCACGCTGGCGATTCCATCGCACTTGATCACGTTCTGCCCCGTTCCATCGTTCCAGAACTGGAAGCCCGATTTTACAATCTGGAAGCCCTCCCAGCTCGTGAGAACCTAACCAAAAGCGCGAAGATCACAAATCGCGAGGTTGTCCTTGCCCGCCGATGGAAGAAAGAGGGCTTATTGTCTGCGGCGGGACTTGCGGCGGTAGAAGCAGCATTGGAAAAATAGTCCCGAGCCTTCGTTCGTTGTTTTCCCTTTGGAAATGTTGCCTACCGCTTGCCTTCGTTGGGGAGCATCAAGAACAAATCAAGAACCCATCTTCCCTGTCGATCTTTCACCTCACCAACTCGTTAATAATAAGCGAGTTATGGAGCCGGCTATCAGAGTCGAACTGATGACCTACTGATTACAAATAACAAGGCTTATTATTCTTTTATACTCATAATTAATCGCTTACGAATATTCTGTCATCTTAAAGCTTGCCAGTTGCCCAGAAAGTTGACCAAAACAAATTATGGCTCGCCCCAAAAAATCGACTCGATTCTTAGTGAAGGAGTTCAAGAACGCCTCAGGCAACGTGTCCTATCGAGTTGACGGCTACATGCCTGACGGAAAGCGGGCGCGCCATAATTTCTCGACCAGATCCGAGGCGGAACAGAAAAGGGCCGATCTTGAAGCAGAACACCTGGGACAACCGACGACAGCCCAGGTTAAACGGACAAGACTATCAGACAGCCAACTCGCCGATGCAGAGGCGGCGGTCAAAGCAGCGAGCGACCGGGAACTTGCCGAGATTGTATCCCATTACCTCGCGGTTGAGAAACGCCTGAAATCCAAGGGCATCGAAATCGATTCAGCGGTTTCCTTTGCGGAGTCCCATTTCCGAAAGGAACTGGTATCAGTGAGCATTCTCAATGCACACAACGAATTCATTCTGAGCAGGGCCGACAAGGCAGTAAGGACCAGGGCATATTACGAGTCCACCCTGCGGCTTCTGCTGAAACCGAATCCCAACAAGCAACTACACACGTTCACAGTTTCCGACATCGAGAAAATACTTAGCTCCTACAAGAACACGAACACCAAGCGGGCCTATCGAACGGCCTTCGCCGTATTTTTCCAATGGGCTGTCCGCCATCACTACTGCCTCGAAGACCCTTGCAAGCGTTTGGACAAGCTCCCAAAGGACATGACCCAGATCGCGGTTCTCTCCCTTGAAGAGTCGAAGCGACTGCTCTACGCGTCCATATGCCTCCAAAATGGCGCAGCCGCAGCTTCGGTTGCCATCGGGCTCTTTGCCGGGCTCCGTCCGAGCGAAATCAAGGACCTCAAGCCTGAAGACATCCTGAAGGACAAAATCCGGATTTCAGGCGGCAAGCTGCGCCGCAAACTTAAACGGACGGCACCGATCCCGCCAGTCCTCGCTGCGTGGCTGAAAAAGTATCCTTTCACCGGACTGCCCAGCGGTTGGGATTACAAGATGAAGACGCTCAAGAAGGCAACCAAGGCCAAAAAATGGGTGCAGGATATCATTCGCCATACCTCTATTACCTTCCAGACAGAGCGGGACAAAAACGAAGCGCTCACCGCTTACAACTGCGGCACATCGATCCAGATGATGAACCAGCATTACCGCAATACCATCGACGACGGGAAAACAATCACCGCCTTCTGGAGCATTACTCCCGAGAAACTCCTCGCCAATAAGCCGAAGATCGAAATGCCCGGTAAACCTAAGGTTTCATGGCCGGAGAAAAAAGTTCTGGAAAAGCTGGTCTGGCAAAAGCCCCTCATCCACGTCGCTGCGGACATTGGAGTGTCAGACGTGGCTTTGAGAAAACACTGCGTTAAACTCGAAATCAACCTCCCGCCAGCCGGTCATTGGATCAGGCAAAAGCGGGACCAAGGGAAATGATCGCTGAAGTCCCCTCCCCGTTTACAAAACAAGATCCATCACCGGTTGCCAAAAAGGCCTCCAAAAAAACGGCAAGGTCTAAGTCCCAAGATCCCTAGCCCCTGCCCTGTCGGACCACGGTGATCGCCTGCGGGACCTTGATCGAATCGATCAGTTTCCCGGGAGCGCACTTCAACACGGCGGCCAGGATTACGATCTCGCCGTCGTTCACGGCACGCACACCGGTTTCGATCTTGGCCACGGTGACCCGGGAGACGTCCCAACCCAGACGCTGGCAAGCTCCGGCGAGGCCATCCTGCGTCAGGTTTTTGGTCTCCCGCAGCTTTCGCACGCGGTCTCCTATGAGATTCTGGCTGGACATTGTTCCGTCTTCGGAACTTGACGCTAACCGGAATTTTCCGCTTCCTATGTTCCGTAGGCGTTACATCGCCCGCACGGTGAATTGAATGGCCCAAGGCTGGTGCTCTGGGGATCTGGGTCATCGGAACATCAAGTGCCCCCTCCAGTGAAACATCTCCTGCTTTCAAGCCTAGCTGCCGTTGTCCTGAGCATCTTCCCGGCGAGTGCAGGTAGTCAGATGGGGACTCCGATTTTAGCGCCAACCATCTTGGCTGCATACGCCGACTCTCCCGATATTTCGAACATGTTCGAGGAAGGCCCTCTTGTTCCGCGATCTCGACCATGGTTTGAAGACCTTCTGGGAAACGGGGTCGTTAGGCTGATCATCTTTGTCGCCATCTGCATGGGGTTGAAATCAATATTTGGAAATAGGAAATCCGCCACTGCCGCACCGAGCCAGCAAACGCAGCCAACACCGATTCAACGACCGGCTTCATCGTCACCTCCGTCGCCCAAACCTGAGGCCCCACCTCCAAGGAGTGTGCCCGCTCCTCCGCCCTCTCAAGGCACCTGGCTATATCGAGCCAGCGGCAAGGAGTTTGGTCCCTTTGATGAATCGGTCCTCCACCAGTTGTGCAAGGCCGGGGTAATCACCACCATCAGCCAGATCCGCCGTGTCAATGGCGGCAACTGGATCACCTACGCCGATGTCTTCGGCGACGCCTGAATTCACCATGACCCCACCACAGGAAAACCTCTGGCATTACTCCGATGGTGCAACTTCCTTCGGCCCACTTACTTCCACCGTGATCCGGCAGCTCGTCGCAACCGGGGTCATCCACTCGAATTTCACTCTCTGCCGAGATGGCGAAGATACTTGGACCAACTATCCTGAGGTTGACCTTGATGCACCTGCAAAGCGGATAACCGTTAGCGGCGTTCAAGAGTGGTTTTATTTGGAAGGCGAGGATCGTAAAGGCCCCTTCGACTTTGCCGTGATTCAGCAACTGCTTCAGGCAGGCGTAATCAAACCAGACGCTTGGGTGGCCAAACAGGGTGACGATGATTGGACTCCTGCGGAAGTCGCACTCAATTTATCATCCAACAGCCAGGAACCAACTGCGGACATAACCGAGGCTACAATTCCAACGGCAATTGCGGACACTTCACAAACCGCCTCGCGGGCAGGTGGAAAGGCATTTCTCCTGCTCTCAGGGCTACCGCTGCTTGCCTTCTTTATTATCCATCTCTTCATCTGCTTCACCGCATTCCGGCTAGTGAATAAAGGTCCTGAGGCTCCGGACTTTGCGTGGTCAAGACTGAGCATCAACCTTGCGTCCCTGTTGATCGTCGCTTCGCTCCCCGCCATCGGACAATGCTGGATTCAAAAGTTACGGTGGTCTCGGGGAAAAAAGCGCGGCAGTTCGGACCCGACTCTGGCGCTACTTATCGCCTCCTGGATCTTGCTTTTCGGGATTTGTATTTGGATCGTTGTCAGCGCCAAGCCAACCTACTATGCCCTCAGCCTCGTCCGTCTTTACATGGACCACATCGCAAGGCTGGGTGCATTGATCTTTTATGGAGTGCTTCTAGCCGGAGTCGTTCTGGCATCCACTTACTTCTCCCAAAAAGTCAGACGCCAACTTGCGAAATTTCGTCAGAGCCAGCAGATTCCTCCTGCCCAGATCTTCATCGCGAGGGGCTGGTCCGTCACAGCATCACTGTTGGCATTGTTAACTCTCATCCAATCTGGATTGCTCTTCACTACGTTATCTCAAGGTGAACATACCCCAGTCCCTCTTGAAGATATTTCATCTCAAGGTGAACATACCCCAGTCCCTCTGGAAGATATTTTAATAGGCACGTGGAATGGCAAAGATGGAATGCGCGATGAACTCATCTTCCGGAAGAATCACCAATTCGAAGCTAGCTATTTCTCTGGAGAAAGTCGAGGAGACTACGAGCTAAAAATAGGCAATTGGAGAAAGACAGGTGCCAATACATTTGAATATGAGGTCGGCGGCGTAATCACGAGCGGTCGTTGTGACGAAAGTTCGATCAGTCTCCTAAGCACAAGTTCGATCAGCCTCCAACACCTAAATGGCAGCTCGAACATCTTCTCACGAAAGGAAAACTTTGTTCGAAAAATACCAAAGTTAGTAAAACTTCCCCACGAGGTGGTTTTAAAAGAAAGTCAGAAAATGATTTCAGTGGCCATGAGAAGCAAGATGGTATCTTTGGAAGGAGGCAATATTCCACGGGGGACTGAAGTTGGTTTTAATTCGTCCAAACTTGTAGGTAATCGTGTGGAACCATACATGATTTCTCGAACCGAAGTGACTTGGGATGAGTGGGGAGTGGTGAGGGACTATGGCAACCTGATCGGCTATGATTTGGACGGTGTCGGTCAGGGGGGAGGTCCTACCCATCCAGTTACCCATGTGAATTGGTATGAAGCTCTGAAGTGGTGTAACGCTCTAAGTGAGATGGCGGGACTCAAAGCCGTCTATTCAGTGGATGGTGAGGTGTATCGAGATAGTGAAATGGTGCCCGATACGGACCCAAAAGCCAATGGCTATCGTCTTCCAACCAATGCCGAGTGGGAATGGGCCGCTAAAGGCGGAAAGTTGAGTAAAGGCTTCACTTTCAGCGGAAGCAATGAACCGTCAGAAGTGGCCTGGTATCTTGTAGGTGACACGCACCCTGTGGGAGGAAAAAAGCCAAATGAGCTAGGCATTTACGACATGAGTGGAAACACGCGTGAGTGGTGTTGGGATTTGAGTATTCCTGGGTATTTGTTACGCATTGCTCGGGGAGGTGCTTGTGAGGATAAATTCGCTGAGGCAAGTTTCGACGGGCTGTTACATCAGGATAACCGTGCCACCAATTGCCGGGTTGACAATAACAATGGCCAACAAGATCCGAGTTCCAAGACCAACGGGTGGACTGGCTACGGATTCCGAGTGGCTAAAAATTTAGGTCCTTGAACTCCGGCACATTTTTTCGGCACTCCACTTTGTATCTTCATTTCTTCTTCATCTCGTCGATCAGTCCATTGGCCAGAACCAGCGTCGGCAGGCCGAGCATGACCAGTTCGATGTAGAGCGCCCTCGGAACCTTTCGTTCCAGAGGCATTCTGTCGTTCAAATTATTCGGGGTCGCTCTCTTCACTATCCTCCAGCATGGTATCGAGTTGAGTATTCACTTCGTTCTGCAAAGCATCCATGAGTGCACGTATACGCGGATCAACATCCAGACCCAGTCGAAGAATGCAGTATCCAAGCCAGTAAAACAGTTTATCCGGATCGAAATTGGTAATATCAACCGTCGCATTAGCGAGACCCACCATGACCTGAAAGTCATAGTGCTCCGCATCGGAAGGGCCTTCCTGTTCGCGATGATCTAATTCACCGAGCTGGCCAGCCAGTGATCGAATTTGAAGGATGAGTTCTTCTTCCTTGTTTTCGGTGCTCATAATTTGTTGGTTGTTGGAAAATGCGTCTGTAGTTTTCGATTCATGTCACAGCGAAGTAAGACTTGTTAACGTCCCCGGCACGCTTCCGCATACTCGGCAGCGATGTCGAAGCCGATATCCACGGTGGGGTCGATGATCTTGAATCCGACGTATTCGAGGCAAAGCAGGTGAAGTCCTGAGAAGTCTCCGGGCAATGAGCGCAGTTGGTGTTTGATGGACGGGTCGGTGACCGACAGCCCTTTTGCGCCAAGCATGGCGATTTCCATAGTGATGCGCTGGACTTCCTCCTTGGACATCGTGTCGAACATCCTGAGTGCGTCACCGCAGTAGGTCAGGACGTCCGGTCTCAGTTCGCCGCCATCCTTACGGAATCTGGCCCCGCGTGATCCGGTTGCGTCCGGCTTCAGCCCTTTCTCAGCAAGGTGGCCGCCGGGGTCGAGGGCGATGACTCGTTGATACGCGATCTCCGCCTCCGCCGTCACCCCTGACTGTTCCAGGTTCATGGCGAGGTTCAGCCATGCCTGTGCGATCCGACGGCAGAAGCACGACGGCAGCCTTGAGGTGATCGCGTGCTTCGGTCGAGTTGCCCGGTTTGCGAAAGTGCGGCTCCGAGGTTCTTACGGGCGAACGCATCCTGCGGGTATCGTGCCACGGCCTCGCGAAACGATTGGATCGCTGCGTCCCACTGCTGCCACGTCCCTGTGCCACTCCCAGTGCCACCCATGCGCCGGGATAATCGGGCTCGATGGCGACGAGCCGCTGCAGCAACTCCAGCGCCTCCTCGGCGTGCTCCTGCTCACCGAGTGCCATCCCCAGATTGTAGAGGGCCGTAACGTCGTCGGGATTCCGTTGCAGGGCAAGCCGCAGGATGGCGATGCCCTTGTCGGTGTTCCCCTGCTTCAAATAGGCCGCACCCTGCTCTGCCAGGGATTCGGCTTTGTCAGATTCCTTCCAACGGATGAACACCCGGTCGTGGGTGACAGCAACCTCAGCGGCCCCACCTTGCCCTACGAACTGCCCGGCCAGATGCTCGCGAATCGCTTGGAGGTAGTCGTCTCCCTGAAGCTCACGTTGATCCTCGGGCAATTGCTCACGGTCGAAATCCGCGAGTGGAAACTGAATGTCGTGGGGAGTGTCCGGCATCAGTCCGTCATGTAGGGTTTGAAATGGAAGGAGCCTGATAGGCCGATCACCGTCGCCCAGCGCTCGATCATGATCCGGTCGTTCTCTGGCTCGTCGGGAAGTTCGTCAAGGATGCCACGCAGCTCGGCGACCTTGCTTCGATAGCCCATGGCCACGAAGGGAATGACAAACCGGGTCTCGTGCAATCTCTCGCCCCAGAGGGTAGCATGCAGCGCGTTCATCGAGGTGTTGGCGTCCACGAGCGGTTTGGGAAACTTCGCTCGGGTTTCCGGTTTCAACGCCCGCTCGTTTTCGGCAAGTTGCGAGCGGATCTCCGTTTCCTGCTGTTCGCGAAGGGCGGGCAAGTTTTTCCAGATCCAGTCATCCACCCGAAACCCGATAGAGTAGGTGCGGAGCTGGGTGATGATGCTGCTGATCATTATCTTGGCGAACTGTTCTTGGAAATCGCCCATACCCATCGCCTTGATCCCGACTTCCTGCTCGGCGTCGGTGGATACGATGTCCCAACGGTCGGCAGCCGGACACGTGAACGTCCGGATCAGAAACAGCAACTGGCTAGCCACCAGGTATTCCAGCGACGGCGATCCCGGCCTGTAGCGCACGAAGTGAGCCAGGGGCTCCACCGACGCGCAGGCGTCACCGTGGCCCTTGCCTCTCAAATCCGACTCTTCCATCACGTGAACCGGGCGATTCGAAAGCTGTTCGACCTGCTGGATCAGTTGCTGGACTTCGGGGGCGAAATGGCATGAAATCAGGATGATAGGAGACGTGGATTTCACCTGAAATCCGGTGCCGCAGGCTGACACCGCGCCCGGTTGGCAGGCAAGCGCTCTGTGCCCGGTTCATCCCATCGCCCGTGGCCGATCATCTGGCCAATCGGAGCCTCCTTGGTTAGCTCTCCCGCGTGAAACGAAACCGCAGGCAGGACAATCCGGACGGGTTGGAACCCCTCGCCAGTCAAGCGGCGCACTACGCCTTGCACATGATGCGGACCACCGGCTCCGTCCCGCCCACCGTCATCGCCGACACCGACGAAGGTTACGTCTTCTGCATGCCCGCCGACCTGGCGGACGAGGCCGCCAAGGACCGCTTCGCGGAGGTCACCGCGGCTTGCTCGCCATTGCCCAGAACGCCCGAGCCCTGGTGATGGTCGTGGAAGCATGGGTCAGGTGCCGGACGCCAATGGCCATCTCGATACCGAACACGCCGCCGTCCCAGGCCCCCGACCGCAAGGAAGTGGTCGTCCTGATGCTGGAGGACCATTCCCGCAACGCCACCAGCATGCTCCCCATCCTGCGTGACGGTGCCGGCACCTTCACCGGCTTCGGCGACCCGGCCCCATGCAGTTCGGCGAGTCCAAAGGGCCGCTTCTCCGGACTCATGCCGCGCAACAAACCCAGCGTCGCGCGAGGCCGCAGCAGCGCAAGGCCACCCTGCTCGGCCACTGGGCATGAACATCGTCAACCGCGGGGCTCGATCCCTCCATGAACTGACCATGATCCGGACAACGATGCCATCATGGTCATCTTCAGCAAGGAGCAGGTCAGCCACCGCAAGCCCGCGCACTTCCTCAAACGCTTCGGCACCGACGCCCTTCCCGAGGGTCCGGAGCTCGCCGCCCTGATGGGCCGCTTCCAGTTCCTGGTCCACGGCTACGAGGACGACCCCGCCGAACTCTACGGCATCCCGGACGTCCGGAAATTCTACCAGCACTTCCACCGCGTCTGGCCCTACTGGTTCTTCTTCTGCGACCTGCGGGACGAGACGCTGACGATGATGACCCTCTGCCTGATGCCCGACCTCCAGGCCTACAAGCGCCTCGGCGAACCGATGGCCAAGGTCGAATACGACCCGATGGACCTGATCCGCTTCATCCAGAAGAACTTCGTGCCGCTCAACGCCATGATGGAGCGCGCCGGCATGAGCGAGATGGACATCTACAACCGGACCCGGGACGTTTTCCTCCACTACAAGCTGCCGTATGATGCGCCTCCGCCGGAGGAAAGGGAGTTCTGATGAAGCTGAATCCTGACTCACTCCAATCCCCCACGCTCACTGCCCGCTGTATCCTCAGGAAATCTCGGTTGTCTTTCAAACGGACCTAGGCATTCACTTCCAAGGCAGGAAGATCGATCCGGTATTTCCCAACTGGGAATATATTAGCCTTCGCGGATTCCTTCCAATCGAGCGCCGCCGTGAGGACGGGCTGGTTGCCCGGAATGAAGAGCATGTGATTTTGATTTACGTCATCATTGAAGGTCCAATGCCTTTCCGTCGGCGAGTCGGGTAAAAGTTTAGAGATAATAGTTACATGAAAAATGCATAAGTGACCGCATCGCCGGGAGGATCAGAACACCATTTATAAATATCGCCGATCCGTTTGGAACCGCCAAGAGTTATCGGAAAAAATGAATCGAACTGGGTCTTGTTCCAGTTCAGCTTTGTCAGCGCTAATACTTCCGAAGCAATTTCCGACTGGCTGCGGTCTGTTTGAAAGTATCTGATCTGTAGAGACCTTGGCACGTAGGGACCAGGATATTTCCGGTAAAATGGAACGCTGCCGCGTGTGTACAAAATCGATGTTATCTCATCAAGAATAATGTGTGTTCCCCGCAAAGGCGGATAAGCACCCATTCTGAAGAACCGAACATCGGAACGGTTCAGCGCCACTAGATCGCTAAACCGAACATTCAGCTCGTCTGCGGCGGCATTGAAGCCGTCTGTCTCTCCTTTATCATATCCGGACGACTTATGGATGACCACCCTGTCTGGAATTCGGCCATCGTTTGCGCCACAGTAGTTCTTGAGTGCCTCGGACAATAGTTGCTTCGCTGAGGCTTCTGGTAAATGAACTTCGTGATCCTCTTCAGATTTCTCAGCCATACCACCACGAAGAATTGTTCCTTCTCCCTTGTCATTGAAAACTTGAGTTAAGCTAGTATGCATAAATCCGCCTTCGGGGCGGCGGGCAAACGAGATACCAACGTAACAGGTTCTCAGTCCACCGAGAGGTCTATGTAGCTTCCATGGGACACCTCCGGACTTAAAAAAGAGCCCGCCAAATAAGTTCCAAGCTCGCGTAGCGGGGTCCTGAACCTCGCGCTGCCCATCACAGTAAGTTCGGGGCCAAACAAGTTGAAATACTGAGCGGGTTGTCAGACAGAGGCCTTTCAAATAGTCATGAAAGTCCACGCCCCCAGCACCATCATCCACGTCCTCAAACTCCTCGTTGTCGAACCCCTGAGGTTTCACCCGTTTCCTCACCACATCGTTGGGTAAGCAAATGACAACGTCCGGAGGAGATGCGCTGAGATTGTAGAGGGCTCTTATCCGCTCATGGAACAGGGCAGCCAAGGCGATTGCAGCACCGTTCTTATCACACTCTTTCTTCAAGTCTCGTTCTGAAATCTCTGAAACCCAACTAGGGTCAGTAAGGAATCGAGTGCGGAATCCTACCGATGGATCTAACCCTGGAAAATGGGGATTCATATTCGGGTTTTGGGGGTCATCACCAGCGATACCCAAAGAACAAATCTCAAACCAGCGTGTAAACTCTGACACAGTTTTGGGAGTTCCAACCAAGCCCAATTTTATTGATGTTCGCGCTCGTGGACCATCGACGTCAATAGGTCCAAATTTGACGATTCCCTCTCGAATATCGAAAGAAAGGCCTCCATTGCCAAACTCAAGGACTGGTTCCGTGAAGATCTTATCTAAGTGAATCATAGCAACGTTTCCATGTCCTTTTCCAGTTTTTTTCTTTCGTCCTCTTTGGCGATTCCGGACCAATCGGAATCTCTAATAGAAGGTGAAACTGGCATTGGGACTGGTCTCAAAATGCGGAAGCCTTCATGCTTTTCAAGCAAATCCTCTTCTTTGCAGAGAATCGAAGCCCAAAACAAGACATGCCCGAGGACCGCGCGGTTTCTCTCTGGCTTACGCATGTTCGCACTGGATTTCTTTTGCCATCTGCTGGGACTTGAAGCCCCATCGCATGTAAACGCCCAGAATGGCACCAGATTCAAATACCACTCGTTGCCAAATCGCATGAATTTGTGTCTAAACGCTTCATGTTGCCAATGCTGGATCGAGTCTCGGTTGGGTGATAGCTTATCAAAAATAGCTTTGAACACCGTTCGCTGAGCTGCGATCTTGATTGCCATTGCTCTTACCAATCCTATTTTTTTGTCCGGGTGTGCTGCGAACAGGTAGCATCGCATGTCCTTCGAGTGAAGGACTTCGAAGGAAGTCCCGTTGCGCTTGCAAACGCTGTGCAAGCATCGATTCAGAAGTTTGATAAATCGATTCCTGTCAGCGAAATCCGAAGAGTCAGCCCATTGACTAGACGGAAATTGACCTTTATCCTTGAGAGCCTTCGTTTTGAACATTTCTGCCCAGACTGGCATCGCGAAATCTTCGAAAGTATATAGTATGCCATATTCCATCCAAAAATCGATTGGGGCTTTGGTGTCTCTTCCCAATTGGCGGGCAGTTTCCTCCAAGCGCTCGCTCACATTAATTCCTCGTTTCAAAGCGATCTTGGCCGAGTTGATATAATGGGGGAACTTGACCGGAAATAGATTCGGAATAATTTCCTCCGTTTCTTCACGAAGGCCAAGTTGTTGATGATCAAAACTGGAGGCAGTCGATTGACTACTGCCGTTTAATGATGTCGATCCGCCACCCGTAAAAAAGCCAGATGCCAATGCAATAGGAGCCAGAGATGTCATGATGGGAGGCATCTCCGCCGGAGGCAAGTTGAGGAGCCGCTTACGCAACTGCTCAAATCGTTCCATATTTGCGCCGAGGACGATTCGAGTCACGTCGCGCAGCGACCTTGGAATGTTCGGAAGTTCTGATTCTTTGAATACAACAGGGACGACTTTGTCGTTTCTGCCTGGTGATTCGTAAAGGATTTGCTTCGTTAGAAGACTCTCCCATTGCGCCCCCAAGCCCACTCCTGGTTCTTCGTCATTTTGCCACCGCCTATGGTAAGTTTCTGTACAGACCACAAGAATGTAGTCTGCCCATTCGATACGCTCTTCCATCCAAGAAGGCCAGCTTTCGTTTGCGTGATACTGATCAATATCCGAGTTGAACCCGGCAGCTCGCAAACGATCTGATATCTTCAGAACCCAAGCATCATGTTCGGGGGAATCGTGGGTATAGCTGATAAATACTTTTGCTATCCCATCGCTTGTCTGGGTAATAGTCATGACTATTTTGACTCTCCCATTTTGAGTTCCGGCAGGCCATTCACGATCTTCATCGTCTCAAGCCCCACGGTCACGACCCGCAGGAAGAGCTCCAGGGAATACTTGGTGTTCTTCATGATTGTTTTTTGTGGGGGATGGGTGTGGGTCATACACTTTGAGATCATTACGCCGCCACTCCCCGGATAAACGTCGCCACGTAGTCCACCACCTTTTCGAGCACTCGTTTTCTGGTAGGGCCGCGTTCGAGGATGCCGAGGGGTTTCTGGATCAAATTCACAATGTCCGGATCTGGCAATGGCTCCTGGCCGGTGTAGACGTAGCGGTCGATGACCTGCTTGAGCTTGTCGGGGTCTAGCTGCTCTTCCTTCACGAGCTGGTCGAAGGCTGCCACGCGCTCTTTCTCCCAGAAATCCTCGAAGCTGTCCGGGATCTCGGCGGAGGAGTCGAGTTTCGGCAGGTTGCTGTCGATGAACTTCTGGATCAGCTCGCGCTTGCTGCGGAGTTCGAGGTCGCCTGCCACACTGTCGAGGATGAGCTTGCGGATGTTGGCCTGCTCCGCTTCCTCCGCGTCGTAGAGCCTTGCGAGGAGGGTGAGGATGTATTGGACGTTGATCACGTCGCGGTGGATCAGCTCCAGCTCGAAGTCCACGTCGGCGAGGATGGAGGCTTTCTCCTTGGTGTTGTCGGTCTTGACCTTGTCGTAGAGATCCAGATAGGCGCTCCTGTAGTCGGCGAAACGCTGGGCAGGTCAGGGTCAAATCCTCGTCGTCGAATTCAGAGAAGGATTCGAGAATGTTCCGCAGCCGCATCAGCTCGCGGAAGATTTTGACGAACTTCAGCTCCTCCTCCTCGTCCTTCAGATTCTTCACGCTCTTCACCGGGTCGGCGTGAGGGCCAGCAGTTGGATCACGACCTCATTGAATGCTTTGACGTATTCGTCATACGGCGGGACGAAGATCGTCTCCTTGGCGTGGACATTGGAGAACAGCGCGATGGCCTCGTCGGTGCGCTTCTTGAGGTTGCGGAAAACGACGATGTTCCCCTGGCTCTTCACCTCGTTGAGGATGCGGTTGGTGCGCTGTATGCCTGCACCAGGCCGTGGTAGCGCAGGTTCTTGTCCACGTAGAGCGTGTTCAGCGGTCTTGCTGTCGAAGCCGGTGAGGAACATGTTCACCACCAGCAGGATGTCCACCTTCCGCTCCTTCACCTTCTTGGCGATGTCCTGGTAGTAGTTGTAGAACGTCTGGGTGTCCTTGGTGGAGTAGTTCGTGCCGAACATCCCGTTGTAGTCGGTGATGAAGCCGTCCAGCTTCTCCCGGGTATGCGGGTTGCCGCCCTCGCCGCCGATGATCTCGCCGCCTTCGTCGAGGATGCCGTCGGCGTCCTTGTCCTCCTCGTTGCTGGTGTAGCTGAAAATCGTGGCGATCTTGAGCTTGTGCTTCCCCTCCGCCTTCGCGCTTGGCGAACAGCTCGTAATACTTGATCAGCACGTCCACGAGCTGACGCACATCATCGCCGTGAACTCCTTGTTCCGGGTTTTGACGGTCGTGGTTGGCGATGATGTAGTCGATGATCTTCTCCAGCCGCTGCCGGGGACTCCATCAGCTCCTTGGTGTCGATCCCCTCCACCTCGATGTCCACCTCCGTGGCGGCTGTCCGCGCTTGCGCTGGTAGCGGCCCACGTACTCCACGGCGAATTTCAGCACGTTCTCGTCCTTGATCGCGTCGGTGATCACATAGCTGTGCAGCTTCTCGTGGAAGAGATCCTTGGTCGTGTGCTTCTTGCCGTCCTTGCTGGCACGGCGTTCTCGGCGAAGATCGGCGTGCCGGTGAAGCCGAACATCTGGTGATTGCGGAAAAACTCGGTGATGCGCTGGTGCGTGTCGCCGAACTGGCTGCGGTGGCACTCGTCGAAGATGAAAACGATGCGCTCGTCCTTCAGCTTGTCCATCCGCTGCCAGATAGCTGCTGCTTGCTGATGGCGGTGTTGAGCTTCTGCAGCGTGGTCACGATGAGCTTGGTGTCGTCGGTGAACTGCTGCACCAGCTTGCTGGTGTTGTTGGTGCTGTCCACGCTGCCTTTGCTGAAGCCGTTGAACTCCTTGATCGTCTGGTAATCCAGGTCCTTGCGGTCCACGCAGAAGACCACCTTGTGCACGCTCGGCAGGCCGGTGATGATCTGCGCCGCTTTGAAGGAGGTGAGCGTCTTGCCGCTGCCGGTGGTGTGCCAGATGTAGCCGTTCGGGTCGGTCTCCGGCGGATGGATCACCCGCTCCACGATCGCCTCGGCCGCGTAGTACTGGTACGGGCGCAGCACCATCAGGATCTTGTCCGTCTCGTTCAGCACCGTGTACTTGCCGATCATCCCTGCCCAGATGCTCCCGGTTCAGGAAAGCGGTGGTGAAGGCGGGCAGCTCGCGGATCGTCTTGTTGTCCTCGCTGGCCCAGTAAAAGGTCTGCTTGAAGGACTGCTTCCGGGCGTTGGCGTAATACTTCGTGTTCACCCCGTTGGAGATCACGAAGAGCTGCACGAAGTGGAACAGCCCTGCGCGCTCCAGTAACTGTGCTTCTGGTAGCGCTGGATCTGGTTGAAGGCCTCCTTCATCTCCAGCCCGCGCCGCTTCAGCTCGATCTGCACCAGCGGCAGGCCGTTGACGAGGATGGTCACGTCGTAGCGGTTCTTGTAGCTGCCCTCGATGGCCACCTGCTGGGTCACCTGGTAGAGATTCCGCAATGGGTTCACCGAGTCGAAGAACTCCAGATAAACCGTCTGCCCGTCCTCCCGATCCAGCTTCATCCGGTCACGCAAGGTCTTGGCCTTCTCGAAGACGCCCGCCTTGCGGTTCAGGTGGTTCAACACTTTGGAGAACTCGCCCGCCGTCAGCGTCAGGCCGTTGAAAGCCTCCAGCTGCGCTTTAAGGTTCGCCAGCATCGACGCCTCATCCGTCACCGCCACCTTCGTGTAACCCTCGCCGATGAGCTGGTTCACCAGTTCATTCTCCAGCGCCAGTTCCGGCTGGGTCATGGCGACGGTGTTGGGGGGCCGGGCACTCATTATCTTTGATCTGTCGGTTTTACTTTCTGCGATCCCATCTGGCCAGCTTCTGCGCCGTCGTTAAGCCCTCTGAGCATTCCGTAGATTCTGGAAATGGCTCCGGTCAGGGTTTTGTTAGTCAGTTCCTGCTTCTCGCTAATTGTTTCGATAAACCGGGCGATCCTCTCCTCGGTCTTGTCCTCGATAAAAGAGTGGGCAAGTTGGTTCCGAATACTGTTCAACTCGCGAACCTGTGCCCAAAGCCACTTTGGTTCATCCTGCTGCAGGCACATTGCCTCTCCTAGCGAAATGCACTGTGCTGCGCTGAATCGAACTTTTTTTTCGAGAGCTTCAGGATTACTCAGGCGGGTAGCTATGAACTTCCGCACAAGCTTCTCAATCAGCAGTTGGCCTTTGAGGACTATCAAAACCGGATCTTCGCCATCCATGGGGAGTTTTTCCAAAAGTTCATGGTAGGCTTCCAGAGCGGTTTCGGGCGTGGATTCTAGAAAAGCTCGAAATTCAAGGAGCCGATCCAAAGTGGACTGGCTCTCCTCGCTGGACGCAACCAATCGGCTGCATTCGGCAATGGTTTCATCCAAATGATTCAGGTCGATCTTCATAGTCCGTTGTAATTGGTCATACAAACATCTGCTGGAGTAGCCCTTTCTTGAAGGTTTGGGTGTGGGTGATCTGAGAGGAAACGCTTTCGATCCTGCGGTCGAGCGCGGTGAGGAAGTTCGCGATCTTGGTTTGTTCTTCTGGGTGTGGGATCGGCAGCTTGATGTTGCAGAGCATGTTCTTGGAAAGCCCCAGCACTTTTGTCCCTTGGGCGATAGTCATGATCCTCAGGCGGACTTCCCTAGATTGCATGAGATAACCACCGAACCCCGGCGACATTGCGCCTTTCCTTGGTCTGGCGATAAAGGTGTGGAGACCGGCCAGAGTCTTCTCCCCGAGTTCCATGATCTCGATGCACTTGCCGACATCAGCGTAGTCCTCCGAAGCATCAGCAATGACCAAATCTCCGACCCGGCAGTAGCAGTCATGCGAAATTCGCTTGAGATCCACTTCAGGTTTGATGTGCGGCACAACTTCTTTGGAGAGGTAGAAGTTGCTCCTGAACTTCGTGTGAATGTCTCCGTAGTGGATGTTTCGGACTTCACCACCATCGTAGGTAAGGAGATCGCGGGAGTAAGAATTGGTGTTCTGGAACGTGTAGACTTCGGAATACTTCTTCTCCTCCCACTCGGGGAAGTCGTTGCCTTGGTCATCTTTGAAGCGGAGGGCTTGGGTGAAGAGCTGTTGCCTCACGCCCTTCTTGTAGTCCTCCAGCAGGGATTTCTTTTGGCTCAGTTGCCCAATCCGCCCATCCATCGCCGTCAAGAAGTCCGCGATCTTCCGTTGCTCGGGGAGGGAGGGTATAGAGATGGCGCAATCCCCTATATCACCGAGATTGATCTTCTTTGGGAATGCGACGTGAATGATTCTTTTATGAAGCTCCTTTTTGAACTTCTGCCCCTCAATTTGCTGACGCAAGAATTCAGGAATAACACCGTCTTTGCTTCGAATCAGGGCCAAGCTGACATAGTAGGCCAAAGGCTCGTCATTTTTAACAATCGCGGTCGCACCGATAACGCCAGCGGTTATTCTAGTCATGAGGATGTCGCCTGATCGTGGCTTGTTCTTGAAATCTCTATCAAAAGCCTCGGGCGAAATGAACTTCGTTACCTTTTCTTGGTCTGTGACGTTCTCAACGCTTACAAATGGAATTCCGCTCTCAGAATATTTCGGCGTTTGGTGAGTGCCGTCATAAATACTTGCAACCTCACGTAGGTTGCGAGAATCCCAATCTTCGAAGAACTGGGGGAACCCGAGACGCGGAGTTTTTTTAGTTTGTGACATCATACTCAGCGAGGTGCCTTGATTCCCAGTTCCTCACAAAACCCCGAGATGGCGTTGTCTGTCTCGCTCATCTCTTTTTGCAAGGCCACCAGTTTCCCTGAAACCGCTGCCAGATCGACCAGATCCTCTTCTTCAAAGGTATCGACGTAGCGGGGAATGTTGAGGTTGTAGTTGTTTTCCTCGACCTCTCTCAGTTCTGCGACGTGGCTGAACTTCTCGATGTTCTCTCGTTTTCGATACGTGCGGACGATGTTCTCAATGTCCTCGGTGCGGAGTTTGTTTTGATTGCCGACTTTTTCAAAGTGCTGGCTAGCGTCGATGAAGAGAATGTCATTGGGGTTCTCCCGTTGTTTCTTCAACACCAGAATACAAGTGGGGATGGTGGTTCCGTAGAAGATGCCAGCAGGTAGACCTATGACAGCATCGAGCCAGTTACAGTCATCGATGAGGTAGCGGCGAATGTGTTCCTCAGCCGCTCCACGGAATAAAACGCCGTGCGGCAGGACGCAGGCCATGGTGGCTCCGTTGTCGAGGTGGTGGACCATGTGCTGGACGAAGGCGAAGTCGGCCTTGGTTTTCGGAGCGAGTTTGCCGTAGGCGCTGAAGCGGTCGTCATTCTCATGGATGGCGCTGGCAGACCAGTTGGCGGAGAAGGGTGGATTGGCGACGATGGCGTCGAAGCGAAGGTCGGCATGCTCGGGGGCGGGATGCTCCAGGGTGTCCTCGTTCTTCAGGTCGAAGCGCTGGTAGTGGACGCCGTGCAGGATCATGTTCATGCGGGCGAGGTTGTAGGTGGTGGGGTTCATCTCCTGCCCGTAGAAGTGGCCGACGTCCTTCACCTCCTTGGCCACGCGCAGCAGCAGGGAGGCGGAGCCGCAGGTGGGGTCATAGACGCTCTTGAGCTTCTTCTTCCCCGTGGTGACGATCTTCGCCAGAATGGTGCTGACCTCCTGCGGCGTGTAGAACTCGCCCGCCTTCTTCCCCGCGCCGCTGGCGAACTGGCCGATGAGGTATTCATAGGCATCGCCCAGCACGTCGGCCTCGGTATCGGCGAGACGGAAGTCGATCTTGTCGAGGTGGCCGAGAACCTTGGCGATGAGTTCGTTTTTCTGGTTCTCGGTTTTGCCGAGCTTGGACGAGCCGTAGATCGAGATCCTCGAACAGCCCCTCGAAGTCGTCCTCGCTGGCGTGGCCCATGGTGCTGGCCTCGATGTGCTTGAGGACGGCGGTGAGGTCTTCGAGGATGAAGTTGTCCGTCTTCTGCGCGCCCTTTTCCGCGACCTTGTGAAAGAGTTCGGTGGGTTTGAGGAAGTAGCCGAGGCGTTCGATGGCTTCCTCCTTGATGGCGGCAAGCAATTCAGCGCCCTTTTTCGTGTCTTCGTCGATGAAGTCGAACTGGATGCCGTCGTGCTTCAGGATCTCGTCTGCGAAGAGGTGCATCCGCTCGGAGAGGTATTTGTAGAAGATGAAGCCGAGGATGTAGTCGCGGAACTCATCCGCGCCCATCTTTCCGCGTAGGGTGTTGGCGATGTTCCAGAGCTGGGTTTGGAGGGTCTTCTTGTGGTCTTCGGACATGCGGTGGGTGATTGGAGCTTCAAAGGATCGGAAACTAAAGCCGGATTTCCGGGTAGATGTCCGCAAGAATGCCCAGCGCCGCATAGCACTGCGGGTGATGGGATGGCAGGTGAAATGGTGACGGCGGCATTGTCTTGGATGAACCTAACCAAACGCCGTCCCATGGAAAGAACAAAGCAACGGAAGGTGGAATGGGGGGATTTCTACGCCGAAACCTTGCCCTAAAATGGAAAACATCCCACCCTGCCCCGTCCCAGCGCCCATGGAACTCCTCCTCAACGAAGCCATCTACCGGAAAATCATCGTCGAACTCCTGCCGCAGACGCAGAAGTTCCTGTGGATCGTGACGGCTGACATCAAGGACCTGCATGTCCCCAAGGGCCGACGCTTCGTTCCGCTCCTGGAGATTCTATCCAACCTCGTTGAATCCGGTGTCAGCGTTCGCCTGATGCACGCCAAGGAACCCGGACCACGATTCCGTCAGGACTTCGACAAGTATCCCAACCTCGTGACCAGCGATCTGTTTGAGCGGATTCTCTGTCCCCGCATCCACACCAAGGCCGTGATCATGGATGGCCGACAGGCATTTCGTTGGCTCCGCCAACCTGACCGGCGCAGGCCTCGGGGCAAAAGGAGAACACAAACGGAACTTCGAAGCCGGATTCCTCACCTCGGATGCCGGTCACCTGGGGGAGATCATGGAGTGGATCGACCAGCTCTATCTGGGGGAGTTCTGCCGCAAGTGCCAGAGACGTTCGGTTTGCCCTGATCCGATTGCTTGAACCCGCCTCAGCCTATAACGCCCATCAACAGGCTACCGGGATTCTGGACAAGGGCATCGAATACACCCTCACCCTGCCCCGTCCCATCTCCCATGAAGGCGATCCTGCTCCCTCTCCTGTTTTCCCTCGCGCTCCTCACCGCCTCCCGCGCTCAGACATGCCGTGAGGTGGTGCGTGACGCCTCTGGCAGGATCACCCAGACCATCGACCGCCAGCAGAACTCAGGCGGCACGGTGCAAGCCACAACGCGCGATGCAAGCGGCAGGATCTTGGGCACAGCCTCCACAAGCACCGCTGCAAACGGCAGCTCCAGCACCCAATACCGCGACGCCAGCGGCAGGTTGACCGGCTCGGCCTCCACCCAGGCCAATTCATCCGGCACATCCCGCACCACCTACCGGGATGCCAGCGGACGTCTGGCCGGCAGCGCGGATACTAGCAAGTTTAGCGGGACCGGCAGCAGCACTCAATATCGCGACGCATCAGGACGGCTCACCGGTAGCCAGACGATGAACGGCAGCCAGGGAGGGTCATCATTTACGGGCACTCAACGCGATGCCTCGGGCCGGTTGACCGGTAGCAGCACCGGTAGCGGGAAATGCCAGGGAGCGGTAAAGGTGCCAACTCCGCCGCCGGGGGTGAAGAAGTAGGGCTGAAGTCGTGGCCCCAACAGGCAAAACGCCCCGCCCGGCCAATCACCCCACCACCTTCGTGTTCGTGATGAATCCCACGACCACCGGAGCCGCATGCACGTCCGCGCTTTTTGCAGCCCTCTCCAGTTCGTCTATCCGCCGGTGAAAATCCGCCTCGGCGCGTGAGAGTTCGCTCTGCTTCATGAGCTTGATCTTGTCGTTGGTGGCCGCATCAACCTGATCGTTCAAGTGACTGCGGCGCGCCTCGTGGCTGATCCTGAGACTCTGCACCCGCTGTTCGATCAACCCGTGATTTCCGGTGACATGCTGCATCCGGGCAGCCCTCCACTTTTGATAATGGCGCGCGTCAAGTTCATCGAGCAACGAGGAAGGGAGTCGCTCGGGTTCAGGGATGTCGAGCGCGGTGGGAATGAGTTCCAGCAGGGCGGCCTCGATTCCGGGATCAAACGCGATGGGTTGAAGCACATCGTCCTTTTTAATGCCAAGCTTCTTCCATCGATAAATCGCAAAGGGATGCCGGCCCTCAGGAATCCGATCAGTTGATACCCGGAAGTCCACGTGCACTGCTTCAGCACGCTCAAGATGCCGTGCCGCCTGTCGCACGAGAGGGTGCAAGACATTCAGAAAGACCGCTTGCGGGTGATCAGATGCGGCTCTCTGGTCAAAGATAACCGACAGGTTCGGATCAGCCCCCTTCAACCATTTCTCCCATTGAAGAGTTGCAGGGTCCGTGGATTCCCGCAGCCCCTTCAGATCCGTCAAGAGTTGTGACCGCACCTCCTGGCTCAGGCGCAGATTCTTGAGCGGTTTATCTCCCATCAAATGTCCAACACCGCCTGCGGTCCTGTCGCTCAGATAGCTTGTGACACATTGTTGGATCGCTTTGGGCGACAGAAAGTAGCTGTCTGCCTCCTCCATGTCCTTCTCCCAGGTCTTGCCGGGAACGTGAAGCCCGAACAACTGGGCCTGCTTGTCTTCCAATGCCTCTTCCTCCTGGAGTTGGCGGATTTCGTTATCAGCCAGTTGCTTGAGCCGCATCTCGCGCTCTTCCGGTGTCAGCTCGAAACTCTCACCGATATTCTGGATCTTCTGGTTGAGTTCACCAAGGATCTTCTCGCTTCCGCCGATGGCATTGTTGAACACGCCGATCCGCATGAGACAGCGCTCGTAAATATCGGCGTCAACGGTGCCGGGTGTGATCAGGTTGACGATGGCCACGGTTTTACTCTCCTGCCCGTAGCGGTCGATCCGGCCTATGCGCTGCTCCACCCGCATCGGGTTCCATGGCAGGTCGTAATTGACCAGCAGGTCGCAGAACTGGAAGTCCAGACCCTCGCTGCCGACTTCCGAGGACAGCATCACGTCCAGTGCCTCCGGGTGCTCCTTCGGCAGCGAGAACCGGTGGCGTAGGGTCGCACGCTCACAATCAGACACATCACCATGGATCAATCCATATCGAAGCCCTGTTGCCTCCACATGCCGCACCAGGTAGCTCAGCGTGTGGCGGAACGTGCTGAAGACGAGTGCCTTGTTATTGGGCATCTTCGCCTTGTCCTGAAGGACATTGACGAAAGCCTCCACCTTGGGATCGCACGGATCTAGGCCATCCGCACGTTTCACGAGTTGTTTGATTTCGGCCCGAACCTCTTTCACAAACGAGAGATCCATTTTCGCATCTGTATCATAGCCTTCGGCGATTTCCGTCTCGATAATTTTTTCCAGCTTCCCATTCAGGATATTTTGGAGAAACGGTGCCAGCCCGTATAGGCAGCTCGCCGCCTGCCGACGCAGGGTGGTCATCAAGAACTTCGCGTTTTGCTGCCCGCAGCAGAACACGAGAACACGAGCAGTCAGGTTGAGGAGATCGTCGTGAAGCCGTTGCTGCTCCTCAGTGAACGGGATGTTCAGCGTCACAGGTTTGCGGGTCGTGAAGTTGCCGATATCCCTGCGACGGGTCCGGTTGATCAGCGAACTGAAGGTGTAGAGTTCCTCCATTGCGTGGATGAGCTTGATCCGGGCACCATCGTCCATTTTGTTTTCACCGAGTTGGTCACGGATTGACTGGAATACCGGAGTCCCCATCAGAAACACCCGGCCCCACTCCGTCTGCGCGATCTGCTCCACCTTTTCCCGGGCGTCCTGCTGCCAGCCAGCCGACTGGGTGCGGGCGAGATGAACGGCTTGGTTGATCAGCGCATTCGGCTCCGCCATGCGCTCGAAACTGGCGGGTTCGATGATGAGATCCGGGCGCAAGACGTTGAGGAGTGTATAAAGGTCCTTGCTGCCCAGTTGCATTGGCGTCGCTGTGAGGAATATAACAGCCTGTGCGTTGTCGCAGAAATAGCGGACCGCCTGATGCAGATAGGTCCTTGGGTTCCGGATATGGTGGGCCTCATCCACGATCACCAGGTCAAACTTCATTGGCGGGTCCAGCTCCAGCAGACCGATGCGTTTCTTGTGCCCTTTTCCGGGAACTCCATGGAGCAGTGCGGAGTCCACGAGCGAAAAGGGAAGTATCGCTCGCTTAAACTGGTCCGGCCAATCTCCACCCAGGCAGGCATCGTCGATACAATGACGGAGCAGAGGCCCGTCCAGAGGCGTGAATTGCTCATCGAAGCGCTTCATCTCCAGTTCCCATTTGCGTTCGGCGACCAGGGCCTTGGGGCAGATGATCAGCACCGACTGGATGTCCATCCGCGCTCTCAGCTCCTTGATGATCAGACCGGCTTCAATGGTCTTACCCACACCCACCTCGTCGGCGATGAGCAACCGGGGTCGATCCGCCCGGATCAATTTGAATACGGGCCGAAATTGATAGGGCACGAAATCAACACGACCGCTGTGTAGCGCATAGAGGTTTGAGGTGGACGGGGAAAGCAGTTGCAGGCTGGTCAGGTAGGCATGCAGGGCGGCAACGTTGAAAGCGGTGCCATCCCCAACTTCCTCCGGCGTCTGAAGCTGGCTTTCGTAGTAGGTCACGACATGCCCCTCATGAAACACCTTGTAGCGGGTTTCCGCGCTTCCGCTGACGACTTCCATCACCGGCATCCTAACCGATGTATCCGAGAGCAGCGTTGCCAGATCCCCGGGCTCGAAGAGTGTCTTCGCCGCCAGATCCGTCGTGCCCACCGCATGCAACTCAGCAGTGGGCTCCGCTACCGGAACGGGCTTCGCCAATGCAGGTTCCGTTGGAACCGTCCGTTCCTGTTTGAAGGTTTTCATTATCAAAATATCTTGTTCAGGTATTCAATCATTTTGTCGCTGGGAATCCGCCTTACTGTCACCGTCTGACGGCCTGACTTGCTTCGAGTATTTTCCACCCTTCATGGGGCCGTGAAAAAGACAGGCATCCTCGGCATAGTCTCTAATTTCCATCTTCAGTAGTTGTTTCTTGGCAGCGGCGCGGAGAATGCCGTCCTCCTCGATCCGACAGCCATCAAGGCCACTCATGTAAACCCACTGGGTCGCCCGGGTAATTCCCAGCAAAAGCATATTCAGCCTACGATCCGGAGATAGATCCTTCCAGTAGGCTGCCGACAAGGTCGGGAGAAAGACGTTGTCAAAGGTCAAGCCCTTCGCCCTCTCGTAGGTCAGGACAGCCACGGCGTAATCGTCGGAAGCAAAATTGAAACTCATCGCCTCCATGGCAGTAAGGGTTTTGAAGCCTCCGCCATCCAGTTCTTCCCGGATAAAATCCACAGCACTTTCATTCGGAACAATCACTGCTCGCGAACCTGCAATCGGCACCATCTCAAGACGGCCGCCTACCATTAAGGTGCTGGGACGAAGGAGCGAAGTCAAATGCCCTATCTCGACCACCGGATTCTCGGCGATCAAATACTCCGGCTTTTCGACTTCCGTGCGCCATCCAGCCGGGTCATGTCGCCTAGCGGTTATGTGGAGTAGATATGCGGAAGAAGACCACCCCCGAGCCCCCGGCCACGGCCAATGCTGAAAACGGGCTGCCTTGTCTGATGAAGGGCCAGAAGCAGGCAGCCGTGCCTGATCGCACGGATTTTCCGGACACGGACTCGTCCGGCTGCGGGATATCTTGGCCCCGCGCGGGCCGATTCCCATTAGTAAATCCAGCTGGTGGCTTGGTGTTCGCGATGGTCGCCTCCCCCAGCCTGTCAAGATCGGCTCCCGTATTACCTGCTGGCGTGTCTCGGACATCAATGCGCTGATCGCCGGGGAGAAGCGCTGAGATGCTCGACGACAACGATGAAGGCGTTGGCACTCACAACGTCGGGCTCAACAAGCAGCCCGAGACTGCGCCGCCTTGGCCGGACTTCAATTTCCGTGACCTGACGCGATTGTCGCTGCCCGCCCGGAACCAGCTGGCCGGGATTGAGGAAGCAGCCCGTCGCGCCAGCGGTCTGCCTGCCAAGTGTACGCTGATGAGGCTGAGCCGCCACGTTCGGGCGGTCGCGGTCCCGTGTGCCTTCATGTTGGGTCAAGCAGCCGAGCGGTCATGTGGCGTACATATGCGGAAGAAGATCACGACGTGGAAAGCAGAGGATATCTGGCCCCTGATGAATCAGAAGGGGCCTGACAGCAGCTAGACGTTCTTTCGCCCAAGCCGCTCCATCCATTCGGTTCGACGGCGGCCTTTCAGAAAATTTCTCACAACCTGCGCCGTCACTCCGTGGCGGCCGAACGGGAACCCATGTCCATCATCTACTATGTCTCGGCGCTTGCCGGTGCAGGAAAGTCCGAGAGCGCCTACCGGGCTGCAGCTCGATCGGCCGAGCAAGGCGAACGTGTCCTGTTCACTTGTCCGACTGTTGATTTGGCAAACGAGGCCAAGAACCGCACTCTTACCATCGCACCATCGCACCAGACGTTAGGGTGAAGGTCGTTCACCACGAGGTGGCCGTCCTCGTGGGGAAGGCCGTACTCACAGCCCTACAGGAGGAAACGCCGGGAGGCTTCGTCCTGATCATTACATGGTCCGCATTCATGGCTCTGCCCTACTTTCCCGATTCCAAGCGTTGGCATCTGGTTGTCGATGAAATCCCTCAAGTCGCGACGAGCGTAGAGGTGCTTGCCCCCGAAAGCCACGTTCATCTCACCGAACAACTGGAACTCGTCGGACAGGGACCGATCTGGAGCCTCGTGTCCACCCGCAGTGGCGGCAGCCTCCGGAAGCTGGCGGAAACGGCTGACGCGGCGCTTAAGAATACGCTGCAGCCAATGGCGCGTCAGCTGCAGTCGCCGTTTTGGAACACCTACACCCGAACGTCTACCTACACAGACCTTGTCTCTGGCAGGGGAAAGAGGCTGTCGCTGCACTTCGTGCTGCGTCCCGAGATTTTCAAGGGTTTCAACCGGGTTACGATTCTCGGAGCCAACTTCGAGCACTCCCTGCTGTATCATGTCTGGCACCATCAGGGTGTTGTCTTCGAGGAGGACCAAGACCTGAAATTGGACCTGAGGTTCACTGAGCACAAGAACGGTGACACGGTCACGATTCTCTACGGAATTGATGTGGATTGGTCAAAATCCTTGAGAGACCGCAACGAAGGGGAGGTTTGGAAGCGGCTGATCAAAGCGATCCGAAGCCACTTCAAGGACATGAAGTTCGGATGGATCGCCAACAAGGATAAGGCGGCCGAGAACCCGTTTGCTGATCTCGATGCGGAGTGCCTGCCGCAGGTGTCGCATGGCCTGAATGCATTCCAGCATCTGGACAACATCGTCTTTCTGTCGGCCCGTCTCCCATCTCCCGAGCATATAAGCTTCTTGGGATGGCTTGGTGCCGCCGATGATCGCGTACGCCGGGCTGTCTACTTCGAGGCGCTTTACCAGACTGTTCTTCGGGGCTCCATTCGGAACCCGGATAACCGCAACCAAAAATTGGTCTTCGTTCCGGATCGTGCTGCGGCCGAGTTTCTGAGGAACCTTCTGCCCGGCTCCCGGATGGAGAAGCTTCCCATCGATTGGCTGGGAGTGACTTTCACAGGCACTTTGGGCCGCCGCAGGATGCATGAATCCGGCACCGGTCGCGTACAGCATCATCGCGCCCAGAAACAGGCTGAGGTCAACCGGATCATTGCGAAGATGAATACGGACCGGGCCACAATGACAAATGAGGAGGTCGCAGAACACCACCGGCTTTTGATCTCCGTCATCCCGACGAAACCCACTAGGTTGTGGGAATCGTGTAACGAAAATCCTATTAAAGAAGGGAACCATAGTTCCGTTACACAAAATGTGTTCGGGACCATATTTGACACGTTGTATGCGACTCTCCCAAACTGCCTTGTGGACGATACTGACCTTGAGTCATTCATCAAGGCACTGCGCGACCTCAATCGTACCAACTTTGAACGGAAGGAATGCTGTCTCTTGATCAGCCCATCGGTGTTCGACCCAAGTCTGTCTTCGGAGACATATAGGGGTCTGGCCAACGTGCTCTATGCAAACGGCATCTGGCTCGACTTCGAAAAAGGAAATCTCAGCCACAAGGATTTCGCCAGTATCTTCCCCCAGCTGCGGGTTGTTGCCTTCAACAGCTTCTCCAGCACCAAGAAGCAGCCGCGATTCAGGATCATGATTCCGACGACCCGGACCGTCACGAAGGAGGAATACAAGCTTTTGACGACCCAAATCTTGCAGGCCATCAAGGATGAGGGTTACCGATATCCTAAGGTCAATCCTGAAAAGCCCTATCTGAAGGCCCACGGAATCGACATGGGGAAGCTTCACGCCGCATCTCTCTTCTATCTCCCGTGCCAGCCTGTCGATCCGAAGGGTCGGATTTGGAAGGATCACAGGGACAATGGACGGGCAGCCCTCGACGTAGACGACTGGTTGGAGAACGCCATCACAATCGAGTCCGACGAGCCTTTGCCTGTCCAACCCCGGGAGGAGGGCGTCTATAATAAGGCCCGTGTGGACCGCGCACTTGATCGGTGGAACTGGCTCGGCACCCAGAAAGGCAACGGCGACAGCGAACTCTTTATCCTGTACAGAGAACTCAAGGCGGCAGGTGTTCCCGCCTATGAAGCACACTCTTTGCTGCTCGGGGCTGCTGGGAACGCATCGTCACCCATTGAGCGCCGTAACCAAGCACAGCGTCTGCTGAAGAGCTGGTGACGAGGATGATGTCGTTGGGCCCTGAACGGCAGGTTCGGTCCCGTCGGATGTCGAGTATGGGTAACGTCC
>CAWENZ010000019.1:0-59718 GCA_963810445.1 uncultured Verrucomicrobiae bacterium | reverse complement strand
CGACGTATCGCGAACGACTCTGGATGGTAAACGTGCGCTCGGCGGGTTCGTAGGTGAGCTCGATGGTGAGATCGGACGCCGGATCGGGCAGAATCAGCGGACGGCGGATTTCGAAATCCTCGATCGCGAACGAGCGGCCTTCGAAAATCTGGTGACCGGCTTCCAGCGCCATTTCGACAAAGCCGGCGGCAGGGAAAATGATGTGCGTATCGACCTTGTGGTCCTTGAGGAACGCCATGTGGCGGTTGTCGAGGCGGGTCGTCCAGGTCGGCGTGGCGCGGGGTTGGCGGGCGTCGAGCAGGCCTTTTCCACCGGGGAAAGGCGGGCGTCGCGCAGTTCGCTGCACTCATGCCACCAGCGGGCACGGTCCCAGGCTAGGCCGGCAGGGAAAGCAGTTCGCGGGAAGGGGTGAGGCCTTTGAAATCGAGTGACCACGGCGCCGCGATGGAGGTCGAGCGCGGCTTCGAGGAAGGATTCGTGTTCGCGATCGCGGCGGGTGGAAGCGGTCACCTGGGCCTTGAGGCCGCGGGCGGTGAGGCATTCCGTGATGGACATGGAAAGCGCCGGGTGCGAGCTGATTTCCAGCCAGACATCGACGCCGAAGTCCGCAATCGAGTTGACGGCCTTGACGAACTGGACCGGCTGGCGAATGCCGCGGCCCCAGTGAGCGGCGACGCAGTCGGTGCCGGAACAACGTTCTCCGGTGACGGTGCTGAAAAACGGCAGGGTCTCCGGCTGCGGTGCGATGTCGGAAAGCTCCTTGTTCAGGCGATCCGCCGCCGGTTGCATCATCGCGTGGTGATACGGGTGGTCCACCCGCACGAAACCGGGCGAAAACATTCTGCGGCTCCAGCTCGGCGCGGATGGCTTCAAGCGAATCCTTCGCACCCGCCAAGGTCAACGAGCGCGGGCCATTGAAGGCGGCGATGCTCACGGCTTTGTCGTGACGGGCGATCACCGCTTCGGCCTCTTCTTCCGAGAGGCTCACTGCCAGCATCGTCCCTTCGCCACGGGCGCATTCATGCATAAAACGGGCGCGCAGCACGATCACCCGCGCGGCTTCCTCCAAGGTCAGGATTCCGGCGACACAGGCGGCCGCGACTTCGCCGACACTGTGTCCGGCGACGGCGGTCGGTTCGACGCCGAGCGATTTCCAAAGCGCAACCAGGGCGACCTGCATGGCGAAGATCGCGGGTTGGGCGATCTCGGTTTGCTGGAGTTTCGAATCCGCCTCGTCGCGGGCAAGTTCCTCGAGCAGCGAGAAACTGGCGTACGGGCGCATCGCCGCTTCACAGGCTTCCATGACTTCGCGGAAAACCGGCTCCTTGCGCATCAGTTCGCGACCCATGCCCCACCACTGGGGTCCTTGGCCGCTCATGATGAATCCGATGCGCGGTGCGAATTCCGGACGTGGAGTGAATGACGTGCGGGCCGTGGTCACCGGATTCACCGGCGGCGAATTCCTGAAGCTCTTCGGTGATCTCGGCGGACGAACTGCCGACAAGCGTCAAGCGGTACGCATGGTGATTGCGGCGGGCACCGAGGGTATAGGTCAGCTTCGGCAGGACGGGTGAGATTCCATTTCCAAGCTCGTGCGACTCGATCCAACCGGCCAGTCGGCCTGCCGTGGCCTTGAGCGCGTCTTCAGACCGGGCGGAAATGACCAAAGGCCACGAGCGGTCCGCCGGGAAAGTTGCGTCACCGGGTATTTCCTGAACCGGTGGCTCCGCAAGAATGACGTGAGCATTCGCTCCACCGAAACCAAAGGAATTCACCCCGGCGATGAGGCGCTTGCCATTCTTCGGGAAGGATTCGAGCGTGGTCGGCACGCGCAGTTTCAAGCCCTTCATGTCGATATGAGGGCTCGGGTTTTCAAAGTGGAGGCTCGGGGGAATCTGGCGACGCTTGAGGACGAGCATGCCCTTGATCAGGCCGACGACGCCGGCCGCGGTTTCCAAGTGACCGAGATTGGTTTTCACCGATCCGATCGGCAGCACATTGTCTTCCTCGCGGTCGGTGCAAAGCGCTTCCGCCAGGGCGATGGCCTCGATGGGATCTCCCACGGCGGTGCCGGTGCCGTGTGCTTCGACGAAGCCGACCTCGCTGGGATGAATGCCAGCATCCTTACAGGCGTCGCGCACCAGCGCGGCCTGCGCTTCAGTGCTCGGGAGGGAAATTCCGTTGGTGTGGCCGTCCTGGTTCAACGAGGAACCGAGGATCACGCCTTGAATCGGATCACCATCCGCGATGGCTTTTGAGAGTGGTTTCAGCAGGACGATGCCAGCCCCTTCGCCCCGGACGAAGCCATTGGCCTCGGCGGCGAACGCCTTGCACTTGCCGTCGGTCGAAAGCATGCCCGCCTGGGAAAATCCGATGAAGCCGTCCGGAGTGATGATCACGGTCACGCCACCCGCCATCGCCATGTCGCAACGTCCCGCCTGGAGGGATTCGCAGGCAAGATGCACGGCGGTTAGAGCGGAAGAACACGCGGTGTCCATCGAGAGACTCGGCCCGCTGAGGTTGAAACAGTAGGAAATCCGGTTGGCCGCGATGCTGTGCGCACTGCCGGTCGGCGAGTGGGCGCTGATTCCCTTGCGATCGGTTCCGCCGCCCTGGATGTTTTGGTAATCATTGTGGGAAACCCCCATGAAGACACCGATGTTGGTGCCTTTTTCGAAATCGAGAACTTGCCCGGCGTCCTCGATGGCTTCCCATGCGGTCTCAAGCAGCAGCCGTTGCTGGGGATCGATATACGGGGCCTCGCGTGGGGAAATGCCGAAAAACTGGGGATCGAACAGGTCGATCTGGTCGAGGAATCCACCGCGCTTGGCGATGGATTTGCCAGTCAGGCCCAGCTCCGCATCATAGAATCGCTCGATATTCCATCGGTCGGCAGGCACTTCAGAAACCGCATCGCGACCTTCAGCCAAGAGTTTCCAGAACGATTCAGTGTCGTTGACACCCCCTGGGAACCGGCATCCGATTCCGATAATTGCGATACCTTCTTTTGGCATATTCGATAAATTTGAAATTCCCCCCAAGTGGGCGGGGCACTGTCGGATCTTGGTGCCGCATGGCAAGTCCAAGTTTCCTGTCAGCAGCGGGTAATTATAGCAAAGCGCGGGCCACTTCAAAAATAGGAATCCACAAACCCGGCGGAGACAATCCCGTTCCATGGATTTCAATACGTGGAATCCCTGCAAAATAGATTTGTCGCGATTGCGCTTTATCGGTGCCATCCCACCCACCTAGTCTCCATCAAAGCCCACAGCGTCGCTCCTCGCGAGTTCCTACCCGCTTGATTTTCAACTGAGGAAGTATGTTCAAAGAAACCGGATCGCGCTTCAAAAAGCCGGCTGCCACGCAATGAGTCACATCCTGATTCTCCCCTTTGGCACGTCCGGAAGTGTGTTTCCCTTCATTTGGCTGGGTCGGCATCTGGTGGAAAGAGGTCATCGCGTCACGATGGTGGCATCGCCCATGTATGGGAAAGCGACCTTGGCGGCTGGGATTGAATTTCACTCGCCGGACGTTGACGAGCTACCGGCAATGCTCGCGGACCCCGGTCTCTGGATGGCGGATACCTGCAAGAAAGTCGCGTTCAACTACGCGGGCCGTGCCATCGCCTCCAGCATGTCGGCCATTGACCGGATCATTCAGGAACATGGAAATCCCGACCTGATCCTGGCCCCGATGATTTCCTTTGCCGCCCGGATTGCCCGCGAGAAATACCGGATTCCCGTGATCACGGTGCACCTCTATCCCGCAGCCATGATGAGTGCGGACGACACACCCATCATCTTTCCATCGGCCCGGTTCCTGAGCCGGTTGCCGTTCCCGCTGCGCAAATTGATCCTTTCGATGCCCAGTCCGTTTGATCGCCACGCACTTCCGTCCGTGATCAAGGCCTGCGCCGAACATGGAGTGAAACCGCCAAAGAGGTTGTGGAAAGACTGGCACCACTCGCCAGACGGAGTCCTCGCGCTGTTCCCGAGCTGGTTTGGCCGGGTGAAAAGGGATCAACCCAAAAACACCTTCCAATGGGATTTCCCGCTTGAGGACATGGCGGGTGACCGCCCGATGGAGCCGGAGCTGGAATCTTTCCTCGCCGCGGGCGGGAAGCCGGTCCTTTTCACCGCCGGCACCGGCCAGTTCCACGCCAGCGAGTTTTTTCAAACCGCAACCCGCGTGGTGAAACAGCTTGGATGCCGCGCCGTTTTTCTCACCATGAAACCGGAGCAAGTTCCTCCGGATATTCCCGACTCCATTTTCGTGGCGCACTATGCGCCGTTCAGCAGGCTGCTGCCACGTGCCGCCGTGATGGTTCATCATGGCGGCATCGGCACCGTTTCCCAGTGCCTTGCCGCGGGCATCCCCCAGGTCGTCGTCTATATGGCGCTCGATCAGCCTGACAATGCCGCAAGGGTCGAACGACTCGGCGTCGGTTTGAGCCTCAACCGCAAGGATCTAACGGACGCACGGTTGCTGCCCTTGGTCAAACGCTGCCTGTCGGACGCGGGAATCCAATCGAAAGCCGTCCATCAAGCCACGATCATGAAGCAAAGACCATCCGCCTCAGCCCTGTTCGACTGGATGGAGGATACCATTGGTCGCGGTCTTTCCTGAACCATCGATTTCCAAATAGCGGTTGCCTCGCAATCCGCCGCCACTGATAATTTTCCCAAGATGTGCGGAATTGCGGGAGTAATCGACTTGGCGGGGCGCAGGGAAATCCCCGAAGGCGTGATCGAAAGGATGTCCCGGGCACTCACTCACCGGGGACCCGACGAGGAGGGATTTCTTCGGCGACCTGGACTCGCGTTCGCCTCGCGGCGCTTGAGCGTCGTCGGCCTGGCAGACGGCCAGCAACCGATGGCCAACGAAGCCAAGGACGTGCATGTCGTTTACAACGGTGAATTGTTCGACCACATGGAAAAGCGGGCCGAGCTGAAATCGCGCGGCCACATCCTGAAAACCCACTGCGATACCGAAATCATCCCGCACCTGTGGGAAGAAAGTGAGGAAGAGATGTTCCTGCGGCTGCGTGGACAATTCGCGATCGCACTCTATGACGAGCGCCGGCACCGCGTCACGCTGGGCAGGGACCGATTCGGGATCAGCCCGCTCTACTGGACGCGGCAAGGGGACTGGCTGCTATTCGCCTCCGAGATCAAGGGCTTGCTCGCTTCCCGGATGTTCAAGCCCACGGCAGACCTTCGCGGCATCGACCATGTTTTCTCGTTCGCGGCGATGCCCGGGCCCGTCACATGTTTCGAAGGAGTGCAACTTCTCAGGGCGGGCCACTATCTTCAGATCCGTCCGCAAAATGCAGGCACGGCAGCCCCGGTTGTCCGTGACCAGGCCTATTGGGAAATCGATTTCCCGGACGCGGGAGACGAGAATCCCGAGACCGACGCCCGCAAGCTAACCGATCAACTCGAGGAAACCTTGCTGGCTGCCGTGGAGCGCCGGTTGCGGGCGGACGTCCCGGTCGGCGCCTATCTATCAGGCGGGCTCGACTCCAGCATGATCGTCGCGATGGCCTGCCACATCAAGGGCCCGGCCATCAACACCTACACGGTGCGCGTGGATGAACCCGGATTGGACGAACTCAGCGGGGCAAACCAGACCGCGAAACACGTCGGCACCAAGCCGCCCATCGTCCAGGATTTCAAACCGGAGGATGCGCTGAAAATGTATCCCGAGCTGATTCGCGCCGCCGAGTGTCCGGTGGTCGATACCTCGTGTGCCGCCTTGCTTCAGCTCGCCCACCGCGTCCATCAGAACGGCCAGAAGGTCGTGCTCACCGGCGAGGGTGCGGACGAATGGCTCGCGGGATACCCGTGGTACAAGATCGCGAAAATCCTCGGCATGATGGACTCGATTCCCGGTTTAAAACTGAGCGATCGCATCCTTCACGCCTATCTCCGCGTCACCGGTGTGCCGCAATATCCACCGCACTACCGACGCCAACTCGAAGCCGCGGTCGGTGGACCAAACGCGTGGATCAACTCCTACGGCGTGCTAGGCCTTTCAAAACTGCGCTTCTACGGCGAGCCGATGCGTGAGCTGATAGGAAGTCCCGAACCGTGGGAATCGCTCGGCATGAATCTGGAACGCGCCAAACACTGGCATCCACTCAACCGCGGGTTGTGGGTCGGAGCGCGCGTCACGCTCGCCGGCCACCTGCTCCAGGCCAAGGGCGACCGCGTGGCCATGCATTCGTCCGTGGAAGTGCGCTATCCATTCCTCGATGAGGAGGTGTTCGATTTCACCTCGAAGCTCGACCCTACCTGGAAACTTCACGGCTTCCGCGACAAACATCTGCTGCGTCTTGTCGCGGAACGCTGGCTTCCTAAGGATATCGCGCGCCGACAGAAGGTCATTTTCCGCGCTCCGCTCGACAGCTTCCACATCGACCCGGAACCAACTTTTGTTAGGGATTTGTTGAGTGAGGAATCCCTGAGGCGCACCGGTTATTTCGACGTCCGGGCCGTAAGGCACTGGCGCTCCGCATTCCGACAGTTACGGAAAACATCCATCGGTCGCCTGTCGATGGAACTTGGACTTGCCGCGGTGGTCGCGACACAGCTCTGGCACCATACGTTCATCGATGGCTCGCTTGCGGACCTGCCAACGTGGAATCCTGAAGAATGAGCAACGCGGACGATGCTCTCCCTGTTATTTCGGAAGTCCGGCCAAGGTTTCCTTGCCCAGCGCCTTGATCTCAGGATCGTCCTTTTCCTTGTTAGGCAGGGAAAGCCCCTTGTTCAGGAACTTGCGGGCATTCTCCGGCTGGCCCGCCAACGCGTAGGTGTGGCCCAGTTCGATGTAGTGCCGCGGCCGGGTCGAATCGATGGCGATCGCCTTGTTGAAACATTTGACGGACTCCTCATAACTGCCGGTCGGCAGCTTGCCGTAGAGCATGCCGCCTAGCGACCGCTTGAGGCCGCTGACATTGGCGAGGGATTGATTGCAGCGGCCCAACACATGCCACGCGGTGTCATTGCCGGGATTCAATTTCACCGCCCGCTCCGCCGCAGCCTTGACCACGGGAGACGCGGCAACCTGTTCTCTTTTCCCCATCAACGGCATCATCTTGCCATAGGTGATCGCTTCGGAAAGTTGTGCATCCGAATCGCGTGGCCCGAGCTTGGCCAGCCTCATGTCGTAGGCCAGCGCGATGTGGCCGTATTCGATTTTCTTCGCATTCTTGTCGGTGTCCGACATCAGATGCCGGTATTGGCGGGAAATCCGCAGCAGCAGATCCACGTTATCAGGATCCATCTTTTCGGCTGGCAAATAACTTTCCAGCGCCTCGGCCGGCTTGAACGATTTGTCCGCGACATCGCCTTTGGCGATCAGGCTTGGCACGGATTGGGCACCCGCCGGCACGATACCGGCAAGCAACGCGAGCAAAAGCGCCCGCAAGGATAGGGATGGAGATTTCATGGGTTTGTCAGATTGATGTTGTTATAGGTCGAATTAGGGATGGATGGCAAGCAGGCGGGCGGCGTTCACCAGTTGCGCCTCGCTCAGGTTGGGGCCCACGAGCTGGAGGCTTGTCCGTGGGACATGGTATTTTTCCGCCGGCATTGAAATGGGAATGGCGATCGCGGGATTTCCGGAGAAATTGATGCCAACGGTGTTCTGCGCGTTAAAGATGAGCTTTTCATCGATCGCGGATGAACCGAACAAAAGACTGCGCGGTGGCAGGATTGTGACCGTGGGAGTGGCGATGAAATCCACATTTCGGAAAACACGCGCCAGGGTTCGCTGCCAAGGCTTCTTGCGTTTCAGCGCTGCCTCGAAACCGATCGCCTTGCTCAGGCTTCCTGCCCGGATCACGGTCGCGGTGGTCGCGCCGATACCGGGCTTGTCCAGATATTTACCATCGCTGTTCCAGATCTCCGCAGTGGCCACCGTCTCGCCATCCACATCCGCCTGCGCCCATGCCGCGCGGAATTTCTCATCCAACTTCACCACCTTGAAGCCCGCCGCCACCAACGCCTCGTCGATGGCACGGTCGATCGCCGGGTCGGTGCCGGGGATGTAAAGCCGCCCGATGCGGATTTGGGAAGCAACTGGCTTGTCCGCCACCGCAGCACGATACTTTGAGCGGAATCCGCGCTCCAACAGATCCATCCCCTCGACCAGATGAGGGACGTCCGCAGCCATCGGCCCGACGGTATCAAGATATTTTGGAGACATCGGGAAAACTCCTTTGGTCGAGACCAGTCCGAAAGTGGTTTTCAATCCGTAAATCCCGCAGAAAGCCGCGGGCACCCGGATGGATCCCCCGGTGTCGGTGCCAAACGCGACATCCGCGCTGCCATTCGCCACAGCGACCGCCGAACCACTGGATGAGCCGCCCGGATAGAACTTGCGCCTGCCATCCCAGCGGTTGACCGGAGTGCCGTAGTAAGCGTTTCTCCCGGTCACGGAAGCGGCAAACTCCGTTAGATTTGTCTTGCCGACGATCTGGACATTCCTCTCCCGGGCGATGGCCATGCATTCCGCATCCCGGGTCGCCGGGGCCGAGTTCTTGGCAAGATATTCGCTACCCGCCGTTGTCACCTCGCCCTTCATGTCGATGAGATCCTTCACCGCCAATCTCAAGCCGCCGTTCGCCTCCGGTTCCCGATACGAAATGAACGCGTACCCCCGGGTTGCACGTCCACCGTTTGGCAGCGAGACGCAGCCGGAGGACATCGCGATCAACATGGCTCCGGAAATCATCCGGTACGGAACTGGGAATTTGCAGGCGTGGAGCATGGAAAAATTGAAAGCCCGCACGGAACGGGAACCGGCCAATCCGCAGATCAACAAACGACAGTGCCACCATTTGCGTCACTCCGCAACCGATCAAAATTTTACCAGAAAATCCGCCCCAGCGCCGCAGGCCGGATTCCGGCGGCGGCAGTGAAGTTCACGTCGCAAGGTCTCCATCAACCTTCTCGCTGCCAGGCTGTCGCGACAAAGCGCGCGGATGACATGCAAGCCCTCCGGCATCGGTCCATGTCCGAGATAGACATCATCACCGGACAAGGCATCCAGCATCTCGGCCGGCCAGTTCCGCCCCATGATCCCCGCCGC
Organism: uncultured Verrucomicrobiae bacterium; assembly: GCA_963810445.1. Classification (GTDB taxonomy): domain Bacteria; phylum Verrucomicrobiota; class Verrucomicrobiia; order Verrucomicrobiales; family Akkermansiaceae; genus Luteolibacter. Next base: position 50,622 of record CAWENZ010000019.1, on the reverse strand, counting down.
ATAAACCGAAATGTAATGAGCTGCGGGAAATTTTTTCCTGAGAGCTTCCAGACTCTCGCCGCCAGGCCGGAGTTCGTAGCACTCGCGGGCAAGCAACCTCCCGCCCACCGTTAGATCAAGTTCCCAACGCAGGCTTTCGTAACCGAAAGTCTCCCCCATCGCCACGCGCCCGGGCGAGATCCAGTCAAAAAAAAGCAGGCTCGCGGATGGATCAAGATGGATGTCTGTCCGTTGGAAATACCGCGCCCCCGCATGGGGAATGAACGGCTCTGGAATCCATTCCAGCAGCGCATCCTCTCCCACGCTGAACCGGTGATATCCTGCCGCCGCCGCACCCGATCTCGTCCGATAGACACGCGACGCGGATGGAGTGCTCAAAACCAGCTTCGCCCCCTTCGCCACCTCGATATTCATTTCCAGGCGATCCCCATCGAAGAATCCGGCGGTGGGATTGACGATACTCTGCACGAGACAGCCCTGATCGACATGCGATTTGCTCAGATGCACCGGGGCCCGGAAGGATTGTCGCGAGACATACGGCACGCCATCACCGCGGACCTCGCAGCGGAGATCGAGATGACCACTCAGTGAGGAGCCAGAGACCGGGAGCGCGGAATTTATTCCGCGCGAACCGGTCTCGGGCGGAATGAATTCCGCGCTCCAGTTTTGCCCAGCGCTCGAAAACTCCCATTCTTCAGCCCTTCCACATAGCCCCGCCTTCACCGGGTTATTCCGGATATAAGCCCGGGCACTTTCCAGATGCTCCATATCCCGGATCAACCGGTCATGATAGTCGGCCATCCAAAGCGAACCGGTCACGCCCTCCAATCGGTTGATCTCAATCGCCGAGGGTGCCTTCCAATGCTTGACGACTTTTCCCATCGAAGTGTCATCCATAAATCTAACGAGCACATGCACATGATTCGGCATGACGCACCAGTCGATCAGCTTGTAGGCAACACCGTGTCCCTTGATCAGATGATCCTGCACGACCTTGGCATGTTCCGGCTTGCCCAGAAGACAAGTTCCATGACCCGAGTCCTCGTGGCGGCTGATCCGCTTTTGAAGTTCCGCTTTCGCTCGTCCTGAGATCTTGGGATCCGTGCTGTCGATCAATGACTTGAGTTCATCACGCCATTCCCTCAGAAGTTTGTTAGGCAGGGAATCGGCCAGCCGAAACGTGATGGCCTGCACGGAATCCGCAAAGTCCCAATGGGGAAGATAACCGCGCGAATGAATTCCTTTGTGTGCCATAGAACGGACCGCGAAATTTATTTCGCCTGTTGGGTTATCAGTTCGAATGCAAACAGGCGAAATAAATTTCGCGGTCCGTCAGACAAACAAATACTCATGCTTCAACCAAGCGAGCAGATCCTCCTTGCCCTTCTCGGATTTCAAATCGGCGAACAAAAACGGACGACTCCCCCGCTGCATTTTCGCATCACGGGCCATCACATCAAGGTCGGCTCCCACATAAGGTGCGAGTTCGGTCTTGTTGATGAGGAGCAGATCGCTGGTGCGGATGGCCGGCCCGCCCTTGCGCGGGATCTTGTCCCCTTCCGCGACGTCGATGACATAAATGTAGGCATCCACCAGCTCCGGCGAGAACGTGGCTGATAGATTGTCGCCACCGCTCTCGATGAGGATCAGCTTGAGATCGGGGTGGCGGTTTTCCAGATCGACGACCGCCGCCATGTTCATGCTCGTGTCGTCGCGGATCGCGGTGTGCGGACAACCGCCGGTTTCCACGCCGATGACGCGGTCGGCGGGCAGCACGCCTTCCCGCAGGAGAAATTCGGCATCCTCGCGGGTGTAGATGTCGTTGGTGATGACGGCGAGCGAGATCTCGTCCTTCAGCCACTGGCTGAGCCGGAGGACGCACATCGTTTTTCCGGAACCGACGGGACCGCCGACACCGAGACGGAACGGGCGCTTGTTGTCAGGAGATGAAGAGTCGGGCATGGGCACGGGCATGACGGAGTGAGGCGATTTCGACAAGCGGATTGAACCAGCCGTCAACCGGACGGGAAAGCGAATCATCGATCTCCTCCCCTAACAAGCCGAGCACCCGGCGGGCGATCGATTGGCAGGAAGTCTGGCCGATCCGCATGAGCTTCATGGACGCGGCGGTCAATCCAGCGATGGATTGAAACGCGAAAGCCCGGGCCGCCTGCTCGACCGGCACCCCGCTGAGTTCAAGCGCCGTGACGACCAAATGATGGCAGCGTGGGGAAGCTTCTCGGATTCGCAGGACGAGTGCGGTTGGATCAAGTTGCGCTAACAGATCAAGCCGTTGTGACCCGATGCGGCGCGAGGCATCCCGAAGTTCCGCCGGGATCCGCCATGCATCCAGTTCGGCGTCAAATGCGAGCAATGCATCAGCATCCCCGGAAACCGCGGCGGCATGCGCTTTGGCAAAAAAGGGGATCTCAAAGGTAAGGAGCGCGGGCAAGACCTGTTTCACCAGGAAATCCTCAAGATCCGCGGGAGTTCTGACGACACCCGCCTCGACAAGCTCCTCAAGCCCGAAGGAATGCGCATAGCTGCCGGATGGATAGGCCGTGTCATTGGCCTGCAGCAGCCAAAGCCATGGATCGGAGCTCATGGTGCGTGGGCCATCGCCTTCATCGGGGTGAAAATGACCTCGGGTTCGGAGAACTCCCAACCCTCGCGTTCGAGCAACTGCGTCATCGCCTCATCATGAAGCACGCGAATGGAGCCCTCGAAAATCTGCGCGGGCAAATGAAGGTTGCCCACCTTCCACCCCACCAGCGCCGCATGTGCGGGACTCACGCATTCGATCTGATAGACCACCTCCGGCAACTGGCGGACGATGTAGTCCTTTCCGGATTCCTGATGGATCACGCAGCCGTCGGTGAGCCGTGTTTCAAGATCGAATCCGAATTCCGTCCCATCTTCCGCGATCCCTCGCCAGCGCCGCTTGAGAAACTGGCGTCGCTCGGCAGCAAGGACGATCTGGTTCCCGGCTGGCCGTTCCGATGCCGGCGCGATGGGGTTCTGGATAACGAGCATTGGGTTTCGCAGCGCAGCCGGTTAGAACAGGAAATACCGCTGCGCCATCGGCAGCACGGACATGGGCTCGCAACGGAGTTCCCTGCCATCGGCCGTGACGGTGTAGGTGTCCGGATCGACGGTGATCTTCGGCATGGAGTCGTTGAACGGAAGATCCTTCTTGGTGACCGAACGGCAGCCTTTCACCGCGACCAATCGCTTTGGTCAGTCCCAGCTCGTCAAGTGATCCCGATTCGAGGGAGGCGGCGCTGACGAAGGTGACCGAGGTGGACGGCGATGGCCTTGCCGAAGGCGCCGAACTGCGGGCGGTACATGGTCGGCTGCGGGGTGGGAATGGAGGCGTTGGGGTCGCCCATGTTCGCCCAGGCGATGAAGCCGCCCTTGAGGATGGTCTCGGGTTTCACGCCGAAGAAGGCGGGCTTCCAGATGACGAGGTCGGCGAGTTTGCCGACCTCGATGCTGCCGACCTCATGGGCGATGCCGTGCGTGATGGCGGGATTGATCGTGTATTTGGAGACGTAGCGCAGGGCGCGGAAATTGTCGGCGGCGGGATGGCGTCGGACCTTCGAGTTTGCCGAACTGCACCTTCATCTTGTGGGCCGTCTGCCAGGTGCGGGTGATGACCTCGCCGATGCGGCCCATGGCCTGGGTGTCGCTGGACATCATCGAGATCGCGCCGAGGTCGTGCAGCAGATCCTCGGCGGCGATGGTCTCCGGGCGGATGCGGCTTTCGGCGAAGGCGACGTCCTCGGGGATGCGTGAGTCGAGGTGATGGCAGACCATGAGCATGTCGAGATGCTCGTCGATGGTGTTGACCGTGAAGGGCCGCGTCGGGTTGGTGGACGAGGGCAGGACATTGGCCTCGCCGCAGACGCGGATGATGTCCGGCGCGTGGCCGCCGCCCGCGCCTTCGGAGTGATAGGTGTGGATCGTGCGGCCCTTGAAGGCGGCGAGCGTGCTTTCGACGAAGCCGGCTTCGTTGAGCGTGTCGGTGTGGATGGCGACCTGGACGTCGAGTTCGTCGGCGACGCCGAGACAGGTATCGATGGCGGCGGGCGTGGTGCCCCAGTCCTCGTGGAGCTTCAGTCCGATCGCTCCGGCGAGGACCTGCTCGCGCAGCGGCTCGGGCGAGGAGCAATTGCCCTTGCCGAGAAAGCCGAGATTCATCGGGAAATGCCTCGGCGGCCTCGAGCATGCGGTGGATGTTCCATTTCCCGGGCGTGCAGGTCGTGGCGTAGGTGCCGTGCGCCGGGCCGGTGCCGCCGCCGATGCATCGTGGTGACGCCGCTGGCGATGGCGTGCTCGATCTGCTGCGGGCAGATGAAATGGATGTGCGTGTCGATCCCGCCGGCGGTGACGATGCAGCCTTCGCCGGCGATGACCTCGGTGGCGGCGCCGATGGTCATGGTGATGCCGTCCTGGAGCAGCGGGTTGCCCGCGTGGCCGATGCCGACGATGCGGCCGTGCTTGATGCCGATGTCCGCCTTGATGACGCCGTGGGCGGCGTCGAGGATGAGCGCGTTGGTGATGACGAGGTCGAGCGACTCCGCATCCAGGCGAGCGGCGACTGGGCCATGCCGTCGCGGATGACCTTGCCGCCGCCGAACTTCACCTCGTTGCCGTAGCCGCCGTCTTCGGCGATGAGGTCGCGCTCGACCTCGATGAAAAGTTCGGTGTCGGCGAGCCGGACGCGGTCGCCGGTGGTGGGGCCGAACATGTCGGCGTAGTTGGCGCGCGATTGCTTCATGATTCGAACGGACCGTTCACGAGGTTGTTGAGTCCGTGGACCTCACGGGTTCCCGGCGAAGGCCACCAACGGCACCTCGCGGGTGTCTCCCGGTTCGAAGCGGACGGCGGTGCCGGCGGGAATGTTGAGCCGGAAGCCGCGGGCGGCAGCGCGATCGAACAGCGAGCGATGCATTGACCTCGGCGAAATGGAAGTGGCTGCCCACCTGCACGGGACGGTCGCCGGTGTTGGCGACGACGACGTTCGTGTGTCGCAAGACCGAGATTCAGCTCGAGGTCGGAGCGCCCGTCGGGGGTGATGATTTCTCCGGGGATCATCGGATGGGTTGGTGAACGGTGACCAGCTTGGTGCCGTCCGGAAAGGTGGCCTCCACCTGGACGTCGTGGATCATTTCGGCAACGCCCTCCATGACCTCGTCACGGGTGACGAAGGTGGTGCCGTAACTCATGAGTTCGGACACCGACTTGCCGTCGCGCGCGCCTTCCAGGATCTCCGCGGTGATCAGGGCGACGGACTCCGGATAGTTGAGCTTGAGGCCGCGGGCACGGCGGCGGCGGGCGAGATCGCCGGCGACGACGATGAGCAGCTTCTCCTGTTCGCGGGGTGAGAGATGCATCTGGGACCGGACGATTAGAGGATCGGAAGCAGGGAAAGCGATCCAAGCGCCGCAATGGCCGCTGCGATCCGAACTCCGGATTTCCGATGAAGGAAAACGACGCCAAGACTGGCAAATGCCACCGCCGCGATCACAAGATCCAATGAGCCATGCGAGTGGAAGAACGTCGCCCTCATGAAATCAAACTCGTCGGTCTCGTCCGGATGGTAGTGACCCGGATGCGCGAGAAGCATCGTCGGAAAAAGGCAGGTAAACGTGCAAAAGAGACGACCGATCAAACGGAAGCGGCAGGAAGAATTCTGGATTTTCATGGTCTGAATGCGACGGAGCCTACAATCGAGCAATGGCCATGCCAAGCGGGTATGTAAAAGCGGGCAGGATGCCTGGGATCCTGAAACTTTGGTATTAAAATGGATTTCAGCAGCCTCAAGGCGGAGAAGCGACGGGTTATTGGGACACAAAATTTGCAGATGCCTCTGAAAATTTACCGATGACTTCCCGCAACAATCCGGATAAGTTCCTGTCATGAGCTTGGACCAAATCCTTGAAGAACTTCCGGACTTCACCCTTCTGGAACGACAATTGCTCATTCGCCGCGCCATTGAGCTCGATGATCCGCTACTCTCCGCGGATGACGAAAAACTCATCGCCAAACGGGTTGAAGACCACCGCAACGATCCATCGACCGCAGTTCCGATGGAGGCCATGAAGTCATCCCTTCGCGGAAGCTTCGGGAAATGAGTTGGAAGGTGGATTTCCGACCCGAGGTCAGGGACGATGTCGCGGAAGCAGCCCGCTGGTAGAATCGACCTCTAGTCAATTATCGGCATTTTTCAATCGAAGAATCAGATCAAATGCCGGTATTCCAAGCTCCGCCTCGAGGGCGGTTGGAAATGACAAATTTTCAGGATGTTCGATGAGAAGGTCGTGTAATGATTCAATGTCTCCACACAGGACCTGTAAACGGCGAATAAGCGCCACTTGTTTGGACCGTTCCTCGAAAACCTCAGGTTTGTTTACTCCGAGAAATTTGATCAAATTATCTGATTCACGATCATCGTCGTCACAAACAAAACCTCCCCTTTCGTAGCGTACTCGCTTTTCGGACCAAACGTCGAGGTCAGGTAGAGGCTCGTAATCTTGAATGCGTCGCGCCTTGTGCGAATTCATCCAACGTATGACTGCGTGCCAATTGTGGAATCCATCCGACTCTGTGTTCTTGATCCTCGGATCGAAGTGTTCGACTTCGACACTATCAAGAGGCTTCAGGAAGCGCTCGGAATAGGCACAAAAACCCTTCTGTAATGTGACCAATACATCTTTAGCTGTATTGCGGTCCGAAGGGTATTGAAGCTGTCGATATTCAACGATCGAATCAGGGCTTTTATGCAGGAACCTCATCGTGGGGGCTAAAATTGTAGTTTCTTCCGATATCGAGATACTCTCTCAGCATTTCCTTACGCTTGCCTTGGTCCGTCTCTTCTTGAATTGAATGATCGAGTTCACGGAATCGCTTCCAGCTCTTGAGGCCTTTTTGCCCATAGAGGGTTGTTACAGCGAAGTCCTTAAGAAGAACATCGTTTGGGTCATCCCCTTCAGGTGTGACCCCACGTCTCACCACTACACCACGATCGGGGTCAAACTCGAGGATAAAGCGCTCTTCCGGCTTGAACTGAGCCGCCACAATCGGGCTGTGGGTCGCGAAAATAAGTTGCGCTCCTGGAGCTGCCCGCTCGTAGTGGCTGAGAAGTTGAAAGAGAAAATCCGGGTAGAGGCTGTTCTCAGGTTCGTCAACTAGCACTATGCCGCCCTTGCTAGGGTGGAAATGGAAGATCGTAAAGAGATGTCCGAGGCGAAACAGAAAACCTCTAATTCCCGTGCTCAACTCAGCATACGGAATCACGGCATCATCTGCTATTAACCGGATGTAAGCACGAAGATTCTCTGACAATTGAACGGGAACGGAAGCTTTCTCATAGTCAAACATCAAACCGGCTTTTGCTAGAATGGGTTGCCATAAGTCCGCAAGTTCCTTTAAAATATTAGGATTTTTCGATAAAAACTCCAATTCAACTTCACGAATCGTCCGATCCTGGTTCTTCGGCTCGCGATGGTATTCAAGAAGCCCGGCTTCCCGACTTTTCACCAGCGCAATCAAGAGTTTCCAAAACTGACCTATGGTGTCTTGGCCAACTTTGAATTTGGAAACTGGCTGTTTGAGAAACAGAAGGGCTTTATCGAGATTCGATGAGGGAACGTCCGTTACGGAACTAGAATTCGGAGGTAGTTCAGAATCCGGGGGACAGTAGACCGCGATTGAGTCCTTTAGCGCCATCCGAAATGATTTTGAGATCTCAATTGGAAGGTTAACCCGTCCCACGAGAGGATTCGTGTCTTCGTTGGTTGTCGCTTCGTGAGCACCGGCGAACCATCTTTTCACTTCACTTTGAACCGTTGGAACCAGCGTGGCAGTGTCGTCATTCTTGGTAAATTCGACTTCAAAGTTACCTGGGGCTGATATCCGCTTCATCCACGGCGAAGCGGCGTTTGGTATCGCGAGAACATGCTCCGAAGCCAAGAGCCTGAGAATTGTCGATTTCCCCGTGCCATTGCCTCCGATCAAACAGATTCGATCCAGGGTTCTTCCGGTCGATGGGTCGCTGAAATCAAATGTGACATCGCGGAATTGCCGGATTCCTGAGATTTTGAGCTTTCTGATGCGAAGGGACATAACGGCTTTGTGGTGGTAGTGTTTCACGTTTCTTACTGTCCTAGCCAGCCTAGATTGCATTCAGAAATCCGCGAACAGGTCCATCTGCGGGGCGTTGGGCTTTGGGAGGGCGTCCTGATCCTGGACCATGTTCTTCGCCTTGGGGCCTTGTTTCTTGGCCTCGGGTTTCACGGAGTGGAGTTCGAGGTGGGAGAGGATGGACTTGGCGCGCTCGACGACGGGTTTCGGCAGGCCGGCGAGGCGGGCGACCTGGATGCCGTAGGATCTTGTCGGCGGCACCGGGGAGGATCTTGTGGAGGAAGATGATTTCCTCGTTCCATTCCCTGACGGCGACGTTGTAGTTGGCGACGGCTTGCTTGGTGTTCGCGAGATCCGTTAGCTCGTGGTAGTGGGTGGCGAAGAGGGTGCGGCAGCCGATGGTGTCGTGCAGGTGCTCGGCGACGGCCCAGGCGATGGAGAGGCCGTCGAAGGTGGCGGTGCCGCGGCCGATCTCGTCGAGGATGACGAGGGAGCGGTCGGTGGCGTGGTTGAGGATGAGGGCGGTCTCGCTCATCTCGACCATGAAGGTGGACTGGCCGCGCGAGAGATCGTCGGAGGCGCCGACGCGGCAGAAGATGCGATCGACGAGGCCGAGCGTGGCGGATTCGGCAGGGACATAGGCGCCGATCTGGGCCATCAGGGCGATGAGGGCGATCTGGCGGATGTAGGTGGATTTGCCGGCCATGTTCGGGCCGGTGAGAATCTGGAGGCGGGCGGTGTCGGGATCGAGCTCGGTGTCGTTGGGGACGAACTTGTCGTCGGTGAGGGTTTGTTCGAGGACCGGGTGGCGGCCGTTGGTGACGAAGAAGCCTTTGCCCTCGTTGAGGACCGGGCGGCAATGGCGGTGGTATTGGGCGACTTCGGCGAGCGCGCAGAGGACATCGATTTCCGCGACGGCGGCGGCGGTTTCCTGAAGCTTTGGCAAGTGGGTGACGACGCGGGCGCGGAGTTCGAGAAAGAGCTCGTTTTCGAGTTGTTTGGAGCGTTCCTCGGCACCGAGCACCTTGTTCTCCATTTCCTTGAGCGCCGGGGTGATGTAGCGCTCGGCGTTGGACATGGTTTGCTTGCGCGTGTAGTCGTCGGGGACTTTGGCGAGGTGGCTGGTGGTGATCTCGATGAAGTAGCCGAAGACGTTGTTGAACTTGATTTTCAACGAGTCGATGCCGGTGCGCTTGCGCTCGTCTTCCTGGAGGCGGGCGATCCAGTCCTTGCCGCCGCGCGAGGCGTTGCGGAGATCGTCGAGCTCGGGCGACCAGCCGTCGCGGATGACGCCGCCGTCGCGGAGATGGGCGGGCGGCTCGTCGGTTAGGGCGGTGGTGAGCATTTCCGTGAGTTCCTGAAACTCGTGGAGATGAGTGATCAACGAGCAGTGATCCGTGAGCAGGGAAGAGTAGTCCTGCCTGAGGGTGGGGACGTGGGAGAGGGAGATGCAGAGGGACTGGAGATCGCGGGCATTTCCGGAGCCTTGGGAGAGGCGGGAGGTGGTGCGCTCGATGTCGCGGATGCCCTTGAGGGATTCGCGGCATTTCGAGAGGATGTAGGGTTCGGCGAGCAGGCCGGCGATGACATCCTGGCGGGCGGTTAGGGTGACGAGGTCGCGGAGCGGGTGGAGGATCCAGTCGCGGAGAAGGCGCGCGCCCATGGGCGTGGCGGTCCGGTCGAGCACGCCTAACAAGGTGTGCGCCTTGCCGGAGCGGGAATCGACGAGGTCGAGATTCCTTTGCGAGGCGGAGTCGATGAGGACGTGGTCGGCGCTTTCCCTAACATGCGGCGGATGGAGATGCTCGCAGGGCCGGCGGAGCTGGTGGATGAGGTAATGAAGAATGGCCCCGGCGGCTCCGCTGGCGGCGTGGAGATTGGCGCAGCCGAATCCATCGAGCGAGTGGACGCTGAAATGGTCCTTGAGGAGTTGGCCGGCGTGCTCGGGGAGGAAGGTGTAGCCTTCGTAAACGAGACAGTTGGTGAGCTTTCCGAATTCGGCGGTCTGGTGATCCGGGATGAGGAGCTCGGACGGGGAAATGCGGGCGAGCTCGTCTTCTAGCAGACCGTTGTCGGAAAACTCGGCGATGGTGAACTCGCCGGTGGTGTGATCGACACAGGCGAGGCCGGCGGATTTTCCATGGCGGAAAACGGCGGCGAGGTAGTTCGGGCGTTGGTCGTCGAGGAGCTCGAAATCGTCGATGGAGCCGGGCGTGAGGATGCGGGCGATCTCCCGTGAGACGAGTTTCCCGGCGACGGCTTCGGAGGTTTGCTCGGCGATGGCGACGCGTTTTCCGGCCTTGAGCAAGCGGGCGATGTAGCCTTGGGCGGCGTGATAGGGAACGCCGCACATGGGGGTGCCGCCGCGCTTGGTGAGGGCGACATTCATGATCGGCGAGGCGTTTTTCGCGTCGTCGAAGAACATCTCGTAGAAGTCGCCGAGCCGGTAAAACAGGATCATGTCGGCGGGCAGGGATTTCCGCATGGCTTGGTATTGGGCCATCATGGGGGTCAGCGCGGGCTCGGACATGCGGGGAGCGTGGAGGGCCGGTTTGGAAGAATCAAGGAGGGAGGAAATTTCGGGGAAATTGGAAAAATGTTGGACAAATGGAGGGATTTGCCATACCCGGTATGGCATGAAGATGACGATGCATATTGATGAGGCTTTGTTGGACCGCGTGGTCGAAGCATACGGCTATGTGAGCAAGACCGAAGCGGTGGAAATGGCGTTGCGGGAATTGGACCGCAGGACCCGATTCCGCGAATTGGGCAAGCGCGGGATGGAAATGACTCCTGAGGAGTTGGGCGACGCCGTGGACCCTGATTACGACTTGAACTCCATGCGAGTGGCCGAAACCCCGACGCGTCATGGCAAGTGACGTCCTGATCGACAGCAACGTCTATATCGATCTGCTCAGGGCAAAAAAGGACGTGCTTGCCTCACTCTATGAATGGGCTGAACCGCGGGATCGCAACCTCGCGATCTGCGGGATGATCCGTGTGGAAGTGCTGCGGGGCATGAAATCACTGAAAGCCTATCAAAGCATTTCCATGATGATGGACGTGATGATCAACGTGCCGAGCGACAATCGCTTGTGGTCGGAGGCGACGGAACTGGCGTGGAACATGGACCGGAAGGGCATCGTGATTCCCGGGCCGGATCTGATCATCGCGGCGAGCGCGTTGAGGCTCGGCGCGACGGTGATGACTTCGGACGCCCATTTTTCGAAAGTCGATGGGCTGCGTGTGATCGCACCACCGCCGGAATGGTTTTCATGAAAAAAGCGGACCCCGGTGAAGGAGTCCGCTTTTGAATCATTTCCTGGAGTCTGTTAGCGCACACGCTCCAACAACCAGGCTAACAGACCACTGATGGGCAGACGCTCCTGTTCCATCGAGTCGCGGTGACGGAGGGTGACGGTGTCCTTGAGGTCGGGATTCTCCTGACCCAGCGTGTCGAAGTCCACGGTGATGCAGAACGGCGTGCCGACCTCGTCCTGGCGGCGATAGCGGCGGCCGACGGCACCGCCGTCATCGTAGAAGACGGTCATCCATGGCTGGAGGATCTTCTGGATCTCCTTGCAGATGCGGACCTGATCCTCGTTCTTTTTCAGGAGCGGAAAAATGCCCACCTTGATCGGTGCCATGCGTGGGACGAAGCGCATCACGGTGCGGATGTCTTCCTTGCCCTTGTCGTCGGTTAGAGTTTCCTCATCGAAGGCCTCGCAGATCAGAGCGAGCACGGTGCGGTCGCAACCGGCGGATGGCTCCACGACGTGCGGCAGGAACTTTTCCTTCGTCTCCTCGTCGAAGTAGACAAGCGACTTGCCGGCGCCCTTCTCGTGCACGCCAAGATCGTAGTCGGTCCGATAGGCGACGCCTTCGAGCTCCTGGATGCCGAACGGGAATTCGTATTCGATGTCGTAGGTCTTCTTCGAGTAGAACGCACGCTCGCCGTCCGGGACGTCGAGGATGTGCAGCTTTTCGCGGGGGATGCCGATTTCACCGTAGAACTTGAGGCGGGTTTCCAGCCACTCGTCGGTGAGGCGCATGCCGTCGTCGGGGTGGCAGAAATACTCGATCTCCATCTGCTCGAACTCGCGCGAGCGGAAGGTGAAGTTGCGCGGGTTGATCTCGTTGCGGAACGACTTGCCGCACTGCGCGATGCCGAAGGGCAGCTTCACGCGATTGGAATCGAGGACGTTCTTGTACTGGCAGAAGATCGACTGCGCGGTCTCCGGGCGGAGGTAGGCGATCTGATCGCCGGTCGCGCCGAAGTTCGTCTGAAGCATCAGGTTGAACTGGCGCGGGCTCGGTGAGCAGTGCCGCCGTTCTCCGGGTTGAAGGACTGGTCTGCCGGTGACTTCCTCGCGGCGGTCTTCGGTGAGTTCGAGTTCCTTCGGGGAGATCTTCTTCGTCGGGCATAAGCTCGGCGTAGAACTTCCGCGCCGTCTTGTGGGACTCGATCGGGTCCTTGCCGGGAGCGACCAGCACGCGAACGGACGCTGTTCCGACGACTCCAGCCGGTGGCCGTCATGCTTTGCGCCGGAGAAACTAGACCGCCGTGCCGTCCTGCGCAGGGATCTGGTCGGCGCGGAGACGTGCTTTCGAAGAGCAGGCAAGTCGCACATCGGGTCCGAAAAACCACCGACGTGGCCGGAAGAAACGAGCACCTGCTCCATCGTCAGGATCGCGCCGTCCATGCCGAGCACGTCGTCGCGCTCCTGGACGGTCTTCCGCCACCAGTAGTCCTTCAGATTGCGCTTCAGCTCCGCACCGAGCGGGCCGTAGTCCCAGCAGCCGTTCAGGCCGCCGTAGATTTCCCCGGCTTGGAAAATGAAGCCGCGGCGTTTGCACAGCGACACGATTTTTTCCATGCGGGCGGGATCGGTGACATCTTTGTTGGCCATGTAGTTGAACGGGTTGGGGCGCGAAGGGAAGCAGGCCCGGCGGCGGGCGGCAAGACGGGATTGCGCTCCAGCCGAACTTGAGGCGAGCGCGGGTTTTGACCGGGACGAACCGACCGGTCCTCGCAAATCGGGTGACAGCACCGCGTCCGCCACGGAAAAATTTGACTCCCGCGAGGGGTGAGGCGAATTCGAAACGTTGCTAGGTTGAAATGAAACGAGCATTCGCTCACCCGCACGCTTGGAATTTTCGCAACATCCGTATGGGTGTCCCTCGGAATCGCCGCGGTCGCCAATTCACCTGAGGACAAGATCGTCCTGCCAACACCGCCGGCCACGCATCCCTTGAAAATCGCCACCGTGGAGATGGCGGACCTTTTCAAACAATACCACCGCACCCAAGCCGTGGAAAAGGAGCTCAACGAACACCGCGCGCGGATCCAGAAGGACATCAACGAGCGTCTTGCCCGAGTCAGGGAACTGGAGGAAAAGATGGAAAAACTTCGCAAGCAGATCGAGGACCCGTCCCTGAATGAATCGAAAAAGCAGGCGCTCTATCAGCAATGGCAGGCCTGCCAGCAGGAAGCCGTCGCCGTCGATCGCGAGCGCCGGGAATTCGCCCAACGCCGCAACCAGGCGCTCAATGAGAAGATGGTGATCGCCATGAAGGGCATTCTTGAGGAAATCCGCAAACTGGTCGAGGAACAGGCGAAACGGGACAACTACGACTATGTTTTCGACAAGTCCGGCACCAGCTCGTCACAGGTGCCCTTCCTCCTCTACACCAAGGATTCAACCGATATCACCGCGACCCTGCTCAAGCGCATCAACGAGAATGCGCCGCCCGAAAGCCCGTGACATCCGCCGCATGAACCGACACCCTTGAAGAGCGAAATCACCGCCGATGGATGACGAAATTGCAACACTGACGCATGGCCTGTCCCGATGCGACGAGGACGCGTGGCGTGCGTTTCACGAGCGTTTCTATCAGAAGCTGCACGGCCTGGCGGTTTCCCGGGGCACGGCCGCCTGCGATGCCCCGGCCATCGTCCAGGGCGTCTATCTGCGGGTGCTGCGGCATGCGAAGGTTTTCCGCGATCCGGAATCGTTCAACGCGTGGCTCGCTTGCCTCGTCCGCTGCGAAGTCATCGACTCAGCCCGCCGGATCGGCCGGAGAAGCTGGCTGAACGAACGGTTTCAGCAATGGCAACTGGCGAGATCTCCTGATAGAGAGGAAACGCTGGGTGACCAGCTGGAGGACGCCATGCTGGTCCTGGATGAGAACGAACGCTCGTTGATCCGCCTTCATTATCTCGACGGCTGGTCGCAGGAAAATCTGGCGGAGAAATACCAGGTCAGCGTCAAGGCCGTGGAATCGAGGCTGGCCCGGCTTCGAAAACGGATGCGACCCGAGCTGGAAAAACCCGTGACCCAATCCCCGACATGAAGCCACCCTCCGAAAACGCCGAGATGATCTGGGAACGCACGCTCCCGGAAATTCGAAAGACCCGGATCAAGCGCAGAAACCGCCAAGTTGCGTTCGCAGCGGCAACCACCTGTGGCTTGATTGCCACCTGGTTCGCCCTCCTTCCTCCACCGCCCAACCAACCGGTGGTTAGAGCCATTCCTCCCCTTCCCCCGATGGAGGAAACCATCGCCGTCATGAGAATCGATGAATATGGCAGGGGCAGGCTTGAGGAAGTGCCGATGAACCAGTTGGGTTCCGTCGAATTGACCTTCGGCCTGACACAATTCGTTTACGACGACAGACTGGATCCATGATGGGCATCTGGCAATGATCCCCCGTTGCCTCAGCCGCCGGCGAAAACCGGATTGAAGCCCGCTTCCGTCAGGATGCGCTTCATCTCGTCGCGTTTGTCGCCCTGGATCTCGATGCACCCGTCCTTCACCGTGCCGCCGACCCCGCAGGCCTTCTGCATCTTTCTCGCGAGTTCCTGCTTTTCCGGCAGCCCGATCCCGATGAAATTCTTTGCCACCGTCACCGCCTTGCCGCCCCGGTGCGCCGTCTGACGCACGATGTCCACCCTCCCCCGGCTGGTGTTTTTCTGTCCCCGCTGGGAAGTCTTCGCCTGGACTGACTCCCTTTTGTCCTCGGGCCCCGCGGGCAAATCGCCAAGCCCGTTCAGGGCCTCGAAAGGATTGTGCGGCGGAAATTCCCTATCGCTTGTTGCCTTGTGTTCCTTCTTTCCACTCATCCCGCGCATTCAACCACCGGCCTTGGGAAGTTCACGCTTTTTCGATGACCGTCGTCTTTCCCGGCCCAAGGCATCGTCCCCTTGAAATTATTTTCTGTTGATTCAAACCGTCCCCCCGCAGTAAGAGCCCGCAAACAGGCCGTCCGGCCTACCTCAAGATTCAGAAACCAGAAAGGATTTCCCCATGGCCGTCACACCTAGCAAAGATTACAAGCGCCGCGAGCGCGAGCAGAAGAAGTTCGAAAAGCGCATGGCCCGCGATGCCGCGAAAGCCGAAAAGGTCGAGGCCAGGCAAATGGCCGCGCAAGCTGCCGAAGATGATGTTCCGCTGACGGAAGAACAAATTCAGGCCAAGCTGGAGGCGGAGTTCGAGGCAGAACTCGAGGCCGAGAGCAATGCCCAGAAGGTGGCCTGAGTTCGCTGCACGCGAGCTGCCGGTTTTCGTGTCCAGGCGAAAGCTGAGATCGAAAGCGCACCCTCGCGGGCGGACACGTGGCACGTAGTGATTTGCCTATATTGAGCTTGGCAATTGTTATCGATGGCAACTTTCGAAGTCGGCCAATAGATTTTGCGACTGCTCCCTAACCCATTCTATTTCTTCACTCTCCCACTGGTGAGGAGATCCGAAAAAATCTTCCGGGACTCTTCCGTGATGTTAGGGGCCTTGGAGAAGACGGTGACAGTTTCATGGAGGCTCAAATGCGAATAGTCTCCATGTCCGGTCACAAAGGCAATCAAAGCGGGCACCACCTCCTCGCTTGGAAACGAACTGAAATATTGCAGCGCGTAGTAAGCTGAAATGCGGCAATCGGGTTGTTGCGCGATAAGAAGCATGGTCTGCCGCGCCTCAGGAGTTCGATATTGAAGCATTGCCCGGCAATAAGCTGCCAAAAGATTTTCGTCATTGGGCAGTGTCGAAAAATCACAATTAGAAAAAATGGTTTTCCCAGCATCCCGATCTTTTGTGCCACTAAGTGCTCCAATCAAAACCTTAAGTTCGAAAGTTGAAATGTTCTCGGTTTGAAACGCCTTCTCAAGAGCATTTATAGCCTGGTCGGTTCCGTGCTCGCTAAGTAGCCTATAAGCTGCAGTACGGACAATCGTTGACTTGTCAGACATTACGGCAAGAGCGGTTTCGACAGCGATGGGGCTTTTCATGTGACGAAGGCCCGGATCAAGCACTTGTGACCGCAAATACGCGTTTTCAGCAGTGTCTTTGGCGATCTCCGACAAGGCCGGTATTGCCTCTTGGAACGCAGCTTGCCCGAGCCCTCCTACGGCCTTCATCCTCAAACCATAAGGTTGATTCTTGGCGAGAAACGGCAAGAGAAACGAAATAGCTCGCTTCGGGTCGATCTCCTTGAGGCGCAGTCCATCCCTGCCATGATACGAATAGCGGACATCCTGATCTTTGACAAAATCCGCTGTGACCTCGTCCCATGAGCGTGTGTCGGGAGGCACAGCAGTGCTTCCAAAAGCAACCAATGCAAAGCTCAAGAAAACACCTAATATAGAAGGCCACAACCGATTGTAATTCATCATATCTAATGGCTTAACAATGAATTACCATACTTTTTAGTCCCATAATTCGCCACTTCTATTATGAAAAGTTCACATTGAACGACTCCGAGACTTGAAGCCGTGATGAAATTGAATGACGATTTTTGAGTTTTGATTTCAAAGACTCGTGGTTGGGAGTGGATCAGAGCGGCTAGTCTTTCAGCTCGCGGATCCAGACGTTGCGGAAGCGGACGGGATTGCCGTGGTCCTGGAGGGAGAATGGCAGCTTGTCGGCATGTGCCTTGTATTCCGATGCCGCATCCGGACCCATCCAGCCGGTGCCGCCGCTGAGGACGACGTGGTCCTGCACGAGGACGCCGTTGTGGATGACGGTGAAGGTGGCCCGGCGGGTGACCTTGCCATTTTCGTCGAAGATGGGGCGGTGGAAAATGATGTCGTAGCTCTGCCACTCGCCGGGCTTGCGGCTGGCGTTGACGAGCGGCTTGCTGCGGCCGTAGAGGGCGCTCGCCTGGCCGTCGGCGTAGGTCTGGTTTTCATAACTGTCGAGCACCTGGACCTCGTAGGTGCCCATCAGGAAAACCCCGCTGTTGCCGCGGCCCTGGCCGTCGCCGGATACCTTGGCGGGCGCGGCCCACTCGATGTGGAGCTGGCAGGATCCGAAGCTTTCCTTGGTCTGGATGTAACCGGCCCGCTTGACCGATTCGAGCGCCCCATCGACGACCTGCCATTTGCTGGGATTGCCCTTGGTGTCGGTCCAGTTGGCCTTGAACGACTCTTCACTGCCGTTGAAAAGGACCACGGCATCGGAGGGGGGAGCGAAAAATCCGGCGGGTTCGCCCGGTGTGACGACGGGGGGCAGCGGCTGTTTGGTGACGTCCGTTTCGTGGACTTTTACCCCGTCGATGAACATGAAGAGCGCGTCCTTGCCGTTTTCCCCCTTGCGGGTCTCGGTGGTGATGACCGGCTTGCTCATGTCCTCATGGGCGGGGGCGGCGAGAGAGGATGCCACCAGGGCGGCGAGGGGCAGGAATGCGGGAATGCGGAATGATGCTGGGAATGTTTTCATGAGCGTGAACCCGTTACGCGAGGCTGGGGCCGTCTCTTGCTTCGTGGCGCCAGAACCCGCGCGGTGCTGGGTTTGGAGGGCGGAGAGAATTGGCAGGATGGGTCTCGTGATTTCCAGCCAATGGGACGGTTCATCCCAGCCCGGGATGAAATCCCGGGAGCCGGATTCAATCCTGTTTTCGGGTCCTGCGAGGACCATTCATGCTCGCGCGAGATGCATGGTCCACCCTGCATGAAGTGTCCCTTCAGGACACGAATTCCTGGCGGACCAAGCACCCGGCACCCTGTGCCGGGCTGGGATGAATCGTCCCGTTGGGACGGATGAAGTCCATCGAAGCGCAGGGACGGATGAATGAATCGAACCGCTGGGATGATTGATTCAAACTTACCACTGGTGACCCGGCCGGATTTCAAGATGCCGGTTGGAGCAGATAGAGTCCCATGGTGGCGGCGGAGGCGTCGGGTGCGGCCATGCGCTTCTTCTCGTGCCCGGCTCCCCAGGAGTCGCTGAAGATGATTTCCTTCTTGTCGGCGTTGTAACCGATGATGAGCCGCATGTGTCCGCCGCCGGCCTGTTTCGCCTTCTCGCCGTTTTCCGGGAACATGCCTAACTGGAGCGCCCACATCACGGGCACGCCCTTGTCGATGTTCTCGCGGACGATTCCCATGAACTTGTCGTAATTGGGCCCTTGTCCGTTCACCTCCCGCAGGACGTCGGGATCGAGTCCGCCCATGAAATAGATGAAGTTGTCCGTATCGAGCACCTTCTTGCCGAGTTTCTTGGCGGCGCTGTTGTATTTCCGCATGAAGCTCTGGTACTTGCGGCTTGAGTAGTCGAGGTCCAGCAGGGTCATGAAGCGGGTCTTGTATTTGCCGGAAATCTTCTTCATCGCGTCCTCCATTTCCTCCGGATTCGTTCCGCCTCCGCCTGCCGCGTTGCCGGACACCTGGGCCATCTCGTGTTGGTCGGCGGGCACGCCGTAGTAGTTGAAAACCCGCGATGCGGTGGCGACGGCGCAGTAGCCCTTGTCGCCCTGATCGACCATCGGAATGTTGGGAATGAAGACATCGCCGCCCGTTTCGTGGATGACGGACTTGGCGAGATCGGCGCGTTTCACGGAGGCGGTGCCACCGGTGCTGGCTTTCAAACCCACCAAGCTGTCGGGCTTGGGCAAAAGGCGCAGGCGGATGAACTCACCCTGGAAGTTTTTCCCGGTCCGCTCGCGGCCGGAGTAAGGGTCGCGGACCTTTTCCTTGCCGCCGCTGTATTCCAGTTGGGCCAGCATTTCGGCACCGATCCACATCCGCCGCTCGGCACGCGCGGCGCTGGCATTGTCCTTGCCGCGATCGTCGTATTTCGGCGCGACGCGGCGGCTCAGCTCGTTGGTCCAGCCATCGACGATGTTGGTGAAATCCTTTTCGGATAGATCGGCGTTCTTGGAATCGCCCTTGTTCCAGATGGCGACGGAGACCTCGGTGAGGGTGCCGCCCTTGAGGATGAATGCGACCTCCTCGACATTCTGTTCGCCGGAAAACGCCGTGAGCTTGACGGGCTCGAATCCCCAGTTGTCGCGACGGATGGTGCCCCGGTCCTTGTTTTTCTCCGAACTCCATTTGAAGCCCTTTGCTTTCCAATCCGCTTCAAGGGTGGCCGCCGTCTGGGTCCAGAGCTTGCCGGGCTCGAAAAGTAGATCGATGGCGATCTCCTTCGGCTTGGAGGAATCGGGGCGGATGATCCGGGTCTGCGCCTGGGCCGGGATGGCAAGCGGGAGGACCAGCAGCGGAAGCATGAGCGCAAGTTGGGTTTTCATCGTCGTAAATCAGGAGGGGGTTATTCTCGGGAAAGGAACTACGGTTACGCCATTCCATCAGCAATCACAAGTTAGGAATTCCGATGCGTCGCGGGTGATTTCGCCCAGCGGCCGTGATGGCTCGTCCGGCCTGTGGATTCGTGATTTTTTCAATCGTCAAGGCGACAGGTTCCCAACAGTGTTTCCACCAAGATGAAAACCATGCCAATCCTTCTCGCCGGATCCCTGTTGGTCGCCTCGCCCGCTGTCCTTGGTGCGGAAAAACTCAAGGCCCTCATCGTCGATGGGCAGAACAATCATGCCGTTTGGCCGAAATCGACGATCATCATGCGGCACTATCTGGAGGAAACCGGACTCTTCACGGTGGACATCGCCCGCACGAAATACACTTGGAACGGCAAGCAGGAAGCCGCCTCCCTGCCGCTTGCCGGAGTCGGCCCCACCGAGGATTTGCCAAAGTCCAAGGCGGATCCGGATTTCAAACCCGACTTCTCGAAATACAGCGTGGTGATCTCGAATTTCGGTTACAACGCGGCACCGTGGCCGGAGGAAACCCGGCAGGCCTTTGAAAAGTATGTTAGCAATGGTGGCGGGTTTGTCTCGGTCCACGCCGCCGACAACAGCTTCGGGGATTGGAAGGAATACAACCAGATGATCGGCCTTGGCGGCTGGGGCGGGCGCAATGCCGAGAGCGGTCCCTATGTCTATATCGATGGTGAGGGCAAGGTGGTCCGCGATCCGAAACCCGGCCCTTGCGGGACCCATGGCCCGCTCAATGATTTTCTGATCACTGTCCGCAATCACGAGCATCCCATCACCAAGGGCCTGCCGGATTTCTGGATGCATGCGTCGGACGAGTGTTATTCACTGCTGAGAGGGCCTGCCGAAAATATGGAGATCCTCGCCACCGCCGCCGAGCCCGAGAAACTCCGCAAGGAAAACAGGAACGAGCCGATGCTGATGGCAATCGATTACCAAAAGGGCCGAGTTTTCCACACGACGCTCGGGCATCACACGGCTTCGTTCGAGTGCGTCGGTTTCATGGTCACCTTCAAACGCGGCGTCGAATGGGCAGCGACGGGCAAGGTCACCCAAGCGGAAGTCCCTGCGGATTTCCCCACCAAGGAGAATGTGGTGAAACGGGAATTGCCCGATCTAACAAAATGAGAGCGGATTCCACTCCGGTCGAGCCGCAACTTACGGTCACTTGACGTCCTTCACCGTGGCGGTGCCCCCGCTGGGGATGCAGAGACCATCGCGAACCTCCTCGAAGGCCTTTCCCTTCGTCGTCGCGTGCATGTAAAGCTTCTGCCGCCTGGACTTCAATTTCCTGAGGACATCCTTCATCACGTCCTTCTCCACCTTGTCCTGGAAATCGGCAAACCAATAGATCGTGTCCGCGTCCCTGATCTCATCGCAGACCAGAGCGGACTGGGTGTGGAAGATGCCGTTGAAATCAATGAAGTAGGTGTCCAGGCGATTCGACATTTGCTTGTGAATGGGAGCCAAAGGCATTTTCGCATTCGGATCGTACGTGAGCTTCTTTCGCTCCGCTTCCGGCATGTTCAGCGCGGCCTTTCCCTGCCAGTTCTGCCAGAAACAATCGAATATCGAACCATGCGCGGGAAGCACGTCATCATCGAAGCGCCCCTTGCTGGTTGGCTCCTTGAGTCCGCAGCCGAAGTAGAGGATCAAGGGTCCGCGTGCGGCCAGCTTGTCCAACTCCTTCGCCACGATAGGCAGGTATTTCGTCATCGAGCGTGAAACATCCATCACGACGGCGACTTTCCGGGAATCCTCCATCTTGATGCCGAACAAGGTCGCGCCCGCCGGACCCAGTCCACCGGATCCCGCACCAAGTCCCTTGCCAAAGCCTTTGCCGCCGCCGGAGCCACCGAGACCGCCCGACATCCCCCCGCTTCCGAGGGAACTCAGCGTTGACATTTCACCGAAGGAATCCCCCTGCTCAGGAATGGCGTAACTGGCGACCGCCCCTTCGGCGAAGACCCGCTTCACGTTGGTGCTCGGGGTGATCTGGGCCTGCCGCTTTTGCTGGATCTGATGTTGAACCCCGCGCTCGCTTCCGCCGGCATTGCCGTCACCCGGCATGAAATCGACCTTCTTCTCAGGCTCGCGGATGATTTGGAAAATCCAGAAGGCACCGATCAGAATCAGGATGACATGAAAAAGAACAGCGATGGTAAGGGCACCCCCTCCCAATTTTTTCCAAATGCCCGGTTTGGCTGGAATCCGGACCTCCGCTTGGGGGAATTTCGGGATCTCGGTTTTCGGAATTTCACTCATGGGTCTTGGTTTGGGTTTGCAAGTCACGGAGCCTACTATCGTCAAAATCAACTCTCAAGTGGGAAATTCCCGTCGCCATGCCAGTGATCATCCCGGTTGCCGATCGATCATTTTGCTGACCCCATTTCCCGCCAAATGCAGGATTGCGGACATGATAGGATGAAATTGCATGACAGGCCAAGCCCCCCCCGGGGAGACGACGGATCTCTATCAGGAATACCCGGAGGTCGTGAAACGACCCAAGGACCTGCTAGACGAATCCAGGGTCCGGGGGACGGGGCACCAACTCCCGTTAGAGCGGCCTTGCCGGCCCGCTCCGGAACTTTCACCGTGGCGGCCGTTGCCAACCATGCGCCGATTGGCTTGCAAAATGGCATCGTCCGGGGCAATCTCCGCCAGCGGTGGGGCAAGCCCCGCCCTAACGGAAAACAACGCGTCCCATTTCCATGCCAAAGCCAATTTCCAAGATCTCCAGCTCCCTCAAACAGCTCGGGGAAATCCAGGTCAACGACTGGGATTTCATGGATCTTCTGAACAAGGACATCAAGGATCTCGAAATCACGGATTCCCTGAAAAAGCTCGGCAACCTCCGCGTCATGGAATGGGATTTCAGGGACGTCCTTCCGGTGGTGAACAAGCTGGCGCATCAGGAAGTCGATATCGTCGATATGGTGAAACGGGCGGCCAATTACAAGGTGCTGGATTGGGATTTCAAGATTCACGGCACGACCGGCCCGGAACCCGTTCATCCGGACCCGGAAGAAATCCAGGCATTGATCGTCCGCCTGAAGGATTTCCTCCAATACGTCGTCGGCAAGTTGATCGACCAGCCGGATCACGCCCGGATCAAGGTCCGCGAGATCCTTCCCGGCGTCCTGCGTTTCAGGCTCATTCTGGTGAAAAGGGACGTGGCCTCCTTGATCGGGATGGGAGGCCACACCGCCTCCGCGATTCGCAACACCATGAAGTCCGTCGCCAGAATGAATGGCGTGCAACTTCTGCTGCAGATTCTTTCGCACGAGGAGGAAATCAAACTCGCGGACCGGAACGATTGAGCGGATGGACGCGGATTCCGCTACGCCAGCCCAGGTGAAACTGAAATGGGACACCTGACTTGCCAATTCGTTCAGCTCTGGCCGGTATTGGGCCCACTTGGCCGATTCTGAGCCTTCAATAAGGTTTATTTGTACTGATTTTCAAGTTACACTTCGACCAATCCGCAGCTTCCAAGGACGCAAGGGATGTCACTCGATTCGGCACCGATCCAAAATAAAGGTGCCTTCCTTCCGGGCTGATGTTTCCGCATTCTAACCGATCCATTTCCACAGCTAGGACTTGCAGGGGATCGGCTCATACCTGAGGCAAAATTCATTTCCGCCCATGCAAAAACGCAGACTCAAAACGGTCGCTGAGGCGAAAGCCCCGTCGATTGTCCGGAGGGAAGAGGAGGCGCGGCAGGTGATCGAGGAAGCGAATGAGGCGGCAGCGGCGAGATTGGCCGCCAAGGAAAAGGTCAAGGCGGAGGAACAGAAACGCGAAGCAGCCGCCAAGGCTCGCTCCGAGGAAAGGGCACGGATCCGGGCCGAGGAGGAAGCGCGGATCGAGGCCGCCGGAACCGACGAATGGTATTACCTTCTCGACGGTGATCAGGTCGGACCGCTCACGGCTTTGGAATTGAGGGACAAGATTGCCGATCCCTCGATCGAGCCACCCGTGAACATGGTTTGGACCGAGGGAATGGAAAGCTGGAAGCCGTTTTACGACATGCGGATCTTGTGCGAGCCTATCGATCCGAACGAACCCCGGACAATATCCAGGATATCGGTCGTGCAGGAAATCGGCGCGGCCGAAAAATCCAGGCTTGTTGCAGCCAAGGAAAAGGCCGCAGGCGAGGAGGCCGCAATCAATGCCAAGGAAGAGGCGAGGATCGCTGCCGCCGAGCGGGAAAAGGCGGACGATGAGATGATCGCCATCGCGAAGGTGGAGGCGAAGCTCAAGGTTCTCGAGGAGGCAAGAATTGCGGCGGAAGCAAGGGCGGCGCATGAAGCCAAACTCCGTGCGACGGCAGAGGCAAAGGCAATGGCGGACGCCACCGCGCGGCTCAAGGCAGAGGAAGAATTGATTTTGAAAGCGGAGGCCCGGCTCAAGGTCATCGAGACCGCCAGACAACTTGCCGAAGCCAAGGCCGCGGAAGAGGCAAGTCTCCGGGCGGCAGCCGAAGAGAAAGCCGCGCGGGAAGCCAAGCTCAGGGAACAAGCCGAAGCGAAGGCCGCCGAGGAGGCGCGAATCGCAGCCATCGCGAAGGCAAAGGCGAAAATCGAGGAACAAGCGCGGGCCAAGGCAGAAGCGGAAGCCCGGCTCAAGGTGGAGGCAGAAGCCAAACTTCGGAAGGCGATGGAGGAAAAGGCCGCTGAAGAAGCGAGGTTGGCCGCCGCCGCGAAAGCCCGGGCCAAGGAAGAGGAGGAAACGAGAGAGAAGGCGGAAGCCGAAGCCAGGCGCAAGGCTGCCGAAGCCGAACGCGCGATTGCCGAGGCAAAGGCTGCCGAAGAAACGAAATTTCGCAAGGAGGCCGAGGCAAAGGCTGCGGAGGAAGCCTTGATCGCCATCGCCACGAAAGCCCGGGCCAAGGAGGAGGAAGATGCGAGGGCGAGGGCCGAATCCGAGGCAAAACTCAAGGCCGCCGAAGAAGGCCGGAAAATCGCCGAGGCAAGGGCGGAGGAAGAAGAAAAGCTGCGCCATGCCGCCGAGGCCAGGGCCATCGAGGAATCCCGGCTCAGGGCAGATGCGGAGTCCAAGGCTGCGACCGACGCCAAGCTCAATGCTGGGGAAGACGCAAGGGAGAGTGAGGAGAAAAGAGCCCTGGCAAAAGTTGAAACAAGGTCGAGAACCGCTGAAAAATTCAGGACCTCGTCGCGCAAGTCGATTGTTAAAAAGCCTTCCAAGGCCAGGACGCCAAGAGGTTCCAGACCAAAGGAGATTCTCAAATCCACCGCACCATCGCCTCCACCGTTAGAAACTGTTGGATCGGACGAACCCCAAGTCGCCGAGGTGATCCCGCCCCCAAGCGTCCCGACGGTTGAACCCGTCGCGGCCGTTTCCGAATCACCACCGGAAACCTCTCCCGCCAGCGATTCGAAAAAGAAGAAACCATCGAGGGTATCGGCAAAGACGGGTTGGTTCTACACCTGCGAGGGCGACCGACTGGGTCCTGTTAGCTTTGCGGAGCTGAAGATCATGGCCGCCGAATCCATGCTCGATCCACGGCTGGACATGGTCTGGAGAAAGAGCATGGAGATCTGGCAACCGGCAGGTCAGATCGAGGGCCTGTTCGACAAGCAGAAGCTTCCGACAAAGCCCAGGGAGACTCTCGCTCCGGTGACCGGCCCGATCCGCCCGACCCGGAAGGCGATCCAAACCACGTTGGCGAATGAACGCTCCTGGCCGGGAGCCCGCCGCCGCAGCCTGATCCTCGTCACCCTGGTGCTGCCGTTTGCCTGGCAATACGCCCTTCTCCTGTTCAGCCCGTATCTCATCAAGGAATTCGGCGCGGTCACGATGAGCGGACTTCTACCTCTCGCGAAATATGTGCCGGTGGTGGCGCTTGCCTATTTCTGGATGAAGCGCCTCGTGAACCTCGGCATGAGCCGCGTCTGGCTGCTCGCGATGCTCGCTCCGGTCCTCAACCTCTGGTTGGGCTACCGCTGCTTCGCCTGCCCGCCGGGATATGCCTATCACAAGAAACTGGATGGCACCGGCATCGCACTGGCGATCCTTTATGGCATGGCCATGACGGCGGCCATCCTGTTAGCAATCACGCTGTTGGGAGGCCGCTTCGGTTTCATCGACAGCAATTTCGCCAGGAACCTGCTGCAACGGCTGGCAATATTCCGTTAGATCACGCCGACCGCCGTGTCTCGTTCCGGTCGAGTTGCAGGAAATGATTCCAGCTCTCGTCCGCCAGCCCGTTCTCGTGCATGCCGAAAAGCGGCCGCCAGCGGGGCGCGAACGGCTTGATCTGCGGATGCATGTTCGCCTCGTGCGGGAGCTTGTTGCCCTTGCGCGTGTTGCAGCGGAAACAGGAGGTGACGATGTTGTCCCAGGTCGTCCGCCCCCCCTTGTCGCGCGGGGTGACGTGGTCGAGGTTGAGCTGCGTCTCGGGCAGGACCTTGGTGCAGTACTGGCAGGTGAACTTGTCACGCAGGAAAACATTCCGCCGGGTGAACTTCACCTCCAGCCGCGGCAGGCGGTCATACACCGAGAGCACCACGATTTTCGGCACCCGGATCGCGATCCGCGCGCCATGGATCATTTCCTCATCGGCATTGCCAATGGAGTAAGAAATCCATGACGAAAGATCATGGGAATTGAAGCGCTCCTCCCCCTCGACCTGCACCACCTGGGCATGACCCAGACAGAGCAAATGAAGCGAGCGGCGGACGGAGCAGGTGTGGATCGGTTGCCAGAACCGATTCAATACAAGCACGGGATGTTCGAGTATGGCTTTCATCACCTTTCCCAACCAATCGTCGGGACGCTAGCAGAGCCCTTCGGCAGGGCAACCCAAAAGCTTGGGAAAAGTTGATCGATCCTGATTCCCCGACTCGGAAATCCGGAACCGGCACGAGGATTTCAAGCTCCGCTGCCCAGGGCGCGGTCCGACTCGTGGCGCAAGTCACGCGCTTTCTGGAGAAACACCGCGTCCTCGCCGATGTTTGTCGCAAGGTCCCCGACCCGCTCAAGGAATCGGGTGATGAAGATGAGGTGGAGGAAATCCTCGCTCCGACCGTTGGGCTGCTCGATGCGCGACCCGAGCGTCGCAGTGACCGCCTTGTGCATCCGGTCGAGCTCCTTGTCCCTCGCGTGCAGCGAGGCCCCGAGCGTGGCATCACCGTCGCTGAAGGAGGAAATCGCGTCGCGTAACAGATGATCCGCAAGCGTGTAGAGCGGCTCGATCAAGGTGATCTCGGAGAGTTCCGGACTCGCGGCCAGTTTCTTCGACCGCTTCGCGATGTTTGTCGCATGATCAGAAATGCGTTCGAGGTTCATCGAGATCTTCATCGACGAGATGACCATGCGAAGGTCTGTCGCCACCGGGTGAAAGCGGACGAGGATGTCCATTCCGAGTTGGTCGATCTTTCGCTCGCTTTCATCGACATCGTCATCATCGGCGATCACGGCGTTGGCCAGATCCGCATCGCGCTCAAGAAGGGACTGGACGGCGCGCTCAAGATTGTGCCGCGCGCCCGCAGCCATGGCCAGCACCTCGCTCCGCAACTTGTCGATGGCCTGGTCGAAATCTCGGAGGATATGGGTGCTTTGCATGGGGTTTGAAATCGGAGCGAACGGGTGACCTGGATCGATCCACCCCCCGTTCGATCACCGAACATAGCACAGCCTCTTTGAAGGATCGAATTGAAAATATCCCGTCATCAACCCGGGCGTGGATCACGGGCCACCAGCGATCTCTATCAGGTCGTCGTGGAATGGGATGACGACCGGGCAGCCTGCCGGGCGGCGATCTCCGCCGCGGCGATGTTGACCGGGCTCGAACCCGATCCGTTGACCGAAACCAACGACGTCACGCCTGTGCCGAAGCCGCTCATGGGATTGAACCAAAGCTCGCCGCCGGTGAGCGGATCGAGGCCATACATGTAGCCGTCCACAGCGACGACCAACAGGTTCGGTTCAAGCAAAAGACTGACATAACTGGAACCCTTGGGAGCCCGCCACTGCCACACGATCTGGCCGGTGCGGCGATGGAGCGCGGCAACGCGGCGGTTGAATCCGGTGTAGATGAGATCGGAGGCTTTCATCGGTAGGAATGCTGGGCGGAAACCACGAGGGTTCAAGTTTTGAATCATGGTCGCCATGCATCCGGCCCCGGATGAATTTCAGGAAAAACACGTGCAAGACCCGCCGGATCATGATTTCACACACCCGGTGAGCGGGCGGGCGATGCAACTGGACGGATTGAGAGCGGTGGCGATGGTCGCGATCTGCTGGGATCACTGGTCCCCGAGATCCTGGCCACGCTTCTTCCCTTACGAGATCTTCCTCTTCTTCTTCCTCGTCCTGACCGGCTACCTCATCACCGGCTCCCTGCTGCGGGAGCGCGACCGCAAGGAGGCCCGTGGCGGCACATGGAAACTGGAGGCGCTCAAGACCTATCAGATCCGACGCGGGCTTCGCATCCTTGCGCCATACTATGCGGCCATCGTGCTGGCATGGCTGGTCTGGGCACCCGACATGCACGGGGCGTTCGCCTGGTACTTTTTCCATGTTTCCAATATCCACATCGCGATGCTCGGCGAATGGCCGGCGGGCACGAATCACTTCTGGTCACTCGCGATCCAGCAACAGTTCTATCTGATATGGCCGTTCGTGATCTGGTTCCTGCCGCGAAAGTTGCTCGCTCCCGCAATCCTCGTTTTCGCGGCCATGGGACCGGTTTCCCGCTACTGTCATGATCTTCTCCTGCCATGGTTCGCCTGGCCCGAGGTCCTGACGTGGTCGGCATTCGACTATTTCGGACTCGGCGGCCTTCTCGCGCTCGCGGTCCACCGCGGGATGTCGCTGGAGAGTCCGGCGCTGCGATGGCTGTCAATCATCGGACTGGCAGGCTACGTCGCGATTTTCGGCTCCCACGCGCTTGGCTTGCCGACCTACGGCCTGCGCCCGGCGCAGCAGACATTTCTATCCGTCGCGCTCTGCGGCTTCATCGCCGCCGGTTCGGTGGGCTTTCGCGGACCGTTAGGAAGTTTTCTTGTGAATCCGCACCTTCAACGCATCGGCCAGGTCTCCTACGGCATCTATCTGTTTCACAACATCGCTCCGCTGGTCGCGGGAAAAATCGTCTGGTTCCTCTGGTTCGGTTGGTTCGACGGGGTCTATGGAGAAATCATCCGCATTCCCTTTTTCGCCGCCGTGACCTGGGGACTGACCATGGCGTCCTGGAGGTGGATCGAGAGCCCCTTGCAGGAGGTCAGGTCAAAAATCGCCCCCCGTTGAGCGAGTCGCAAATGCCTCGGCCGATTGGGGACGATCGCCATCCCGGAAGCGAAATCACCTCCGCGGGATGCACCGGACTCGACATTTCCCGGTCGAGCATCCATTGTGCGCGCTCCTGAAAATGCCTCCAAATTGGCGTCCCAAGGGAACCATCACCCGCTTGCCGACATACCTCCGGTAACCATCCGCCACTCACCGCCCTCGACATGCCTTCCTCATTTCTTCCGAAACCGTTCGCCCACACCTACGACATCGCGCCCGAATACTCGAAAAGCGCCGTCTATTTCTCCTGCGAGTTCGCCATCGACCAAAGCTTCAAGATCTACTCAGGAGGCCTCGGCTTCCTCGCCGGCTCCCACATGCGGGCCGCCGCCGCCAAACGCCAGAACCTTTGCGGCATCGGCATCCTCTGGACCTACGGCTACTACAACCAGGCCCGCGGCGAGGATCGAGAGCTTGCCGTCCAGTTTCGGAAAAAGGAATACGCCTTCCTCCAGGACACCGGCATCCGCTTCACCGTCCCCGTCCACGGCCACCCGGTATGGGTGAAGGCGATGTTCCTGCCCGGCGACATCTTCAACACCGTGCCGATGTTTTTCCTCAGCACCGACATCGAGGAAAACGACGGCCTTTCCCGCGCCATCACACATCGCCTTTATGATCAGGACCACCTCCGGCGCATCGCCCAATACATCATCCTCGGTGCCGGCGGTGCCAAGCTGCTGGACGAACTCGGCATCGACCCCGAGGTCTGGCACCTCAACGAGGCACACGGTCTTTCCGCCGCCTTCCACCTCTACGAGAAACATCGTAGCATGGAGGAGGTCAAGAAGCGCCTCGTCTTCACCACCCACACTCCCGAGGAAGCGGGAAATGAAAAACACGGCTTCAAGCTGCTCCATGATTTCTCGTTCTTCGGTGGCCTTCCCGAAGAGGAAGTTAGAAACATCACCGGCATCCATGGCGACGAGTTCAACCATTCCCTCGCCGCCCTCCGTCTCGCCCGCATCGCCAACGGCGTTTCCAAGCTCCACGGCGAGGTTTCCCGCCACATGTGGGAAGGCTATCCGGACATCTGCCCCATCACCCACGTCACCAATGCCCAGAACAAGAAATACTGGGCCGACCACGGACTCGAGCATGCCCGCCTCCGTGGTGACATCGAGGAACTGAAACACCGCAAACGCGAGCTCAAGGAACGCCTCTTCCGCGTCGTCGCCGACCAGACCGGCAAGCTCTTCAAGCCCAACGTCCTTACCATCGTCTGGGCCCGCCGCTTCGCCGGCTACAAGCGCCCCGACCTCATCGCCAGGGACATGAAGCTCTTCCGCGAACTCGTCCACAACAACGACCGCCCCGTCCAGATCATCTGGGCAGGAAAGCCCTATCCGTTCGACTACTCCGCCATCGACACCTTCAACCACCTCATCCGTCTAACCAAGGACTATCCGAATGCCACCGTCCTCGTCGGCTACGAGCTCGAGCTTTCCCGTTTCCTGAAAAACGGATCCGACATCTGGCTCAACAACCCCGTCGTCACGCGCGAGGCATCCGGCACCTCCGGCATGACCGCCGCCATGAACGGCTCCCTCAATCTATCCACCTACGACGGTTGGGTCTGTGAGTTCGCCAAGGACGGGGAAAACTCCTTCATCATTCCGCCCGCCGACCCGTCGCTCAGTCCCGAGGACCGCGACCGCCACGACCTTGAAGGCTTTTACAAGGCGATGAACGAGCAGATCCTCCCGCTCTACTACGACCATCCCGAGAAGTGGAACAAGCTCGTCCTCAACTCCATGAACGACGTCGTCCCCTTCTTCGACGCCGACCGCATGGTGGACGAATATTACAGGAACATCTATGCGTGAACACGAGCCCCGGTCACGAGCAATCTAACCGCACCACCATGAAAAACTCCTATCTCCCCGCATCCCTGGCCCTGCTCGTCGGCATCGGAATCGGATGGTTCATCAAGCCATCCAACCCATCTGTCCCGGCAGGCCAGACGGTCTCGCGCGAGACGAAGATCGAGAGACCAAAACCAAACATCACAACTCCGGAAAACAGGCAGGAGCCGGAGGGCTCTGCGGAGACTTCCACCAAATCGTCCGTGAGAACGATGGTGTTAGGCGGGGACAACCAACTCCCCAAGGAAGCGCGGGAAATGCAGGACAAGATCGCCACCGCGATGGAGAATTCCCAACGGAAGAAGGACGACCGGGAAATCGCCGAACTGGTCGAGAAACTCGGACTTGATGCCGGCCAGCAGGCAAAGATTAACGCGTTCTACGAGAAAAAGCGGGCCGCGCTCGCGGGGATGATGTCGGGGGATAGCGATCAGATGCCGGATTTCAAGGCCATGGGGAATGGTCCCCTGGAGGACCTGATGGCCGCGACTCTTTCCGACGAACAGGCAAAAACCTATGCGGAGCTCAAGGCTACGGAACGGGGCAAGAAGATCGAGTCCCAGGCCCTCAAGGATCTCGCGAAACTCAACGGAATGATCGACCTCCGCCCCGAGCAGAAGGATGCCGTCTATCAAATCCTCTACGATGACGCCGGATCAAAGGTGGACCTCGCCGCCAAGAGCGGCATGGGCGGGATGATGTCGATGATGGGAAGCGACTTTGGCGTGGATCTGGACATGGATTCCGTCGGACTTCACGACTCGGTCTATCTTGCGGAGGATAATGCCAACACCAGCGGCGATGCCGCGGGAGTCATCGAAAAAATGCGCGCAAGCCAGCGCGAAAAAATCAATGCCCAGGTGAAACGCATGGAACCGGTGCTCGACGCCAAGCAATTGGAAGCCTACCGCGAGCACCTCGAGGCAAAGGGCTCCATGTTTGATTCAATGATCACGATCCCCGGCAAATGACAGGCCGTTTCGCATCCTGTCCTGACACCCGAGGCAACACCTAACAACCGCCCGATCCGGAGCGCATCTCCGTTCGCGGTTGACGGAATGCGAGGCCATCCATGATGGTCGTCGCGCATCATGAATCTCACATCCCACGAATGGCTGGCGCGGTTGGTCTCCCTCATCGGTGAAGGGAAAGTCAGCACCACCCTGGAAGCCCTGACCGCGCACTCCGGCGACAAATGGTCCGCCAGCCATCCGCCGGACGTCGTCGTCTTTGCCGAATCCACGGAGGACGTTTCCGCCGTCCTCAGGTTTGCCAATGAAAACAAGATCCCCGTCACCACCCGTGGCGCGGGGTTCGGCTACGTCGGCGGCGCGGTTCCCGTCCAGGGCGGCATCGTCCTTTCCATCGCCCGCATGAACCGCATCCTCGGAATCCATCCGGAAGACGGCGTCGCCATCGTCCAGCCCGGCGTCATCACCGGCGATCTCCAGGCCGCCGCCCACGCCGTCGGTTGGGAATACCCGCCCGATCCCGCCATCGCTCAAGGATTGCTCCATCGGCGGCAACATCGCCACCAATGCCGGTGGCCCGCGCTGCCTCAAGTACGGCGTCACCCGTAACTACGTCCTCGGCCTCGAGGTCGTCCTCGCGAATGGCGAAATCCTCCGCACCGGCGGACGCCTCCACAAGAACAAGACCGGCTTCGACCTCATCGGCATCTTCATCGGCTCCGAGGGCATGCTCGGAGTCGTTACCGAGGCCACCCTGCGCCTTATTCCGAAACCCGCGAGCCGCGCGATGCTCGCCGCCATCTTCCCCGAGTTCGAAATGGCCGCCGCCGCCGTGCAGGCCATCCTCGACGCGGGCCACCTTCCGTCCGCCCTAGAAATCACCGACGGCTTCACCCTCGCCGCTGCTCGCAAAAAGCTGGGCGCGGAAACCTTCCCGCCCGGCAAGGCCCACCTCATCGTCGAGATCGACGGCCGCCCCGCCGCCACTGCCTCCGAGATCGAGGAACTCCATCAGCTTCTAACCAAGCTCGGTGCCACCTTCATCGAGCGCGCCCCGGACGAGGCCTCCTGCGAGCGCATCTGGAAACTCCGCCGCGAGTTCTCCTACTCCCTCCGCGACACCGGCCTCACCAAGCTCAACGAGGACATCGTCGTCCCCCGCTCCAAGCTTGTCGAACTCGTCGCCTTCGCCCGGCAACTGGAAAAGGACACCGGCATCCCCATCGCCTGCTTCGGCCATGCCGGAGACGGAAACATCCACACCAACCTCATGGTCCGCGACTACGAGGACCCGGCAGTCCGCGCCCACGCCGACGCCGCCCTCGATCTCCTCTTCAACTGGATCCTCGCGAACGACGGCGCCATCACCGGCGAGCACGGCGTCGGCCTCGCCAAGAAGCCGTGGATCCGCCAGGCCCTCGGCGAGGTCTCCTTCGCCACCCACCGCGCCCTCAAGAACGCCCTCGATCCCAACGGCATCCTCAATCCGGGAAAATTCCTCGACCCCTGACGACCTCGCCTTCTTCCTGAAAGGCCTATTCGCGCGGAGCGGGCTACCCATTCGTCTCCCGAATCCCCCTCCCGGCTACCGCCCGGTTAGAAATCCCCACACGCACTTCGCGCAGATACCTTCCATCACCATCTTTCCCTTTCCGACACGGGTCCGGGCGCGGACCAATTGTTCCCAAAAGTTATCTTGGCAAAGCCGGACGGTTGATTACGCTAACGATTGATGGATCAATCCCATGAAGGCGGCATCAGATTTTGTCATTCGACGGATGCTGCTTCCAGGTGCCCGGAGCACCCATGAAATTTCCGGGCAATCGATCCATCTCCAGTAACCAACCCAAACCCCCAAAATCCATGAAACTACAAGCCCAGCTCACACTCGCCTGCATCCTGACCGGTGCGCTTCACGCACAAGACGCCGCCGTCGCCCAGCCCGGAGGAAAACTGAAAGCGCCCCCCGCCATCCAGTTCGTCCAGATCGCCGACGGCCTGGTGGATCCCATCCACGTCACGGCGCCGAAAGACGGCACCGGCCGCCTGTTTGTCTGCGAACGCCCGGGGGTGGTCCGCATCGTGAAGGATGGCAAGCTGCTCGAAAAGCCGTTCCTCGACATCAAGGAGAAGACCCTCAGCTCGTTCCTTGAGGAAGGATTCTTCTGCATCGAGTTCCATCCGAAATTCAAGGAGAACGGCTTGTTTTACATCTCCTATTCCGATCTGTGGTTCAATGGCTCGACCATGCTGGTGCAGTACAAAGTCTCCGCCAAGGATCCTAACAAGGCGGACATGGACAGCGCCAAGGTGATCATGCAGATCGATTTCCCCTACTGCAATCACCACGGCGGGAAGATGGCGTTTGGCCCCGACGGTTACCTGTATGTCGGGGTCGGCGATGGCGGCTGGGAAGGCGATGTCCTGAGTGCCGGGCAGGATCTGAATCTTCTGTTAGGAAAGATGTTGAGGATCGATGTGGAGAACTCCACCCCGGACCGCGCCTACTCCATTCCCAAGGACAATCCCTTCCTAACACCCCTGCAGCAGATGACCTTGTTCGGTGTCTCGGAGAAGCAGTTTTCCCAAATCCATCCCAAGGCCCGCCCGGAAATCTGGGCCTACGGCATCCGCAATCCATGGACCTTTTCCTTTGACCGCAAAACCGGCGACCTTTTCATCGCCGACATCGGGCAGAACCATTGGGAGGAAATCAACAAGCAGCCGGCGGGCAGCAAGGGCGGCGAGAACTACGGTTGGAAATTCATGTGTGGCAGCCACACCTTCCCGATCGAGGATGAGAAGACCAACCCGCGGGTCGGCCTGCTTCCGATCGCCGAATACAGCCACGTTGACCAAGGCATCTGCGTCACCGGACTCGGGATCTATCGCGGCAAGGATTATCCCTCGCTGGATGGCATCTACTTCGCCAGCGACTGGGGCACCGGAAAAGTCTGGGGCCTGCAGCAGGATGACAAGGGCACATGGCAGATGCAGGAATTGCTGGATCTCGATACTCCCCTCCGCCCGACCAGTGGTGGCGAGGATGAGGCGGGCAATATCTACATGACCCACGCCAGCGCCAACTACGGTGGGCCGGTGGACCCCTACACCTCGGAGCGCGGGGCACTCTGGAAACTGGTGCCTGCGGACAAGGTTCCTGCCGGAGCCGTGACCGCACCGCTGCAGAAAAAATAGTCCGGTCTTCTACCCCTGCGGGGCTCGTTAGATCCCGCCACTTCCCGGGGCATGCCATGTACGTGTGCCCCGGCCATTTCCCAATACCCATGATTTTATGAAACAATTCTTCTCACTCGCGGGCGGTGCCCTGCTATTTCCATTTTCACTGCCCTGCCACGCCCAGGATGCTCCTGCCCCTGCCGGACATGAGCACCACGCGCCCGATACCACGACCGCCAGTGCCGGGCGGAAAATGGAATTGGTCGCAGGCATCACTTCGGAGGATTTCCTGCGCCTCGGCGCCGAGCCGAATTCGGTGGACGTGGTCATCATCGCCGTCTTCAACGATGAGAACTACGGCATGAACTTCAATGGCTACGCCAAAGGAGGTGCCATTTACACGATTCCCAAGGGATGGAAGGTGAACGTCACTTACATCAATCCCAGCCCGGTGCCACACAGCGTGATCGTGATCGAGAAGGACTCGCTGAAAAAACTTCAGGTTGCGGAGCCTTATTTCAAGGGAGCCGCCGTGCCGGATCATTTGAAAGGCCTGGCCTACGGCAAGAGCAGTTTCAGCTTTGTCGCGGATGAAGCGGGCGAGTTCGCCTTCGCCTGCGGATTTCCTTCCCATGCCCTGAACGGTCATTGGGTGGCATTGGAAATTTCCGATGAGGCCAAGGCACCCACCCTCAAGCTCGGCGATGCCGAAGCCAAAGCCGCCAACCCGGCCAAACCGAAATAACCCATGAGCATTCTCAGTCGGGAACGCACGGTGGCTCCGCCGGGTTTCAATCGCTGGCTGGTGCCGCCCGCCGCGATCGCCGCCCACATGTGCATCGGGCAGGTTTACGCTTTCAGCGTGTTCAACAAGCCGCTCATGGCGGAGCTCGGCGTGCCGATTTCCAACATCCAGTGGGCCTACACGATCGCCTTGGTCATGTTAGGGATTTCCGCGGCTGTCTTTGGCAAATGGGTCGAACACAGCGGACCGCGCCGCACCCTGGTGGCGGCCTGCATCTGCTTTTGCGGAGGCCTGCTCCTCGCCTCCCTCGGCGTGCACCTCAAGTCGCTGTCCCTGGTGTTGTTCGGTTATGGATTTGTCGGCGGGATCGGCCTTGGACTCGGCTACATCGCGCCCGTCTCGACCCTCGTGAAATGGTTCCCGGACCGCCCGGGCATGGCCACCGGCATGGCCATCATGGGCTTTGGCGGAGGAGCCATGATCGGCTCGCCGCTCGGTCAGGAATTGATGAAGCACTTCCAAAACGGCACCAGCACCGGAGCCGGACAGGCCTTGGCCACCATGGCCGGACTCTACACCTTTTTCATCCTCCTGGCTGCGGTCATGGTGCGCGTTCCGGCCGATGGCTGGAAGCCAGACGGCTACGTGCCGAGTCAGCAGAACCACCACCTGATCACCAACGCCCGGGTCGCGGTCGATACCGCATGGCGGACACCCCAGTTCTGGCTCTTATGGATCGTCCTTTGCATGAATGTCAGTGCCGGCATCGGCGTGCTCGGTCGCGCCGCGGACATGTTTCAGGACATGTTCCTCGGGGCCTCTGTTAGCGACGCCCAGAAGACCGCCAATGCCGCGATCGGCGCGGGTTTCGCCGGGTTGCTCTCGATTGCCAATCTCGGCGGACGCTTCATCTGGTCCTCCATCTCCGACCGCACCGGACGCAAGGCGGTGTATTGCATCTACTTCGTTCTGGGGGCGGTGCTTTACGCATTGCTTCCGTGGGCGCAGGAAACCCAGAACAAGGTGCTTTTCGTCTGCCTCGCCGCCGGCATCATCAGCATGTATGGCGGAGGTTTCGCCACCATCCCGGCTTACCTGAAGGATCTGTTCGGAGCCTATCAGGTCGGTGCCATCCACGGTCGCCTGATCACCGCCTGGAGCGTCGCTGCGGTGATCGGCCCCTCCCTTGTCAATGGCTTCTACGATTCGCGCGTCGCCGCCGGAGTGCCTAAAGCGCAAGCCTACAACGGGACGTTTTTCCTGATGTGCGGCCTGCTCATGGTCGGCCTAGTCGCCAACCTCCTCGTCCGTCCTGTCGCCTCAAAACACCACCTCCCATGAAAACCTCCACCCTCAAGCTGCTCATCGCCTGGCTGGTCGTCATCCTGCCCCTCGGTTGGGGCGTCTATAAATCGGCGATGAAATCCAAGCCTCTTTTCCAACAGGTGCCGACGGTCACCAGTCCCTGATCCTTCTTTCCTTCCCGATCGGGCAAAGCCGCACCCCAAATCCCCTTCAGGCGGTCATCCTCATTCCTCCCAAAGCCTCCCGTCCATCCGGTTTACCCATACCGCCGCCCGATTCGGGATTCCCAATCTCCCGCTGCGCCGTCTCAAGCCCCCAAACCTCCCGTTGAAACCGGGCCGGAGAAACCCCGTGGACTGACAAAAACTCCCGCCGAAAACTACCAGGCGCCGCGAACCCAAGATCTCCCGACACCTGTTCCAGTGTTTTCCCACCCGTTAGCATCCGCCGGGCCACCACCATCCGCTCCCAACGCATCCACTCCTTCGGTGGAAGGCCAATGTCCCGGGTGAAAACCTCGTGCACATAGCGCTCGCTGAGATCCATTTCGGAGCACATCTCCCCGATCCGGTAGCCACACCGCATCGCCAGTCTCTGGAGACAAACCGCACCACCCGCCCATCGCGGTGCCAACGCCCTCCAACCTGTCTCCCCCAAAACAATTCTCATTTGCCGATTCTCTAATCACCTTCTTTTCACAGGGCAAGATCTCGATCCAACTCCGCATTCCCTCTCATGCCCACCCGCATTCCGGAATCGTAACCCACTCATTCAGCGAACCACACCCTAACACCCTCTTGAATCCTCGGGATATCCAAAATGTTAACCCGAACTAACAACACCTCCGATTTTGCTCACCTCGCCCTCTTGATTCCCAAAACCCGTTCTGTTTGCATTCTAGCGGATGGTTGCATCGTGCACTCATCCAAGTCCTCCCCGGAACTCCATGCCTGACTACGTCGTTTGCACCCGTGCCATCAAAGGCGGCTCGCTTTCCAGCGAGACTGGGCCGACACGTTTTCTCAAAGTCCCGGACGACCGGAACCCAGATCACTCTCACGAAATCAACCGCACCACCTTCATCTCGGACGTCGTCGGAACGCCACAGGCGCAAAAGTGTGAGGGCATCGTTGTCTTCGGGCATGGCTACAATGTCACCCAGGCCGATCTCATCCAACGCCACCGCAGCATCCGCACCGGCCTAGCCAAGGCTGGCTATAAGGGCGAATTCATCAGCTTCGACTGGCCCGCCAAAGGCAACGCCGCGAACTACCTCGAAGACCGCAGTGACGCCCGCCGGGTGGCCCTTCAACTCATCGATGACGGCATCACCACCTTCGCTGCCTTGGTGAAAAAAGGCTGTATCATCAATCTCCACCTTCTCGCCCACTCCACCGGCGGCTTCATCATCCGCGAGGCCTTCGACGACGCCGACGACCGCAACAAGATCGCAAAAACCAACTGGAGCGTCAGCCAAATCGGCTTCGTCGCTGCCAACGTTTTCTCCGAGGATACGGCGGAAACCTCCCTCAACTCGAGGTCGCTCAATCGCCGCTGCGTCCGGCTCACCAACTAGATCCAATAGTCACAGCAATTTCCATGATTCAACATCCAAGGAAAATGAATTATTCTTGCTGACCGCAAACTACTAGACATCTTTTCAATCCATGAACGAAAAATCAAAAACTTTCCTGGTATTCGTCTTTGCAGTGGGCATTTCAATTACGAGTGTATGGTTTACATCTGGAGACGTAGTTCTCAGTAAAAATGCGGCGGGCGAAACTGACGCGGCAAGTAAATTGGCGAGTATTGGAGCGTCTCTTTTGGTATGCGCAATTCTCATTGAGCGAGCGATAGAACTTTTAGTCGGTGCCCAGAGGGAAAAAGAAGCCGCCATAAGCGGAATTGAAAAGACTGAGAGCTTTCGCCAAGAAACTAGGGTCAGGGCGATGCGTATTGGACTTTTGTTGGGAGTGATACTGGCTTTTGTTGGGGTTAGAACATTGACTCAGATTTTTCAAATTGACCCAGGTTCTTCCGATGGGGCTGATCCTAAGGTGATAGCTAAATCCCTTCAATTTAAGGTATTGACTGTTCTGGATGTATTTTTGACCGGAGTCCTGATAAGCGGAGGTAGCTCGGGTATTCATGACCTACTCTCATTTGTCGGAAAAGCGCTCAAGCCTCAATCACCCGATAACAAAGAAGAAAAATTCTCCGGCTGAAACGCATCACGGAATCATCGTTTTGTCTGAGCAGAGTCTCGATGGCAATAGATATTAAATTAGGTTAACCCTTTTCCTTGATGCCAAATCGACCGCAAACTGACAAAGCAAAGGGACGGCAACAGACGGCTTTCAGGGATACCCCCACCTTGAGCCTACCGAAAGGTGGAGGTGCTATTTCGGGCACGAATGAGAACTTTTCCCACTCTGCGTTTACCGGAGCTGGATCATTCAGTTATTCGATTGATGTTCCTGAGGCCAGAGGACTTAAACCCGAATTGAGCCTCAGTTACGGTTCTAATCTTGAGAACGGCCCCTTTGGTGCCGGTTGGAACTTAGACGTTCCGTGGATAGCGCGAAAGACAGATAAAGGACTCCCTCAATATCAGGACCAAGAGCAATCCGACACGTTTTTGCTCCATGGTCACGACGATCTGGTTCCCACCGGACCTGAGATCCTGATCGGCTCTTTTGCCATACGTCGCTATTACCCCCGTCTGTTGTCGGACTATTCTCGAATCGAATACCATCGCCCCCTAGAGGCTGGCTTTCGCAGTTTCTGGGTCGTCCGGACAAAGGCCAATGTTTGCCACGTGTTGGGACTCACGCCCGAAGCTGTGTTGTCCGATCCGAACGACTCCGCGCGAGTTGGCAGGTGGAATCTGGAAGCATCTTTCGACGACCAAGGAGATGCAGTGGTCTATGAGTATTATCGGGACCAGGTGAATGACGATGCGGAAGACTCCGCCATTGTCCCGGCTGGCAGACGTTTCACCAACTCTCATCTGCTGGGTATTCGCTACGCCAATCTCACACCGTTTCTGCCAGAAGCAGACGAGCCTTTGATACCTCAAGTCCTGGAGCTACTCGGAAGTTCCGATCCAGAACGCTCACGAGGATGGTGTTTCAACCTTTCGTTCGATTACGGCCAGATTCCAGGTTTCGGGGAGGGAGCAGCCGTTGAGTTCCCCATTAGGAAGGACCCGTTTTCAAACTACCGATTCGGCTTCGAGGTAAGGAACCGCCTCGTCTGCCGCCGCATTCTAATCCATCACCATCTCCAGCATGAAGGCGAGGCTCTTTCATCTACTCGATACGATGGTCTCGTCGGGGGGATCCGGTTCGACTATGAGGAATCAAAAGTCCTTTCCAAGCTGATTGGAATCACCAGAATAGGGTTCAGTCGCGACGCTTCAAAAGTGTATTCGACAAGATATTGGCCAAAAATTGAGTTCGATTACACTCGTGCCGGAGAGATGTCTTTTGCGACGATTCCACGCGCCGATAGGCCAAATCTCCCTGAAGGAGTGGATTCGAAACAGTTCCAGTTCGTCGATATCGACGGTGAGGGGATCGCAGGCGTTCTTACTCGGCGCAATGATTCGTGGAGCTATTCGCGAAATCTTGGCGGTCACTTTGCCACAGCTCAGACTCTACCAGCAGCACCGGTTGGATTTGGTGCACCAGGATCGGGACGGTTGATGGATCTGACTGGAGAGGCCAAGCTCGATTACGTCCACTTCAGTCGCAGCTTCGCCGGATTCTTCCAACGTTCTGATGACGGCGAATGGCTACCTTTCGAAGGCATGCCATTTCCGCCGGCATTTGATATAGATGACCCTGATCTGAGGCTCATCGATTTGACTGGCGACGGTCTCGCCGACATCCTCATCAGCAGAGAGGAGTGCTATTTTTGGCAGCCATCTGAGGGCCGGAAAGGCTTCGGACTCCCCAGAAAGCTCCTTAAACTACTGAATGAGGAAAACGGCCCCCGTTGCCTATCAGCAGAGAAGACCCAGACGATATTTCTAGCCGACATGTCGGGTGACGGTCTCAGTGATATTGTTCGCATCAGAAGCGGTGAAGTTTGTTATTGGCCGAATCTTGGCTACGGGCGTTTTGGAGCCCAAATCGTTATGGCTAGTGCTCCTGTGATGGATGCCGATGGCCAATTCGACCCGGCAAGAATTCGTTTAGCGGATGTTGATGGTTCCGGAGTCACGGATCTGATTTACTTGGGGAGAGAAGGTGCTTCGTATTGGGCGAATTATGTGGGAAACAGTTGGAGTGAACGGAAGCCAATTCCTTTCGCTCTTCCCCACCAACTTGCTTCGATCACCACTACCGACTTCTATGGCAACGGCACGTCTTGCCTGGTGTGGTCTTCGTCATCCGCAGGTGATCGAGGCCATCCCTTTGCCTGCGTGGATCTGACGGGCGGCGTAAAACCGCATCTCCTTTGCGCGAGTCGGAATAATCTGGGTGCTGAGACTCGAGTCACCTACCGTAGTTCCACACACTACTATCTCGACGACCGGAAGGCTGGCAGACCTTGGATTACCCGACTGCCTTTTCCGGTCCATGTGGTTGCCCAAGTCGAAACCATCGACCGCGTCAGCGGTAACTCCTTTGTCAGCCGCTATGCTTACCATCACGGGTTTTACGATGGTCGAGAGAAGGAGTTTCGTGGTTTCGGAATGGTTGAGCAGTGGGATACGGCCGATTTTGGCCAAGTTGGCGATCCTACCGCGATTGGGAACAACCTGTCTCCCAGTTCTGATGTTCCGCCGGCCCTGACCAAGAGATGGTTCCATCACGGTGCGTGGCGGGTCAGTTCAACGATAGAGCAAGCTTTCAAGGCAGAGTATTGGAAGGGCGACGCAGATGCCATTGATTTGCCAGATTCCATCTTCCCGGAAGGATTGAGCATCGAAGAGGAGCGGGAGGCCTGCAGGGCACTTCGCGGACGCGAATTGCGACGAGAAATCTACGCTCAAGATGCTAGCGACGACATTGTGGGAAGCAGAGAACGGGCATCGCGTCCCTACGAGGTTGTAGAGAGCAATTTCTCTATTCAAGTGATCCAGCGGAGAGAAGCGAACCATCATGCAGTCTTCTCTGTTCACGATCGTGAGAGCATTCATGCGCACTATGAGCGCCTGGACACTCCCGATCCCCGGGTTACTCACGAACTGGTGTTGAAAGTAGATCGCTTTGGTAACGTTGAGCAGTCTCTAAGTGTGGGCTATCGACGTAGAAAGGTCAGTCCCGAGCTCAGTCCCGAGCTCAGTCGGACAGAGAGGCTGGAACAGGCGGAAACCAGGATACTCTACACACAGTCCTCGTTTACAAATGCGGTTGATGACTCAAGTGTTTGGAGGACTCCACTACCCGCAGAGCAGGTCAAATACGAGATCAAAGGGCGGGGATGGAGCGACTCTTTGCGGGTCATGTTCGATGCTTCCCTTACCGCCCTAGCGAATGGGGCGGGCGGTCTGATTACGATACCTTACTCGGCGGCTCAGAATCCCACAGGCGATCCCTCCAAGCGGCGAGTCGAGCATTTGCGAACACGATATCGGCGCGATGATCTGCGTGACCTGTGTTCCGTCGGCGATCTTCAGTCGATGGGGCTAAAGGGTGAAACCCTTCGCCTTGCGTTTACTCCGGATTTATTTGACTCCTTTGTGGGCCGACTCGATCCCCAATCCGATGTTTTCTCCGCTCTCCGTGAAAGGTCGGCAGGTTATCAGGAACCGGGTGCCGAAGGTGAGTTTTGGATATCGGACGGGAGGGAATATTTCTCCCCGGTCGCTTCCGGTCTGCCCTCTGAAGCTGCAAGAGAACTGGCCTTTGCAAAGCGACGATTCTTTCAGCCCCATCGCTTTGAAAACACCTTCGGGGAGTCGATGATCATCACCTACGATGATCCGGCATTGCTTCCCATCGAAACGGTTGACCCTGTCGGTAACAAGACTGCAGTCATCTACGACTACCGTGTTCTTCAGCCAGCCATTCACATTGATCCAAACGGGAATCACACCAAGCTCGCATACGACACGCTTGGCTTTCTGTGCGCCATTGCATTGATGGGCAAGGACCCTGAGAACGGGGAGTTCGGCAACAATCTGGAGGGGCTGAAGGTGGACCTCGAACCTGCTGATCTGGATGCCTTCATTGCAGACCCGGAGGGAGTGAGCACGCCGGCCAAGGGAGCCAAGGTACTCCTCGCCAACGCCACCTCCCGCTTTGTCATTGATGTTGGTCGTTATGCGCGTTCCCTCCCTGTTGGAACCGGGCCTGAATCCCTTCTTCCGGTTTTCAGCGCCCACTTGCAGCATCAGTTCTTGAAAAACGCGGCGATGATCCCACCGAAGCCGGTCAAAGAAACGCCGAAGGAGCCCTCCATGCCGGGAAGTGCAAAGGGCGGGCAAGGGATCGAGATCAACATCAGCTATTCGGATGGGTTCAAGCGGGAAATTCAACACAAGGTTCTTGCGCCACCGCACGGCGTATTGTTTATGTCTCGTGTCACCCCGGGACCCTGGCACGCGATGCCGGCGCCCTGGTGCGCGAGCAGGGCTATCGGCTCGAGGCGGCAGGGATCATTGACATGTTCCCGCATACCGCGCACGTCGAGTCCATTGCATTGTTCGTGCGAACACAGTAAGTAGTAATGATTACAATTGCTTAGAGTATTTTTGTAGAATCAGTTTATGTCGCTTTGTCCGGTCATGCTTGAT
The DNA here is from genome assembly GCA_963810445.1 of uncultured Verrucomicrobiae bacterium. Taxonomy (GTDB): domain Bacteria; phylum Verrucomicrobiota; class Verrucomicrobiia; order Verrucomicrobiales; family Akkermansiaceae; genus Luteolibacter. The sequence continues at coordinate 6,789 of CAWENZ010000019.1, read as the reverse complement.
ATCCAGGGGGTCGCACTGAGCCCGGCTGACCGCGATTTGCTGCGCGAACCCGCGGTGGGCGGGGTCATCCTGTTTACACGTAACTATGCGTCCCCGGCGCAAATCGCCGACCTCGTCGGCGAGATCCGGGCATTGCGCAGTCCGCCGCTGCTGATCGCCGTCGATCATGAGGGTGGTCGCGTGCAGCGTTTCCGCGAAGGATTTTCGGCCATACCGCCAATGCGCGAGCTGGGCCTCGTGTACGGCCGCGACCCGGAGCAGGGCATCACGCTGGCGCGCCAGACCGGCTGGCTGATTGGCGCGGAACTGCGCGCCGCCAGTATCGATCTCTGTTTCGCGCCCTGCGTCGATCTCGACTGGGGCGTCAGCGAGATCATCGGCGATCGTGCCTGGCATGCCGATCCGGACGCGGTCGGCGCGCTCGCGGGCGCCTTTTGCCGCGGCCTGCGGGCCGCCGGCATGGCCGCGGTCGCCAAGCATTTTCCGGGGCACGGCGGCGTGATCGCGGATTCGCACCTGAAACTACCGGTTGACCGGCGTGACTACGGCATCCTGCTCGACGATATGCGCCCGTATGAGCGCCTCTGCAGCAACGGCCTGATCGCGGGCGTGATGCTGGCGCACATCGTGTATCGTGAACTCGATGAGCTGCCTGCAGGATTCTCGAGCTACTGGATCGAACGCGAATTGCGCGCACGCGTCGGTTTTGGCGGTGCCGTGTTCTGTGATGACCTGAGCATGCAGGCGACCGCGGCCTATGGCGATATGCCGCAGCGCGCGACGCGTGCATTGCGCGCAGGTTGCGACATGGTGCTGGTATGCAACGACCGCGCGGCGGCGCAGCAAGCCGTGCTCGCGCTGCGCGATTATTCCAATCCGCTGTCGCTGGTACGCCTCGCGCGGCTGCACGGCACCGGGCACGTGCTGCGCGAGACCTTGCTGGCCAGTGACGAATGGCAACAGGCAAGTGCGGCGGTGACCCGCTGGAGCGAGCGACCGCCGCTGGAGCTCGACGCATGAATACACTCAGCCGCGAAATCCTGGAACAGGTAATCCAGGCATCGGCCGAGCCGCTGCTGATAGTGCGCGTGGACCACCCGGACTGGCCGGTCGTGCTCAGCAATGTGGCGTTCGAGTCAATCGGCGGCACCGAGGTTCAAGGCAAACCGTTCGCGGATGTGATCGAGCAACTGGTCGGGCGCGATCTCGCCGTGGATGTGTCGGAGTCGCTGCGCTCGCAGCAGGAAACCAGTTTTCCGGTCGAACTCGGTGGTCGCGAGTACCTGCTCGCACTGCGACCGCTGTTGCTCGCCGACGAGGCTGCGCCCAACCTGTATGTCGCGTTCTGGCGCAGTGGCGCGGCCGGTGGTGCCGTGGCCGGCTCCGAGATGCATAACGAGTTGCTCAAGGCCAAACGCCGCATCCGCGATCTTGCGCGCACCGACCCGGTCAGCGGGCTGCTGAACGAGCATGCGTTTTGCGAAGTACTTGAACATGACTGGGCCGTGGCAGCGCGGGAAAAAAGTTCCTTGTCCATCGTGGTATTCGTACTGGACGAGTTCGACGCCTACGTGGATGTGTTCGGCCGGCACGCGGCGGATTCCTGCCTGCGACGCGTTGGACAGACCGTGCGCCGCTGCCTGCGCAGGGCGAGCGATGTTGTTGGCAGGTTGGATGGCAGCGCTGTGGTCGTGCTATCGCATGCCTCGGACGAGGCGACCGTGCGCGAATTCGCGAGCCGCATTTCGTCCGCTGTGCGCGAGCTCGGCCTGCATCACCCGCGCTCCAGCGTGTCCAAGTTCGTGACCGTTTCTTTCCAGGTCGGGATTTCGGCGAATGCCGGCGAGCAGGCGAGCGCGCGCGAATTTCTGCGCGGATTATTGCTGAGCCTGACCGATTAGCGGCGGCCGTAGCGCGGCGGGATCTTGCGCCGCAGCGACGCGCTGCACTTTGGCAATGACGCCGAACTTCGGATGGTCGAAGTAACGAATCTCATCGCTCTTGAAGATGCGGTCTTCGCGAATACCAAAACGCACCGGCCCTTGCGTCGGCGGCAATGCATACTCGAACTGGCGCACGGTGCCGAATTCGTCCGCGTACTCAGGCGTGCTGTCAGGCGGCGTCAGCGACAGGTCGACCACCAGGTGCAGGAAGCGGCTGAGGTACAAGGTGAAGTTGCCGTCGAGCCCGGCGGGTGGTGTGCCGAAGGCCGAGAGCGGCATCACCACGACGTCGCTCAGCGGATAGCCTGGCTGCGTCCAGCCCACGTGCAGAATCGGTTCGTAGGCATCGAGCAACTCGAGTTGTGCGAGCGTTTTCTGCAACGTCAACTGCTGTTCGCTCAGCAACACGGGCTCGAGGCCGATGAAATCCGGGTGCCGGCGCGGCAGCGGCCGCACCGCGATCTCGGCGACGGCCTCGCTATCGGCGGCCGCAGGTGTCTCGGGCGGGAATATTTCGCTGCCGACGGAGACGTCTTCGGTATAGCGGAACACGATGACTTCGACCGTGTAGAGCTTGATCTCGGCCTGTTCCTCGTTCAGTAATTCGTCCTGCGCCGCAGCGATGCAAGGCAGCAGGATTGCGAGCGGTAGCCACTGTCGCGCTGTCTTATTTATCTGACCGATCATTGCTACTCCGATTCTCCCCGTTCTGGTCTTTGACCGCAAGATGGGCGAGCAGTTGCTCCACCGCCTTGAAGCGTTCCGCAATCGCTGCGAAGTTACCGCGAAACTGCAGCCGGTGCGAGCCCTGCAGCTTGTAGGCCTGGCTGCCATTTTGCACTAACTTGTACGAGCGCGAGCGGGTCGATGCGGCTATGCGCGCCGAATACCACGTAGCCACCCTTGTCCGCGGCGTCAATTTTCTCAATGCCCAGCGCCACCGCATGCTGTTTGATCGCGGCGATACGCATGAGATTGCTGGCTGCGGCCGGCAACAGGCCGAAGCGGTCGATCAGTTCGACCTGCAGTTCGCGCAATTCGTCGGCCGTCGTGCAGGACGCTACGCGCTTGTACAGGATCAGTCGCAGGTGCACGTCCGGCACGTAGTCATCCGGTAACAGCGCCGCGATGTGCAGGTTGATTTCGACACCGGCATGCAAGGCGCGGTCGAGATCCGGTTCCTTGCCAGCGCGCAGCGAATCCACAGCGCGTGCCAGCAATTCGGTGTACAGGGAGAAGCCGATTTCCTGAATCTGTCCGCTCTGCTCATCGCCAAGCAGCTCGCCGGCGCCGCGGATCTCGAGATCGTGTGTGGCGAGTGTAAACCCGGAGCCGAGGTCCTCGAGCGAATCAATAGCCTCAAGTCGCTTGATCGCATCGGCCGTCATGACGGCACGCGGCGGCGCGACCAGGTACGCATAGGCGCGGTGGTGCGAACGGCCGACACGGCCGCGCAGCTGGTGCAACTGCGCCAGGCCAAAGCGATCGGCGCGATTGATGATGATCGTATTGGCGGTGGCTATGTCCAGGCCGCTCTCGACAATGGTCGTGCACAGCAGGATATTGAATCGGCGGTGGTAGAAATCCAGCATGACATGCTCAAGCTCGCGCTCGGGCATCTGGCCGTGACCGATGCCAATCTTCGCTTCCGGCACCAGCTTGCCGAGCCGCTCACTCATCGCGGCAATATCTTCAACGCGGTTGTGGATGAAGTACACCTGGCCGCCGCGCTTGATCTCTCGCAAACAGGCCTCGCGAACCAATACCTCGTTCCATTCGGTGACAAACGTCTTCACGGCAAGGCGTTCTGCCGGCGGCGTGGTGATCAGGGACAGGTCGCGCAAACCGCCCAGTGCCATGTTCATAGTGCGCGGAATCGGCGTCGCGGTGAGCGTGAGTATGTCGATCTCGCTGCGCAGGGACTTGATCGCCTCCTTGTGGCGCACACCAAAGCGGTGTTCTTCGTCGATGATCACGAGGCCCACGTTCTTCAGGTCCCTGGTGTGTTGCAGCAGGCGATGCGTGCCGATGACGACGTCGACTTTGCCGTCCCGCATGCCGGCGACGATGCTCTTGACCTCGCTGGCGGATTGGAAGCGGGACAGCACCGCGATGCGGACCGGCCAGTCGGCGAAGCGATCATTAAAGGTCTGGCCATGCTGCTGCGCGAGCAAAGTGGTCGGCACCAGTATGGCCACCTGTTTGCCGCCGTGCACGGCCGCAAAGGTTGCGCGCAGTGCGACTTCGGTCTTGCCGAAGCCGACGTCGCCGCAAACAACGCGGTCCATCGGGCTCGCACTGCCGAGATCGTCGAGTACTTCGTTGATGGTGCGCTCCTGGTCCTCGGTCAGGTCAAACGGGAAGCCGGCTTCGAAAGCGCGATAGTCGGACTCCGCCCAGCGCAGCGGGTGTCCCTGGCGGGCCGCGCGGCGCGCGTACACGTCCAGCAGTTCCGCCGCCACATCGCGAATTTTCTTGATGGCGCGCTGTCGTGCGTTGGCCCATTGATCGCTGCCGAGGCGATGCAAGGGCGCGTTTTCGGGTGAGGTGCCCGTGAAGCGCGTGATCAGGTCGAGCGCATGTACCGGCACGTACAGCTTGTCGCCGTCCGCATACTCGAGCTGCAGGAACTCGCCGCTCACGCCGCCGGTTTCCAGCGTCGTCAGGCCAAGGTAGCGGCCGACACCGTACTCGGCGTGCACGACCGGCGAGCCGGCCACGAGATCGTTGAGCTGACGAATGATGGTTTCGGGATCGCGTTCGATGCGTCGTTGCCGGTTGCGGCGGCGTGCGCGCTCACCGAACAGCTGTTGCTCGCCAATAATTGCCATGCGGCTCGCCGGCAGCAACACGCCGTTTTCGATCGGTGCGATGGCGACCCCGATGCGGTATTGCGCGCGGCGAAACGACTGCCAGTCGGCCACCCGCGCCACATCGAGGTCGCGGCCGGCCAGCAGATCAAATACCTGTTCACGCCGCCCGGCAGAATCGCTGCAGAACAACACGCGGCCGTCGAAGCCCTCGAGGAAGCGCATCAGGGCGGCGGCGGCATCGGCGTAGCGCGCCTCGACGCGCAGCGCAGGCGGCAGCTGCGTCGCGAGATTGCTGACGCGTGCCGCCTCGGCCAGCGACTGCGTCGAGTAGTGCAGCAGAGGCCAGCGCTGCAGGCCATCGAACACCGATTGCGGCGTCGCGAAGGTCTCGGTGGCACTCAGGATCGGCCGTTCCGGGTCCAGTCGCGTCAGCTCATAGCGCTCTTCAATCTCGGCCAGCTTTGCCTGAGCGTTGCGGCCAGGCCGTCCGGCGCGACGACAATGCAGTTCGCCGGCAGGTAGTCGAGCAGGCTCGCAGTCGCCTTGAAAAACAGTGGCAGGTAGTACTCGATGCCACCGTGTGCAATGCCCTCCGACACTTCGCGGTATACGCGCGACTTCGCCGGCTGCCCTTCGAAGCGCTCGCGATAGGCGGCGCGGAACGCCTTGATCGAATCCGCATCCAGCGGGATTTCGCGTGCGGGCAGTAATTCGATGCTCTCGAGTACCTCACCGGACAATTGCGTGTCAGCGGCGAAGTAGCGCAGGCTCTCGATATCGTCGTCAAAAAAATCGATGCGAATCGGCTGCCCCGATCCCATCGGGAAAACATCGATCAGCGAGCCGCGCACTGCGAATTCACCGTGTTCGCTGACCTGCGGTACGCGCAGGTAGCCGGCGGCCTGCAGACGTTCGATCAGTGGTTCACGCGCCAGCGTCTGGCCACTCTGCAGCGCGAGCGTGCGCGCGGCGACATAGTCAGTCGGTGGCAGGCGCTGCAACAGCACCGGTGCGGAGGCGACGATGATGCCCTGTTGCTGCGCGGGCAGTGTCGCCAATACGGAGAGGCGCTCGGAGATGATGTCCTGGTGCGGCGAAAAGCTGTCCCACGGCAGGGTTTCCCACTCGACGAAATGCTGCACCGGGATCGCCGGCCCGGCGAAGAAACGCAGCTCGGCTTCCAGCTGATCAGCGTGGCGCGGATCTTCTGCCAGTACCAGCAGCGGTGCCGCGGCACGCTCGGCGAATTCCGCGATCGCCAGCGCGGCGCTCGCGCCGAGCAGACGGCCGCAGGACACGCTGTTGCCGATCGTAGGCAGTGCTTGTGCAGCTGGCAGCAGTAGAGGATCGAGAGCCAAGGGTTCGCTCTGGCCGAAAACGGCCGGCGATTATCCCACACCATGCCCACACTGCAGGCACAAAAAAACGCCCGGGCGCTGCGCTACCCGGGCGTTTCAGATCTGGCTGCTGGCGTTCTAGCGCTTCTTGACTGAGTGAATGACGCGATCGAATTCGAAGTAGACGACAAAGCCGTCGTATTCCCAGCTGGAGATCGGCGGATCCCCGACCGCTGCTTTCTTCGCCTTCGGACTGCCGAAAGTTGCCTCAACCGCGGCCTGCGTCGTGCCGCTGGCAGGACCGACCGAGCCGCGCTCTGCCGCCGTGCCTTGCATATCCAGGGTGTCGGCGCCGGCTGCGCCGGCAAAGCCGAGCAGCAACGCGATAAATGTGCTTTTCCAGAGCTTGCTCATATGCTGATACTCCTCTCGTACCGGGCGACTATATCACTCCAGGTCATAGCGAGAAACAGTTGATTTAAAAGGTTTTATTACTTGATGCAAAACTGTGAAACGGGTCACGTATCCGGACGAAATTCGGCCGGATGTGCTTTAATGCGAGGCCATGATCAACCCCGTTGAACTGTTTGTCGGGCTTCGTTACCTCAGAGCGAAGCGCCGCACCCGATTCGTATCGTTCATAACCCTCATTTCGCTCGCCGGTGTGGCACTCGGTGTGGCCGCGCTGATCGTGAT
>CAWENZ010000018.1:0-225379 GCA_963810445.1 uncultured Verrucomicrobiae bacterium | reverse complement strand
TAGGATTTTCTTTTATGAACATTATCGCTATACTCGTTTCCCTTGTAGTAACTACTATTAGTTTGCTGATTATCTCTAAACTTCCTCTTGGGATTGAAATCGATGGCATTCAAAAAGCCATACTCTCCGCAGTAGTATTTGGCATCCTTAATGCAGTGTTACATCCCATTTTGACTGGGTTTGGTTTGCTGAGTGTAATCACTTTGGGATTAGCTTCTTTTGTTGCCAATATCATCATCTTTGGACTAGCTGCATTATTGGTTCAAGGTTTTAGATTGCGCTCTAAATTCTTGAGTCCGATCATTGGAGCATTTGCCCTTAGCGTAATCAATTCTGTTCTGTTCAAAATTCTTGAAGCTGTCGGAGTTATTCCAACAGCAGTTTAGAATTAAATTAAATTGTTAATACTCTTAAAAGTTTAAGTTTTATGGATCGCCAGTAGCAAAGCGGTCCTTTTTTTTCGCCAAAATTCCTCAGCTTGATAAGGTGTAAGTAACCAAGTTGAGGATTACTGTATGAATTCAGCAGATTTAGTATCCTTCCTTCAGCGCCAAACCTGTCTGAGCAATTTAGCAGCAGAAGTTTTAGAGGCGATCGCCGCTAAGTTAAGCGAACAAACAATTGCGCCAGAGCAAACTTTAGTTAGAGAAAATACTGAACCTGAAGGCATCTACATAGTGCGATCGGGCAAGCTAATTAGTAACAGTAGCCTGGAATCGGGTCAAAGTAGCTTACTATCTGGAACAGTTCTTAATTTGTATGCTCTACTGTTAAATCAGCCAACCCAGTATCAAGTCGAGACGATTTCCCAGACTCAGGTTTGGTATATCGAATCGCCATGAGTTTCAGGAATTAATCCAGCAATACCCCCAAATAGCACAGGCTTTTTCCCAACAGTTAGCCACAGAGGTTAAAGAACTATCAGAACAGCTACAGTTTGAACAGGAACGTCAGGTAACCTTAAGACCTTATCTGGTTAGTAAAGCCAAACGAGGAGTAATCGGTAAAAGTCGCTACGCCACCAGATTGCGATCGCAAATTAAACAGGCTGCTGAAACTAGAGAGTCGGTATTACTCTTTGGGGAACCAGGCTTAGAAAAAGATAACTTAGCAGCACTGATTCATTTTGGTTCGGCATATCGCCGTCAGGCAATTATCAAAATTGACTGCTCAAAACTACAAATTAGTGGTGCAGAATTATTTGGTCGCAGTGGGGGAAAATTAGGTTTAATCGCTAGTCTAGATGAAGGTACATTAATTCTCAATAACGTTCATTTATTACCCCAAGAATTAATTCCTGCGATCGCCAATTTAATTAAGACTAACCAATATACCCCTGTGATGCGTCCAGGGGGAGAAGTTGCCGAACCTCAAACAGCTCAAGCCAGAATTATTTTAGTTTCTGAGAAAACTATTCCAGCGATCGATTCGGCTGTAGAAAATTTGATCAAGGTTCCTCCCCTCAGAGTTCGTAAAGAGGATTTAGATGAGCAGATCGACTATTATCTCAATCTGATTGGACGCAACAAATGTCTGCGAAAAACCAAAATTACCCCTGAAGCAGTCAGAAATCTCCAGGCTTACGATTTTCCCAATAATCTGCGGGAATTAGAAAGTATTATTGAACGAGCCTTAACTCAACTCCAGGGATGCGATGATATTACCGAAGAGGTTGTGTGGCAGTCCCAAAGTAAGAAGAAACAGTATCGAGTAAATCTACTCAACAGGTATCCCAAGCTGCGTCATTGGCTGCGCAGTGACTGGTTTCCCGACAGGATTAACTATGGCTTCACCTTGAGCTTTTTCGCCTTTATCATCTTAGTTCTGTTTATTGCGCCGCAGAATCGTCAGGCAAACTTTGCCCTAAATATGTTTTGGGCATGGTGGTGGCCCCTAATTTTGATTGCCTTTCCCTTTGTCGGTAGGCTTTGGTGCGCGGTTTGCCCCTTTATGATCTATGGCGAGATTACCCAAAAGCTATCTTTAATTTGGTTTCCGCGATCGCTTAAAAAATGGCCCAGAGAGGCTGCCGACCAGTGGGGTGGCTGGTTTTTATTTGGCTTATTTGCCCTAATTCTGCTTTGGGAAGAACTCTGGGATCTAGAAAATACGGCATATCTCTCAGCTTGTTTGCTATTGCTAATTACCGCAGGGGCAATGATTTTCTCCACCATCTTTGAACGCCGTTTTTGGTGTCGCTATCTCTGTCCCATTGGAGGGATGAACGGCTTGTTTGCTAAACTCTCAATGACGGAATTACGCGGACAACAGGGAACCTGTTCGGCAGAATGTACCACCTATCAATGTTATAAGGGTGGGGCGGCAAAGGGCGAAGGACAAGAAACCAATGGTTGTCCTCTATATTCTCACCCTGCCCAGTTAGCGGATAATAAAGATTGTGTCCTCTGTATGACCTGTCTCAAAGCCTGTCCCCATCGCTCGGTGGAGTTGAACTTACGTCCTCCTGGAATTGAACTATGGACAACTCACACTCCCCATAGTTACGAAGTAGCCTTGTTGTTCCTGTTATTAAACGTCATTTTTCTGCACCGTCTGCCAGAAATATCAGCTCGATTGGGTTTAAACCTGCACCTAGAGCAATTTAGCAATCATGCTTTGGTATCGGTGATAGTTTTAAGTGCGCCGATTATTTTACCGTTACTGGCACAAGCCCTAAATATATTTATCGGTAAGTTTGATCGCAGATATAAACCCCGTAGATTTATTGAACTGGCATATGGCTATTTACCCTTGGTGTTAGCAGGGAACTTAGCCCACTATCTTCGACTAGGGTTAAATGAAGGGGGCAGAATCTTACCCGTAACGATGGCAACCTTTGGCTTAAATGGAGCTAATCTGCCTATACTGGTGGCACATCCAGCGGTAATCGCTTTTCTCCAGGGTACATGCTTAATTGTTGGCGTACTATTATCTATTTTATTAACTCAAAAGATTGCCCGCCAGCAGTTTAAATATTTATTGCCCCAGTCTGGCGCGATCGCATTTCTTGCATTTGCTATGTGGCAAGTAATTATCGGATTTTAATTGATGAAGAAGCATAATTTCCTTTTTTACAATCTACTTCCCATCATCTTTAGCCCGATCGATCCGAAACAAGAACACCATCAGAGCAACTACTCCTACCTGAAGCGCAAAATTAGGAAAATTAGTCGGGAAATCTTGACCCGCAGCCAATTTCGCCAAAAAGACAAACGCCCCAATCAAGCCAGATGCGCCAAATGCCACGTAGAAAAACTTTCTCAAACCTCGATAGGGAGCTTTAGATTCTGCTTTCAAACGGGCATATTTTTCGGGAGAAAGATTGTTTTTTCTAGCTCGTGCTAATTCTTCGCGAGATAAATCTACCATGATTATATTTGGGATAAATAAGCAAAAAGTTGGGCTATTTGCGATTGATACTCATATTATGGACAAAAAGAGAGGTAGACTGAAAATCAGCTACCTCTTCTCATTATTGCTTTATATTTCTTGAATTTTTAGCTTTCAGTCCCAGAAAAAAATCTATTTACTGGACTACAACTTTACCAACCATGCCAGCACCGCGATGAGGCTCACAGTAGTAGGAGTATTCACCAGCTTCATTAAAAGTGCTTTCGTAGCCTTCTCCTGGAGAGAACACCAAGTTTTTGTGAGATTTATCAGAAGCCTTTTCAAAAACTACGTTGTGGGGAGACATTTTGTTGTTTTCCCATTTAACCGTGTCTCCAGACTTGATAGTTATGGTTTCAGGAACAAACTTGAGCATTCCATTATCGCTACCCATTTTTACTGAAACAGTCTCTGCTGCTGCGGGGCTAACGCTTAAGAAGAAAGTGGATACTACCAATACTAATGCGGACAATAACAAACTTATTCTTTTAGCCATTTTGTTGAACTCTCTCTTGTCAAATATTAATTTTTTTAATGGGCAAACCCCAAAATTTGGATTCTGAGCAGTAGCTAAAATCTAGTTCCCTGAATCAAGAATCTGGACTTTAAAAGTAGGCTCGATTCCTATTTACATATATTACTACAGAAGTTCGACGACTTGTAGAACTTCTACGACCTGTCTTTTGACAGTTTGGTACGGATTGCCGAATATTAGCAATTGATGAAAATTAGCTAAAAAAAGCAATTTATTAGTTTTGAGAGAAGAAACCATGTTTGCCAGACTGTTATCAACTTTTTTAGTCTTTTTGACCGCGGCAATGTTCACTTTTACAACTTCTGCTTTTGCTGGGGATGCGGCTAGCGGAGCAAAAATTTTCAGTGCCAACTGTGCTTCCTGCCATGCAGGAGGAAGAAACGTAGTTAACAGTGCCAAAACATTACAAAAAGATGCCCTAGATAAGTATGAAATGAATTCCCTTGAGGCAATTACCAACCAAGTTATTAAGGGTAGAAATGCGATGCCAGCATTTTTAGGTCGCTTGACTGATGCTCAAATTGATGACGTAGCTACTTATGTTCTTTCCCAGGCTGAAAACGGTTGGTAAGTTTAGTTACTGGTTTGAGTCAAGGTTGTTAATTTATCCCCAGTCACTGCTTCTAGAGATTGGGGATATTTTTATCTTGTGTGAGAGAAGACTCTCTTATGACAGTAACAAATAATTACTTTACATAATAACAACAACAACAGAAATTGACCATCTAAATTTTCATCGTGTAAAGTAATTGACTTTTATTTCTACGCTATCTATAATACTCTACATTGTAGGTGGCGATTTTTCATGGCTGTAATTTTACAAAAAGGAGTAGCACCAGATACAGGCAAACCAATCTGGCTGGTCATAGGAGAAAACTATGCTCCAGTTGAGCCAATTCAAAGATATTTGAATCATTTAGTTAATTTGGAGCGTTCTCCTAATACCGTACAGTCATACGCTCGTTATCTTAAGTTCTACTGGGAGTGGATAAGCGAGCGTCATCTAGATTGGCGTAATGTCAGCTTAGAAGATTTGAGTGAATATATGCACTGGCTACGAGTGGGAGATACTCACGTAGTTTCCATGCAGCCAGTGACCGCTATTCGCTCAGAGAAAACTGTTAATCATGCTATGACTGCTGTTCATACCTTTTATGAATTTCACCTACACATGGGCAATGTAGGTAGTGATAAGCGGTTTAGTAGATTTAATATTCCTATTGGCACTCAGTACAGATCATTTCTCTCTGGCATAGCGAAAGCCAAACCAAGAAGAAAATCATTACTCAAACTCAAAGAGCCTAAAACTTTTCCTGGTTGTTTAATCAAAGAAGAGATTAAACAGCTACTAAAAGCCTGTAATCGCAAGCGAGATAAATTAGTCATTCTCACGCTTTACGAGACAGGTATGAGGAAAGGAGAGTTATTAGGACTAAGACACGAAGATATAGGAGACTGTGGAGAAAATGAAATTAGTGTAGTCAAGCGAGAAAACATCAATGGTGCAAGGGTCAAAGGTGGCGAAAGAACTATACCTGTTAGCAAAGAACTAATCCAGGTCTATAACGATTACCTAATTGACGAATATCCAGAAATAGATTCTGATTACGTCTTTATCAATATTTGGAATGGTCAAATAGGCAGACCACTTAACTATAAAGCCATTAATCAACTATTTAGGCAACTGGAGAAAAAAACTGGCGTTCACGCTTATCCTCATCTGTTCAGACATACTCATGCCACAGATCTAATTAAAGCAGGAATAGATATTTACCACGTCAGCAAAAGATTAGGTCATTCGTCTATCAGCACCACACTAGACACCTATGGACATTTGACCCAAGAAGATTTGCAAATTGTTATCGATACAGAAGAACAAGAAAATGAGTGAGCAAGAATTTCCCATACAGGGGTCGCTTTCGCTTCAGCCAACTGAAGAATTAGAACATCCTTTGATGTTTAAAGATAGATGGCATGGAGAGAAAGACCTTGGAATGAGAGTCAATAAGCATCTGAGGGGTTCAACTATTTACTTTGGAAATATGACTCAAGATTGGATGAAAATCAAAGCCAAAAAATTCATCTTATATAGTCGAAGCCAAGGCAAATCATTTGGAACATTAGGTGTATATATCAAAGGTATCAATAGTTTTTCCAAATTTATAGAAAGTAGAGCTATATATTCATTTAATGACATAAATGATGAAATATTGTCTCAATACTATTCTAGTCTTCAGTCTTTTGCTCTAAAAACAAAAATAAGTAAATTAAGCTCTATTAAAGCCTTTTTTATCGCAGGATCAATCAATAGCTGGTTTAATGTTTCTACTTACTGGTTTCAAGGCAGAATGCCTAAAGTAAAACCAAAAAATATTGACTATATTCCAAAAGAAGTTTTGACAAAATTAGATGAGCATCTTCACCTTTTGCCAGAGCAAATACAAAGACTAGTTGTCTTAATAAGAATTTTAGGGTTAAGAGCTTGTGAAATTCTTCAAATGCAATTTGCCTGTTTAAGACAACGAAAAAATGGACGATGGGAACTTCATTTTACTAATTGGAAATTTAATGAAAGGGAAGATATTTTACCTATTCTTCCAGAAATGGCGGAAATAATTAAGCAGCAACAGGTCTATATCGCAAATCAAATAGGTAAAAAGCATCAATACTTGTTCTCTGGATATTTATCAGGTGGAACAAGCCTCAGTAAGAAAGTTTTGACTTTGGGTAGTTTTAGTTATCGTTTAAACAAGTTGGCAAAAGACAAAAATATCTGCGATAAAAATGGTAATTTATGGCAATTTAAGTCTCATCAATTTAGAAGAACAGTAGCCACCAAAATGACGAATGAAGGTGTAAGGCAGTACATCATTCAGTGCTATCTGAGACATGATAATCCAGACATGATGCAAGCTTACGCAGAAATTCTACCAGAGACAGAAAAACGAGAAATCAATCAACTACACAAACAAAAAAAGATAGTCGATGTTACTGCTAGAGAAGTCAGCATTAATCATTCTGAATTGGATAGCGATATTGGATTGCAATGGTTGAGAAGTAAAATGCAGCCAAAAGCTTTAGCGATGGGTTTTTGTGCTAGACCCCAGTTACTCAAACCCTGTCCTCATGCTAATGCTTGTATGAGTTGTGAACATCTGAGATTAGATGAGAATGATTTGCCAGCATTAAAGCAGCATCTCAATAGAAATCAAACGCTGAAAAAAGAGAGCGAAAAAAAAGGTTATGTTCGCCAACTTAAAAGCGTTAAGGAAGACACAGCTAAATTAATCAATTTAATTAGCGTCTTGGAGGATAACAATGGCTGATTTTATTTGTCCTTTTTGTGACTCTAATAAATTCCATAAAAACGGTTGTAAACAAGGAAAACAAAGGTATAGATGCTTTGATTGTAAGAAATATACATATAGTCATTATCCAATAGATTGTTATGCAGATATAAAAGTAAACCCTAAATTAACTGCTAGTAAATTTAGATTAATTCAATCAACTCTGCAAGATAAGCCTATCATTCCTTTCAAGTTTGAGGATGACCTTTGGGATGTTCGATCATTGAGAGTAGTAGAAGCCAATGAAAAAGTAATTACCATCAGTTTTGCCAAGATAAACTATGGATGGTTAAAAATAATAATTAAGCAATATATCAAGCAACAATTACTTAGTAGTGATGCAGTATCAACTACAACCAAAAAGATAGTTCAGCTTCGTCCTTTTTGTTTATATATAGAAAATAAAACCAATATTAAAAACATAGAACAAATCAATCGAGAAATTATTGTTAATTTTCTAAATGATTTTTGCCGAGGTAAAAGCAGTAATTATATGCAACATATTCTTGGTACTCTACGAGATTTTTTTAATCAAGGAAATTTGCATGGTTGGTTCAAAGTTTCAGAACAGTTAATCAGGGATGAAGATTATCCTAAGTGGAAAAAAGGCAAGCCCAAAGATATTCCTAGTAAAGTATTAGAACAGATAGAAAATAATCTTCATCAAATACCAGATTCCATAGCTCGTATGTGGATGCTAGGCTTTTTCTGTGCCATGAGGATTAGCGAACTACAGCTATGTCCTTTAGATTGTTTAAAGCAAGACAGTAGAGGCAGATGGTTTATTACTTTTTATCGTAGAAAAAATAAAGATTATCACACTTTGCCAGTTAGTAGAGAGTCAGCACAAATAATTCAACAGCAGCAAGAGTATATAAGACAATATTTTGGAAGTAAATTCGGCTATTTATTCTGCCATTACGTTGGAGTTTCTAAAAATGATGTTAATCAATCTAATTTACTTCCTGTAGAAAAATTTGTAGATGATGACATACTAAGCCGATGTATTAACTGCTTGATTACAACAAAAGATATTAGAGACGATAATGGTAAACTATGGCACTTCACAAACCGACAATTAAGAGATACGAGGCTTACTTATTTATTTGAAACAGGTCATGAATTTACGGTAGTTAGTAAATGGGCTGGGCATAAAAAATTTGAAACTACACAAAAATATGTTCATGTAAAAGACCACACTTTAAGAGAAGAAACCGCAGCGATTCAAGCAGCGTTGCTTAATATCAGAGGAGAACCTCTGAATCCAAAAGACTTACCAGAAACGCTACAAAGTAATCCGAATGCTCATACACTAGCTATCCCTGACGACCATATCAACACACCTATCTATGGTTATTGTGGACTATCTCTAGACCAAGATTGCCCTCACTGGAAAGCTTGTTACACCTGCTCTAGTTTTGTTGCCCGTCGAGAATTGTTACCTGACTACATTAAAGTCCGTAACTTACTCAGAGACAAACAAGCCAGAGCAGAGGACAAAGGCGAAACAGCTTTAATCGACCAATTTAAACAACAAGCAGACAGTCTAGACACAGTAATAGCTAGTTTTGAGAGGGTGGCGTAATGGCAGACAACACTATTAAAGAGGAAAGAATTAATCGATTAAATCAAATACAAGAAGAACGTAGACAACAGGCATCTTTAAAGGTTAATCAAGCTCTAGAAATAATGAAGGAATCTGGAGCAAAAATAAACTTTCAAACTGTAGCTAAAGAAGCAAATGTTAGTGTCTCCTATCTCTATAAATATCCTGAGATTAAAACTCGTATTGCTGAAATCCGTAATCAACAATCAGTAATGCCTCGCCCTAGAATGGCTGAACCTTCATCGAATAAATCTCACCAGAAAATTGTCAGTCGTCTAAAGTCTCGAATTAAGAAGCTAGAAGTAGAATTAACTGAAACCAAAAAACTCAATCAAGGATTAGCGGGTAGAGTTTATCGAGTCTCTGAATTAGAAGGGATGGTAGAGAGACAACGAAAACATATTGAAGATTTGGAAGCTCGTTTGTCCGACTGTATGAATAATAAACAGTTATTGCCAGCTAATACTTCTGCTAAAGTAACTCCTATTTCTAGTAAGAGAAAATTACAAATCAGTAATGAGATTGAGTCAGAGTTAAAAGCATTAGAAATCGAACTAAATTCTACCTTAACTAAAACTATTAAAGCAGCTTCAGAACAAACGGTATTAGAAGCAATTGAAGCACTCAAAGACCAATTAACTAAGCAAGATATTCCCAATGCTGGTGGCTGGCTAAATAAGGCAATCAAAGAAGAATGGACTAAATCCAAAACTCTTCACTCCGTCTCAGCCAAACCAGAACAAAAAATTGTCAAAGCTGAGGATTCGCCCCAGAAAGAAAAGGTTAGCTTGACTCAACTAAAAAAACTAAGCAGCATTTTTAACAAAGATGAATGATAAAAACTTACCTCCAACTAATTTAGATGCTGAAGAAGCAATCTTGGGTGGAATATTATTCGACCCTAAAGCTATCGTTATCGTTGCGGATGCTTTGCCTGTAGAAGCTTTTTCTATGAACAACCATCAGCAGATATATCAAGCAGCGTTGGAGTTACATCAAAAAGATAAACAGATAGATTTAATTAGTATCTCTACTTGGCTATCTGACCACAAATTATTGAGGAAAGCAGGCGGAAAAACTAAGCTATCTCAACTGCTCAACCGTACTGTTTCAGCCACTAATATCGAACGTTATGTTGCTTTACTCTTAGATAAACACCAACGCCGTCGTTTGATTAGGGCTGGACATGAAATAGTCGATTTGGGATACGACACCAGCACAGAATTAGAGACTGTATTTGACCAATCGGAAGACAAGATTTTTAATCTGACTACCAACAAAAAAGATAAGTTTGCCACAGAACCAATTAATGATTGTCTGGCAGATATATTTAAAGAATTAGAAGAAGGTACATTACCTCTCTATCCAACTGGCTTAACTGATCTAGATTCCCTTGTAGGAGGATTGACTAAACAGGACTTAATCATCGTTGCTGCCAGACCATCTATGGGTAAGTCTTGGCTAGCTTGTTATCTAGCTAATTATATTGCTACCAATGAGAAAAAGCCAGTAGTTTTCTTTAGTGCCGAGATGTCTAGAAAACAATTAACCAAGAGGTTTTTGGCTATGCACAGTGGCATTGATTCTCAACGATTAATGAACAATGTCATCTACAAAGATGAATACGGGCGCGAGCCGAGATAACTGTAAAATAGTGCAAGATAGACCTCAATCCCTTATCAGATATAGCTTACATAATTAGTGTCTTAAAAAGTGAATATTTTACCTCTCAAACATTGCCTAAAACATATCATTCTCGGCAAAGTTTTGACCACAAAAGCAGGTTGTGTCGCAAAAAATAGAGAAGGGGCGTATAGTACAATACAACTTAAGCAATCATACTCACGGCTTTCACTTTAGTAATGAATCCCAAACAACCTTTCAAATGGCGACATTTCCAACAAGAAATTATTTTACTCAACGTGCGTTGGTATTGCCGTTATCCCCTCAGCTAGGGGTTTGAGTAGCAACTGATACTGCTGACGAACTTAACAATGACCCGTTCAGGCGATCGCGAACTTTGAAAGATCTAACGACCAAAAATGACTTAAATTAAGCTTATAGGTAGCAGAAAAAGTTCTGGGAGAGTCATTAATTATGGTTCTACATCGTAAATCAATCAAACCCATCCCATCTCTCACTCCTTGTTCCCGGCTACGCCACCGCGCAATCCGGATAGAGGAAACAACTCTTGGCAAACGGTCTAGGCAGGCGCACCGCCTTCATCGGTTTTCACCCACAGATTGTAGCGCTCGGCTTCTAACTTTGCCGGCAGGTTGCTCACTACCAAGGTTCCGGTGTCACGAGCGACATCGTATACTGCTGCGCGTCTTAGATTTGTGGAAAGGTCTCTTGACAGTGGCTGTGTCTCGCCGCAGTTTGTAGCTCGGGCGTCTCGCCCTGACTTTGAATACAGGAGGCGAGACACCTCCCAGACGGTCTGGAGCGAGACGCTCCAGCCACTCTTGCCTCCAGGCGACTTTCCACAAAACTTCGCGCGCGGCAGTACAGATGGGAATCGCCGAAAGCTTCCTGCCGGTGCGGCCTGCGACCGCAAAACATTGCACCCGCTTCTTGTGCCCATCATATAGGCCCTCGATGCATCATCCCCATGTCCTGAAAGGACATCTCATCGCCAGCCCGGCACAAGGTGCCGGGTATGCATCCCACCCTGGAATCCCGCGTCCTGAAAGGACGCCTCATGCGGGGAAAGCATGAATTATCATTTCGGGACAGAAGAAAAAAGAGGAACACGCTAGATGCCGATCCCCGCTCCGGTATTTCCCGGATGATCCGCGTCTCGCATTTCCAGCCCATTCGCGAAAGATGGCCGCTACCGATTCCATTCCCGGAATCCAAATCCCCTCGCGGGCGATCTGCTCGCCATCGCGGGGAAACAGGGCACCATCTAACAAGATCTCCGCCAGATGAAAGCAAACCCATGCACGCCAACTGCGGATCTCCGCGCGCGGCCCAGTCATGCGGCTGGCAAGGTGTTGGAAATGCCGCACGGGATTTCCCAAATAACCGCATTCTCCACCGGCAGAAGTCTTCATGATCCAGACGAGCGCGCGGTAGGGCGACGGCTGCATCTCCAAGACCGGCTCATCCCCGCGAGATCCGCCATCCACGCCTTGTTGAGCTGGAGAATCGCCTGTGCGGGTTTTCCGGAAATCCACTGGGACTGGGCGAAGCGCAGGGCGTCGAGGTAGAACTCCACGCCCTTCGCATCGCCGTGGCGACGGGTCACCGTGAAATCGTGGGTTTCGGAAATTTCCGGAAGCCACGGGCATGGAGGATTTGGGGCTGCGGCCTTGATGGGAAGGAGGGTGGTGATGCGGAAGATGACTTAGCGGAAACCGTCACGACGCTCAACCCCCAACCCTCCCCGCTCAAACTTCTTCGCCACTTTTCCGGGCTTGCATCTCCCCGGAGATCGTCAATTCTCGCCGCCCCATGAGCAGTCGTTTAGAAGGTAAAGTCCTTGTCGCCCAGGGTGGTGGCCCCACCCCTGTAATCAACCAGAGCATCGTCGGCGTCGCCCTCGAAGCCCGCAAATTCAGCCAGGTGACGTCCATTTACGGAGCGGTCCACGGCGTGCGCGGCATCATCGATGAGAACTTCGTCGATCTCACCCGCGAGACCACCCACAACCTGGAACAGGTCGCCGGCACGCCGTCGTCCGGCCTGCTTTCCACCCGTGACAAGCCGGACGAGGAATACTGCGCCCGCATGTTCAAGGTCATGCAGGCGCACGACATCCGTTACTTTTTCTACGTCGGCGGAAATGATTCGTCCGACACCGTCCGCATCGTCAACGAGCAGGCCGAAGGAAGCCAATTACGAACTCCGCGCCATCCACATCCCGAAGACGATCGACAACGATCTCGAGGAAAACGACCACTGTCCGGGCTTCGGCTCCGCAGCGCGCTTCGTCGCCCAGGCCTTCTCCGGGGTGAACCTCGACAACCGCGCGCTCAAGGGCGTTTACATCGGCGTCGTGATGGGACGCCACGCCGGTTTCCTCACCGCCTCCTCGGCCTTGGCGCAGAAGTATTTCGATGACGGACCGCACCTCGTCTACGTGCCGGAGCGCCACTTCGTGATGGAGAATTTCCTCGCCGACGTGGACCGCGTCTACAAACAGCACGGCCTCTGCACCATCGCCGTTTCCGAAGGGATTTCCGATCCGGACGGCACGCCGATGATCGTGAAACTGCTAGGCAAGGAAGAGCGCGACTCGCACGGCAACGTGCAGCTTTCCGGCACCGGCGCACTCGGCGACCTGCTTTCCGACAGCATCCGCGAGGGACTCGGCATCAAACGCGTGCGCTCGGACACCTTCGGCTATCTGCAGCGCTCGTTCATGGGCATCCAGTCGGATCGCGATGCCCGCGAGGCCCGCGAGGTCGGTGAAAAGGCCGTGCAGTTCGCGATGTGGGACAACGTGGACGGCTCGGTCGCCATCAAGCGCCCGGTGCTCGACTACAGCGTGGATTACGAACTGGTGGCGATCAACAAGGTCGCCGGCAAGACGCGCCACATGCCCGACAATTTCATCAACGCGGATGGCAACGGCGTGACGCAGGATTTCATGAACTACTGCCGCCCTCTGCTAGGCTCCAATTTCCCTGAGCCTCACCGCCTGCGTGCGCCCAAGGTTCCGAAAATCCTGCACAAGTGAATTTGTAGGTCGTCCAGCCCTGGGCACCTTCCTCTTCCCCAAGCTTCCCCTTTCCAAATCCCGCCATCGGTGTGCATCATACACCCATGGCCATCCTCCTGCGGATCCTCCGTCACACCTTCCGATTCCCGTGGCAGAGCGGGCTTTCGCTGCTGTTGGCCTTTGCATGTACCCTGCTGGTGCTCGTTCTACCGGGCATCACCATGGTCTTCATCGACGAGATCATTGAGAAAAAGCGCCCCGATCTCATCCTTCCCACCGCGGCCATCGGCATCGGCGCCATCTTTCTTCGGCAGGCGCTCTTCACCCTGCGCACCTATTTCAACAACGCCCTCGAGCTCAAGCTCACCCACCTCATCCGCGTCGAGCTCTACGACAAGCTCCAGCGCCTTCCGGTGAAATGGTTCGATACCAACTCCTCCGGCGAAATCATGTCCCGCGTCGCCAACGACGTCCCCACCACCAACCGCATCATCATCGACGGCGTGGACCAGGCCATCGCCGCGCTGCTCCAGTTCGTCGTCGTCATGTCGGCTACATGTTCTGGCAATCGTGGCAACTCACCCTCGTCACCCTCATTCCCCTGCCCTTCATCGGCCTTATCACCACCTGGTGGAGCCGCCGGTCGGAACCCATGTGGCGCGAATCCTCCGAAGCCAGCTCCGCGCTCAACGCCATCCTCCACGACAACCTCGCCGGCATCCGCCAGATCAAGGCCTACACCGTCGAGCCCCAGGCCCTCGAAACCTTCGACAAGGCATCCCGCAAGGTCGGGGAGAAACACATGACCGTCATGCGCGGCCAATCCCTCGTCTGGCCCATCGTCTCCTTCATCGCGGAATCCGGCATCATCCTCATGGTCGCCTTCGGCGCATGGTGGGTCCTCAACGGCGTCATCCCCGGCAAAGGAATCGTCATCTCCTTCCTCGTCGCGTGGGGATTCCTGTTCGATCCCATTTCGCGCATCAACACCCTCGCCCAGACCTTCACCCGCGGCATCGTATCCGCCGAAGCGCGTTTTCAAGATCATCGACACCCCCGACGAGACCAACCTAACCGAAGGCGTGCGTCCGCAGGAAATGAAAGGCCACGTCCGCTTCGACAACGTCTCCTTTTCCTACTCCGACGACGTCCCCACCATCGACGGACTCACGCTCGAGGCACTGCCCGGCGAAACCATCGCGCTCGTCGGTGCCACCGGTGCGGGGAAATCCACCGTGCTCAACCTGCTCACCCGTTTCTACGACCCCACCGCCGGCACGCATCCTCATCGACGGCATCCCGCTCGACACCATCTCCAAGGAATGGCTGCGCGACCAACTCGGCTACGTCACCCAGGAAAGCTTCCTCTTCAACACCACCCTTCGCGAGAACCTCCTCCTCGCCAAGCAGGACGCCACCGACGACGAACTCTGGGCCGCGCTCGATGCAGCCAACGCCGCCACCTTCGTCCGCGCCTCCGCCGAAGGACTCGACACCATCGCCGGCGAACGCGGCTCGCGCTTCTCCGGCGGTGAGAAACAACGCCTCTCCATCGCACGTGCGTTGCTCAAGAATCCACCACTCCTCCTTCTTGACGAAGCCACCTCCGCCCTCGACAACCACACCGAGCGTCTCGTCCAACAAGCCCTCGAAAACCTCCGTGCGGATCGCACCTGCTTCGTCATTGCCCACCGTCTATCCACCGTGCAGAAAGCGGATCGCATCTGCGTCCTCCACCACGGGAAACTCATCGAACAAGGCACCCACGACGACCTCCTTGCACTCGGTGGCGCGTATGCGAAACTTTGTGAGGCCACATTCGCTAACGAACCTCGACCCGCCGCCTGATTTCCTGCAAACTCTCCTTCAACAACATCCTTCCCAAGCTTCCCTCTCAATCCCTCTCACATGGAAACCCTCATCCAGGTCCCCGAATCCGACACCCCAAGCACCATCAGCGAGATCCTCGCGTCCCTCCGCAAGGAGCACCTCGAGCCGCGTCACGAATCCAAGGCCTGGGGTGACTGGATCTATCTGGAGAGCTACACCACCGTCATCAGCATCGAGTGCAACCGCGGTCTCAGCTCCTCCGCCACCATCGAGCACGGCGAGGGCGAGGACGAGGGCGAACCCGCCGCCTCCATCCTCCGCGCCTTCGGCCGCCTCGGCTGGGTCGGCATGGACGACGATGGAGAATATCCGTTAGGTTGATTGTTGGGTAAGGCATCCCGACTCGGAAAAACGGTAATGTTCAATTCGGAGATCCAATACCCGGTCACGTAAAGTCGCCAAGATTTCGAACCTTCAGACTACCACCCGAGAGTTCGTTTCATTTGATCTATCGAACGTCCCAAAGCTCCTCTCTCCGGTTCCGAGAGCGTGTTTATCACAATTTCGGTGGACCGGTATTTATCGTTCTTTTTCCCGTGATCTTCCAGAAGTCGAATCACGATTTTCCTTGCTCTTTGAGAATCCTTCAATGAAATCATCTTGTTAGATCTGATATCACCCGAAAAGGCCTTGGGAAGAGAGTCCAGGAGTGAACTTTCATCAAATTGGAATGTGATGTAGTATTCGACACCCCTTTTATCGATCAACCGCATCGCCACGCTTCCGCTCATATAGGGCAACCCCTCCACCAACGTCGGCGGCAAGACCATCGATCGGAACGGCTCCTCGTCCTTGGAGAGATCCAGCGGACCCTCCTCCCGCAGAAACGGCAGTCCTTGAGAGATCCAGCGGCCCCTCCTCCCGCAGAAACGGCACGGCGCAAAGCAGCAACGCCACCGCGCATCCCAGCAGGATGTAAATTCGCCGCTTCATGAACTTCCACATCCTCCCTCATCCCTCCCCACCCGCCAATCCAAAACAAACCTTCCCCGATCACCCACTTTTCCCATCGCCAACATTCCTTCTTCCCGGTAGCTTAACACACCATTCATCCCATGAGTCAGCCCACCGGAGAAGACCAAAGCCGCGTCAGAACTCTCGTTTTGGCCCTCATTGCGGCACCTATCCTCTACATCCTGAGCTCTGGACCAGCTATCTCAATCAAAAGAACCTTCCCGGCGACTCACTCCACACTTAATGCGGTATTTCTTCCTTTGGAATGGTTATATGATCACGTGTCGCCTTTGAGGCGGCCATTGAATGCATACTTCGACCTGTGGAGATACCCTCCTCGTTAAAAGCACCAGAACCCGCGCTGCGCTGAGTGTGGATTCGGGAGCAACTTTGCAGCGCATCGTGGCGGCGGTTTCCAACCGCCAAGCCCCTAAATCCATGCCTGGGACTTCGCCACACCGCTCCGCAAAAATTGATGAGTTGGGGCATGGCGGTTGAAAACCGCCGCCACGTCCCCGCATCCTGAACTTTCAAGTTACTCGGGAGGATTATGAGTAAATTGCTACTCACGAGACTTTACGGAAAGTCGCCGATTGAATGCTTGACTGGAGCGACGGAAACAAACGAACGCAGCGATCACGGGACTCATCGGTGGAATCCAAGACGTAAAAAACGCGGAGCGTTCGGAGACGTGTCGGATGGAATGGAAATTTCCACGCGGTCGATTCCAGATGCGCCTGGTTCCGGCGAACTGTCGATAACAGCACCGTTTTCTCCCGGAATGATGCGGTTCCAGGACCGCAGGTCGCTGGAGGCGGAAACGAAGACTGAGCCGGACCCCGATATTCGGACCTGTGGCCAAGCGATGATTGTGGTGTGTGGAGGCGAGCTGTAGAACGAACCGAACACACACGAAATGAAAGGCAGACGCAAACGACACGATCCCGAATCCAAGGCCCGCGTGGCGCTTGAGGCCATCAAGGGCATCAGGACCGTTCAGGAAATCGCCAAGGAATTCGACGTCCACCCGACGCCCGGCTCACTCTGGAAACGAATTCCCTGGGCTCCCGGATACCAGGACGGAAGCACGGTGGCCTCCTCCTCAAAGCGTTTCAAGATCGCGTCCGGGACATGCTGTTTGTGAACGATGAGCGTATAGACATGCTCGTCGAACCAATTGTCGAGCAGGGTCCATCGTCCCTGGTCTCCGGTCTTTTCACCATGGCTGTTCTCGACCAGCCACTTGATAGGGCGACCGTCCTTGTCCAGATCAACACCCATGAGGGCCATGGCATGGCAGGATGCGCCGGCGTGGAAGCGGGTGCGATCCGCCTTACTGACCGTTAGATCGATCCCGAATAGGCTCTCGTAATCGAAGAGCTGGTGCTCCATCAGGCCGTGCTCCGCGGACTGGTCGAAGTGCATGTTCACGGCAAACCAGAGCGGCTCGTTGGCGAGGATCGAGGCTTTCGCGATTTCCTTCATCGGTGCGGTGTCGATGTTGACGAAATGCATGCACTCGTCGCCGACGATATTCCTGGTCCGGTCGAAGTAATAGTGCCGGTCCAGCTCATTGTGCGGGTCGTTGTAAAGACACACGAAGTCGGCAAGCGAGTTACCGACGTATTTCTTGTAGAATGACTTCGGTGTGTGCCGTTCGGAAGACGTCAGGTTCCCCATGGAGACATTCGCGAGGTCCGCTGCGACTTCCTCGCCGGACTTGCTCCAATCCTCGCGAACCTGGTAGCGCCATTCGAACTTTTCCGGGGGCTCACCGAGGTTGATGACGAGGAAGCGATAGACTTCCTTGAGCGCCTCGTTTTTCGCGGCACGCATCTTCTCCATTCCGGCACCATTCTCGTGCAGTTTCATGATGCGGACCGCATGGACGCGGAGCAGGCGACCAAGGATGTGATTGAGGTTCCTGGTGTTGGAGCTGCCATGGGTTTCAGGCATGACCGATAGCGGCACCACACCGTATTTCTCGATCAACCCCACGAGGAAATTCCACCAGCCGCCTTCTTCCACGGCGAAGCGGTTGACGATCTCCCAGTCCCTATCCAGATAGTCGGCTTCCCGCAATTCGATGATCGACTCAAGAAAGAGATTCGATTTTTCGATCTTGTCCCAAAACTGGAGATAGGCGGTCGAGAATTGAAAATCCTCCATCCGGTGCTCACGCATCACCTGGGGACGCAGCACGTTGAGTCCGGCAAACATCCAGCAGCGTCCGGACTGCCGTTGGTCGGTGATGCCGTTCGACTTGATCCGGTGGCTGAAGTGCCCGTCGTTGCGGCGCAACGCGTCGCGGTTCAAGGCCAGCGAATCGACCGACTGGTTGGTGACCGCGTTGTGACAGGCGCGATCGCCCGCGCTCATGACATAGCTATCCCGCAAATCGGCGAGGAAATCCGGTGTTAGATCTCCGGAGGAAGAAACGGCGTCAGGCGAAACCGGGCGGTTCAGAAGGATAGTGGACATGATTGGATTGTAAATGATGGGGTTCGGGGCAGCGGCTAATCCTCCGATTTTGTCTCCTTGGCTTCGCGATAGTCGGAGAAGGACATGACTCGCGGTGCCCTGCGTTTTCCTTCGTCGAAGACAAAGACGATGCTCCGGGAAAGCGGGTCGTGGCGCCATTTGTTCTCGATCAATGGGTGCGTGCGCGGGTCATCGGGAACCCGGAAGTAGAGCTCCACCGGGTAATCTTCATTTCCCCTCGCGGGTTCCTTGACGAGAGCGGATTGATTGGGCGGCAGTTTCAGGGTTTCCGACCCGATCTTTCCTGCTAGAGATTTCATGGTGAGGTTGAACCACAGCATTTCGCCACGCCCGATATGGTCTTGGTTCGCGTTGACCACCTGCATGCGCAGCGGAAGGACCGGGTTGGCGGGGTCATTGGCGATCAGGAGATAGAAATCCATGGTTCCCGCCGGAACGGTCACCGAAGGCGCACCCTGCGGGATCTTATCAGGATCCTGGACGGGTGCGGCGAGGAGCCGGAGCGTGATGTCCCCGGCGCGGACCTTGTAAACGGGTGAGAAGCTCAAGCGGGGGAGTTCGATTTTCTGCGAGCGCGTTCCATCGAAAAGGTAGTAATCGCTCGCAGCTTGCTGTGGCCCGTTGAGAAACAGCGTGCGGCAGGTAGGTTCGCTTTTCTGGGCGACAAGAATGGCGGAGAAGAAAAGGGAAATCAGGATGATTCTCATGGTTTGTTGGGGCGTTTTCGACTCTGCATGCTCTCTGATATTGCCTACACTTCACCAGGGTTGAGCCAACGGAATGAGACGATTTGGAAACGCCTGCCGTAAGTCCGGTTCGTGGGGTTGACCGGCTGGGTGGTGATGTCCGCGGCATCGCCCGGATCGCTGAAATCCCGCGTTCTCCGGACGGTGGCCTCGCACCAAGCTCTGGCAACCACCTCGCCGTTAGGGCTGCGGGCGTCGCCGTAGGCCCGGATGGTGAAAGTGTCATCGCGGGCAGATAGAACGGGAGCGAGGGGCCGGAGGAGATCCGCTTGGCGCGTCCAGCCGGGCAGGCCATAGGTATTGTGACCGACCGCGGCTTCCGGGAACACGTAACCCGAGGCGGGAACACCGCCGTTGGCGGCAACTCCAAATGGCCTGGCCTCCGATACCACCGATTCGTTTTGGATCGTTTCGAAGGGATTGAGGCCGGATTTCGCCGTCAGGGCGTTAAGGGCTGTCTGAATCGCTCCGCCAAGGGCGAGGTTTGTATCCGTCGAGAGCTGGCGGTTCACAAATTCGGATAGAGATAGGAACGGGCCGCGCAGCCGGACTTGCTCGACGATTTTTTCGGCAAGGAAATCCAGCATCTCGTCCGTGAAGACGCGGTAGCCCGTGAACTCCGTGGTGTCGGCATATTCACCGGCAACTTCCGGTGGTTCGCCTGCTGCCCGGTCTCCGGCAACGCTGGTGCGACTGAAGGCATGGTCGGTCTTCGTTGAGAGCTTGATGGCACCATTGCGCTGGGTGTAGGGAATCATCTGGTTCCGGGCGTGGCCGAGGAGAGCTCGCCACGCCTTGACGGAGGTGGAATTGACGTTGAACATGCCGTCCACCTCGAGGCGGGAGGCGATTCTCTTCCATGAATCGGTGGGGGCGACCTGATCGGTGTAGGTCTTGTTGGCGACGCTTGTTTCTGTCGTCGCATCGCTGAGGATGGGACGATAAGCTTGATTCGCTAGCGGATCTTTCCCTGTCAGAAAATCGGTGAAGTTGTCTTTCAGATTCTGGCCGCTGGGGCCGAAAGCGGTCGGTTGCGGAGCGATGGAAGAGAAAAACCAGTCATCGAACAGGACGTGATTGGCGCAGTAGGAATCATCCTGCTGTTCGTTGCTCCGGGAATTGGCGCGGGAATTCCCGGCTGCGTTCACGATGGAGTCCTTCGGGATGAGTGGAGATGCGTCCGAGTTGGCCACCACGTTGCCGCTGTAAGGGGGAGTCGGGTTCAAGGCCCGGATCTGCATGTTCGTCAAATCCGCCAGGGAAGCAAGCGGACGAACGGGAAGCTCCGCGGCCACCATCCGGGAGACACCTTCGGCCTTGCGCACCCCGGTAACAATGTAGCTACTGTTAGTTCCATTGTCGACATTGGGGAGCATGTCATCCCCTCCTGATGAATGTTCCACCACGCTGAAGTCCCATGGGCAGTTGAGGAGATTGTCATTGCCGGGATAGATATCCGTGAACCTGGGTTCACCATTGGAAGAAAAGAAATCCACGACGGGGTCGGCCTGAACCACTCCCTTGGTGGCCGTGGCTTTGAAATTGGCGATACGGGAACCCAACATCATGGAGAGAAAAGGCACTGGCGTCGTTGCGCACTGGGATAGCGTGGCTGAAGCCAGCCCGAGTCTCGGAGGATACAATTTATCCGCGTCCGACCTATTGTAAAATATCTGAAACCAACTGTGTGAACGGCCTGAGCCAGCCACGTCGATGAACCATTGATAAGCCGAGCCACATACGGGGTTGCCGTTGTAAGTTCGGGAGGGAACATCGAATTTGGCATCGACCTTCATGTTTACCGACCCAGGCAAAGAAACTTTGGCAGGAGTGATCGCACCGCCAACACCGACCAGCCTCCTATCCAAAGCATAGAAAAAACCCACCCCGGTCCGAACCCCGGGAGACAGACTCACCGCATTGCGCGACACGCCTGTCACGTCCTTCAAAAATCCCGCGTCAGGGCTATAGATCCGTGTTTCCCCCGGTTCCAGGATCAATGGGTTTTGGGCGAGGGTGAAGGTCATGTCCTGGTGCCCGCCCGCACTGCTAAGGCATTTGGTACCGTAGTCAGCCAGGCTGCTGTTTGCTTGAACCGCCCAGTATTCGTCGGCTAGCGATGGCCCGCCAACAAGCTTATGATTCAGCGCCAGGGGCAAGGTGTAAGCAGGATTGATGATAAGGGTGCCATTCAAGGTGAGTCTCGTGTTGTAGGGATTCCAGAGAGTGACGATGGGAGTGTAGAGAACCGCCGGACGATACATTCGAGCCTCCGCACCCTGAGTCGTGGCATAATGGGAAACAATGATTTGCAACCTCGCCATCTGGGGAAGAAGCCGGATATCGTGAAATGTTAGAGCTGCCTTCTCAGGCGTCCCGTCGTCCACCCAGCTCTGGTGGTTGATATTCGGCGCGTTGGAGGATGTTGATGACGTTTTCTTGTAGAGTGTGGCGTAGCTCTTGATTTTCGCCCAACTTGCGATCGGGCCCCGTCTCGCCCAAAACTCCCGCAAGGTGGAAGCCCGGTAGTCCGCCCAGTGATAGAGCATGCTGTTAGCCGGCTGGTAATCGGCACTTGTGGCGGGGCGGGTGTATTTGAGACCATCCGCCGGGCTGCTCCTGAAAAATTCCAGACCCGTCTTGGGTTGGGCATCCCAGTTTTCGGTGAGAAGCGAGAGGTCCTTTCTCCAGCCACCGGTGGCGACGTTGGTGAGGAGGCCGACGGAATTTGTCGAGAGATCGTGGAAGGATTTCCCGGGACGCAGGGAGGCATCCGTATTCTCAATCAGATCAGCCGTGGCCAGTGTGCAAGTCTTCTTTGCCGGGGAGGAGTCGGTGAGCAGCGAGTCCAACCCGAAGACTTTCGGATCGGCCACGGAATGGCTGCGGACAACATCCGACCATCCGGCCGCCGAGTTTTTGTCCTTTGGTTCGTATGGCTGGGGCAGGTGGGCTTTTTGGTTGTCGCCACTGATCCACCATGCGAGAGAGCCGGTCTTGCTGACCAGGACCGGCTCGACATGCACCTGGCGCTTGTCGGCTTCGGCGAGGCTGCCGGTCGAGACCAGGGACACGGATGTCCCGGTCGGGGATTTCAACACCAATTTCGAGGCGTCGCCCGGTGCGGTTGTGACGCCGGTGCCGGAGACGAGCCAGGAGAGGAAACGCCCGCCGCTGCTTGCGAGCTTCTTCTTGTCATCGTATGCGGGCTTCTTCGGGCGTCCGGTCAGAGTGCCGGAGGATTCGTGATCCGTCCCTTCCCAGCTTTTCCATACTCCCGTGAGGGGCGGATTGTCAGGGTCGATCACATCGGCGGGAGCGGTGATCCGGGTGTCGGCCCCGGCGCTTTTCTGCAACTCTCCAAGGGCCAGCATGAGGGCCATCCTGGCGTTGGCCTGCGCCTGAGATTGGGCCATTCCCTGTGAGGTGCTCCGAAGGGAGACGGCGGACAGGCTCAGCAAACCCACCGCAATGACGGTGAGAAGAATCATCAGCGAAAGCGTGACCACCAAGGCAAAGCCCCGGGACGCCCGGCTTTGAAAACTCTTCATGGATGGATTCGCTTTGGGTGGAGCCATTGGATCGATCTGAAGTCGCTGGTGTGTGGTGCGGAAATATTCACAAGTGTGAACCAAGGCCCTGCCGATCCTGGATTTCAAACATTCCCCTTGCCCCGCACACCTTCCAGATTCATTTCCCGGATAACTATCCCCATTCCGGGGATACCGGGCCGCCACGAGTTTGCTCGATGAGTTCAAGGACAAGGACGGAGGGCTTGATGTTTATCCCGAGGACCTCAAGGATCTCCCGGAACACCACTGACCTATCCCGATGCAACCCATCA
This sequence comes from uncultured Verrucomicrobiae bacterium, assembly GCA_963810445.1. Lineage (GTDB taxonomy): Bacteria > Verrucomicrobiota > Verrucomicrobiia > Verrucomicrobiales > Akkermansiaceae > Luteolibacter. Next base: position 201,899 of record CAWENZ010000018.1, on the reverse strand, counting down.
AAACCTTCCTAGCCACATTCGCCCTGGCCCTGGGCCTGCTTGCCCTCAACACCGCATCTGCCGAAGATCACAAGTTGGCCGTGAAAGCCGGTGAAAAGATCGCCTTCATGGGTGACTCGATCACCGCGGGCGGCACCGGGAAGACGGGTTTCATCACTCTGGTGATGGATACCCTCAACAAGGAGGGATTGAACCTAACGAGTGTTCCCGCGGGCAAATCCGGCAACAGGTCCAAGGACATGTTGGCACGTCTTGATGAGAGCGTCATCAGCAAGAAACCGAATTGGATGGTCCTGAGCTGCGGTGTCAACGATGTGTGGCATTTCACCCTGCGCCTCGGCAACCGAACCTTCGAGGGAGTGCCATTGGAGGATTACAAGGAGAACATCCGGGCCATCCTCAAGAAGGCAGAGGACGCCAATATCAAGGTGATGATCCTGACTTCCACAATGATTGGCGAGGATCCGGAAAAGGACACGAACAAGAAACTGGTTCCCTACAACGATTTCCTGCGGGAGATCGCCAAGGAGAAAGGACTCCTCCTCGCTGACCTCAACAAGGACATGCAAGCGGCCCTGAAGGAAATTCCCGACGAGGCAGGAAAGGCCAAGATGTTCGGCGAGCCTGCTTACCCGCGTAACATCAAAAACAAACTGACCGCCGACGGTTGCCACATGAACAACCTTGGAAATATCATGATGGCCAAAGGCATTCTCAGGGCCTTCGGTTTGGGCGAGGAGAAGATTGCCGACGCGGAAAAGTCCTGGCTCGGAAAGTGATCATCTGATCCGGGTGACCCGCTCTCTCTGAGGACCCGCGCTCTGTTGAAGAAGCCTTATGGAATCTCAGCGGCGTGCACTCGCAGGAAGCGCCTTCCGTAGTGGCCGAGTGGTGTGGCATCGCGGACGACGAGGGTATTTGGCAGATCGAGCTCCGTGACGCTGCCGGCCGTGCCCCAGCCGGTGGGTTGGGTGAGGTCGTTGTTGAGTTGCACGGTTAGGAGCACATCGGTGGCCGCCGGATTCCGGGTGACGGTGCAGCGGAGGTGCTGCTGGTTTGCGACGGTGACGAGATCGTGGACGATGCCGGCGCCGGGAGGATCGGCGCTCAGGGGGGTGAAGCCGATCGCATACTCGATGAGGTTTGGAAGGCCATCATGGTCGGGATCAGCATCGTTGCCGGCGATGAGCGGGTTGTTGGCATCCACTCCAAACATTGGTGAATCGCCATTCGTCCACCAAGCGGTCGCTGATGATGAGGCTGTCCGCGGCCGGGGCTCCGGGCTCGTAGTCGGGAGTGGAAATCACCGTCACCGTGACCAGTTCATTTCCTTCCGCCAGGCTGTCAGTTAGAGGGATGACGGGAACGTTCAGTGAAACCTCACCGGCGGGGATGATCTGGGTGCTGCTGATCAGGGCATAGTCGCTGCCATTGGTGGCGCTGCCGCTCGAGGGAAATGGAAACCGTGAGGGCATCATCGACCGGACCGACACGGGTGAGCAGGAAACCACCGGCGCTGCCTCCGGCTTCCGAGGCATTTCCCAGGGCGGCGATCGTCACGCTAACAGGATCTCGAATGAGCACGGTGGCAGGTCCGCCGCTGACCCCGAAGATGATGCCGCCATTTGCTGTGACGGTGACGGTTTCCTCGGTCTCGATGAACAAATCGCTGAGCGGAGTGATGTCGAGCGTGGCGAAAGACTCTCCGATGGGGATGGTCACGCTGGCGGGCAGGCTTACGAAATCGACGCCACTGGTGGCGGTGCCGCTCACGGTGATCGGGACTTCCAGTGCGGCGGTGGTCGGGCCGCTGCGGGCGAGGGTGATGACGCCGTTGACCGGGCCGTATTCGTTGGCGACGGGAGTGGTGGCGCTGAGTGTGACGACCGGGGCATCATAGATCTCCCAGTTCAGCGTGCTGTTAGGACCGAGCACGTAGGCCGCGCCGGGAAGCAGGGTGGCGCTGGCGTTTTCCGTGCCTTCCACCTCGGCGTCCAGATAGACATCGATGGCGCCATAGGAGGAGGCCTCGGTGTTCTGGAGGTAGATCTGGTTGGTACTCCACTCGAAGTCGATGCCGGAAGTGGCCGTGCCTGCGATGGTAACGGGAACGAAAAGATCGCCGATCGGCGAGGTGCGGGTGACCTCGATATAGAGCGGCACGAGACCACTTTCATTCATGTTCTCGTGTCCGGGGTAGCTGAGGATATTGAGAACGTCCTGGGTGATCGTCGCGGTCATTTCATCGAACGATTTGACTTGCCCGTCACTGGCAATGAGCCGGAGGAGATTGGTGCCCGGCTGGTCGAAGGTCGCGGTGGTGGCAGGCGCGCCGGGATCGAGGATGGCGATGTTTCCGGGGCCGCTCATGCGCATCCACTCGGTGGTGGTGATTCCGGGACTGACCGGCTTTCCATCATCAGTGCGTGATCCGGTTAGAGAAACCGCGACCCCGGCGCGCGCGGACCGATCGACTCCGGCATTGGGAATCGGGGCAATGTTATCGGTGAAGGAAAGGTTCACTTGGCTGAAAACGGCGGTGGTGGCCGTTAGGCCCGCGCCGGTGCTGGCGAGTCCGATGGACATGGCCTGGCTGGCATTGTTCAAGGTCGCGCCACCGAGCGTGGTCCACGTGCTGCCATTGGTAGAATAGGCGGGATTAAAAATCTGACCTGCCCGCGTGAGACGGATGTAGCGCGGAGCGGAGATGCCGTTGGTGTAGCTGACAGTTGCGTTTCCTCCGCTGGTCGAGCGGTAGGCCCAGCAGAAGCGGCCGGTGTTGGTGACCCCGGCGAAGGCCATGACGTCGGATTGGCCGTTTCCATCCCGCATCATGATCCCGGCACGACCATTTCCTGAAGCCCCGCCGGTGATGGAGGTGATGCGTGCGATGACGTCGATCTGGTTGCCGGTGGAGCTTTGACGAAGATAGTAGAAGCCGTCGGAGTTGTCATTCGTGATGCTGCTTCCGGCTCCACTCAGGTCACCGCGCCGTCACTGAACGAATGGCTACCGCTCGCGCTGCCCTGATCGAAAAGCCCGACATCGCCGAAACTCAGCGCGCCGCTGATGGTGGATCCGACCGTGACCCGCAGGTCGTGGGTGACAGTGAGTTGGCCATCGCTGACGGTTAGACACAGGGCATAGGTGCCGACGGTTGAGAACCTCACGCCGGTGGTCGGAGCGCTAGTGCTGTCGAAGGTCGCGATGCCGCCGGACGGCGCACTGAGTGTGCTCCAGGTGGTGGTCAGGCCGCCGGGCAGTCCATCGTCCTCCACCGTGGCCTCGATCCAAAGTCCTACGGCGGTGCTGGAAAGCATGACGTTCGTGACACTGGGGGCGGTGACGGTGATGACAGGCGGATTGTTCACGTCGTCGTCCTGGATGCTGACGCTGGCGGAGGTCGCACTGGTGAGGGTGTAGGATGGTTGTGAGACCAGGGTTAGATCGACGGTTTCATAACTCTCCTGGAGCGTATCGTTGATAGTGATAACGGGAATGACGACGCTGCTTTGGCCAGTGGGAATGATGATCGGTGAGGAGATGCTGTTGTAGTCGCTGCCTGCGGTGGCGGTGCCGCTAACAGCAAGATGGACTTCGAGATCAGCGCCCAAGCTGCCCGTGCGGCTGAGGGTGAACGCGCCTTCGTCCACGCCTTCCCGCGCGTTGGGATCACTGGCGACGAGGCTTACGAAGGGTTCGTCATCCGTGATGGTGATACTGGCACTGCTCAGGCCGCTGATGCCATAGGCTCCGGCGGTCAGGGTGGCGGTGACGGTTTCACTGGATTCTGGAATGGAGTCGTTGATCGGAAGCACGTCGAGGACGACGGAGGCGATGCCCGGACCCATCACGACGGGCACGGTGATGGCGCTGTAGTCGGTGCCGCTGGTCGCGGTGCCACCAAGGGTGAGATTGACGGAAAGGCTGCCGGAGATGACGCCGCTGCGGGTGATGGTGAAGGCGGCGGGGTCACCTGCTTCGTCGGCGCTGGCATCGGTGGCGGTGATGGAAAGCAGCGGCTCGTCATCCGTTAGGGTGACCGTGGCGGTGGTGGGAGAGCCGACCAGGTAGGTCCCGGCGAGGATACCCAGGCTGATGGATTCATTGTTCTCACGGATAAGGTCATCGATCGGGATGACGGCGATGGTGGTCTGCGTCTGGCCGATGCCGATTGTCGCTGTCGTGGGGATCGATTGGTAATCGGTGCCGTTGGTGGCGGAACCGTAGCGCGTGAGGTTCACTGTCACGGCCGAGGCTGTGGAGCCACTGCGGGTGATGGTGAAAAGCCCGGGGTCAGAGGGCTCCGCCGCCGCGGCATCGGTGGCGACGATGGAAAGGGAGACTGCGTCGTTGTCCGTGACGGTGAGCGTGTGGGTTGAGTTCGCGTTGAGAGTGGCACCACTGGGGCTTGTTAGGGAGATGAGCACCGTTTCAGAGGGTTCGACGGGCAGGTCATCGAGGATCGAGTTGGGAACGAGCTTCACTGTTTCACCGGGGGCGAAGGTGAGCGTGCCGGAGCTGATCGAGTAGTCAGCGCCATTGGTGGCGGTGCCGCCCGTGACCGCGTAGTTCACGGTGACGGCGATGGCTTGGGCGGTGCTGAGTGCCACTGCAATGTCCGCCATACCGCCATCCTCGGCGATACTGCTAGAACTGCCTGCGAAGCCCAGGGTGACGGGAACGGGCGCGTCATTGTCGTTGATCGTGAGGGTGTGCGTCGCGGTGCTGATTTGGGCATTGGTCGCATAGGTGAGTTTGATGATCACGGTTTCATCCGGTTCATCGACGGGGTCATCCGAGATCACCACCGGGATGGTTTTCAACACCTGACCGGGGGCGAAGACCAGCGTTCCGGAACCTTGCGAGAAATCCATTCCGGCTCCGAGCGCGGTGCCGCCATCGAGTTCATAGTAAACCGTGACCGTGCTGGAAGATGGACCGTCGAGGCTGACGGGAAGGAGGACCGTGCCGCTGCTTTCCGCTGAGTTGCTAGAAGAGGAAACGAACCCGGCTGTGGTCGGGAGTGTGGCATTGCTGGAGTCGAGAATGTATCCGGTGGCGGATGACATCCCGATGCCATAGTAGCCGCCGTAGATGATGGTGAGGGTGATTGTTTCAGTGCCTTCCAGCACGCTGTCGAGGTAGGGGACGATGCTCACTCCCGCGCTGGTGGATCCCGCCGGGATGACCACGCTGCCGGTTGGCGCGGCGTAATCGACGCCGGAAACGGCAGAACCGGTGAGCGCATAGTTCACCGTGAGGGCGGAGGTGGTGGAACCGGTGCGGGTGATCGAGAAACCGACCTGGGAGTAGTTGTTCTCCGTCACCGCGAAGGAAGGTGTGGCGACGTGGACCATGGGAAAACCTCCCGCATCCGTGATGTTCACGGTGGCAGTGGAATCGACAGCCAGGGTGTAGGCGGGATCCGGCGTGAGTGTTACGATGACGGATTCAAGACCTTCGCCGGTACTGTCATTTAGAGGAACGATGGGGAGATTCGCCGTGGAATTCACCGCCATGACCACGCTGCCACTCAGGGCGGTGAAATCGACTCCGCTGGTGGCCGTGCCGGAGACGGTGTATCTCACGGTGATCGAACCGCTGCCGGTGCCGCTGGAGGTGATTTTCATCATTCCTGATGCCCCAGCTTCCACGGCCGGACCTGCGGTGGTGGTGATTGTCACGTAGGGGAGATCGGCATCTTCGGTGATGGTGACCGTCGCGCTGCTGGTCGGGCCGACCACGTAGTCTGTGCCACTGCGGAGCTGCAGGATCACGGTCTGTGCGGGCTCGCCGATGCTGTCGTTGATCGGGGTGATGACCACGGTGGCCAAGCGACTGCCAGCGGGAATGATGACCTCGCCCGGCAGCACGCCGTAGTCGGCCCCGTGGAGGGCACTGCCTGATAGACCATAGAGAACGCGCAAGGGATCGGTGGTGTCGCCGCTGCGGGTGATCGTGAAAACACCGGGATCGTTTCCAGCTTCGGCGGCGCTGCTGTCGGTGGCGGTGACGGTGACGATCGGCGCATCATCCTCATGAAGATACATCGTGCCGGTGTAGGCGGCGATCGTTGAAATACGCACATAGGCTGGGTCATTGGCGATCGTGACGATGACGGTTTCCATCGACTCGACGGAGGAGTCCTGAAGCGGAACGACCGGAACGGAAACAGAGGCAGAACCTCCGGGGATGGTGATGGTGGTCGGCAGGGATTGAAAGTCGCTGCCCGGGGTGGCAGTGCCGCTCAACTGGATGACGACATCGAGTGCGTTCGTCGTTTCACCGGTACGGGTGATCGTGAACCCTGCGGTGTCGCCTCCCTCGGTGGCATCGCGATCATTGACGGTTAGACTCACCAGAGGCAAAGGGCTATCAACGTCGGTGATGACGATTTGCGCGATCGCGGACTGGGTCACATATCCGGCCGTGGGTGCGAGTTCGAGCGAGAGGGTTTCGAAGCTCTCCTGGATGGAATCCTGCACGGCGGTGACGACGAGATCGAGATGGTCTTGTCCGGTCGCGATGGAGGCATTCAGGTAGCCGCCGCTGGATGTTAGGGCCGGAGAGATGGTGAAGTCCGTGTTGTTGATGGCGGTGCCGCGCATGCCGAAGAGGCGGATGGGAAGCGCGTTGCTGGTATCGCCGGTGCGGGCGATCCGGAAGGTGGCCGTGTCTCCGCCTTCGGTGGCAGAAGCATCGAGCGCTGTTAGTTCGACCCGGGCTTGGGCGCTGGCGGAGAAGTCCACGCCAGTGAGGTTTGAGGCGACGGTGAGGATATTTCCGCCGACGACCGTGGGCGACAACGTGTAGCCGTATGAAAGGGCCGTGAGCGTGTGATTTCCGGATGGCAGTGAAATCGTGTAGGTTCCATCGCTGTCAGTATAAGCCTCGCGATAGGTCTGGCCGGTGTTGGCGTTCTTGACGAGCACATCGGCGAGCGGTTGTCCATTTGAGGTGATGGTGCCTGAGATTCTAAACTCGGAGTTGCTTCCGACAAGGACGAGGACCGAGTCGCTGGTGGTTTTTCCCTTCATGTCTGAAACGACGCAGCGGACGCGATACAGGCCCGGGGTGCTGAACTGACGGGTGACGTTGGAGGCATTGGTCGTGCCGGGATTCGGGTTCGCATAAGTGTCGCGACCGAAGTCCCAGGCATAGCTGAGGGTATCGCCCTGTGGGTCCAGCGCCGAGGCCGTGAAGGTGACATCCTGATAGGTGGCGGTGTTCAGCGTGCTGGCGCTAACAGCAAGGCTGGGAGCTTGGTTTCCGGGAAAGGGGCCGATATTCACCACCACGTCGATGCTGGGCGGGACGGTTGCGTTTTTCGAAATCGGAGTGAGGTGAATGTCGCTTTCGGGATCACTGAAGGTGCGGCCGATCATCAGGGCGGCGTCGGTTTTTCCTTCCGGGGAAAGCGGTGTGGCATCGAGGAGATGGGATCCGCCGCCACTCGCCTGCCAGGGGCTCCAGTGCAGCAGCACGCCGCTTTGTGAGGGCTGATTGGTGGCAAATTTCTGCCGGTGCTCGACCCAGTAGGATCGCGCTGTGTCCTTCTTCAGCTTCAGCGCGTAGCGCAGTCCGTCATCCTGTGAGGGCTGGTCCATGGCATGGATGCGGTAGGTGCCGCTGCCGGTGATTTCGTGAACGAACGGGGTGGGCAGCCAGCCGAGAATATTCTTGTGGCAGGCGTTGAACTGATAGTCGCCCGCAGAGGCGGAGCCCATGGTGTCGTAGCTGTCGCCATACTCGACATGAGTGCCGCTGCCGATCACGGAGCCGTTGGTGGTGCTCCAGAAATTGGCATGCATGAGGCCGAAATTGTGGCCGTATTCGTGGCAGGCCACGCCGACGCTGGTACCGCTTTTCAGCCAGCAGCCCTTGGTGCCGAGATAAGCCTGTCCGCCGAAGTTTCCAGGCGTACCCTTGAAGATGACGGTGTCGAAATCATAGTTCTCGGTATCGAAGCCCGCCAATTTTGCTGCCGCCCGCGCGTCGATCAGCACGTCGGTTGCCCCACCGTTGGTGTCTCGAACCTTATACCAGGTCTCAGGTCTGGGCAGGGTGATCACGGGCGTCACCGTGGTGGAGAATGTCGTGCGGCCGGCGCTGACATCGAGCATCCAGTCTTGCACTCCCTTGGCGAGGGTGTGTCCCTCCGCCTCGGTTATGGCAGCGGCCGAGGCTTCTGGAAATGCGACCCGCATCAACAGGTTTGTGCGATGACCCGTGCTCTTTGAGACCACGGGCGGCGTGGTCACCTGCATGGGGCCTCCATTGCCGCCTTCCTGCATCAGGATCCCGTCCGCGTACACCTGGATGTGCCCGCCGCTGCAAAGGTAGTGAAACTCTCCCGAGGCTTCCACCACCGGTTGCTCGGGCGTCACCGCGGCGAACATTCCCGGCCCCTCGCGCAGTGCGGGCGTGCTCTTTCCGGAAACCGGGCAGGTCTCCACCACTTCACGCTCAGGATTCAACTCCGTGCTGACCACGCTGTCTTGGGAGAAACCCTGTGCATCGACCGGATTCAATGTGCGGGTCCGCGTGAGGTTGTTAGGGTGGTTGGGAATTTCTCCTGGCTCCACGATCCGCACCGGGCTCTCGTCGATCGCCACGGCATCGTCGATGGCGATGCCGACCACGGACATCTCCTGCACCGATGATTGCGACAGGCGGTTTCCATAAACGTAAGCCTGATAGACTCCGCCATCGCTTGTCCTCACTTCGCGGCGATAGGGCTTCATCGGTGAACCTTCCTCCGGCAAAACTCCGAGCACGCCAAAGAATGCGCGCTCGTTGATCCGCTCTTCCAACTGCTGCGCCAGCTCCAGTGGCAGCGCCTGACGCACCACCGGAGGGATCGCCAACCGCAAAGCCTGCTGTGGATCTTCCGTGATGACCTTCCGCAATTCCGTGCGCCGTGAGGCGGCCAGGCTCAGCCCTCCTGCGAGCATCTCCTTGCGCTCCTTCGTCGGGGCATCGAGGTAACTGGTCAGCCAGTGCTGAAAGCCATCAATGGCGGGAAGCTCGGTCTCAAACCCGTTCATCTGCCGCGCCACCCTGCGGGCCAGGGATCCTTGCTGGACGTCCCGGGGAAGCTCTTCGAAAGTCAGCGGTCTGATCCTTTGCGCGGGCGAGGGGCTCGTCGCCCTGACCGGGGACTCTTTCGTCGGTGTGGGCTTTCCCGGCCAGAGCGCGACGAGGCAGAGGACGAAGGCAAGGGCGGCGAGGATGACGCGAGGTTTCATGATCGGGTGGAGCGTGAGCAATGAGGGTGATGCAGTCATCCATACCTACAAGATGCGATGCCGGAAGTTTCTGAGAATCCCTTGGGAGTCCGGAACTGTTGACATGCCCCTCGCCCGGATTGCCTGATGGATTTGACGATCCCTGGGCTTTTCTAGCGCAAACCGATTCACAAGGCAGGAATTTCACGACCGTACCCAGGCGTGAAACCGATCATCCATCGCTCTTGCTAGATCATTCGCCCGCAGGCCAGTCATCGGTGCGGAATGGGACTGCGGGGAGTTCTTCGCCGTTGAAAAGATTGCATTCGGGATTCGCATCCCAGCCGTACCGCACGGCGATGGGTTTGGCGACGGAGGGTGCTGACACGATAACGTTCTTCCTCTCGATTTCAGCGTCAGCCCAGACGAATTTCCGGTCTTCTCCGGCGATTGCGAAGCCGGTGAGTTTGCCGCCTTTGGCGATGAGTCCGCTTTGCGCGTGATCGAAGCTCAACCGGATTCCCGCGTCGGTGATTTCCATGGATCGATACCACGGTCCGGACCATTCGACTTGCTTGCCATAGGTGAGCGCGAGGGCACTGAGCGCAAGGCGACGACCGACCTCCGCCTTGTTTTTCGGATGGATATCGCCCGCCTCTCCAATGTCGATGGTGGTGGCCATGCCACAGTTGGTTAGTACCTTGGCCGTCATCGCCTGCGCCTCGCGCAATTCCGCCCAATCGCTGTCACGCGGCTCGTCGGAGACTGCCTGATAGTTGGCAAGGGATACGATGTGAAATCCGAAGTCCCCGACGCCGAAACACGAACGCCAGTCACGGATCATGGCGGGGAGCAAGGAGCGGTATTGAAGGGCCCGATCCGTGTTAGACTCACCCTGATACCAGATCGCCCCCTTGATGGCGAAGGGGATCAGCGGTGCGATCATTCCGTTGTAGAGCACCGTGGGGACATTAGGGTTTCCTGCCAACGGAGCACCGGTGCTCGCACGGGTGGCGGTGTCCTGGATACGCCATGGACCTGCAAGAGAGACAGCGGATGCTTCCTCCCCGACAGGGTGAATTTTCAGTTGATCCGGGGTTCCGAAAAATCCACCGCTGCCGGCATTCGAGATCCTCATGGTGATCACGTTCTCACCGGCCCTCACCACCCCGGCCGGAACCTGATAGATGCGCGGTTGATCGAAGTAATTCATGCGCCCGACGATGGTGCCGTTGATCCAGGTCGTGTCCACATCACTGATCAGTCCCAAGCCAAGCACAAGTCCCCTGCCCTCCCACGCCGCGGGCGCGGCGAAGCTTTTCCGAGCCCAGACGATGCCCTCGGAGATCCCATGATTGCCCCAACCTGCGGGCATGCTTGCCTCTTTCCAACCGGTTACAGCGGTCTCCGGCTTGAACCATTTCCTCGCGGTCCCCGGATCCTTGGTTTCATACCACTGATCCATCACCGCGCTCAACTTGTCCGCCGCCGGAGAGGCAATCACCTCGTCCACCTTGGCGATCCCGGATTGATAGACTTCAAGCGGAACGAGTGCCTCGCGGCTCGTCCATGCCTCGCAAACCGTGCCACCCCAGGACGCGTGGATGAGGCCGATGGGCACTCCGAGTTCGCGGTGCAGGTCCCGCCCAAAGTAATACGCGGCAGCGGAAAAGCCACCCCAGGTCCCCTGCATCACATTCACCGGGCTGCATGGAAGCCAGGTGACCTCGACCGTCGCTTCCGGTGAGAAGGAAATCCGGTGAGGCACCGTTAGAAGACGGATCTGAGGAAAATCCGCCTTGGCAATTTCCTCGGGAACCTTGCACAAACCGACACCCATCTCCATGTTCGACTGACCGGAACAGAGCCATACATCACCGACCAAGATATCGGAGATTTGGGATTGGAGATTGGAGAATTGAAGCTTTGAACCTCCAGCGTCCGGCTCTGTGCGGATGCCGTCATGGGATCGAGATTCACCATCCATTTACCGTCGTTCCCGCTGATCGCATTCTTTTCCTGTCCCGCGAAACGGACTCGTAATCCGGGCACCGGAGTTCCGCCCATCCCCAGACGGGCACTTTCGCATCCCGCTGCAAGACCGCATGATCCCTGAAAAGCGGGTGAAGCAGTGGCCTCGCAGCGGCATCCAGTCCTTGAACCTTGCCGCTGGTCGCCAAGGAAATCAGCCCCGCGAAGAAGACGACGACGAAGTGTTTCATGATAAATTCAGAATGTGAGGTGGGCGGAAATCACGGCTGAACCTGGCGGTGGTTACAAATCCGTGAAACCTGGTTCGACGAGTTATCCTAACCATCGAAGGACTTCCTATCCTTGGTCAGCCAATATCCATGTTTGAAGTAAATCACTCCGCTGGTGCCGCCGCCCCAATCCGTGTTTGCGTCGGCGACCAAAAATCGGAAGCCCCCGTCGTCTGTTTCCTCCCACGTGACTCTCAAGGGCTTTGGCTCGGCATCTTCGGGTGAATCCTCAACTCCTGAGGTTTTATCAAGTCGTTCTTCCGTCCTTGCATTCGCGAGTTTCTGAAACCTTGAGAAACTCTCGTCAAATTTCAGCCATTCACCTGCCGGTGCCGCTCCGTTGACCTGGATCAGCCGGTATCGCCCGTTCCCGAACTTGGAGACAGCATTGCAAGCAAGCTCGTCCATCGCTTCAGTGAACTGAGGCTTCACGTCACGTTCCAACAGACGCATGACCGCATTCACCTCGTTGAGATCCCTCTCATCCAGATCCTCTTTGCTAGAAATCCGATCAATCGCACGCTCCAGGAAGGCGTCGCGGTTGTCCAGGGACACCTTCCCCTCCTGGATCAGCCAGCGCAAAACTTTCTCGCTCCGCCCCAAGGTCGCCATGGTCATCGGGGTGAACGATATGAATTCCAATTCGCCCGGGACCTTACCGATCGGAAGCGACGGGTCCCAACCTGCCTTTTTCAAAGCATCAAGCAGCGCGATATTCTCATCCTCAATCGCAAACGAGGCAGCCGGTGCCAGCAACTCCTGCTTCTTGCCGGCCGTGTAAATCACTCGATCCTGCGATCGCCCAATCCCGGTGCTCAACAACAGAGCAACTCCCAGCAGGTATTCTATTTTTATCATCTTCAATCTTCAGGGGATTTGATTGTGACCCTTGAGGACCCCAATATAAAAGGTGTCCGATCGGCCACCAGTCGATTCTGTGGTAATGATCGCCGGGCTAGACAAAATCCTCACTCCAATTCAAACAAAAAGCCGGTCGGATAAGCCGGTGCGTCTTCGATCACCAACTTTTCCATCGTCAGGATTCCTTCTACCCGATCGCCTTCAACCTGTCGTCCGCCCCATGAGCCAGCCCACCGGAGAAGACAAAAATCGCGGCAGAACCCTTGTTCTCGCACTCATTGCCGCGCCGATCCTCTACGTCCTGAGCGCAGGACCTGCCGTCCTCATCATTGAAGCGTTCCCGGCAACCTACAAAACTATCGGATTCATATTCACTCCTATCGATCTGTTGTATCGGGCAGCCCCCCCATTGAGGAAGCCACTTGACGCGTACTTCCGCTTGTGGAGACATCCTACCCCCTATCGTGTCCCCCCGCCGTAAGCCTTCAGATACTTAAAAGCCCTGATGGCCCTCGCCGAATGAACCGGGACTCCCCGTTCACGACATCTAAGTTGGGCGTCGGGATCGCGCGGGCGATTTCTCATGACGTCCACCAATCATCTGGTCCAACCGAGTCAATCCTTTCGGGTGTAAAGCACCTTGAGTGGGGATAACACCACGAAAACCGGGCTGTCCTCCCGGATGACTACATTTATGGAGGACCGCTGGATGATGCAACCCGGGAAATTTTCGACCGGATCGATGACGCGATCGGGTGACTCGACCTCATATTCTCCAGGAGGCAGATAGGGAAAGATCACGGAATCCGGGAATCGCCCGTTCGCGGCAGCCGGGGCTCGTTCCTCTCCTTCCACGACTGTTCCGTCCTTTCGCTTGACCTGTATGACCGAACGCAGCAGGTCGTGCAATTGGTCACGACTCCCGATGAACCGCAGATGGAGAGCATATGGCAGCGTGTCTTGAGATTTCAACTCCGGCCATTCGAGCGGAACCACCAAGGTCGACGCAGGCATCAACTCGGGCTCTATCAGACAGTTGTTATCATCGATGGTGAATCTCTTCTCCTCAGAAGGCAATGCCCCTGGGTGGCGAATTTGAATTGTGTAGTCGCCAGGACTTATTCGCGGAAGAGCCAGCGGCCCGCCGTCCTTGACGATGAAACGCTCCTGAAATAGGCGGAACCTGCCTATTTTCGCCTCGTAGATGTTGTCTTCCGGAGCGATGGCCGATCTTCTGGAAAATTTAGGGCGGACCGATAACTCCACCGTGCGGATATCGATTTGATGTGTCTTCCCGGAATCGAGCGGCAACCGAACATTTCCGACAAGCCATGGCTGGCGGGGATCCGCTCCGAAGCTTCCAGTCGAAATCGGGGCAGAGAAGACGAATATTTCGCTGATAGGCCTTTGAGTCACGAACTCATCCGCGCCGCAAACCAAGAGGTCAGGTTCCTGAACCTGTGGACTAAAAGCCTTTCCGCCCACTTTCTCATAATTGATGCGCAACTTCAATTCCGGTCCTCTCCCCGCGTCATCTGTCAGTTCCCCTGGCCAAGGTTGGCCGTTGATGCGAACCCGGAATCGGAGATCCGGGATGCGCACCGGTTCCGGATGTTCGATCCCGAGGTCAGTGAGGAATTGGGACGCCCGCTTTCGGGATTGATTGAGATTGGCTTCAAGCTGTCGGCGGGCGAAGGGAACCAGCCACTTTTCCACGCCCTTGGGACAAGAAGCCTCCCATAGCTCCTCAGGTGCCATCTGGTGCCCATGTTCCTCGATGAAGGTGGCGATTCGAGTTTTGGTTTCGTCGGTCACCGCATTGTCCGGACGAAGCAATTGCACAATATCCCAAACCGGAAAGGAAGGCTCACCGGTGTCCGGGTAGTCGAGGGTGGCCATGGATTTCCGGAGCCGCTCCAGTTCGATCTCTCCTCGCAGATCCACCCAATCCATCAGCATCCGGGCGGTTCGCTCTCCTCCGGATTTCGCAGAGTCCTTTGGTCATCATCCCTTTGATGAAGCCATGCACCCATTCTGAATTCCTCCGGATCGACTCCGACTGCCGGCAGCAAGGGAGCTGGCTGCTCTTTGTTGAACAATTTCTTCAATGCTTCGAAGAACTCACCATGTCGAAGAACTGCGAGGATGTGTGCCTTATTCAGATTACACGAATCTGACGAAATCATCATCAAGACAATATCTCTGTCGGCACAGAAACTTCCATACGCTGTAATGAAGCGGTCGAACTCGGATAGATCGCAGGTGGTGGCTGGGCCTTAGATACAACGTGTGAGCAGCGCATGAAACGGTTCCCCACTCGGTGGCGGTGTTGATCAAGTCCTTGCGAGTGGGTGACGGGCTTTTCGGCAGCCCCCGCTGGAGATGGAGCCATGACCCGTTCCCATATCTGCCAGGCTTTGACGAAGTCTTTCCCGGCTTGCTGGATCAAGGGGGGAGTTGCGGGACGGCTTCTCCGGCGGGCTCGGGCAGCTTGAGGGAATCCGGAGCGGGGCGAGCGATCTCGCGCCGGATGGCCTCGTCCAGCGAGATGTCGTCGTTCTGACCTTGCACGATCAGCGGCGAGAGGGTGATGACCTGAGACATCAGAAGGACCTTCCGGAATCTACCAGACCACGTTTTCATGGAGGCAGACTTTCAGAAATTTCCAATGGGAGGGAGGAAAATTCGAGATGCGTGGAGCGGGAATTTTGAAGAGGAAGGGTAAGGTTGGCGGAGCAATGGATATGTCCTGATATTTTCGCAGATGAAAAATGATTGGAAGGCGGATGAGGGTTGAGGTGTAGTGCTGGGATGGTGAACGTGTTTTTTGCTAGACGGAATTGTGCTTCATTGGGCGCGGTGCTTCTGCTTGGCGCTGGGGTGGCGCGGGCGAGATTGGCCGGAGCCGCCGGAGAACATCCGGGAGCATGTGATTTCTTTGAAGACGGAGACGCCGTTGGTGGCGGCGGTGCGGGAGCATGCGGCGGCGGCATTGGCCGGGATCAAGCCGGATGAGGTGGCAGGTACGCAGGTTTCCGCGACGGCGGAGAAGGGCTATCTGCTGTGGGGAGATCTTTTCGGGATAGGCGGATGTTTCGCACTCTACGAGCCGAAGGAGAAGAAGGCGAAGGATGTGACGAAGGATGCGGCCACTCTGGGGCTGGCGGAGTGGAAGGATGGAAAGTGGGAGCTGCGCGGGCTATGGAAGATGCCGATGCTCTGGATGCCGGGGGAGGCGGACGAGGGGCGTTGGAGTGGGCCAGATGGATATTGCGATCCACAGAATACGGTGCACATGCCTTTCGAGCTGGCAGACCTGGTGGCGGACGAGGTGCCGGAGGTGATCGTTTTCGGCGAGAGGACGAAATACCATCAGGTGATTTATGTGATGAAGTTCGACAAGGAGTCGCGAGGGCTGGACTTGCTGACTTACTCGATGGCGAAGCCGGTGAAGGCGGGCAAGTATTTGCGGACTTACGATGCGTCGCCAAACAAGGCGATCTGGGAGAAGTGGACGTTTCTGGAATGGACGGATGGGAAGCTGGAGGAAAGAGCGACCTGGCATTCGGAGGTGCCCTATAACAATGTGGATCCTGAGTTCAGATTGGTGGAGGTGACCGGCAAGAAGGGACAAGTGGAGAAATTTCGGATCGTTTGGGAAGCAAGCGAGATGGATCGCCAATCGGAGGTAAAGGTGACGAAGGACGAAGGCCCGTATGCGACGTTGAAGATATCATGGAAGGATGCCGGAGATGAGACTTCCAGGCGCTATTTGCCAGAGGAACCTTGGCTTTTCGAGAAACTGACGGGACTTCCACACGATTGTTTCCCGGAGTTGTCCGAACAAAAGGATACCCCGCCTTTCGAAAAAACCGCGTCGGTGGCGGTTGTCGGGGGCGAGGAGGCAAAGGAGCGATTTTCCGGAAATAAATAGTCCGGATTTCACGCGACGGAACTCGGCGGTTGATTCCGGCGGGCGGTATTCGCAGGATGGCGGCGTCTTCCGCAACGCATGCTCACGCTCTTAAAAATCCGCAATCTGGCATTGGTCGATGAACTCGTTTGGGAGCTGGGCCCGGGGCTCATCGGTGTGACCGGTGAGACGGGGGCCGGCAAGTCGGTGATCGTGGGGGCGTTGAAGCTGGTGCTGGGCGAAAGGGCGGAGAAGTCGTTGATCCGCACGGGCGAGGAATCGTGCTCGGTGGAGGCGGTGTTCGAACTCAAGGACCCTGCTGAGGTGAACGCGGTGCTGGCGGATGGCGGGCTGGAGGCATGCGATGACACGCAGTTGATCATCCGCCGGGTGATCGGGCAGTCGGCGAACCGGCAATTCGTGAATGACTCGCCGGTGACACTGGCGCTGCTGAAGCGGTTGGGAGAAAACCTGGTGGACCTTCATGGGCCGCACGATCACCAGTCGCTGCTCTCGGTGGAACGGCAGCTCTCGATGTTGGACGCCTACGCCGGAGCGGAACCCGCAGTGGCGAAATACCGCGAGACCTATCGGAAATGGCGGGAGAAGGCGGTGGAGCTGGACGAGATCCGCCATGCGGAGAACGCGAGCGAGCAGGAGCTGGACCTGCTGCGCTATCAGCTTCAGGAAATCGACGGGGCGAATCTCAAGCCGGAGGACGAGCAGGATCTGGAGGACCGCTGGCGGCGGGCATCCAATTCAAGTCGTCTGGTCGAGGCCGCTGCAGCGGCGACGGCCGCGCTGAGTGGCGATGACGGCATCCTTGAACGCCTGACCGAAGTCCAACGTCTGGTGCGGGATTTGGAAAAGCTGGATCCGTCGATCCGCGAGCGGACGGCATCGCTGGAGACGGCTTGTCTGGAGCTTCAGGATCTTGAGGGCAATCTCACCGACTATGCCGACGAGCTGGACATCAACCCCGCCGAAGCGGCGACGCTTGAGGAACGGGTGAACCTGTTGGAGTCGCTGAAACGGAAATACGGACCCTCGCTCACCGACGTGTTGGCGCGGCGGGATGCGGCGGCAACGAGATTGGACACCATCGAGAACCGGGGCGAGAAGCTTGAGCTGCTGGAACGCGAGTTGGCAGCTTGTCGGGAAGCCTTGAACGTAGCAGGCAAGGCGCTCGGCACTCTACGGAAAAAGGCCGCGCCGAAGTTGGCGAAGGAAATTTCCTCGCAGCTCAAGGATCTTGGCTTCAAGCAGTCATCCTTCGAGATGCCGCTGAAGCTGCTAACGGATCCGGGTCCCCAGGGACTTGGAGGCGGTGGAATTCCAGTTCGGCCCGAATCCGGGCGAGCCGCTTCTGCCGCTGCGCCAGATCGCGTCGTCCGGAGAAATCAGCCGGGTGATGCTGGCGGTGAAATCGGCTTTGGCGGATCAGGACGCGACGCCGCTGATGGTTTTCGACGAGATCGACGCGAACGTCGGCGGCGAGGTCGCCCGCGCGGTCGGGCGCAAGATGGCGACACTGGGCATGCGACATCAAGTCGTGGCCATCACCCACTTCCCGCAGGTCGCGGCGATGTCGGCACACCATTTCGTGGTCGAGAAGGAAGTGACCGCGGGCCGGACGCGGTCGCGACTCTATCCGGTTCACGGCGAGACACGCATCCAGGAGCTGGTGCGGATGTTAGGCGGCGGTGGCGAGCAGGCACGGGCGATGGCCGCGTCCTTGCTCAACCCTTGAGCCGCAGGTCGAATCTGAAGGGCACGGGCGTCCCTGGCTTGAGTTTCGCCCAGGCAGGATCGAGCGGATTGACCAGAAGTGAACTTTCTTCGGGGATGACCACGCTTGGAAGAAGCAGCGCCATGTTCCGATAGTCCCGCAACCAGCGCGTTCCGAATGACTGGGCTTGATGGGAAGTCGGTTGCAATCGCCAGTTCTCTGGGAGTTTGGAAACAGGTGGCTTGTCGATCAGCGAATCAGGAACTTCGATTTCGATCACGATCCATTCCATAAGCAAAGCCTCGCGCTGGGCGTGAACGAGGATTTCAAGCGCCGCGAGCGCCCTCGACTCCGCAAGATAGACGGCGGCAGTTCCGGGTGAATTCCAACGCCCGCCATACAGCCGCGCACCTTCTCCATCGAGTGCCGTCGCCGCCCACCGCTCCTGAACAATTCGATAGAAACGCGGCATGATCAGGAAAAAACACCGTGTTCCAGCCGACCTAACAGCGCGTCCACCTCACGGGCACCGATCTCGGTGTCCGCAAAGTCCAACGGACACTCTCCATTGAAGGCGACGGCGGGCGCGGCCAACCATGACCGGGCCCCCTCGATCCCGCCAAACGTGGCGGTGGCGTGTGAGACCAGACGGCCATATCTAACGAGACGGTCGGACTCCGCACGATCAAGCGTGCCGAGTTTCTTCCGGCGATGCAGGGTGGCCCGCGACATGCCGAGCCAGGCACCAAGGCGCTCCTCGGTCACACCAAGCATCTCCTGCATGGTGTGAAATTCCTCGAACGGCAGACCGTCCCGGACCTTCTCGATCATGTAAACCGCTTCCGGTTCACCGAGCGTGAAGGATTCTGGCGGAATGTGATCCCAGTAGCTGACCGGCTTCGGATTCATGTGAGACATCTAAATGCCTCTTATGAATCAACTCAAGTATTTTCTCAATAAAAACGGCCGGCCACTTGCGCGACCGACCGTATGAAAAACTCGTTAGCCGGCTCAATAGCGGTAGTGATCCGCCTTGTAGGGACCTTCGACCGGCACGCCGATGTAGTCGGCCTGCGTCTGTGGTCAGCGTGGTCAGCTTGACGCCGATCTTCTCGAGGTGGAGGCGGGCGACTTCCTCGTCGAGGTGCTTCGGAAGCACGGTGACCGCCGACCTTGTAGGTGTCCTTGTTCTTCCAGAGATCGATCTGCGCGAGCGTCTGGTTGGTGAAGCTGTTGGACATCACGAAGCTCGGGTGGCCGGTGGCGCAGCCGAGGTTCACGAGGCGGCCTTCGGCGAGCATGTAGATGCTGTTGCCGGTCGGGAAGGTGTACTTGTCGACCTGCGGCTTGATGTTGGTGCGCATGACGCCGGGCGCGTTGTTGAGCTTGTCGATCTGGATCTCGTTGTCGAAGTGGCCGATGTTACAGACGATGGCCTGGTCCTTCATCTTCTCCATGTGCTCGAGGCGGATGATGTCCTTGTTGCCGGTGGTGGTGACGTAGATGTCGCCCCAGCCGAGGGTGTCCTCGATCGGTGTGAACGCGGAAGCCTTCCATCGCGGCCTGCAGCGCGTTGATCGGGTCGATTTCGGTGACGATGACCTGGGCGCCCTGGCCGCGCAGCGAGTGGGCGCAGCCCTTGCCGACATCGCCGTAGCCGCAGACCACGCCGACCTTGCCGGCGATCATCACGTCGGTGGCGCGCTTGATGCCGTCGACCAGCGACTCGCGGCAGCCGTAGAGGTTGTCGAACTTCGACTTGGTGACCGAGTCGTTCACGTTGATGGCGGGAACGAGCAGCTTGCCGGCCTTCGCCATCTGATAGAGGCGATGGACGCCGGTGGTGGTCTCCTCGGAAACGCCCTTCCAGTCCTTCACGATCGTCGTGGAAGATGCCGGGCTGCTCGGCGTGGATGTCCTTGAGCAGGTCCTTGATGACCTGCTCCTCGTGGCTGCTCGGAGGCGGAGTTGACCCAGTCGGAGCCGTTCTCGAGTTCGTAGCCCTTGTGGATGAGCAGGGTGGCGTCGCCGCCGTCGTCGACGATGAGCTGCGGGCCGTGGCCGCCGGGGATTGACCAGCGCCTTCCAGGTGCACCACCAATATTCTTCGAGCGTCTCGCCCTTCCAGGCGAAGACCGGGATGCCGGCGGCGGCGATGGCGGCGGCGGCGTGGTCCTGGGTCGAGAAGATGTTGCAGGAAGCCCAGCGCACGTCGGCGCCGAGATCGACGAGCGTCTCGATGAGCACCGCGGTCTGGATCGTCATGTGCAGCGAGCCGATGATGCGGACGCCCTTGAGCGGCTTCTCCGTGCCGTACTTCTCGCGGATGGCCATCAGGCCGGGCATCTCGTGCTCGGCGATCTCGATTTCCTTGCGGCCGCAATCGGCGAGGCTGATGTCGCTGACCTTGTAGTCGTGGCGGTGAGTGGAGCTCATGGTATGTTTTCAGTGTTGGTATGAATTGATGGAATTAGCCGACCGCCTTCTTGAGAGCGGCGAGCCTTGTTGGTGCGCCTCCCAGGTGAGGTCCGTGTCGTCCTTGCCGAAGTGGCCGTAGTTGGTGGTCTTGCGAGTAGATCGGGCGGAGCAGGTTGAGCTGCTTGACGATGTCGGCAGGCTTGAAGGAGAAGACCTTGAGGACGGCCGGCGAGGATCTTCGTCGTCGCTGATGGTGCCGGTGCCGAAGGTGTCGACGTGGACGCTGACGGGCTGCGGATGGCCGATGGCGTAGGCGAACTGGATCTCGCACTTGCGTGGCGAGACCGGCGGCGACGATGTTCTTGGCAACCCAGCGGCCCATGTAGGCGGCGGAGCGATCGACCTTGCGACGGGTCCTTGCCGGAGAAGGCGCCGCCGCCGTGACGGCCCATGCCGCCGTAGGTATCGACGATGATCTTGCGGCCGGTGAGACCGGTGTCGCCCTGGGGTCCGCCGACGACGAACTTGCCGGTCGGGTTGATGAGATACTCGGTGTCCTTGGTGAGCATGTTCTTCGGCAGGACCTTCTTGATGACCTGCTCGATGCAGAACTTCTCGATCTCCGCGTGGCTCGACGTCCGCGGCGTGCTGGGTGGAGATGACGACGTTGACGATGCGGGTCGGGCTTGCCATCGACGTACTCGACGGAGACCTGCGACTTCGCGTCCGGGCGCAGCCACTTGGCGAGCTTGCCGGCCTTGCGGATGCGGGTCAGCTCGCGGCCGAGGCGGTGCGCAAACATGATCGGCGCCGGCATCAGCTCGGGCGTCTCGTCGCAGGCGTAGCCGAACATGATGCCCTGGTCGCCGGCGCCCTGCTCGGCGTGCTTCTTGCCTTCCGCCTTCTTCGCGTCCACGCCCTGGGCGATGTCCGGGCGATCTGGGTGGTCAGGTAGTTGTTGATGAAAAGCGTGTCGGCGTGGAAAACGTCGTCGTCGTTGATGTAGCCGATGTCGCGGATGGCGTCGCGGATGACCTTCTCGATGTTGATCACGTAATCGATCGGCTTCTGGCCGATTTTCGGATGGTGATTTCACCGCCGACCACGACGACGTTGCTCTTCACGAAGGTTTCGCAGGCGACGCGGCTTTTCGGATCGTGGCGAGGCAGGCGTCGAGAATGGCATCGGAAATGGTGTCGGCGACTTTGTCCGGATGGCCTTCGCCGACGGATTCGGAGGAAAAAATGTAGGTGCTCATGTGCTTTTTTATTTTCGTATCGTCAAATCGTGATGCGTTGATGTATCATCCCGCTCATGCCGTCAATGCTGAAATCACTCAAGCTTTTATCCGACCCGACGCGCCTCCGTATCCTCATGCTGGTGGAGAAGGACGAGCTTTCCGTGGCGGAGCTGCAGGAAATCCTCGGCATGGGGCAAAGCCGGATTTCCACCCAACTTTCCCAACTCAAGGCGGAAGGGCTGGTCAGCGACGAGCGCAGCGGGAAGAACAACATCTACACCTGCACGGCCGACGCGGACCTCATGGAAGTCGCCCGGTTGGCTGCGGCGGAAGTCCCGGAAGTCGCCAACGACGAATCCGCCTTGCGCCATTTGTTGCGGAAGCGGAAGGACACCTCACGCGCTTATTTCGACGAACTCGCCGGCCGTTTCGGCAAGGACTACGTGCCCGGTCGGTCGTGGAAAGCCCTCGCTGAGGCCCTCATCAAGATCCTCAACTACAAGGTCGTCGCCGATCTCGGAGCCGGCGAAGGCACCTTGGCCCAACTGCTCGCCCAGCGCGCGGAAAAAGTCATTGCCGTGGACCTTTCCCCAAAAATGGTCGAGTTCGGCCAGGATCTCGCCCAACGCAACGGTCTCGCCAACATCGAATACCGCATCGGTGACATCGAGGAGCCGCCCATCGAATCCGGAACCCTCGACCTCGCCGTCCTGAGCCAGGCCCTCCACCACGCCGAACACCCGCAGCGGGCGATCGACTCCGCGTTCCGCATCCTGAAACCCGGTGGCCGCCTGATCGTGCTCGACCTCGTCCAACACCACTTCGAGGAAGCGCGTGAGCTGTATGCGGACCGCTGGCTCGGATTTTCCGAAAGCGATCTTGCCATGATGTTGGAAAAATCCGGTTTCACGCAGATCGAGACGATTGTGGCCGACCGGGAAACCGCTGCTCCGAAATTCCAGACCTTGCTCGGCATCGGCGTCCGGCCGGATCATTGAAATCCGGAAAGTTCAGCCGCCGAAGCTGGGTAATGTGGGCCAATCCATTCCCGGGCCAAACACCAAATCCCCCCACCCCGCGGACACTTCCCCACGTGAATGGAGGAAAACCCGAACTCACCGATTCCCCACCATGAAAATCCATCACAAGCTCTATCAATCAATCCTGCTTTTCACTCTTGCCATCCCGCTAGTCACGGGTGTCAAGGCTGCCCCCAGGAGCGTGGGGCAAGACGTTGAAAGGGCAGGATCACTGATCGAAAGAATTGCGCCAGCTTCGCCAATCCGGGCAAACGGCAAGCTCAAGATCTTCATCCTGGCCGGTCAATCGAACATGGTCGGATTCGGCCAACTTGCCGGCAGCCCCGGCACCATGGAAACCTATGTCAAGAGCAAGCCCGAGGAATACGGCCACCTTGTGGACCGCAAGGGAAAGCCCGTGGTCCGCGACGACGTGTGGATCGTCAATCCCTCCATCAAGGATAAGGAACAACAGGGCTGGCTCACCACCGGATACGGCGCGAGCGAGGGACACATCGGCCCGGAATACGGGTTTGGTTTCGCGATGGGCGACCTCTATCAGGACCCGGTCCTCCTCATCAAGTGCGCGTGGGGAGGCAAGTCATTGAGCAACGATTTCCTGTCCCCCTCCTCGACCGCCTATCCTAAACCGGAGAAGGAGGGTGATACGGGATTCTACTATGCGGAAACCCTTAAGGACGTGAAGGAGATCACCGGGAACCTGAAGAAATATTACCCGAAATACTCGGGAAAAGGCTATGAAATCGTCGGCTTCGGCTGGCACCAGGGATGGAACGATCGCATCAGCCAGCCTGCGGTCGATGCCTACGAGAAAAACATGGAGAACTTCATCAAGGACATCCGCAAGGATCTCGCATTGAAGGACCTCCCCTTCGTCATCGCCAACACAGGCATGGGCGGATGGAACATCCCCGTCCAGTACAAGGCGAAGGTCGAGAAACTCATGAACGCCCAACTCGCCCTGGCTGATCCCAAAAAACATCCGGAGTTCAAGGGCACCGTCGCCGGGGTGGAAACCCGGGATTTCCAGCGCACTCAGGAGGAATCCCCTTCCAAGCAGGACTACCACTGGTTGCGGAACTGGGAAACGCTCTATCTCATCGGCAAGTCCATGGGTGACGCCATGACCGGACTGGTGACCAATCCC
Organism: uncultured Verrucomicrobiae bacterium; assembly: GCA_963810445.1. Classification (GTDB taxonomy): domain Bacteria; phylum Verrucomicrobiota; class Verrucomicrobiia; order Verrucomicrobiales; family Akkermansiaceae; genus Luteolibacter. Next base: position 178,060 of record CAWENZ010000018.1, on the reverse strand, counting down.
CGTTAGAAACGGTCAAACCACTTTCAGTGCTACACTGACACGCAATAAGAGAAGAATGAAGAGGCATGGAAGGTTGGAATGGATCCATTCTGCGGCACTATCCAACTTCAAGTGATTCTCTCGCCAGGAGTAGCGTCTGGCATGATTTGATTTTTGCGCACTCTTTGCGCCCTTTTTGTGGCTAAAGCCCGCTTTTTTTTAGTTAGATGCATCGGCCCTGCCGCGATGATGCTTGCCCAAACGCTCCGTTTACGAGAGATGGGAGCATGTCAAATTTCTGTTTCCTTTTGCGACTGTATGTCCTCATCGCCTGCTTCACAGGCATCGGCATGGCGAACACCGACATGCGCCAGTGGACCGGAAGCGAGCGCAGGTTCTCCGCGGAACTCGTCAAATACGATTCCACGACGGGTATCGCTTTGTTCAAAGGCACGGATGGCAAGGAATTCGAGATGCATGAAAAGCTGCTGTCCCTCACCGACCAGGCATGGCTGCGGGAATGGACCTTCATCGAGGACGAGTTGAAACAGAAGGTCGAGAAACTCGGCGGCAAAACCGAGCACTACGTCACCCAGGGCAAGTATCCCACCGACCTCTTCATCTATCACCCGCCCGGAGTGGAGGACCCCGCCAAACGGCCGATGCTGCTCCTGTTCTCTCCCACCGGCAGGGCCCAGCGCAATCTTCTCCACTACGCCGAAGCCGCCGCCGAGCTCAAGGTCGTGTTGGTAGCCTGTGGACAGTTCACCAACACCACCGAGCAAAAGGAGTCCGACGAAATGGTGGAACGGTTCCGTGAAATCCTTCCCATCATCGAAAAACACGTCGCCCACGATCCCGCGAGAATGATGATGGGTGGTTCCTCCGGCGGGGCCTATCGTGCATTCATTTACTCCGTGGTTTTCAAGCGCCCGTGGTTCGGAATCTATTCCAACGGCGGATGGCTCGGCCCCGAGGACGTTAGGGAACGCGATTACCCGCCGATGCGGGTCGCCGTCGTCAACGGCAACAACGACTTCGCCGCCAACAGCGTGGTCGAGGAGGAATCCAAAATCCTCATGGCCCACGGCTGCAAGATCGCCGTCTTTTCCTTCGAAGGAGCCCATCAGGTCGCTCCGCCCGAACACACCACCGACGCCCTCCGTTGGATTCTCACAAACAAGTGACGGAGGGTGCGTCCACTGCCAAAAATGCCCCATACACCAAGCATCTTCATGACCCCATTCCACGTGATTCCGAAAGGACTGCCCTTTCTCGGCAAATCACCCCGGCAAACTCATCGGTCAGCCTTGGATCCGAAAACCTCACATCCCTTCGCCAGCACTTCCCACGCGTCACCAAATCCAGCAGAGACTGCTCTGCTTCAAGGACCAACCTTATCGACCGCCCCTATCGATGAAGTCTCACAAAACGCCGGTAACTCCTCACTTACAATTCCTCGGTCCTCAGGCTATAGTGCTCAAACCGCATTTTCTCCCGGATCCGATCTTCGACTTTCTTGAAATATTCTTGCAGGTTTACACGCCTATACGCGCGTAAATCTCCATAAATGAAGGTTTTTGACAGCCCTATTCTTGCAAGATATGACGCGTATCAGCGCAAAAACCTCCAAAATCGTCGATTTAGTACCAAATATTCACGAATTTCTCCACGGAATTTCTTGCCTTTTCCGCACGTTATTCTTCACTTCCGCAATCTATAAAGCGGCTGGACGAAAATCTCCACTTCTGTCAGTAAATAACTAGTTAGGGAGATGCCGGAGTTCGTTGAACTGATAGATCGACAGCGGATGCATCCGAGGGTAAAATCGACGCCTTCCGGGCGGCGGCGTCGTCCAACTCGTTGGGGCGAACACCGCCGCCCGGAAGGCGAGCGAGCCTCGAATGCACTCCGCTTTTCTCCCGATGATCCGGCGCAACGCGTCCGGACACTCCCTAACAGACCGTTGAAGCAGACAAAGGCGGTAGTGCGTTCTCTGGATAATTCCTCGCCAACCTCCGCCTTCGCTGCTTAACTCTTCCGTTAGCCAATAAAAATATGAAGACTTTGCTAGGAACGATAATTGTCCTGATGACCGTAATCTTGCCAGCCGCTGCTGACAGGCCAGTGCCTGAGAGACCCAAAATATTCGTAAATGAACACTGGAAGACTGTAATATTCTGCATGATGCCCGGAAAGTATGAGCATGTGCAGAATCGTAAAGTTCTCTCGGAGCCATATGGTATAGCATATAGACTAGAGCCTGACGGTTCGATGAAAAAACTCTATCGCACAACCGGTTGGTATTCACACCAAGTGCTTGTTTCAATGGACGCACAATACCTAGTAAGGATGGGTCCTTGGAATCAAGGGCGCGAGCTATCCAAAGAGCATGTTGCCGTTGAATTCTATAAGGATGGCAAGCTTCTGAAGAGCTATTCGACTATCGATTTAGTGGAGGACCCTCGGAAGACACAGCCTACAGTCAGCCACTATTTCTGGAGAGGGAAGACGTGCGAATTTGATATTGATAACAAGTTCACTTTAGATACGATTGATGGCATCAAGTATGTATTTGATGCTACAACAGGCAAGGTGATTTCGAAGACAAAAAATCAGGCTAACAAGGCGCAGCACCCAACAGACGGGGCGGCCGAGCCGGAGAAACCGAAGGAGTAGTTCAGCGGTCTTCTCCCGCCTCAACGCGCCCCCTCGCCCCGTCTGTGGGTGTGCTTCGACGTTAGCCCAAGAAAATGAAGAAAAGATTCACAATCCTACTCCCGTTGATCGTTGGGCTTCTATCCGCAAAGGAGCCAGACGAACCGCGCAAGTATCCGAAGCTATTGGATTATACGAATGTAGTGATCACAAAGGTCTCGGGAGATTCGATCAGTATTATCCACCAAGATGGTGCGACCAAGATTCCATTCGAGAAGCTTCCCGAAGAAGTGCGAGCGGACTTGGGACTGTCCAGAGAGTCCGTAGAGAAGCACCGTGAAGACGCGAAGAACGAATCAGAGAGACAGAAGAATGAGGCTGAGGCGCGCAAGCTTGAGAATGCTGCTTCTCAAGTTCTATTTTCGAGAGTGAGTGGGAAGGTACTTCAGGTTCTAGATGGCGGCGTTCTCGTCACCGACGCCAAACAATGGCTTGGAACAATGAAGAAGGATACATACTTTGATACTTCCGAGTACGCGCACATTACCCTACACACGTCCTACGAGCTTCCAATCGATTTGTGCTTTGTAGCGTGCGACACATCCGGAATAGTTGACGGCCAGACATTCACCAAGATCGTTTCGGCGACAGGCAACTACTCTTACGTCAGCACTCTGAATGTCCGCAAGACTTGCGTTGCGTTCACGACTGATATTGTGAGAGCTTGTAAGACCAATACTTTGACGAAGGATCTATCATCCGACAATATTTTGAAGATTACCTCTGAGCGCTTGGATACATCTAAGATGTTTTACCAGACGAAAGTACCGTATGTGCATAAGAACGAGAAAAAATAGGGCTAACAAGACGAGACACAGCAACCCCTATCAGCCGCCCTGTTTACATGCTTTTCCGTAATTCCAACCTCAACCCCGTGATCGACGCTCGCCCCCGCTGATAGGGTTGCGTGCTCTTTGACGTTCGGTATTATGAAACACATTGCAGCAATCGTAATGGCGGTGACGACTGTGGTTAGTCTGGCCGAGCCCACTTGCAGAGAGGCGGAGATTGAGAACTGGTCTCCAAAAGAACTGGCGAACCTCAAGGGCAAGACTGTCGTTGTCGAGGGCATCCTATGGGGCAGCGGATGGCCTGGCTTGGGCGAGCGTGTCGTGCTGGCTACAGGCCAGCGGATATATTTCACCGGCACAACTACGGGAGACTCCGTTGCCGATGGGAATCCGGCCCGGATACATGGGAAGCTATCGCTGAGACATTGGCGCGCCAGAAAGCGGAAGGAACCCGGATACCGTAATGGATTCGACTATTGGACGATCGATAATCCAGTCGTTGAGTCCATCACGCGGGTTACACGTGACGATGTAGCCAAGTTTCCTGAACCTTTGGACAAGGACAAGCCAACCCAAACCGAACAAGACGGCACTGGACAACCCGCTACCCGCCCCGAGTCGAAGCCTGAGGGTAGCGACAAACCTCAACCTGAAGCGGAGGGGCGCTCCCGGTAGCGGGTGCCAGGCCTCATCGTTCGCCAATAATATGAAAGCCATCAATGGGGTCAGTCAATGGGGTCAGTCCTTGAAAACGAGCATTGCCGCGGCTGGCGTCTCCGGGTTTCGTCCGCGCAATGAAACAAAAAGAGCGGCGTGGATCGAAACCGGAAGGACAAAATGGATTTTGAGAGGAGTGATCCCAGCGAATCTCCATGATTGCGGGATCGTTCACTTCCCCTGGCCTTCCTTGAGGATGCGGCGCAGCCAGTTGGGCGCGGGTTTCCCGACGAAGACCCGGCGGCCTTGTTCATGCACCGCCACCTTGCGATAAGGTGTCCTCAAGTCGTCGTTGTCGAAGATCCAGACATGTGGCAGATCGCAGATGGCGCTTTGCAGATTGGCAAGGGTGCGACGCTGGTTGATCATCGTCGCGCGGCCAGCATGAAGCGTCCTTGCAGGACGCTGGTTTTTCGATGGAAACTCATCCCGGCACTTTGTGCCGGGCTTTGATGAAAGGTCCCGCTGGGACCAATAACATTGCGGCGAATCTGATATATTTTAAGGTTCAGGGAGCTGCCTTGGGCTGACCTGTGCCCCACCCTTGGTGCGGAAGGGATCCGAATCCTTCCAGGCATCGGAGTGAAGTCCACGGCTGCCGTCCTGCACCCCAATGTGGAGAAAGAGCTTTGAGAGTTGGAAACTTCCTCCAGACCGCCATCCGCTCCGTATGCCGCCCCCACCCTGAATAGCGGCAGCTCATTCTGGCAACGGACTGATTCTGAACCACTGGATGATCTTGTGTCGAAGTGGAAGCAACACGTCGATGGGGTCAGTCCTTGAAAACGAGCATTGCCGCGGCTGGCGTCTCCGGGTTTCGTCCGCGCAATGAAACAAAAAGAGCGGCGTGGATCGAAACCGGAAGGACAAAATGGCTTTTGAGAGGAGTGATCCCAGCGAATCCCCATGATTGCGGGATCGTTCACTTCCCCGGGCTTTCCTTGAGGATGCGGCGCAGCCAGTTGGGCGCGGGTTTCCCGACGAAGACCCGGCGGCCTTGTTCATACACCGCCACCTTGCGATAAGGTGTCCTCAAGTCGTCGTTGTCGAAGACCCAGACATGCGGCAGATCGCAGATGGCGCTTTGCAGATTGGCAAGGGTGCGACGGTGGTTGATCATCGTCGCGCGGCCAGTATGAAGCGTCCTTGCCGGACGCTGTTTTTTCGATGGAAACTCATCCCGGCACTTTGTGCCGGGCTTTGATGAAAGGTCCCGCTGGGACCAATAACGCTGCGGCGAATCTGATATTTTTAAGGTTCAGGGGTCTGCCTTGGGCTGGCCTGTTCCCCACCCTTGGTGCGGAAGGGATCCGAATCCTTCCAGGCATCGGAGTGAAGTCCACGGCTGCCGTCCTGCCCCCCAATGTGGAGAAAGAGCTTTGAGAGTTGGAAACTTCCTCCAGACGGCCATCCGCTCCGTATGCCGCCCCCACCCTGAATAGCGGCAGCTCATTTTGGCAACGGACTGATTCTGAACCACTGGATGATCTTGTGTCGAAGTGGAAGCAACACGGGTCTGGACAAACCGTGCTAACAGGACCAGAAACGGTCAACCGATATGAGCGAAACGCCATTTCAAGCACCCAGCCCGGAGCATCTCGCCGAGTTGCTTCCGCAATTCGACATCGAGTCCTTCATCGCTCAGGGCGGGATGGGAGCCGTTTTCAAAGGGCGCCAACGCTCCCTTGACCGTGCAGTGGCCATCAAGGTCCTGCCAAAGGAGCTCGGAGCCAACGAGGAGTTCCGTGAGTCGTTCAACAAGGAGGCCAAGGCAATGGCCCGGCTTAACCACCCGAATCTGCTTGGCGTCTTCGATTTCGGAAATGTCGATGGCATGCCCTACATCGTCATGGAATATGTCGAAGGGGGCTCGCTCCACGAGGCTTGCATCAACAAGGTCGTGGACCCCGCGCAGGCGGTGGCGATCGTCAGGGGAATCTGCGACGGCCTCGCCAAGGCCCATGAGCAGGACATCGTCCACCGCGACATCAAGCCAGCGAACATCCTTCTTACCGAGAAACTCGAGGCGAAGGTTGCGGACTTCGGCCTCGCCCACGCGATCGATTCCGACCAGCCCGGCCTCGTCATGGGCACGCCCGGATACACGGCTCCCGAAGTCTTTCGCGACCCGAACCAGGCCGGGAAACTGGCGGACATTTACTCGGTCGGCGTCATTCTTCATCAGTTGCTTTCCGGCATCGACCCTTCCGGATCGATGGAGCCGCCCACCAAGGCAACGCTTCATCCACGCCTCGACGCGATCTGGCGCAAGGCGACCCATTCCGTCCCAGCCATGCGCTATGGATCCGTGGATGCGATGGCAAAGGATCTGGAAAAATGGGACACCTCGTCCAAACCGCAAGCCGCGTCCATTCCCGCATCCCCCCACCGCCCCACAAGCCGTCCGGTCAAAGTGACAGCCGCCAAAAAAAGCGGGGGAGCCGGTCCCAAGATCTTGCTGGTCGGGGTCCTTGTCGTGGCGAGCATCTTTGCTTACCAATTCCTGATCAAGGGGACTGGGGACACCGGCGAGAAGAACGCTGACGTCCAACCGATTCCAGAGGACGAGGTCGTTGATATTTCAAAAAATCCTGATGCGGGGAAAGGAAAGAATCACCCCCCTCCGGATATCGCGAAAAAGGATCCCGCTCCGATCGAGACCGTGAGGCCGGATCCGGTGCCCGTCCCCAATCCGCCAGAAGTTGCCGTTGTGGATCCCAAGGACGATGGCCCTGCTGAAGAGCCTGAACTTGAGCCCGGTGACCCGGAGTTGCGCAAAAAGGCGGTTGATTTGATTCTGAATGCCCGTGCCAAACGCAATTCGGACCTTGCCGAGAACGCACGCTGGTTTGTCTTTCAATTGGGAATCCACGGTCGCACCGCGAAAAGTGATGAAAATGAGGTCCTGGGCTTACTGAAGGAGAAGACGTCAGAAACCCGGATCCCGGTGACCAATGCGGAGAGGGTGCCTATTTCGACAAAAGCGGATTTCGAGCTTGCCAGCGGGAAAGAAAAGGCGATCGACAGCGAATACGAATCGTCCCTGAAGCAGATCCGGGACGCCTATGTGAAGCGGCTTGGAGATGCTGCGAAGGGAGCCGCTGAAGAAGGGTTGAAGAAAAAACTCCTCGCCCAGGCAGGACGGGCCGAAGACCTCCAGGCATGGGTGAAACTGCTCGCGCCCGGAGATGAAAACCCTCTTGGACAAATTGCTTCACTTGATGGAATGCCGGATGCCGCCAGCCGGGTATCCAGCGGTCCCGTGGAAATTGGCGGTCCCGGCACATGGTTCGGCAAAGCGACGGTGCTGGCCTGGACAGCGCTGCCGGAGGACTTCTTGCGCTTCCGGACCGACGTGCTCGAGAAAGCAAAAGGCACTCAGGACGCGAGAACTGCGAACTTCGCAGCCAAGGTCGCCTGCATCTGTGTCATCGACGACAAAGGAGTTCAGACCGATGTTTTGAAACTTGCCCAACTGGCATTTGAAAAAGGGCAGGGAGACGACCAAGGCTCCCGATCCTTTCGCTCCATGTTGCTGGGAATAGCGCAGTACCGTTGCGGCGAGTTCGCCAAAGCGCGGGTCACTCTGGAAACCGTCGATCTGGAATGGCCTCCCGTTGCACTGGCCACCGACTATTTCGAGGTGCTCTGCATGGTTCGTGAAGGAGGCAATGCCAACCTGACCAAGGCCCGAGCACTCTTTGGTGAAACCGAAAAGAAGATGCCTGCCGTTCCCTCTGATGATGAGGCCGCGAAACAGGCCCCTGAAAGACTGCTGATGTGGCTCGCCTACAAGGAAGCCAAAGCCGTGCTTTGATGCATGGCGCATAGACATGGGAAGCCTACGAGGAAATATTTTGAAATCCCGGAGCGCGGATTCAAATCAGGTTTCGGGTCGGAGAAGGACTTTTCAGGCTCGAGCGCGATGATTTCATCCACCCAGCATGAGGCGTCCTTTCGGGACGCGGGTATTTGCAACGATTCAACCCGGCACTGTGTGCCGGGCTTCTTTGAGCCGTCACGGTGGGACGAAGAGTGATTTAGACCGTTTGCCAAAAGAGATTGCCGAAACGCAACCTTTCAAGATAGAGGTAGGAACGGCGCATTGGTTTGCGCCGCTCCCCCCTCCGAACCGGACAGGCGGATCTCCCGCATCCGGCTCTCCAGTCAGTGGTTTGCTCCGTGACGGAGACTGACAACTTCAGCACTCTGGGCATCCAGCAGGCAAAAGAGCCCGAGTCCTGCAAAGTAGCGGTTGGGCCAGCGTTGATGATCCCGCCCTCGACCACGGCCCCGAAGACCATGACGTTTCCTCAGGATGGAGCGCAGTCGCCCGCGCGTCCATCCATCGACGGTCTGCATCACACCGGCGGTCGGCGTGTTTGAAGTAACCATACCAGCCCCGGAGCTTCCGGTTCAGTTCGGCCACCATGGCTTCCATGCTCCGACCGCTGGTGCGCTTGGTCCGGGGTTTGATGGAGTCGCGCAACTTGCGCAGGCTTTTGGGCCGGACGAGTTTCAACATCCCTCCTTTGCGGCTTTGTCATCAACCGATAGCCGAGGAAGTCAAAATGACTGCCGGCTGGGTTCATGTCCACCACGCGGGTCTTTGTCCGGATGCAGGGTGAGTCCGGCTCCGGCCATCCATTCCCGGATCGTTTCGAGCGCGGTGTTCCCGGCTTCTTCTACGCTGCGGCATAGGACGACCATGTCGTCCGCATACCGCACCATTTCGAAACCGAGATCCGGCCATCAGCCAGTCCAACGGGTCGAGGTAGATGTTGGCTAACAGCGGGCTTATGACGCCGCCCTGCGGCGTGCCGTCTCTTCTCGATTCGCTTCTGGATCTTCCAGCTCGGTTCGTGCTTCCATCACGCCTTGCTTTGAGGAACCCTTCGACAAGTCCCAGCACCCGTCCGTCGGCGATGTGCTCGCGCACAAGGTCCATGAGCCGGTCATGGGGAATCGCAGTCGAAGTAGCCCTTGATGTCCACGTCCACGACATGCACGTGCCCTGCTTTTCAACAGTTCCTCCACGCGCCGCAGTGCGTCTTTACAACCGCGTCCGGGCCGGAACCCATAGCTGTGCGGATGGCAAAGCGGTTTTCAAAGATTGGCTCGATGACCATTCTCAGCGCTGTCTGCACCACGCGGTCGGTGACCGTGGGTATCCCCAACGGTCGCTTTTCCGCGCTGCCGGGTTTCGCGATCCAGACCCGTTTGACCGGCTTGGGTTGATAGGTGCCTTTCTTGAGATGCTCTCTTCACGGCGAGCAGCCGACTTTGGCTGTCTTTCTCGAAGCGCCCTATCGTGATGCCGTCCACGCCACAGGCCCCTGCGTTGGACTTCGCACCTTTTCCCATGCCAGTTGAAGGGTTCTGTCTGTGCTGACCTTGTCGATCAGGCTGAACCACTTGTTTCCTTTGACCCCCTTTCGAGGGCCTCCAGCATCGGCTCGGTCCACACTCCGCGTTCGGCCTTGTGGCGATGCCACAGGTCCTCTTCCGCTTGTTTATCCCCTGCGGGAGAACTGGCGCGGATGGTTCTTCGCGTTTCATGGTCCTCGGCCTTTCCACCTTCCTGCCGCCCTTTGTTCCCCCGGTCGTTACCCGGCTTCGTTCCTGGTCCCGGTCTCTCCGGCGTTGGATTTCCCATGGCTTGCTTGCACTACTATGACGGCTCTGACTTCTGCCGGGCACCGCTCCGGCGGATTCCTGCCCCGGCAGATCTCCCGCGTTCACGCCAACTCCCTTTCCTGACATACTGCCACCAACCACCCCAACATCTTCCCCGCCGCTCAACGCAGTTTTGTCGCCAGGGATCGTCGCTTTTCACGTCGACGGCTTCGCCAGTCGCTCGCAGGCTCGCCAGTCTGTTGTGGCCGAATCGTGTTCACGTTTGTGTTTCTGCGGTCTGTCAGGTTCCATTCGTTGCTTCCCACCCCGCCTCGCGGCGACGCAGTTACTTCAAGTTCTCAACCCGGATGCGCCCGACGCTGGCCGGAGTCTCCCACTCCGGAGGGGTTTCGCACTTCACGGCGCACGAGCGGCGGACTCCGATCCGCCGAGGTCCATGAAGTGACGATGCGAGGTGGTAAACCGCTTTTCATCGGCTTCACATGGGCTTCGGCGATTCGGAGATCGCCGCTCCTTGTTCCCGGCTACGCAACCGCGCAATCCGGATAGAGGAAACAACTTTTGGCAAACGGTCTATTCCGGCTTTGGAGCATCGAGTGAAAGCTTCTGGATCCAGACGTTGCGGAATTGCACCGGGTTGTGGTGTCCTTGCAACTTGATGGGTCTTGCCTCCGGTCCCTCCTTTTCTCCGACTCCGGTCTTGGCGATGATGGAATAGTCGTCGTGGATCAACTTCCCGTTCTGATAGACCGTGATGCGGGCGTTCTCGGTTTTCTTGTCACCTTCGAAACGTGCGGCGCGGAAGGCGATGTCGTAGGTCTGCCACTCCCCCGCCGGCTTGCAGACAAGCTGGTCGGGCTTTTTCTGCTTGTAGATGCTCCCGCAATAGCTGGGCTTGTAGTTTTCCCCGGTCACGCCGAAGGAGTTGAGGATCTGCACCTCGTAGCGCTGCTGGATATAGACTCCGGAGTTGCCGTTTCCCTCGGGATCCTTGGAATCCTTCACCTCGTTGACGTTGAACTCCACATGCATGCGGAAGTCCTGATAGGAATCCGTGGTGATGACACTGTCCCAAACCGGCGAGGCAGTTAGAACGCCGTCCTTGAAGACCCATTTCGTGGGTTCCTTTCCTTCCGGAACGAGCTTGTAGCCGTCGGGACCGACAAGCTGTTCCGCATCGGCGGGGCGCTCGGGTTTGGCGATGTCGATGATGCCCTTGGTGGTTCCGGGAGTGTCCGCCGAGACGGTTAGAGCGGTGGCGCAGAAGCAAAGAAGGGCAAAGGCGGGATGGAGGATCTTCATGGACTGAAGTGGATGTTTGGAGTATTTCCGGAAGTCGAGGTTCAGTTGATGCTGCGAAGCTCCACGGGGGTCTTGGCTTCCTCGATTTCCTTGATGAGAGCCCGGACCGCATCGGCCAGGGGTTCCGGTTTCCTGGAGGTGCCTTGGGCGGAAAGTTGCTTCTCGATTTCCTGAAGACGCGGGATCATCGGCTTGGCGGCGGCACCGTATTTTTTAAGGGTGTTGATGCACTTGGGGATCCGGTTGCCCTTGCCCCATTTGTCGGGCTCCATCACATCGATGCACAAGGACATGCCTTCCTTGATGTGGTGCTTGGCAAACAGCGCGATGCCGGACAGGCGCACCTCGGCTGCGAACATGATGCCGCTGGGAGCTCCTACCGCGATCGCGTCGCGGATGGCGGGAAGCAGTGGCTTGATTTCCTCGAAACTGAGCTTGTCGTAGATACCGCCGACCGCACCACGGGCGCGGCCGTCCTGGTTCTGGAGTCCGGCCACGATGGCTTGTTGCAGGAGCTTGCTGTCCACTCCGGCGGGCGAGGACTTCTTGAGCATCGTGCCGAACACCGCGAAGCTCAGGTAGCGCTGCTCCATGGCGCGCGGGTCTTCCTTTGAAGGGCCCTTCGCGAGCATCTTGAGGAGGTCGGGAAGAGCAGGCATGGCGGGCTCGCCGATACCGGCGAGCGCCTCGGCTGCCTCGATGCGCAGCCAAAGGTCCTTGTCCAGAAGGCATTTCCGCAGGGCAGGAACCGCAGGAGCGGCGGCGGTCTTGAGTTGCCCGAGCGCCCCGCAAGCGCCGTAACGAGCCTCGATCCGGGGCGAATCGAGCATTTTCACCAAGGCTGGAACGGGAGTGTCGGTGCGACGACCGAGAGCCATGGCTGCCCGATCCCGGACGATCGGGGACCAACTGGTGAGGAGTTCGAAAAGCTGATCGCCGCTCAGCTTGTCATAAGCACTGTTGCGATCCTTGTTGTTCCAGCCGCGTCCATCGGCGATCAGCGACTTGGCCGCGGCCGCATCGAGTTGCGGGATTTTTGAGGGCTGTTTTCCGGTCAGGTTGATCTTCCGCAGCGGCATGGCGTAGGCGAGAAGATAGGCACCGGTGGAGTCCCAATTTGCATAAGAATCGTTCCCGGGCTCGGGCTGTCCCTGATGTTGGAACGTTCCATCCCAACGCCGCGCGAGGTCGAAATACCAGGATCCGAATTCCCCCATCCAGGCTCCGGTCGCCTGCGGGCCGGATTGCGCGACGGCGGGAACCGACCAGAGGATGTTGAAAAAATTGCCGGTGTGGCCGCCGTCACGCTCCGCGCCGTGGGAAGCGGTGCTCATTCGGGAGAAGAACTCGGCCTTGTCCGTTTCGCCCATCAGGTTGAAGAGGACGGCAGCCATTCCGCATTTGCCGTTGTCCTCGTGCGTTTGCATCCAGGGAACATGGTCGCCGTAGGGAATCGCTCCCTTGCCGGCATAGAAACGCAAAAGCTTGGCACTGCGTTCGATCGCCTCCGCCACCTCGGGATCCTTCACGCCGGCGGCGCGGGCCATCACCAGCGACATGGTCAGTGGAATGCCCGGCGAGTTCATCATCCCGTATCCGACGAGGCGACCGTCCGGGCCGGCGAACTTGTGGCCCCAGGAGCCGACGATGCTCTGGCCGCGCGCGGATTCCAGTGCGATGCGGCGCAGCCCCGGCAAACACGAATCGTCACCGCTCGCCATGGTGTATTCTGAAAGCAACAACATGACATAGCCATAGTACCAGGTCGCCATGGCCTCGGTCTTGAAATCCGAAGCCCACTCCGCTTCCTTTTTGACAATCGGAAGATACTTGCGGTCACCGCTGGCGAGCAATGCCATGGCATTGAGGCAACGCGGAATCGCGTTCACCTTGTAGTTGGGACTCGTGATGGTTTTCGCCAACGCCTCGCAACCCTGCTCCAGGATGCGCTTCGACTTCTGGCAAGCATAAGGAGCAGTGGCGCTGTAGGTGCCGAGCACGGGTAATTTAACGATCACGTTCTCTTCCTTTCCAGCCCGCCAACGGATCAGCGCGAGTTTGCCTGCACCGGCTTCGGTTTCCGCCGCCGTCAGCGCCTTGCCGAACTCGGTGCGAGGATCATCGGAAAACGGCTTGCCTCCAACGCCTAGCAGAACGTCCCCGACCGCGAGGACACCATCGGCTGGGGAACCCTTGTCCACCTTGGTGACCGAGATTTGCCGCGCGTCGGTGGTCACAAACTTGTCGCAGAACATCCACCCGCGCGCGCCGGTCGCGCCGAGGTTCCAGTCGTGGTTCGCACCGGCGGGAATCGCATCACCCTCGGTGAAATCGGGCATGGACATCTGCACCTTTTTCGCTGCGGCGGAACAGGGCGAGGCAAGGATCGCAGCGACGATCAGGGTGGCGAGGGCTGGGACGAATTTCGGCATGACGGTTTTGGAGGATTGCTTGCAGACTACAATGCATGAAGGCGCGCACTGCAAGCGGAACTCCCGGTGGACTTTCAAACGGACGATCCGGCTCACCCCGCGATTCCCTAACGGGTCAGGCGGTTTTGCCATGAGATCGTGAGCGTGGCGATCAATCCGCAGCCGATGATGATGCCCGCGAGGATGAATCCACAGTAGCGGTCGGTGTCCATCTCGTCGGCACTCTCCACATACTCTCCGGAGGGTTTTCCCACCTTGTGGTCCATGAAGGGAATCGGCTTCTTCAGCGCGTAAAACACGATGCGGCGCTCCTTGTTCCGATAGTCGTTGCGGAAGGTCTCCGCCTCACGCACGAGCAGATCGATCCTCTCGTTGACAAAAAACTCGGACGCTGGCCGGACCTTCGGGGAATCTCCGGGCCAGACCTTCATGGTCTCCACCTCGATCCGCGTGCCGGAGGTGGAGATCCGGCGGATGCGGGTGATCATTTCCTCCGCTTCCGATCTGGAGGTGGCGCCGGAGGCGAGCAATCTTCTGAGCCCCTCCTTCACCAGTTCGAACCGCTCCCCCTGTTGGGCGGTCATGGGCTCCTTCATGGTCCGGACCTTGTCGATCCTCCGTTGCAGGCGCAGCCGCTCCGACTCGAACGTGTTACGGGTCGCCTGGGCAACGATGATGGCCTCGTAGGCATAGCGCAACGGCATGATGGCGGCGGGAACCGGAACGCCGCCGCGCTCGCGAACGTCCTTGGTGTTGTCGAACAGGCCATGGTTCATTTCCCGATAGGGCACCAGCGCTCCAGCCAGCAGCATCTGGGGAACGAGCAGGAGCGGCACGGCCGTTAGAGCGGCGCGCTCCGTCTTCACCAGCGATGAGATGACCAGCGCCATGCCGGTGCCGGTCCAGGCGGTGAGCGTCATCCAGAGCCACATGTCCGATAGAGTCCCGTCAATTTCCAGGAAGTAGTTCCCGACGACCAGATAGACCAGGCATTGCACGGCAGCCACCAGCCCGAGCGCCACGAACTTGGCCAAGACATAGGAACCCGCGCCCGGCTGGCAGTTCCTTTCCCGCCTGAGGATGGGGCGGTCGCGGAGCACCTCGGTCGCCGAGTTGGTCAGACCGAGGAACATCGCCACCGTGACGCTGAGAAACAGATAGGCGGGAATATGCAAGGCGGTCGCGAACTGATAGGCCCCCTCGGGCGAGGAACGCAGGGTGATCGCGATCAGGGCCGCCAGCAGCGGGGACTCGAGGCAAGTGCTGTAGATGGTGCCCCTGTTTCTCAACTTGGAAAGCAGTGACCGCTGGAAATGGGTGGAGAACACCGACAACACCGCGCGCAACCTTCTCATCGGTTTCGGCGGCACCGGCAGGCGTTCCCCACCCTTCACCTCACCGAGCTTCGAGACCGACGCACCACCTAACTGGAGCGACTGCATGAGGTCCACACTCTCGAAGCGTTCCTGCCAGAACGATGGTGGAAATCTCCGGGCCGCCCCCGTGTTGGAGCCGCCACCGATGGAGCTCAACGGAGTTTCAAGGACATCGAAAACGAAGTCCGCCCCGAGCGGCGACTTGGCCGCGACCGACGGATGGGAAATCGAGAGTTCCTCGCAGGCATCCCGGAAGTAGCCGACCATCCCCGCGGGAGTGCCGAAGTAGGCAAGCCTCCCGCCGCTGTCCAACAGCAGGACCTTGTCAAAAAGCCGCAACACCGGAGCTCCCGGACGATGCAGGGTGGCGATGACGATTTTCTCCCGCGCGAGCGAGCGCAAGGTCTCGGCAACGTGCTCGGAATCCTTCGATGACAAGCCGGATATCGGTTCATCGAACAGGAAAACCTCCGCGCGGCTGCCGAGATCGACCCCGAGGTTCAGGCGGCTGCGCTCGCCTCCGGAGATGGTCTTTTCACCGGGTGAGCCGACGCGGCGCTGGGCGATCGACTGGAGGCCAAGCTCGGCCAGCATGCTGTCCACCCGCCTTTCATGCTCCGCCGGGGAAAGGGCGGGACGCCGGATGGTGACCGCGTGGCGCAGATGCTCGCGAACTGTTAGCTGGGGATTGAGCGCTTCCTCCTGCGGCATGTGGGCGATGAACGGGACCAGTTGCTCGCGCCGGTCGTAAAGCGGGATGCCATTGAGCCTCACCTTGCCGCGGGTGGGCTCGCGTTGACCTGATAGAACGGCGAGGAGCGTGCTCTTCCCGCTGCCGCTGGGCCCGATGATGCAGAGCATTTCACCGCGTTTCACCTCGAAGTTGATGTGATCCAGGGCTCGCGCGCCCGGTCCGAAATCGTGGATGAGATCCTCGACCTGGATGGATTCGATCAAGGTCCGCTCCTCATCGAGAAATCCCTCGCTGAACCGGCATCGCACGGACTGGCTTCCTGACAGGCGGATCAGCGATCCGTCACTCAGGACAGCGGTCTGCCGCACCGGTGTGCCGTCCACAAGGATGGGGCCGTTGCTTTCCTTGATGAGCAACTCGCCTCGCGCCCGCTGGGCATCGAAACGAATGAACAGAACGGTCTTGGGCGCGAGTTTCGCTCCTAACAAAAGATCGCCGGGAGAAAGCGATGCCGCGTCATTGGACACAAGATACTCCTGCCTGTCCCCTGCCAGCCGGAAGCGTCTTCCGGATTGGGTCGCCTTGTGCCGGAGGTCGTTGATCGAGAGGCTGAAGCCTGATAGATCGCCGAGCCGCTCGTGGTTCTTGCACATCACCACCTCGCCTTTTTTCAAAGGCCCGCGGCTACCGGCATGCAAATCGGTGTCGCGCAATGCCTCGACTTCCGCCTGCAAGCCGAACCTCACCCGCAGCGCGCTTTGCCGGCCACGGGTGCGCTCCGCGGTCAGTCCGAGCTCGCCCGACTCCAGATAGATCGCCGGAGAGTTGCCGGTGCGCTTCACGTCCAGGAAAAACAACAGGTCCTCATGACTCAGCGTCCAACCCGGGACCACGAGAGGCTGGCGTTCCCGCATCCGCAGGAATGAACCGGTTTCAACCGAGCGGCCGCGGATCCATAGCGGAGCGATTCCCGTGTTCCTCACGAGGATCAGGTCACCGGCCCGATAGACCCGGAACTCGTGATCGACCGCCGCGGGAGGCAACAGGACGTCCGCCCCATCCCGTCCGAATACCAGACGCTCGAACGGAAGGTCGGGGTCGGCCGGATCGACGGCGTCGCCGCGCATTTCGCGGAGGATCGCCAAACCGTAGTCCGGTCGCCCGAGGCGGCGCATGAAAATCTCGAAGCTCGAACGGTTTCGCTCCGACCTCCCGGCAGCGTCCACCAGCGTGAAAAGCTGGAGGCCGAGCGCCAGTTTCCCGGCGTCGTCGAAACTCTCCCTCAGCTCGACCGCAAGCCCCTGCAAGGGCCTCGGATTCCTTACCGCGCGTTGCAATCGCCGTCCCAACCAGGCATGGTCGGCCTCGGGAAACGCGCTCCTGAGCATGTCCAGGATCAGGTCCGCCTCCAGAGGGCTGAGTTCGTCATCCAATGTGGCAAAGGCAGCGAAAGCATCGACAAGAACCCCCACCTGCGCATCGGCACCGGGGCGCAGCGCCCGGATCCTCCCAACCCCGGGGATTGCCTGAAGCCACCGCAACGACCGGATCCGCATGGGCGGCGAAGGAAGAGGGTCTTTCTGCGGGACAGGTGATTCCACGTGGGGTTTCTAGGCAGACGCCGCTCCACCCCGCAAGGGTTGGTGCGAAAAAAGGGGTTTGCTTTTCAGCCTCTTACGGTATCCTCACTCACGCCCGAACGGGCTGTGACCACGGGATCCGTTTCGCGTCAGGTCACACCGTTCGGCTTTTTCCCAGACAACCATGTCCGATTCACCGAATTCAACTCCGCCGTCCAACAATTCAAACCGGGGCCCGGGAGACGCCAGCGGTTTCAACTGGCGCCTTCTCGGCCTGATGTGCCTTGCCACCGTCATTCTCGGAGTTGCCTATTTCAATCCCATCACGAGCCGGTCGGTCAAGGACCTCAATTACTCACAGTTCAAGGAGGCTTGGGATCAGGGCCGCATTGTTGTCGGAAATTCCAAGCAACCGCTGGAAGTCATCACCACGGACACCTCATTCGACGCCACCATCAACGGCTGGATCACCCCAGCCGTTCCTGAGCCAAAGGCGGATGCGCCGACCGAGGACTTCCGGGTGTTGGTCAATTTCGCTCTCCAGGGGCAGGAAATCAACGAGATCCTGGGCAACAACATCCAGTTCCAACAGATCGAGAAATCGAGCGAGAAACCTTTGGAAAATGACCAGTTGAAGACACTTTCGCTCGCGGAGTTCCGCAAGTCGAAGGCCATGAATCTCGTCAAGATCGACGATGCGGAAAACCCGCTTCGCATCCTAACTTCCCCCGGCTCGGACGATGCCGTCATTGTTGGCACCCGAAAGGTGGTGGAGGCCGTCGTTCAGAAAATCGGAAAAGACGGGAAAATCGAAGGGGCCGAACCATTCAGCGTTCCCGTTTCGATGGCGATCCAGGGAGATGATTTGAAAAAGCTCATCAACGATCCCGCGAGCTACAAGCGGAACAAGGATTACCTGAGCGGCATGCTTACGATGTTCCTTCCCCTGCTTCTGATCATGGGCGTGCTGTTTTTCCTGTTCCGCCAGCAAATGAAGTCCGCCGGTCGTGGCGCGATGTCCTTCGGCAAAAGCAAGGCACGTCTCCTGACGATGGATCGCAACAAGGTGACGTTCAAGGACGTGGCCGGCATCCAGGAAGCCAAGGAAGAGCTCTTCGAAATTGTCGATTTCCTCCGCGATCCCCGCAAGTTCCAGAAGCTTGGTGGCTCGCATTCCCAAGGGCGTCCTCATGGTCGGCTCACCCGGAACCGGCAAAACCCTGCTCGCCCGTGCCATCGCCGGCGAAGCGGATGTGCCATTCTTCTCCATCTCCGGATCCGACTTCGTCGAAATGTTTGTCGGCGTGGGTGCTTCCCGTGTCCGCGACATGTTCGAACAGGGCCGCAAGCACGCGCCCTGCTTGATCTTCATCGACGAAATCGACGCCGTGGGACGCCATCGCGGTCACGGCATGGGCGGCGGTCACGACGAGCGCGAGCAAACGCTCAACCAACTCCTCGTCGAGATGGACGGCTTCGACACCCAGGAGGGCGTCATCATCATCGCCGCCACCAACCGCCCCGACGTCCTCGACCCCGCACTGCTTCGCCCCGGCCGCTTCGACCGTCAGGTCACCATTTCCCTTCCCGACGTGAACGGCCGCGAGGAAATCCTCAGGGTCCACGTCAAGAAAATCAAACTCGCCGCTGGTGTGGATCTATCAAAGATCGCCAGGGGCACTCCCGGCTTCTCCGGAGCCGAGCTGGCCAACCTCATCAACGAGGCCGCCCTTCTCGCCGCCCGCCGGGGACTTTCCGCCGTCACGCTCGACGAGATGGAAGAAGCCCGCGACAAGGTCCGCTGGGGTCGCGAGCGCCGCAGCCTCGCCATGTCCGACAAGGAAAAAATCGGCACCGCTTGGCACGAGGCCGGCCATGCCTACCTCAACATGGTTCTTCCCGACACCAACCCGCTCCACAAGGTGACCATCATCCCTCGCGGCCCCTACCTCGGTGCCACGATGTATCTTCCGGACGGCGACAAGTATTCCACACAGAAAAAGGAAGCGCTTGCCAACCTCATCGTCACGATGGGCGGCCGGATTGCCGAAGGTTTCCACAGCGACGACGTCTCCAACGGTGCTTCCGGCGACATCCGCCAGGCCACCTCCCTCGCCCGCCACATGGTTTGCGAGTGGGGCATGAGCGACAAGCTCGGCATGATCGAATATGGCGAAGGCGACGGTCCGGTGTTCCTCGGTCGTGGCGACATGGGAGGCCGCCGCGCGAATTACAGCGAGCACACCGCCCAAGCCATCGATGAGGAAATCAAGCGTTTCATCGACGAAGCCTACGAGATCGCCACCCGCATCCTCAACGAGGGACGTGACAAGGTGGAACTTATCGCGAAAGCCCTGCTGGAATTTGAAACCCTCGATGCCTCCCACCTCAAGGACATCATCGACTTCGGTGAAATGCGCAATCCTCCCAGCGCACCCAAGCCACCTCCGGTTCCTGACGAGCTGAAGAAAAAGCCCGCTGCCAAACCCGCCGAGGAAGACCGCCCCGAGGGACCAGGTCCGATTCCCGGAGTGGTCGGAGCCCCGGCGTGATCGACAAGAGGCAGTTTCACTGAACTTTCAAGAAAGGGCGATCTCACGATCGCCCTTTCCGTTTTCATCTCCACGTTCTCAGATTGATGATCATTCAGTCGTCGTCTCCAGATCCAATTTCCGCGCGGCCAGGAGATAGGCGAGAACGGCTGCCGAGTCCTCATCGTTGAGTTTTGATTTCCGCGCCATCACCGGCATGATTTCTTCCCTGAGCTCGGTCACGCTGTAGTCAGCGGGATTCTCGAACCCATGGCATTTGGCACATTTTGCCTGATGAACCACATATCCCCGCTCAATCCGTGGCAAGGGAGCGCTGGACAGCTTCGCGAGTTGCGGGGTGACCGGAGGAGCCATGTATCCCGGCCCACAGGAAACGACCATTTGTGCGATCACCATAACCGCCAGCCCCTTTTGATAGACCCTGGAGGCCCGACTCCCATGGATTCTCCCGTCCATCAGAAATCGAAGGCGAAGATTGTCCTCAGTTGAAAATCCGGTTCATCAGCAAGCGAGGTGACCTGCCAGAGTCCCGTGACCGCGAGGGAGAACCGCTCGTTCCGCCACGACACGTTAGGCCCCAGGTAGAATCCGCTGTCGCCGATGGTATCCACATCCGGAACCTCGATCTCGTGCAGCATCTCGACACCCGCCGACCAGGAAGGATTGATCTGATAGCTGACGCCGGCACTTTGCACCAGCTCCGCCTTGTCCTCCGTGTAATCATTCTCCCATTCAATGGCTCCACCGACGTTGTAAACGAACATCCAGGAACCGATGTTCTTCTGAAGAAGCAATTTCGCCTCAAGCTCGATGAAATCGTCGCTCCCCTTGACCTCGCCATACAGGGCGGAGCCGAATGGCGTGGTGTTAGGGTCGGTTAGGTTGTAGATGGCCTCGAACGCGATGTCGTGGAACTCCGTCTTCCCGGACTCCGTCGATGACTCCTCGTAGCGCCAATCGGCGAAATAGAACGCGAGCTGGAGCCGGTCGGTCACGCCGTATTCGAATTCGTGTCGGATGTCGAATCGCTCGAAGTCCGGATCCGCAGCCTTGTCCGTCTTCCACGTCACCCACGATTCAAGCTCCATGGCCCCTGCCGCCATGGTCGTCGTCTCATAGCTGTAGGCAAATTTTCGACTGCCGGCATTGGCAGAAATGAACGACGCGGCGAGCAGGCCGAGGGTGACCGTCTGAATTCGGGTTTTGGTTGGACCAGGGTATCTTTTCATCATCTTGAGCGTTTCTATCGATTGGTTGGTTGTGTGAGTTTTCGAGTAATCCTTATTGCGACTGCGTCTCACTTGCGCAAGAAAACCAACGAACACCCACGTAGGTCAATCGAAATCCAAGCAACAAACGCAACACAACCCTATCTCGTTCATCCCCTGCAAATTACAGAGACGAGGGCGCGACCGCCCGACCTCACCGATGCGAGATCACCCCAACATCTACATGGGTTTCCCGGGCAATTCACCACCTGATCCAGCCCTGTTCACCCTAGAATGGGAACGAAAACACGCAGCTGAACCAATCCCATCCAGAAGTGCGGCCAATCGGGGGGGAGGAACTCGAATCCCGATGCCCCCTCCCTCAGCCAACATCGAGATCGTCCCCGCCGACGTCCTCGAAGTCCATTTCGCGAACACGCTTCCGATCACGGTTGAGTTCCACTTGCTGGCGGAGAATTTCGCGAAGCGCGGCACCACCGCTCACGGCCGGGATGAGCAGGTTGGGAATGGAACGATCGGAGGTTTCGAGTTGAATCGAGGCCAGCCCGGTCAACCGCATCCACCACGGGCGGAACATCTGGGTGTCCTTGACGCGATAGAGTTCGATCTCGTCGATGGTCTGGTTGATCACTCCGGAAGTGACACGGATCCGCTGGTCGGTGAGTTCATAGATCTTGGTGCGGACCAGCAGGTATTTCCAAGCCATGTAGCCCAGCGGCAGGATGATGCCGATGAAAACCGGCGGGAAAAAGATTCCCCAGACGACGAGGCCGGAGATTGCAAGGATTGAAACCGTGAAAGGACCAAGGTTGAGCCATTGCGACGAGCTGCCTTTCCACAGAGTGTTTTCATCATTCATTGGCGGCATGCTGGTTGTTTGGACCGGGGACAGGCAAGTGGAGAAATCCGGAGTTTTTGCAATGATGATCTCACCTCTGCCCTGCCTTCCATTCCCGGATCAGGGAGTTTTTCGATTTACCACCACCGTTCATGGAAAGGCCCCCGTTGCCGTTCTTCCGAATGGTTTGGATCACTTCCGTTTCTTCCCTGAGAATCACCGGATAGAGAAGTGAGAACCACAATTTACCGGATTCGATGGTGACATCCTCGTTGGTTAGACTGCCGTCGAAATCAGGAAACCCGCTACGGGAGAAGCTTCCGCTTGCGGAAAAGACACCACACGGATGCCCGTTGACAGCATCGAAAGAGAGGAGTTTGAGGACAATGCTTCCTTTCGCCTTTCCACCGACCACCATGGGAAGCGAGTCCCCCGAGACGGTGAATTCGTCCCCAACCTTTACCCGTTTGGCACCAAACCAGAAGTTCCGCGGCGCAACCGCATTCTCGACAAGCAGTTCGTCAAACACGGGACCGATGGTCAGAGCGAGGTTGGCGGTGTGAAAATCCATGGATGCGGCCTTCCAGGAAGATCCCGATTTCTTGAAGGTCGCAGGCTTCGAGGTCGGAAGAAGTTGCTTCGCCACGGGATCGTTGCCGTCAACCGCAGGGTCGGTGAAGGTGGATTGCACCAGCGTGTAGGTGACGTTTCCGCCGTCACGGTCCACCTCGCTGACGTTGGTCATGACGCCCTTGATCACACCGATCTCCTTTCCGATCTCCGACCTTTGGGCCAATCTGCCGGAAACGTCCTCCGTCGTGGTCGTCTTCACATGAACCTTGGCGGGAAACGGAAGATCCTTGCGAAAGACCACTCCTTCGGGAGTTTGATCCACCAGTTTCTGAAGTTCCTCATCGACGGTGCCCGACGCAGACTCGCCCGCCTGTTTGGCAATTTCCGACGCAACGGCGGACTGCGCCTTGCCGACAAGATTCCTGGCCTTGTCGCACGACGATGCGGCAAAGGCGATCACTGAGATGGCGATGATTTGCGTTTTCATGAGTTCAGATATTTCCACAGCAGTCGAGGTGCTGGTTCATCTCGATGGCGGGATTTTCCTCCTTCGAAACCCCCACCACCACCGCGGGAACACCGGCGACGGTATTGTGCGGTGCGACATCGGTCAGCACCACGCTTCCGGCCCCCACCTTGGCACCGGTTCCGATCTCCACCCGCCCGAGGATCTTGGAGCCGGCCCCTAGCAGCACGCCGGACCGGATGATCGGATGACGGTCACCGGTTTGCTTCCCGGTCCCCCCGAGCGTGACCTCATGGAGGATGGACACATCATCCTCGATGATCGCCGTCTCACCCACGACGAAAGAAGTCGCGTGATCCAGCAGGATCCCGCAACCGATGCGGGCGGCGGGATGGATGTCCACTGCGAACGACTCGCTGGCGAGACTCTGGAAGTAAAGGGCCAGCCAACGCCTGCCGTCCGCCCAGAGCTGATGGGAAACCCGATAGGTGGTCAGGGCCAGGAAGCCCTTGAAAAACAACAAGGGTTCGAGCGGGGAAAAGCAGGCCGGATCGCGGTCGAACATGGCTAACAAATCCCGCGACGCGGCATGCACCGCATGCGGATGCGCCAAAAAGACGCCTGTTAGCAGGGGCTCCATGGTCGCGCGGGGCATGTCCTCCCGGGCCAGCCGCCGGGCGAGGCGCGCCCCAAGAACCGAGGCGAGGTCCTCACGCGACAGGATGACATCGTTGACAAGATGCCGCAGCGTCGGCTCCTCCTCGACCACACGCCGGGCCTCGCTGCGGAGAGTCTCCCAGATCTTGTCGATATCGGTGACTTTTCCCGCGCAAAGCTTGGTCGTATTCTTGCTCGCCGGAAGCGTGCCGGCCTGTTGAGATTCACTCATGAAGATTTCACAAAAGTTGGAATACGCCTGCCGGGCGATGGCCCAACTGGCGAAATACCATGACGGGCGAACTCTTACACGTCTCGAGGACCTCGCGCAACGCGAAGCCGTATCCGGAAATTTTCTCGTGCAAATTCTCAACGACCTGAGAAGGGCGGGACTCATCGAAAGCCGCCGCGGCAAGGCGGGCGGCTATCTCCTCGGACGAGGCTCCAGCCTGATCACCCTCCGACAAATCGTCGAGGCGGTTGACCCGTCCTTGCTTCAATGTTCGGTCACCCGCGAAGGTGATTCCGGACAAGCGGTGCGGCGCGCATGGGACCAGGTTTCCTCCGGACTTCAGCAGGCACTCGACGACATCACCCTGGAGAGCCTGACTGCCAATCAGAGCGATCCGATGTTCTACATTTGAGCCGGGACTTTGCGCCATCGGGCTGATTGAGGGCAAAATTTGCCAAATTGTCAAGATACCCGAAATATTTCTCTGGATGAAAAAGGTGTTTTCCGATAAGGAAATGGCGTCCACCCACCCCCTTGTCACCATGGCCTCACCTGCCGAACACACCCACCACATCAAGATCCGCTCGACGCAATTGGAAATCCCATCGGGAGGGGGCGCGATCAAGGACGATGACTACGACAGGAAACTCAAGGCGGCGCAGGACGAACTCGACCGGATTCAGGCCCAGCGCGAGGACCTGGAACGCAAGAAAGTTGAACTGGAGGAACTGACCGGACGCAAGCGCCACCTCCTCGGACAACAATCGGAGCTTTCGGAAAAGCTGACGTCATCGTTGACGCTCATCGACAGGGAACTCTACGAGATGCGCAAGGAAGCGGAAGACCTGGAACAATGCAGGTCGTGCTTCGCCGCCCATCTTGACAAGATCCAGAAGATCAACCCCGAGAACTGGTCACGCGAGAATCTCCCCGAAAGACTGGAGAAGGCATCGATGATCATGGATATCGCGGCGGACGAATACGACCAGGCTGCCGCGCATTTCCAGAACGGCCGGAGTGGAGGCATTTTCGGTCGTCCGTCGAAGCGCAACCGCCAGGGAAATCGCACGGCAGTTAGTTCGGAATTCATGATCAACCTGCGCAATGGATTTGCATTCAATCTCCCCATCGTCGTTCTCGGCGGAATGGCGTTGTTGATCTATCTAACCAAGTAACCTTGCCAATCCCCCCACAACCATGAGCCGCAGCAGCAAGTTTCTCAAGGAAGACCAGGAGCTTCTCGAACTTCGGGAAAACCAGCAGGCGCTTCTCCTGCTGGAGCGCGAATGCGCGGAAATCCCCCGCAAGCTCGCGCTTGAGATGAAGGAGCGGGAAAGCACCATGCCTCCGCTGGCGGAAATCGCCGAACGCAAACGCAGGCGGGAACACGAGGACACCGTCTCCCGCGGCGAGGCGAAGAACATCCTACGGGACCAGAACCGCAGCCTCGCGCTGCTGTTCCTGCTGGTGACCGCCACCAGCGCCCTCGTCTGGTGGGGATTGAAACTGATGCACGGTTAGACCTGCATCGGATTTGCCAAATTTACTTGAGAGCTTTCGATCGCTTGCCGTTGGCCTTTTCCGTCCTGGCTTTCAGCTTATCCTCCAGCTCCTTCCACTGGCTGCGGCTGACAATGTAGCCAACGCATCCGTCCTTGCCACAGAGGCAGGGATGATCCTCGTAACACTCGACATCGAAGCCATAGTCGAAGGTCAGCTCCTCACCCGGGTTGATGTCCGCCAGGGAATGGATGAAGATTTTCCGACCCTCGATCCAGGCCTCGCAGTTCGGCTTGCAGGAATGGTTGATGAGCCGCGCGGTGTTCCACGGAACGTTCCCGTCGATGTCATAGCGCTTCGACAAGGTGAAGATATACACCGCGGCATCGCCGGTCTTCAGGGACTTCGCATGCTGGGAGACCCCGCGGCGTTCGCTTTCATCCTTGTCGATCAACTCACCGACATACTCGATGATCTTCGTCTCCTTGGGAATGAATGTCGTCGCGTAAACCCCGCGACCGTGGATTTCCGAACCGCGGACCTCACAATACTTGCTTTGCCCCCGGTTCCAGAGTTCGACGAGCTTGCGGTGGAGGATGTTAGGGTCGGCCGTAGCCGTCTTCTTGGATGCCATGGAGGTGATTCTAACGGGCTTCGCGCTTTTCAACAGGAGGAAGTTCCATGTCCTGCGGTAAATTGAAATAGAGGCTGCGGAGATCGTTTACCGACAATCCCGAGCCATCGATGAAGGTCCAGTCGTTCTTGCCCTTGTCGGAAATGGCGACCTGGAAACCGACGCTCTCGATGAACAGGGTTTTCTCGTTCTCCCTGACGATCCTGAATTTCGTGACCGTCGGGATCATCACCATCCATTGGTTGAAAACCAGGCTTTCCACCTTTTCCCCGTTGACCGTCTTGATTTCCTTTCCAGCTCCCACCTCATACGAGCGTGGTTGTCCGACCGGCTTGAAGGAAATCATGCTGATGCCTTGCTGGACCATCTGCTTGGTCACTCCGGCAAGTTGTTTTTCAAGAACCTCCTCGCCACCGAGAAGCTTGGCCGTGCGCTTTTTCCACAGCGGATTCATCCGCTGCACCGCGACCTGATAGTGACCCATCACCACCTCGGCACCGAGATTTGACACGGCCGTGCTTGCCGAAGCCACCACATCGGGAGGTGCCATGGTGGACAACACCGGAGAGGAATCAGCGATCCCGGGAATCTTCGGCAGCGGTGCCAACGGCGGCGGCGTGTCCTGCCCACGCAGGCTGCCCGCAGCAAACAAAAGCAGCGCGAGTCGTTGAAAGGGATACAATGGTTTCACGGGGAAATGGATGGCCTTTGACCACCCTTCCGTCAAGCCCGGCTGAATTCCGCTTTGATTTCCCGGCGGCATTGCGTAAAGCTCCCCGCCCCATGGCGAAACAGGCACTCGGAAAAGGACTCGGAGCACTCATCAAGAAAAGTGCGGCGACGATGGAAGCTGAAGCAGCGGCAGCTTCACCGGATGAGTCCAAGAGGGTTCGCGACGTGGCGCTCGACATGATCGTGCCAAGTCCGTTGCAGCCGCGGATGCAGTTCGTCGAATCTCCCTTGGACGACCTGATGGAGTCGATCCGCCAGCACGGCATCATCCAGCCGCTCATCGTCCGACCGGTGAATGGCAAGCTGGAGCTCATCGCCGGTGAACGCCGCTGGCGCGCATCCCGCAAGCTTGGCTTGCAGCACCGTGCCGGTCATCGAGCGTGAGGCCTCGGACCGCGACGTGCTGGAGATGGCCCTCATCGAGAACCTCCAGCGCGAGGATCTCAACCCGATGGAAGAAGCCGCCGGCTACGTGCGCCTGGCCGAGGAATTCACCCTCAAGCAGGACGAGATCGCCGCCCGCGTCGGAAAATCCCGTGCCAGCGTGGCAAACGCGATGCGTCTCCTCGGGCTCCATTCGGATGTCCAGACGCTCGTCGCCCAAGCCCGCCTAACCGTCGGTCACGCCAAGGCCATCCTCGCCATCAAGGACCAGGATTCCCAGCTCCTCATCGCGGACCAGATCATCCGCCGCCAGCTCACCGTCCGCGCCACGGAAAAACTCGCCCAATCCTTCCTCAACAACGACGCCCCCTTGAACGGGGAAGCGAAAAAAAGCCCCCAGGCCCGCGAGGTGGACATCCACGTCCGCGCCCTCACCAACCGCCTCCGCGAGCATCTCGCCACCCACGTTTCCATCCAGCATTCCTCGAAAAAGGGCAAGATCGAGATCGAATACTACGGCGATGACGACCTCCAGCGGCTCATCGAGCTGCTTGGCCTGCCAGGTGGAGATTGACCGTCACTAGCACTTGCCCCCCGACCCTTCACGGGTTAGCAAACAGCATCAAACGACGCTCCTTCAGCTTTCTTCTCGCCCGGCGGTATCTCAATCCCCGCCGCTCGGTGCTTTCCTCGTTCAGCCTCATTTCGCTGATCGGCGTGATGCTCGGGGTCCTTGTCCTCGTGGTGGTGATGGCCGTTTACGCGGGACTTGAGAGAAATGTGAAGGAACGCCTCCTCGGCTTCACGCCCCACGTCCTGATGACCCACTTCGCCGGTCCGGTCAGCGATTGGGAAGAGGCTGCGAAAAAAGCCAAATCGCTTCCCCACGTCGAGGCCGCCACGCCTTTCGTCTCGGGCTATGTCTTCATCGAGGCCCAGACCCGCCCGCAACCGGTGTCATTCCGGGGCATCGACTCCTCGGACGAGGAACAGGTCGAGGGCATCCGGAAAATGCTGGATCTAAAAAGATACCCAACATCCACCGCCGACCTCGGCATCGATGACCGTGTGGTCATTTCGTCCTTCCTCGCCGAGCAACTCGGCATCGGCGTGGGAGACAAGGTGCTGCTCCAATCCAGCAGCAACTTCGACGGCGTGCGACGCGCCTATAAAACCGCCTCCAATCCCCCGTTGCGCGATGCCTATGCCGATACATGGAAGAAGGCCACCGGCACGATTCTCAAAGGCTGGAAGGCCGACGGCGACGGATTCACCCTCTCCGCCACCGACTATCGGGAAATCTATCCGATCCTCGAATCCTTCCTTGCCGAGGACATCCGCGAGCCAGAACTCGACCTCATCAACACCATCCTCCTCGCGATGGATGAATCCCAACCGGATGCGGAAGGTGAGAAGGCAACCGTCTTCCGGTTCCAGGCGGAAACCCGGAAAGCCATCGACAAGGCCATCGCAGATCTCAACGCCACCGACGTCGAGAAAATGGACGGAGCCACTTTAAAGAGCTTCAAAACCGCCGTCCTCCCCAAGGAAGCGGAAGTCGCGGGCGTCTATCAGGCCTCCCAGATGACCGTCACCCCGGATCTCTTCGTTCCCCTCCCCCTCGCCCAGAATCTCGCGGGACTGGACCAGGGCGTCGAGGGAATCGCCCTCCGCCTCGACGATCCCTACGCGGCCGAGACTTTCGCCGCGAGCGCAGCCGTAGAAATGGGACCCGACTGGACATTGACGACCTGGGGAAAGCAATACGGTGCGTTTTTCGCCCTCATCGA
This sequence comes from uncultured Verrucomicrobiae bacterium, assembly GCA_963810445.1. Taxonomy (GTDB): domain Bacteria; phylum Verrucomicrobiota; class Verrucomicrobiia; order Verrucomicrobiales; family Akkermansiaceae; genus Luteolibacter. The sequence goes on along the minus strand of CAWENZ010000018.1, from coordinate 149,247 downwards.
GCAACAGCGCGGCATGATGTATTTCACGCTCTCGTTCATCATGCTCATCTCCGCCTTCTCCATGATGGCCGTCATGTTCACCGTCACCATCCAGAAGCGGCGCGAGATCGGCGTCATGAAGGCGCTCGGAGCAGCGCCTAACCAGATCGTCCGCGTATTTCTCTATCAGGGCATGATCCTCGGCACGCTCGGTGCCATTCTCGGCGTCGCGCTCGGGCGCCTGGTCATCCATTTCGTGGCGGAAATCCAGGGCTTTTTCAGAACGCTCGGCTTCGATCCCTTCACCTCGTCGTTCACCGGATTCAGCACCTTGCCCGCCCACAACAACCCGCAGGAACAAGCCATGTTCGCCCTCATGGCCTTCACCCTCTGCTCGCTCGCCGCCCTCGTCCCCGCCTGGTTCGCCGCCCGCAGCGACGCGGCCAAATCCCTCAGGAATCTCTAACCATGGAGGTCTGGATCATCCGTGACGGCGAGAAGGTCGGCCCTATCCACGATTTCGAGATCCGTCGGCAGATCGAAAAGGGCGAACTTCCCGCAACGACACCCGCATGGCATGAAGGCAGCGGTGACTGGAAACCCTTGATCGAGATCGAGCTCTTCAGGCGTGAGTTCGAGCGGGTTGCCGAGCCGGAAATTCCGGATGAACCCTCTCCCGAAGAACCGCAGGGACCTCCCCCGCTTCCCGTGAAACCCGCTTTCATCCGCCGCTTCTGGGCGAGATGGCTGGACCTCTCGCTCTACTCCGGCGTCTGGTGGCTTGGCATGTGGGCCGTGGGTCAGGATGTCGAGGCGGCGATGACCAATCCGTGGATCATGTTCTTCCGCTTCGTTCCGTGGTTCGCCCTCGAGGCAGTGCTGATCCAGCGTTTCGCCACCACCCCGGGAAAATGGCTACTCGGTCTTCATGTGATCAATCTCGACGAATCCCGGCTCGATCTCGGGGCCTCCACCCGCCGTTGCATGAGGGTCCTCTTTTCAGGAATCGGCTTTGGATTCAGCTTTCTCGCCATCTTTTGCCAAATCCTGAGCCTGGTCGTCGCCAAGCAAATCGGCACCACCCTCTGGGACCACGCCGGACACCACAAGGTCACGGCCCGGACCTTGCGACCCGCCCGCATCGTCGGAGTTGTCGCAGCTTACGTCGTCTCGATGATCATCCACTTCGCCGTCTTTTCACCGTTCATCGTCAAGGAGATGATCAAAAACGACCCCAGCCTGAAGGAACAATTCGAAAAGCACCCCCTCTGGAGCCTGCCGAAGCGGAAGTGACCCGCTAACAGCAGATGCCCGGATCATTGGAAAATAAGGAATCCTCAGGATTCCGCCAAAAATCAGCTTGCCAATACTCCGAACTGCTCCTACTTCTGCCGCCCCGCGTGCGGGCATGAAGGCGAGGATAGCTCAGTTGGTAGAGCAGTTGGCTTTTAATCAATTGGTCCTGGGTTCGAGTCCCAGTCCTCGGTACTTCCTTCTCCCATCCTGTTTTCACGGAGAAGTGCGACAGAGGCTTCATTCCAAGCCATATCGGGAATGTGGTCCCGCCTCGAAATTTCAAGGAGCGGGACATTGAGGCGTTGGGCCGGCATTAACACGTTTGGAGGACTTGTGGCATTTCGCCATCGCGGCGAACTTCATTGCCATGAAGCCCAACCAAAAGCCCATTTCTAGATCCGGTGCAGGATTCACTCTCGTCGAGCTCCTGGTGGTGATCACCATCATCGTCGTTCTTGCCGCGCTGAGCCTCGCGGGGATTCGCGCCGTCCGGCAAAACGCGCAAAGCGTGCGCTGCACCGAGAATCTCCGGTCATGGGGGCTTGCCATCCGCGGATATGCCTCTGAGAACAATGGTGCCGTGGTATGGAATGGCTGGGCCAGCATCGCCACTACCAATCGCTATTACGAAACCTATCTCGGCGGCTCCCTGGACAACGCGACCTCCACCATGGACGGCAAAAGGGTCTTCGCGACCCAACTCTTCCGGCGCTGCCCTTCGCAGGCATGGGACGGAAGCGGAAACGGACCCGTGGGTTACGCGATGACCCGACCGAATCCAAAGACTGCGAATGTTCCATCCTATAACATCAATACCGCGAGCGACCCTACCCAGTTGTTGATGATGATTGACGGGTCCGCGCTGAATATCAGCGGATCCGGCGACTTTGCCACTGCGGTCAAGCCCATCTGCCTGGACAAGGACCCGCGCCATCGCCACAACGTCAACGCGCTCTTCGCGGACGGACATATCGCCACCTACAAATGGAGTGACCTGAATGGCAAAACGCCAATGCTGGACCGGTGGCTCACTCTCAAGTAGTTGAATGCGCGTTCCGGAAATAACCCATTCCGGTGACTGGTGATCGCTCGGAATCGTGTTGGAATGCAGGAGTGAATCCTCCATGCGCTTTCGTCCGGACCCTGTTTCTAACCGCCATCCTGTCGGTGATGGCGGACCTGTCCATCGCGCGCACGGTTGTTCCGCTTGATCGGGATTGGGCGTTTTTCCAAGGAAATCTGCCCGGAGCCGAGAAGCCTGAGTTCGACAGCTCCGCTTGGCGGAAGCTCGACGTGCCGCATGACTGGAGCATCGAGGGCAAATTCGAGAAATCCGCAGCGACCACAGGCTCCGGTGCCTGGCTTCCCTCGGGGGTGGCTTGGTATCGCCGGGAAATCAAGCTACCGGACAACATCGGAGACCAACGCGTCTGGATCGAGTTCGATGGCGTGATGGCGAACTCCGACGTCTGGATCAATGGACATCTCTTGGGACATCGACCTAACGGCTATGTCAGCTTCCGATATGATCTCACCGATCATCTCAAGCCAGGAGGGAAGAACCTGTTAGCGGTGAGAACCGACACCTCGGCGCAGCCCGCATCCCGCTGGTATTCCGGCGCGGGAATCTATCGACACATCCGCCTGGTGACCGTCCACCCCGTGCATGTCGAACCATGGGGAGTGGCCGTAAGCACCGCAGACGTCACCGAAGCCGCCGCCACGGTCCGTATCGGGACCTCGCTCGTGAACAGCTCGACAAAATCCGGGAATGTGACGATCCGCTCCACGGTCATTGCTCCAGGAGGACAAGTCCTGTCATTCGTTGATTCACAAGCTTCCATTTCACCCGGCCGGAAAATTACGTTAGATCAGGAAATCAAAATCTCCCAGCCGAAGCCATGGAGCATTGATTCTCCTCAGCTTCACACACTGGTTACCCGCATCACCGCCGGTGAAACCCTTCTCGATGAGGTGAGCACGCCCTTCGGGATCCGGGATGCCGAGTTTCGTTCAGAAACGGGTTTCTGGCTCAACGGTCGCAACCTGAAACTGAAGGGCGTCTGCCTCCATCACGACGGTGGTGCTGTTGGGGCGGCCGTGCCTCTGGACGTGTGGGAAAGACGGCTCAAGGCCCTGCGGGAGCTCGGTGTGAACGCCATCCGTACCGCCCACAATCCGCCGGCACCGGAGTTTCTCGATCTTTGCGACCGCATGGGATTTCTGGTCATGTTGGAATTCTTCGATTGCTGGGTGAGTAGGAAAAACGCCAACGACTATCACCTCTACTTCAAGGAGTGGTCGCAGACGGATCTGCGCGACGGCATCCTCCGCGACCGGAACCATCCCAGCGTGATCCTCTACAGCGTGGGTAATGAAATCCACGACACCACGAAGCCGGAGGTCGCCAAGCCCATCCTTCGGGGGCTTGTTGACATCTGTCACGCCACCGATCCCACACGACCTGTCACCCAGGCGCTGTTCCGGCCCAATGTCTCAGGAGACTACACCAACGGCCTCGCCGACATGCTCGATGTGATCGGCACCAACTATCGTGACCAGGAACTGCTAGACGCGTGGAAGGCCAAGCCCGGTCGCAAGATCGTGGGGACCGAACAAGGGCACGAGCGATCGACATGGCTCGCCTGCCGCGACAATCCCCAGCACTCCGGGCAATTTCTCTGGGCTGGCATCGACTACCTCGGCGAGTCGCGCAGTTGGCCGCTCACCGTGTTCAATGGCGGGCTGCTCGACCGTACTGGAGCGGTGCAGGCACGCGGATATGAGCGGCAGAGCTGGTGGAGCGAGAAACCGATGGTCCGCATGGTCCGCCGGATTGGCATGACTGCTGAAACGCCTGCCGACCCCGGTTACGAAACTCTGGAGTGGAAACGTCGCCAGGTTCTGTTTCCCGATTGGACTCCACCAAATACCGGAATGCATGACGAGAATGTGGAAATTTATAGCAACGCCGGAGAGGTGGAGCTGTTTCTCAATGACAAGTCGCTCGGCAAGAAAAGCACTCGCAAGGATGGAGGCTCGATCAACTGGAAGGTTCCCTATCAGCCAGGAACACTCAAGGCGGTTGCCCGCACCGATGGCCGTGAAGTCGCGAGCGACACGCTGCGCACCGCGGGCAAGGCCATAAACATCAGCCTCACCTCGGATCGCAACCTGCTTGGCACCGGCTTTGACGATGTCGCGAATATTGAGGTCCGCTTGCTCGACAAAAACGGAACCCTCGTTCCCACTGCGGACGACCTGATCGGCTTTACCCTAACCGGGCCTGGCGAGATCATCGCCGTGGACAGTGGCTCAGTGATCAGCACCGAGCCCTTCAAGGCAAAAGAGCGCAAGGCCTATCAGGGAAGCGCACTGGTCATCATTCGCGCGACGGGAGCAGGAAAAATATCGCTGGTCGCCAGTGTTGCCGGCTTGCCACCCGCGACTCTCGAACTAACAGCCAAGCCTTGACCCGCTGTCAGCGGTGGGACTTTTTCCACTCGGGATATTCCTTCCCCAACAGCTTTCGCGGCCAGTCTCCCACCCACGAGTATCCATTGCGTCGCTCGTGGCCGATCTCCGAAATCGCGTATTTCACCACGCCATCGCGGTCGCAGAAAAAGGGCCGGTTGGATCCGATCTCGTAAAACCGTGCCCAGAGTGGTGGCGCATCGGCATCCTCGACCCAGAGCTTGTCCTTTCCGCCGGGGGAATCCGGGGAGACCACGGTTGCCAGCTTGTGGCCGGTGATTTTCACGCGTTCCAACCAAGCCACCGCGCCATCGACAGCGGCGATCGTTTCGTCGTTCGGGTGCTCGATTCCCATCAACAATCGCACGATGCCCACTGATTCCGAACCGCTGAGTGACACGAGTTCAAAGGCGCGGGCCGGGCGCGGGCGACAGTCGAGTTCATCGTGCTGCGCGCACCATGCGGTCAGCTTGCCGTCCACCTTGACCTGACACTTGAGGATGCATCGCACTCCGCGATCAAAGGCTTCTTTTGCTTCCACGCGCTTTTCCATTCTCACAAAAGCATAACTGTCATCCGTGGATATCTCCTGGAGGAAATTCATCAGATTGACCATCGCATTGTCATTGAACGTGATGTAGCGGTGATAGGCATGATCCGGCGGATAGGACTGGGGCCAACCGCCCGTGGGATACTGCGCCACCAGAATATGGTCGAGTCCGCGGTTGAACGCCGCCGCGTAGGATGCTTCACCGGTTGCCCGGTGAATGCGCGCGAGAAAGCGCATTTCCCCGATCGTCGCTCCATTGTCAAAAGTGGCTGACAATCCGTGCTTGGAAGAGGGCGTGGTCGTATCGATGTTTTTCGGCCATCCTCCGGTCGTAGCTTGATAGGAAAGAATGTTGGCGGCCACCTGCCGCGCCTCGGGTCCCGCAAACCACTCGTCGGATCGCTTCTGATAGTTGGCGGGGCCGGATGCCGCGTTGGCGACACCCGCGATCAAGGCGGCAAAGATGATAGGAAGTTTCATGGCAATGATTCCATCCGGATGTAGTCGTACAGCACCCCTTGGTGCCAGGCTGTTCCACCGAGGCGGAAATTGAGGATGTTCTCGCCGGCCTTGAGTTTCCCGGCGGGGATATCGAAAGAGCGCTCGAACCACATGCCGCGGTGCGAATCGCGGTGCATCGTGCCGTCTTCCGGAAGCTCGATATCGCCAACGTCGGAGCCGTTCATTCCAAGTTGCAGGCGGGAACCCAGCCGCGAACCACAGAAGGAAATCCTCAACCGTGCACCACCGGCGGAAACATTCTCCAACGGGAACCTAACGGTCCATGTCGAGTCGCCCAACACCTTGCCCTCCGGGGACAGGTCAAGTGGCTGGCAGATATGCCAATCCTTCCGCCAGTCGCTCTTGCCCACGGTGTAGTCCACCCCGTTGGGAAAATCGGACCTGAATTTCAGATAATTTCCCCAGTGCCAATATTGATCACCATTCTTGAACTCGGCGGCGCTGCGGTCCGGGATTCCTATCTCCCAAAGAGTAGGACCGGCGCGTTCCGGTTTCCAATGGATGTCCCCGATGGAATGCACCTCACCCTGCCGCACCGTCACGTTCGTTCGTTCAAATTCACCCAGGATGCCATCCATAAAGGCGTGCATGACATAAGTTCCGGGACGGACGTTTGCCAGCGAGAATGAGCCATCCTTCCGAGCCTTGGTCCAATACTGATAGTTCCTGCCGTCACGCTGCCACCCGACGGCTTTGCCAAAAAGTTCATATTCCGGGGCCGTGAGTCCCACCCACATCCCACCATTCACCGCGGGCACCTCATCAACTAGCAGCTTTCCCGAAAGTCCACCACGTCGCTTGCCAGTCGGATATCTCTCATGATTCAACCAAACATAGGGCCATGCCACGCGTTCGATGGAGGCCTGCTTGCAGGCCGATTTCAACAGATCATCCGCATTTGCGCCCTGGTTGAAATGAACGGCGAAGGGGCCGATCACCTTGGACCATTTCTCATCCTGACCCAACTCCAGCACGGTTCCGCCGTAGTGACTGCCCTGCCACATGTTGAGGAGGGTTGGAAACGCGCTACCACCCACATCGAGGTGACCCGTTAGTTCCATCTTGGTCGGACCGCCGGCGATGTATTCGACGCTCGGATTGATCATCCACACCCCGAATCCCTGCTTCGCGCCCACCCAGCCATAGGCAGGAACCTCACCAAGCATCGCGGAATAGCTGTATTTGTGCTCCGCCCAGCCCTTGCGGACGCCGCTGTTCATCCGGCGCACTTCCTTGATATTGAGTTGAGTCCCGTCGATCCAGTCCTTGCTGCTGGGCATGATCGGACTCCGGTCCTTGTCCACCATCAGTTGGTTGAAAATCTCCGGGTCCAGCTTGATCGCGAAACGGCTCTCGGCGAAACGGAATGGCGCATCCCCTTCCCCGTGGTTCATGATCGCGGTGGCGTAGAGCGTGTTTGAATGGCGGTCGATGGCATATCGGACCTCACATTGCCCGGGGAAACCACCATCGGATCCGGCCCCTTCAAAACGACAGACCACCTCGGCCCGTTCCCCGTCATTGGATGCGGGATCGATGGAAACGACGGAATCGCGTGGTCGGCCAAACGAGCCGACCTGGAATTTTCCGGACCTGGCCACCATCGACCAATAGCCCGTGCCACTCCCTAGCAACTTCCGGCCGGCAAGCGTGACCGAGGTGACCTTGGCGGTCGAACGTTCGATGGTCGCACTGAGGACACCGTTGGAGATCCGGAAGGTCCGATCATCGGATTTCAAGGACACGTCAGCCGCATCAATCCGTGAACCGGCTAACAGGAGGCAGGAAAGCGAAAGCAGAGGGAGATTCTTCAAGGTGATGGGATTGGGCAGACGGGATGCTTGAACACCTTGCCCCGGTTGGACGGATTACAGGATGTCAGTTTCCGGCTGGAGGGTTCAACTGATAGGGCTTGCCGTTGATGGAGACATTGCGGGTGACAAGATTCGTCACATTACCAGGTTCAAAGCCAGTGTCAGCAAGCTGGAGCTTGATGTTCTCAAGCGTGATGTCGCGCAGCGTGTCGCCCGGATTTCCGCGCAGCGTCCCCATGACCTGAGCGTCTCCGCTGACGTTGCGGATGGTGATGTTGTTCACCGAACGGGTGGGAGGCGCGTGGCCTTTCAGGTCGAAGAATTGCGTCCAGGGCGCAACGTTGATCACACGGCTCAAGCCGGATTCCAGGGTGATCCCGTCGATGACAATATTTTCGTAATGCTGAGGCGTATCAGGCCGCAGTTTGAGCGTGAGCAGCGTGGCATCGCCAGTGATGCGACAGTTTCTTACCGTGACGTTGCGGACCACCGTGGCCTCGCTGCCGCAGGTGATCATGCCGTTGCCATCGCCGAACTCGCAGTCCTCGACGAGGATGTCCTCCACCGGCGGACTGTCCTTGTCCTGATCCGCAAGCGGTCCCTTGCTGCCCTTGAGCGCAATGTTGTCGTCATTCACCGAGATATAGCATTTCCGGATGGTGACGTTGCGGGAACTGTCGATGTCGATCCCGTCGGTACTCGGCCCGAGAATGTTGTCCTTGACCGGAGAATTCCTGACACGCGCGTCGTCCTTCATCCCCTTGAGAATAGAATCCGTCATGTAATTCCGGTGCTTGGTGTGGCGGGTCGGCGCGGTGATGGTCAGCCCCTCGAGGAGAACATCCTTGCAACGATAGAGATGGAGGTTCCAGAAGCCCGAGTAGCGGAGTGAAATACCGTTGATCCTGACATCCGAGCAACGGTCGATGAACATCAGGCGCGGGCGCTCGACCTCGAGATTGGTACACTTGGGATTCTCCCTGCGGCGCTGCCAGAATTTCGCCCAGAAGGTGATGCCGTTGCCATCGATGATTCCCTTGCCGGCGATTTTCACGCCGTCCAATTCCCGGGCGTTGACGAGCGCCATGCGCCATGGTTCGAAGTGACCTTCGATGCGAGTTTCCATTTTCGGATAGTCATCGATGTTGGTGGATCCGAGCAGCACCGCATTCTCGGCGAGCTCGAGTCCGACTCCGGATTTGAGAAAGATCGAACCGCTCAACCAGGTGCCAGCCGGAATTTCCACGGTTCCCCCGCCCTTCTCCGCCGCAGCATCGATGGCTTTCTGGATGGCTTCCGTGTTCAGGGTGTGACCATCCGCCACTGCCCCGAAATCACGGATGACAAATTTTCTATCAGACATCTCGCCAGCAGCACAGGCGGTTGAGAACATCAACACGCACGAGAGGCGACAGAGAAGAAGTTTGAGGGCTTTTGGAGTATTCATGAAATCATTGGCGCTATTCGTCAGGCTTCCAGTTTCCGAGCACGGATTCCCGGCTGAATCTTTCGGGAGCTGGGTCCGGGGAGGTGATCACCCATTTGACCCGACCGCTGGCGGCCGCACCCGGACCGGTGCATGCATATTCCGCAAAGCGGACCAGCGGGGCCTTCACGTTCCACTCCTGCCAGCCTCCGGGCCGGACTCCCGCACCCATCTCACAGCGCACAAAGGTGGCGGCAGGCGATTCATGCCACGGGCGGCCCAGATAGACCTGCGGGTTTCCAAAGGGAAACGTGATACGACAACTTTCAAAAACCAAACCGGCGTTCTCCGGCAAGGTCGATGGCGCGACGATGTAACCCGCCTCGCGGCAATGGATCTCACAGTTCGAGAAATAGGCGGTCGCGGAGCCATAGATGAAATCCGTATGGCCCGAAATATAACATTTTTCGAAGAGTAGCCTGCCGCGGTCGATCTTGAGCGTGTCCTGCCAACCCATGATCCGGCAGTTGCGGAAAGCGACGCGATCCGCATCGACCGAGCAGGCCTGCGCCTGCATGCCCTTGCCATAGGTATTCTCAATGGTTAGATCCTCGATCCGGGAGTCGTCTGCCGTGATCAGCAGTGCGGCCGCGCCGCGCCATCCGATCGGCTGCATGTCGGCACCGGGGATTGCCTGGCCGAGATTGTAGGTCAGCAGAGTCGTCGGTCCCGCACCGCGCAGCGTGACGTGCGGCTTGTCGAGGACCGTGTGGCCGAAATACGCGCCCGGTTGGATGGTGATGAGCTGCTGGCTCGGGTTGTCCACGGGCACCGAGTCGATGGCCGCCTGCACCGTCGCGAAATCCCCTCGTGGCCCAACGGTCTTGCCGGGAATGCCGCCGGAAGCGGACAAAACGAGGAAGAAAAGCAGGCAGATCGGTCTCATGGATTGTTGACCTGATTCTTACCCCGGTCAGGCGGTGATTTCATCTACCTCAACCGGGTTACTGAAATCTCCGGCATGATCGGATAGACTGATCATCCAAACGCATGAGGCGAACTTTCACCATCCTTTTCTCGTTCCACACGCTCGCGTTGCTCCAAGGCGCGGACTTCCCCACTGATCCCCTAGGTTGGCCGGCGGTCACGTCCGTCGGCAAGCCATGGACACGCTGGTGGTGGCTGGGAAGCGCGGTGGACAAGCCAAACCTGACCCATCAGTTGGAGGAATTTGCAAAGGCCGGCATCGGTGGTGTTGAGATCTGCCCGATCTATGGCGCGGTGGGCGCCGAGTCCCGCTCGCTGGACTTCCTCTCTCCCGAGTGGATGAAAATGCTCGCCCACACGACAAGCGAGGCGAAGCGACTCGGCCTCGGTGTGGACATGACGACCGGAACGGGTTGGCCGTTTGGTGGCCCACAGGTCACGCCGGACATGGCCTCGGAAGATCTCGAAATCATCCGCAAACAGGCGGGCGGCGGAAATGCTGTTAGCATGAAGCTCCCACCGGGGAAATTGATCTGCCTGCGGGGCTATCCGGAAACCGGTGCTCCGGTGGATCTCGAAGGCATGGTGACGAGCGGCAAGTTGAAATGGCAGCCTCCTGCCGGAACGTGGAACATTCTCGGCCTCAGCACGCGGGCACCCATCCAACAGGTCAAACGCGCGGCACCCGGAGGAGAAGGAAGCGTGCTCGATCCATTTTCCGCCTCCTCGATGGACCGCTATCTCGCCAAGTTCGACAAGGCGCTCGAGGGATTCCCGGCACCGATGCCGCGGGCTCAGTTCCATGACTCGTTTGAATACTACGGCGCGGAGTGGACGCCGGATCTGTTGGAAACATTTCGGAAGAGCCGTGGTTACGACTTGCGCGACCAGCTTCCCGCGTTTGCGGGCATCGGTGACAAGGACACGGTCTCGCGCGTCCGAGCCGACTATCGCGAAACACTGGACGAACTTCATCTGGGATACCTCCGGCACTGGCATGCGTGGGCGAGGTCACACGGCGAAATCACCCGTAACCAAGCCCATGGTTCCCCCGGAAACCTGCTAGACGACTATGCGGTCTCTGAGATCCCGGAAACGGAGATCTTCCGGAAGGTCGATGAGACGCAGATCCCGATGATGCGCATCGCCGCATCCGCCGCCCATGCGAACGGAGGCAATCTGGTAAGCGCGGAAACCTTCACCTGGCTCGACGAGCACTTCCAGGTGACACCGGAGAAACTCAAGGAGGCGGCGGACTTCGTGTTCCTCGGCGGGGTGAACCATCTGTTTTTCCATGGCATCCCCTACTCGCCCGAAGACGCTGGGTGGCCGGGTTGGCTGTTCTATGCATCCACCCACATGGGGCCTAACGGAGGACTCTGGCGGGATCTCCCCGCCTTCACCGGATACCTTCAACGCTGCCAGTCGATCCTCCAGGAGGGGCGCCCTTCCACCGATGTGCTGCTTTACTATCCGATCCACGACCTCTGGCACAACGATCGGGACAAGCTCCCGCTTTTCACCGTACACAACCAGGAGGAATGGCTGTGGCCCACGACATTTTACCGGACTTCCATGGAATTGTGGAAACAAGGGATTTCCTTCGACTACGCGAGTGGAACAATGCTGGAGCACGCCACCGTCAGGGATGGAAAAGTCATCCTCGGTGGCCATTCCTATCAGACACTTGTGCTCGCGGGTGTGAAACGGATCACTCCTGAGATTCTCGAACGCATCCTCGTGCTGGCGGCACAAGGTGCCTCGGTCATTCTGCAGGATGGCTGGCCGGAGGAGGTTCCAGGACTTCATCAACGTGCTGAACGGCGAGCCGCGCTGCACCAGCTCCAGGCGGGAAACCAAAAAGTGATTCCGGTGTCCGGGACGATTCTGCCGTCGCTTGCCGCGCTTGGTGTTAGACGGGAAAGCATGACGGACATGGGGCTGCGCTTCGTGCGCCGCAGTCATGACGAAGGATTTCACTATTTCATCGTGAATCGTGGCAAACGCCCGATTGACGGAGTTGTGCCGCTGGCGATGCCATTCCAGGGCGCTGCCATTCTCGATCCCTGGCACCCGGAGAAAAACGGTGTCGCGAAGACTCGCAGCGGTGGAATACCGCTGCGGCTGGCTCCAGGAGAATCGATCATCATCCGCACGTTCACCAAGCGGGACATCGTGGGCAAGGCCTGGACCATGGAGCCGCCTGAAATGCGGAGCATCCCGATCAAGGGGCCGTGGAAGATCGAGTTCATTGAGGGAGGCCCATCGCTTCCGGCGTCTGCGGAATCCATTGAACCGGGGTCATGGACCGCACTGCCGGACGCGGCGAATTTCTCGGGCACCGCACGCTACACCACCACCTTCGTCATCGAAACACCCGTGCCCGCCCAAGGACATCTCGACATCGGTCGCGTGGCCAACACCGCGCGGGTTTCACTGAATGGCCGGAAGCTTGGCATTTCGTGGTGCGAGCCCCACGTCATCGACGTCAGCGGAATTCTCAAGGCCGGGGAAAACCGGTTGGAGATCGAGGTCACCAACCTCGCTGCCAATCGCATTGCCGATCTCGACCGCCGCAAGGTTCCATGGAAACAATTTCACGAGATCAACTTCGTGAACATCGACTACAAGATGTTCGATGCATCGGGATGGTCACCCTTGCCATCTGGCCTGATAGGTCCGGTCCGGTTGTTGCTACCCCATCACGGCGACTAGCACCGATCGGACCTTCTCAATCCGTGGCTTTGGCCGCAGAAGGTATCTTGATCCGGATGTCATTCTCACGGACTTTCCCGCAGTTCTTGTATTGACTTGCCGGACCGCGCGCGTGGCCGATAGAGATGTTCTCTAGGGAAACATCCTCCACCGGCTTGTCGGGATCTCCCAGGATCCGGAAGGGCGTGCCGGTTTCCTCGACCGTCACGTTCCTAACATGGATGCCGCGGATGGTGGTAAGGCGTTCCACATACGTCGGAACGAGGTCTTTCCATTGATAGAGCACGTCGGTCTCGATGCCGAGCACGCTGAATTTGACGGCTTTCGCCTCGATGTTTTCGAAATGGATGTTTTCCACAAAGCCGCCGCGCCTGCGGTTGGTTTTGATGAAAAGCAGGTTCTGAGGCGGGTTCTTCGCACCATTGGCGAACTTGCAGTCATGCACATAGACATTGCGGATACCACCGGACAGTTCACTGCCGATCGCGAGGAGCTGATGGCCCTGTTTCACCGTGCAGTTCCGGATCACGACGTTTTCAGTGGGCGTGTCGAGCCGCCAGCCGTCCCGGTTGCGTCCGGCCTTGATGGCGATGGCATCGTCTCCCTGGTCAAAGATGCAATCCTCGACAAGCAGGTTACGGGTCATTTCCGGATCGATGCCGTCATTGTTATGGCCATGCGCCCAAATATCCACCCGGCGGACCACGACCGACTCGCAGAGCATCAGGTGGATGGTCCAGAAGGGGCTGTTGCGGATTCTCACGTCTTCGATCAGAACATTGTGGCAACGGTTGAACTGGATGAACTGCGGCCGCATGTGATTCTCGCCCACGGACATCTGGCGTTGTTCGACGGGCACATCCGTGGATGCCATGCGATAGAGTTCCTTCGATGCCTCAAGATGGGCAGGCGGGCGGGCGAACCATTTCGACCAGGTATCCATCATCGCCTCCAGTTTGCCTTCTCCGGTGATGGCGACATTGGTGCAGTTGAAGGCATAAACGAGTGGTGAGTAGTTGAAACATTCCATCCCTTCCCAACTCGACTGAACGGCTGGCAGGTAGTCGTTCGGATCATCGCTGAATGACAGCACGGAGTCCTTGGCGAGGTGGAGGTTGACGTTGCTCTTGAGGTGGACTTTTCCAGTCAGCCATTTCCCTGCTGGGATCACGACCCTGCCGCCTCCCGCGTCGTGACAGGCAGCGATCGCCTTCTCGATGGCCACCGAGATCTTCGTTTTCCCATCCGTCGTTGCGCCGAACTCCGTGACCACGAAGTCCCGTTTGGGAAAAACCGGGATGTTCGCGTCCGGCATGGCGAAGGGAGCCTTGATCGGGAATTTCTCGTAGCGGACTTCGCCATTTGGCGCCGCATGGGAGAATCGCGCAGTGGAAGCGAGGATGACAAGGCTGAGAATCGGATGAATGGGAAACAAGATCATCATTGGTATGACAACCAGTGTGTTTCCTGCCTGCCAACGATTCAATAACCCCTTCGGGCTAGTGTCGACTTCCGGCCTAACGGAGCAGCGCGCTGGCCGTCCAGAGCATCGGAGACTGCCCATGCAGATCCCCCGCGGTGCGCGGGCGGTCGAGATAGAATTCCTCGCTGAAGCCCTTGTCGGTGCCGATGCAGACTTCACGAAGATTGGCGTTCTCGTCCAGCAGGCCGACGAGAGCGAGCCATGCCTTGCGGGCGGGTGGGCCATAGGTTGTCTCGTCCAGCCAGCCGTTCTTCACTCCGGTGACCATGGCAAAGGCGAACATCGCCGTGCCGGAGCTTTCCGGCCACGATTCAGGCTTGTCGATGAGTTGCCGCCACATGCCCGACTCCGTTTGATTCGCCAGGAGCCCTGCCATCATCTTCCGGTAGCCAGTGAGGATCCGCTCATGATTCGGGTGGTTCTCCGGCAGCGAGCGCAGGAGTTCGGCGGAGCCGGCGGCCATCCAGCCGTTGCCGCGGCCCCAGTAAAAACGGGCGTTCGTGCCGTGGCAGAAAAGCCCGTTAGACTCCTGCATCCTGTCGAAGTAGGCGGCCATGGTCAGTGCAGCCCTGTCGAGATATTTGATGTCGCCCGTGGCGCGGAACGCCTGCACCTGGACCAGGGGAATCATGTACATGTCGTCGATCCAGTAACGCGCTTCCGCGGTGATGCCGTCGGGCGTGGTCCTTTCCCATTGGGCATCGGCGAGGCCAAGTCCAAGCTCCTTGCAACGCGGATCCTTGTTCTGGAGGAAGATCTCCAGCGGCACCGCTCCGAGAACCCGAAAGTCCACGTGTGCCTTGCGGTTGATCCTCTGGATGCCCGGTTCATTGAGGAACGGTTCGAATTTCCTGACCAACCGGTCGGACAGATCCGTGTCACCCGTCAATCTTGCCACCGTTAGAGCACCATACCAGGAGATCACTTCTGGATAGATGATTCCGATCGACGCCTTTTCCGGCATGGTTTCAAAACGGAACTTGCGCGGGATGACGTTCTCCGCGACGCGCTTTCCGACCTCGGCCGGGGATGTTCCCTTCGGCCAATCCGAAAAGCAGGACAATCGGCTGGATTCGGCAAACGAGATGCCGATGGTTAGAGCGAAAGCGAACAGAAGATTCTTCATGAGGTTTCCCAATCGATAGATTCGGGTTATTTGGTCAATGTGAGGGTCACCCCGATCGGCGATGACAATCCTTGGGCGAACTCGGTGACGTGAGTCTTCCACGCCTCCTCATCGACAAACCGTCCGGCCTTGTCCCAGCAGAAGCCAGCCCAATAAACCGCGACATTTTGTGCATCCGGCTTGATCAGGACGAGCTGGTTCAGGGGATCCTCCGCTTGCTTCTCAAACGACTTGGGATAGGTGATCACCGCCAGTCCCTGATGGCCGGCGTTCTTCTCCATCGCCTCCCATTTCGCGAGCCATCCTTGTTCGGAATTCACCTCCACCTTCTCCCCTTTCGTCTTCTTGAGTCCGACGGCGGCGGTCAGTGGCGGTGGCCGGTTTCCCGCCACCACGCCATACTTGTAATGGTTCTCGAATCGGTCGAACTGCTGACCGGCATCGAGCGAAATCCGTTTGGTCTCAGCAACATCCACGCCGTTGACGGAATAGGGCGCGTATTCAAGTTCGAAGAGGACCCGGATCGGGCCGTTGGCAAGCACGTTGGAGCTCGTGAAATTCCGCGATACCCAGAGCTGGTCGTTGGCCCACAATCCGCTGCCGCCACAGCCGCGGCTCGGGCCTGCGGAATAGAAATCGGCTCCCTCACCGTGATCGACGTGATAGTCGTCCGCCAGATACCAATCATTGACCACCATTCCAGCAGTTCGTTTGGACCAGATGTCGATGGTGCTGCTGGTGAGGGGTTCGCCCTTCCACGTTTCAAGCGCTTTGCCGTAGGTGCGGTGGGCGATGCGGTCATTCTCCCACGCGAAATCATCAAAGCGTTCACGCACGAATCGGCCGAACGCCTTGTATTCTTCCTTCTGATAGACCTGCTTGCTTCCCACGCTTGCAGTGAAGGTCTTGGTCTCCCCGGCGGCGAAGTCGGCTTGAAAAATCACCGCGTCGAAGGTTCTGAGCTCATCGCCGTCATTGTCGATGGCTTGGCAGACAAGTTCCTTGCCCGCTGAGTCCATAACGTGGATCAAGTTGAGACTTTTCGCATTCAACGGTGCGAGATCCTTGACGGAAAGCTCGATGGTCTGGCTGCTACGGGACAGTGCCAGTTTGTTAGTTGCACTGATTTCGACGGATACAGCGAAGGACAACGTCGGGAACGAGGTCAGCGCGAGGAAGGTGTAGAACTTCAATAGAGGATTCATCGAGTGATGGATTGATGGCAGACTGGAAAGACCAATCTGAGAAAATTTGCGCCCCGCCCCCCCCCGCGGTCAACCATCCATAAGGGGTAATGTAACTTTTGGCTACAGCTTGATATCCATTGAACCGGCCGCATGATTGTTAGAAATTCATTTGCAGATGCGGAGCAGGAATCCAACGTCTCCTGGAGGTCGAAAAGATCAATCAATCCGATCACAAACCAACGAAAAAGCTCCTTCCATGTGTTGGAAGGAGCTTCACTTTTTGAACGGTGGGCTAGAGGCTGTCTAAATGGCAGGGACCGCTCTCCGCAACGGTCCAGCGAATGCGAGGTGAATGAATCTGTTCATGAAATGCGTGGAAAGCCCTTCATGATCGGCAATTCGCCTCCCATTCTCGCGGACCGCCCGAGGTCGATCCCTGCCTTCGCTCTTACAGGTGCCCTATACCGCCGATTATTTCACAGCCTTGAGGCGGCCGAAGAGCGTGGTATTGGCACCCTTGGGGATCGTCACGGTGATGGCGTCGTTCGGGGAACCGGGTGAAACCGTCACCGATCCGCTGGTAGTCGCAGGGATGACGATGGTGTTCGACCAGTCGCTCAAATCGGTCCCGGATTCGAAGACCAGTGCCACGTCACCGACTGAGTCAACCGCGCGGTTGAAGGTGAAGACAAAGTTCGCTCCGCTCGCGTCCAAGTCAGGCAGAATGCCAGTGTCCGACGCCAGCGGGTCGCCACCAAGCGCGAACTCCAACATGTTCGAGATGCCATCATTGTCCGGATCCTGAGTGGAGCCATTGTTGCCGATGGTGAGTCCCTCCGTAACAGCCCAGCTTTCGTAAGGTGAGAGCGGCACGGCGGTATTCACATAGAGCAAACCAGTGCCGGTGATCGCTTCTGTTTCGAACTGAGCACCCGAACCAAGTGCTCCATAGATGCCGTCCGGCATTGATACAGAGTCAACCTCAAGGGTAGCCACTCTGTCACCACCGGAGAAATTGAGGTTCAGGTGAGCGCCTGAGCCGGGGAAGATCAAGATTCCAGACGCGTCATTGAAGGACTTGGTGGTTACCGAAAGCGTGCCTTCGGAGACCTCCGTATTTCCCGTGTAGGAATTTCCACCGGTGAGGGTCAAGGTGCCATCACCTGATTTGGTAAGGCTTCCAACACCGGTGAGCGCACCGTTCAACGTGATGTTGTGGGCGGTGAGTGTCGAATCCGAAGCCCGAACCGTGGCTGGGCCAGAAACGTTGACAGGCAGTGAGGTATTCCAATCGCTTTTTGCTGCAAGAACGCCACCGGCAAGGCGGATTTCCGTGGTCAAAGCTCCGGACGAGCCGAGGACGATGCCACCGGATCCGACATAGAGTGTCCCATCGGTTAGCCTGACCAAGCTGCTGCCCCCGACGGCACCTTGTCCGAGCTGGATGCGCTCCGCAGTTGCGTCTCCTCCTGCGACATAGAGCGATGCCTGACCAGCCCATGGGCCACCGAGCACAACGCCGCTGTTCACCGCGGTTCCGGTGCTGATGAACTCTCCGCCATTGACCGCAAGGATCGACATCCGTCCGCCGTTGTTGAGACCCACCATGGCCGCGCCGTCAACAGTGAGGTTACCACCGTCCACACGGGTTACGACGGTTGAATTTGGCTGTGACGAGCCGGTTCCCACCAGGAGATCACCCGTCACATGCACGATGCCTGCTGTTAAATAGAGGTTTGTATTTGCGGGCGCTTCGGTTAGGTTGGCACCCGTTCTTCCGAGCACGATAGAAGAGGCTGTAAGCATACCTCCTTCCACGATGATCGGAGCGCTATTCGAGCTACCTGAGCTACCGTCGGCAAACAGCGTGCCGGCAAATGCAGCAGTGCCGTCGGTCACGTGCAAGCCTTGGGAAGACACGGCAAGGGTGCTTGTGAGTGAGCTGAAACTACCACCGGAAACCTGCAATTTCCCAGTTCCATTCACCGTGAGGGCGGTGTTCACAATGGTGGCTCCGTAGGTGAGGTCAAGGATCCCCGCGCCCACGGTGGTGGCTCCGGTATAGTTGTTTGCTCCGCCGAGGGTTAGGGTGCCGGTGCCTAGCTTGGTCAATGAACCGCCGCCGCTCAGAATGCCATTGTAAGTCGTGCTGGAATTGTTTCCTCCCACCGTCAGTGCCACAGGGACAGGAACCGTGTCGACATTCACCAAACCAAGGTTCAAATCACCTGAAAGTCCACCGAGGGTGGCAGCTGTGAGAACATTGAAGGACAAGGTTCCGGCACCGGTCGGGTAATTCAAGGTGCTGTTCTGGAGGGCCAGCGAATTGAGCAGGACGAGGCTGCCGCTGGTGATCGAGGTCGTTCCACTGAATGTGTTGGCAGCGTTCAACGAGAGCGATCCGGATCCGGAGTGGGTTAACGAGCCGGAGCCAGAGATCGCGTTCGAGAACACCGACCCATTCTGTAGGTTGATGTCGAGTGCCGCGTCATTGTTGATTGCGCCGATAACGGATCCGGTCACGCCACCGGTTCCCAGTTGAAGAACACCTCCGGAGATGGTGACATTGCCGGTGAACGTCTCATCCTTGCCCAATGTCAGCCTGCCGACGCCCGCCTTGGTGAAGGTGGCAGTTCCGCCGTTGCCAATGGCACCGGTGACAAGAGCCACGTCGTTGCCGTTGGTATCAAAGGTCACTGGATCTGATCCGAATCCGATCGTGCGGTTCGAGATGTCCTGGGTGTTACCGCCGGACCAGACGAGTGAAGCGCCGGAAATCGTTAGATTGCCGAGTCCGAGGGCACCGGATGTGAAAGTGGTGGATCCACCCGTAAGGGTCAGCAAGCCGTTGAAGGTGTTGTTCCCAAGCAAGGACAGGCTGCCTGGACCAGGCTTGGTCAAGGTGCCGCTACCGGAAACGATGCCACTCAGGGTCAAACTTTCCGCTACGGTGCCAGAGGACAGCAGGGTGTTCGAGGTGAGCGCGATGTCAGCGGTGATTTCATGAATCCCAACATTGTTAGCAATGGTGGCGGGATTGGCACCGTTGCTCAGAGTGATGGAACCTCCGCTGCCAGGAACAATCGTGTAACCGAAGGTTGCACTGGAAAAGGTCAATGCGCCAACTGTCTTGGAGCCATCGAGAGATATGGTGGCGTTCGCGGTGAGAGCCTTGTCAAAGATCGCCGTGTTGGCATTGCCGTTCGGAATGGTCGGATTGGAACTCCAATTGACTCCATCAATCCAGGATCCGCTGGCATCGGTTAGCCAATGCGCGACAACGCCTGTGGTGCCGATCGTCAGGGTGATCATCGAACCTGTGTCGTTTAACGTATAGGTAAAGCCAGGCTGCGCGTTGGCGATACTCAACGAAGCCACTCCCGCACCCAAAGTGGCTGCGGTGTGTGAAATCAAGTTGTAAGTCCCCGGAGTGGTGAAATTGGTGGGACTTCCTGTTACATCGGTGAGGGTGATAGCACCGCCGTTGATCGTAAGCGGGCCGGAGACGGCAACCAAATCGTTACTTGGACTGCTGTTGAACTCGTAAGTGGCAGCGCTTCCTGCATTCAGATTCAGGCTGCCCACGGTAAGCGTGCCAATTCCTGCACCAGGGGACAAGATTCCGCCGGATTTGACATCCACCAGCCCCGTGGCCGAGCCGGTGCCACCAATGGTTGATCCACTATTTACCGTAACGGTGCCAGAGCCCGTCGAGCTGGAACCGTTCACCAGCAGTGTGCCAGCGTTTACGACTGTTCCACCAGAGTAATCGTTAGTGGCGGTGAGAGTCAGAGAGCCGGCTCCGGTTTTGGTGACGCTCCCCGTACTTCCGGAAGCAAACGCGTTCACCAGCGTGATCGCATTGCCGTTGGTATTGAAAGTGGCACCCGCACTGCCGATGGTGACGAGGTGGCCGGTGAAATCAAAGACTCCGGCAAACTGCACGCCGCCGCCATTGATCGTGATGCCGCCAGTTCCGAAGTTGGCACCAGAGGCGGCCGCGATCGCACCCGCCGTGATGTTGGTTCCACCGCTAAAGGTGTTCGTCCCGGTCAAGGCCACGGTGCCGGTGCCCACCTGATTCACAACGCCATCTCCAGCGATGACATTGGCCACCGACAAGGCGGTATCCGTGCGGTTGAAATCAAGAGTCGCTCCCGATGCGATCGTGTAGCTACCCGTTCCGTTGACTGTGCCGGTTGCTCCGCCGTTGCCGATCTGCACGGTACCCTTGTCGATATGAAGACCACCGTTCACCGAGTCTGCCTGTCCGGCGAAAATCACCTTGCCGCTGCCGGACTTCGTCATCCGCCACGTCCTGCCGGACGACACGGAGAAACCGCAGTTGAAGATCAGGCTGTTGGCACTGTGATTGGTAATGTAGAGATCGTGCTGGCCAGATCCAAAAGTACGGATGGTTCCGCTGCCGTTCCAGACCACATTGGTGTTGACGGCCGAACCCACCAGAATTCCATAGCCGGGCTGCACCGCGAAGTTACGGGAACTTGAGTTGTCTATCACCCAATCCGCGCCGGTGGCGTGTGCCGTATTGAACCGGATTCCACGACCGGAATTGATGGAGGTTCCACCCAAGCGGAACGCGCTGGGATAGCCGGCGAGGTTGGAATTCACCACGTCAATGACGTCATAGGATCCATTCCCCAAGTTGGCCGTGTTAGCGCCGGTCCCGACCGGATTCGCAACATAGGTGACCAATCCGAGGCCTGATAGACTGGCTCCTGCCACCACATTCTTGGAGGCATCGAGACCTGCGAAGTCCGCTTGGTTGAGAGTCGCAAAACGTCCAAGGAGATTGTTCGCAGTACCTGAGGAAACATTGATGGTTCCTCCAGCTGTCGTGTTGAGTCTAACCACACCGGTAACCCCAGTCACAGCACCATTGATCGTCAAAAGTTGACCGGAGGCCACTTTCCATTCCTGAGCCAGATCATTTGCTAAAGTGACAGCACTACCCAGCGTCAGGTTCTGGGTGGCGGCAGACATGTCGATGCCGCCGGAGCCGAGGGTCAACGTGTTGTTGTTGATGGTGACCGGTCCCGTGGGGCTTGTAACCGAAATCCCACCAATATTCTGTGAAGCGACCGTGTCGATCGTGAGGTTGGCACCGCCATTGAAAACCGAATTCTCCGTCGGGAGCGGAAGTGCACCGCCGGACCAGTTGCCGGTAGAGCTCCAAAGAGCATCGGATGCACCTGTCCAGGTTTGGTCGGCATGGGAAGAACCGGCTGCGCAAATTGATGCGACAACGATCAGGGAGGTGCGGCTGAGTGGGGCGAACGAGGCGATGAGATTGCGGAACTTGGGTTTCATGGGATATACGGTATGCGGGTTTGTTGAACCGACGTGGCGGTCGTTGGATTTACAAACTCAAATTCGCACGGCAACGACATGCCGTCCATTACCCCAAGAGGAGTAGGCCTTCGCAGCAGGCTCCCCCCCTTTAAAACCCCTTGTTTTTCAGCGCATTCCGCGCGGATCGTCACGTGAGTCGCGGAACTTCATCGCGGCCTCGGTGCGGGAGTGCACGTGGAGTTTCTCATACACCCGCCGGAGATGGACGCGGACGGTCTCGACGCTGATATCGAGGCGGTCCGCGATCTCCTTGTTGGCGAGTCCGATGCTGAGGTGTTCGAGAATCTCGTTCTCCCTCTTGGAGAGTTTCACCATCTCGGCGTCAGGCGACTTGATGGGTTGGTGAAAGGCCTCGACCACGCGGCGGGCGATTTCCGCACTCATCGGTGCGCCGCCGGAGCGGACGTCGCGGATGGCCTGGCGGACTTCCTCTGGTGTGGAGCGCTTGAGAAGATAACCCGACGCTCCTGCCTTGAGTGCGGCGAAGATCTGATCATGGTCGCGATAGACAGTGACCATGATGACCTGGATGTCGGGGAGGAATTGCTTGATCTTGGCGGTGGCATCGATGCCGGACATGCCGGGCAGGTTGATGTCCATCAGCACGACCTGCGGGCGGAAAGCATCGATTTTTTTCAAGGCCTCCTCGGCAGAAGTCCAGACGCCGAGGCAGCGGAAGTCCGATGCGGACTCGACAATCTTGCGAAGGCCGTTGCCGAGGGCGGCATTGTCCTCGACGATCGCGATCTCTGTGACTGGCTCCTTTGGATTGGACATGGTTTCAGGAAACGGATTTGGCCGCGAGAGGCAAGGGAAGAGTCATGAAAACCTTCGTTCCGCTCCGGCGGCGGGTTTCGAAACGGCAGTCGCCACCGATCTCGCGCATGCGCTGGCTGAGATTGCCGAGGCCATTTCCACCGGTGGCGTAGTCGGGTTCGAATCCGCGGCCATTGTCCTCGATGCGGATTTCAAGGACGCCTTCGTTCAGCGTGATCTGGAGTTTCACCTCGGTGGCTTCCGAGTGTTTCACGATGTTGTTCAGCGCCTCGCGTGCTGTTAGAAAGACGTTGTGCCGCTGGGAAGTGGTGAGCCGGACCTCGGGGATTCCCCTCGTCACATCGAGGCGCAGCGGAATGTGGGCGATATCGAGAAACTCGCGGGCGAAGGCGGCGATGTAGTCGATCAGCGAGCGCAGGGTATCCTCGCGGGGATTCACCGCCCAGACGATTTCATCCAGGGTGCTGACGACGTGCTTGGCCTTGATGGAAAGTTGGTCGAGCGGAACCTGAAGCGGCGTCTGGCCCGCATCCTCGGCGGCAAGGGCGGACAGGATGGAAATTTCCGTTAGGCTGGCTCCCAGGTCGTCATGGAGATCACGCGCGATGCGGGAGCGCTCGGCTTCGCGGGCGTTGCGGACCTTGAGCGCGAGAATGCGCTCCTTCATCCGGTGACGGGCCGCAAGCCAGCCGATTCCGACGGCGCTTGCCACGACAAAGACACCGACGGAAACGTAGAACCAGGCGGTCTCCCAGAAATGGGGTTCGATGACGATCCCGATGCGGGCGGGAACCAGGCTTGCAAGACCGTCACCGTTGATCGCCGTGACCTCGAAGGTGTATTTACCGGGAGGAACGGCTTCGAATGCGGCGATGCGCTGGGTGCCAAGCTCCCGCCAGGTGTCGTCGAGGCCGGCGAGCCGCGCGCGGTAGGTGGTCTTCTCAGGTGCGCTGAGGCTCAGGCCGACGAAGTGGAACTCGAGGCGGGCGCGGCCCGGGTCGGTGTAGATGGTGCCTGTCTCACCTGAATAGGGAATACCGTTGGCACGAACCTTCTTCAGATAGACCGGAGGCTCCTCGTTGTTAGGCGAAACGAGATCCGGCCGGACCCGCGCGATGCCGTTGCCGGTGGGAAACCACAAGAGCCCGTCCTGCGCGCGCCATCCGGCCGGTTGGTAGCCGCCGATGCACTCGCGGGACGGCAGGCCGTCGGTGTGATCGAGGAGGAGCCAGCGGATGGGTGATTTACTGCTGCCGGCCCGGTCCAGGAGCACCTTGCGATCAACCCGGATGATCCCGCCCAGAGATCCCATCCAAAGGTGTTTCCCTCCGTCCATGAGCACACAGGTGAGGCGTGAATCAGGGATCCCGTCGGCGGTATCGAAGCCATACCATGTCTTTCCATTCCACAGGAAAAGTCCGCTGCCGAGGGTGGATACCCAGATTTCATGATCGGAGACGACCAGGATTCCCGAGATCCAGTGATGCTTGAGCGCATTCGGGTAGCCGATGGTCCGGAAGCCGCCGGCATTGCCTAACAAAACACTACCCGTGGTGCTTCCTGCAATGATCCGGCCTCCTGGAAAGGGCTGGATCACGGTTAGATCGAGGTTATCAATCCCATCCTTCACGCCGAACTGGCGAACGGTTTCACCCGACAGCGAGGAAAGCCCCTGGGAGCCTCCGAACCAGAGGGTCCCTGCCTGATCCTGGGTGATGGAGCGCACCTTGGAAGGAACCTGACTGGCGGTGAACTGGGGTATGAATTCCCCATCCTCCAAACGGAAAACGGAGCCGTCCCGCGAGGGCACCCAAAGCCTCGAATCCTTGTCCTCGAAGAGGGCGGCGGCAGGCCGTGGGGAGCGGGACTTCGAGAGTTCGAGGAAACGGGATTCGTCCGGAGTCCATCGGGTGATGCCACCCCTGCGGTTGGCAATCCACCAGACGCCCGCGTGGTCCTGAAGCAGGGCGGAAACGGCGCGCTCGTTCTGGCCGTGGTTCGTATCGAGCACATCGACCCGCGCCTGGCGGACTCGGACCAGTCCGTTGACATGGCAAGCGAGCCAGACATTGCCCTCCCGATCTTCTAACATCTCATTGATGGCATAAGCCTGGCCGATTTGCGGAAAATCAACGGTCGCATCCGCCTGACCATTCCGTTTGACGGCAAGACCGCCTGCGGATCCCGAAGTCCATACCCGGCCCAGCTTGTCCTCGAGGATCAGCTCCTTTTCCGGACTGGCAATCCGGCCGCCCCTCATGCGTTTCGCTAGATCTTCATCAAAACGAGCGATGATTTCCGACGAAGGGGTGATCAGGGCCACCCCGCCATCCGCGGCTACCCGGTTGAAGACTGAACCCTTCTTGAAGAGCGTTGTCCCGTCCTTGTCCACGATCAACTGCGTGATCTGTGGCGGGCGGGTCCCCATCTGGTTTTTCACGATCCGCCTGAAGCTGCCATTCACGGAATGGAAAAGGCCACCTTGATAGGTGGTCGCCCACACCGAACCTCCGGTGCCGGCAAACAACCGCGAGAACGCAAGCCGGTTAGGCTGCGGCTCCCCCTCGGGCTCTATCAGCTCGAATTCAAAGCCGTCGAAGCGCGCCACGCCTTCCGCGGTCGCCACCCACAGGTAGCCATCGGTCGCCTGCACGAGGGAACGGACCACATTTCCCGGGAGCCCGTCCTGCGACTGCCAGACCCGCACCAGCATGCTGGACCTGTCGGGCATCTCCGCCGCGCCAGCATGCAGGAGGAGAGCCAGGAGAATGAACGGAATCAATCGCACGATGGAGGAACGATAGGCCTGACCGGGGCTTTTGGGAAATGGAAAGAAACGATGTGATCACTTCCATCCGTCACGGATGAACGGGACCATTCACGGAATACATCATGTTAGAAATTTCCAGCAATGCGTTGCGTGGAGTGACTCAATCTCCCAGCGGCTTGGAGTCGGAAAGCACGGGACTTGCGGGCATCTCGAAGGAGCCGGGAGCATCCGGTTTGGACGGATCGAAATCCGGGATATCCGGGGAGATCGACTTTGCCAAAGGCAGGCCGGCTTGCCGGATCCCGGTGACCACGCATTTGGCCAGTTCGTAGCTGCCGTAGTTGTTGTGATGCGTGCCGTCCTGGAAGGCCTTGTCCAGATCCTCGCCGAGGGCCTTGTAGAGAATACGGCTCATGGCGTGCAGGTCGATAAGGGCGCAATGTTCCTTCGCTGCCACGGCACGGACCGTGTCCGGATAGGCTGCCAGCGTGTCACGTGTGACACCGCTCTTGCGCTCCATCGAGGTGACGAGCACCGGCGTGCCCCCAAGGGTGCGCGTGCGGGCGATGATTTTTTCCAAGTTCGTCCGATACGTCGCAAGGGCGGAGGTGGCATTGTCCTTCTGGTCGTTGTGGCCGAACTGGATGAAAAGGTAGTCGCCCGGTTTCATCAGGCTGAACACCTTCTCGAAACGACCCGCGCCGAGCGAACTCCGGATGGACTCGCCGGACTGCGCGTAATTCGCCACCGCGACGGTCGGAGAGAAGAAACGTGGCAGCATCTGGCCCCAACTGTTCCAGGGTTCGGCAGGCTGGTCGCAGACCGTCGAGTCGCCGGTGATGAAGACCGTTGGCACGGTCACCGGTGAAATGGCCAAGGCGCGTAACACAGGACGGTGGCCGTTGAACTCAAGCGTGAGCTTGTCGTCCCACCCGGTGATCTCGGTCTGCTTCTCGCGATCCTTGAGCCTTACCCTTGCGCCGCTGGAAATCTCCGGCGTGCGGACATTGACGATGAAGGTCCGTGTGTCCGTGGTATCGACCTTTTCCAACATGAGACGCCGCTGTTCGGATTTGACGGTGGTCACGGACTTTCCATCCTTGTCGTTGAGAAGAACGCTAACCGAATAGTTTCCCTCCGGCAATTTCACGGAAAACAGGAAGGGCTGCCCGCTTGTGTAACCATCCGTGCCACTACCCGCCGCGCCGGGCTCGAAGCCGAAGCCGGTGGCGGATGAATAGGAATCGGTGGCGGAAACCCGGGTCCAACCTGAGCCCGGGGCCTTTTCCCCGAAAGAAAACTTCCGGGTCGGAGGACTGACGCCTGATAGAAAACGATCCAGCGGATGATCCGGCAAGCCCTTCAAGCCGGCGATGACGCATGCGGCATTGAGCTTGGCACCGGCATCGGTGGTGTGCGTGCCCTTGTCGGCGAACAAGGTTTCCACATGTTCCTTGCCGACCTTCTTGTAGGCATCGCTGACGAGTAGGGTTAGATCGAAAAAGAGAGCGTCGTGAGCCTTGGCGACCTCGGCACTCCAGCGGGCGATGCTTTCGAAATCCCGTCCCTTTTCCCAACCTTGTTTGTGCGGAACCGGGGAGCACAAGATCACGGTGGCTTTTTTCGCCCTCGCGTCAGTCACGAATTTCGCCATGTACCAACCGAAGGTGTGAACGAGTTCCTTGGTGCCGTCGGGCCTGGTGTCCTCCACGGTTTCGTCTCCGGTGCCGGGACCGTCGGCACGTCCCTTGTTCGCCGGATCGCCGATGCGGCCCTGATCGTTGTGCCCGAACTGGATGATGACGAAATCGCCGGGCTTGATGAGGTCCACCACCTTTTGCCAGCGACCTTCGGTGAAAAAGGTGCGCGCGCTGCGACCACCGATGGCGTGGTTGACGACGTTGATCTTGTCCGGATCGAAGTAGGGCGAGATGCGCTCGCCCCATCCCCACATGCCGTCCTTGCCGCCGCTGCGCACGGTGGAATCGCCAACGATGTGGAAGGTCGGCAAGGCCTTGTTGGCGGCGGTTTCAACAGCGACCTTGGAGGCGTCCACCACGGGCGATCATCTTCCGCAGCGACGAGAAGGGTGACGCCAAGTAGGCATTGGAACGTGTGAAGCAGGATTTTCATTTCGCAAGGAGGCTGAGGCAAGGGTGGTTCCTTGAGCAGGATCGTGATCCGGATCTACCGGATCGATTGGATCAAATCGGCCTATCGACTCACAATACCCCGTTCGTGCTAAGATCAAGTCCAGCGTCCAGGCAAGGAAGCAGCGTGGCAAGCAGCTAGCGCACCTCCACCGCGAATCTCAGGAAACGGCTCGGGTTCGTGTTCCCCGTATCCGACACGGTGACTTCGCCTGCCTCCCCGGAGCCTTCCCATATGCTAGCCCAATCGACGAGATTGCTGGAAGCATCGACCCGATAAACCAGCGCGGTGTCTGCGATGCGGTTGAAAGTGAGCTGGATAAGGTTGGCGTCGAACGTGACCTCGACCGGATTGACGGTCGCGATTCCGGGATCGGACCCGAGCGCGTATTCCAGCAGATTGGTGAGCCCGTCAAAATCGGGATCGGCGTCATCGGCTGCCGAGCCGGAGTTCGCGGTGGTTTCGAAATGGTTCTGCCGCCAAGCCTGCTGTTGGGTGATGAGGGTGACGCGGACCTCGCTGGCGGTGGCGGTGCTGAAGGAAGCGATGAGTCCGGAGCCGGTCGGATCGGACCAGTTGAACGCCGGTGAACCTGCTAGCGAGCCAGCATAGGTGAGCACGGTGTAGGTCCCGGGTGCGAGCGTTCCACCAAGCAAACGAGGCGACACGGTGATGGGACCGCTCAGCGTGGTGGTGCCGGCCACACTGACTCCATGGGTGGCGGAAGGTGTGACGCCGAAAAGCAGGGTTGCTCCTGACCCGAGCGTGAGGTTGCCGCCGAGAGAGCCTGTCCCGCCAATGGCCGCGCCGGAGGCGACGGAAACGGCGGAAGTGCCGAGCGAACCGGTGATGATCAAAGATCCGTTGGATACAGTGGTGGCGCCGGTGTAGGACGAGGCCCCGGAGAGATCGAGAGTGGCCGAGCCGGTCTTGGTTAGATGGACGGTGCCGTTGGTGGAGTTGGAAATGGAACCTGCGAAGGTGGAGTCGGTGTTGCGGGACCCGACGATGAAATTGGTGGAGCCGGCAGGAGTGTTGGTCTGACCGGCAAGGGAACCGGAGCCCGCCAGGGAGCCAAGCACGATCCCACCAGTTAGAGCGGAATTGCGGGAGTTGAGGGAACCGTCGATCACGAAGGCGGCGTTGCCCCCGCCGTTGCCATTGGCGCCGGAAGTGGAGGAAAAACGCAGTTGGCTCCCCGGGGGCACGTTCACGGTTCCGGAAAAGCCGCCGAACTGGGCGACACCGGATTTACCGAAGCTCAGGCCACCGGAAAGGGTCAGGGTCGTGTCGGACGAGCCGGAGATGTTCCCGCCGTACCCATTGGTCAGCGAGGCGGATGATAACGTCGCGGATGATCCCGTGGTGACTACCAGATTATTGTTAGGAAAGTTGCGCCCGGATGAGGACGCCATCCGGAAGGTCGTGCCGTTGGCGAGCGAGACGGTGGCATCACCCAACGTGCCTCCAGTGGTGCCAATGGCTCCGAGAGCGAGGGTGCCGCCGATAACAGAGGCATTTCCGGCCAGAGAGTTGACGTTGTTGAGGGTGAGCGTGCCGGAACCCGACTTGGCGAGCGTGGCCGGGCCGTTGAGCTGTCCCTCTCCGGAGAAGTTGTAGTCCTGGGTGGCAGCAACAACAATGGTCTCAGGCTCAAGCGTGCCGGAGACGGTGACAGCGTTGACCGTGGTCGTGTCGTCGAAGCGCACCCGATCGGAGGAAATGAAGTAGAAAGCATTGCCCGCATGATTCCAGTTGCTGGAGGCAGCGTCCCAGGTGGAGCTGCTTGCGCCGGTCCAGGTGATGTCTGCGGGCGGGCGTGTATTGGAAGATAGGTCGATGGTGGCGGAGGCGGTATTGCTGCTGCCTGCGGTATTCGTCGCAATCAATTGATACGTGTAAACGGCCAGCAGTTCGACATCGGTGTCGATGTAGGACGTGCCCGGGATGCCCGACGCGACGTCGGTGAATGGACCCGAGGCTGACACGGCGCGTCGCAGCGTGTAGCCGGTGGCATTGGCAGCCGTGTTCCAGACGAGATTGACGCTGCGGTCAAATCCCGTGGTGGTCGCGGCGAATCCGGTTGGAGTGATCGGCGGATCGATGGAAACGGCGGCCCCCTGATAGAGTTCGACGCAGTCCACACTGCAGCCGGGACTGAGGAACGCCGTGCCGCTGGATCCGGAGATGACGTTGATGGAAAGCGTGTTGATTCCGGCCACCAGAGCGCTTGAAGGCACCGTGTAGCTGTAGAGCGTGTTGTTCCCGCGGTAGGTGCCGATGGTGAGGCTGCGCGAACTCGGCTGAGATGAGGCGGATGGCAAGGAGGATGGCGACCAGTTGTTGATTGCAATGTTAGGACGCCCACCCGCATTGGCAGCGGTAATGCCGATGCGGACTGTCGATGAAGCAACTTGGCCGGCGGTCAGGTTGAATGTGACCACCTGGGTGCCATATCCATCCTTCCACATGCAGGCGGGGAAATCGTTGGCCGTTGAAGAGCCAACGACAAAGGTGCCGGGCGTCCAACTGCCTTGTCGAATATCGGACGGATGCATCAGCGGAATGTTGGTCCCGTTTCGAAAATCGAGTGGTGTCCCGTCCCACGCGCCGATGCGCCAGAACGGGACGACGCGCGCCGGGTCTCCGGTGATGGCGATGGACGGGATGGCGGTGGTACCCCCGGCAGTGACGGTGACCGTGGTAGTGTGGACGGAGAGCTCGCCCTTGAATAGGCTAAGGGTGTAGTCACCTGGCTTCACGTTGGTGAGACTGACCGCACCGGTCTCATCGGCCGCGTCGCTCCAGTACTGGGCGGAAGCGTTCGATAGCGCCAGGGTGTAGGCGAAATTCGCGTCCCTTCCGCTGATCGTATTGACGACCAGGCTGCCACGACCTGCTCCATCAACATAGCCGGTTAGACCAAGCGTTGACATGAAGTTCATGTCCGGTCGTGCAGGGGTGGCACCGGTGGTGAAGCACAGCGCGTAGGGACCGTGGAGCACGCCAAGGCGATTCGGCTCGGTCTGGTTGTGTCCGGAGTTCATGTAATTGTAAACTTCCGAGGTCTGGTTCTGGATGTCGCGAAAGAAGGGGCCGCCGGAAGCGCTCTCGCGGGTGCCGTAGTCCATGAACACACCGCGCCCGGGCCCCGATATACCGCGGATGGCGAGTTCCTTGGCGTGCTGGTTTCCATAGTATTTGGAGCCGGTGGTGCCGTCGGCGAAGCCAAAGACGTCGGAGGACTCAATGGCACCACTATTGTTGCGCAGGTCGTTGCCGGGGTTGTAGGTGTCGAACAGGCTGCTTTGCAGCCGGGTGATCCAGCGCAGCTCCCCCACCCCGGGTTCGTTGGTCACGTAGGTGCCCATGTAGATGTGGTTCACTCCATTTTTAACGACGTAGTAATGGGTCATGTCGGCAACAACGCCGTTGGTGGCATCGGTGGTGACGGTGATCTTGATGATGCTGCTGTCGGCAGTAACCGACACGGTCGTCCCTCCCGCGCCAAGACCTGAGGCGATGCCGGAGGCCTTGGCAGTGTCGTTGAGTTCGGTGCCATTCCAAGCGATGGAGGGGATGCCGCCATTGGCGCGATCCACCTTGAACACAAGCCCGGCACCGGTATCCACGGTGTAGTAGCTGCTGGAGGTGCTCACTCCGAAAGCGGCGTAAAGTGACATCGGAAACAGCCACACACCGAGAAACACCAGGAGGACTCCGAACATGCGGGCAACAACCTCGCAACGAGCGAGGGGAAAGCGGATCGGGGACGAATGGCTCATGAGATTTTCCGCAGCTGTCTCCATTGTCACGGGTATAGCACGACCCGATAAAACCGATGACCACCGGACGGAGTGATCGGATAGCTCGTCCGGGTGGCTGGTGAAACGGCCGCCGGAACCGATATCCACGGAGTCCATGCTCCGATCTGGGTCGTGTGGGTCTCGATGGCGTAGGTCTTCCCCGGAACACTTGGCCAGGAGAGCGAGAACTGGTTGGAGCCGGTAGCCGCGAGGGTGGCCGCGAAACGGGACGTGCCGCTGTTAGGCAGGGTGCCGGTCAGCAACTCCATGGCGTTGGACTGGCCGTCGCCGTCATTGTCATCGTTGGGTCCTGAAGCGAGATTTCCGAAATAGGAAATCTCCCAGGAATCCGGCAGTCCGTCCTCGTCATTGTCATTGATGACCAAATCAATGCTCCCCGCAGCCGTGGTGGAAAGATGTGCGGTGGTTCCGCCCGGTATGCCCGTTAGACCGATGGTCCCGAGATCGAGGGTTCCTCCATAGGTCATGAGGGTGAAACGGCCGAAAGTGGTGCCGGGAACGAGACTGATCTGAATGAAGCCCGCCAGGCTGAGATCACCCGATACCGAGATCCGGTCCGTCGTGCTGCCCGCGCGAATCCTAACCGAAGCCCCGTCGAGAAATGCGCTTCCCGTGACATTCAAGGTGCCGGCGATGCCGCTGGTGAATCCGCGTCCTTCCAGCACGCCGTTGCAGATCAGGTCGGTGAACAAGGTTCCGTATCCCAGCATGTTGGAACCCTCATCGATGTTGAGGGCGTCGCAGTCGAGCGTGCCACCGGCGAGATCAAGTGCCGCGCCGCTGTTGACGAGGACGGTACTACCGCTCGTGATCGAACCGCTCAATCTCAGAGTCCCCTGCTCGACCGTGGTGCCGCCATTGTAGGTGGAAGCGCCGCTGAGCGTCCAGATGCCACCGCCCGTCTTGATGACTGGAGGTGTTGGTCACCGCGGGATTCTGCTCTTCGATTTTTCCTGCAAAGGTGACGTCCTCTCCCTTGCCGCCGATGCGGTAGGTGACGAGGCGGGAGCCCGCGAAGTCGGGTCCACCCAGAAGTTTGCTCGATGCAGGTCCGGAGAGGGATCCCAATCCGATGGTGGTGCCGGCTCCTTGGTTGATGTTGCCGGTGAAAACCGCGACAATGTTAGAACCCAGATTGACCGTCGCATTGGGAAATCCGGACGGATTGTAATCCTGGCTCATCCTTAGCTCGGCGTAACCGCTGCTCGTCGTCGCGTTCAGTATTCCGGTAAAGCCCGCCCAGTTGGCGTAGAGGCTGGTGCGGTTGGACGGGATGGAAAAGTTCAGCGTCCCGGCACCGGAGAGGGAGCCATAGATGTCCACACGGGAATCGGCATTTAAAGTCGCCGTTTTGGTCGCCGGCACGACCAAGGCGGCGGTGAAATTATCGTAGCTGGAAAAATTGCTGAACATCGAGAGAGTTCCTCCGTTCATCGTAACTGGACCCGCTCCAAGCGCCGCATTGCTCGCTGCATCGGTCTGGAAAGCGATGGTCCCGGCATTGAGCGTGAAACCGCCGGTGAACGTGCTCGCGCTGGCGTTCCCTAACCAAAGCGTGCCCGTGCCGTTTTTCACCAACGAGCCAGCGCCGTCGATGGTGCCCGTGCCGGTCAGGGTGTATCCGGCGGTCGTGTTCACCACGATGGTTCGAGGCACGAGGCTGCCGACGAGCGTCACGGAGCGGTTGACCGTGCTATCGTCGAACACAACGGCATCATTGAAGCCAAAGATGTTAGGCGACGCTCCCGTCCAGTTGTTCGCGGTGACCGCGTCCCAATTCGCGCTGGTCCCGCCGGTCCAGGTGAGAGTGACCGGATCGCCGGTGACGGTCAGCCGCACGCTTGTGCCGACAGCAGCGAGATCGAAGGTCTGGCGCGTTCCGGTGGGCAGGTTGTGACCGAGCGTGTAGCCACCCGCGCTGATGGTGGAGGCCCCGGTGATGAGATCGTAGGTTCCCGAGGCAAGTGTGTTCTGCAGAAGAAGAAACTGGAAATACTGGTTTCCGGTCATCGACAAGGCACCGCCGCCCATCGTGATCCTGTCGTTTGCTCCACCAGGTGTGGCCGACATGTCGAAATAGAGGGTGCCGCCGTTCAATGACAGACCTCCATTCACGGTCATCGTCGCGCCGGTGAATGGCGCAGTCCCGGGTGATAGAAACGAACCCGCTCCCGCTGTTACACCACCGCCGAACGTGCCTCCTCCTGCCAACAACGCACCGGATGCCACGGTCACCGCTGAATTGCCAATGCTTCCGGAAACGATCACCGATCCGGCATTCACATTGGTCGGTCCCGTGTGTGTATTCACCCCGGATAGAAACAGGGATCCAGTGCCGGTCTTCGCGATGCCGAGCTTGTGATTGGTCCCCGATCCATCCGCGATGATCCCTCCGAAATCGGAGTCGGTATTGAGTGCTCCAATCGTATAGGTGTCCGTGACCGCGTAGTTCGTGTCACCTCCGGTTAGATGGGCTCCGGAGGTCGCGTTCAATTCACCAAACGAGACGCCAAGCGCGCCGTTGAGATGGTGTCGCAGCCATGCGTTTCCCATATGGAACCTCATCTTCGAGAAATCGTTGGTCCCATAGCTGTTGATCCGCAACGTCCCCGTGCTGCTGCCGTTGTTCAAGGTGCCGGTGAAGTTCGCCCAACTTCCCTGGAGTGTGAAAAGCTTGCTTGAGAAATTGAGATTCAATTGGCCGGCCCCTGTGATGTCGGAGCTGAAATACATGTTGGAGTTGCTGGTCCAGTTGAGCGTCGAACTCCCGTTGATCGACAGCGGGCTGGTGAATGTTCCGCCGCCTCCGGGAAGATTCAGGGTCGAGTCGCCGAATGCGACATTCCCCGTCCCGAGACTATCCGTCCTTCCGGCCACGATGGTTCCGCTATCCAACATCACGCCGGAGAAACTGTTTGCCGCGCTGTTGCTGAAAGTCAGAGTCCCGGTGCCCCGCTTGGTCAGCGTGCCGGATCCGATCGAGCCCGTTCCGGCGAAGTTGTAGTTTCCAGTGGCATTCACATCCATGGTCGAGGGAGATTGTGTGCCAATGACATTCACGGCAGGCGAGAGTGATCCGGAGTCAGTGAAGGTTGCGCGGTCACCTGAACTGAAGGCTGAGGGAGTCGTGCCTATCAGCCAATTGTTCGTCGCGATGTCCCAATTGTTGATTGAGCCGTCGCCCTTCCAGTTGAGATCGCGCGGAAGACCGGCGTTTGCCACCAGCACCGCGAAGGTCTGCGTCCACGCATGGCCCGCGCTGTCGGTGACGGTGAAGTCGAAGCGGCCGCGTCCCACGTAATTCAGCGTGGGAGTGAAGGTTGCGATGGAGTTTCCCGTGCCGCTTAGCACGATGGCGCCGCCGGTGATGTTGGATACCGCGAAGGTCGGCGTGCTGGAGAATCCGCTGGTGAATTTCCGCAGGTCCACGGCAATGCCCGTTGGCGCGCCGGTCACGTTTTTCGCCACGCTGCCGTGAGGGATGGACAGATAATGGAGGTATTCCTCGAGGCGGTTGTATCCCGACACCGTTCCGGCAGGCATGAAGGTGGTCCCGGTTAGAAGGCCACCGCTGTTTGCCAACGCGGTGTTGTGGTCCTGTGACGTGGCATTCCAACCCAGCGCCGTTTCATAGAAATCCGGCATGCCGTCCTGATCCGTATCGACAGGTGCTGCGGAAGAATTGAGCACGCCGAAGCCAGCGGCGCTCGCGCCCGTGTCGCTCTCGCGGGTGATGTGGGCGCGTTGCAGGTTCACCAGTTTCGAGAGGAGGATCGTGTCCACCTCGTCGCGGATCTCGCCTCCGTAGCTGGCATCGAGGCGCAGGGCTCCGGCGTTGGAGACGACCTTCTTGTAGGCGACCGGCGCGGCGTCCACGGCGACCGATCTGGATCCCGTGCTAGAAAATGGCGATGCGGACGTGATATATGTGCCGCTGGCAAGTCCATACCCTGCGAGCGCACCGTCGAGCGTGCTGTTGCCGTTGCCGTCGTAATAGTTGCCGCTCATGTGGAGCGAGAAATTCGGGTTGCCGTTGCGGTCGAGATTCGCCTTCTCCAGCGCCCTGCTGCGGATGTTCCCGGGCGGGCAGATGTAGTAGTTTCCGATCACGTTCGACTTCCAGGTGGCGGGCGTGTCGGAGTCGCCCATGATAAAGCCGATGTCCCAGTCGAAGGTGACATTGTTGATCCACTCAAGCAGTCCGGCGGGTCGCGCCTTGGGATTGCGGGTGTGGTTGTGCGCCCACAGGTTGTGATGCGAGGTGGCGTGGTTCTGGTCCCAGAGTCCGCCGCAGGAATGGCTTTCGAGTCCCCAGGCGTTGAGGGAATATTGAAGCGTTAGATTCTCCGGAGGACTGCTGAAGCTGGAAATATTTTCATCCGTGCTGAACTGGACCGACAAATGGTCGAGGATCGAGTTGACGGAGCCGCTGTCGAGATTGAGGCAATCGCCACCGGAGCCATATTTTCCGAGCCGGAACCTCAGGTGCCGCACGATGACATCGTCGCCGGAAATCCGGAAGGCGTTGTTATAGAATCCGATGCCGTCACCCGGCGCGGTCTGGCCAGCGATGGTCACTTTCGAAGCGGTCATGCGTGTCCCACCCGATCCGCTGGGAAAACGGATGTAGCCGCTCACGTCGAAAACGATCGTCCGTCCAGCGGACGGCACCGTGTTGATTCCCTCGATGAAGGAACCGGCACCGGATGCGTTGAGGTTGGTGACATGATAGACATCGCCGCCGCGCCCGCCCTTGGCGTAAGCACCGTATCCCTCGGCACCGGGAAAGGCGGGAGTTTGCGCCAATGCGGGCAAGGCCGAGGCGAAAAGGATGGGCAGGATTCTACAGGTCATGGGTCGGTGCGGAATGGGGCCGCAGGCAGTCCTTCTGAGTTATACAAATTTGCGCCAGCCGGGTTTTCAGCCCAAGCGTAGCGCACAAATACCGGGTCGGCGACGGCAGGCGAGGAAACGATCACGCTGTCTCCGTCCACCGTGGCATCCGCCCAGACAAACTTGCTGTCGGCAGCGGCGATTGCAAACTGTTTCAAGGTTCCGCATTTCGCCACCAGTCCACCGCCGACATGATCGAACTGGACACGAATCCGGCCATTCTGGATCGAGGATTCGCGATATACGGGACCGCTTGACTCCCCCGCCCTCTCATAGGTTTCCGTCAGCGCGAGCCGGGCCAGCCGTTTGCCAACATCGAGCTTGTTACGGGGATGCACGTCCGCTTCGTCACCGATGTCGAGGGTTACGGCCATGCCGGTGTGGGGAATGGTCAAGGTGGTCGCCTGCACCTCGCGCATTTCCGCGAGTTGGCCGCTGCCGGGGATCTCCAAAGGCGCTTTGTTAGGAGCGAGCTGGACGAAATAGAACGGCAGCTTCGGATTTCCCCACTGTGCCCGCCAATCCCCGATCAGAGTCTGTTGGAGATCCGCATAAAGATTGCGGGTGTTGAGGTTGGACTCGCCCTGATACCAGATCGCGCCGCGGATGGCGTAGGGGACGATGGGAGCAATCATGCCGTTGTGGAGCACGAAGGGATTGTGTTGGTCCTGCACCGGGTCCGGATTCTTCGGGGCACGACCACCCTTCCACTGCGCGAGTTGTTTTCCGTAGTCCTCGAACGCGCCGGGGTTGTCGCGGAAGGCGATCCTCTTGGTGCCGAAGGCCTTGAGCAGTCCTTGAAACTGAGGATGAGATGTTAGGGATTCCTCACGGATCCATGATTCGATCGTGCTCGCGCCGTAGGCACAGGTCACGAGGCCGATCGGCACATCGAGATTCTGTTGGAGACCAAGGCCGAAATAGTAGGCGACCGCGGAGAAATCTCCGGCATTTTCCGGTGTGCAGACGCGCCATGTTCCAGCGACCTCGCGCTGGGGAAGCTCACTCATCGCCCATTCCGCGGTGAACATGCGCAGGCGGGGATGATTCGCGGCAGCAACCTCGGTTTTCCAATCCGTGACGCCGGCAAACGAACGCTTCGGCGTCGGGGCAAGGGTGAAATCCATGTTCGACTGGCCAGCACAAAGCCAGACCTCGCCAACGAGCACATCGGAATAAGTTCGCGTGATCTCGTTAGATGTGACTTCGAGGGTGAACGGACCACCTGCGGGTAGCGCGGGAAAATCCTGTTTCCAGCAACCATGGGCATCCGCCGTGGTGGTGATGGATTGCTCGCCCAGCTTCGCCGACACCCGGGATCCCGGAATGGCGGTGCCCCACACGGGGATCGGCATTTCCCGCTGAAGGATCATGTGGTCCGAGAACACCGAGGGTAGCCAGAGATCCGCCGGGAGAAGTCCTTTGGCCAGTTGGCAATCCTTGAGGGAACGGATGGCGTCCGCCATGACCGAGGCATTGAAGCCCGCGCCGGCGGCACAGGTGTGGGTATGGTCGGTCCCGTCGAACAAGGCCGCTGTTTTTTCCGGACCTAGCGCGTCGAAGGCATCTGCCAGAAGATGGTGAAAGTCGATGAAAGGCACGTGTTCGAGCTCCGCCACCTGCTTCACCCAGAGCGGGTGATCAAGGTTCGCGCGCTTGATCTTGCCGCCCGACCAGAGGTTTCTCGGAATCGGCGAAATGAGCACTGGCACCGCGCCCTTCGATTTCGTATCGCTGACATATTTTTTCAGATACCATCCGAAGGTGCGCACCGTCTCCTTCTGGTGATCGGTCGAGCGGACAATGTTTTCCGTTTGATCGCCGATGCCCTTGAGCGGCGCGCGGCAGCGGTCGTCGTTGAGTGGGCCGACGTCGTTGTGACCGAACTGAATGAGCACGAAGTCCCCCGGCTTGAGGTGGGCCATCACCGCGTCCCAGCGACCTTCGGTGAGGAAGGTGCGGCTGCTGCGACCGCCGATCGCGCGGTTGACGACACCGATTTTCGCGGGATCAAAGTGCCGGACGAGCGGATCCCCCCAGCCTGTCTGACCGCTGGTGCTGTTCCGCACGGTGGAATCCCCGATGATGAAAAGGGTCGGCTTGCCCCAACAGGACAAGGCCATCGCCCACAGGGCAAAAATGGCGAACAAGGGAAAACGCGGGAACATGAAAAGAGTATCACCTCAAAACATCAGGAATTGCAGCTACCCGAACGGGGTAATTGTCACCCAAATCACCGTCACCCTGTCGGGTGAGTTCGGGCCTTTCGCCACCCTCATTTTCTCCTTGAATGGAAATGAGGAGGTGGCCCGACCCGGATTCGAACCAGGGACACGTGAATTTTCAATCCACTGCTCTACCAACTGAGCTATCGGGCCATACTCTCAAGCACCCTTGCGGGCGGGGCGGCAGTAAGAGTGCCCGCCGGGGCTTTGACAACCGGAAAATTGCAAAATTCTTCATTTTCCAACAGCGGACCGTCCTCACTTGAGAAACACCTCGCGTGCCTTCGCGCCTTCGCCGGGACCGACGATTCCGCGTTGCTCGAGAATGTCCACCATCCGCGCCGCGCGGGTGTAGCCGAGGCGCAACCGGCGCTGTAGCAACGAAGTGCTGGCCTTCTGCTCCTGCCGCACGACCTCGATGCATTTCGTGATGAGATCCTCGTCCGCCTGCGAGACGTCGTCCTCATCCTCGTCGTCACCTTCGCCATTGATGGTGGCTTGGATTTCCTTTTCAAACTGCGGCTTTGCCTGGGCGGCGCAATGGTCGATAAGACGCTCGATCTCGGCATCGGTGACGAAGGCCCCTTGTGCGCGCTCCAGTTTGGCGGAGCCGGGCGGCAGATAGAGCATGTCGCCCTTGCCGACGAGCTTGTCGGCGCCCTTGGTGTCGAGAATGACGCGTGAGTCGAGCGCGGAGGAAACCTGGAAGGCGATGCGGCAAGGGATGTTCGCCTTGATGATGCCGGTGACCACGTCCGCCCGCGGCGTCTGGGTGGCGATGATCAGGTGGATGCCGGCGGCACGGGCCTTCTGCGCGATCCGGGCGATGCACATTTCCACATCGGCCGGCGCGGTCTGCATGAGGTCGGCAAGCTCGTCGATGAGCACGACGATGTAGGGAAATTTCGCTCGGAATTTCTCTTCGTAAACTTCCTCGTCCTCTTCATCCGCCTCAGGGCCCAGGTCGCCATCGCTGAGAGCTGACGCCATCGAGTCCATCTCCTCGTCGGGCTCGTCCTCCATCATCGACCACGCCGGTGCCTGGTGGCTGCTAGGAATGGCGGGATCGAGCAATTCACTCGGATCGAATGGAGCCTCGGCTCCGGCCATCGTCCAACGGCTCTTCGCCAGACTCTTCCGGCTCCGGCTCGGGAGCAGGCTTTTCCTTTTCCGTAATGGGCCGGGAGTTGAAACTGTCGAAATTCCGCACGCCGACCTTGGCGAAGATCTGGTAGCGCTTTTCCATCTCGTTGACCACCCACTTGAGGGCGGCCACGGTCTTCTTCGGATCGGTGACGACCGGCACCACGAGGTGAGGCAGGCGGTTGTACATCTGCATTTCCACCACCTTGGGGTCCACCATGATGAAGCGCAGCTCGTCCGGGCTGAACTTGAAGAGCATGGACGCGATGATCGAGTTGATGCAGACGGACTTGCCGGACCCGGTGGCTCCGGCGACCAGGCAGTGCGGCATCGCGGCGAGGTCGGCGATGACCGTGTTGCCATAGACATCCTTGCCCAGGGCGAGCGGGATCTTCTTCTTGGAAGAGTTGAAATCCGTGGTCGTAGAGCAGCTCGTGGAGCGGCACGGCGACTTTCTTGCTGTTCGCGATCTCGATGCCGACGGTGTCCTTGCCGGGAATGGGCGCGAGGATGTTGATCCGCTCGGCACAGGTGGCGCGGGCGATGTCGGCCTCTAACTGGGAGATCCGGGAAACGCGCAAACCGGTGGACGGATAGATCTCATAGCGCGTGATGGTCGGGACCGCGGGTGATGTCGCCCGGCCGTGACGTCGATGCCGAAGGCCTTGAGCGTATCGATGATGATCTGGCGGGTCTCTTCCTTGTGATCATCATCCGAATCCGAGTCATCCACCTCCGGCAGCGGGTCCAGCAGGTTGAATTGCGGGATCTCGTAGTTAGGGAAGCGGCCTTCCTGGAGTCCCTGATGCTCCGGGGACGGCTTGCGGCTGAATGGGTTTTTGCCGATGAGTTCGGGATCAATGGCCCGGCGCTGGGAAGCATCGATGATCTCAGGTGGTGGAATTTCGCGAAGCGGCAGCATCGCCTGCGGGTCCTGAGCCGCCGCCACGGCTGTTGTCGCGGATTTCGCGGCCTCGCGCTCCTTGCGGCGCTGCTCGCGCTGGCGGTCACGTTCCGCCAGCATTTCCGCCTCGCGGGCGGCGATCTTCCCGCTCTCGCTGCGGCTTTCCTTCCAATGGTTCGAACTTGATCCGGGCCAACCGGATACAAGCCTTTGCAAACCGGACCGGTTGCTGACCTGTCAGCATGATCAAGGCCACCAGATAGGCACCACCGGTTAGAATCGAGTGTTCCCGCGCGACCGATGACATTGACCAGGACGAATCCACCCAAGCCGTCACCGATCACCCCGCCCGGGCTGTTGATGTTGCAGCGGTAGGCCCAGTCGACGAAGAAATAATTCGCCGCGTGCAGCCACGCGGCGGCG
This sequence comes from uncultured Verrucomicrobiae bacterium, assembly GCA_963810445.1. Classification (GTDB taxonomy): domain Bacteria; phylum Verrucomicrobiota; class Verrucomicrobiia; order Verrucomicrobiales; family Akkermansiaceae; genus Luteolibacter. The sequence continues at coordinate 108,202 of CAWENZ010000018.1, read as the reverse complement.
GCTAGCAGGAGGATGCCGAGTCCCATCACCGCCCTCGGCCAGATCCGCGTGTCGAAGGCCAGCTTGATGATTCCGAACCAGATGAACCCCACCGACAGCATCACGCTGGCCGCTCCGAAGAGCAGGATCTGCAGAAATCCGAGAATCCCGCCAACCGGACCGATCAGGTTCTCGCCCGTGGCCCCGGATTTATCGGCGAATGCCTCCAGCAATCCCAGCTTCGGCAAATCCGCGGGACTGTATTTCACCAGTGACAACAGCAGCAACAATCCCACCGTGATCCAGATGATCCCGATGACCTCATTCGACCATCGCGTTGGTTCCGGGACCTCACCCCGCTTCTTGTTGTCCTTCGCTGCCATGAAATTCGCTGTGGCCAGAGCATCCCCTGCCTCGCCGTCGGGGGCAAGATTGTTTTCATAGCCGGAAAATAAGGAGTTCCTAAGCAATCCGGGCTTGGTGGCGACCTGCGGAACCGCAAATCTCCCGCTGTGCGCCTTCTCACCCTGAAAATCCAGGAACCCCTGCCCGGTCTCGTCCTCCCGGAAATGGCGGTCGATCATGGTCCGGAGGAGGCCGCGCGACGCTACCGGGCGGTCGTCGTCACCACCATGAGGCAGCTCCGCGGGCTCTCGGAATCCCGGCTACGCCTCATTTCCGCCCCCGAAGATGCCCACGAGGCGATTCGATTCTGGCTGCTCCCCCGCCTCGCGGAAAAATGGCGGGCCGACGATCAGGTCTTCCGCTCGGATGGCTGGGAAATCGATTTCGGAGGAAATACCGACGGGTTTCCGATCCAGGCTTCCGGGGAAATCCTCTGCCCGTTCCTCGGTTCCCGCTGGGTCCACGCCGCCTTGCTCGGGTTGGGGCGGAGCACCCACGAGGTGATCGGCCCGGCCGTCGGCGGTGGAGAATATTTCAGGGCGCACGCCCCGGAAGCTCCTGCGGACCTCACGCCACGAATCCTCCCCGAACTTCCCATCATCCGGACCACCGGGCATTGGCAAGAAGCCCTCGACAGCCCGTTGGGCCCCGCGCTGAAGCGGGCTTGGGAGGAAGAGTCATGAAGTCAGAGATTGGCGGGACCAGACGATTCTGGTAGTTGCCGTGTGATGGAACCTATCGCGGCAGATTCACGTTTCCAGACCACCCTGTGGTCGGTGGTTCTGCGGGCAGGCGAGGATGGCCCGCCGAAACAGGCGGCGCTCGATCAACTTTGCCGACTCTATTGGAAGCCGCTGTTCGTCTATTGCTTGGGAAAAGGACTCAAGGTCGAGAACGCCGAGGATCTGACGCAGGCCTTCTTCGCACCGCGACGGCTCAACCCATCGGTTCGGCAGGACTTGGAAACGGTTTGTTTGAAGTGCCTGGAAAAGTCTCCGTCGGCACGATACGCGAGTGCGGCCGCAGCGGGTCAGGTCGTGGCGATTCCCCGCCCACGAGAGGGAGGGGACACCATTCCTAAAACCCACGAACCATGAATCTGTCCCATCTCTTGCTACTCATCAGCTTGCTCGTGCTCGACGTCCGCGCATCGTCGGTCGGCCAGCCGATCCCAGGGGCATTTCGCCAAACGGATCTGGACGCCGGTGGCTGGTTGACCGGCTTCGCCTCGCATTCCGGCGGCCGTTTGTATGCCCGCACCGATGTCGGCGGTGTCTATCGCAGCGACGATCGCGGGGATTCCTGGCGCTCCCTATCAGGTTCCATGACATCCTCCGCCGCTCATGCCGTGCAGGGACTTGCGGTTGGAGAAACCAGCGCCGACGTCGTGTTTCAAGCGGTGGGCGTGAGTTATCTCGGCAGCGATGCCGGACGCGGAATCTGGCGCAGCATGGATGGAGGCACCTCCTGGACGCAGGTTCTAACGGGCAAAAATTTCTCCGGTAATGATGACCTCCGCTGGCAGGGAGAATGCATCGCCATCACGCCGGGTTCCCTCGATCAGGAAATCTTCGCCATCACCCGCCAGGGCGGACTGATGCGGAGCACCACGGGCGGCGGCAGTGGTTCGTGGTCGAAGGAAAATGGCACGGCCTTCGATGGCATGACGGGTCATGTGGTCCACATGCATCCGTCGTTTCCCAACGAAATCTTCGTGGGCGGGGTGAAAGGCACCGCAGCCAGCGCGCTTTTCAAAGGCGTTCGCGGCGCGGGCGGAACCATCACCTGGTCCGCCGTCACCATCAACGCAGCCACCACCACCGTTTCCCGAATCGCCCGCCTGCCAAGCGGCGAATGCTTCGCAGCGGTGCAGGATGGAAACGCCAATCGTTTTTACAAATCCAACACCACCGGGACAACGTGGACGAACATCACGAGCACCGTGCTGGGTGGCTTGTCCGCCAACGGCCCCGTCGGCATGTGTCATGTGTTGAGGGATGGCACCACGGTCATCCTCGGCTGGATCGGCGGTCCCACTCGCAAGAGCACAAACAGTGGCAGCACATGGAGCACGCTTCCCCTAACAATCACTGGCACCCGCCCGCCGGCCATGCTCACCTCGGACAGCAGCCCGGGTTGGTCGCGCGGATCGATCCATCAGGACCCGCTCGATGCGAACCGCTGGTATCTCCCGAACGGTTTCGGCCCCTTCCGCAGCACCGATGCGGGAAACACCGTGCAATACATGACCCGCGGCATCGGTGAGGTGGTGACATGGAAACCCGCATTCCATCCGAATGACCCGAATAGAATCTATCTCCCCGTCGCCGATCTCATCGGCTTCGTCGTCACCGATGGCGGCGCGACCGGCAACGCGCCGCGCAATCCCCGCCGCAGCCTGCCGGTGATCAATGGCAACGTCGGCATGACCTACGCCACCAAGGCGCTGGTCGGCCCGGTGGTCGGAAATGCTTCGCCGAAAGTCTATTTCGTCGGCGGCTCCTTCTTCGGCCCGAATGCAGGCCGCGCCTCGATTCTAACCACCAGCGACGACGGCCAGACATGGGCCTTGGTCCACGTCGCCGGGGTCACCGGCACCGGTCTTCCCTCCGGCAGCGAAATCATCAGCGGCTGCGTGGCTCCGGACGACGCCAATGAAATCCTCATCGCCGTCCACGACACCTCCAATACGAACTCCGGCATCTATCGCAGCACCGATGGTGGAGTCTCTTTCATCAAATCCACCGGCATTCCCGCCGGCGGAAACTGGGGCGATGAATTCAGCCACTTCAGTTTCCTCGAAGCGGATTCCACCAATGCCTCGCGGCGCTTCGCCTGGCTCAATGGCGTGGGTTTTCTCATTTCCACCAATCGCGGCCAGACCTGGGCATCCGCCGGGCACTCCAGCGGCGGCCCATCTAACAACAAACTCTACGACTGGAATTCCTGGGGCGTCATCTGCCGCGACTCCGCCACCGGCCGGCTTTGGTTCGGCGGATCAGACGGCCACCTCGGCCTCGCCTGGTCGTCCAACAACGGCACCAACTGGACCTATCTCGATCCACCGTTCTCAAACACCGGCTTCTCCGAAATCCGCGCCCTCGACGCCCACAACGGCCGTGTTCTCGTTTGTGGAAAACGCTTCGGCGATACCTATCAGAAGATCTATCAATCCGACGACAATGGCTCAATCTGGCGCGAATGCACCAACAGCGGCCACCGGCTCCCCACCACCACCTACGTCGCCCTCGATCCCCACCGGCCCGGGCAATTCTGGGTGGCTTCCAACGGCCGCTCGTATGCCCGCTTCACCCCGGGAAGCTTCGGAGCCTGGCAGCAGACGCATTTCTCACCGCTCGAAATGATTGACCCAGCGGTCTCCGGCACGTCCGCAGATCCGGACCGCGACTCCTTTGGCAATCTCTACGAGTTCGGCCTCGCCCTCAATCCCCGCAGTCCTTCCCATGGCGACGCTGGATTGCCAAAGCTGGTCGCCACCGCGCCCGCAGCCTGGGATTTCCAGTTCCGTCGCAATCCCGCCGCCAGCGAGCTGACTTACCGAATCCGGAGTTCCACCAATCTAACCGATTGGACCACCCGCCACACCATCACCGGCACGACAGCGCTGCCCTCCACGTTCAGCCCGGGCGTCTCACTCACCGCAGATCCCGCCACCCAGTTCCTCCGCTACCGCCCAGTGACCGGGCAGGGCAAAGAATTTTACCGGCTAGAAATGAGCTTGCCGGAACCCTGAATTGGAGGAGGACTCGGTTTCCTTGACCAGATCGAAGCGATGACTTCCGCACCATGAAGCTGCGGGTCTCATTCCGAGGGACGATCAAGGAGTCGCGACTTTAGTCGCATCTTCAATGGGGGGTAGCGACTGAAGTCGCTGCTCCTTGGGGCGAGGAGTTGCGGAAATTCCTGTCGCAACAGCCCGGCAAAGCCAAAGAAGGGACAATAAGTTCCCCCTCCGTCTGCTCCTGTTCAGGCACTTGGATTCTCATCCCGGTGATGACGGACCTGATCTTGCCGGAAATTCAGGGAATGGAACTTGCTCGACGTGGAACCTGAATTGAGGTCGTTTGCTGGGTTCTGTTCATGCTCTCGGCGGTCGGATACCGCCGCTCCTGAGGGCACCCATCGCGCCTAGCAGAAGGCAGACGGGGATGGCGAGCCAGGCGAAACGGCTGCCGCCGCGCTTGAGATCGAGGGTGATGGCCATCGGACGTTGACCGTCCACCTGCACACTGCGGCCGAAGGTCAGGACGGTGCCGCGCTCGGGCAGTGTCACATCAAGCGCGACCGGTGCAGGCTCCGCGGCGAGCTGTTGGGTGACGATGCGGTTGGCGATTTCCTTGAGGGCCGTGTTCTCATCGGCGGTGTTGCCTTCGATAAAGCGGTCGAACTGTTTGGGATCGTAGTTGTAGTCGCCCCGCAGGACAGGATTGGCCTCGGCGGCACGATCGAGCTGCGCGTTGTCCGATTGCGGATTGGCACTGCGGTTGTCGAGCACGAGCTTCTGGCGGCGGGTGTTGAGCCCGAGCACCGCCTGCTGGGTCTTGAGCTGGCGGTATTGCACGCGGGCATCCTCGCCGGAAGCCGCGTCGAGCTGGTTGCTGCGGACGGCGTTGCTGAATGCCTGGCTCGCCTTTTCCTGATCGCCGGCTGCCAACCAGCCGTTGGCCTGATCGAGCAAGGCCACCGCGCTTTGCGAATCCGCCTCCTTCTTGCTCCGCACGAATGTCTGATAGTCTTCCAGGCTGAATGCCCCCATCGCGGCTTCGTCCTTGAGGTCGAAATCCCCACCGTGGTCCGTCATCCGCCATCCTTCCGGCACCAGCACCCGCCATGTTAGATTCTCCATCGGCACGTTGAGGACGGGGCCTTCGAGCCGTTTGCCCTTGCTGGTTCCAGCGGAGTAAACGAAGCGCACCGTGGCCGGTTGCCCGACTTCCGGTGAGGGGAAAATGTAGAACAGCCATTCATCGCCCTCGCGGACAAGGGTCGCGCCCTCGTCGTTGACGAGCACGTTGAAAAGCGCCGATCCCGCGGGCAATCTCAAACGCAAGGAGGCTTTGCCCACAACCTGCATCTTGAGATCCACCGCGGTCAACGCATCGCCATCCGGTGACATCAGGGTGGTTAGAGAACCCTCTGCAACGCGGAGCTTTTGTAATTTCGCAAGCTCGTTGCGCTTCAGGACGACGGGAAGCGGCCCCTCGGGATCGGCGACACGGAACGCCATCAGCGGCGGCACGCTTCCGGCCATCTGGCCCAGACTGGATTGGACCACGGCCCAATCCGTCTTTTGCCAACCGCGTGGGAGAATTCCCGCCTCCAGTTCCAAACGACCTCCCGCGCGGATCGCGGCGAAATAGGTGAGCTGTCTAACATTCTCGAAAACGACCGGCTCGATGATCTCGGCACCGTCGTCCTTGTTGGAGCGCTGATATTCCAACTCGACACGGGTTTCGCCGGCAACTCCCCGCTGGAACTGGATTTCCCAAAGGCCAACCTCGCCCTTCACCGGCACGAGTGCCGCTACGGTCGAGCCACTCGCCCGAACGGTCGCGGCAGCGATTTCATCGAGGCCCGGGATCCGGACGCGGAGCGACTTGAGCGCCGCATTCTCGATCTTGTATCCGATCACCACGTGCGAGAGCATTTGACCTTCACGCAAGGTCGCCTCGTGAAACACCTGCGCCGTCACCCACGCGTCCAGCCGGCTGATGTCGAGACCGAGCGACCAATCCGCCTGCAAGAGACGGTAGGCCAAGGCACCCGGACGCGCCGCGGCACGCGCCGATTCCTGAGGCGCATCCGCCAACTCGCGGGGATCGATTTGGGAAACGTTCTTCCGCTGCGCTGAGAGCACCTGCAAGCCACGTTCCGGGACGATGGTCACGACGCCGGTTTCTCGCGACGCATCGACCAGGGACAAGCGCGGCACCTGCCAATTCTTCTGCGGACCGGTGGGATGACCGGACATGGTTAGACTGAAGCTTTGTCTTCCGATCGTCTTGCCATTGAGATGAAGCGTGATCACTCGACGATCACCGCTTTTCCCGTCCGTCCAATGACTCAGGCCTTCGCCGGTCGCGGTCTCGAGCTCCAGCCCGTCCGGGACCTCGAGCGCGAGACGAAAAACTCCGGAACGGGTGATCGTCACCGTTAGATCGGTGGCCACCACGAGGCGGTCCTCGCCCAGCGAAACCAACTGCCACGAGTCCGCCCTAAGCTCGGGGGCCACGGCCGTCACCTTGACCTGTGCCTTTACCTCACCGGAGCCGTAGCGATAGGCGTTCTGAAGCAAGACGAGCGGATTCCCGTTCCTGTCACGGGGCAGGAGCTTGCCGTTGAAATCACCGGGGTTCACCTGGGAAAGTCCTTCCAGCTTGATCGACTCGGGTTGCGCGTCGTCGCCGAATGCAAGGGCAAGGAATCCGATCTCTCCCGCGGAGTCGTTGACGCGGATCGGCTCGAGATCGAGATCCATCGGCAGGGTTCCGGCACCGCGCTGGGTTTCGATGGTTAGAGAGAACGCCTGGTCCTGCGCGGGCTCGACCGGCACGCGGAGCTCGTGCTTCTCGGGATCGAATCGCCACGATCCGGCTGGGCCGTCCACCACGTCACTCACGGTGAATCCTTCGGGGATTTTCATCACCACTGCGGAGACCCTGCCCTGCGCTGGACGGATCGATACCCGATGACGCCCGTTCACCACACCGGGTCCTGGCAGATAGAGATTGGAAACCTCCGTGAAAAACCGGGTTGCTTCCAAACTCACATCACGCTGGACCGGACGGGCCTGGAAGGTCACCGGATCAGCGGGTCCGAGCACCATCACCGCGCCGCTCTCGTTCGCTCCCAGGCCAACGAGTTCAGACACCTTGGCAGCCCCTGACGATATGAATTCCCAGCCCGCCTGATCCCAGCGCAACGCCACCTGCCGCATCGCCGCGGGGCCACCGGGCAAGGTCCAGCCTTGGGCGGGATTTGCCAGCGGCATTTCAAATTCGGCCTTTCCGGTCAGACGTCCGGTCGCTTCCGCCACGATGAAATACGCGCTCGCATCACCGAGCGGTGCTTTCACGACTTTCAAGCCCGCGCCTTCGAATCCACTGAGCACCGCGGGTTCGCGGAGCAGGAGGAATCGGTCACCGGTCTCGGCCCGCAATGTCACGTCGATGTGACCACGCAGCCGGCCATCGCGGATTTGCCAATCCTGCACCATCGACTCCGCGGCCTTGGTGCCACCGACCTCCGCCGCCCGTGCGTCGTTGAAACAGAGTCCCGTTAGAACCACCAGTGCGGCAGCCACCTCCGCCACCTTGGGTCTGCGCAGGCCACGGATGACCTGGCAGACCCTTGGCAACCACCACGCCAGAGCAACCAGCGTGAGAATGACAAAAAACAAGGCCGCGCCACCGCGGATGGATAGAAACGCGGCTCCCGTCAGGGCCAGTCCGCATGATTTCCAGATCCGATCGTTGGTGAATGACCCACGAAGAACGATCGCCGCACCGATCACCAGCAGCATCCACATCCCCCACCCTCCGCGGGCCTGCCATGGAGCGACGTTGCCGATGATCACAGCGACCTCGCTGCCTGCCGCCACCACCGGTGCCGCGTATTCGAGCTTCGCCGCATTTCCCCGGCTGGTTTCCGCAGCGCGCACTCCGACGCCGATCACGGCGACGACAAACACCAGACCGCATACGACTGATAGAGCGCTCGCAACCCGGCTCTTCGTCATTGCACCAAGCACCATCGCGACCAGAGCCTAACAGCAACTACCATTGCCACCCTCGCGGAATGACGGGAAATCCACTCCCAACCACTTTCCGCCAATGCCGGCCGGACCAATTCGGCGCTGCCGCCGCGCGGCACCAGTTGACGTCCCTCATCCCCGGTGACCGTCCATTCGCCGATCACCACCGGCGCGGCCAGCCTTGGAGCCGCGAGATGCGGATGGGTCGCACTGTCCGAGCGCCCGCCATAGCGCAGTGTCACTTCCACCGCACGGTTCGGATCCGTCTGGTTGGACAAGGGAATCAATGTCTCCTTGCCGTCCGCCCGCGCGTTGACCGAATCACCATCGACCTTCGCATCCCACAAGGATGCGGAATCGGGAAGGGTCAGTCTCAACGCGTTGCGGCCCTTCGATTTCACGAAGAACCGGGCATCCGTCACCCATTGACCGTCGCGTGACACCTGGCTCGACAATTTGAGGAAATCCACCACCTGCCCCACGGTCTCGCCGGGTTCATACCACTCGACCTTCATACCAATCTTGAAATCCCGTGCAGTGTATTGCCATGCGGCGAGTGTCGGCGCGCTGCTGAGCAGACGAAACTCCGCGGGAAGCTCGGTCGGATCGATCGCCAGCAAGGGCCCCTCGCTAACAGGCTTGGCAAACTTCACCTGCAGCGGGCTCACCACCTGCACGTAGCCACGTTCTCCCTGGACTTCCAGCGGGCGGACCTCTCCGGGCGTTAGATCGCCACCGCGCGCACTCATCGGCTGCTCGAAAGTCAGCAACACCGTGCCCGTTCCCAGCACCGGTCGCGATAGCGGGACGATCACCGTGTTTCCCTCGCGCCGCCAGTCACGACCGACATTCTGACCGGTCACGTCGATGTTGCCGATGCCCTCGGGCACCGAAATCTTCCACTCGGTGGCGGGCGCTCCGACGACGAAGTAGTTGATCAACACGCTGCCATACGCGGCCCCGGCCTTCAGCGAGTAGAGATGAAAAACGTCCGCCTGCACGCTTTGGCCGAGCGCCTCCACCTTGAGACCCACCTCCCACTTGCCCTCGCGGAGACGGAACGCCTGTTGCAATCCTGCGGTCTTCTTCGGGAAAAACGTGATCGGCACCTCGGCAACGCCGGTCGTTTTCCCAGCGGTCAACCGGTATCCCGCCGCGGCAACCGCACCGATGTAACCGCGCCGCGATTTCACGTCCGGGAAACCTAACGGCTGCAAGGTCCACTCGCCCGCTTTTGCCGCCTCGTTCTTCTCAAGCCGCACGCTGACGAGTTGACGGTTCATCACGGGCTCCTTGAACAGGATCTTGAGACGGCGTTTGCCTTGGACCACCTCGCTGGCGACAGCATAGTCCGCGACCTCGGCCCCGGTGACCGACGCCACCGCGTGATCCGCCGGGATCTCAAACTCCCATTCGCGCAACGGTGCCTCGCGGATGTCCAGTTCCAGATCCGCGAAGATCCGCCGGTCGGTCTCCGCCACCTCATAAACGGTCACCTCGGTCACCCCCACCTCCGGCAACACCTGGTCCGCCTGGATGGAATAACCATAGTCCGAGGACGGAAACCGATAGACAAACACCTGCCGCAGCGATTCGTCCACACCACCGGGAAATTGACCGGGCGCAAGCTGGATCAGCCCCTTCGCATCCGTCACCTCGATCCTAACGGCCCCTTCATTCGCGACTCTCAGCCAACCGCTGTGCCGGAGCGAACCTTGCGGAACCATCCGCAGCGCCTCCGACCTAACGGGAAAGCCGCCGAGCGCGGCCTGCGCCTCGACCACGATACGTCCGCCGCCCTCGATGGGACGGCTCAGCTTCACCTCAAGACGGCGGTTCGCCCCGTCCTGGATGACCGACCAGCCGAGGACCGGCTCACCTTTCACCGCGAGGACCTCACCCGGTCCGTCGAGCGCGAGTGATAGATTTCCCAACTTGCCTTGGAGCACCCGCAGATCGATCACGGTCAACTGACGCATCAGCCCGCTGCCGATCCTGACGTCGCTGGATTCGGAGCTGGAGAAAAACAAGGCCCCGTCCGCCACCGTCCCAGCCTCACGCCATGCCATCGAGGCGTTGCCATCGGCCGGCAGGAAACCGCGCCATGTCTGTGCCTGCAATTCCGGCACCACCGCTTGCGATCGATCAAACGAAACGCCCTTGCCCAAGCCATCGATCCCCACCGGCACCACCACTCCGGAAGGCATGAGGAAATTGAGCAAATGCCAGTCGCCATTTCGTGAGACAGGGACCACGAATTCCAGGGAAACCGGAAAATCCCCGGCGCGCTCCGCCACCAGTTCGTAGCTGTTGGACTGGTCCTTGTCTTTCAGGACCACATGCCAGCCATCGCCTGAAACGGAACCTGCCAGAGCCGCGCCATTGCCGAACAGTTGCACCACCGAGCCGTCCGCCGCCGATCGGGCGAGCGCATTCATGGTGAAGGAAATGCTGCTGCCGTCGGCCGCGAGCTTGCCGGTTAGAGCGGTATCGATCAGTTCGAGCCCGCGTGATCCGGTGCCGGATGGCGACGCGGTCATCTCCAGCGCTGCCGCTCCGTAGCCGAGGAACTTCCTACCTTTTTCCGAATCCACCGGGACCAGTCCGTCCGCTTTTCCAATCCTCAGGTCCACGCCGGGATCCGTGGTGAGTGAAATGGAGATGGCGAATCCGGTCGATGGCCCTGGCCCAGGAAGCAGCAGGCTCGCGGGTGCCGATTCCACCTTGAGGCGGGTTTCCATGACGACCTGAAGCTCCGTCACCACCTTGCCTTCCTCGACGACCGGGCGGACATCGAGAAAACGCGAGCCGTCCTCGGCCACTCTAACCGCCCAATCGCGCAGACCCGCCCCGCTAACCGAAGTCACCTCGCCCGCGCCGCTCAATGAAAGCGTCAGCGTCTCGGGTTTTCCCTGATGGATCTTGAAATCGAGTTGCTGCCGGGATGTCACCGATTCCAACCCGACATTGGCAGTGACCTCGGCGGACGCGGAAAAGAACAAGGGGGCTTCCTTCGGTGCCTTGCCGAGCGGCACGAGCACAACGCGCTCCTCCGTCTCCTGGGCAAAGGTCAGGGCGGCGAAGGCCATGAGGACGAGCTGCTGCAATAATTTCATTCGAGTTGGTTTTCTATCACGGTGGTTTCACCGCGTGGGTAAAGCTTTTGTAAATTGATCGGGAAGAGTGAGGCTCAACCGCGGATGAACACAGATGGACGCGGATAGGAGAGCCGATGAAAAATCATCCAAGCATCACTTTCTCCAATTCCCCTCTTCATCTGCGGCCATCTGTGTTCATCTGCGGTTAAAAATTTCTTTCTTTGGATTTCGCGCGGAATGAATTCCGCGCTCCAGTTAGCGCAACTTGTCGATGACCTGAAGCATGTCGGCCACGCCTTGGCTGGCGCCGTAAACCTGCTTCACATCGGCCATCGGCGCGGCGAATTGCTTGAAGTCGATGGCGTCCGCCAAGGGTCCGCCCTTGAGCTTCTCCGCGGCGAGCATGGAAAGTCCGGCGAGCTGCATGGATGGCGTGGCACGGTCGAATGCCGTGGTGGTCGATTCGTTGGGAATAGTCCAGGTCCGCTCGACCATTTCGCCACTGGCCACATCCCGGAAGCGGACGCTGACCTCGCCGATCTCGCCGGTTCCATCGGCGAGCGGCTCCACCTGATAGAGCGCGACTCCGGCCTCGTCGGCGGCGAGTTCGGCGGCGTCCACGGCGTCGTTGCGGAAGTCCTCGGTCTTCAGGCGGTCCTTCTCGAATCCGATGAGCTTGTATCGTCCAACCCGCTGTGGATTGAAGTTCACCTGCACCTTGACGTTCTCCGCCGCCGGACGGAAGGCACCGGCGAGCTGGCGGGCGAAGCTGTCGTTCTTCGCGTCGCCGACGACGTAGTAGCGACCGTTTCCATGGCGGGCGAGCTCACCTAGCAGACGGTCGTTCAATCCATCCGCGCCGATGCCGGCGATGTCGAAGGCGATGCCCTGCTGGCGGAGTTCCGTCACCTGTTTGGCAAGGCGCTCCGGATTGGCATTGCCGAGATTGGCCGCGCCATCGGTGAAGAGGACGATGCGGTTCTGCGCTCCGGCGAGCTGATGTTCGCGGGACTTTTGCGCGCCTAGCAGGATCGCCTGTTCGAGATTGGTTCCGCCTTCGCTGGCGGTTTGGTTGATGATTCCGGAAAGCTTCTCTCCCTGGTCACCGGTGAGTCCGTCGGCCAACAAATGCGGTGTGCGGGAAAAGCCGATCACGGTGACGCTGTCGTCCTTCGTCAGCAGGCCGGCGAGTTGGGTCAGCGCATGTTCCATCGCGGTGCGCCGGTCCTCACGAACCATGGATCCGGACTGGTCCACCAAGAGCGTGAGCCGCAGCGGCTGTGAGGCGGAGCGACCGACCGAGGCAGTCCGCAACGCGACGCGCACCAGGTTTCTGCCGGGAATGACCGGATGAGCGGATTGTTCGACCATGGCCGCCACCGGTTGGTCGGATGAGGGCGTGGGATCGCCGTAGTCCACCGCGTTGTAAAACTGCTCGACCTTGATGCTTTCTGGCTCCGGGCGCTCGCCTTTCGCCAACGCGGCCTTGGCGAGTTGGAACGAGGCGTCGCTGATGTTGAGCGAGAAGGTGGAATAGGGATCTTCCGAGGCGGCGATTTCCTCCATCAGATCGGCAAGTGGAACCACGGGTGGCTCCACCTTTTTCTCCGCCAAATCCACCCCCCGGAACAAATACTCGGATGTATAGTCCGCATGGATTTCGCCTTCAAATCCGCCTGAATCTTTTCCGGTCTGAGCGAGCTTTGAAGTGTCCCAGCCAGGCTCAGTATTTTGTCCATTGAACTTGGTTTCTGGGGATGAGGCGGGCTTTGCATAGTAGTCGATTTCATCCGATTGATTTGTCGCCAAAGGGACGATGTAATCGTTAGAACTGAAGCCAAACCGGGTTGATGCACTTTCTTCTTCTCTGAAGAGCCTGCCGATGACCGGTAAGTCTCCCCCACTTGGTGAGTCCTCGCCTTCAAGCCGTTTCACCAAGTCAAAATCCGATTTGCTGGATTTCCCCCCGCCCTCACGGTTGTAAAAGAATTCGGCCCCTTTCTTTCCTTCGACAGTGTTAGGAAGTTCGGGAGCTTCGTATTCGGTAGGGTATTGGAACTCCCTGATCACTTCAAGTTGAGCGGATTGAGCTTTGGCATCGACCGGTTTCTGCTTGTCGGCATCCGTCGGGACCGTCAGGTTCCAAGTGGAATCCACCTGAGACAGCAGCTCTGCACGGGTATGGTCATAGGCAGCGCGATAGTCATCGTTTTTGGCAGCCGAGAGCTTTTCCATTCCACGGCGGGCAGCAACGTTGTAGGGGTCTTTTCTGAGAACATTCTCATAGGACTTCTTGGCATCATCGTATTTCCCGAGTTCGAAATTCCCTTCGGCGGTGTAGAGATTTCGTTGGACATCATCGACTGTTTGATTCTGTTCGTGAGTTAGAGCCGGGTTCGAGCGGATGGAATCAACCGGTGCGGCCATCTCGCTTTTTTCTTCCCTGTTCTAGACCAGCCGGAACGACTCTTGGACGAGTTGGCCGGGCAGCAGCGTCCTCCTCCGGCAGAACGGTAAGAACTCCTGCGGTCACGGAGGATTGACTCCTCCCGCTGCGAAACTTCGTGTCCTTTTCTGCAAACGGGTCCCCGGAAATTGCGGTCGCTGATGATGGCTTCACGTCGATAGGCACCTTGCTTCCACTGGAAATAGTTCCTTGGGGGGCTGTGCCCTCGAACGCCACGGGCCCATCCGCTGGAGGCGGAGGCGGGGATTCTGCCAATGCATCGAACTTGGAGTTTACGGATGCCATCTCTTCCATGCGAGAATCGCCATCCTTGTCAGCCAAGGTGGGCATTGGGCGTTTCTCCTCTGGAGCGTTCTCCCTTCGTTTGTCGCCTAACACGCGATCGCCAGCAACGCGGGTTGGATTGTTCAGAATGGCATCGATGCTGTTGCGGCTTACGGCCTGATCACCTGACCTCAAGCCATTCGTGATACTGTCTGCCGGGGAGGTGATGGCTGGAGTCCCGTCCAGCGATAGCGACCGATGTTTCGCCTTTGAAGCCGCTGGACGTCTCGATTCAAATCCGACTTCAAGGCAGCACCGCCCAAACCTCCTGCAATGGCCGAACCGCTCCAGGACGAGTTGCCGGGCATGGATTCGACCGGGGAAGCATCGGCGAGTTCCACCCCCGTGTTTCTCGTTTTGAACTCGGGTTTCTCCGCCGTTTTTCCGGCGACGAGACGCTCTCGCTTCGCGATCTCCTGGCGATTCTCCTTGGATTTCGCCAATGTCATGCCGAAGCCAGCCGATGGGGAAGCGGAGGGTTGGGCAGCAGCGGGTGGTGCGAGGGGGGCTGTCTTCGCAACCGGCGCCGGGGGAGTTGACGGCGAATCCGGCATGTCGTGGACCACGATGCTTTCGTCAGGCATCTTCGCCTTGATCGATCGATTGATCTGCTCGAAGCCGCATCGTCTGGAGAAGCTCTTGATCGGTCTCGAAATCCCTCTTCGCATCGACATAATCCTGCGCATCGAGACCGCGAGTGATTGCTTCCTCGCGCTTTCCGTCTTTCATGGCCTCGACCTTGCTTAGGCGATCCGTTGCCATTCCCAGTTGCGCATCCAAGGTGGACTGCAAGTTTTGAACGCCCGCGTCGAGCTGGCGTTTCATGGCGGCGGACTGCTCGACTGCGGCTTTCACTGTCGGATGATCCTCACCAAGTCCCTTGATTTTGAGATCATTCAACTGTCGCTGATTCTCAAGATATTGCGGATAGAGTTGCCTGACAATATTATCGGGCAGGTCGAGTCCAGACGCATATCTCATGATTTGATCACCCTCATATTTCTTGAGGCTTTTGATCTGGCTCTCAAGCTGCATCTTCTGTGCTTCCAAGTCGTTAAAAGTCTTCAACGAATCCCGAGCCGTTCCGTCCTCATCGACTCCGCTTTGGCCATAGAATGAGTCCTTACCCTTGTAGGTGATTCCCTTGGTTCTAACGATGGCGGCGAGGGTCTTGCGACGTTCCTCGACCTTGTCTTCCTGATCACGGACGGCCTTGTTGAGTTCGGCCAGGGCTTTCGCTGAATCCCTTTGCTCGATTTCATTCCGGTAGTCCTTATAAGCAACGGCCACCTCTTCGAGCGATGTCCTTGGCATCTTGTTCATTTGGCTGCCGCACCTGAATATCTATCAGATCCGTCCCACGGACATTCCGGGTATCCACACTTTGCTTGAGTCGTTTGATCGCAGTCTCCTTGTCAACCTTCCAACGGTCGGTGAGTGCGAGCTTGTCCACGACCTTTTCGAGACTGTTCGTGCTTTTGATCTTCTCGAACTCCGTTCCGAAGAACTGGGGAGTCATTGTTGCTGATGGTGCCTTTCCAGAAGAGCCGGATTCGAACAAGATGTCCGAGGTCCGGGGCCTGATCTCGATGGTGGCGTGGCTTTCGTACCCCCGGGGAATCAGGCGCATGACCACGACGGCCAGGCCCACACAAGCGGCGATGCCAAGAATGGCCCGGCGTCCGCTGCGGCGGATGCCGCGTTCCCTAACAACTTCAAGTCGCGCGGCATTTTCCGCCCCGAAGATTTCATCGAGCTTCGCTCGCTTCTCCGGCGGGAGTTTCCACGAGTGATCGGCTTCGGAGGCCTCGGCTTCGGTGAGGAGGCCGTGGAGGGAGCGCATGCGGCGGCGGAAGACGAGGAGTTCGGGGCGTTCCTCGCAGAGGCGCTTCGAGCTCGGCCGCCTCGAAGGCGGAGGCCTCCCCTAACACCCACGCGACGATGCGGGCCTCGACGGGCTGGTCGCCGACGATGTCAAAGGGTTCTGGAGTTTCGTCATTCATGGTGGATCTGAGATTTGAAATTTGAAATTTGAGATCTGAAAGGGATCAGCCTTCGGCGGACTCGACGCCGAGACGGCGGAGGGAATCGGCTAGATTTTTCAGGGCGTGGTGGAGTTTGTAGCCGACGTTGCCGACACTGAGGCCGGTGCGCTGGCTGATCTGGTCGTATTTCAGACCGTCGTGATACTTGAGGGAAATGAGCGCCCGGTCGTCCTCGTGGAGTTCGGCGACGAGCATTTGCAGGGTGCCCATGGCTTCGAGTTTTCCGAGCGCCTGTTCGGGATCGGGAGTGTTGCTTTGGAATTCGTGACCGTCCTCGATGTGGGTCTCGCGCTTGTGGTCGCGGATGTGGCTGAGGGCGAGATTGCGGGTGCAGCGGAAGAGCCAGGCTCTCGGGTGGGTGACTTCCTCCCAGTGGTGATGGAGTTTCAGGAAGGCGTCCTGGACGATGTCCTCGGCGGTCTGGCGTTGGCCGACGAGGCCGTGGGCGTAGCGGAGCAGAGGTGATTCTTCCGCGTCGAAGACCTGCCGGAGTGACGGTTTTTCCTCCATGGGGGGCTTCGATTGTCGGAAAGGGATCACCGGTCGGCCTCCGGGATCAGCCTTTGAACGGGCGGTGGAGGTTCGGGTTTCCATGAATCGACGGGTGCGTGGCCATGCTTTTCACAGGGGAAGACACGGCGTGGGTGGTTTCCTTAGAAATAATTTGGAAGATTTTACCGCGGAGGCGCAGAGGTCGCAAAGGGACGCGGAGGAGGATGGGAGAGTGAAAGAAGTATTGGAACCGCGGGTGGACGTCAATTTGAAGAATTGGGCGGAGGGAGGGTGACCTTAAAACGCAAGGAGGAGCGATCTCCGAATCGCTCGGGCCAATGAGGAGCCGATGAACGGGCGCTTTCGCTCGGAATCATCGACCTAACATTGGCATCGGCGGATCGGAGTCCGCCGCTCCATGGGTAATCTGTTGCCATTGGGTGGAGGTATCCTGCGGAGTTCGTCTCATTTTGAATTCACCAAGTCCGACCTTTGCGTTCCTTGGCGACCTCCGCGCCTTTGCGGTAAACTCTTCCATCCAGAAAGGCGGCGAAATGGCGTTCGCGGTCCGTTTGGCTTGTCAGGGGTGTGGCAGGTGAACAGCTTTCCCGCTCATGAAGCGGGTGGTGATTCATACGGATGGTGGCTGCAAGGGAAACCCGGGGCCCGGAGGATACGGGGCGGTGCTGGTTTTCGGAAAGCACCGGATGGAGCTCTCGGAGGGATATCGGTTGACGACGAACAACCGGATGGAGTTGCGGGCGGCGATCGCGGCACTGGAGGCCTTGAGCGAGCCTTGCGAGGTGGAACTTCACTCGGATTCGAAGTACCTGATCGATGCGGTTTCGAAGAAATGGATCGACGGATGGAAAAAGCGCGGCTGGCAGAAGGCGGACAAGACGCCGGTGAAGAATCAGGATCTCTGGCTGAGGTTGCTGGCGGCGATGGCGGGCCATAAAGTGGATTGGCGCTGGGTGAAGGGCCATGCGGGACACAAGGAGAACGAGCGGTGCGACGAGTTGGGAAACATCGCGGTGGTGGGGAAGAATCTGCTGGAGGATGAGGGTTTCCAGGCGGCGCGGTGAAATTTTCCGGACCGGGATGAAGAGGGCCGCAAAGAGGAACAGGAATGGCGCAAAAGGAAGATCGTGGACAATGGGTCCAGTTTGCCTCGCATCTACCAATCTCAGCTTTTTGCGTTTTTTTGATCCTTTTTGCGGCTGAAAAAACAAGCTGCCGCGATTGCGCCGACGCCAGGGCCTGAAAGCGTGGCTTGCAGTCGCCCGCACTGGCGGTTTCCCTCCGGCAGGTGGCGGAAGCAGGAAAATCGAAGTGGAGCACGCGGCTCGGGGTGTTTGGTGATTTGCCGACCAAGCTGCTGTTGCATGCGCTGCATGTGACGCCTTTTTTCCTGGAGCCGGTATTGATCGCCGGTTGGACTTTCCTGTTTTTCCTGATCGCCAAGTCCCAGCGGCGCGCGGTGGCGTCCAACCTGATGGCGATGCATCCGGATTGGAACCCGCTGCGCGCGAAAATCGGGGCGTGGCAGGTTTTCTGGAACTTCGCGCTGACCTTCGTGGACGCGATGCGCTGCGAGACGGGAACCGGCTCGGTGGATTGGTCAATCGAAGGCCTTGCCCACATGGAGGAACTTTCGAACCGCAAGGACGGTTGCATCATCCTGACGGCGCACATGGGGAACTACGACATCGCCGCGCCGATGTTCGCATCCCGTTTCAACCGGACGCTTTACGCCGTCCGCGCTCCGGAACGGGAACCGGAGACCCAAGAACTGCGGGAAAAGGAAGTGCGCAAGAAAGAGGCGGAGAACCCGAATTTCCGCACGCTCTACAACCGCGAGGGAAATTTGTTAGGCGTGGAGCTGGCCCGACTTGCTCCAGGAGGGAAACATCGTGGCCGTCCAGGGCGACAGGGTCATGTTCGACGTGGCTCCGATGGAAGTGGAGGCGGAGGCAGGTCTAACCATGCGGATCCCGAAAGGACCGCTTTTCCTCGCGAGGGCGACCGGGGCCTCGACGTATCCGCTTTTCATCGTTCGCGATGGTTGGCGGAGGTATCGGGTGATTGTGATGCCAGAGATTGTTCTGCCTCCGAGGAAACGTGGGGCGGACGAGGAGGCGGCGAAAGTCTGGGCCACGGCGATTCTCAAGGTGCTCAGGCATCACTGGAAACAGTGGTATGTCTTTGAACCGCTGCTTTTCCGCAGTCGCGAATAGGCGGATTCCGCATGAACCCACGCGATTTTGGGGAATGTTCCCTTTTCCATCGATGAAAAATCGGCTATGGGGATGGCATGCAGATGAGATTCCTCGGGTTGATGACGGCCACCGCGATGTGTGGTCTTCAAGTGGCAGTGGCGCAAAAGGCGGTGCCACCGCCGTCCCCTCCCCGGCTTTCGCTCGCGACGGTGTTTCAGGGGGAATCCAAATTTTACGCCATCGTGGCGAAGGCCGAGCGCGAGGGTTGGCGCAAGCTCCCCATCGGTGAGCGGACGATCCGGGTGGCCCGCGAACTGGTGGGCACGCCTTACGTGAACTACTCGCTGGAGGTGGATGACCGTGTCGAGTCGCCGGTGGCCAACCTCAAGGGAATGGACTGCTGGACCTATTACGAGAACGCCCTGGCGATTTCCCGGATGCTCACCTACAAGCCCGGTCCCTACAAACCTCAGGACATGCTCCAGATGGTGGAGATCGAGCGGTATCGCGACGGAGTCTGCACGGGAAATTACCTGAGCCGCATGCATCATCTCGAGGAGGTCTTTTACGACAACCAGCGCCGCGGTTACGCCCAGAACATCACGTCCCGGATTCCCGGAGCGCAAAGGCTGCAACGCGAGATCCACGAGATGACGGTCCAATGGAAGGCCTACCGCTATTTGCGCAATAACCCCTCGCTGCATCCCGCCGATGGGCAAGATCGAGGCGCAGGTTTCGAAACTCCCGGTCTATCACGTCCCGAAGTCCAAGGTTCGCGACGCCGAGAAGTATCTCCAGAACGGTGACATCTGCGCGATCACCAGCAACGACCCTAACGGCTACACCTCCCACGTCGGGATGATCGTTAGACTGAAGGACCGGGCCTATTTCACCCACGCGACGTCGGACCGTGACAAGGGCCGCATGGTGATCATCGACCGCCCGATCACCGACTATGTGAACGGTGCCTCGAAGCACGCCGGCATCGTTGTTTGCAGGCCGAATGACGTTCCGCCATCGCCGCTTTGGAAAACCAACTTCGCGAAGCAGTAGTCGCCGGCCTCAGGACTGCGCTTCCGAAAGATGGTCGGTTAGACTCTCGGCAATCGCCTTGATGACTTCTCCGGACTCCTTCTCGACCAGCGGGCGCGCCAGCATTTCCTCGTAGATCGCGATGTAGCGGCGGGCCACCTCCTTGTGGCTGAATTCCTTCTGGCTCTCCTGCATGACCCGGCGGATCTCCCGCTCCCTGATCTCGTTAGGAAGCGCGTGGAATTCCATCGCCCGATCGATCGCCCAGCGGAAGCCTCCGGAGTTGTAATGATCGAAACGGAATCCATTTCCCTTCGAGTGCTCCAAATCCAGCGGGTGCACCGTGTCATAAAGACCGCCGGTGGAGTGAACGATCGGCAATGATCCGTAAAGCGGCGCAGTCATCTGGGGCAGGCCGCAAGGTTCGAACAACGACGGCATCAGCATGAAATCCGACGCCGCGTAGGCAAGACGGGACAGCCTCTCATCGAAATCGACAATCGCGACCCGCTGGCTCAGGTCGAAGGCCCAGACGATCTTGTCGAGCCACTCCTGATGAGGGCCATTGGCGACGACCACCACCTGAAGATCGCGATCCCAGTAATCCGAGACCATGCTGTGCAGGATATCCGTTAGCAAGCTGCGGCCCTTCTTGAACCGGATCGAGCCGGGACGGCCAGAAGAAGATCGGGGCGTTGGCATCCTCCTTGAGATGCAATTCCCGCTGGAGGGCCAGCTTGTTGGCCGCCTTGCCCGCCGGGAAATCCACTGGGTGAAATTCTGCACCAGCGCGTCGTCGGTGCCCGGGTTGTAGGAGATGTCCGGGGCGTTGAGAATGCCGGCGGAGCAACCCGCGGAATACTTGGCGCGAAGCTCGGCCCGCACCGAGTCGGGAATCATCGCGTGCCAGCCTTCGACGACTTCCCAAAGGAACCTCGGGCTCACCGTGTTGATGTAGTGGGCGGCGAAAATCCCGGAGGTGAGCAAATCGACCGGCACGTGGCCACGGGCGTGGTCGTAGTTGCACGGCGGGCCGGAGAAATAGAGATTCATCCAGAATTCCGCCGCATCGATCCCCATTTCCTCCACCTGCGCGAGCGAGACCTTCTGCGTGTGGATGTTGTGGACGGTGAAAAGGCTCTTGATGCCCCTTCGACGCGCCATGGCCGGAATCAACGCGGTCATCCAGTCGTTGCAGTGAACCAGATCCGGATTCACCCGTGGAATGATGTGGTTGATCACCTCCCGCTGGAAAACCAGGGCGATGCGCATCGCCTCGTCGGTTCGGTTGCTGTAAACCTGCTCGCGGTAGTAGAAAATCCGGTCTTCCGCCAGATGGATGTGGGCCTCGGGAAGGACCTCATGGTATTTCCTCAACTCCCGCTCGTGGAGATTGAAAATATCCCCTTGGAACATCCGGCGGTAGTTCGGCATCGCCACATGGACATCCGCTCCGAGTTCAAACAGGGCAGAGACGAGCGAGGCCGAGACATCCGCCAAACCACCCGCCTTGGCGGACATCCTTTGCGCCATATTTCCCATGCCCGAGGGCAGGTACGTGATCTCCGGCGTGACGATGAGGATTCTTGGCTTGGATGATTTCTTGGTGAGTGGCATGCGACGTTTGGCTCGGATCGTTACTCAATGGGGAGATTCAATGGGGAGATATTGAAAAGAAACCACGACGATCTCCATCTCAATCTTCGAAAAGAGGCTGATAATCCAGCCGTGGTCAAGCGATACATCCCGCTGGAACACAGGTGAAGGCAAAGTTGACTCCAGATTCCATGACCGATCGTCCGCCCGCCAAAATGCATGATCCGGACCAATCCCGGAACAAACAGAGCTTTAATGCGTTCAAGAAAATCAATGGTCGCCTTGCGAGAGATATCGGATGCAGAATTGTGACCAGGTTTCCAGTCGCTCGAACTGCGTGCCGTTCAATTCCCCGAGGGCGGAAAACCCGAGATCCGTCAGGGCATCCTCACGCGATGCGACCGCGTCGGATTTCAGCTCGATCAGATGCACGATGCCGAGATGCACCTGCCCCACCGGGTTCGATTCGTCGTTGAGCAAGGCGATGATCCGGTGCTCGTGTTCCTCGGGGAGATCCAGCTCCTCCTCGATCTCGCGGGTCACCGCCGCATGATAGGCCGAGGGACCGGTGCGCCCGCCACCCGTGTCGATCGGGTTCACATGTCCCCCCACTCCGACGGAAATTTTCGCGTGGAGCCGGCTCTCACCACCCGCCTTGCCACGGGTGTAGTGCAGGACGCGATCCCCGCATCTGAAGATGCAGTAGGGAATCAGTTGCTTGTGACTTGGATCTTCCTCCGCCAAGGCGCGATCCATGAAAAAGTGATTCTCGGGATCCAGCAATCGCGCCACCGCATTTTCCAGGTTCGCCGTGCTGATGCCCTCGAACATCCCGATTTCCTCCAACAAGGCCCGCGGCACCACCAACACTTCCTCACCAGCGTATTTCGACATGCGGCGAGATAGGTAAATGGTCCGGCATTCGCAAGCCCTCATCCTTTGCCCAAAAGGGGTTAATAATATGGATTTCCTGAGATTACGTGATCACGTGATTCCTTGTGGCCGATTTTGTGACATGATTCGAAGTGTCAGCCCCCCTGCTGGCAACTCCCCCACCCGTCAGCCCCCCTGCTGACTCCCCCCACAAAACCGCTATCCCCCCTAGCCATGAAATCTCGTTTGAGTTTCCTTGCCGTCATTGGTCTGATCTTTGCGATCGCCGCAGTCCGGACAAATGCACAAAACCTTCCGGGTTCCCTCAGCTTCACCGTCGCAGGCTCGTTCGAGAATGCCGTGAGCGAGAGCAGCAACAGCCTGCTCATCTCCGACAACAATCTCACCAACGGCTACGCCTCCGGGATGGACCTCACCGATGCTCCAGTCAGCCTCAAAACGAGCGGACCCACGGGTTCCGCCGCATTTCAATGGGGAACCGCCGCCACCTCGTCCAGCTATGCCCACAGCAGCGCCCTCTGGTTTGAACCCATCACCGGCACCAACATCGCCCCGGACCAATACTTCAACATCGGCAACCTTTACTATCGCAACGGCACCATCAAGACCAACACCGGCGCATCCTCCATCGACATCGTCCTCAACCTGAATTTCTCCAATCCGTCCGGCATGCCTCCGGTGACCGCCTCGTTCACCAGCGACCTCATCAATAGCGTCAACACGAGCGATCCGGTCGCAAGCGCCGACATCGTGTCGCTCCGCGATTGGGCATCGCCGCTCAACTACACCGACTCCAACGGCACCCGCTACTACCTCGAACTCTCCTTCAAGATCGACCAGAACACCATGGACGGCACCCTCTCCTCGGAGGACCAGTTCCGCGTGTTTGAAGGCGGCCAAGGGCGCGCCGAGCTTCTGGGACGCTTCACCACCACACCAGGAATTGCCCCGGCGATCCCCGAGCCATCCACCGCGATGCTTGGTTTCCTCGGAGCCCTGGCCCTTCTCCGCCGCAAGCGCTAACACCGTGTGCGGCCTCGCGGATCACCCGATCGGGTGAAAGCTATCACCCTGTTGAGGGATGGCACAAGGCACGGGATTCCATTAGCTTGCCACGGTGTTGTCACTTGTGAAACTCGTGGCAATGCTCACGCTTGGAAGGCGTCTCTACGGAACCCATTTAAAATGAGCCTTGCCCCGCCCCATCATGGTTCACGTGTCTTGCCCCGGAGATTCATCATGTTGCAATCCTCCGGAGCAGGCTATGCTCCATCCATGTTGAGTCAGGCGTTCATGATACGCAGGCGATCGATCGCCCTCGCCGTCGTGTCGGCGCTTTTCTCGATCACACCGGTCCTTGCTGCCACAAGGTATTGGGACGGTGGCAGTGTGGACATCGTGGCCAATGGTGACGGCAACAGTGACGGCGTCAGCGGCACCTGGAACACCACCCTCAAGAACTGGGATCAAGGCAGCGGACTGGCCCATGTGGCCTGGGTGAATGGCAGCAACACGGCTGTAATCGACAACGCGTCGCAGACCCTAACGCTCGGCGCGAACATCATCCTTGGCGGAATCACTCAGAAGTCCGGTGGAAGCACCGTCGCCATCGCGGGTGGCAGCGGTCCCTACACGCTTACGTTGAACATTGCCGGAGCCAATACGTTCCTGGCGGCCGCCAATGACACCACCGGAAGAACCTTGACGGTGAACGCCGAGATTGCAGGGCCAGTCGGCAGAAATCTCGTCCTCGCCGGACCTGCCACCTCCGGCACCGGCACCGTCAATCTGGGCGCGGCCAACACCTTCAGCGGCACCACCAGTTTCAGCGCCGGTGCCACGGGAGGTGCCCGCGTCAACCTCAACCATCGACTCGCGTTGCAGAACAGCACGTTGGCCCTGAGTGCTGATGCCAATGTGGTCTTCAACGACAGTGTTTCTGTAAATGCATTTACCTTCGGTGGCCTTTCCGCCAACAGCGCCGGCACGGGCTCCAACCTCGCCCTCCAGAACGACGCGGTTTCACCAATCCCCATCGCCTTGACCGTGGGAGGCAACAACAGCAACACCACCTACAAGGGTGTCTTGAGCGCGGGAGGTTCGCTGATCAAGACCGGCACCGGAACCCTCATCCTCGGTGGGGCAAACACCTACACCGGCACCACCACGGTGAGCGCCGGCACCTTGCAAGTGGACGGCAGCACCACCAGCCCGACCACGGTCAACAGCGGCGCAACCCTAGCCGGAGACGGAACGGTGAATGCGGCTGTCACGGTGGCTGCAGGTGGCTCGCTTGCGCCCGGCGCCAACAACCTAACCGTTACCAGCCTGGCCTTCAGCGGCACGGGCACCATCCATGTGGGCACCTTGTCCAACCACACCAGCGTCGCCGCCATCAAGGTGAACAACGCTCTAACCGTCAGCGGCGGTGCCGGCTCGGTGACGATCAACCTTCCGACGGCGCTGGGGTTCAATGGCACTTATCGGTTGATTCAATTCGGCAGCGGCCTCGCAAATGCCAACGGCTTCACGCTCGGCACCGTTCCCGCGCTCGCCTGGAATCAGGTCGGCACCTTGCAGATCAATGGAAGCTATCTGGACTACGTGATCACCGCGGTGGGCGATACGACACCGCCGACCTTGAGCAACACCCTCCCGGTCAACAATGCCGCGAACATTTTGACCGATGCCAATCTCGTGGCGACTTTCGACGAGACGATCGTCGCGGGCAGCGGCAGCATTGAATTGCGCCGGATCAGCGATGGCAGCCTGGTGGAATCGTTCAACGTCACCTCGTCCTCCAGGCTGACATTCAGCACCACGCGGTTGACCATCAACCCGACCAATAACCTGCCAACGGCGCAGAGTTATTACGTGCTGATCCCCGCAGGCGTGGTCGAGGATACTTCAGGAAACAGCTACGCAGGAATCACAGTCAACACGGGCTGGAAGTTCACCGTGCCCGTTCCGGCTGTGCTCTACACCGATACCGGCAGCCCGGCGAACCCGCTGTGGAGCGCCATTCTGCCAACCTTGAACGTGAATTCCGCCGATCCCGGCCCGGTCAATGGGTCGGTGATCAATGTCAACAATGCCGCCGTCGAGACGGGCCTCTATGGCAACCGTCCGATTTCCGTCCCCAATCAGCGGATTCATGTCGCGTGCAACACCTCCACGTCAAACTTCTCGGATTTCACCCGTTGGTTTCAGACGGATGGAAACACGCATGTCCTCCGCGTGTTTGTGAACGATGAGAATACCGCCACCTCGCGCACCGGCACCTCCTCGCACACCGAGGCCTTCATGGGCGGTGGCTGGAATTACACCGACAACATGACCTATGAGTGGACCGCCCGTTACACCATCGCCCGTCTCCAGCAGGGGTATTGCTGCTTTCAACTGAAGAACATCGATAATGATTGGGCGGTGCAGCTCAACATGGGCACCAACGGTTCGCTGACCGTGAACAATCGAACTGGAAGCGACGTCGTTGTCACCAATCCCGATGGCAGCGCGAAGAATTTCAATGGCGGCGGCTTCGATGTCCGTGTGCTCGACGACGGCCTGAACTACAAGCTGTGGATCGATGGCGTGTTGTATGCCTCAAGCAGTTACTCCCGTCCGACCGGGACAACGACCTTCCGTTGGGGAATGTATTTCGGTGCCAACAACCTCAATCCTCCGTCCACTTTCAACATCATCCTTGTCAGCGGTGCGCAGATCCAATCCTGGCCGGGCAATCTGAACACTGCCACCACGACCATCACGAAAGACAACAACTCCACGAATCTCAACAACGGGGCCAGTTGGGTGGGCACCGCGAACCCGGGGATTTACAAGCAAGCCTTGTGGAACAGCACGGTCGTCGCTGCGAACGCATGCACGCTCGCCATCGATCAGGACTGGGCCGGCATCAAGATCGTCAATCCCGGTGGTAACGTGACCATCAACGGCACCGCGACCCTTGGCCTTGATGACTCGGGAGTGGACATGACCGCAGCCACGCGGGATCTAACAATGAACTGTCCGGTGCAACTGGTCGTCCCTAGCATCTGGAGTGTCGCCACGAATCGCACCGCGACATTCAATGGGAAAATCAGCGGCTATCCGGGCCTAACGCTCACTGGCGGCGGAACCGTGAAGTTGGAGGCCGCCAACACCTACAGCGGCGATACGACCGTCACTGCCGGGACTCTTGTTGCAAACGACAACTCGGCTCTGGGCAGCGGACTTCTGGTCTTGAATGGCGGAAACCTGTCAAACACCGCGAGCTGCACCCTGGGAAATGACGTGAATTTGAGTTCGAATGCCATTGTCACTGTCGGCACGTCCCAAAACCTGACCTTGAAAGGCTCCATCGGCGGCACAGGCGCGCTCACCAAGAGCGGCGCAGGCACTCTCACCTTGTCCGAGGCAAATTCCTACACCGGCAGCACCATCGTGAGCACCGGCACGCTCGCCCTCGCCAATCCCTCCGCCCTGCTTTCCACCTCCAGCCTGACGCTGGCTGGTGGGACCATTCTGCAACCGGACCTCGATGGCGCGGTCATCACCGCACCCATCACATTGGGATCCAGCGGAACCACCGCCACCATCAGCGCACCCACCAACAATCCGGGTGGCGGAGTCGTCTCCACGCTCACCCTCGACAGCACCCTAACAGGAAGCGGCAATGTCACCTTCTTGAGCAGCGTCGCTCAAAACGCCCTGTCCACGGTCTATCTGGGCGCGCAAAGCACCTACACCGGCAGCACCTTGCTGAACACGACCGCCTCCACGGATGGCACGACTACCTCCGGGGAGAATCAGATCATTGTGAAACTCGGAACGAACAACGCGCTGCCGACGACCACCGTCCTGACCATTGATGGCGGAAACGGCAGTGGCACCGGCCGATTTGCGGAGCTCAATCTGAATGGATTCAACCAGCAGCTCGCCGGTTTGACCAATGTCGTAAGAAGCGGAGCCAAAGCCGCCTTGCGAAAACAACGCGTCGTCAACAGCAACATCTCCGCCGCGGCAACGCTGACGATCAACAACAGCAGCGACCATACCTTTTCAGGCAACCTCGGTGGCGGTGCCAATGGCTCGGTGGCGGCGTCCGCCATGCCGGGATCCACGAACGGAAACAACTTCGGCCTCACCAAGAGCGGCGCCGGCACCTTCACCCTTGCCGGATCTAACAGCCTACACCGGCGGCACCACCATCAGCGGGGGCAAGCTCATCGCGCAGTCCTCGAACACGGCATTGGGTGCCAGCCCCGTGTCAGTTGACTCTCCTGCAAGCCTCCAACTGCACAATAACCTGGCGGTCAACACGACGCTCGCCATCGCCAATGCAATCACGGGCAATGGCACTCTGGAGTTCTCGTCAGACGCAGCACCCGCGACGGGCGACTTGCACCGGGTCACCGTCGGGTCCCTCAGCGGTTTCACCGGTGACATCAACGTGTTGGCGAATGGCATGTTCGGCAACTTCACGGCAGGCAATACCACGAATCAGAATCTCACCATCGCGTCAGGCGGTTACATGGCGATGAGTGAGGACATCGGCTTTGGTCGCCTGAACGGTGCAGGCAGGATCATCCGCAACGTGGCGGACTAATCACGAAAACCCTCACCTTGGGCAACAACAATGCCTCCGGGGGCAACTTCAGCGGATCCATCGAAGGTGCAAGCACGACCTCGAACTCAGGCACTCTCGGCAGCAGCGGCATCATCGCCGTCACCAAGGTGGGCACCGGCACCCAAACGCTCTCCGGGGCTAACACGTTCACCGGTCCCACGACGATCAGCGCTGGCACTCTAGCCTTGGGAGCCAATAACGTACTCGCCAATACCACCGCCATCTCCATTGGCAACGCCACGCTTGATGCCTCGACTTTCACCGACACCCTCGGAACCCTGGATCTGACCAGCACCGCCAAAATCAACCTCGGCACCGGTGCCGCTCTTGCCTTCGCCAACAGCAGCGCCATCGACTGGACCGGCGGCTCGCTCCACCTCACCGGCACCTTCGTTTCCGGAGCATCCCTTCGCTTCGGCACCACCAGCAGCGGCCTGACTCCCGCCCAACTCACCCTCATCACCGCTGCCGGATTCGGTCCCTTCACGCTGAATGCCAATGGCTATCTCACCGCCAACACGGCGACCAGTTTCACCACATGGAAAACCACCAACGCTCCGACCGGCACTCCCGGTGACGACTTCGACGGCGACGGCGTATCCAACGGTGTCGAGTACGTGCTCGGCGGTGACAAGAACACCAACGATGCCGACAAGCTGCCGACTATCGTTGCCAACGGTGGCATCATGACCTTCACCTTCTTCCGGGACCAGGCCTCCATCGACGGAACCACCATCGTGGAAATCAACACCAGCCTCGTTCTAACCGACTGGACCACCACCTATCCCGTTCCTGACGGTGCGGTGGCGAACAACCCCGGAGTGACCGTCGAGAAGGACACGCCCACCACCGGCATCGACAAGGTGACGCTCACCATCCCGCAAGCACCGGACACCAGGAAATTCGCACGGCTGAAAGTAAAGCCCTGACTATTTGGCATCCCGAGGCCTAACAGACCCTGATCCGGGCGGTGCGGCGGTTCCATTCCGCCTCGCCGCTTCCTGCTTGGCCACGACATGTTGGATACAGTGTTCACATGAATCGCGATGATCGGGACACGCACCAAATGCCCCACCCGATCGATTTCAGGCGAAAGCTACAGGTCACACATCCCCACCATCTCCCCGGAAAGAAAATCACCCGTTCGGGTGATACGCTTTCATCACACGACCTTCACCTTGGCTGGCGGGCACAACTATTTTCATCGATGCAAGGCAAAACCCTAGATTCTCATCGACAAGGTTCCCAATTCAAGGAAGGGATTCGGCCGTTCCTTTGCTAAAAACCCACTGACCTTCTGCCGCCTGAAAGGCAGTGGTTCGTTTGTCCATTCAATCCAGTTCCTTGCTACAGTCTTCAGCCACCTATCTAACCATTCCATAAACCCATGAAACCGAAATTCCTCCGCCGCTCCGGACTTCTCCCACTCGTCAGCACCATCACCCTCGCCCTCGGCGCACCCTTCGCCCACGCCGCCAGCGAGACGTGGGATGGCGGTGGGACCAGTGGCATCTGGGGAGGCGTCAACAACTGGGTATCCAACGTCCCCGCAAGCGGTGCGAACAACACGGCCACCTTCGCGAACACCTACGGCACTTACGCGAGTCGATACAACATCATCGTCGATACCCCCGTGACGATTGGAAACATTAGTTTTACCGGCACGACGAACGACATCACCATTTCCCAGAGCAATAGCGCCGTCTTCACCCTCAGTGCCACCACCCCGACGGTCACCGTCAGCAATGCGGCTCGCAAACTCACGATCAGCGCTCCGATTTCGGCCACCTCCGGATTCACCAAGGCCGGTCCCGGAACCCTCGCTCTCACCAGCGCGACCAACAATTATTCCGGCAATACGAATGTGGCGGCTGGCACGCTGAACAATTCCGGAAAAATCAGCGGGCTTGTGGCCTCGTCAAAGCTCAATATCGCTCCGACCACGGGCAATAATGCGATCGTTAACTACACCGGCGGCACCAGTGCATTGTTCGCAGTGACAGGGGCCACAGTGGCCAATACCGCATCAGCCTTCAACATGAGCGGGGGGTCATTGACCATCGCGCCGGGTGTCACAACCAGCACGCAGAATGTCGTGGGCGCGAACAGCGCCTATGGGTATTACAATATCACCGGCGGCACCTTCCGCGACTCGACCGGCACCGCCGGCGGTGCCCGCTTCACCCTTACCAACCAAGGCACCGCCTCGGCCACCAACGGCACGGGAACGGGTGTGCAAACTGGAGTGATCTTCGTGGGCGGCACGGGCTTCATCGACCACACCAACGCCGAATGGTGGCTCAACTACAGCCTCGGGCAAATCACCGTGGCGGATACTGGCAAGATCGATCACACCGGAAGCAACCAACCCTTCGCCATCTTCATGAACCATGCGGCCAATGTCACCGGTGGTGGCTATGGCGTGCTGAACCTCGCGGGAGCGGGTGCCCAGGTGATCACCGGAGCCCAGCCGATCCGCTTCGGCAACAGCACCACTTCAACGCAAGGATCGGGCCAAAGCGGCTTTGTGAACGTGGCAGCGGGAACCCTGAGCGTGGGTGCCAATGCAAACTCGATTTTGCCGGCTGCTCCCGTTTCTATCAACAATGCCTACTTCAACTTTGCTGGCGGAACGGTCATAGCCACCTCGGCTCTCAGCAGCTGGATTCCCCTGTCCTCGGCTTCGATCAATTATAACTCGAATATCTTCGGGGCGATCAACAACAGCGCGGTCGCCGGGGCACCTGCCAATTTCACCGGCGGCCTGACCCTGGATTCCAACACGTTCAACGTCGCCATCGCCAATCCGCTTCAGGCACCCGCCGGCTCGGGAGTGACGCAAGCGGATCTAACCGTCTCCGGCGGCAGTGGTTATGTGGGCGCACCCGCGGTTATCTTCAGCAGCACGGACGTGGTCGCGGGTGGAACCCCGGCTGCCGGGTATGCATTGATCAATGCTGGAGCTGTCACGGGGATCGTGATCACCGCTCCAGGCACTTACACGCCAGGAACCATTCCGACGGTCACCCTCATCGGCGGCGGCGGCACCGGGGCCTCCGTCACCGCAGGAGCCTTGAATACCGCGAACACCAGCGGTGGCTTGACCAAGATCAGCAGCGGCACCCTCACTCTATCCGGTGCCAACACCTACACCGGCGCGACTCTCGTTTCCGGTGGAACCTTGCAACTCAACGGCTCGGCGGCCACCGCTCCCACGACCAGCGGCATCACCGTGAACACCGGAGGCACGCTCGGCTTCACCTCGGGCACGGTGGATACTCTGGACCTTACCGGAAAACCTCTCACTCTCGGCGGCGGCGCGCTTGCGTTCGAAATTGGAGCCACTGGCGTCAATGACTTGCTCACGGTCGGGGATTTCACCTTGACGGCGAACAGCAGCCTCTCGTTCAACTCCATCGCCCCTGTCACCTCCGGAGCAAGTTACACCCTTCTCACCTCGGCGAATCCCATCACCACAGGCGGCTTCACCTTGACGGGCACGACGATTGGCAAACTCTCCTTAACCCCGACGATCAATGCCAATACGGTCACCATCACACCTTCACTGGACGAGGGCGTCTGGAACCAGACAGGTGGCGGCGATTGGAGCGTCGGCAACCCCGGTGGCCCAAGCGCCCCTAACTGGGACAACTACAAACCCACCGTCGCAGGCGACGCGGCGCTCTTTGGTTCGAACATATCCGCTCCTTCCACGATCAATGTCGATACGGCCCACAGTGTCGGCTACCTGAGGTTCGACAATTCCAATCCATACACCATCGGCTCCAACATCAGCAGCAACCTGACGATTGACAACGGTGCCAACGCCGCCTCCGTAGTGGTCACCTCAGGATCCCATGTCATCGCGGAAAATGTCACGCTGGCGAGCAACCTTTTCGCGGCCCCAGCCACCGGAACCTCACTGACAGTCTCCGGTAATCTCAGTGGCGCTGGTGCGCTGCAAATGGTTGATGCAGGCACACTGGTGCTGTCCGGCTCGGGTAACAGCTACACCGGCGCCACCACGGTGAACTCCGGAACCCTGAGCCTCACCGGCTCGCTCACCGGCGGTGGAGCCATCACGGTCGCTGGGAACGGTGTCCTCTCGGAAAGCGCCACCGGCATCATCAGCGGTGCCGCGTCATTGACCCACACCAGCAGCGGCACCAGCACCCTCGCCGGGACCAACACCTACACCGGCAACACCATCGTCAGCAACGGCACCCTGAACATCACGGGGACGCTCACCGGGAACTCCACCAGTTCCACATTGGCCTATGGTAACTCGGCCAACAACACCGTGGTCGAACATCAGCAACGATGTGACGCAGTATGCGATCACGGGAGCTAACAATGCGGGAAGCAATGCGGTTTACAACCAGACAGCGGGCACTGTCACCACCACCAACGCGGTGCAATTCGGTGACTTTGTCGCGAATAACGGCGGTTACGGTTATTTCAACCTGACTGGCGGCACCTTCCAGAACACCCAGGGCAGCTTCAACATCACGAACAACACCAGCACCGCCAGCACGGGTGTCGCCTATGTGGCGGGGAACATGGACCTCTCCGCTTCCAACGGCAACATGGTGGTTGCCTACTCGGCATCTTCCAACGGCTGCCTAACCGTCGCCCCCGGCGGCACCATGAACTACGGAGGTGCAGCCAACATCTTCTTCCTGACGGTGAGTCAAAACTCCTACGGGGTTCTCAATGTGGCGGGAGGGAATGTTGATTTCGGCACCCGTGGCTTCAGGGTTGGCAACGCCGGCACCGGGCAGACCGGCATCCTCAACCTGGATGCCGGAACCTTCACCTTGGGACAAAATCCTTCAACCCTCGCCACCAGCAGCAATTTTTACGTCAATCACGCAGGCGGCACCCTCAAGGCCTCGGCAAACATGACATCGCCGTTCGCCCCCGGAGGTGGCCTCGCGACCACCTCCACCATCTTCGGAGCCATCGACAACCTCGGCGCGAGTCAGGACTTCGTCGGCGGTCTGAACGTTGACACCAACGGGTTCGACGTGACCTATGGTAACGCCCTGTTCGGCGCAACGGGCAACGGAGTCAAACAATCCAACATCACGGTCACCGGCGGCACGGACTACATTGGAGCTCCGATGGTCACATTTACCGGCGGCACACTCGCCCCTAACGGAACTCCCGCATCCGGATACGCGGTCATCAGCGGCGGGGCCGTGACGGGAATCGTCATCACTTCACCGGGTGCCTACACCGTGGATCCCACCGTCACCCTCACCGGTGGCGGCGGCACAGGAGCCAGCATTTCCTTGAGTGCCCTCAGTGCCAATGCCACGGATACCGGCCTGACCAAGATCGGTACCGGCACGCTCACTCTCGCCGGTGCCAACACCTATGCTGGCGCGACAAATGTCTCCGTCGGCACACTGCAATTGGAAGGCTCCTCTGCTACGGGTCCGTTCACCACCAGCGGCATCTCTGTCGGCAACTCCGGGAGACTGGGCTTTACCGCAGGTGCGGCGTCCGTTCTGAACCTCGCAGCCACGCCTTTGTCGCTCGGTGGCACGCTCGCCTTCGACATCGGGGCCACAGGAGTCAATGACTCGGTCACCGTCAATGATTTCAGCCTCACGGGTAACAGCTTCGTTGCCCTCAACGCTATCGGTGCCTTCACCAGCGGAGCGAGTTACACCGTGCTGACCTCGGTGAATCCGATCACCACCGGCGGCTTCAGCCTCAGCGGCCAGACCGTCGGCAGGCTTTCAGTCACCCCGACCGTCAGCACCAACACGGTCACCATCACCCCAACCCTGGACGAGGGTATCTGGAACCAGACCGGCGGCGGAAACTGGAGCGATGGAAACCCCAGCGCGACTGCCGGCAACTGGACCAACTACAAGCCAACCGTCACTGGCGACGCCGCACTCTTCGGCTCGGCCATCACCAGTCCATCGACCATCAATGTGGATACGGCCCACAGCGTCGGTTATATGAGGTTCGACAACTCGAACGCCTACACCATCGGCTCCAACGGCAGCGCCAATCTGACCTTGGACAACGGTGCGGCCCCCGCCTTGGTCGCCATCACCTCCGGCTCCCACACCATCGCGGAAGACGTCATTTTGGCGAGCAACCTGCTCGCCGCACCAGTCACCGGCACCACCCTCACGCTCAGCGGCAATGTCAGCGGCACAGGCAAGACCTTGCAGTTGGTCGAACCCGGCACGCTGGTGCTTTCCGGAGCAACCAACAGCTACACCGGAGCCACCAGCATCAGCACCGGGACCCTGAGCCTCACGGGTTCCCTCACTGGTGGCGCGGCCATCACAGTCAGTGGCAACGGAGTCCTCTCGCAAAGCGCCACCGGTATCATCAGTGGTGCATCGACAGTGACCCACTCCAGCAGTGCCACGAGCACCCTCGCCGGAGAAAACACCTACACCGGTAAAACCTCGGTTGCAGACGGTGCCCTGACGCTTTCAGGTAATCGCACGGCTCAGGCAACTGGAGGGTTCAGTGTCGGCACGACGTCCGGAAGCACGGGAACCCTGAACGTCTCCGACGGAACCTTCACGGTTGGCGACCTCAGGTTCGAACTTCCTGATCGGCACCACCACGGGTGCCATCGGCATTCTGAATCAATCCGGCGGAAGTTTGACCACCATTGGCAACCAGCTTCTCATCGGCAGTGGTGGTAGCGGGGCACTTACAACCTGAGCGGCGGCACGCTCACAACCATCGCGGGTAGCTTGGGGGTCACCATCGGGACGAACTCGGACAGCGCCGGCACCTTCAATCTCAGCGGCACCGGCACGCTCACCATGCCTGCCACTTCCACCTTGCAGATCTGTCGCTCGGACAACAGCGCGGCCTCGGGTGTCACCGGCACCTTCACTCAAACGGGAGGAACCGCAACCGTGGGCATCCTGCAAATGGGAGGCTCTAACACGACACCCGCCAACAACGCCAATGACAACGCCACCTTGAGTCTGTCCGGAGGCACTTTTGCGGCGACGACCTTCAACCAACTCTCGGGTTCCGACAACAGCACTTCCGCCATCAGCATCAGTGGCACTGCCGATGTCACCCTGCCAGCCTTCCCAACCGCTCGGGGAGCGGGTGCCGACTGCCACCATCAACTTCGACGGCGGCACGCTCAAGCCGAAGGCGGCAAGCGCCACCTACATGGGTGGCCTGACCAATGCCTTCATCAAGGCGGGTGGTGCCACATTCGACACTACGGGCTTTGATATCACCGTCACCCAGGATCTTCTGACGGATGTCGTCTCCACCGGCGGCGGCCTGACCAAGGCGGGCACCAACACGCTGACCCTCTCAGGTGCAAACACCTACACCGGCTCCACCATCGTCAACGGCGGTGCCCTGTCCATCACCCATAACAACGCCTTGGGCAGCACGGTCGGCTCCACCACCATCAACGGCGGCAATGGAACCGGGGCTCAAAGCCTCACCTTGACCAATGCCACCTCGGATCTGGTGGTCGCCGAAGCCCTTAACATCCTCGGAAATTTGGCAGGACGTGCCCAGTTGGTCAACAACGGCGCGTTTAACCACGAGTTCACCGGAGCCATTGATGTCAGCAGTGACACGAACCTAGCACAGTTCAGCTCAGGCAGCACCGGCTCAATCACCGTCAGCGGTGACATCACCGGAACGATGAGCGGCGGTGCCCGTGCTGTTCCTGCGCGGCACTTCAACCAGCGCCCTCAACCGGGTGATTGGCAGCGTGAACCTGACCGGCGGCAACCTGGCGAAGACCGACGCAGGCACCTGGCTCGTGGGTGCTGCGGGCGAGACCTACAGTTGGGCGAACACGATCCATGCGAACGGCAGACTGAACATGGGCGCGGCCAACATTCTGCCGTCAACCGGCGAATTGATAATGGGTGAAAATGCCGCCAGATCGCCCATCTTGGATCTCAATGGTTTCAGCCAGACGACGGCGGGAATCGTTTACAGCGGTGTTAGTGGGACAGGAACCAGGACGATCACGAACAGCGACCTCGTCAATGCAGCGGTTTTCACTGTAAACAACGCCACGGATAACACCTCGGGCTTAACCGGCACCAACACCATCGTCCTGACCGGAAATCTCAGTCTGATCAAGCAGGGAGCTGGAAATCTCACTCTCATTGGCACGAGCACCTTCAGCGGCGACATCACCGTTGAAAACGGCACGCTGATCGGTGCCGGTGCCACCAACAGTCCCGGCATCACGGTCTTCGGCAGCCGCTCGAATACCCGCACCATCACCGTCAACAATGGCGGCACGCTCCAGTTCGATTCTGGCAACATCCTTGGAGCCAACCACACCGCAACCACCGCCCCCACCCTGGTGATCAACAGCGGCGGTGTGGTGACCAACGGCGGCCCGGCCACCAACAACGCGCTCAACGACGTCCAGTTCGATGGCGGCACCCTGACCTCGACCACCGGTCACACGAGTTCGTCTCCACCGAATCTGCCAGTCTATGGCGCCTGGAACCTCAACGGTTCGGTCACCTCGACCGGCACTTCCACGATATCGACTTCGGATCCGACCAAGGGCTGGGTCATGCTGAAAGTCGTCGGGGATAAAACCACGGACTTCAACGTCACCAGTGGCGCCCTGACGGTGTCGGCACCCGTGGTCGACAATCCCGACGACTCCAATATCGGCTCGCTCAGCAAGTCCGGCGCAGGCACCATGATTCTTTCTGCCGCCAACACCTACACCGGCAACACCACGGTCACCGCCGGCACACTTGAACTCGCCGACAACGCACAGCTCAAGTTCGTCCTCGGTGCCACCTCCGGCGTCAACAACAGCCTGACCGGTGCGGGAACCGCCACGCTCGACGGCGACTTCGTCATCGACACCACGGCGGCCGACGCCCTCTCGTCCGGCTCCTGGACCTTGGAAAATGTCACCACCCTCACCGGCGGTGCCTACGGTGCCACCTTCAGCGTCGTCGGCTTCACCGATGCCGGCAGCGACACATGGACCAAGACCGTCGGCTCCAAGCTCTACACCTTCGACGAAACCACCGGCATCCTGACCCTTACCCAGTCCGGTTACGCCTCATGGGCCGCCACCAACGCCCCGACCGGCACCGCCGGTGATGACTTCGACGGCGATGGCGTGACCAACGGCGTGGAATATGTCCTCGGTGGAGACAAGGACACCAACGACGCAAGCAAGCTGCCGGCCATCGCCACCGCTGGTGGAAACCTGACCTTCACCTTCTTCCGCGACCAGGCCTCCATCGACGGCACCACCATCGTGGAAATCAACACCAGCCTCGACCTAACCGACTGGACGACCACCTATGCGGTTCCGGACGGCGCGGTGGCGAACAATCCCGGAGTGACCGTCGAGAAAGACATGCCCACCACCGGCATCGACAAGGTGACGCTCACCATCCCGCAGGCACCGGACACCAAGAAATTCGCCCGTTTGAAAGTTAAGCCCTGACCCATCTGGCGGCCTGAGGGCAGGCAAGCTCTTCGGTCGCCTCAACTCGGTGGAAGCTCCATAAGCTTCTTCCGGAACCATCCCAACGACGGCGGCTTCCCGGAAGGGACGCCGCCGTTTTCCATACATGGTGGAATACCCGCATCAAGTCAGCCAGACATCCGGTTCCATCCATCGGATCACCGGGGAATCTGCATGAAATGCGCCATCAACCGCCCGACTGCGGATCGTCCCCCAATCAGCCACTTCCAAACCCACCCGAAATAACCGTGGGCATCCATGCGAATCCTTTTGATTGTTGTGGGACATTCACCTAGGACGACTTCTACGAAATGATTGCTCTGTTTCGATTCCCTCCATCCAGAGCCTGCTCGTCAAAAAACCCCTAACAAACCCAATTGCTCCAAGTGAAACCCACATCCAAACTACGCCTGCTGCTTGCCTCGATTTCCCTCGCTCTCAGCGCGACATCCGCTTACTCCGCCACCGATACCTACAACACGGCAGGAACCTTCAATTGGCTTTGTCCCGCCGGCGTGACGTCGATTCAAGTGGAATGCTGGGGCGGCGGCGGCGCGGGCGGTGGTGCCTCTCGAGAACGGGAACCGCAAACGCGGGCGGTGGCGGTGGTGGTGGCGGAGCCTATGCGAAAAAAAACCGCCGTGCCTGTAACGCCGGGTATCACCTACGTCGTTACGATTCCCGCGGCGGCAACCTGCCCGGCTTCTTTCACCAACGACGCCCGGTTTAACGGAAGTTCAGTGACATTCACCGGAGACGGCGGCACGGCGGTCACGGCCGCCGGAGGAGCAGGTGGACAGAGCAAGGTGGCCACCACTGCGGTGCTCACGGGCCTCTTGGGTACCGGTGGCACCACGGGTACCAGCGTGGGAGACATTGTTTTCGCAGGCGGATCCGGTTCCACCAACACCAGCAGCAACGGTGGTGCCGGAGGCGCGGGCGCAAGCGACCTGGCAACCGGTAACAACGCGACTGCCGGCACTGCCACCAACGGAGCAACGACGACAGGAAGCGACGCGGCTCACAATGGTGGTGCCGGCGGTGTCGGTAAAACCGGGGACAGCGCCGGGGCCGCCGGGACCGCGCCCGGCGGCGGAGGCGGCGGTGCCAAGGTGACCGCCGCAGCCACCGCGAGAGTCGGCGGTGCCGGTGGCTTGGGCCAGATTCTCATCACCTACACGATCCCCTCCAACTTCAAAGCGAACAACACGGATGCCCTTAACCTCGTCTCAAGTTGGTCCGCGTTCGTACCGAACGCGGGAAACATCGCGGAATGGAACAACCTTGTGGCGGGGCCGAACACGACCTCGCTCGGTGCCAATATCGCTTTCGCCGGTATTAAAATTTCGGATTCGGCCGGCCCTGTGACCATCAACGGGGGTGGCAATACCCTGACCTTGGGTGCCGCACCCACCGACCTCGACCTGAGTGCCGCCACCCAGGATTTGACCTTGAACTCCGACCTCGCGATGAGCGCTGCCAACGTGTGGAACGTGGCTTCCGCCAGGACTCTCACTCTCAATGGCATCGTTTCCGGCTCGGTCGCCATCACCAAACAGGGTGCCGGCACGGCGATCCTTCGCAGGCCTCAATACCTACACGGGAGCAACGACAGTTAACTCCGGGACCCTTGTGGCGGGCGGCGGATCGGCTTCCACCGGGTTGGTAACAGTCGGAAACACGGTCGGAAACGCCGTTCTCAATGTCCCCAGTGGCGGCACCATGACCGGTGGCACCTCCATCACGGCGGGCACACTTTCCGGTGCGGTCGGTGCGGTCAACCTCACCGGAGGCACGCTCACCACCACCGCGGACAGCGACTCCTCCGCCTTGGGTCCTGTCGACGGCGGTTACGGTGCCTTCACGATGTCCTCGGGTTCCACCTTCACCCAGCCTCGGTTCATGTTCGGTGGGACTGGCCCTGCCACCACTGCCGCTGCGGTCGGCGTCGGCCTGATCACCGGCGGCACCGTCAATTCCAACAACTGGCTCATCCTCTCCCGAATTGCCGCTTCCACCGGCATCCTTACCGTCACAGGCGGCACCATCAACCATGCCGGTGCGGCCAATGACATCGCAGTCGGACTCGGTTCGGCGACTGCTGCCGCCAATACCGGTCGCGCGGAATTGAACGTCGCAGGCGGCTTGATTGACAACACGGGGCGTCGGGTGACCTTTTCCGGGGGTCACGACCGGCGTCTTCCATTGGGCGGGCACCGGCATCGTCAACCTCAACGCGGGCACGCTGCTGACCAACTCTTTCGACTACTACGACGCCTGCGAGTCCGAATGCGAATTCCTATATGTCAATTTCAGCGGCGGCACGCTTGAAGGCGGCGACCTCCTCCGCGACTTTGCTGCCCGGTTTTTCGCCCTCCGGCAGCGGCACCAGCCGCGTGTTCGTTAACGGAGCGTTTGGAAGCAACGTCGGCGGTGCCACCATCGACACCAACGGTTTCACCAACACCATTTCCGCCAATCTGCTCGCTCCTTCCGGAAACGGCGTAACCAGCCTTTCGCTCGACGCGCAGGGAAGCGGCTACATCGGCGCCCCGGCGGTCAAGATCCTCGACGATGGTCTGCCCTCCACCGCCACCGCCTATGCCGTGGTGGATACAAACTCCGCTTCTGCGAACTTCGGCAAGGTCACCAGTGTGGTCATCACGAATCCCGGCGTCATTGTCGGCACACCTACCGTCAGCCTCGTCGGCGGCGGTGGCAGCGGTGCGGCCGTCTCGGTCGCCTCCACGGGCCCCAACAGCTCGGGTGGTCTCACCAAGATCGGTGCCGGCGCACTGACGCTTGCCGGCGCGAACACCTATACCGGCCCAACCCTTGTCAGCAACGGAACGCTCAAATCCTCGACGGCCGGTTCCGCCATCACGGACGTCACGGTGGCTGGCAGTGCGGCGGGCGGCGTGCTTGTCGCCGCAACCGACGGACAATGGATCAACAGCGGTGATCTCACGCTCAATAACAGCAGCACCCTGACGATCGATTACGGCAGCGCCACCCCAAGCACCACCGTCGCACCGATCTCGGTCGAAAACCTCGGAGCCGGTACAAACCTTGGCTTGAAAATTGAGGCCTCCTTCGTTTGCCGGCCTGACGGTAGGTCAAGCTTATCCATTGGCCACCTGGACCACCAGCGGTCCCTCGGACGGATCCGCATTCACCATCACGACCGCGCACATCTTGGTGGCAATCTCAGCGTCGCCGGCAACACCTTGTTTCTGAATGTCACCTCCAACGCGGCGGGGTTGCCGATCTCTTGGAATACCGGTGATGGCACGTGACGGAACACCGCCGCTGCCAACTGGCTCGACGGCACCTCGGTCGCCACAACTTATGTTGATCCCCAGGACGCGGTCATCTTCGGCAATGCCGCCGGTGTGACCGGAGATCCAACCATCACACTCAACAGCGCCCTATCACCAACCGGCGTGACCATGAACAGCACCAGCCATGATTACACCATCACCGGCAGCGGCGGCATCAGCGGAACGGGTGGGCTCACGCTCGA
The DNA here is from genome assembly GCA_963810445.1 of uncultured Verrucomicrobiae bacterium. Classification (GTDB taxonomy): domain Bacteria; phylum Verrucomicrobiota; class Verrucomicrobiia; order Verrucomicrobiales; family Akkermansiaceae; genus Luteolibacter. Next base: position 67,247 of record CAWENZ010000018.1, on the reverse strand, counting down.
CGCGGCCAACACACAAACTCTCACCCTCGCCACCGCCAATACCTACACCGGCGGCACCACCGTCAGCGCGGCACCTTGAAGCTGAGCGGCGCAGGCACCTTGGGGCCGGCCGCGGCAAGCGTTGCGGTCAACAGCGGGCGCACTGCTCGATCTCAACGGCACGAACCAGAGCATCACCCTTGCCGCCGGAAGCGGGGTCGGCACGGTTGCCAACAACTCGGGCAGCGGCGTCTCGGTGCTGACTTTGAAATCGAACCGTGCCGACGGATGCCTGCTTTCCTCACGATCGCCGACAACACCTCGACGCCGTGGGACAGGTCGGCGGTCGTGATCACCACCAACACCCAGACCCCGAGCAATTTGAATTCCTACAGTGGCGGCACCACCGTCAATGCCGGGGCCTTCCTCTATCTGACTGCCGCTTCACGCCAATGGGCGCTGGCACCGGACCGATCAGCCTCACCGCCTTCAGGAGCCAATCGAGCTGCACTCAGCAGCGGACTGGTGGTCGACGGTGGCGTCACCTACGCCAACGATGTCACCGGTGCGGGTTACGTTCACAACAACTCCAACAGTGCCGGCATCGACAACGTCGTTCACCGGCAACCTCAACACCTCGGGCACCGTTCAATTTCCGTGCACGCTCCTCGACGGTTTCTAACTTCGCCGGCAGTGGGACCACCAGTGTCTTGAGCGGCGTGATCGGCTCGGTTGACCATCAACGTCATCGGTCCAATGGTACAGTGGCATCCGGCAGCATCATCAAGTCCGGCACCGGCACCCTGACCCTCTCCGGCGCGAACCTCTACAGCGGCAGCACCACCGTCAACGGCGGCATCCTTCAACTCACCGGAAACCGCACCGCCACCGCCGGGAATGTCACCGTGGGCAATTTGAACGGAAGCACCGGGACCTTGAATGTCAGCAACGGCACGTTCAATACAGGAACTTTTGTCGTTGGGGCGGGCGATGGCACCGCGGTCGGCATCGTCAATCAAAGCGGCGGGACATTGACCATGACCAGCACCACACAGATGATCATTGGCAACGGCGGTAGCGGCGGAACTCCTGTAGGCAACGGGGGCAACGGCACCTATAACCTGAGTGGCGGCACCTTGACTGCCACATCGGTCGCCAGTCGCGGGGTGATGTTAGGCACCAATGATGGCGGAACCTCGACTTTCAATCTCAGCGGGACGGGAAATCTCCTCCTGACAGGCACCTCGTCCCAGTTGATGGTCGGTCGCTCGGACTCGCCGGTCGTGAACACCACCAATCTGTTCAATCAGACGGGTGGCACCGCGTCGGTCTCCATCCTTTCGATCGGTGGGGCAGCCGCAGGGGCCACCGGGCGCCATTCGACATTCACTGTCACCGGCGGCACGTTCAGCGCGAACAGCTTCCCCTCCTTGGGTGTTGGCGCATCGGGCGTTGTCACGATCAATATCGGAGGGACGCCGATGTCACTCTGCCAGCCTTCCCGACGGCCCGCGGCGCCGGCACCACAGCCACCATCAACTTCAATGGCGGCACGCTCAAGCCGCTGGCTGCCAGTCCGACCTACATGGGCGGCCTGACCGCTGCCTACATCAAGGCGGGCGGTGCCAAGTTTGACACCACCAACGGCAGCATCACCATCACGCCAAGACCTGCTGGCAGACACTTTGTCCACCGGAGGCGGCCTTTACAAGGATGGCGGCAACGCCCTGACGCTCACCGGCACCAATACTTACACTGGCAGCGCCGTGGTGAATGCCGGAACCTTCGCTCTCGTTGACAACGCGCAACTCACGTTCGTCCTCGGTGCCACCTCCGGCTCTAGCAACCGCATCAGCGGTGCCGGCGCGGTCACGCTCGACGGCGATTTCGCCATCGACACCTCTGCCGCAGACGTCCTCTCGTCCGGCTCCTGGACCTTGGAAAATGTCCCCTCGCTCACCGGTGCCTATGGTTCCAACTTCACCGTCGTCGGCTTCACCGATATCGGCGGCGACATGTGGAGGGAGAATCCCGTCGGCTCCAAGCTCTACACCTTCGAGCGAAACCACCGGCATCCTGACCCTGGCAACCCTTGGCGGCTACGCCTCATGGGCCGCCCGCCAACGCTCCGACCGGCACCCCCGGTGACGACTTCGACGGCGACGGCGTATCCAACGGTGTCGAGTACGTGCTCGGCGGAGACAAGAACACCAACGACGCCGACAAGCTGCCGACCATCGTCGCCGACGGTGGAATCCTGACCTTCACCTTCTTCCGGACCAGGACTCCATCGACGGCACCACCATCGTGGAAATCAACACCAGCCTCGACCTAACCGACTGGACCACCACCTATCCCGTTCCTGACGGTGCGGTGGCGAACAACCCCGGAGTGACCGTCGAGAAGGACACGCCCACTCCACCGGCATCGACAAGGTGACGCTCACCATCCCGCAAGCACCGGACACCAGGAAATTCGGCCGTCTCAAGGTCACTCCCTGATCTCCCAATCAGCCCGCCTTTCGGCGGATTCCAATCCAAGCGGCGCGGCGGATTCATTCCGCCGTGCCGTTTTTGTAGTGATCATGGTGTTTTTATCCCTGCCGTCATGATCCGATCATGACGGGTGGATCGAGGAATCATTCCCGCCCCGAACGGGTGACCGTCTCCACCCACCTTGTCGGGTGAGAAAATATTTCTTTCCTATTTGCACCTTTGCAGTATCTGAACGATTGAAACGCGCGTTGATTGGGGTCGTCGGAGATTGTCCCACGTCCGTCACGCCAAACCCATCACACGATTCGGCGGGAAAACTCCCTTTTTTGGACAAACTCCCGCCACAGAAATCCCACCGATCCCCTTCCCTCTGAAGGCGTCTGATCTCTTCATCCAACTTTCATTCCGCCACCAATTCCTCCGTCCACAAACCCAACTGATCCAAACTCTCATGAAACCAAAACTCAGCCTCCGTTCAAGACTCCTTCCACTCGTCTCCACCCTCTCTCTCGCCCTCGCCGCGCCCTCCGCGTTCGGCGTCACGGATACCTACAACACGGCCGGAACCTTCAACTGGGTCTGCCCCGGCGGCGTGACCTCGATCCAGGTGGAATGCTGGGGCGGCGGTGGTGCTGGCGGAGCAGGAAGAAAGGACACGGCTGCTGGCACCAACACCTCCCAAAACGGCGGCGGTGGTGGTGGCGGGGCGTATGCCAAAAAAGTCGCTGTTCCGGTCACTCCGGGATTGTCTTACACCATTACCATTCCGGCAGCGGCCGTCAGTGGTAGCGCCGGCACCACCACCAACGGTGCGGGAAGGGTGAACGGCGGCGCCGTTACCTTCGTCGGGGATACCGCCGTCACAGTCACCGCGGCAGGCGGCACCGGGGGCGCAAATGCCTATACGACGGTGAACGGCACAACCGCTGCAGGCGGTGGAGCAGGAGCCACGACCGCTGCCAGTGTCGGCGATGTTGGTGCGGTTTTTGCCGGTGGTGTCGGGTCGGCCGGCCAAGTCGGCTCTACCAACGTCAGCGGTTCGGGCGGTGGCGGTGCTGGCAATGCCAATCCCGGGGGAGGCGCCACCTCGACCGTCTCCACCACTACCGCTGGTCTCGGTGGCGTCGCAGGCGGCGGTGACGGTGGCGCGGGGCGGACCGGTGGCAATACGAACCCGGGTGCGGGTGCGAATGGAACCAGTCCCGGCGGTGCCGGTGGCGGTGGCCACAATCAGGGAGTTTCAACCCGACTCGGCGGCACGGGCGGGCTCGGCCAAACAGTTCTCACTTACACCATCCCCCCCAACTTTAAAGCAAACAACACGGACAATCTGAACCTCGCTTCAAGTTGGACCGGTGGCTTTGTGCCGGTGGGAGGAATCGCGGAGTGGGAAGGGACGGTCCTCGCTGCCAATACCACCTCGTTGGGTGCCGATCTCACCTTCTCCGGAATCAAAATTTCGAATCCCGGCGGCTTGGTGACCGTCAACAGCCCGGGTGGCTTTACCCTGACCCTGGGTGCCGCCGCAGTGGACCTCGACCTGAGTGCCGCCACGCAGGATCTGACCCTCAACAGCAATCTCGCTCTGGGCGCCGCCAACGTTTGGAACGTGGCTGACGGACGCACTGCCACCCTCGGTGGTGTGATTTCCGGCTCCGCCACCGCCACCAAACAAGGGGCTGGCACCGTCACTCTCGCAGGAGCAAGCAATCACACCGGCAACACCGTGGTGTCCGGCGGCACCTTGAACGTCACCGGGATCCTCACCGGAAATACCACCAGCACCACGCTGGCCTACGGCGGCACGGCCGCGAATACCGTGGTCAACGTCAGCAACAACATGACGCTGTTCACGACGACCGCTGCGACAGTTGCGAACAGCAACGCCGTTTACAACCAGACTGCGGGCAACGTCAATCTGTCCCCTACTGGACAATCATTCCTCTCCACGAACGGATACAGCTACTTCAATCTGACCGGTGGCAGCGTAAAACCGAACTCAGGCAACTTCCTTCTTACAAACAACGCCGCCGCTACCGGGGTCGCTTATGTGGGCGGAACGGGTATCCTTGATCTCACCAGCACCACTGCATCCAACGGTGGCGTCACCTTTGCCGGTAGCGGCACTCTGACCGTCGGCCCAGGTGGCACGGTTTCCCGGACCACGGGCGGCGGGACCGCGTTTTATTTGACGGCGTTTGCGAATGCCACCGGTGTCATCAATGTGGCGGGAGGCAATCTCGACCTCGGCACGGGCCTGCTACGGATGGGCAATGGTGCCACCATCGCCGGGATCAACGGTTCCGTCAATTTGGCCGGTGGAACCCTCACCATGGGGGCGAACTTTACCAACAGCGCCTTGGGAGCCAACCTCTACGCCAATTTCGCGGGCGGCACACTCAAGGCTTCGGGAAATCTCAACTCACCCTTCTCCACGGGAGGCGGAGTGACCACACTCTCCACCCTCTTCGGCGCCATTGACAACGCCGGGACGAGTGAAGACTTCACCGGCGGACTGACGGTGGATACCAATGGGTTTAATGTCACGTATGGCAACGCCTTGATCGGTGCCTCGGGCAATGGAATCAAACAAGCGGACCTCTCCATCACCGGCGGCAGTGGCTATATTGGCGCTCCGGCGGTCACCTTCACCGGAGGCACCCTCGCCGCCAATGGCACGCCAGCATCCGGCTATGCGTTGATCAGCGGGGGCGCGGTCACCGGGATCGTCATCACCTCCCCAGGCACTTACACCGCTGATCCCACCGTCACCCTGACGGGCGGCGGTGGCACCGGAGCCAGTGTCACATTGGGTGCCCTTACCGCCAATCCAGCCGATTCCGGCTTAACCAAGATCAACCCCGGCACGCTCACACTTCCCGGCGCGAACACCTACACCGGTGCCACTCTCGTCAACGGCGGCACGCTCAAGTTCACGACCGAGTTTGGTTCCTCCACGAATGTCACGGTTTCCGGCGGTGCCCAGGGCGGCGCTTTGGTTACCACCGGCCCTCAGTGGATCAACACCGGCAATCTCACGCTCAATAACAACAGCTCCTTGGTTATCGATTACGGAATCACCACACCCAGCACCTCCGTCGCACCGATTCAAGTCGGCGACTTCGTGGTCGGAACAAACCTCGGCGTGAAGATCGAGGCGGCCTCCTTCTCCGGCTTAACGGCCAGTACAAGCTACCCGCTGGTGACTTGGACAGGCAGTGGCCCGACGGACGGTTCTGCGTTCACGAGCGTCCTCACTCATCGGCTTACGGGCACCTTCAGTGTCTCCGCGAACACCCTTTTCCTGACGGTCACCAGCAATGCAGCCGGTAATGCGATCTCATGGAATACAGGCGACGGCACTTGGGATACGGTTACGGCCAATTGGGTGGACTCCAGCCTGGCCCCCACCACCTATTTCGACTCGCTCGATTCCGTGTTGCTTGGCGATGCCGCCGGTGCCTCCGGAAATCCCACCGTCACGCTAGCTACGCCGGTTTCTCCTCTCAGCGTGACCTTGAACAGCACCAGTCACGATTACACGATCTCCGGAAGCGGCGGAATCGGCGGAACGGGCGGACTGTTGCTCGACGCGGCCAACACGAAAACCCTCACCCTCGCCACCGTCAATAGCTACACGGGTGGCACCGCCATCAACGGTGGCACGCTCAAATTAAGTGGTGTCGGCACCTTGGGATCTGTAAGCTCGCCGGTGGCTATTGGCACGGGAGGCACGCTCGATTTGAATGGTACGAATCAAACCATCACCATCGCTGCGGGATCGGGCACGGTTGCGAACAATTCCGGCAGCGGCACCTCGATCCTGACCTTCAATGGAACGGCCAATGGTGGATCGCCCGTGATTGTGGACAGCACGTGCCAACGCTGGCGGAAACGTCGCTGTCGTGGTCACGGCAAGCAGCCAGACATTCAACTCAGCCAACACCTACAGTGGCGGCACGACCGTCAATGCCGGGGCATTCCTCTATCTCTCAGCGGCAGGTCAAGCGGGGACGGGAACCATCAACTTGTCAGCCTCAAACAGCGGTCTGCTGGGTAACGGGATCACCATTGCGAACAACATTACCGGGCCGGGCTATATTTCCAACAACGTCAACGGTGCCGCCACGATCACGCTCAGCGGGGTCTTAAACACATCGGGACTTCTCACCTTCCGAAATGCGGCCAACGTCTATGATTTCGCGGGAAGCGGCACTAGCACGTTGAGCGGCTCCATCGGCACGCTGGGGGGAACCAACGGGACCTCGAGCGCCGGTAGCATCGTCAAGTCCGGCACCGGCACGCTGACTCTCTCGGGCGCGAACATCTACACCGGCAGCACCACCGTCACCGGGGGCACGCTGAACCTTACTGAGGATCGCACGGCCACATCCGGTGCAATCACGGTCCAGGGGGGCCTCCTTAACCTTACGGGAAATCGCACGGCTACCACCGGCGCAATCACCGTGGGCAATTTGAACGGAAGCACCGGCACTTTGGGTGTCAGCAACGGCACGTTCAATACAGGACAGTTTGCCGTGGGGTCGGGCGATGCCACTGCGATCGGCATCGTCAATCAAACCGGCGGGACTCTCACCCTGACCGGCACCCAGTTGATTCTCGGCAACGGCGGCGGAGGCAACGGCACCTACAACCTGAGTGCCGGCACCTTGACCGCCACCTCGGTTGCCAATCGCGGAGTCATCCTGGGCACTAATAATGACGGGACCTCGACCTTCAATCTCAGCGGGACAGGAAACCTCCTCCTGACAGGGGCCTTGTCCCAGTTGATGGTGGGGCGCGCGGACTCCCCGGTGACCAACACTACCAACCTGTTCAACCAGACGGGTGGAACGGCGACGGTGTCCATCCTGTCGATCGGCGGTGCGGCGGCAGGAGCCACTGGCCTCAACTCGACCTTTACCGTCACCGGCGGCACGTTCACCGCAGCGAGCTTCCCGTCCTTGGGCGTTGGTGCTTCGGGCGTAGTGACGATGAACATCGGTGGCACGGCGAATGTAACCTTGCCGCCTTTTCCCGTGACTGCGCTCGGCTCTGGCACAACGGCAACCCTCAACTTCGACGGCGGCACTTTGACCAACTCGGCGACGAGCACAAGTTACTTGGGATCCATCTCAAGTGTCTTCATCAAAGCGGGTGGTGCCAAATTCGACACCACTAACGGAGGCATCACGATCGTCAAGAATCTCTTGACCGACGGGGTCTCGACTGGAGGCGGACTGACCAAGCTCGGAACCAACACCCTGATCCTCGCTGGCGCCAACACCTACACCGGCAACACCGTCGTCAATGCAGGGACGCTTGAACTCGCCACCACCGGTCAACTCAAGTTCGTCCTCGGTGCCACCTCAGGAGTGAACAACAGCATCACAGGTACCGATGCCATCCTCAAGGGTAGCTTTGCCATCGACACCAGTGCGGCGGATTCACTCAGTTCCGGCACGTGGACACTGGAAAACGTCACATCGCTGACCGGTGCTTACGACACATCCTTCACCGTCTCCGGCTTCACCGATGCCGGCAGTGACAAGTGGACCAAGGTCATCGGTGCTAAAAAGTACACCTTCGATGAAACCACTGGCGTGCTGACCCTCGCCGAAGTTCCCGGTTATGCCTCATGGGCTTCGACCAACAGCGCAGGTGTCAACCTCAACGACGACCACGACAACGATGGCGTATCCAACGGCATCGAATACTTCCTTGGCGGACCAACGGGTAACACCACGGGTTTCACTGCCTTGCCAGGTGTGGTGAATACCACTGGCACACTCAGTGTCACCTGGCCTAAGGGTGCTGGTTACTTGGGCGTCTATGGAACTGACTACGTGGTCGAAACCTCGGCCACCCTCAGTGGCGTGTGGACAGTCGAAACCTCCCCTGGGGCAACAATCACCGATAGCAGCACCGAGGTGAAGTTCACCTTCCCCGGTGGACCTGCTTATAGCGGTAAAAACTTCGCCCGTCTCAGAGTGACTGGCCCGTAAGGAGGGATTGAAATTCCTAGCGGCGCGGCGGGTTCAACCTGCCGCGCCGTTTTTCGTGTTCAACTCTGACTGATTCATGGAACCGCGTGCGGATCCATCCCTATGCTCACTCTTCAGCAATCCCCGGACACGAAGAAGTTCGCCCGTCTCAAGGTGACGCCTTGAGCCATCTGGCAGCCTGAGGGCAGGCAGCCTCCAATCCAAGCAGCGCGACGGTTTCATTCCGTCGCGCCGTTTTCCGATATTCTGAAGTGGAAAATGAACCACAGATGAACGCCTATATACATTGATGAAGAGTGACTTGTGAAAAACAAAACATTCACCCACTGGGTGAAACACCCATTCGCCACAACTCTTTGATTCTCTGCGTTTATCTGAGTCCATCTGCGGTTCCATTTCTCTTTCTAGCACCAGAACCCGCGCTGCGCTGAGTGTGGAATCGGGAATACTCATGCAGTGCATCGTGGCGGCGGTTTCCAACCGCCAAGCCCCTCAGTTCATGGGTCGGACTGCGATTCACTTGATCGCCAAAGTCGATGAGTTGGGGCATGGCGGTTGAAAACCGCCGCCACGTCCCTGCATCCTGAACTTTCAAGTTACTTGGAAGGTTGGATTCTTCCCCTGTTGACCAAACCGCCGATTCTACAAATCCGAAAGCGCCACGGAAAACTCACCCGATCGGGTGATAAGTCTCACCCGATCAGGGGATTAGGCAATTCCAGCGCTCGAAAAAAAATGAATTACTTGAATTGTTGTAACCCACTTTACCCGAATGTGTAGTGAAAAACCCTACACGATAGAGAGCCAAACCCCTACATTTCTCATCGACAACCAGCCCCCGTCCGCAAAATCCTAGAAACCTCGTATCGCTAAAAACTCAAAATTCGATGCCGCCTGAGCTCACTTGGTCGCATCGAAAGGCTCTCGATCCCCGACTCAGGCATCCAACACAAACTCAACGATTCAAACCCATGAAAACCAAAAAACAAAACCTGTTTGTCCTCGGCCTCTCCGCCATCACTTTCGCTCTCGCCGCACCCTCCGCTTACGGCGACACGGAAACATTCAACACGGCAGGAACCACCAATTGGATATGCCCTCCGGGGGTGAACTCGATCCAGGTGGAATGCTGGGGCGGAGGCGGCGCGGGTGGTGCAGGGACCAAAGTCAACAATACCGGCACCAATACGATTCAAAACGGCGGCGGCGGCGGCGGCGGCGGTTACGCCAAAAGTTCCACTGTCCCGGTCACCCCAGGATTATCTTACACCATTACCATCCCGGCTGCGGCCGTCAGTGGCACCAATGGCGTGCTAGCGGCTAACATCGTGAGTGGTGGCACCGTGTCGTTTACAGGAGATACCAGCGTCACGGTGACTGCGAATGGCGGGACCGGGGGAAGAAATGCCTACATCAGTGGATCCAACTCCCCTTCTTCTGGAACTGGTGGCGCCGCAGGCGCGGGCACCTCAGGAGATGTCGTCACGTCGGGCGGTGCGGGTGCCAACGGCACGACCGGTGGTGGCAACGTCAGCGGCGGCGGCGGTGGCAGCGGCGGCGACACGACGAACGGGAGCAACGGCGCAGGTGCGAACGGAGGAGCCGGGGGTGTCGCCGGTGGCGGTGCGGGCGGCAATGGTTCTGCCGGTGGAACGGTGTATTCTACCCGTATAGCCGGAAGCCCGGGTGCGACTCCGGGCGGTGGCGGTGGCGGTGGGCACAATCTTGGGCAAAGCACCTATCTCGGCGGCACTGGCGGCCTCGGCCAGATCGTTCTAACCTACACCGCTCCACCGAATCCCAAGGCCGACAATCTTGTCAACCTCGACCAAGGCTCAAGCTGGACGCTGGGTGGTGTGCCCACCAGTGGTCAGGTTGCGGTTTGGGACAACACCGTGACCAGTGCAAATACCACCTCGCTGGGGAGCGATCTGACTTTCTCGGGAATCCGCATTTCGGATCCCGTCGGATTGGTGACCGTCAACGCGGGCAACACCCTGACCCTGGGTGCCGCTCCAGTGGACATCGACCTGAGTGCCTCCCTGGCGGATCTGACCTTGAATTGCGATCTCGCGATGGGGGCTGCCAACGTCTGGGACGTGGCAAGCACGCACACACTGACCTTGGGTGGCGTGGTTTCCGGTTCCTCCTCCGTCACCAAACAGGGTGACGGCACTGCGATCCTTTCCGGTGACAGCACTTACACCGGTTCCACCACCCTGAATGGTGGCACACTGAACATCACGGGCAGCCTCACGGGCAACCCGGCTTCATCGAGGATCAACATTTTCCCGGCCTCAGGCAATGCCATCGTCAACTACAACGGCGGCACCAGCACCCTGCAGTCCGTGAGGGGAGCCAACGTGGCCGGCACTTCTTCGGTCCTCAACATGTCGGGGGGACTGGTGACCGTATCACCGGGTAACACCACTGGAACGCAGAGCGTCTCCGGAACGGGAAACTCCTCCGGCGTCGGTGCGTATGGGTGTTACAACATTACTGCGGGAACCTTCAAGGATACGAACCGCTTCACCATGACCGGCCAGACCCCGAGCGCGCCCATCACGGGTCCCGAGTCCGGGATTCAAACGGCGGTCGTCCATGTCGGCGGCACCGGCTTCATCGATCAAACCAATGGCGAATGGTGGCTCAACTACAGCCTTGGCCAGATCACCGTGGCGGATTCCGGTAAAATTGACCGCACCGGCAGTACCAGCCCCTTCGGCATCTTCATGAACCATCTCGCCAGCGCGCCAGGGGGGGGCTACGGCGTGCTGAACGTCGCGGGTGCGAACGCCCAGGTGCTTCTGGGTTCGCAGCCGATCCGTTTCGGAAACAGCACCACTTTGGGGCTCGGTGATGGACAAAGCGGCTTCGTGAACGTGGCGGCTGGCACGCTGAGTGTTGGCACCAACGCCAACACGTCTCTGAATGCTTCACCCAACGTGATCAACAACGCCTACTTCAACTTCGCGGGCGGCACGGTGAAAGCTTCGGGCAACGTGAGCGGCTGGATTCCGGTGTCCAACTCCTCGATCAATTTCAACTCGAACCTCTACGGGCCGATCGACAACCCCGGCGTCACCGAAGACTTCATCGGCGGCCTGACCGTGGATTCCGACGGCTTTGAGTTCGCCATCGCCAATCCCCTCCAGGCGGCTGGCGGTTTCGGCGTGACCCAGACGGATTTGATCGTCACCGGTGGCAGCGGCTACGTCGGCCCACCCGCCGTGATCTTCAGCGATGCCAACGTGCTCGCAGGCGGATCTCCGGCCGCCGGCTACGCAGTGATCAGCGGTGACTCGGTCAGCAAGATCGTCATCACGTCTCCCGGCACCTATGACACAGGAACCACCCCGACCGTCACCCTCATCGGTGGTGGTGGCACCGGCGCCTCCGTCACCTCGGGGGAACTGGCCACGCCAAACACCAGCGGTGGCCTGACCAAGGTCGGTGACGGTTCGCTCGTTCTTTCCGGCGCGAATACCTACACCGGCGCGACCCTCGTCAGCGGAGGTCAGCTCACGGTTTCCGACAGTGGCACGCTGGCCGGCACCAGCGGCCTGTCGGTGAGCAGCGGGGCGGCTTTCAGCTATCAGCCCACCACGATTGGCACCACCTTGACCCTGGGTGCCGGCTCGACGCTGAACCTGGCCGACGGCAGCACCCTCCGGCTAGCCTGGGATGCCACCACGGCGAACCAGATCGCGGTGTCCGGAGCGGCTTCCGTAGGCACCGGAGCGGGAGTCGTGCTGGACATGGGACCCGGCTCCACCATTGGAACTTCCTATACGGTCCTCACCGCAGCCAGCGGATTGGACACCGGCAATTACACCTCTTTGGTTTTGAATCCGACCGATTACACGGTGGCTGTGACAAAGGCCCCGACCTCGGTGAGCATCACGCCGACCGCCGCCACGCCTCTGACCGCGGCCTTCTGGAATGGCACCACCACCGCAGGACTGACGAAAATATGGGCGGCATCCGATGGCAACGGTGATAGCAACTGGGCCACCTCCGCTGGTGGCGCGGTGCAGGCCCTGGTTCCCGGTTCCGGCACGGATGTGACCATTTCAACCACCAGCCCCACGGTGGCACCGACGTCCACCACGCTCGGCGCGAACATGGGCATCAAGACCCTGACGATCGCGGACACCACGAATGGCTTGAGCCTCGATGCCGACGGCAACACGCTCACCCTCACTCCCGGCGCATCGACCAACGGGATCGTGATCAACGCCAGCGTCCCGGCCAGCACCATCGCCGCCGATGTGGCGCTGGGTACGGATCAGACTTGGACGAACGACTCCGCCAACCCCTTCACCGTCAGCGGTGACGTCAGCGGCGGTTTCGCCCTGACCAAGGCAGGAACCGGCGCGATTGTCCTCTCCGGCATCAACACCTACAGCGGAGACACCTCGATCACAGGCGGAATGCTCCAGATCGACGGCACCGGCAACTTGGGCAACGGCAATTATGCCGGACTTCTCACCCTCGGCACCGGCGCGACCTTGAAATACAGCAGCAGCGCGAGCCAGACACTCTCCGGCATCATCAGCGGCGCGGGTTCTCTCACCAAGGACACTGGCAGCGGGGCGCTGACCCTTACCGGACTGAACGATTACACCGGCGATACCACGCTTTCCGCCGGCACCCTGATCCTCGGGGCCAACGACGTGATCGGCGACAGTTCGGCAGTCATCCAGGACGGTGGCACCATCAAAACCGCGGACGGCGTCGTCGAGACCCTCCACAGCCTCACGGCAAGCGCGGGCATCCTGCTCTTCGGCTCCAGCAACGGTTCCACCGGCAGCGCCGACATCACCTTGCTCAACAACAGCACGGTCAAGGACATCCAGGTCGGGGCCACCGGGATCCTTCGACTCGCCCCCGGCGTCACCCTGACCCAGAGCAGCGCTGCCACGATTAGCCAGCTCGGCGACAACGACAGCCTGACCTTCGACGTCGGTGCCGGCGGACTCGCTGACATCGCCGGGGAAATCAACACCGGGGATGGAAACGGTGCGATCAACAAGACCGGCAGCGGAACTCTCAGGCTGACCTCAGGTGTAAGCTCGTGGGGAGGCGGCACCGTCATCGAAAACGGGACGCTCGAATTCGACACCATCGCCAACTATCTGACAGCCAGCAGCTTGGGCGACGCCGACACCTTCGACGTCCTCCAGATCGGATCCACCGCAACCGCTGCCACCCTTCGCATGATTGGCACCAATGCGGCAAATTCCTCCGATCGATCCATCCAGCTCGGCGACGCCGGTGGCACCATCGACGTGGTTGATCCCGACCAGACGCTCACCCTTTCCTACATCATCAGCAACGCCAACACCTCGGGCTCGCTCACCAAGGCCGGCGACGGCACGCTCGTCCTTTCCGGCGCGAACACCTACAGCGGCGCGACCCTTGTCTCCGCAGGATCGCTCAAGTTCTCGACCAACGCCACGGGCACTTACGAAATCACCGTCGCAGCCAATGCCAACGCAGGACCCCTTGTTGCCACCAATGACGCTCAGTTCGTCAGCGGCGGTGATCTGACCTTGGAGAACGGCGGCATCTTGGCGATCGACTATGGCAGCACGACCCCGAGCACGACAGTCGCCCCGATCAAGGTCAACAACTTCGCGTTCGGCACAACTCCAGGCGTCATCCTGGATACCGATTCGATCTCAAGTCTTTTGGTCGGCCAAACCTATCCCCTGGTCACCTGGACCGGCAGCGGCCCTGTTGACGGCTCCGCCTTCTCCCTGATCAGCCATCGCGGCTTGATCACCGGCACCTTCAGCGTGGCCGCCAACACCCTGTTCTTGGAAATCACGGCCAACACTCCGTCCTTGATCACTTGGAACACCGGGAATGGCACGTGGGACGAACTCACGAACAACTGGCTGGACCCCAGCCTGGCTGCCACCGCCTACGTGGATCCACTCGATGGGGTGATCTTCGGCGATGCCGCTGGTGCCTCCGGAAATCCAATCATCACGCTCGACAGCGCCCTTACTCCGCTGAGCGTGACGATGAACAGCACCAGCCATGACTACAGCATCACGGGATCCGGCGGAATCAATGGTGCCACCTCGCTGACGCTTGATGCCGCCAATACCCGGACGCTCACGCTCGGCACACTGAACAGCTTCAGCGGCAATGTCGCGGTGAATGGTGGCACGCTTGTCGCCGACGCCACCGAGACCGCGAGCTCGGGCCCACTGGGTGCCGCCAACAACACCCGCACAATCACGGTCGGTTCTGGCGCAACACTGCAGCTCGCCCAGGGCAAGGCTCTCAAGGCGCTTTTTGCTTCCTCAAACGTGCCATCGCTCATCATCAATGGCACCGTTAACGACACCAACCTCTCAAATCCGGGCAACAACCCGCTGGGCAATGTCACTCTGAACGGCGGCTCACTGACCGCGAGCGTCGGCAACGTCAACGGATACGGCTCCTACAACCTCAACGGCACCGTCACCTCCACCGGCACCTCGCTCATCTCATCGACCGCCAGCGTCCCGATCACCCTCAGCGCTGCAGCGGGCAACACCACCAGCTTCGACGTCCAGAGTGGCGCACTCACGGTCTCCGCCGCACTGGGCGAGGTCACCGCCAGTGGCGACGAAAGGATCAGCGGCCTAACCAAGATTGGCACCGGCACGCTGGTTCTATCCGGCACGAACACCTACACCGGCACCACCGCCATCGACGAAGGCGTTGTGGAAATCACCACTGCGCAAACGCTCACCGGCGGCCTCACCTTCGGGGCCACTTCAGGCAGCACGACGACCGGCGCTCTGGATTTATCCACCGCCAGCGCCACCTTTGCCGGCGCGGCCCTGGTGCAGACCAACAACGCCGTCGCCAATACCATCAGCATCGGTGCCAGCCAAACGCTGACGCTCAACGGCGGCCTGACCATGGGCTACGATGCGGGAGGCGGCACCGGAGCGACCGAGTCAAACCTCACCGTCAGCGGTGCGGGTTCCCTCGTCATCACCGGGACCACCATCCGAGTCAGTGTCAACCAGGCAGCCCAAAATCAGGCCTATTGGAGCGCTCCCACCCTGGATGTTTCCGGCTTGGGGGCTTTCAGCGCGAATGTCACCAACTTCAACGTTGGCGTGGGCAATAACACCCATGGACCGGGCCAAGTCCTGCTCTCCAATACAGCCAACACCATCCTCGCGACATCACTCCAGGTGGGGAACACCGGGGCCAACAACGGCCGCGGCACCAGCACGCTCACCTTGGGCACGGGCACCAACGCCATTCAGGCGGATACCATCTGGATCGGACGTAACAAAAGTTCAGGACCGGGCGTTGTGAAATTTGACTCCCAAGTCTCAAGCAGCCCCGGTAGCGTGGTGATCACCGACAAGGCCGGCACCGGTCGGGCCAACTTCGATATTGCCAATATCGAAAGCAATGGAACGGGAGGTGGCGCCATTGGGACCTTGGATCTGAGGGGACACGTGGCCACGGTTTCTGCGGGGACATTCACCCTCGGCAACCATAATGGTAACGCGGCAAACGCCTCAACCACCACCGGCACCGTCTCCTTCGACGCTGGCACCTTTGATGTCGATACGCTCAATCTGGCTCCCAAATCCAACGGAGGCTTGGGCACCGCGAGAGGCACCCTGAACGTCGGTGGCGGCGCATTTATCGTGAACACCGCCTTCACGCTCGGTTCGCAAATTGGGAATGGTGCCTCGCAGGCCACCGTGAACCTGACCGGGGGCACCTTCACCTCGAATGTCGACATCCTCAACGGCGGCGGCACCACCACCAGCACGTTCAACCTCAGCGGTGGCACGCTGGACTTGGTCGGCAATGATATCGGCACCTTGGCTGACGCCGTTGTCCTCACCGCCGAATCCGGCACGCTGCAAAACGTGGCATCCATCAACGGCACCGGCGGTTTCACCAAGACCACTGTAGGCACACTAACCCTCACCGGCACGAACGCCTACACCGGCGACACGGTGGTTTCCGAAGGAACCCTCGACCTCCTCGGCGGCAACCTCGCCTCGGCGATCACGGTAAACGACCTCGCATCGCTGGGCTTCACCTTGGAATCCCCCACCGTCTCCAGCAGTTCGGTGACCTTCAATACCGGTTCCACGGTCAAGATCACCGGCACGCCGACCTTGCCCAGCTACACGCTGATGTCCGCCACTTCCTTCGCGGGGATCGCCCCGGTGTTGGACGCGCCGATCGCCGGTTATGTTCTGACGGTGGACGGCACTGACCTCAAATTGGTGGAAGCAGCCGGCTACTCCGACTGGGCGTCCACCAACGCCCCGACGGGCACCGCCGGTGACGACTTCGACGGCGATGGAGTGACCAACGGCGTGGAATATGTCCTCGGTGGAGACAAGGACACCAACGACGCAAGCAAGCTGCCGGCCATCAACACCGCTGGTGGAAACCTGACCTTCACCTTCTTCCGCGACCAGGCTTCCATCGACGGAACCACCATCGTGGAAATCAACACCAGCCTCGATCTAACCGACTGGACGACCACCTACACGGTTCCGGATGGCGCGGTGGCGAACAACCCCGGAGTGACCGTCGAAAAGGACACGCCCACCACCGGCATCGACAAGGTGACGCTCACCATCCCGCAAGCACCGGACACCAGGAAATTCGCCCGTCTCAAGGTGACTCCCTGATCTCTAACTCAGCCCGCCTTTCGGCGGATTCCAATCCAATCGGCGCGGTGGTTCCATTCCACCGCGCCGTTTTGCGTTGCATCAATCCCCCGCCATGACCGATCGCACGCGTGAACCGCGGATAGCAGCAGCCATTTCCAAACGTCGGATCCATGGAGTCACCCAGAGTCACTTAAACCTCCAACTTGGAGGATTCCAAAGTCACCCTGCAGGCTCACCCGTTAGGGTGAGTTGCTTCACCCGGTCAGGGGATGGACAATCGGAACGAATTTCCTACAGTGGCAGGCGTTGGTGATTCGAAACCCATTTCGAACGAAACTGTGGTTCTAACCACTACCCACCGATCGGCTATCACTCGTCGATGCTCCACTCAATCATCAAAGCCCGATGATTGCAGATGGATCGGCGATGCGAAAAAAATCTCACCGCTCAAATCCCAAAGACCCACCAAAAATCCCATGAAACCCCGCAACTCCATTTCCTCCCGTCTTCGTATGTCGATTGCGACCGCAATCACCTTCGGCCTGTTGATCTTGCCATCCGGCCTGTTCGCCGAAACGGAGACATACAGCTCGTCAGGAACCTGGACTTGTCCGCCCGGTATCACCTCCATTTCGGTGGCCGTTCAAGGCGGCGGCGGTGGCGGCGGTGGTGGGGGCTCTACCTCAGGCTACCGCGGTGGCGGTGGTGGTGGTGGTGCTTGCGCCTTCAATTCCGCGCTTACGGTCGAGCCCGGGGTCACCTACACAGTCATCGTTGGTGCCGGTGGTTCAGCCGGGACCACAACCGGAGCCGGCGGCGCTGGTGGGGCCTCGTCTTTCTCAGGCGGTGTTATCTCAACTTTAACCGCCAATGGAGGTAATGGTGGCGCAGTTGGAGCGGCATCTGGCTCGACTACCGCGGGAGGCACTGCCAGCGGTGGCGCCGTAAACCGGTCAGGCGGCACGGGTGCCCCTCCTAAAAACACCGCCAGTGGCGGTGGCGGTGGCGGCGCGGGAACCAACAGTAACGGTGGTAACGCTTCCAATGCGACAGCTGGCTCCGCAGGCACAGGCTCCCCCGCAGGTGGAGCGGGAGGGTCAAATGGCAACACCGTTGGCGCTGGCGTTGCAGGTAGCGCCCCGGGCGGTGGCGGTAGCGGTGCTTACCGGGGCTCTGGCAACTATGCCGGTGGTGCCGGAGGAGCAGGTAAGATCACCATCTCCTACATCAATGTGAAGGCCAACAACGAGGACGACCTCAACCTCGCCTCCAGTTGGACCGCGCTCGTCGTGCCGACCGGATCTATCGCGGAGTGGAACAATATGGTAACCGGAGCCAACACGACCTCGCTAGGTGCCGATCTCACTTTCTCCAGTATCAAGATTTCAGATCCCGGTGGCTTGGTGACCATCAACGGTGCCAACACTCTGACCTTGGGCGCTGCTGCCACCGACATCGACTTGAGCACATCCACCCAGGATCTCACCATGAACTGCCCGCTCGCGCTGGGTGCCGCCAACGTCTGGAATGTGGCAAGCGGGAAAACACTGACCGTGGGCGGTGGGGTTTCCGGGGCTTTCGCCGTCACCAAGCAGGGTACCGGCACGGTCACGCTCTCCGGCACGAATGACTACACCGGCAACACCGTGGTCAGCAACGGCACCTTGAACATCACGGGGACGCTGACAAGTGCTGCTGCCTCACTTGCCTATGGCGGCTCAGCCGCTAAAACCGTGGTCAACGTCAGCAATGACATGACGCTCACGATGATCACCGGTGGCAGCGTTGCGAATAGTTTCGCGGTTTACAATCAGACGGCGGGCACCGTGACCTCCGTTGGTAATGCCAATGCCTCCCTGACGCATCTGGCCAATGCCGGCGGCTATGGATACCTGAATCTAACGGGTGGCACATTCCGCCAGACCACGAACCGCTTCAGTGTCACCAACAGCACCGGCACCGTGGGCGGGGCCGGGGTGGTTTATGTCGGAGGGACGGGCACGCTCGACCTGGCAGGGACCACCTCCTTGATCATCGGCTATGCGGGGATGCCTGCCTCGCTGACGGTAGGACCGGGCGGAACCGTGGATCGCAGCACCGGCACCGGTAATTTCTGGCTGACGGTGAACGCAAATGCCTACGGTGTGCTCAACGTCGCCGGGGGCGACTTCAATACCGCAGGATCGGGAATTCGCATCGGCAACGGCGCATCTTCCGGACATGCGGGTTTCGTCAATCTGGCCAAGGGAACCCTCACCCTCGGGCTTAACGGCATAAACGGCATCGCGGCTGGCGGATCCGGTTCGCTCTACTCCAACTATGCCGGCGGCACCTTGAAGGCCGCGAACAATCTGACGACGGTGGTTCCGGGCAGCAATGCCACCCTCACCTCGACCTCCACGGTCTTTGGCCCGATCGACAATTCTGCGGCAGTCGGTAACACGAGCCAGGACTTTGCCGGCGGACTCACTCTGGACACCAACGGCAACAGCGTCACTTATGGTTCGCCGTTGCTCGGTGCGACCGGCAACGGAGTCAAACAATCCAACATCTCAATCGACGCTGGCGGTTCCGGCTACATTGGCGCACCGATGGTCCAATTCACAGGCGGCACAGGAAGCCCGGCTGCCGGTTATGCCGTGATGAGCGGCGGTGCTGTCGCAGGGATCGTCATCACCTCGCCGGGTGACTACACCGTCGATCCCACCGGCGTTACCCTAACCGGCGGCGGCGGCACCGGTGCCAGCATCACATTGGGCGCACTCACCCCCAATGTATCCGATTCCGGCCTGACCAAGATCAACAGCGGCACCCTCACTCTATCCGGTGCCAACACCTACAGCGGCGCGACACTCGTTTCCGGCGGCACGCTCAAGTCCTCGACCGCCGGCTCGGCCACGTCGGACATCACGGTGGCCACCAGCGCCGCAGGCGGGGCGCTCGTCGCCTCTGACAATGGACAGTGGATCAACACCGGTGATCTCACGCTCAACAACAACAGCACCTTGGTCATCGATTACGGCAGCACCACTCCCAGCACCGGCGTCGCTCCGATCGCAATCGACAACTTCAACGTTGGAACCAATCTCGGCCTGAAAATCGAAGGAGACTTGGCGTCCACGCTCGCGGTTGGCCAAACCTATCCTCTGGTCCATTGGACCACCAGCGGTCCAACGGACGGCTCGGCCTTCACCTCGATCCTGACCCATCGGCTTATTGGCAGCTTCAGCGTCGCGGGTAACACCCTTTCACTGACCGTCGCTTCCAATGGGCCGATCTCCTGGAATACCGGTAACGGAACCTGGAATACCGTCACCACCAACTGGGTGGATGGTAGCCTGGCCGCCACCGCCTACATCGATCCGCTCGACGCAGTGCTCTTCGGCGACGCCTCCGGGGCGACCGGAAATCCGACCGTCACCCTCGACAGCGCGCTATCACCATCCAGCGTGACGATGAACAGCACCAGCCACGACTACACGGTCACCGGCAGCGGTGGGATCGCGGGCGCAGGCGGTCTAACACTCGACGCGGCCAACACGAGAACCCTCACCCTGGCCACCGCCAATACCTATACCGGTGGCACGAACATCCATGGCGGAACGCTCAAATTGACAGGTGCCGGCACCCCGGGACCGGCGGGTTCGACGGTTTCCGTCAGCAACGGGGCCTTGCTTGATCTCAATGGCACGAATCAGTCGATCAAATTCACCGCCGCAGCAACCGGGGTCGGCACCGTCGCCAACAACTCGGGCAGCGGCACCTCCACGCTGACTCTTGTCAGGAACCCCCACCATTAACGCGTCTCATGTGACGATTGTAGATAACACCAACAGTTCCAGTGGAAAAGTCGCTGTCGTGATCACAGCGAATACCCAGCCCATGAGCAATGCCAACACCTACAGCGGCGGCACCACGGTCAACGCCGGGGCTTTCCTCTATCTTCTAAACACCACTCCATCCGGGGCTGGCACCGGGGCGATCAACCTGACCGCTCTTGGCGCGAATGGCGCTGCAAGCAGTGGACTGGTCGTCGACGGTGTCACCTACGCCAATGACATCACCGGCGCTGGCTATATTCACAACAACGCGAACAGCGGCACACCCACAACCAGATTCACGGGAAACCTAACCACTTCGGGGCCTTTCATTTTCCGCGGTGGCACCGGCACAACTTACGACTTTGCGGGTGATGGAACCACCAGTGCTCTGAGCGGAGTGATCGGCTCGACCACCAGCATGGTGAATGGTGCCGTCACTACCGGCAGCATCGTCAAGTCCGGCACCGGAACCCTCACTCTGAGCGGTGCCAACATCTACACCGGTACCACCTCCATCACCGGCGGCACGCTGGCCTTGGGTGCAAGCAACGTCCTTCCTGACGTTTCGCCAGTAACCATCGGCGCCGCCACGATTGACGCGGCGACCTTTACCGACAATCTAGGAACCTTGGATGTGGCCGGTGCCGCCACCATCAATCTCGGTTCCGGGGCGACCCTCGCGTTCGCGGACAGCAACGGGACATGGACCGGCACCCTGAACATCACCGGGACCTTCGTCTCGGGATCTTCGATCCGCTTCGGCACTAACAGCAGTGGCTTGGATCCTGCGCAGCTCGCCCTCATCACCTTGAACGGAGGCGGTGGTCCTTTCGAATTGGATATCAACGGATATCTCATTGAATCCGTCGCGGGTGGCTACTCCGCCTGGGCCGCCACCAACGCCCCGACCGGCACCGCCGGTGACGACTTCGACGGCGATGGCGTGACCAACGGCGTGGAATATGTCCTCGGCGGAGACAAGGACACCAACGACGCAAGCAAGCTGCCGGCCATCAACACCGCTGGTGGAAACCTGACCTTCACCTTCTTCCGCGACCAGGCCTCCATCGACGGAACCACCATCGTGGAAATCAACACCAGCCTCGATCTAACCGACTGGACGACCACCTACACGGTTCCGGATGGCGCGGTGGCGAACAATCCCGGAGTGACCGTCGAAAAAGACACGCCCACCGCCGGCATCGACAAGGTCACACTCACGATCCCGCAAGCTCCGGACACCAGGAAATTCGCCCGCCTGAAAGTTAAGCCCTGATCCGGTCGTCTTTCTCACGGCAAGCGGTTGCTCATCCAGGCGGCGCGGCGGTCCCATTCCGCCGCGCCGCTTTTTGATTTACCTTTGCGAGACCTCATGAAACGACGACTCGTGCCTCTTGATCACTTGGAACCCATGAACTCAATAGCCGATACCGTTGGCCCCTTCAAAAAGGTCCTCCTCTTTCGTTGCCCACGCCGCCAGGATTGGATCATGGCGATTGCACTCATTTTGATCGCAACCGTCTTGATCGGACCACTCAAGGCTGCGGACGTTCCTCCACCGCGGCAAAAACTCAATTTCAACGCCGACTGGCGCTTCCTGCGAGCGGATGCGCCAGGAGCGGAAAAACCGGAATTCGATTCAGCTTCGTGGAGCAAGGTGAGCTGTCCGCACACCTGGAACGACGTTGACACCTTCGACAACTTCGGGACCGGCGGACACCAGGGCGAATCGGATCTTTGGAAAGGCACGGCATGGTATCGCAAGGAATTCACCCTTCCCACCTCCGCCCGCGGGCGCAAGGTCTTCATCGAGTTCGAGGGCGTTCGCCAGACCGCGGACATCTATCTGAATGGACATCACCTCGGACAGGACAAGACCGGCTTCATTCCCTTCGGCTTCGATCTAACTCCCTACCTCAGGCCAGGAGAACCCAATGTGCTCGCCGTGAAGGCGGACAACACCGTCCTCGACCAGTTCACCGGCGACACCCCGTGGAATCACCAGAACTGGCACCCTCCCCATGGTGGCATCTATCGGGACGTCTATCTGCACGTGACGGATCCCCTGCATGTCACGCTCCCGCTTTACGCCCACCTGCAGACCGAAGGCATTTATGCGTGGGTGAAATCCCTGACCAAGGACCAGGCCACGGTGGGCGTGACCGCCGAAATTCAAAACGAACAGACCGAGGCGACCGAGGCCGTCATCCAGTTCTCGCTGGTGGACCACGATGGAAAGACCGTCGCGCAATCCTCGGAAAAGACGACCTTGAGCCCCGGCAGCAAGCTGAAGGTGACATCACAACTGGAAGTCGCCGATCCACACCTCTGGGAGCCGGCCTATCCATACCTCTATCAGATTCGCGTCGGTGTCGTTGCCGGCGGCATCACCCGCGACGTCTCCGACACCGCATTCGGCATCCGCAACTTCCGTTTCGACGCCACCACCGGTTTCTGGATCAACGGCCACCCGCTCAAGCTCCACGGCTGGGGTCACAAGCCGACCCAGGAATGGCCCGGACTTGGCGCTGCACTGCCCGACTGGCTAACCGACCTCACCCTGCGCCAGATGGGGGAGGCAGGCGGAAATTTCCTCCGCTGGGGTCATAGCGCCGGACCTGCGGAAGGAGCCGCTTGCGCGGACAAATACGGCTTCGTCACGCTCATGCCCGGCGTCGATGGCGAGCGGGACTGCACCGGCACGGCCTGGAAGATCCGCACCGCCGCCTTCCGCGACATGATCATCTATTTCCGCAACCATCCCTCCATCTGCATCTGGGAAGGTGGCAACTACAACATCAGCCCCGCACACACCGCCGAGATGCGCGAAATCGTTAGAAAATGGGATCCCGAGGGAAAACGCTACTTCGGCTTCCGCATGACCGCCCCCGGCATGTTGCCCTATCTGGACATCGAGCTCGGCACGGTCGGGCGCACCCGTTCATTCCCCCATCTGCCGGTGGTGGAAACGGAATACGACCGCACCGAGACACCCCGCCGCGTCTGGGACAAGTTCTCGCCGCCCGATTTCGGCCATCTCGGCAAATTGGAGAAGAAGAACACCTACAACCTCGATTCCGAGGGCTTCGCCATCAACGCCATCTCCGAATGGTGGACGCTGTTCGGCAGCAAGCCGGAACATTCCGGCGGAGCCAACTGGATCTTCTCCGACGGCACCCACGGCACCAGACAGGCAACCGATGTCGCCCGCGCCAGCGGTGAAGTGGACGGTGTCCGCTTGCCAAAGGAAGCCTACTGGGCACTCCAGGCCACGTGGTCCGATCAACCCCGCGTCCATCTGATCGGCCATTGGAACTATCCGGCGGGCACCGTGAAATCCATGTATGCGGTCTCCCGCGCTGACGCCGTCGAATTGTTCGTCAACGGCCGCAGCCTCGGCCGGGGTGAACGCAGTCTCGACACGCTGTTCACCTGGAAGGATGTCGCCTATCAGCCCGGAGAAGTCCGCGTCGTGGCTTATCGCAACGGCAAGCAGGTGGCGGAACAGGTCAAGCAAACCGCAGGCGAGCCCGCTGCGCTTCGTCTCACACCAACCCTCGCCCCCGGCGGCTGGCGCGCGGACGGTTCCGATGTCGCGCTCGTCGATGTCGAAGTGGTGGACGCCCAAGGCCGTCGTTGCCCGACCGACCAGGCGCGCGTGGATTTCGAAATCTCCGGCCCCGCCATCTGGCGCGGAAGTTACAACAGCGGCAAGGAAGGAAGCACCAACGCGAAATTTTTCGACACCGAGTGCGGCATCAACCGCGCCAGCCTCCGCTCCACCCTGATTGCGGGCAAAGTGATCGTCACCGCCAAACGCAACGGACTAACACCCGCGACGCTGGAACTGGAGTCACAGCCAGTCCCGATTCAAGGAGGACTGATGGATATGCTGCCAGCCAACTCCTCCCCCACCCTGCCGCCTCGTCCGGAGATCGACGGCAAGGCACTTGCCGACCTAACTATCGCCCGCAACCAGCCGATTCCCGCGCCGGGTCCGGAATTGGGTGACCGCCTGTTCTCCACCTTCGCCTACACCGGAAACGGAGCCGGTGGTCTTGAGGACAAGCCCGTGGACGGATCGCTCGCCTACTCCGACGACGCGCTGCTCTATCTGAAACCTCTTCCACCTTCCTTGAAAGGAGTCCACCTGATCCGCACCGCCAATAAGGACAACACCTATTGGGCCAACGACTACATCGTCGCCACCGCCGCGCGCGACCTCGACGTCTTCGTCGCTCACGACCCGAAGGTGCCGCTGCCCGGCTGGCTCAAGGAATATCGGCCGATGAAGGAGAAGGTGAAGGTCAATGAACGCGCGCTTTCGCTCTATCAGATCACGTTGAAAAAGGACGCCGTCCTCCGCATTCCCGGAAATGCCGACCAGGGCAAGGAAGTGAAAACCGGATTGAATCTGATGATCCTTGCCCGTCCGGCGGCGAATCCTTCCAAATGATCCGCCACCTCAACCTAACAGACATCCAGGAACCATCATGAAAGCCCTTCTCCTGTTAGCATTGCTTTTGACGGTTCGTCTTCATGCCGGGCCCGCCTTGGAAAAGCAGATGTCCCCCTATGCCGTCGCCGATGAGGCGGGCTTTTTCGGATTGCTGGATCTTGACCGACCCGACCTCGCTTCAGTGCGCAAGGCGGTGGTAGCCAAGGACTGGCAAGCTGCGAAACAAGCATGGGCAGAACCACCTGTCATCGCGCAAGAACCCGACCTGGCTCTGGTCGCGGCACGACCGGAAGAGGATCGAGGCCGTTTACAACGAGCGCTTCGGAGGGCTGGCACGCCATGTCAAAGCCGCCGACAAGGTCATCGCCCGCGACTTCAACATCCTGGGAGTGCGCAAGCAACTCGACCACAAGGTGGAATGGCTGCAAGGGCCGGTCGAGTGGACACACGTCCTGAGCCGCTTTGGATATTGGCAGGATCTCGGCCGCGCCTACTGGGGAACCGGCAAACCGGTCTATGCGCGGGATTTCGTCGATCTGATGGAGGACTGGGTGACGTCGAATCCCGTTCCCATGAAGATCACCAACGATCGCGGATCTAACGGCTCCGTCTGGCGCACGCTCGAGACGGGCATCCGCGGCCAGTCGTGGTTCGATGCCATGGAGTTCTTCATGGATGCCCCGGAATTCGACGCCGAGGCCAAATACCTGATGACGCGGTCGCTCGTGGAGCACGCGAACTATCTGAACGGCTGGCTAACCGTCTTCCGCGCGGGCAACTGGCAGGTCTGTGAGGCAGCCGGACTATCGACCATCGGCATCATGCTCCCGGAGTTCGAGGCATCGGAAGGCTGGAGAAAGCGGGGGCTGGATTACCTCGTCCGGCACATGAGCGATGATGTCACGCCGGATGGCAGCCATCGCGAGTTCACGCCGGGCTATCACACTTGGGTGACGAATGAATTCACACACGTCGCGCGGTTGTTCCAGGTCAATCAGATCGAGACTCCCGGGCTGCTGGACCGGCATGAGAAGATGTTCGGGTTTCTGCAAAAACTCTGCCGCCCCGACCACAGCTACCCTCCCGTCGGCGATGCCGGGACGGGAAAAGGCAGTGTGGAACAAAGCATGGGGCTCGGCGCGTTGTTATACCAGCGGCCCGATTTCCGCTACCTGGCGACCGACAAATGCTCGCCCGAATGGGTATGGCTGTTCGGACCGGACGTGTGTGAACGCTACGCCGAACTGAAATCCCGTCCGCCCGATTTCACGTCGGTGCTTTTGCCGGACGCGCGCTATGCGATGATGCGCGGAGGCTGGTCACCACAGGACCCGTATCTGCTGTTTGATTGCGCCCCGTGGGGTGGCACCCACAGCCACCGGGACCAGTTGCAAGTCACGGTCTTCTCCGGTCGGGATCTGATCGTGGATGGCGGCATGTGCAGCTATGATCTGCCGGCCAGGGACCAACTGCGGAAAACCGGAGCGCATAACGTCGTCGTGATCGATGGCGCGGAACAGGCCGACCCCGCCCCAAGGCTGTTAGCATGGCATACCGATGGAAAGGCGGACTTCGCCAGCGGGGAGGTCGAGGCGGGAGGCATCAGGCATCAGCGCAGCGTGCTCTTCATCAAACCCGGCTACTGGGTCATCCAGGACAGGATCGATGGAACCGGAGAACACGAGGTGACCCGGCTGTTCCATTTCCCGGAAGGTCCGGCCAAACAGGCTGGGAACGCCGCGCACACCGGGTTTCCAACCGGAATGAACATTCGCGTGCAAGCGCTGGAACCCTCCGGATTGGAAATGAGGACCGGTTTGCTCGCGACGGGTCAGACCACCGTGATCGACGCGCCGGTGGCGGCTTTCACCACCCAAGGGAAACTACCCCTGACACTTTGCACGGTGCTGATTCCCTATGCCAAGGAAAACGAGTTGCCTAAGATTTCCAGCAAGGATTCCAACACACCCGGTGAATCCCGACTCGTGCTGAAATTTCCCGGTGGACAAAAGGATGAAATCATCATCGGTGCATCGGACACCGGCAGCCTGACCATTGAAAATCATGCAGCGCGGGCGCGGGTCCTGTGCGTGCGCCAAGGCCCGGTGGCACAGGAGGTGATCGAGATTCCCGGAGGGATCAACTCTGGAAAATAGGGTGGTCAGCAAATGCCCTCGGATTATTATCTCGTGATGATTGGAAAGCTCCATTGAGCTCCCCGACTCACCCGATTGAGGGAGGAACTTCACCCACTTGGGGGAATGGACAAATTGCTCCTGATCGCATAAATTGTCATTACTTGGTGGTTGCCACTCTAACCCAGCAGATGACAACATCCGAACCACCCGGCGAATCAAACACCTGGTAATACCCAGTTTGCCAAACCCATGACATCATCCCATTCTTCCCGCGTTGATTCATCCCAACGCGGCTTCGCTCTCGTTGTCACCCTCTCGCTGATGATCCTGCTCACGATCATCGCGGTCGGGCTGCTCACTCTGTCGAGCATTTCACTGCGGTCATCTTCAAAGGGAGAAGCCGCCGCCATGGCCCGCGCCAACGCCAGGCTGGCGCTGATGATGGCCATCGGTGAGTTGCAGAAAGAGATGGGCCCGGATTCTCGAATTTCCGCCCCTCCCGACGCGGGAAACCTGACAAAGGGAGGCCAACCCCACTGGACCGCGATTTACGACGCCTGGACGCGCAATCCTGATCCCAATGTTCCGGAAACCCCGGCGACACGCATCCCGAAATTCCGCAGTTGGCTCGCATCCGGAGCAAACCAAGCGACCGGCGGACCGGCAGGTACGGCGGACCAGGTGTTACTCGTCGGCGCCAACAGTCTGGGTGACACCACCACCGCCAGCGATGAGGTGCGCGTCCCGATGCACGAAGTCAGCATTGGCAAACAACGCGGTCGCGTCGCATGGTGGTCGTCAGACGAGGCCGCCAAAGCCAAGATCAACGCAGGACCGGATGCCGGACTGGCTTCCAAGCCCCTCTTACAGGCCCAATCCCCCCCCAACGTCGGCCATCAGGCAATCCAGAAGCTGAAAGCGTTCAATTGGAAGCCGGGCCAACGGGCCATCTCCGTTTCCAATGGCAGTGTCAATCTCGCCGCCGATCTCGGCTTGAGCGGCATCGGAAATCTGAGTCACGATGTCACCGTGAATTCAAAGGGGGTGCTCGCCGACGTCCGCGGCGGCCATCTCAAGCAGGATCTCACCAACCTGCTTTCCCGCCCGATCACGGAGTTGGAAAACAAACCACTCTACCTCGCCGATGGCCGTATGAGCCGCTTCGAAATCAGTGATTCGGGGGCGATTACCAACGCCACGACCATTCCCACAAACGCCGCAGGCGCGAACCGCTGGGGCATCAACCTGGAAGAACTCCACCTGTTCCATGAGATCCACCGCGAGGTGGATTGGAGCACTGGAAAACCAAGGCTGGTCAGCAAGAACAGCCCAACGGAAATAGTCAACGATCGCTTCTTCATGTATCGCACCCCGACCATGGAAGCTCTGAGTCTGATTCTAGCCTTCATCGCGTCACCAGAAGCGGGAACCTCTCCCGTCACCTACCGCATTGATGCCACCATGGATGTCATCGTCGCCCTCTCAAACCCAAACGATATCCCGACCGTGTGGCCGGCCAGCGTGCCTTTCCGCACGGAAACGGAGGGCTTCCCCTATATACCCAAGTGGAATATCCAAAGGCCGGGCAGGACTCCTATCACCCATACGGTTCAAGCCATCAACTCCGGCTTGTTCAAATCCTCCATCCTCGGGGGCTTCACGCTCGAAGCGGGAGAGGCCGCCGTGTTCGGGGCTTCCGAGAGCGACACATCATCGGAGAGCGTCAACCTGACGCGCGGCTATGCGCCCCGTGGCGGATTACGCATCAGCGACAGACGATGGGACTCCAATAATAACTGGGATCCGTCAGTGGACGGTCTCCGTGCCACCGGCCTCCGACCAACGGACACCATGGATTTCACGATGGTCCCAATCGGTGCTGGTTTAGGAAACACGCCTAGCGGATGGATCTCGAACTATGCTAAAATCGGCACCTCGAACACCAAGGTACGCACCTACGAGTTCGGGGGTGGAGGGGGTAGCGCGATGACAACCGCCCCGATCAATACCTACGTGCCGAGCTCTATCAAGCCTCAGGGTACGTCCATCCCCAGGGTTCAGGAGTTCATCGGAAATCCTATGCCGGTGCTGATGGTTACGACCATGACCAATGTCGAGAGAAGTCGCACCAACCTTCAACCACCGAACGCGCTGACCTCGCGCCCATTCCTCATCCATGAGCCGGCAACTTCCAAAATGGTTTCCATCACGAATTCGGCCTCTAACTTTTTGCCGACGATGCAGAACTCGCAACTGGTGACCATCGCGGAATCGATGGACTTCAAGTTCGGCAACGACCGCACCATGGCTGACAGCACCGGACGGAACGCATATCACGGAGGTGCAAGAGAGCCGGGCTTGTTGGGCGGCAACAAGTATGTGGTCAAGCGCCGAATCCCTCTCGCGGCCCCCCTTTCCCTCGGAGCCTTCGAGAACGCGATCGCCTGCGGATTCAGAGGACGTAATGGTCCTGCGCTCAACGGCAACCCGGAGATCCTGCCCACCCTGCCAGCCCCGAGACCAAATGCACCGCAAGGCCAGGAACCACAGGCGACCATGGTGACACTGGCGAAATCCATCGGCAACTCATGGACGAACCCTTTCCTCTCCTCCGATCTCGTGGAAGACGACACTTACCACGACCAGTCCTGGATGGCGAACACGGCTCTATGGGACTCATGGTTTCTTGGCGGAATCGTCAAGCCAGGCCCCTCCGCCGCATGGGACAGCGACAGCCGCAGCCAGAAGCAACAATTCCTGGATCTCGCCCAAGGAGTCGCAGGCCTGCGCAACGCCCGCCTAACCTACCATCCCTACACGTCGGCCACAGAGGCGCTCAAGGAACTTTTCAATGGTGACACCCTCAAGCCGGAGGCAATCAACAAGCTCACCAAATATCTGCTTGTCGATGGCGCGTTCAACGTGAACTCAACCTCCGAAACCGCATGGAAAGCATTCCTCACGAGCGTGAGGGATCAGCAACTGCTGGATGCCAATGGCACTGCCACAAAAAAGACCAATCCCTTCGGCACCCTCGGATACGCCGTGAAATCCGCGACCAGCGGCCCGGAAGGCGACTGGGCGGGCTTTCGCGATCTATCGGATTCCGAACTGGAAAAGATTGCCAGCGCCATCGTCACCGAGGTGAAAGCCCGAGGCCCCTTCCTGAGCCTCGCGGACTTCGTGAACCGCCGGCCCAACAGCTCCGATGCCACGCACCGCGCCCTCGGTGCCCTGCAGGCGGCGATCGACAAATCCGGCCTCAACAGCCGTTTCACGACGGCAGGCCGCTCACTGACCAAGGCCGACGTTCCGATGTTTGCCGGAAAAGCAACCCTCGACAGCGAGCCGGCCCCGGCGCGCGGGGTCGGTGCCGCAGGATTCTTGAGCCAGGGTGCGCTGCTGACCGCGTTTGGCTCCCAGATCACGGTGCGTGGCGACACCTTCCTCATCCGCACTTACGGAGACTCCCGCGACACGGCGGGCAATATCCAGGCAAAGGCATGGTGCGAAGCGGTCGTCCAGCGGACGCCTGAATTCGTGGATTCGACCGATGCTCCGGAAACGGCCGCAGACCTTTCGGCCACAAACACAGCGTTCGGAAGAAAATTCAGCATCGTGTCTTTCCGCTGGCTCAGTCCGGATGAAATCTAAATCCTCCGGGAATCTTCCAAGCTCAGCAGACCCATGATCCTTCGCAACATCGCCTCTTCCAGTCTTCTCATTCTTGTCACGCTTTTCCTAACGGAAACAAGCCATGCACAGGAGGAACCTGCTCCTGAAAAAAAGGAGGAGGGAGCCAAGGTTCGCATCGTGTGCGTCCAGTCCCTCAGTGGGAAGGATGAGCCGGTCACTCTCGCAAAAAAAACAGACGCTGGGAAATGGACCGAGTCCGGTGACCTCACCCTGCGCTCGGCGTTCATCACGGATTGGATCCGGGTGCCCGTCGGATTGAACCATCTCACTACAAAAAATGGCGCGGAGCTGGATTCCATCGGAACATTCACGGTTTCTCCGACCATGAAAACCGCCATCCTCATCCTGCTGCCGGATATGGAGAAAAAGGTCTATCGTGTGCACCTGATCGACACGGCGAAGTTCGAATTCAGGAAAGGCAAGGCTCTCATCGTCAACTATTCCACAACTCCCGCTTTCGTGAAAATGGGAAAACAAACCAACACGGTGGATCCAGGCAAGCAGGTCGTGGAAACCATCAAGGCCGAAAGCGACGGCATGTACCCGATGATGATCGGCCATCTGGACAAGGACAAGAATCCAATTCTCTGTTACGACCACAGAATCTCCTCCAATCCAAACACACGGACATTCATCCTCCTTTTCCCCGATCCGGACACCGGACTGCGGGCGATGACCCTTTCCGAGTTCGGCCCGTTTGAATGAATTCCTCCCGTCCTTTCCCAACTCCCCTAACACCATGTCCCGGCTGCTCTCATCACGATCATTCCTGACTTTCTCGGCTCTCTTCCTCGCTTTCGTATCGCCCGTGCTGGGCCAGAAATCCGGTTCCAAGTCAGACGAAAGGAAAAGCAAACCCCAACTGCGTGTCATCTGCGCCACCAGTCTGGCTGAGGAGCAGGAAATCGTTCTCGCGTCGTCAGATGAAAATGGGGCCTTGGTGGAACTTGGCACGGTCACACTCAAACCCTCCCTCGTCTCCGAGAACTTGCCAGCCAAGGTCGGGGACCTTCATGTGGCACTGCGGGAAGGGACAACCCTGAAATCCATCGGCCACTTCCAAT
Organism: uncultured Verrucomicrobiae bacterium; assembly: GCA_963810445.1. Lineage (GTDB taxonomy): Bacteria > Verrucomicrobiota > Verrucomicrobiia > Verrucomicrobiales > Akkermansiaceae > Luteolibacter. The sequence goes on along the minus strand of CAWENZ010000018.1, from coordinate 34,927 downwards.
ACCCTGCCGATGCCACTCACGCGCTGGTGGTGTTGATCGCGAATCAGGAGAAAAAAACCTACGAAGCCACTGTCGTCGATCCGGAGAAGGCGGGATTCATCAAAGGTTCCGTGTTGATCATCAATCTCAGCCCGCGTAACGGCGTGGTGTCGTTGAGTTCCAAGGAAAACAAGGTTGAGGCGGGACAACAGGTGCTCGCCAAACCCACCCTCGACGGAAACGGGATGTATCCGGTGGCGGTCTCTTACCTGGATGCCGACGCGAATGCCGTGTCGTGCTACGACCGTTTGGTGTCCGGCAATCCGAACTCCCGCAACATGCTGTTACTGTTACCGGATGATACAGTGGGACTAAATGTCCTCAGCCTCACCCTCTTCGGGGAGATTGAGTAAGGCACCGATCCATCGTTCACCTCCCATCCATCCAGGAAGCATGATTCGATCACCCCGCTCGCTTTGCGCCATGCTGATGGCTGTCATTCCGTTGGCTCTATCACATTCCTCTTCTGCGGCGGATTTGGAGCCGGCCACCATCACGGCGGCCTTGAAACGCTCCGCCGACTGGCAGCTCGCACATCCCAGCGGCACCGAGACACGGGACTGGATCATCGCGCCCCTCTACGACGGCCTGTTGCGCACCGCATTGACCACCGGCGACGCGAAATACCTCGCCGCCGTCATACGCTTCGGCAACCAGTCCGGCTGGACGCCCTCCAACCGCATCTATCATGCGGACGACCATGCCGTCGGCCACGCCTGGCTGGATATCTATCTGATGGACCCGAAGCACAAGGAAAGGCTCGGCCCGATGAAGGATCGGCTTTCATCCGTGATCGAACATCCGGTAACGGAAAAACTCGAGTTTGGAAAGAAACCGAAGACCAAACGTGCCAGCGTGAGCGACCGCTGGACCTGGTGCGACTCGCTCTACATGGCACCTCCCACCCTTGCCCGGCTTTTCACCGCCACCGGCGAAATGAAATACCTCGAGTTCCTCGATCGCGAATTCCAATCCACCTACGATCACCTGTATGATCCGGAAGAACATCTGTTTTTCCGCGACGCCACCTACTTCACCAAGAAAACCCCCAATGGCAAAAAAACCTTCTGGAGCCGTGGCAACGGTTGGGTCTATGGCGGCCTCGCCCTCACGCTGGAGCACCTGCCGAAGGAGCACCCGAAGCGGGATTTTTACGAGAACCTTTTCAAGGAAATGACCATCGCCATCCTCGCCGCCCAACAACCGGACGGCTTGTGGCATCCAAGTTTGTTGGACCCGAAGGAAGTCGATACGGGTGAGACAAGCGGCAGCGGGTTCTTCACCTTCGGACTGGCATGGGGCGTCAACCACGGCTTGCTGGACCGCGCCGCCCACCTCCCCGCCATCAACCGCGCGTGGACCGGGCTGATGACACGCATCGGTCCTGATGGGCTGGTAGGATACGTGCAGCCGGTTGGAGCATCCCCGGATCACCTTGAACCGGGAGACACCCAGGACTACGGCACCGGCTCCTTCCTCATGGCGGGAAGCGAGATCCTGCGCATGTTAGGAGTCGCCCCTGCGGATCCCAAGGCTTTGATCGCCGCCGCCGGAAAGACCTTGGCGGAGGATGTCCGACCTCGTGCCTACGCTCGCCTTGTCCCAGAACGCATGGACGATCTCGCCTGGGAAAACGACAAGGTGGCATTTCGTGTTTACGGTCCAGCTTTGCGGAGCGGGCCGGAAGACAGCGGCATCGATGTCTGGTGCAAACGCGTCGCCCGTCCGGTGCTCGACAAATGGTATCTCCAGGACCGCACCTCCGGCATCAGTTATCACAAGGATCACGGTGAGGGACTCGACGGCTATCATGTCGGCGACACCCGTGGCTGCGGCGGACTCGGACTCTGGATCGATGGCAAGCTGGTCACCGCGGACACCTATCTCTCCGCGGAGATGATCTGGACCAGCCCCGAGGTCGCCGAGTTCCGCACGCTCTATCAGTATCCGGTGAAGGTGGAAGGCAAGACTCTGTTGGAATACCGCGTCACCCGGCTTCGCCTTGGCGAACGATTTTCCGACATCACCTCGACATTCTCCATCCAGTCCGGCCAGCGATTCAGGAACAGGACGGTCGGCACGAAGCTTCCATACGAATTGGCCATCGGTCTCAACACCCAAGACAAGGGAGCGACGATGACCTTCGACAAGGAAAAGGGCTTCATCGCCGTGTATGACACCCTGGCGGACAAAGGACTGGGCACCGGCGTGCTCGTGGATCCATCCACGGTGATCCGCACCGAACGTCTCCCGGCCGCGGACAAGCTGGGGAAGAATGAACAAGCGCTCGTCATCGTCCGCCCGGACGAGCAAGGCAGGATTTCCTATCGCAGCGGTTTTGCATGGGCGGGCGACGGTGACATCACCAGCGCGGGTGCCTGGCTGGATTACATCAAGTCATTGTCGATCCAATGAGCCCCTCGCGGGGAGCTGGCGTCTTTGACAAATTTCCCACTGACGCAATCCACCGCGCTTCCCCCACCATTCCATGCTTCGATTTTCCCCCATGAAGAACCTCCTTCGAATTCTTGCCCATCTGTTCATTGCCATCACCGGTTGCAGCCTTGCGGCGCCGGTTCATCTCGTTGACGAATCGCCGGTTTCGATCAAGCGGATCGACGCCGACGTCATCCTCGTCGATTTCGGGCGGGTTGCCTTCGGAAATATCCAACTGATGCCTCCCGCCAATGCAAACCGGAAGCTCACGGTTCATTTCGGCGAGGACTCGCAGGGGGGACGCATCAACCGGAAGCCGCCCGGAACCGTCCGTTATGCGGCGAAGGAAGTGAATCTAACCGGCACGAAGCCCGTCCACGTCGCACCCGACGCGGACGAACGCAACACCCAGGCCAATTTCCCCAATACCCCACCCGCGGTCCTCACTCCACCGGAGTTGGGAGTTCGTCCTGCCATTCCGCTGGATCGAGATCGAGGGCTGGTCCGGCGAGCTTCGCTCGGAAGACATCCTCCGGAAATCCGCCTATCTGAAAACTTGGGATGACGCGGCCGCCACGTTCGAATCCTCCGACGACATGCTCAACCGCATTTGGGAACTCTGCCGCTACTCGATCAAGGCCACCACCTTCGCGGGTGTCTATGTCGATGGTGACAGGGAGCGCATTCCCTATGAGGGGGATGCCTACGGCAACCAGCTCTGTCACTACGCCACCGACAATGACATCCAGATGGCGCGGGACACCTTCGACAGGCTGATCCAGCATCCAACCTGGCCGACGGAGTGGTCCTTTCACATGATCCTCATGGCCCATGCGGATTACCGTCACACCGGAGATACGACTTGGCTGTCCTCCCGCTATGATTCACTGAAACCCAAGCTGCTTTTGCAACGCGCCCGCGAGGACGGTTTGCTAACAAGCACACCGGAACAGATCAAGAAAGGTGACATCGTGGACTGGCCTCAGAAGGAACGTGACGGATATGTCTTCAAGGCCGTCAACACCGTCGTCAACGCCTATCATATCCGCTCGTTGAAACTGATGTCGGAAATGGCCGCGGCTCTCGGCAAGACGAAGGAGTCCGCCGATTACGCGGCCATGGAAACAAAGGCCCATACATCCTTCCAACACCTTCTCTTCGACCGCGCCAAGGGCACCTATCGCGACGGCGAGGGCACAAACCACATGTCCATCCACGCGAGCTTGTTCCCGCTGGCCTTTGGTCTGGTGCCCAAGGATTACGCACAAGCGGTCACCGCCAACCTCCGGAAACGCGACATGGCCTGCTCGGTCTACGCAGCACCCTATCTCATGGAAGCACTGTTTGCCAATGGCGCGGATCGCCGCGCGCTGGAACTCATCACGGCCCCCACCGACCGCAGTTGGAGACACATGGTCGAAAGCGGAACCACCATCACCTGGGAAGCATGGGACCAGAAATACAAGCCCAACCAGGATTGGAACCACGCCTGGGGTGCGTCGCCGGCCTACTTGCTTCCGCGCTTCGTGCTGGGAGCTGAACCGACTTCCGCCGGTTGGAAGCAAGCCCGGATCTGTCCACAAATCGGAACACTTTCATTTGCCAAAGGGAGGATCCCGACGCCACGTGGCCCGATCACCTTGTCTTGGGAAAACAAATCATCCTTTCAAATGTCGCTTTCCCTGCCGGAAGGAATGACGGCCAGGCTCGATCTACCCGCATCGGAATCCTCCAAGGGCGTCAGCATCAACGACAAGCCCGTCGCCTCAAGCCGCGTCGGGTCGCGCTGGATCGTGACTGAACCGGTATCAGGAGATGTTAGAATCCAGATCGATCCGTCGTGACTTCATGGAATGCTCTCATTTGCCATCCACCGTGACTCCTGAGACAAAGATCATGGCGTCAGTGGTCACGGCGCTTTTCCCGAGATACATGCCCCAACGGAAGGCGGTTGTCCCTTCAGGTCTTGCGTAGGTGCCCTCGCCAACCTTTTTGTCGGCCAGATAGACCTCGTAGTCCTGACCGTTGTCCCTCACCCGGATTTGAAAGGGCTTTCCAACCATACCCGTCGCGATGACCTTGTCCGTACCACGGCGGTGGTTGAGCATGACGTCCCCTTTTGCGTTCATGTTGATCTGGACCGACCAGTCGTTGATATTGTTCTTCGCTTGGAAAATCGCCGCGCCATGCGGCTTGATGATGGTGTAGGTGCCGCTCCACTCGTGCCACGGGCCTTTCTTCCAGTTCAAGCTGGTGAAGGCTTCGACACGTGCCGCGTTCTCGCGCTCGTTGCGCATGTTCACCTCTCCCTTGAACAGCCTGAAAACCTGGGTATGCCCGTCCTCCTGATACCATCGCGACCACTTCCCGAAATCCTCCCGGGGGATCGCGCTGCTTCCCAACGTATGAATCTTGATCGCCTTCGGAATCGGCCGCCTCGATTCCGGGGTTACCTCGACCGCCTTGAGGTTCACCTGAATCGCTGAACCGGTCACCCCGGTTTTTGAATTATGCCCCTTCGGCAGCTTGCCGCTTTTGATCACCTCCTGAAACGTTGGATCCTTCCCTTTCTGGGTGAACAAAGTTTCCGCAGCGCCAGCCTGCATGAAAACTCCGCAGGTAAGTATTGTTAGACAAATGCTTTTCATGAGTTTCGATTCCGGCGGACCGTCGTAGCGGTAACGATCCGGATCCTGGATTTTTATCAAGCGATCACCAAGCACCATCCTCTCTTCCCGCCGGAATTGGATTGCGGGATTGTCCTTCGTTGAGCGCCCGTGAAAATCCATTCGACGGACCGGTCGGCAAAAGACCACACTTCCCGCAATCCCCATTTCATGAAATCCATCCATCGACTTATGTTGTTCCTGGCGCTTCTTGTCGGACAGCTTGCCGCGGAAAGTGCGGACAACGGGAAAATCCGTCCTAACATCCTGCTCATCGTAGCGGACGACCTGAACTGGCACGACCTCGGCTTCACGGGCAACAAGGACATTCAAACGCCCAATCTGGACAAGCTCCGGTCGGAAGGAATGTGGCTTCGCAACATGTTCAATCCGGCGACAACCTGCTCGCCCACACGCCATGCGCTCTACACCGGGCTCGACTGCATCCGCAGCGGTGCCTACCCGAACCACACCCGTGTTTACGACGGAACAAAAAGCATGTTCACCTCGTTCAAGGGCCTCGGCTACCGCGTCGGCCTTCAGGCCAAGACCCACGTGGGACCGGCGGCCTCTTTTCCATACGAATCCATCAGCGCCAATCAGGACGACTTCAAGGCATTCGCGGCCTTTGTGAACCGTGATCCGGCCCAACCGTGGCTCGCCGTGTTCGCCTCCCACGATCCCCACTCTCCGTGGGATCGCGGCCCGAAAGATCTTTACGATCCTGCCAAGATCACGGTTCCGCCTTACCTTCATGACAACGTCACAACGCGGAAGCTGCTGGCCGCCTACTACGCGGAAATCACGTCACTGGACAACCAGGTCGGATCCTTGCTCAAGACCCTCGATGACGGAAAAATGGCCGATAACACCCTGGTGATGTTCGTCAGCGAACAGGGCAGCTCGTTTCCCTATGGCGGCAAGTGGTCAGTCTATGACAATGGCATCCACTCCGCCACCGTGGTCCGCTGGCCGGGCAACGTGAAACCGGGATCCAGCAGCGACGCCCTGATGGAGTATCTCGACGTCCCACCCACTTTTCTCGCCGCCGCCGGCGAGGATCCGTTAGCCATCGACACCGGCTGCCCGGACGCCAACGGTGCCCGGGGATTCGACGGCAAGAGCTTCCTCGACATTTTGTTAGCAAAAGCGGAGACGTTCCGCGACTGTGCCTTCTCACAACACACCACCGTCGGCATCATCGGCTACAAGGATCCCTATCCGATGCGGTCGGCGCGTGACGGGCGATACAAGTACATCCGCAACCTCATGCCGGAGAACACCTACGAGATCAGCGGCATCCACAAGGGCCAGCCATTGGATTCATGGAAAGCGGATGCGAAGGATGACCCGGCTTTGGCGAGCCGCATCGATTGGCTCTATCACCGCCCCGCCGAGGAACTCTACGACCTCCGGACCGATCCGTTGGAGACGCGGAACCTGGCAGGAAACCCCGAGTTTGCCGCGATCAAGGACCGACTCAGCGGGCGGATGGACCAATGGATGGCCCAGCAAGGAGACAAGGGAATCCCCACTGAAATGAATGCACTCAGCCGTCAGGGAAAGGGCGACAACGAAAAGAACGCCCCTGAAAAGAAGACCGTGAAAAAAGGCAAACGAAAGTCAAAACCCTGAGCACAACTTGCCAATCCAACCACCTCATGAAACTAAAGATTCAACATACCTTCATTGCCTCGGCCCTGTGCCTTTCATCCACGCTCTTCGCCGCAGCGACCGACCGGCCTAACATCATTGTCATCCTTGTCGATGACATGGGCTATTCCGACATCGGCTGCTACGGTTCCGAAATCCCGACACCCAACATCGACGCTCTGGCAAAGGACGGACTGAGGTTCACGCAGTTCTACAACACCGGACGCTGTTGTCCCACGCGCGCCTCATTGCTGACAGGTCTCTATCCGCATCAGGCGGGTGTGGGTCACATGGTGAACAACGAAGGACTGCCGGCCTATCAGGGATTTCTCAACGACACCTGCGCGACCATTCCCGAGGTTCTCAAACCCGCGGGATATTTCACCGCGATGGTCGGCAAGTGGCACGTCGGCCAGGAAGCGGGCGTCACCCCCTGGACGCGTGGTTTCGAGCGCTCGCTCAATGCGCCAGCCGGCGGGTTCTATATGGCGGGCAACCCGAGAAGCACGCTCTTCCTCAATGGCAAGCAACTCGCGCCCAACGACCCTGTCTTGCCGAAGGATTGGTATTCGACCGATTTGTGGACCACCTTCGGTTTGAAATTCATCGATGAGGCCGTGTCCGAGAAAAAGCCGTTCTTTCTTTATCTGGCACACAACGCGCCGCATTTCCCCCTTCAGGCTCGCGCCGATGAGATCGCCCGCTTCCGTGGCAAATACAAGGAAGGCTGGGACAAGCTGAGGATCAACCGCCACGAAAAGCAGCTCGCCATGGGACTGCTCGACAAGGCCTGGCCCATCGCCCCCCGCCCTGATGCGGTCAAGGCATGGGATAGCCTGACGGATGAACAAAAGGATCATTTCGACCACATCATGGCGGTTTACAGCGCCGTGGTCGCCCACATGGACAAGTCGATTGGAGATCTCGTCGGCGGCCTGAAGCAGCGCGATCTGTTCGACAACACCCTCATCCTTTTCATGAGCGACAATGGCGGCAATGCCGAAGCCGGTCCTAACGGAAAGTCCGTGGGCGATCCATCTCAAACCAACTCCTCATGGTTCTGTGGTGAAAGCTGGGCCATGCTCCAGAACACCCCGTTCCGCCGCTACAAGCATTTCAACCATGAAGGTGGAGTCTCGACTCCCCTCATCGCCCATTGGCCTGCGGGCATTGCGCCAAAGGACGAGTTCCGAAACCAACCCGGACACCTGATCGATGTCATGGCCACCTGTGTCGATGTAAGTGCAGCCACCTACCCGAAGGAAATCAAGGGCAAGGCCATCACCCCGATGGAAGGCACCAGCCTTGTTCCCGCGTTCGCCAACAAGCCCCTGGAGCGCGAGGCCATCTATTGGGAACACGAGGGCAATGCGGCCATCCGCGTGGGGGATTCGAAGCTCGTCCGTGCCGGCCGCGATGGAAAGTGGGAGCTTTACGACATGAAAGCCGACCGCACCGAGCAGCACGATCTCGCATCGTCCCAACCGGAGAAAGCCAGTGAACTTGAGTCAAAATGGAACGCGTGGGCCGCGCGTGCCCATGTCATGCCCTATCCGGAAAAAGGCAAGAACGCGGTAAAGGGAAAACCTAAGGGCAAAAAGAAGAAGGCGGCAACCGACAGTTAATGTTAGAAAATCAGGCGGTAAGTCCGTTCATTGTCGGGACGAACCGGTTTCGCTCATCCACCTGGGAATTGAGCGTGCAGAAGTCATAGAGCCAGCCGAAGCCGAGAAGTCCGCCGCTGCAAAGCCAGAGGATGCCTGTCCAGGGTTTTCCGATATAGAAGCGGTGGATTCCGAGCAGACCGAGGAAGGTCAGGAGGATCCACGCCAGCGAATAGTCGTAGCGACCGGTGGAAAAACGAAAGTCCGCCATCCGGTCCATGCCGGGAATCAGGAACAAGTCAACCAGCCAGCCAACCCCTAACAAACCACCCGTCAGCAGCCAGAGTGTACCGGTGACCGGCTTGCCATAGTAGAACCGGTGGGCCCCGGTGAATCCGAAGATCCAGAGGATGTAACCGATGGTCTTACTGTGCGTGTCTCCATGCGAATTTCTCATGTCTTGAACATGCTCCCTGAGCCGGGCAGCCGCCATGGGAATTTCATGCGACAATTGGAATGAACGGAGACAGTGAAATCTCCACAGCCCGCAACAAAGCTTCTTGATCGGGCACCGCATGAGGGCATTTCCATGGATGTCATGAAAACGCCATCCCGTTCCTGTTGATCTCCACGGCGGTCCATTCCGCAGCCTCTCTTCATGGCGACGGGCGAGGAGCACCACCGCCAATCCCCGATAAGCCGATGTATTTCCTTGCCACGAAATCGGCGTGTTGGATAAAAAATGGCCGTCGTCGTTCGCCTGAAAGAGCTTTCGCCCACTTTCTCGCCTGCCGATGAATCGTCTCAGGGATAAGTTTGGCCGCCAGGCCCACCCCGGATCAATTCACCGGATATCGGGAAAGGTGAATCTCCAGACGGTCGCCATGACAAGCTGATAACCAACCTGTCGGGGCGTAGCGCAGCCTGGTAGCGCGCTTCGTTCGGGACGAAGAGGTCGTGGGTTCGATTCCCGCCGCCCCGACCAGTTGGTGCCTTTGCCACCGCAGGATGCGGTGCTATTTCGGAGCGGTGACCGTCAGCTCGTCGGTGGTGGAATCCGTCCTTACCAAGCCCAGCGAATTTTCAGCCGTCACCTTCACGTCGTATTTCCCGGGCGGAATGCTGGCGAACTTGGAACGGGACAACTTCCAGGTGCCGTTCATGAGGTCCTCTGCCTGGAACGTCTTCCCGGCGATTTCGACCACCAGCTTTTTCGTGACCGATCCCAGGCTGCCCGTTAGATCGGCAGCCGCTCCGCTTGTGAAAGCGAGTGGATTCACGGTGACTTCCGGCGGAAGCCTGTCGCATTTGATCTTTCCCAACTCAAACCCGACCTTGAATTTCCGCGCCTCCAGCACCTCACGAACCCGTGGAATCAAGCGGGCGGCGTTCCAATAGTAGATGTGGTTGAGCACGGGATCCGGGAGATTGAATCCTTCGAATTTCGGACCGCCGTGCAGCCCGTTGGTCACCTCCTTGGTTTCGAGAAGCTTGCGCTCGTTCAGAAATCCGGCCGCGCCTCCACCCGCGCCAAAGACATCGGATCCGAAGAGGATGCGGTCACAGTATTTGATGTAAAACTCCCTTGCCTTGGAAACCGTGTAGTTCTCCGGTTGGCGGGCATTGTGGGCGAAGGCACAATCGACAAAAACGTTGGGATACTTGTCGAAAATACCGGCCAGCTTTTCCATCCCAGCGTCGTTCTGGAGCATGAAAAGGCCATGGGCAAAGATGAAGGTGGTCTGCGGGTGCTTGGCGGCCACCTCCAACGTGTCGTCCTCGTACTTGGGAAAATCATGGTTGTTTCCCTTCGCATCTCCCGGGTCGCCGGTGTGGTAGGCGATCAGGGGCATACCCTGTTTTCCCGCCTCATCAAGCTGTTCATGAATCCCCGGAATCTTGCTGGATAGGATCTTGCCGTGAGGCCACAATTTCAGGCCGACGAAGCCCTGTTGCTTGAACGTCTTGATCTCATCCACACTCCACCAGATGCCCACGCTGGGAATGGTGAAAGCCCCCGGGACGAAGAGGATGCGGTCATCCAGTTTTTCCTTCACATAGACCATGTCGTTGTCCGGTATCCGTCTCACGCTGTCCGGGCTGGCATTCTTGCCTTCGTTGTCCTTCACCCAGAAAAGACCCGCCAGCGAGATGCTGATCGTGCCGCCCCACTGGTCCATGGCCTCCACGCATTTCGCATACTGGGTCTTGGCATCCATGTGGGTATGCATGTCCACACGGGGCATGGCGGAGGGTGGATAAATGACCTGCTGGTCCGCCGTGGCGGAAATTCCCAGCGCCATCAAAAGGCCGCAAGTTGTTAGGGAGATTCTAATTCTCTTCATGGTTGATAGACGGGATTCATGCCGGACTTGAGGTCTTGTCCGACTTGCGGGGGGATCCTTGCCCATGAGTGGCGATGATGCGAGCACGGTATTTCAGCAGATCGTCGGACGCATTCATCCGGCGTTTTCACGGCTTGATTCGAGAGAATCCGGATGCGGGATGCGTATCTCGTTTGAGTCACGCGGGTTCTGGAGCACGGACTTCCCCACTCTGCCGCAATCCAGTCCCGAATCCACCGTCCGCCGCAGGAAGCCGCTTTTTAAAATCACGCCATGAATCCTAGCCACCTCACGTCTCCGCTACTCTCGCTGCTCGCAACATTGTCGCTCACCGCGGCGACTCATGCGGCAGCCTCGAAGCCACCGAACATCGTCTTCCTTTTTTCCGACGACCATGCCTATCAGGCGATCAGCGCCTACGGCGACTCCCGGAAACTCGTCGAGACGCCGAACATCGACCGCCTCGCCAAGGAAGGCATGCTCTTCAACCGCTGTGTCGTGCCAAACTCGATCTGCGGACCGAGCCGCGCCACGGTGCTCACCGGCACCTACAACCACATCAACGGTTTCGTGAACAACTCGAACCGCACCTTCGACGGCTCGCAGACCACGTTTCCGAAATTGCTCAAGGAGGCGGGATACTCCACCGCGATGATCGGAAAATGGCACCTCGGCTCCGATCCAACGGGTTTTGATTTCTGGCAGATCCTTCCCGGACAAGGAGTCTATTACAACCCGCCGATGAACCGGATGGGCGAGAAAATCACGACTGAAGGCTATGTCACCGACATCATCACCGACGCCTCGCTCAACTGGTTGAAGCATCGCGACAAGTCAAAGCCCTTCCTCCTCATGTGCCAGCAAAAGGCACCCCACCGCAGTTGGGAACCGCCACTCCGAGAACTCGGTCGCGATGCCGACCGCAAGTATCCCGAACCCGACACCTTGTTCGACGACTACGAGGGCCGCGGTGTCGCCGAGCACACGCAGGACATGACGCTGGCAAAAACCATCACGCCCTATGACATGAAACTCGTTCCGCCCCAGGGCATGACACCCGAGCAGCGGAAGGCCTGGGATGCCTACTATGTTCCGAGAAACGAGGCATTCAAGAAAGCCGATCTCAAGGGCGACGACCTCGTGCGCTGGCGTTACCAACGCTACATGCACGACTACCTCGCCTGTGTCCGCACCGTCGATGAAAGCGTCGGCAGGATCCTCAAGTATCTCGACGACGAAGGCCTGACGGAGAACACCATCGTGGTTTACAGCGCGGACCAGGGCTTCTTTCTCGGCGAGCACGGCTGGTTCGACAAGCGGTGGATCTTCGAGGAATCCCTGCGCACACCGCTTCTTGTCCGCTGGCCCGGCATCACCAAGCCCGGCAGTGTCAGCAAGGACATTGTATCCAATCTCGACTTCGCGGAAACCTTCCTTGATGCGGCGGGACTAGCCATCCCTGCCGAGATGCAAGGCCGCAGCCTGCGTCCCGTGCTTGCGGGAGAAACACCTGCCGACTGGCGGAAAAGTTTCTACTATCAATACTACGAGTTCCCCTCCCCCCACCACGTCCGCCCGCACTACGGGGTAGTCACCGACCGCTTCAAGCTGGTGCATTTCTTTGGCACCGACGTGGACTATTGGGAGATGTTCGATCTTCAGAAGGACCCGCACGAGATGAAAAGCGTTTACGACCTGCCCGAATACAAGGAGCAGGTTGAGAAGCTTCAGAAGGAACTCAAAACCCTCCGCACCGACCTGAAGGCACCCGAAACGGTTCCTCCCGATTGGTTCGGCAACCAACCCCGCAAAAAGAAACAAGGCGATACGAAGAAGGCGAAAGCCAACTAGAGCCATCTCCTTGACTTTCTTCCGGCGCGAAAACTGGCAAGAGATCGCACGATGTCCATCATCTCCCAGCAATTCGTCGCGAATGTTGAATTGAAGCGCGACGAGGTGGAATCATTCGACCGTTATCCGTTCTCGCTGCCTGCCGTTAGACCGCTGGAGAAACTCGAACTTCATCCGGCGGTCACGTTCTTTGTGGGTGAAAACGGCTCGGGAAAATCCACCTTGCTGGAAGCCATCGCGGTCGCCTGCGGATACAATGCGGAGGGCGGGTCCCGGAACTTCAGCTTCGGCACCCGTGAATCCCACTCCGAGCTTCACCGCTTCCTGCGTCTCTCGCGCGGCCATCCCCGCCCGCGCGACGGCTATTTCTTCCGGGCCGAGAGCTTCTTCAATGTCGCCACCGAAATTGAAAAACTCGATGCAATTCCCGGAGCGGGACCACCCATCGGTCCAGCCTACAGCGACGATCCGCTTCACGAGCAATCCCACGGCGAAGCCTTCCTGGCGCTGATGGTGAACCGCTTCCGAGGAAAGGGATTGTATCTGCTCGACGAGCCGGAGGCCGCGTTGTCCCCCAAGCGCCAACTCGCGATCCTTACGCGCATCCATGACCTCGTGGGTAAAAAATCCCAATTCATCATCGCCACGCATTCTCCCATCCTGATGGCTTATCCGGATGCCATCATCTATCAATTTTCCGCCGGTGGTATCGAGCGCGTTGCCTATGAGGAGACCGAGCATTACCGCATCACCCGGCAATTCCTCTCCAATCCCAAGCGGATGATGGATATCCTATTCGAGGACTGACGGATCTTCGTTCGTAGTCCAGCCCTCCCGAGTAACTTGAAAGTTGAGGATGCAGAAACGTGGCGGCGGTTTTAAACCGCCATGCCCCAACTCATCAATTTTTGCGGAGCGGTGTGGAGAAGTCCCAGGCATGGATTCAGCGGCTTGGCGGTTGGAAACCGCCGCCACGATGCGCTGCGAAGTTGCTCCCGAATCCACACTCAGCGCAGCGCGGGTTCTGGTGCTTCAGGGCGTCTGCCATGCTCCCGAAGACGCCCTGAAGGGCTGGACTACGAACAAAGATCAGAGCCATTTCATCTTCTTGAAGATGCAAAGCTGGATGATGGCGATGATGGCCATGACGGCGAGCACATCGATATAACCGTGCGGAAGGTAGAGCTCCGGCATGTTGAACGGGAGTTTCTCTCCGGAAGGAGTCTCGGAGGCGAAGTTCATGCCATAGACACCGGCGATGAAGGTGAGCGGGATGAAGATGGAGGTAATGACCGTTAGAACACGCATGACCTCGTTGGTCCGCAAGCCGACGCTGGAGTGATAGAGTTCCATCAGTCCGGAGGTGACTTCCTTGTAACTCTCGACGAGGTCCATGAGCTGGACGGTGTGGTCGTAGCAGTCGCGGAGGAAAACCCCGGTGGGAGCCGTGATCAGGCCCGAGGTATCGTGCAGCATCGAGTTCACGACATCCCGCAAGGGCCACACGAAGCGGCGGAGCTGGGTGAGGTTGCGCTTGTACTCGTGCAGGGTGTGGACCATTTCACGCGAGGGGTGCTGAAGGAGAGCATCCTCGAGTTCCTCGATGTCGTTTCCGAGTTCCTCGAGCACCGGATAATAGTGGTCGATGATGGAATCCAGCAAGGCATAGGCCAGATAGTCGGTCTTGGACTTGCGGATGAAACCATGACCCGAGCGGATCCGTTGCCGCACTGGATCGAAGACATCAAAATCAGGTTCCTCCTGGAAGGTGATCAGGAAATTCCGGCCAAGAAACATGCTGACCTGCTCGCCGCAGATGCCGCTTCCCCGTCCACGAATACCATCTGCGCGATGATGAAGAGATAGTCAGCAAAGACCTCGGTCTTCGGACGTTGGCCGGTGTTGAAAACATCCTCAAGCGCGAGCGGATGGAGCTGGAACATCTCGCCGAGCGTCTTGATCGTCTCGACGTCGCCAAGACCGTCGATGTTGATCCAGGTAACCTTGTTGTTGTCGAGATGCGGTGTGATCTCGCGGATGTCGGTGATGGCGCGCTCCTCAAGGGTGGTCCTGTCATACTCGATGAGCGTGATCTTTGGGGGGACGACCTTTCCATCCACGAGGTGGGGAATGAGCGTGGCTGGCGACGAGCCGGGAACGGAGCTGCGGGTCTTGAACATGGTGGTGATTTCTCAGGCTTTGGCTGTGCCGGCATCCTCATTGCCTTTTTTCCCGCTCTCCAGGATTTCCCGGGCCTTCGCAAGTTCCGCCACCTGCTCGTCAGAGACCTTCGGATATTCCAGATTCAATCCGCGGATCGCTGATACGATGATGTCGGCGACCATCGCGCGGGCGACATACTTGCGGTCGGCCGGGACAACATACCAGGGTGCCTTCTTCGTGCTGGTGGCACTCAGCGCATCCTCGTATGCCTTCTGATAGTCCTTCCACCGCTCGCGTTCGGCGAGGTCGGCAGTTGAGAATTTCCAGTGCTTTTTCGGATCGTCGAGCCGGTCGAGAAAGCGCTTCTTCTGCTCGCCCTTGGAAAGGTGGAGGAAGAACTTGAGGATCACGGTGCCGTTGCGGACGAGGTGCTTCTCGAAGTTGTTGATGTCCTCGTAGCGCTTCTCCCAGAATTTCTTGTCAGGGGTGCCGAGTTGGGCGGTGTTGATCCACTCCGGATGGACTTTCACGACGAGGACGTCCTCATAGTAGGAACGGTTGAAGATGCCGATTCGCCCGCGCTCGGGTAGTGCCTTCATGCAGCGCCAGAGAAAATTGTGATCGAGTTCTTCCGCCGAGGGTTTCTTGAAACTGAATACCTGGCAGCCTTGGGGATTCACCCCGGACATGACGTGACGGATGGTGCTGTCCTTGCCGGCGGCGTCCATGGCTTGGAAAATGAGCAGGACCGACCGGGTGTCGCTGGCATAAAGGAGATTCTGCGCTTCATCGAGTTCCGCGCGGTTCTTCGCGAGGATTTCATTCGCGCGCTCCTTGATCACGTCCTTGCCGAGTTCCTTCGCCTCGTCGGTCTCGGTCCAGTCGGTGGGGTAATTTCCGAGGTCCACGTCGGTGCCGGGTTTGACGAGGAAGCGGTCGATGATGTCTTGCGGGATCATGATGATGTTGGCGCGTTTTCTCTAACCAAACTCAATGAGGTTGCGACATTGCCGACCGTTCTCAAGGTCGGATAGATTGGTGAGAGTGGTGCGTGCGATGTTTTCCATGGCCTCGCGGGTGAAGAACGCCTGATGGCCGGTGATGATCACGTTGGGGAACGTGGTGAGGCGCATGAAGACATCGTCCTGGATGACGCCGAAGGACCTGTCCTCGAAGAAGAGTTCGGACTCCTCCTCGTAAACATCAAGCGCAAGCCCGCCGATCTTGCCTGACTTGATGCCGGCGATGGCAGCCTCGGTATCGATGAGCGCGCCACGGCTGGTATTGACGATGAAGACGCCGTCACGCATGAGCTCAAGGGATTTTCCATCGATCAAATGATGGGTGGCGGGAACGAGCGGACAGTGAAGGCTGATGGCGTGGGAGCTTGCGAACAATTCCGCAAGTTCGACGTAGCGGACACCGGCCACAAGGCAGTCAGGATTTGGTGCGAGATCGTGGGCGAGCACCTCACAGCCGAAACCGGTCATGATCCTGGCAAAAATGGATCCAATGGTGCCGGTGCCGATCACGCCGACGGTTTTCCCGTGGATATCCGAGCCGAGCAACCCGTCGATCGAGAAATTTCCCTCACGGACGCGGTTGTAGGCCTTGTGGATATGGCGGTTGGCGCAAAGCAGGAGCGCGACGGCGTGTTCTGCGACGGCATGTGGCGAGTAGGCCGGCACGCGGGCGATGACCAGCCCGTGCTGCCTCGCCGCGGCCAGATCCACATTGTTGAATCCGGCGCAGCGCATGGCGATGAATCTCGTGCCAGAGTCGGCAAGCGCTTTCAACGTGGGCTCGCCGAGCTCGTCATTCACAAAAGCACACACGGCCGGCGAGCCGTTCGCGAGAACGGCGGTTTCCGGTGTCAGCCGATTCTCGATGAAGAGCAGTTCATGACCGAAGGACCGGTTCGACTCACCGATGAAGAGTTCGTCGTAGGGCTTGCTGCTGAAGACGGTCACTTTCATCGCACGGGATCCATCTTTGCGGGAAAGGTGCATGACTCAAGCACCGATGCGGTTTTTCCATGGGATACCCGATTCCCGCTATTTCTTGATGCCCGCGTTGAGAAGCAGGATGCGGCGCATTTCCTCAATGGCTTGCGGATCATCAAAGGCTCCGTGGCTGTCGGGGACGATGACCTCGGATTTCGCACCTTCAAGATGCGAGCTCCAATAAGGCACGACGCCATCGCTGCTCTTCGGCGTGTCGCCTCTTCCGCGATCCCCGATGATGGAGTGATAGGGCACCTGGATGGGAATCTCGTCGAGAGCCTCGAACAAGCGGTTCGAGGGCGAAAGTCCGGCAACGCTGGTGAGCTGGCCACGCTCCATGATGTTTCCCGGCAGGTCGATGAGCGCACCGGTGATCGCGGTCGGCAACTTGACCAGCTTGATGAAAAGGCCGGTTAGAGAAAGGTCGGCCAGGCCGCTGCCGCGATGGGGGGTGCAGATATAGATCTCCCTGCCGATATGCTGATCTGCGGAGAAGAGGGCCATGCGCTTGGCGAGATTGTCGGCAGGGAGCTTGGCATAGAGCTTGTCGGCGTTGTCACCCAGTTGTTTGTCCCAGAATTTCCGACCGGGGTTGATGACCTGCATCCGCGAGAGAAGGCCTCCCATGCTGTGGCCGATGACCAGCATGTCCTTGGTGGGCCCGACCGCAGACTGAAGCGCGCGAAGTTCCTCACGAAGACGCATGGACGAGTAGGCGATGGGCCAACCCGTCGGGTAGTAGAAGAGCATGAACTGGTATTTCCCGCGAAGCTTGGGATCCGCGCGGAGGTCGTTGATGACATCCTTCCACATGCGCGGATGCGAGTTCAGGCCGTGGACGAGAAGCACGGGAATGCGCTCCTTATCGTAGGGTTCCAGCAAGATCAGCCTTGAATCGAGGTTTCCGGGATGGATCAGTCCGGTCAGGGCGATGGTGAACTCGTTGATGTCGCTGGTCTGCTCAACGATGGGTGCAGTGTAGTCGGCCGCCAGCGGATATTCGGTGGCCCCGAGCCGGACTCGAGAGATGTAGGTGGGATCATAGCCGGTGATGGAAACCTTGCGGGATGCTGATCTGTTATCGCTTGCCCCGAAATCCATCACGGCGGTGATGGGTTCCAGGTAACTGCGGGTGGTGACGAAACGCTGCATTTTCGGATCGTCCGGGCGTTTCCACTTGGGTGCCACCGCCACTCCGACGCCTTCTTCCGTGTGCCAGTTCCTGCAGAGCTTGCGCTCGACCTCGCGGGCGGGCTTGGCCGACTCAAGTCTGGCAAGCGGATAGATGCCTGGCTTTTGGTCGATCCCTGCCGACACACGATAGGTGAATCCGCCGTAGCTGTAGGTTTTCTCAGGCTTGTATTTCTCGCCAATGAAGTCGGCAGCCACTCCCTCGGTGGCACGCTCGATGATCCTGAGCGCGTGCCTGCTTGTCTCCCCGAGGCTTTCAATACTCTTGATCGATCCGCCGTCGGTATCAAGTTTTGACCAGGCGATCTCCGCCGCGCGGAGCTGATAGACAGCAGCAATCCGCTCGTCGGTCCGGATCTTGCGCGCCCGGGCCATGAGGCGATCCGCATTCTCCAAGGTCGTGCCATGGAGTTCCGAAGTGGCCACGTCAGGCTTCGGCAGATAGTCCGCACAAGACGCGAGAAGGACAAATGGGACGACGAGGGTGAATCTGGTTGGAAGTGTCATTTGGCAATTGGCAAAAACTTACCGGACGGATGAAGCAGTTAGAAGAAGCTGAACCAGTTTCGCCTGACCTTGGGAAACAACTCGATG
This sequence comes from uncultured Verrucomicrobiae bacterium, assembly GCA_963810445.1. Lineage (GTDB taxonomy): Bacteria > Verrucomicrobiota > Verrucomicrobiia > Verrucomicrobiales > Akkermansiaceae > Luteolibacter. The sequence goes on along the minus strand of CAWENZ010000018.1, from coordinate 16,382 downwards.
TTCGATCCTTCCATCAACTGTTGCGACCATTCGTCACAAATCCGTTCGTTGGGAGCGGCGCTCGTTTTCTTTTCGGCATCCACCACCTTGATTTCGGGTCCCCGGCGGTCGGAAATCGTGGAAACCACCCTGCCGGTGGCGGCGTCCGTCACGCGCGCCTCGAAAGCGCAGAACGGAAGGCCGGTAAGAAGGCCGGAGACATTTCCGGCAGGCACCGCATCCGGCAGCACCCTGGATGCGGCAGGTTCGAAACGAACCTCGGTAAGCGCCACCTCAAGAATGAATGTCCCGGGGCGGCTGGTGTCGGTGGTCTTGTAGAAGATGCAAACCGGCGACGAAAACGCCTTTGAAAGGGATTTGCTCCAATATTTGGCAAGCGCGTCACAATGCCGGGTGTAGGTTCGCTTGTCAGGAGTGAAGTCACTCTTGCTCTCCTCCCACTTGTCAGCAGTTAGAAATGCGGTCGTCACCGGACGAACAACGATGTACTTGTACTTCGAGATATCCAACTTGGGATCCCGCCAGGCGTGCTCGAACGGCAACCTCTCGATCCTTTGCGAGTTGTCGATTCCCGTGGATTTCAGAAACCTCGTGGGCTCCGGACCGGTGGTCTCCGGCTTCAACCCGCACCCTCCCAGCAGAACGGCGGACATGACGGGGACAGCAAGCAAGGCGGAGGTTCTCAATTTCATAGGATCGTGGTGACGCGCACCCTACTAGACCGGTTTTGCGTTGCCAGCAAGCGGGTTGTCGCAGCAGAACCGGGCCAATCGGTTCCGCGTTCTTCTGCTGATTCTCCGATCACCAATTATTTTTTCATCTCCAGGGGCTTCCTTCCGCTAATCTTTTCCAACATCGCCGCGAGCTGCGCGACCTTCTCGGGGTTCTGTTTCGCGAGATTTTTCGTCTCCGCCGGATCCTCGGCGAGATTGTAGAGGAGCGGCTGCGGACTGTTTCCCGAACGCATGATCTTGTGTTTCTCAGGTCCCTTGCTGGCCGGGATGTATTTCCAGTTAGAGCTTCGGAGCGCGAGCCCCGAGATCCCCTCCTCCACCACCGCTTCACGCCCGGATTGGTTTTTTCCGAGCAAGGCGTCAAGCGCGTTGCTGCTATCACCGGCGGCTCCGGCCGGGACCGACTCACCGACCAATTCGGCGAACGAGGCTAGCAGATCCACCTGGGAGAAAATCGCCGGACTAACGGCTGACGCGACCTTTCCGGGCCACGACACGATGAAAGGGACCCGGGTGCCACCCTCGAGTTTGGAATACTTTCCTCCGCTCAGAGGACCTGCGGATCGGTGATCGCCATTTTTGGTGATCGACTCGTCCTCGTAACCATCGTTGAGCACCGGACCGTTGTCGCTGGTCACAATGATCAGGGTATTCTCCAACAGATTGAGTTGCTTCAGCTTCTCAACAATCACCCCGACATGATCATCGAACTGCGCGATCACGTCGCCCCTGGGGCCGAGGCCGGTTTTTCCGACGAAGCGTGGAGCAGGAACCCTTGGCACATGCGGCTCGTGAGATGCGAAGAAGAGGAAGAACGGCTTATCCTTTTCCTTCTCGATGAATTCCACGGCCTTGGCGGTGAAATGATCTCCCAGCTCGTCATCCTTCCAAAGCGCCGCCTTGCCACCCGTCATGTAACCGATGCGACTGACGCCATTGGTGATGGTGTCGCTGTGTTGGTCATCCGCCCCGAACATCCGCAATTCCGGGTGCTCGCGTCCGGTCGGCTCATTGCCAACCTTGACGCCGTAGCTGACCTTGATGGGATCCTTGGGATCAAGGTTGGCCACCCGGTCATTTTCCACATACACGGTGGGGACACGGTCGCCGGTCGCCGCCATGATGTAACTGCTGTCGAAGCCGAGCTGAAGCGGCCCCGCCTTGATCACACCGTTCCAATCCACGGGATCGGTTGTTGTCCCCAGACCGAGATGCCACTTACCGACGACTCCCGTCCTGTAACCGGCATGCCGCAGGATCGACGCCATCGTGTCGCTTCCCGGCGGAATGATCATCGCCGCATCTCCCTGGAGGATATTGTGTCCCTTCTCCCTCCACGGATAGATTCCCGTTAGGAGAGCGTAGCGCGAAGGAGTGCAGGTGGCCGAGGTGGCGTAGGCATCGGTGAAGCGGAGCCCACCTTCCGCGAGACGATCCAGGTTCGGAGTCTTGATGGCCTTGGATCCGTAACAACCGAGATCACCATACCCGAGATCGTCGGCATAGATGAGGACGATGTTGGGCGTGGCGGCGGAAAGTGCCTGGGCAAGAAGTAACAGAGGAAAAAGTCGCGTCATGATCGTGAAAGGTTAGGGTCTCGATTTGTGGAAGTCCACGGTGGTATCGTTTTTCTGCGAGGGCCCCGGAGTGCTGCGGCCCTTAGAGGCGATGGATTCCATCAGCTTCGTCATGCGTTGCACCACTTCGGGATGATCCGCCTGTTGGTTGTTCATCTCGCCGATGTCGGTGGACAAGTCGATCAACTGGATGGGCGGCAGGTTCTGTTTGAGGGCGTCCTTGTCGCCCGGCTTGCTCCAGCCACCGCTGCCCGGGCAAAATGATAGTTTCCACTGGCCTTCACGGACTGCAAACTGCCCTTGAATGCTGTGGTTCACAACGCTTGTACGGACCGATTTCTCCTTCCCGAGGAGCACCGGCAAAAAGGTGAAACTGTCTTCCGCCGCATCGTCAGGAACTTTCGCACCGGTGATCTCCGCAGCGGTCGCCATCAGGTCGGTTAGACAGACGAGTGCGTCGGAGCGGGTTCCGGATTTCACCTTTTCGGGCCATCGCACCAGGAATGGGATCCGGTGTCCGCCCTCCCAGATGTCCGCCTTCGTTCCGCGGAAATCACCGCTGGGAAAATGGCCGTGTTCCTGGAGCACGTCGATCTTCGCAGCGGGAGAGCAGCCGTTGTCGCTGGTGAAAATCACGAGCGTGTTTTCCGCAACACCATTCTTGTCCAAAGCTGCCAGGATCTGCCCAACGCAGGCGTCTGTCTGCATGACGAAATCCGCGTAAGGACTGATCCCGCTTTTCCCCTGCCATTCCGGACTTGGTTCAATCGGCGTGTGGGGCGAGGCAAGCGGCAGATAGATGAAGAACGGCTTGCCAGATTTCGAGTCTTCCGCGCGGGCACCGATGGTTTCGATCGCCTTCCTCGTGAGCGCCGGAAGCACATCAACCGCCTCGAACTCCGGAGACGCCGGCCCCTTGCGAACCCATTTCTTGGTGGCAGTCGGAAGCGAGGTCAGGTGGTCGTTCTCGATCCATGCGAAGGGCGCCATGTCAAGCGAGGCACTGATGCCGAAAAACGAATCAAACCCAAGGGTGACGGGACCACGTCCGATGGGTTTCGAGAAATCGACGTCCCAACCGGGATGCTTTGCCTTATCCGCGGGATTCTCCCATTTCGCCCATTCCAGTCCGAGGTGCCACTTGCCGAGGCAAGCGGTGTGATACCCCTGCTCCTTGAGCATCGCCGCGACTGTTAGCCGGTCCTTCGCAATCAAGGGGGGACTCGAGCCGCCGAGCACTCCGGACACCAGGGAGGAGCGCCATGCGTAGCGGCCGGTCATGATGCCATAACGGGTGGGAGTGCAGACCGATGAGCCGCTGTGCGCATCCGTGAATGCCATTCCCTGCGAGGCGAGCTTGTCCAGCGCGGGAGTGGGAATCTTGCCTCGCGAGGGATTGAGACATTGCACATCGCCGTAGCCGAGATCGTCTGCCAGGATATACAGGATATTCGGATTTCCAGCCGCCCTAACCGACGTCAATGAAGCCATGAGAACGGCAAACGCCGACCATCTGATCCTGAGGAAGCGGTTCATCATTCCTTGTCAGGTTTGGACTCCCCCTTGATCCAGCCAAGGGAAACGAGAAATTTCTCCGTCTCGGCAAGTGTCTGGTTGTAGGGCTCGCCACGATTGAAAAATCCATGTTCTGCGTCCGGATAGATGTGGACGTCGCATCGTGAGCCGACCGCCTTCATTTTCTTCTGAAAGTCCTCAACCACGCTAACAGGGATCAGGTCGTCCTTGTTTCCGAGAAACACAATTGCGGGAGGTGCCCCCTTGGTGACGTTGTGGGCTGGCGAGAACTCCTTATATCGATCACCGACGCGCTCATGTCCCCATTGCCCGGGGCCATTGTCGAAGACGGGGTTGAAAAGCACGAGTGCCTTCGGCTTGCAAGGAACCTTCAGGTCGTCCTGCGGATCATCCAGACCACCCACCAAGCCGGTGAAGGCCGCCAGATGCCCACCTGCCGATCCTCCGGCCGCACCGATCCTGTCCGGATCGACACCAAGCTCCGAAGCATGGGAGTAAACGTAGCGCATCGCCGACTTCGCGTCAGCCACGCACATCGTCGGCGGCCCCGAATTCCCCTTGGGAATGACGCGATACTGCACGCGCAACCCAACCATGCCACGGGTGGCAAGATACTCGGACTGCTTCTGGAATTGAGTGGGGGTCCCGCCAACCCAGCCTCCCCCGAAAAAATAAACCAGCGCGGGACGTTTGTCGGTCGGTTTCCAATCGACCGGTTTATCGACGAACAACTTGAGTGGTTCTCCGTCAACCGTCTTGTAGGTCAGGTTTTCAGGTTCCGTTGCGGCGGATATGTGACCTGCCAACAGGCAAGCCAAGGCGACAAGCGCCGGGGTTCTTGATCGATTCATTGGATGGGGTGGAAAAGGATCTTCAACGCGAGACAATAGGTTTCAAGTAAACAAAGACAAGACAGGCAGGAGGTGCTGCTTCCTCAATCGATTTCAATCGCGCCAATGTCAGGTTTGCCGACGATCGGTTTTCCGAAAAAATCTGAATCGACCTGCAATCCGCCCTTGAGGCCGATCTCATCGCCGGGAAGCTTTCCGATCATCACTCCCTTGTCCTTGATCACCGACTTGTTCCGGGGGATGTAATCGGCGGCCAACTTGCCACCAACGTTGGTGTATTGAGGATCGGCAATGATCATGTTGGCGTCCGTAATCCCGATCGACGATGGCAGCGTGGTTTTCGCCGGATAGATGTTGTTTTCAAACACCACATTCTTCGCCTTCATTTTTGCCGCCTTCTTCCCTGCCTTTGACGTCGGCTGGTCGTCATCGACCTCCGACACCGCGTTGTTCAGGCAGAAAATGTTATTGGCGATGAGGAGTCCCTCGGCACTGCCGGTGATGGAAAATTTCGGGCTGATGCGTTCGTCCGCATAGATCGTGTTGTTATAGAAGTAGCTGTTGAAGGGGCCGAACGGTGCCTTCATGCAGTGGCCGCTCACCATGAGCACCTTGCCTTCCTGAACCGCGCCATCCTTCCCCTTGATCCGGGACCCGTCGTTGACACTGACGTTGTAGCGATAGGCGCAGTTGTAGTTGTTTCCGAGAACTTCCATGAAGCCCCCCTCGTTGTTATAACTGAAGTTCCTCTGCACGATGACGTCACGGCAATTGAAGTCGATATGGATTCCGGCGGAGTCGCCCTTCCCTTTGGAATTCATGCACACGTTCTTCTCATACAGCACGTTCTCGGCCGCGAAGGTCCACGAGCCGCTGCCCCGGCCGTGTTTGCGGGCGTCGTCGAAGGCACCCGAACCGTCGAACACGTTTCCGAAGACATGACAATTCGCGGCGTTCGCCGCCAGGAAGGCAGAACCACCCGTTTGGCTCGTCCGGTTGTTCCTGATGATCAAGTCCCTGACCTTGTTGTCCGCCGGTCCGCTGGTCAGGATACCGAAATGGCCGGTGTTCCCGATGAGGCAATCGGACACGACAATCCGGTTGATCGTTCCCGCGCTTTCCTTGTCATTGGCGATGGTGATGCCCTGGCCGTAGAAGGTCATGTTGATTCTCCCTTCGGAAGAGGATGCCTTGACGGGAAAAATGTTGTGGATGTTCAGCCCCTTCAAATGGATGTCGCTGGAAGTTGCCTGATCCGCCGCCGTGATCCAGACACCGTGACAGACCGTGCGCTTCGCCCCTTTCTTCTCCTTCGGGATACTTGCCAGAAGTCCCTTGGTCACCGCGATTGGCTGGCTGTTGTCGTTGATGATCTCAAGATCGTCGATCCGGACATACCTGCTGTTAGCCAGGTGGATCGCCGCCTCATGCCCCTTGCCATCGATAACGGGCTTTGCCTCGGCTTCCGGACCTGACGCAAGAATGCGGACAAATGCCTCGGGCGTGCCTGTGACCTGATTCAATTCCAACGCCTCATTGAACCGGCTCCCTCGTCGAAGCAGAACATGATCTCCGGGGAGCAACTTGATTTCATTCAGCCGCTTCAGGGTTTTCCATGCGGTTTCGGGGGATTTCCCGTCGTGGGAATCATCTCCACGGACACTGTCGATATGGAACTCGCGAATCGCTTTCTGATGATCGACCGCGTCCGCCTGATACCACTTCGCCCAATCAGGCGTCCGTTCGGTGGTTTCTGCCGCGATGCATGTCCGGGAAAGCGCGAGCGCGATGAGGAGAAAACGGGGAAGCTTGCGCATGATCTGGGTGAACGGGAAATTCAGGGTTTGGGATGGGATTTGAAATCGGTACGCACGTTCCGACCAACATGAGAACGCCGGGATGGTGGCTGCTTGTTCAATTCTTGGCAAGGCATGGCCAAATTCCCGATCCAGGAAGAGCTGAACCGTCGTCATGCGAGAACGTGATCGACAAGTGACAGCCACTTGTGCTCTGTCGATTTCAGACCATGAAATCCACCCATTCTCGAAACCCGCTCCGATTTTCTCATCTGTTCCTCATCCTGCCCGCCGCCATTTCAAGCGCTCGGGCGGAGGTGAAACCCAATCCCTTGTTCGCGGAAGGAGCCGTGCTTCAACGCGATCAGGAAACCCCGGTCTGGGGCACTGCGAAAGATGGTGAGAAGGTCACCGTCGAATTCGGCGGCCAGAGCATCACCACCACCACCGCTGGTGGACGGTGGAAGGTTTCCCTCAAGCCCCTGAAGGCGGGCGGTCCGTTCTCGATGAAGATCAGCGGGGAAAACACGGTCACCATCGACAATCTGTTAGTGGGTGACGTCTGGGTTTGTTCCGGACAATCGAACATGCAGTTCCCCCTTGCCGGAGCATCCAACGCCCAAGCGCAGATTCCCAAGGCAAACTACCCGCAGATCCGCCTTTTCACGGTGCCCAGAAAAACGTCGGTCAAGCCCGTCACCGAAGCGGATGGAAAATGGGAGGCATGCACGCCGGAATCCGCGAAGAAGTTTTCCGCGGTCGCCTATTTTTTCGGAAGGGATCTCCATCAGAAGCTCGGCGTGCCAATCGGACTGATTCACTCCTCATGGGGAGGAACCCCCGCGCAGGCCTGGACAAGCATTGAAGGCCTGAAGAAGGAACCCATCCTCAGCACCTACGTGACTGCCGCCGCCAACAATGAAAAGGATTTCCCGGCGGCCGTCGCTGCCTATGATGCCAAGATCGCTGCCTACGAGGAGCGGTTGAAAGTGTGGCGGGCAAAGGCAGGTCCGGACTATGACAAGAAGTTGAACGAGTGGAAGCGCGCCTCCCAAGTCGCCCGAAATGCAGGAAAGCCAATTCCCAAGCTCGGCGTTCCCCTGAAGCCTGAAGCCCCGCCGACTCCGGACGGCAAGCCCAGTGTGCCGACCGTGCTTTTCAACGGCATGATCGCTCCGCTCGTCAACTATGGCATCAAGGGCGCGATCTGGTATCAGGGCGAAGCAAACGCGGGAGCGGCCCAGCAATACCGCACCTTGTTTCCCACCATGATCGCCGATTGGCGGGAGAAGTGGGGCCAGGGCAACTTCCCTTTCCTCTTATGTCCAGCTTGCTCCATTCAACAAGCAGCCACCCGAGATTCGCGAGGCGCAGTTGCTGACCTTGAAGACATCCCCTAACACAGGGATGGCGGTGACCGCCGATGTCGGTGATCTTTCCAATATCCATCCCACCCGGAAGGAACCGGTTGGAAAAAGGCTCGCACTTGCGGCCCGTGCACTGGCGTATGAGGAGAAAATCGAATACTCCGGCCCGGTCTATCAGTCGATGAAGGTCGAGTCTGGAAATGCCATCCTAACATTCGCCCACACCGGTGCCGGACTGATGGCGAAGGACGGTGAACTCAAGGACTTCACCATCGCCGGAGCGGACGATAAATTCGTGCCTGCAAAAGCCGTCATCAAGGGAGAACAAATCGTCGTATCCAGCGATGAGGTGAAAATGCCAAAGGCGGTTCGCTATGGTTGGGGCACTTACGAAGGAAATCTCTTCAACAAGGACGGCTTGCCCGCTTCCCCGTTCAGGACGGATGTGAAATGACAGAGGCCCGCAATATCGGTTGGTCCTTCAACGGATCCACGATCCCCCCTTGCCACAACCGGCAAACCGCCCTTCGCCTTCCCGGAGACAGGCGGATGGGGATTTTCAGGCCTGATCCGTTTCATGAACCGTGTGAAGCCGGGTGGCCAACACCTTGTCAACACGGGTCCCATCCATGTCGAGAACCTCGAAACTCCATTCGCCGGAGGAAATCCTGTCCATTTCCGTGGGCAGGCGCCCGAGTCGCTTCATGAACCATCCTGATAGAGTCTGATACTCGTCGCCGCCGCCTTCCGGCAGATCGAAGTCTTCGAGATGCATGGGAAGTTTCTCGATCTCGTAGTGCCCGTCGATCAGCCAGGTCCCGTCCGGCCGCTGCTGGATCGGCATCGCGAGCTGTTCCTCGCGCGACGGCACATCGCCGACGATGGACTCCATCAGATCGATGAGCGTCACCATGCCCATCACGCTGCCGAATTCGTCGAGCACGAACGCGGCGCGCTGGCCGGTCTTGCGGAAGGTTTCCAACAGGACGCTCGCCCGCTGCATTTCCGGCACGAAAAGCGGCGGCTGCATGATTTCCCCGAAGTTGACAGGTTTCCCGGCGGCCATTTGCCCGTAGATGTCCTTGATGGAAACAACGCCTATCAGATTGTCCCGGCGCTCCCCATAAACCGGGAACTCGCCCTGGATGCTGGCCATCACCGACGGCCAGACCTCCTCATGACGGGCGTCGCGCTCGATCCACAAGATCCTCGTCCGAGGAACCATCAGATCGTAGGTGACGAGCTTTTCAAAACCGATGACCCCCTCCATCATCCTGGATTCCACGCGGTTGATGGAGCCGGTGACCCGCCGGTGCCATGGGCCTCGATCATCGACACCGTGGCCGGGTCGACGCCGGTGCTGTCGTAGGCGCGGCGGATCGCCAGTGTCTCGCCGTCGACGCTGGGCGCCAGCAGCCCGGTGCCGCGGCCGTCGCTGGCCTGGCCCACGCCGCGCAGCACGGCGTAGATGCGGTCGCCGTCGGCCAGCGCGTCGCTCTGGCGCTTGAGCACCACCACGCCCAGGCCCTCGCCCAGCAGCGTGCCGTCGCCGCCGCTTTCGAAAGGCCGCACCTTGCCGCGCGCGCTGAGCGCGCCGAGCTGCGTGAAGATGGTCGACACGTCGGCCGGCAGCGAGGCGTTGACGCCGCCGGCCAGCATCAGCCGGCTGCGGCCGGCGCGCAACTCATCCATCGCGGCGCTGACGGCCAGCAGCGACGACGAGCATGCCGCGTCGACCAGATAGTTCGGGCCCTTCAGGTTCAGCCGGTTGGCAATGCGCCCGGTCATCACGTTGGGCACCAGGCCCGGCGCGGTGTCGGAATTGGTCGGCGGCAGCTTGGCCTGCAGCGTCTGGCGCAGCTGCGCCGCACCGGCATCGTCCAGGTGCGGCAGTGCGGCGCGCAGCAGCTCCATCGTCTGGTCGAGCACGATGTTGTTCTGGATCACCGTGACCTGACCGCGGTGCAGGTAGGTGCTGTGGCCGAGGATGATGCCGGTGTCGCGGTGGTCGACCTCGGGCCGGTGGTAGCCGGCGTCGGCCAGCGCGTCGCGCGCGACGCGCAGCGCGAGGAACTGGTCGGGCTCGCCGCCGTCCATCGAGTTCGGCATGATGCCGAATTCGCGCGGGTCGAAGCGGTACAGGTCCTTCAGCCAGCCGCCCTTGGGCGTCTTGATGCGGCCGCTGTCGATGTAGCGCTGCGCATCCCAGTTCTCGACCGGGTCACCCACCGCGTCCAGGCCCGACAGGATGTTGTTCCAGAAGGCCTGCAGGTCGGGCGCCTGCGGGAAGATGCAGGCCATGCCGATGATGGCGATGGGCTCCAGCGCGGGCGCCGGGCCGGGCTTCGGGGACGTGGCCATCAGACCTCCACCGCCGTGCGCGCGGTGCCGCCCAGGCGGTTCAGCGCGGCGCTGGCGATGCTTTCCAGTTCCTCGATCAGCATCACGGGCTCGCCGTCGTCGTCGAAGAACATCACGTTGGCGCGCACCACGGTCGGGTCGTCGGTGGCAATGCGTTCGTACTCCATGTGCATGCGCGGCGGGAAGACCTCGCGGTAGCGCACGACGCGGCCGAAGCGCGCCGGCAGCGCGGACTCATCGCGGAAGGCGCGGGCCCACAGCCAGGCCATCTGCGCCGCGGCGTCGAGCAGCGCCGGGTCGAACACCCAGCCGGTGGAGTCGGGCGCCCTGCCCTGCAGCCACTGCGACGGATGCGTGGCGCGCACGCGCGTGGCGGCACCGGCGCTCGACAGCCCGGCGATCTCTTCGATGACCTGGAAGCGCGGGCCGTGGAACAGCCACTCGCCATAGGCACGTGCCGGCGTCAGGCTCTTCTCGGCGTGCAGGCGCGGACGGCAGCGCTCGCCCACCGGCAGTTGCTGCTCCAGCCGCACGACGCCGCGGTAGTGCGTCAAGCCGCGGCCCTGGCCCAGGTCGGTCTGCAGCGCCGCGTTGACCTCGAAACCTTCGCTGCTGCCGTAGGGCGGCGGGCTGATCACGACCTGCAGCGCGCGGGTGGGCTGCTTCAGTTCCACGCCCTTCATCAGCTTGAACTCGCGCACCTCCACCACCTTCCAGCCCGGCCACAGCGCCGTGGCGGCTTCGGCCAGCAGTTCCAGTGCGGCGGCAGCGGGTAGCACCGGCGTGCCGTCGATCGCGTGTTCCTGCAGGTACAGGTGGCGCGGGTCGAGCGTGAAGGCCACGACCTGGTCGCCCATCGGCCGCGCGCTGACGGCGGCGGCGCCGAGCAGCGGCCCGATGCTCGGGGCTTCGGGCACATCTGGCGTTTCGGGCGCCTGGCGGATCGCGCCCACCTCGGCTTCGTGGCGTTCCCAGGGGCCGGCGCCGCAGACCACCTCGACCGGGCCGCCTTCGGCGCGCGCCAGTTCCTCGCGGAAGAGCCGGCGGCCGACCTCGGCGCTCACCAGCACCACGCCCTTGGCCGCGAACTTGGCCTCGGTCTCGGCGGTCACCATGCCGGCACCGAACTTGGTGGCGCCCCACGGGCCCCAGCACAGCGCGTTGACGTTGACCCGCGCGCCCCAGCGCCCGCGCAGGTGCTCGCAGATGCGGTTCATCAGTTCGTTGGCGGTGGCGTAGTCGCTCTGGCCGCTGTTGCCGTAGCGCCCCGCGACCGAGCTGAACACCGACAGGAACTGCAGGCGCTCGGGCCGCAGGTGCTTCTGCAGCAGCAGCAGGCCCAGCACCTTGGTCTCGACCACACGCGACCAGCTGTCGCTGGCCTTGTCGGCCAGCAGCTTGTCCTCGATGACGCCGGCGCCGTGCACCACGCCGTCGATGCGGCCGTGACGCTGGTACAGGTCGGCCAGCAGGGCCTGCATCGCGGCTTCGTCGGTGACGTCGATGGCGCGGTACTCCACCGCGGCGCCGGCCGCACGGAAGTCGGCAATGTTGGCGCGCATCTCGCGCAGGCCCAGCAGGGCCGCGACCTGGCGGTTGATCTCGCCCGGCTTCATCGACGACGCACCGCTGCGCACCAGCGCAATGAAATGCTGGCGCAGCGCTTCGGCCGTGGGCAGCGCAGCGAGCTCGGGCGCTTCCACCTCGGGCAGCGCGCTGCGGCCGGTGAGCACCAGCGTGTTGCCCGGGCGCGCCAGCTCGCGCAGCACCTCGGCCGTGATGCCGCGTGCGCCGCCCGTGGCCAGCACGACGATGTCCTGCAATGCGGCAGCGCGTGCAGGGTCGGCGGCCACGGCCGTGGCGACGGTCTGGAACACGGTGCGCTGGCCGGCGGGGTAACCCACCTCCTGGCGACCGCCGTCGAGTTCGATCTCGGCCAGCAGCTGCGCGGCGACGGCCTCGGTGCCCTGCGCGGGGTCGGTGTCCACCGCCTTCACGCGCAGCGCCGGGCGCTCTTCACGCAGCGACTTCAGCATGCCCACCGCGCCGCCGTGCAGCGTCAGCGTGTCCGGCGCGGCGCCGCGGCCGAAGAGGCCACCGAAGGCGCTGGCCGACAGCACGTGGGCGCCGTCCGGCAGCACCGGACTCAGCGCCTTCAGCAGCAGGAACAGTGCCTTGTCGTGGCCCTGCAGCGCGGCGCGCCAGGCGGGCACGCCGCTGTCGGCGTCGAGCGCAGGTGCCTGCAGCGCCGCCAGATGGACGACGCCGGCCAGCGGCGTGTCGCCACGCGCGGCGCACCAGGCCAGGATGGCGCGCTCGTCACCCAGGGCGTCGGGCGGCACCGTCTCGATGCTGCAGCCACGGGCCTGCAACTGCGCGGCCAGCGCCGCGGCCACGCCGCCAGCGTCGGGCACCAGCACGAAGCGGCCGACGTTCAAGTGCCGCGCCGCCTGCGCACCAGGCGCCTGCTGCACGGCCTGGATCACATGCCGAGACGGGAGATGGCTGCGCACAGCCACCGGGGACCCCGCCTCGGCCAACTCAAAAGGGACGGCAACCCCCCCGAGCTTGGCGGACGTCAACAGCTCCAGCATGCCGTTCAGCGACGGCTGGGTGTTGAGCTTGCTGCGGCTGTCGGTGAGCGCCACGCGGTAGGGCTCGGGCAGCGCCTGCAGCATCGCGCCGACGACCTCGATGCGCTTGATGGAATCGATGCCGAGATCGGACTCCAGGTTCTGGTCGAGGCCGACCATGTCCTTCGGGTAGCCGGTCTTCTCCTCGACGATGGCCAGCAGCATCTCGACCATCTTCTCGCGCGACACCGCAGCGCCTGCGGTAGGCAGCCGCAGCGGCCACGGGGGCGGCCGGCGCCGCCACTGCAGGCACGGGCTTGGCGACGGCCACAGGGGCCGGCGCCGGTGCTGCGACTGGAGCCGCTGCGACCACGGGTGCCGCGACAGGCGCCACTGGGGCCACCGGAGCCGCCACGACCACCGGCGCCGCGGGGGCGGCCACCGGTGCGGGCATCTGCACCTCGGCCACGCGTGGCAGCACCAGCGGTGCGCTGCGCGCACGCAGCGCCATCGGGCGTCCGGCGGCGGCCGGCTGCTGGCCCGAGGAACGCCGACATCACGCGCTCCTGCGTCTCCAGGAACTGGCGCATGGTGTCGAAGTAGTCGGACATCACGGCGGCGTCCGCCGTGGTCGGAAGTGGTCGTCGGTCGTCCATGGGTCTTTCCTTGCTCGGGAACGGTGTCGGTGCGGGGACGGTACTGCGCGTGGGCAGGCTGCCAGCGGTGGCCGGGGGGGCCGCTGCGGGGGCGGACACGGCAGCAGGTGCAGGTGGATGTGCAAGTGCGGGCGCGGAGGCAGCCACCGGCACGGCCACCGCTGCCTGCTGCGCCTGCTCGAGCGTGACGCCGATCTGCTGCACCGGCTCGGCTGCGCGGCGCACGCCGGAGCCGTTGATCATCCAGGCCGTGCGCGGCACCGGCTCGCTGCGGTCCAGCAGCGCCGGCCGCGCCGGGTCGGCACGGCGGCAGTCACGGCCGGCAAACAGCGGCGCCAGTTGCAGCGGCACACCGGCCACCAGGAGCTGTCCCACCGCGGCCAGCAGGCCGTGCAGGCCGCTGCCGTCGTCCAGCGCCACCGCCAGATGCGGCCGGCCTTCGAGGATGCGGCCGGTCAGCTTGGCCAGCACGCTCTTCGGGCCCACCTCGACGAACACCCGCGCACCGTCGGCATGCATGGCTTCGATCTCGGCGACGAACTCCACCGGGCTCACCAGGTGCTCGGCCATCAGCTTCTTGCTGCGCGCCACGTCGGCCGGGTGCGGCCGCGCGGTGGCGTTGGCATACACCGGCACCGTGGTGCGCTGCCAGGGCGTGGCCTCGATCAGGTCCGACAGCGCCTTCTGCGCCGGCTTCACCAGGCTGCTTGCCGATTTGACGGCGAAGCGGTACCAGGATGAGTTGATCTTGCCGGACCCGAATCATTCCGGTACGGGGGCGACGATTCTACAGGCTGTCTTTGATGGATACGGAACGAAAGCGGAAGATGTCTTACGCCAACTGATCGAGCGAACGCGTCTGTTTACGGCGAATGGATTTGCACCGACTTCGTATGTCGCAAGTGGTGAAGCCATACTTGGGGTCAATTTCATCGGGGATCAACAATCACTGCGTGAAAAGTATTACCCAGTCAAGAGCATCCCGCTCGATACATACTCAATCAATGCGATCTCGAAGTTAAAGGGACGGACGCAACAGAAGCAGGCGAATGCCTTCATGCGTTTTGTGCTTTCTTCTGACGGTCAGGCAATCCTACGGAAAGTATCGTTCGGTACACCGACCTATGCGATCGCGAAGACACAACCGATCCAGCAAAACATCGGACAGGATATCGTCGCCGATTACCGGGATTATCTCCGTCGATTCAATCAGCTCCAGGACAAATGATGCGAAGACTCTGATTCATGATAGGGGAAATGGAAGATGGGATTCTTCAGCATCAAAAAATTGCCGAATGCCGGCATACCGATTGAAGTACAACGGAAACAATGGTTGCAGCAATTTTTAAAAGCATTTTTAGTCGTCTTCTTTTCATATATGGCGATGTACCTCATTCGAAATAACTTTAAAGCCGCACAACCGCTTCTAAAAGAAGAACTCGGTTTCACGACAACGGAACTCGGATATATCGGCTTCGCTTTCTCGATTACATACGGGATTGGGAAGACGTTGCTCGGGTACTTCGTAGACGGTAAAAACACGAAACGCGTCATCTCGTTCTTATTGATTTTGTCTTCTTTAATCGTGACAGCCATGGGGATGTTGATGAGTGCCGGAGGAAGTCCTGTCGGTCTCCTGATGGTATTGTGGGGGATGAGTGGATTCTTCCAATCGGTCGGGGGACCATCATCCTATTCGACGATTGCCCGCTGGACACCGTTTGAAAAACGTGGACGTTACCTTGGTTTTTGGAACGTCTCACACAACATCGGTGGTGCGATTGCCGGTGGTCTTGCGCTTTGGGGAGCAAACGTCTTCTTTAACGGAAGTGTCGTCGGGATGTTCATCTTCCCTGCTGCGATTGCTCTCGTCATCGGGATCGTCGGCCTGTTCATCGGGAAGGATGATCCGGAGGAACTCGGGTGGAACAGGAGTGAGGAAATCTTCGAGGAACCGATCGAACCGGAGAACATTGCTGCAGAAAGCATGACGAAGTGGCAAGTCTTCAAGACGTATGTCATCTCGAATCCGTGGATTTGGACGCTCTGTATCGCGAACGTCTTCGTCTATATTGTCCGGATCGGGATCGATAACTGGGCACCGCTCTATGTTACGGAACACTTGCACTTCAGTACGGAGAGTGCCGTCAATACGATCTTCTTCTTTGAAATCGGTGCGTTATGCGGCAGTATGATTTGGGGGTATGTGTCCGATTTACTCAAAGGACGCCGAGCGCTCGTCGCAGCGATCTGTCTCATGCTGACAGCAGTCGCAGTCCTTGGTTATCGTTACGGTACGAGTGAAGTTATGATTTACACTTCATTGTTCGCACTCGGTGCGCTCATCTACGGACCACAGCTCTTGATCGGTGTCTCGGTCATCAGCTTCGCACCGAAGCAAGCGACAACGGTCACGAACGGAATGGTCGGAACGTTCGGCTACTTGTTTGGTGATTCAATCGCGAAAGTCGGTTTAGCAAAAATCGCTGACCCAGAAACGAATGGTTTAACGATCGGCTCAGTTACATTACACGGCTGGAGCGATACGTTCGTCATCTTCAATGCTGCGTTACTGTTCGGTTTGATTGCCCTTGCAATCGTCGCTGTTGTCGAGGAAAAAAAGATTCGTCGGCTTGGGAAGCTGGAAAAACAAACAAAAGAAAAATTGAGTTCTTAAAGTCTGTGATTTCTATTTCATCGAAGTCACGGACTTTAGATAAAAAAGATGGAAAGTCACTTGAATGTGGTTTCCCATCTTTTTTTGTCTCTCTCTTTCCTTCTTATTTTAAATACAGTTTGTCAAATCAAGTACAACACTTTTCAATAAAGGCCTCGATGTTGTACTTAATAGTACAATTCGTCGAACCACCCAAAAATCAATCGAGAAATTTACAGAATAACCCTTGTGAAAACAGGACTTTGAAAGAGAAA
>CAWENZ010000017.1:0-9066 GCA_963810445.1 uncultured Verrucomicrobiae bacterium | reverse complement strand
GCTTGGCTCACTGCGGGACGTAATGGTTTTCGCCACGGGAAATCCCGACGCGCGGGTGATGCTCGTCGGCGAGGCCCCCGGCTATCAGGAAGAGCGCGAGCGCGAACCCTTTGTCGGCCCCGCCGGGCAGAAGCTCAACGACATCCTCAAGGCGATGGGAATCTCCCGCGAGGAGGTTTACATTTCCAACATCGTCAAGTTCCGGCCTGCGACGCCGCGCCAGACGACGAACAACCGCAAGCCCACCGCCGAGGAAATGGCCGCATGCATGCCGTTTGTCAGGGCGGAAATCGGCATCGTGAAACCGGAGTGCATCATCGCGCTCGGAGGCACCGCCGCCGAGGGATTGTTAGGATTGGAAGGGACCGTCACCTCGATGCGCGGTCCATGGCATGATTTCGAAGGCACACCGGTCCGCGTGACCTATCATCCGAGCTACCTGCTGCAAAGCGGCGGCAGCAACCCGGTAAAGCGCCAGGTCTGGGAAGACATGCTGGCGGTCATGGATAAACTCGGATTGCCGATCTCCGAAAAGCAGCGCGGATTTTTCCTACCGAAGTGAGGCACACCCACGGAGGGTGTTATTTCCCCATCAGTTCGAGATTCGGATCCGGCTTGTTCGCATCGAAGCCCTTGGAATAGGAAAAGAGATCCTTGTGGAGATACTGGACGAACTTCTCCTTGTCCGCCTTCTCAAGCCTGTTCCAGACCGCGAGGTTGAGGGCATGGGCGACCTTCATCATCATCTTGAGCGTGAGTTTCCGGCCGGACCTGGCCCGCTGGACCTGCTTGTGGGTGAGCTGGTCGGGCGATGCCTCCACCAGATCGTGGCTCGCCAGGTTCCAGCTCTCCATTAGGGCGATCAAGGGCTGGGGACCAAATTCTCGTTCTTCGTCACTCATGCGTGGAACCTTGTTGGCTGCCGTCGATTCAAATTCAAGCGATACTTTGGCAGATGTGAAGCACCACGAATCGTTCGACGGCGAAAAAATTTGCCCTCGGCCCCGGTTTCCCCTGATCTAGCACCGCGATGAGATCCCGGATCCGCTCCTGTCTGATCATGCTGTGTTTGCTTTGCGGTGAAATGGGCATGGCCGGTGAAATCACCGTCTTCGCCGCTGCCAGCCTCACCGACGCCCTCAAGGAAGCGGGAGCCACCTACGAGAAATCCACCGCTGAAAAGGTGCGTTTCAACTTCGCCGCCTCCAACACGCTCGCCATGCAAATCCAGGCTGGAGCTCCCGCCGATCTCTTTTTCTCGGCGGACGAGGCGAAGATGGACGCGTTGGAAAAGCTCAACCTGATCGTGAAAAGCACCCGCAAGGATCTTCTCGGCAACTCACTGGTCGTCATCACTCCCGAGCATGGCCTCAAGATTTCCGAACCCGGAGACCTGACGAAATCCGCAATCCGCCACCTGTCCATCGGCGACCCCAAGGCCGTCCCCGCCGGCATCTACGCGAAGACATGGCTCGAAAAGGCCGGGCTCTGGAAAACGCTCGAGCCGAAGGTCGTCCCGGGAGAAAACGTCCGCGCCGCGATGGCGGTGGTGGAATCCGGAAACGCGGAGGTCGGCATCGTTTACAAGACCGACGCGGCAATTTCCAAAAAAGTCCAAATCGCCCTCGAAATCCCGCCCGCCGACGGACCGAAGATCACCTACCCTGCCGCGCTCCTAACCGACTCGCGGAACCAGGCACCCGCGCGGAAATTCCTTACCTATCTCGCCAGCAAGGAGGCCGCGGCAATCTTCGTGAAGTTCGGCTTCACCGTTCCCGACTGACCGGGCAACCTCTCCACCATGTCCGCCGAAGAATACCAGATCGTCGCCTTCTCCTTGGCGATGGCCTTGCTCGGCACGCTCCTCATCCTCCCGCCCGGCCTCGCGCTCGCATGGCTGCTCGCCCGCAGGAACTGGTGGGGAAAATCCTTGGTGGAAACGCTCGTCGCCATGCCGCTCGTGGTTCCGCCCGTGGTCACCGGACTGGTCCTGCTCCGCTTGTTCGGCAGGCGCGGCCCTGTTGGCTCATGGCTCGACCAGACCTTCCAGACCGACATCGTCTTCACCTGGAAGGCGGTGATCCTCGCCCTGTCCGTGATGTCCCTGCCCTTCCTTGTTAGGAACGCGCGGGCCGCCATCGAGGAGGTCGATCCCGAACTTGAGCAGATGGCCCGCACCCTCGGCGCACCGGAGTGGCGGGTGTTTTTCTTCATCACCCTGCCGCTCGCGAGGCGCGGCATCATCGCCGGATTGCTCCTCGCCTTCGCCCGTGCCCTCGGCGAGTTCGGTGCCACCATCATGGTCGCCGGAAACATCCCCGGAAAAACCACCACGCTCTCCGTCGCCATCTATCAGCACGTCCAGCTCGGGCAGGACGCCACCGTCTGGAAGCTCGCCGCCATCTCCGCAGGCATCGCGTTCCTCGTCCTCTGGTTGAGTGAGGTCCTTCAGAAGAAAAAGCGGTGAACCCTATTTTCACATGAAGTTCTTCTATCTGATTGTTGCCAGTCTGCCGTTCCTGTCATGCGCCCCGCGCGTCACGCCGGAGCAGGCCGTCGCCACCGCCTACCGCTACACCCAGGTGGAATGGATGCCCGGGGAACGGCACATCCTTCATGGCCCGGACTCCAAGGGCATTGTTGTCCAGACTCCCGACGCCGGACTTTCCTCCGGAGGTGGCTGGTGGAAACCCAGAGTTCCCTCCAAGGGCATGCCTTATCAGTGGGGCGGCTTCGACACACCGGAAATGTTCCTCGCCAAGATCGCCGTCGGCAAGAAAGCCGGCGACATCGCGGATCCCGTCAAGCGGCGGCTCGGGGATGCCGGCACCAGCAGTGAAGCTTGCGGCATCGACTGCTCGGGCCTTGTCTCACGCTGCTGGAATCTAACACGACCCTATTCCACCGCCGGGCTGCCCGGGATTTGCACGCCCTTGAAATCATGGCTCCATCTTCGTGCCGGCGATATCCTCCTCAATGACAAGCACGTCGTCCTCTTCGTGCGCTGGAAAACCTACGGCAAGGAATTCGCCGCTTACGAGGCGGGTCCCCGGCCAGTCTGGCGGGTGAACGCCTGCGGGTTGCTCGTGGATAAGATGATCAACCACGGTTACGCCCCATGGCGGTATCGGGGAATGGTCTCCGGAAACGATCAACCCTCGAACTAACCACCACCCCGCACCGGCAACTTGGCACCGGTTTCCGTGAGCCACTTGTCGAGCTTGACCTCAAGGCGTTTCGCGAGCTCCGGCGATTCCTTCGCCAGGTTGTTCTTCTCGCCGATGTCCTTGGCCAGGTTGTAAAGCTCCAGCGAGTTGTCATCATACCGCTTGATGAGCTTGTAATCACCTTCACGGACGACGCTGCCGAGACGGTTCTCCTTGTGGAAGGCATAGTTCGGATAGTGGAAATAGAGGCTGTCGCGATCAAAGCCGGGAGACTTCGTTAGAAGCGGCATCAGGCTCTTGCCGTCGAGGGCTTGGTTCGGTGTCGGTGACAAACCGGCGACCTCGAGGAGCGTCGGATAGCAATCCGTGCTGATCACGGGCGTCGAGTTGGTGCTCCCGGGATCGATTTTCCCGGGCCAGCGGATGAACCAGGGAATGCGGATGCCTCCCTCGAAAAGCATGCCCTTCATGCCGCGCAACGGCCGGTTGTCGCCATTGTAACCGCCATTGTCCGACTTGAAGATCACCAGCGTGTTGTCACGCAATCCGGCCTCGTCGAGCGCCTTGAGAAATCGCCCGATCTCGGTGTCCATCCCCTCGATCATCGCGGCGTAAATCGGATCCTTGATGGACTTGCGCTCGCGATACTTGGCGATCAACTCCTCCCGCGCCTGCATGGGATAATGGACCGAATAAGGCCACCAGTTCAGGAAGAAAGGCGCATCGTGCTTTTTCCTGATGAACGAGATCGCCTCGTCGGCAAGTCGCTGCGGGAGATACTCGCCCTCCGGGCCGTCCGCCAAGGCCGGGTTGCGATAGGGAGAGAAATAACTGGGCGGACCGCCAGACGAGCAACCGCCGATGTTGATATCGAAACCCTGCTTCTCAGGACGAAGGTCGATCTCCCTCACCCCGTCCTTGCTGTTAGGAGCAACAAAGGACAAATGCCATTTGCCCAGATGAGCCGTGGTGTAACCCGCTTCGGACAATCGCTCGGCGATGGTCACGTAAGAGAGTGCCAGATTGCGCACGGTCTCGGGCTCATGAAGATCGGACCCTTCGAGCGCGAAATGATCCGCGTTGCCTGGCGCGTGATTGGTCAGGTGCAAGCGGGCCGGAGCCATCCCCGTCATCATCGCGGCGCGTGTCGGCGAGCAGACCGGGGACGCGGCATAGGCATCCGTGAAGCGCATGCCTTCCGAAGCAAGCTGATCCAGCACCGGCGTATCCACCTTCTCGTTGCCATAGCAATGGAGATCCCGCCAACCGAGGTCGTCCGCCATGATGACGACGATGTTAGGCTTTTCTCCGTAGGCTGAGACGAGAGACAGGAAAAACAGGAATAGAATGCCGCGCATCATGATGGGTGGGAAGGTCTCCGGAAAGTGGCTGTGGCGTCTCGCCGCAGATGGTCGTCCGGGCGTCTCGCCCTGACTTGGAATGCTGGAGGAGAGCCCTCTTCGCAATGCTACGCCGTGCCGAGGACGCCTCCCCGACGGTCTGGAGCGAGACGCTCCAGCCACTTTTAACAACTCGTAACTTTCCAAAAAACCTCGCGCGCGCCTGGATAGAGGAGAAATTCTCATATTTTGCTAGATGGGAATGTTGCCCGTTTTTCGCAACGACCTCGATTCGATTCATCGGATCGGAGCCGTCGCGGCCTCTTTCCCTACGATGAAATGTCCCAGATCCTTGCCGTCCTTATCGAGGATCAACCAGGCATGCCCGGAAAAAGTCTCAACCAGCCAACGCGTCGCACTTGGCATCACCTTGATCTCGTGCCGCTGCTCATCGGGATCAACCCACACGAGGGTCACCTTGGTATCGCGCGTGTTTTGAAACACCACGGAGACCTTCTGAGCCGATTCCTCGGATCGCGGACAACGGACCTGAGACTCGGGGATGAACTCAAGATAAGCTTTGGACCGGAAATCACTGATGCCCGGCTGCGACTCCTTCACCGCCGCCATTTCCTTGGGGGCGAGTGCCCGCATTTCGGCGATCTTTGACGCCGTCTCGGGATTGTTCGCCTGATTCACCTGTTCGAACGGGTCCGCCTTGATGTTGTAAAGCTCCTCGCCGCCACCACGGTAATGAATGTAGCGCCATTGCTCGGTGCTGACCGCATAGCTTTGCGGATTCTCAAGATGGGTGATCGCCGCATGGGGCCATGATGCCGAGGAATCGCGAAGCAGCGGCGCGAGACTGTGCCCCTCGATGTCCTTCTTGTCGGGGAGGCCGCACAGGTCCGTTAGAGTGCGGAAAAGGTCCACCAGACTGACAACGCGGTCGCACACGGAACCCGCGCGGGTGCCTTCCGGCAAACCCGGCACGCCCTTGGGAACGCGGATGATCAACGGCACGCGATCACAGAGCCGCCAGCCGGTGAATTTCTGCCAGTGCTCCTTTTCACCGAGCTGCCAGCCGTGGTCGCTCCAGAGCACGACGATCGTGTTGTCGCGATGCGGGCTTTTCTCCAAGGCATCCAGCACCCGCCCGACCATGGCGTCGGAGAAATGAATGGAGGCGAGATAGCCCTGGATTCCCATTTCCCACTGCTTGTTTTTCCGGATGTGCTCGAAGTAACGGTTGCGCCCGACGCGCTGGCCTTCCGGTGGAACGTCGTCGAGGTCGCCCTCAAGATACCCCGGTCCCGGCTTGATGCTCTCCAGCGGAAACGGCTCGTAATATTTCTTCGGCACAAACCACGGCTCGTGCGGCCGATAGATGCCACAGGCGAGAAAGAACGGCTTTTCGTGACTCTTCTGCAACTGCTCGCCGATCCACTTGCTCACCAGCCAGTCACCGCCAAACTCCTCATCCGTCACATCCAGGGCCGCCCAGTCGGTCTCGTTGTATTGCCAAGGCCCGCCGACCGGCAGGTTGACCGGACGCTTCTTCGGATAGAACGTGAACGGGAAAGGATCGTCCTTTTCCTTTTCCGGATAGTATTCGTCCCACGACCGCGGATCGATGATGTAGTGGAGCATCTTGCCCGAGCCGGCACTCCAGTAACCGTTGTTTGAGAAATACTTCGGCAGAAGCACCGCATCGGGAAGCACCTCGCGCATCTTTTGCAAATTGCCGTAGAGCCCGGACTTGTGCGGTGGAAGCCCGGTGAAGACCGCGGTGCGCGACGGATTGCAGGCCGGTGCCGCGCAGTAGGCATTTCGAAACAACACCCCGCTCGCCGCCAGCCGGTCGATATTCGGCGTCTTCGTCTGCGGATTGCCCCCAAGACATCCGACCCAATCATTGAGATCGTCCACCGCGATGAACAGGACGTTCGGCTTGGCGGGCACTGCGGAAGCCATCGGAGCGACAGCAAACAGCATCGAGAAAAGGAAATTTCGCATCATCATCCGGAGTATGGTTGGCCTTCATCCCCCTTTGAGGGATGTCCAAGAGTCGTCAGTGGAGACTAGAACCGTCAAGCGTTTCCCCGGAGGGCTCGGGGTTGAGAGTTGAGAGAAAGAACCAGAGAAGATCCATCCCTGCTCCGGCCCCCAGATTCCAGCTCATCACTTCCTCTTCCTGAAAGCTGAAAACTGAACTCTAGCGACTCTCTCATCCTTCCCAACTCGTTCGTGAATCCGCAAGGGTTTGCCCTGTGCACCAAACACACCGCCCGATGGGATCGCGTGAAGATCCCACTCACTGGAAGTCTGTAACCGGAGACTCACTCCGTCGAAGATCCGAAGTGCGAATTGCACGCCAAAGATTATCTTGGCAAAGCCAAGTGGAACGTTAGCTTCGGCCTATTGTTTTTCTGTTGGGAAGCCTACTACCGCGGAATTCCTGCCAAGGGCCCCACCCAGCCCAAGCCGATCGGCACCCAGGTGACGGGCGGAAACCTGGTGGTGACCCTCTACTCCCCACGCACCGTCACCGGCGTCACCGCCAGCAGCAGCACCACCCCCAACCTCGGTACCTGGTCCGACGGTCCCGTGCCGGTCCTCTCCGGCACCACCCCCACCCGGAATATCTACCAAGTCACCATCCCGATCTCCGCCGTCCCTAACTTCGTTAGATTCAACATTATCCGGGAATGATCGCCGCACCTTACCTTCCTGTTCAGAGTTATAGCTGCAGTCTGTGACCGTTGCCTTTCACTACGTCAACTGCACAACGCGGCGGACGCGTCTCACCATCCCATGTAGCGTCGCGTCTGAGACTTTCGACCTCATCCTTCTCCCGCCGGAGGCTTCTCTTCCTCTTCCTTGAAAACTGAACACTAAAATCTAGCAACTCATGCCAACGTGGCTGTGGCGTCTCGCCGCAGATCGTCTCAGGAGCATCTTGCTCCGCCTCTTTCCCCATTCAAAATCCAGAATCCCCTCCGTTTTCACAGTCCCTCCCTGTTCAAAAAACTCTTCACCGCCTAGTCGCCAAGAAAGACAAGTTGGGAGAACAGGACTTCAAATCCTTCTCCCCTTGGCTTGCCCCGGCATCGTGCAACGACGACGTCTGCTCTTCCAAACTTGGCGGTTCAAACTCTCCCAATCCCTAACGAAAGAATCCGCTGCCGGACTCAGAGGCTGTCTGAAGATTGGACCGCGGATCTTCAGTCCGCCTGTTGCGGGTGGCTTTTTCCGGGATACACGAAACTTCCGGCACCACGAATCGGACGAATCTTACGAATCCCTGATTTTTCAGATGACCTCTCAGAGGCTGTCTTAAAAATGGCAGGGACCGTTCTCCGCAACGGTCCTGCGAATGTAAGGCGAATGGATCCGCCCATGAAAAGCTCTTGAATCCATCCATGGTCGGACATTCACTTTCCATTCGCAGGACCGCCCGGAGGTCGATCCCTGCCTTCGGGTATTTTTCAGATAACCTCTCAGGCTGTCGGATCATACCGGGATTCTTGCGGAAATCCTGTCGGATACTGCACCCTGACTCGATTTTCCCTATCCGCATCATTCACATTTCCGCACCGATGAATCTTTTCGCGACTTCCGAGAAAATCCCGAAGGATTCCCGCCGTGCGTCCTGGTCGTAAATTTGGCCTGCCGCGATGATTTCATCCGCGTGGGTGGCGCTGAGGAGGGATTCCAATCCTTCCGCGACGGTTTCCCTGGAGCCCACGAGCGAGCAGCTCATCATCTTGTTGAGATGCGCGACTTCCGCCCTGCTCATGGACAGATCATCCGGATCCACGGGTGGCCTGAGCTTTCCCCGGTTTCCCCGGATCATGCCGAGGAATTGCTGCTGGAGGGAGGTGAAGAGCCGGTAAGATTCCGCATCGGTTTCCGCCGCAAAAACATTGGCGGCCACGATGACATGTGGCTCCGGGTTTTCCTCGGACGGCCGGTAGTTCTCCCGATAGAGACTCAGGGCCTGCAGCAGATACTCCGGCGCGAAGTGGGAGGCGAAGGCAAACGGCAAGCCCAGCTTGGCCGCCGAGCTTGGCGCTGAAATCGCTGGAGCCCAGCAGATAGAGCGGGATCCGGGCACCGGAGCCGGGAACGGCGGTGACTCCCGTGGATCCGGGCCCTTCGCAAAAATAGCTTTTCAGCTCCAGGACATCCTGCGGAAAGGTGTCGCCGCTACTGCCGAGCCCACGCCTCAGTGCGGCGGAGGTCCTCTGGTCGCCGCCGGGAGCGCGTCCCAGTCCCAGATCGATCCTACCCGGATACATGGCCGCCAGCGTGCCGAATTGCTCGGCAATGACGAGTGGCGCGTGGTTGGGCAGCATGATTCCCCCGGAGCCGACGCGGATGCGCTCCGTTCCGCCTGCGATGTAGCCGATGAGAACGGAGGTCGCCGCGCTGGCGATGCCGATCATGTTGTGATGCTCCGCCAGCCAGAAGCGGTGATAACCCTGCCCCTCCACGGATCTGGCCAGGGCGAGTGAGTGGGAGAACGCCTGGGTCTCATCCTCCCCTTCCAAGACGGT
>CAWENZ010000016.1:0-52684 GCA_963810445.1 uncultured Verrucomicrobiae bacterium | reverse complement strand
CTTGAAAGGTTGCGTTTCGGCAATTTGTTTTGGCAAACGGTCTATACTGCCGCGCGCGAAGTTTTGTGGAAAGTCGCCTGGAGGCAAGAGTGGCTGGAGCGTCTCGCTCCAGACCGTCTGGGAGGCGTCTCGCCTCCTGAATTCAAAGTCAGGGCGAGACGCCCGGACGACAAACTGCGGCGAGACGCCACAGCCACTTTCAAGAGGCCTTTCCACAAATCATGACGCGCAGCAGTAAACCTGCGTGAAGCGTCCCTTCAGGACGCGAATTCTTGGCGAATTATCAACCCGGCACCGTGTGCCGGGCTGGGATGAATCGTCCCGTTGGGACGTGGGATCCCATCCATCCCGCTGGACGGATCCCATTCAACCCGCTGGGACGGATGATTCAATTCCTGGAGGCAGAATTCGCGCGGCGCCGGGGCGCTCTGTATCCGCTCGAAAATTGAGATGGCCTGCCCCAAATCACATCATTGAACTTCAATCTATCACGCAAGTGTTAGTTGCGAGATCGATGGGCGCAAAAAAGGGCAGGAAAAATCCTGCCCTTTGAGTGTTAGCGATGGTTGAGGGATGCCGTCTCAGACGATCATGCCCGCGGCGACGGTTTCATTGGTGCCGGGATCGATGAGGATGAAGGATCCGGTGGTGCGGTTGCGGCGGTAGGAATCGTGAATGAGCGGGACGGCGGTGCGCAGGGAGATGCGGCCGATGTCGTTCATCGAGAAACCATCGACTCCCTCGATCTTGTGGAGGGTGTTGATGTCCACGTGGTACTTGACCTCCTGGATGATGGCCTTGGTTTCCTGGGTGGTGTGGCGGATGACCAGTTTGGCGCGTGGTGGCATCGGCTTGGCGGAGAACCAGCAGATCATCGCCTCGATGTCCTGCTCGACCTTGGGCGGGTTGTTGGTCTTGACGATGGTGTCGCCGCGGGAGATGTCGATTTCCTCGGTTAGAGTCATGCAGATCGACTGCGGTGCGAAGGCCTCCTCCTGTTCGCCGTCCGGACTGTGGATGGCCTTGACGCGGGTGGTGAATCCGGACGGGAGCACGGTGACCTCGTCGCCGGGCTTGAAGACGCCGCCGGCGACGCGGCCGGCATAGCCGCGGAAGTCATGCCATTCGTCACTCATCGGGCGGATGACCCATTGCACAGGGAAGCGGGCGTCGACGTGGTTTTCCTCACCGCCGACATAGACGTTCTCGAGGTGATAGAGGAAGGTCGGTCCTTGATACCACGGCATGTGCTCGGACTTGTCCACGACGTTGTCGCCGTTGAGCGCGGAGATGGGGATGTCGGTGATCTCGACGATGTTGTCGAGGCGCGAGGCGAAGTCGCGGAAGTCCTGGACGATCTTGTTGTAGACCTCCTCGGAGTAGTCCACGAGGTCCATCTTGTTGACGGCGACGACGAGGTGCTGGATGCGCAGGAGGTTGGCGATGAAGCTGTGGCGCTTGGTCTGCTCGATGACTCCCTTGCGGGCGTCGATGAGGATGATGGCGAGGTTCGCGGTGGAGGCACCGGTCACCATGTTGCGGGTGTACTGGATGTGGCCGGGGGTGTCGGCGATGATGAACTTGCGCTTCGGCGTGGCGAAGTAGCGGTAGGCGACGTCGATGGTGATGCCCTGTTCGCGCTCGGCCTTGAGACCGTCGGTTAGAAGGGCGAGGTTGACGTTCTCGTCACCGCGGCGGCGGGAGGATTCCTCCATCGCCTCGAGCTGGTCCTCGAAGATGGATTTGGAATCGTAGAGAAGACGGCCGATGAGGGTGGATTTGCCGTCATCGACAGAGCCGGCGGTGGTGAAGCGAAGTAGGTCCATGGTGTGAGTGAAGTCGTTGAGGTGGTGATTTTTTGAAATGGAGAAGGTGTCGGATGATCGGGTCGTTTAGCGGGAAGCAAGGCTGAGGGCTTCCTTCCATTCGGATTCGAGGTGGAGTTTGCTGACCGCCGATTCAAGCATTGGTTGATCGAGGTCCTGTTGTTCCAAAATGCCAGCGATATCGCGAAGGTGTCGCTGGTGATTGGATTCCCGATAGAAACCAAGTTTATGAAGAATGACATATTCCGGCGGAGCGATATGAATCAACCCGTAGGATGTGTCGGTTTTGCGGGTGTTTTGCAGAGCCCAGGAGAGATAAGGATGGTTCCGCGAGAGATAGATGTCAGCTTTCAGTCCGGTTCCGTGATGGATGATGTTGAAATGACCATTCGCCTCACGGCGTGACTCGATGGCGATCACGTCCGCCGGAGGCAGGTAGAATTCGTCTTCCGGAAACAATTGCGGGATTTGCAGGATCTGATCGGAGTCCGGCAGGACTACAAGGTCGATGTCGAGCGTGTTGCGCGGCTCTCCGTAGATTGAACTCGCGACTGAACCGGTGATCATGTAGGTGATCCCGGCTGTTTCGAGAGGAGCCACGAACAAGCGAATGAAGTCAGGGTCTTGCATGGAGCCAGATTCGGGCGAGCTTCATTTCAATATCTTCGGCACTGGCCTGGGGAAACCTGAGGCGAAGTCCGGTGCGTTTGAACTCGCGTGCTTGTTTTACGGTGGCCGCGAGGAGCTGATACTTTTCCGATAGATCCATGGCTTTCCAGATGGCGGTCTGCTTTGGGTCGGGTAGGGACATGGTCGGTCGATTGATTCACAGAATGCGACGGTCACAGATCGCCGCCACAGGATCTTAGAAATAACCTTCCTTCTTGCGATCCTCCATGGCGGTTTCCGAGCGTTTGTCGTCGGAGCGGGTGCCGCGTTCGGTCTGGCGGGCGGCGGCGACCTCGGCGATGACCTCGTCGAGATTGGAGGCCGGGGAGCGCACGGCTCCGGTGCAGGTGGCGTCGCCGATGGTGCGGAAGCGGACAATTTCCTTGGTGACCACCTCGTGGTCCTGCGGTTTCAGGAATTCGGTCACGCCGAGGAGCGAGCCATTGCGTTCGAAGATCTCGCGCTCGTGGGCGAAATAGATGGATGGAAGCGGGATGTTCTCGCGCTGGATGTACATCCAGATGTCCATCTCGGTGAAATTGGAAAGCGGGAAGACGCGGAAATGTTCGCCGGGATTCTTGCGCCCGTTGAAGAGGTTCCAGAGTTCAGGACGCTGGTTTTTCGGATCCCATTGGCCGAAGTCGTCACGGTGGGAGAAGAAGCGTTCCTTGGCCCGGGCCTTTTCCTCATCGCGTCGTCCGCCACCGAGGCAGGCGTCGTATTGATGCTTCTCGATGGTGTCCAGCAGGGTGACAGTCTGGAGCTTGTTGCGCGAGGCGTTGGGCCCCTTTTCCTCGACCACTCGGCCAGTGTCGATGGATTCCTGCACGTAACCGACGACGAGCGTGGCGCGGATGAGGTCCACGAATTCGTCGCGGTAGGTCATCGTTTCGGGGAAATTGTGTCCGGTATCGACGTGGACGAGAGGGAAAGGCATGCGGGCGGGCCAGAACGCCTTGCGGGCGAGCCATGCCATGACGATGGAATCCTTGCCACCGGAGAAAAGAAGGGCGGGATTTTCAAACTGGGCCGCGGTTTCCCGAAGGATGAAGATGGCTTCGGCTTCGAGCTGGTCGAGATGACTGAGGTGATAATTGGGCATGAGAGGGTGACTGCTGGATGGTGGGATTCCGAGGTTCGGAGCGACCTGTAGGGGCAACGGGGGAGGGGGATAGAAGCCGCTCCCCATCGGGTCAAGGACTAATTACTATCTTGGGTGGAATGGTAAGGATTGTAATGATTTCTAAATTTGAGAAGTACTTTAGGCAAAAACAGGCTGAAGCCCTAAGACTTCAGCCTATTGCCAGAGTCGGCACGAAAGCCGGACTGCTCACAATGGAAGATGTACCGCGATTTTCGAACGGATGGCTTCCAACAGCTCGAAGGTCGCGTCCTCAATGGTGGATTTCTCGGTATCCAGCGTGAGGTCGGGGGTGCTGGGTGGCTCGAAAGAACCGTCCTTACCCGTGAAGTGGGCGATCTCACCGCGGGCGGCCTTGGCGTAGAGGCCTTTCACGTCGCGTTGCTCACAAGCTTCGTAGCTGGCCTTGACGTAAACCTCCACCAAATCCTTGCCGAGAATGCCGCGAGCTAGATCCCTAAGTTCACCTCTCGGGGTGATGGCGGAGACAAACGTGATGATGCCTTGGGAAACGAAAACCTTGGCGACCTCCGAGATGCGGCGGATGTTTTCAAGCCGGTCCTGATCGGTGAATCCAAGGTTGGAATTGAGGCCGGTCCTGAGGTTGTCGCCGTCGAGGATGGTCGTGAAGCGGCCTTGTTGGTGCAGCACCCGTTCGGCGGCGTTTGCAATGGTGGATTTGCCGGAACCGGAAAGGCCACAAAGCCATACGACGAGGCCACGCTGGCCAAGCAGGTTTTCCTTGTCCTGGCGGTGGAGGAAACGGTGAAATTCAGGGTGAATGTTCGACATCGGGAAGAAATAATAAGGACGCGGTGGCGGAAAACGCGAGTGAATTCCTGCCAACGGTTCAATCGCCTTTGCCGATGACGAATGCATCGAAGCCATGCGCCTTCAGGGCATCCACCGGGAGAACCGCACGTCCGTCAAAGATGAACGCCGGCTTGAGCATGAGATCGTAAATCCTGGGAAGATCGAGGGTCTTGAACTCGTCCCATTCGGTGAGCGTGGCAAGCGCGTGTGCGCCGTCCGCCGCAGCGTAGGGGTCCGGGCAGATTTCCACGTTGGTGGCGATGAGTTCCTTGGAAACACCGGCGGAGATCAAATCCTGATAGATCGTTTCCTTGCTCACCCTTGGGTCGTAGATCGCGATGTGGGCGCGTTCGCTGAGCAAATCACGGCAGACGTGGATGGCCGCGGATTCGCGGGTGTCGTTGGTGTCCTTCTTGAAGGCGAATCCGAGGATGCCGATTCGCTTGCCATTGACCGTGTTGTAAAGGGTGCGGACGATCTTTTCGACGAAACGGCTCTTTTGCCAATCGTTGAGGTGGACGACCTGACGCCAGTATTCAGCGACGTGAGGGAGGTTGAACGAGTCGCAAAGATAGACGAGGTTGAGGATGTCCTTTTGAAAACAGGAGCCGCCGAAACCGACCGACGCCTTGAGGAATTTCGGCCCAATCCGCGAATCCATGCCGATGGCGCGGCCCACCTCATCGACATCCGCGCCGGTCGCCTCGCAGAGGGCGGAAATCGAGTTGATCGAGGAAATCCGTTGGGCAAGGAACGCGTTGGCGACAAGCTTGGAGAGTTCCGATGACCAAAGGTTGGTGGTGAGGATCCGCTCACGGGGAATCCACTTGGCATAGACCGATGCGAGCGCTTCCACCGCGGCGTTTCCTTCCGGAGTGGTCTCGCCACCGATCAGGATGCGGTCCGGATTCTGGAGGTCGGCCACCGCGGTTCCTTCTGCGAGGAATTCCGGATTGGAGAGGACCTGGAATGTCGCGCCGTGAGGAGAGTTCGCGGCGAGGATCGACTTGATGGCTGTCGCGGTTTTCACCGGGATCGTGCTCTTTTCGACGATGATCTTGTTGCCCTCGGAGACCTCGGCGATGAGTCGTGCGGCCGATTCGATGTAGCGAAGGTCCGCAGCGCGACCCGCACCGATGCCGTATGCCTTGGTCGGTGTGCCGACGGAGACAAAGATCAGGTCCGCGGCGGCGATGGATCCCCGGATGTCCGTGGTGAAATGGAGATTGCGACCGATCGCCGATGACACCACCTCGTCGAGGCCCGGTTCGTAAACAGGAAGGGTATCGGAATTCCAGGCGGCGATGCGTTGTTCATTCATGTCGGCCACGGTGACCTGGATGTCGGGACACTTGGCGGCGATCATGGCCATGGTGGGACCGCCGACATAGCCGGCGCCGAGGCAGCAGATGGATTTGATGGGCATGAGAATGGGGTGTGTTAGGTGATGATTTTGTGGAGCTGAATCAGTCACGGATGTGATCCCGTATGAGATGATAGAGAAACAGCGTGTTGTAGGTGAAATAGCGTTTGAAAAGCCGCCTCGGTTCCATCGCGACACGATAGGCCCATTCGAGCCCGAAGCGCTGGATCAACGCGGGAGCCTGGCGGACCTCACCGGCGTGGAATGCGAACGCGGCGCCGATCCCGAAATAGACACCCGGTGGCAGACGGTCCTTGTGGTTCGCGATCCAGTGTTCCTGTTTCGGGCAACCGAGTCCCACCCAGATGAGATTGGCTCCGGATTCGCGGATTTTGTGAACGATGGTCTCGAACTCGTTTTCCGGCCACTCGCCGAATGGAGGGGAGTGGGTGCCGGCGATGGCGCCCCCGGGAAACTGGGTGGTGAAATTTTCTACCAGAAGATCCAGCGTTCCCTGTTTGCCGCCTAACAAAAAATGGCGGAACTCCCTGCCATTGCCCGCCGTGGCGCGCAGGGTTTCGAGCATCAGGGTCGGGCCATAGACCCGGTCTGTTAGTTTCTCGGCGGGTGGAAGTTTCGAGTTGAGTGCCCAGACGAGCGGCATGCCGTCGGGGCAGATGAGGTCGAAGCGGCGCATGGTCGCGCCAAAATCCGCATCGGTCCTCGCGAGCGCCGCCACGTGGGTGTTGGCCGCCTCCACCGCATAGGCGCGATCCGCTTTCCCTGCCTTGTCGAGGATCCACTCCACGGCACCCGCGTAGGTGGTCACCGCGACGGGCAGTCCGATGATGGGGATGGCCTTCAAACGGCGCAGTAGGGTTCGACGGCCCTGAGGTCGGGATGGGATTTCAGGGCAAGGGTCCGGTGTTCGGGATTTTCGAACAGATAGAAGGCGTAGCCGCCATGGCCGCCGCCGCAGTATTTCCGGGCGATGGCTCCCGGAATTTCAGGAAGAGGCTTCATTCCTTCCTCCAGTTGGACGGCGTGATAGATTCCGACGCCTTCCGCCAGCAGCTTGATGTCCGCATTCAAGACTCCCTCGCGGGCGACACGGGCGCTTCGGGCGATCTCGTCGTAGTTGCGGTCGTTGTTTGCAATTCCGGGCGTGTCGTGATCGCAGTTGGTCCAGAAGATGGCGAGGCGACCTTCGAGGAAATCACCATTGCGTTTGAAATCGAGGATCGGCGCGGTCCCGGAACGCCACACGCAGAGGCCGGTTTCCCGGATCACCGCCGGGTCCTGCCAGCCGACTCCGAGATCGATCTCGGACTCGATTCCATCGCGGCCGTTGAGCAGTGCCCAAGCACCGCTGCCTCCGAGACCCGACTGTTTTTCGTAAGGCCATTCACGTAGGGAAACCATCGGCGAAATGGCACAATTGACGATGTATTCGCCCGCCCTTGAAAATCGTGGGACATCCAGCCAACCGCCGGCGAAGTCGATGCGCAACGGAGCCTCGGTCGGAGCCTGGACCCAGCGGACGATCGAGCTGCTTGAAACCGGTTCGAAGCGTGGCGGCGTTTTGGGAAGCACCGTGTATTGCGCCCCGACCTGCTCGCAAAGATCACGCTTGAGGTGACCGTATTTGTCGTCCTCGGTGACGATGAGGAAATCCGGGCGGATGCGCAGGAAATCCTCCTCGAAATCCAAGCCTTCCTTGTGCCCCTCGGTGACAACCACCTCGTCGATCATGCGCAAACCCTGGAGCAGGACCCGCTTGTGATCGTCCGGAATCGAGGGCTTGCGGCGCTTGTGGTGCCAGAGCACCTCGGCCGATGCGAACGATACAACGAGATAATCCCCAAGAGCGCGGGCCTCTTCAAAGAACTGGAGATGCCCGGCATGGAGGATGTCGTAACATCCGGAAACAAAGACTTTTTTCATGGATTTTTGGGAGAGCAAAAGACGGTGCTCTATCAGGCTTCACTCCTTCGACACCGAAACGTGGTGACCGTGCAGCTTGAGAAGTGAATGGCGGCGCGCGACGTCGAGATCGGACGCGACCATCTCGGCGCACATTTGCTCGACGGTGAGTTCCGGGACCCAGCCGAGTTTTTCCTTTGCCTTGGTCGGATCGCCTAACAGGGTCTCGACTTCCGCCGGGCGGTAGTAGCGGGGATCGACCCTCACGATGACATCACCGACGGAAACGGAAGGAGCCTTCGACGAATCGATGACCTTGCTGACCGTGGCGATCTCCTTTTCCGCCTCGCCGCGAGAAGTCGAGCTCGATGCCGGCCTCGCAATGCGGATAGCTGGACGAACTCGCGGACGGAGATCTGCTTGCCGGTGGCGATCACGAAATCGTCGGCGGTTTCCTGCTGGAGCATCATCCACTGCATGCGGACATAGTCCTTGGCGTGGCCCCAGTCGCGGAGGGAATCGATGTTGCCGAGATAGAGGCAGGATTCGAGACCTTGGGCGATGTTCGCGATGGCGCGGGTGATCTTGCGGGTGACGAAGGTCTCGCCACGGCGCGGCGACTCGTGGTTGAAGAGGATGCCGTTGCAGGCATACATGCCGTAGGCCTCGCGGTAGTTCACCGTGATCCAGTAGGCATACATCTTCGCCACCGCGTAGGGCGAACGCGGGTGGAAGGGAGTGGTTTCCTTCTGTGGGATTTCCTGCACCAGCCCGTAGAGCTCGGAGGTGGATGCCTGATAGAAACGGCGTGGTCTTCTCCATTCCGAGGAAGCGGATCGCCTCCAACAGGCGCAGGGTGCCGATGGCATCGACATCCGCCGTGTATTCGGGAGCCTCGAACGAGACCGCCACGTGGGACTGGGCTCCGAGGTTGTAAACCTCGTCCGGCCGGACCTCGCTGATGATGCGGGTGAGGTTGGATGAATCCGTCAGGTCGCCGTAATGGAGGCGGAACCTCGAGTTCTCCACCTGGGGATCCTCGTAGATGTGGTCGATCCGTTGGGTGTTGAAGAGAGAGGCACGGCGCTTGATGCCGTGAACTTCATAGCCTTTGTCGAGCAGGAACTCGGCGAGGTAGGATCCGTCTTGTCCGGTGACTCCGGTGATCAGTGCTTTTTTCATGCGATGTTTAAAAATAAGTTAGAGGCGTGCTTCGCCGGTGGAGAGGGTGAGGAGGAAATCCTGATAGGCCGCGGCGAGACCGTCGCCGAAGTTGACTTCGGGTGTCCAGCCGGTGGACTTGATTCTTGAAATGTCGAGGAGCTTGCGGGGCGTGCCGTCCGGCTTGCTTGGATCGGTCAGGATCTCGCCGGTGAATCCGACGGTTTTCGCGACGAGTGAGGCGAGTTCGAGGATCGTGACATCTTCACCGACGCCGACGTTCACCCAGTCCGGAGGATTTTCCAGCGATAGCAGGTGGAAACACGCTTTCGCGAGATCCTTCACATGGAGGAACTCGCGTCTCGGGGTGCCGGTGCCCCAGATGGTGACGGTGGAATCGCCTCGCTCCTTCGCCTCGTGGAAGCGTCGGATCAGGGCGGGGATGACGTGGGAGTTCTCCGGGTGATAGTTGTCGCCGGGACCATAGAGATTGGTCGGCATGGCGGAATGATAGGTCAGTCCGTGTTGGGCCCGGTAATGTTGGCAGAGCTTGAGTCCTGCGATTTTGGCGATGGCATAGGCCTCGTTGGTGACTTCCAACGGACTCGTGAGGAGACAATCCTCGGGCATCGGCTGGGGAGCCATTTTCGGATAGATGCAGGAGGAACCGAGAAAGAGCACCCGCGGAACATCGGCCTGCCGGCTTCCCTCGACGAGGTTGGCGGCGATGGTCAGGTTCTCGTAGATGAAATCCGCCGGGTAGGTAGAATTCGCATGGATGCCTCCGACCTTTGCGGCCGCGATCACGACGATGTCCGGCTTTTCGGTTGCCAGGAAATCAAGGACCGCCCGCTGGTCGCAAAGGTCGAGCTGGTCGCGGGTGGTGGTGATGACCTGATAGCCGCCGAGTTCCCCGGCCTCGCGAACGAGCGCGGAGCCAACCATCCCACGATGGCCTGCGATGTAGATTTTTTTCATGAATTCGTTCCGTATCTTGAAATGAGTTTGTCGGCCTCGGCGATGGCCATGCCGGTCACCTGGTCCATGTTGTAATAGCGGTAGGTGGCGAGGCGGCCGATGAAGCTGGTCGCGGTTTCGGCGGCCGCGAGTTCCGCGTAGCGCTGATAGGAGGTGCGGGCCTCGGGCGCGGGAATCGGATAGAACGGCTCGGTATCCGGCGTCCAGTCCCTGGGATACTCACGGACGATGGTCGTGGTATCGATCTCTTGTCCGGTGGCGTGCTTGATTTCGACGATCCGCGTGAATGCCTCGGTGGTGTCCGGGTAGTTCACCTGCATGGCGGGTTGCCAGAAACCGGCCTTGCCGGAAATGGGCTCGCGATCACGGAGCTGTGTGGCGGAAAATGATTCGTGCTCGAAGCGAAGCGAGCGATAGGGGAGCGGGCCGAAGCGTCGCTGATAGAACTCGTCAATGGCTCCGGTGAAGATGAGGTGCTTGTGTTTCCACTTGGCCCGCGCTTCGGTGAAATCGATTCCGAGGTGAACCTCGACGCCGGGAGATGCGTTCAACATCGTTTCGAACAAGGCGGTGTAGCCGTGTTTCGGGAGTGCCTGGAATTCTTCCGCGAGATAGCGATCGTCACGGTTGATGCGGATCGGGATGCGACCGCAGACGGAAGCATCGAGATCGCGCGGATGGCGTTTCCACTGCTTGAGCGTGTAACCCTCGAAGAACAGTTCATACAACTCCCGGCCGACCTGCGAGAGGATGACTTCCTCGGAATTCTTCGGATCGGAAATCGGTGTTTTGTTCTGCTCCAGCCATTCGGAAAACTCCCCTGAGGTCGCGGGCCGTCCGATGAACTCCTCGAAGGTGTTGAGATTGATCGGGAAGCTCCAGTAGCGTCCCCGGGTGTGGCTCTTGATCTTGTAGTCCACCGCGTGCCATTCGGTGAATCTTGATAGATATTCGACGATCCTTCGCGAGTTGGAGCGGAAGTAGTGGGGACCGTAGTGGTGGACGAGAACTCCCGCGCGGTCGGTCGAGTCGTAGGCATTTCCACCGAGGTGATCGCGGCGATCCACGACCACGCATTTCCAACCGGCGGCAGCCAAGCGCTCCGCCACGACCAGCCCGGAGAAGCCGGCACCAATGATCAGGAAGTCGGTGGATGAGTCGGTTTCCAAATGGGAAGCTTGGCGGATGGCCCGGCAATCACGCTGCCGCCCTTGGTCGATTCTTCCGGTAAGGAAGAAAACCTGAGGGGGCGGGGTGTGCGGGGGATTGGGGGGCCATCGTAGCCGTGGTGTGATCCACGGTTCGGACGGCGGCGAGTGTTCAACGGAAATGGAACATTTTGACTAACGCAATCACGTAGGAAACGGCAGGTTTTCAGGGCAGGGGACGTCTCGGGAGCAGGATTGAGAACAAGTCCATGTCCACGGCTTGCGGCGTTCCCAGGAATTCCAGCAGGATCTTCACCCGCTCGGTGGCGGACGGGACGGAGACCACCGTCCCCTGCATGCCTTGGAACGGTCCGGTGGCGACCTCGACCTCGTCTCCCAGCTCGATGGTCGGACTGAGGGTGACCATCTCGTCTTCGGTGGAGTCCTTGCGGTTGCGGATCTCCAGCTTGATCGCCTCGACGAAGGATTCCGGCACCGAAGGGATTTTCGATCCGAACCGGACCAGCCCGCGAACTCCCTGGCAAAAGGTGACGGCCCGTTCGAGATCGGACATGGCGAATTTCGCGAGGACATAGCCCGGGAACATCGGCTCCACCCACCAGATCTTGCCGCGCCGGGTGGCTTTCCGGTAGCGCAGGCGAGGGCAAAACACCTCGACGTTCTCGATCTCGCGCAGATGTCCCGCCGCGATGTGTTCGCGCTTCGTCTGGCATCGGACGCAATACCATTCAGGGATGTTCGAGGTGATTTCGCTCATTTATTGGCCGAGAAGTTTTTGAAGGACAGGCAGCACCCTGCCGCCACTGCGCATCCAGGTTTCGAGACGTTCCACCCTTTCGCTCAGGAATTTCCTGCGAACGGGGTCATCAATGTCCGAGGCCGTCTCGGCAAGGCGGTCGATCTTGTTCTTGCCGCTTTCCAGGTGGGGGCGGATTTGCTCACGAATGAATCCACCCGCCAGCCGCTTCAGCTCGATGGCCGGTTCGTAATAGGTGCGGCGTTCCGCAGCGTTTTCCGCCTCGCGCACGGCGCCCAGGCTCTTGAGCATCCTCAGGCCCTGGCTTGCGGATCCCTTTGAGATCCGAAGCCGCTGGACCAGGTCGTCGAGCGACAAGGGAGATTGGGAAATGAAAAGCAGCCCATAAATTTCCCCGATGGACCGGGGCAGGCCAAGGACGCGCACGCCGTCCACGAAGACTCCCACCACCTGGCGCTCCAGGGGGTCAAGCTCGTGTTGATCGCCGTTGAGCAGATCGTCCATGGCCCGGAGGTTAGGGACTCACGATTGTTTGTTCAAACTAAATTGAACTTTGAGGTAGTCGCCTTTTCCTTGGTGGTTGCGGGCTGGAAAGAGTTCGGCGAGGTGGCGATCTTGTGACGCGACGGATGATTCCTTGATTTGACGGGCCGTTGCTGCTCGTTTCCTGCGCATGCGCATTCTGATCACCGGCGGTGCAGGTTTCCTCGGATCCCACCTTTGCGAGCGACTCCTGGGCGAGGGGCACGAAATCATCTGCCTCGACAACTTCTTCACCGGCCGGAAACGCAACATCGCCCATCTCCTCGAAAATCCGTATTTCGAACTGGTCCGGCACGATGTGACCGAGCCGTTCAAATACGAGGTGGACCAGATCTACAATCTCGCCTGCCCGGCCTCGCCGCCGCATTACCAGCACAACCCGATCAAGACGACGAAGACGTCCGTGATGGGCGCGATCCATTGCCTCGGCTTGGCGAAACGGGTCGGCGCGCGGGTTTTCCAGGCCTCGACTTCGGAGGTCTATGGCGATCCTGACATCCATCCGCAGCCGGAATCCTACCATGGAAACGTCAACCCCATCGGCATCCGCGCCTGCTATGATGAGGGAAAACGCTGCGCGGAAACCTTGTTTTTCGACTATCACCGGCAAAACAACGTGGATATCCGCGTCGTCCGCATCTTCAACACCTACGGCCCTCGCATGCTTCCGGACGACGGTCGTGTCGTGTCCAACTTCATCGTCCAGGCGCTGCAAGGAAAGGACATCACGATTTATGGTGACGGCAGCCAGACGCGTTCGTTTTGTTATGTGGATGATCTCATCGAGGGATTTGTCCGCCTGATGAACCACCCGACGCTGGTCGGCCCGGTCAACATCGGAAACCCTGGCGAGTTCACCATGCTCCAGCTTGCCGAACTCGTTCTCAGCAAGGTGGGTGGGTCGTCGAAGATCACCCATTTGCCGCTGCCCGGTGACGATCCGAAGCAACGCCAGCCGGATATTTCTCTCGCGAAAAAGGAGCTGGACTGGAATCCGACGGTGCCACTGGACGAGGGACTCGATTCCACGATCCGCTATTTCAGAAGGCTGCTGGCCGAGTCGTAAGCTGAAAATTTTCCGACCCGGACAAAGGTCGTCTTGTTTGTTGATAACATGGGTGGCACGAGGGCGTATTGCAGCCTCCTATGCGCTTTTTCATCATTCCGTTTTGCCTGATGTTCGCGGCCCTGCCATCGATGGCGGCACCCGGCGATAAACCCGAAGGCAAGAAGCCCGACATTGGCTGGATCTGGAAAAGCACCCCTCCGGGAAATACCGAGCGCGTGTTTTTCCGAAGGGAGTTTGAATTGCCGCCGAACATCGCAAGCGCTTCGATCACTGCGACTTGTGACAACTGGTATCACCTGCTGGTCAACGGAGTCGATCTGGGCATGGCGAAGGATTGGGCGAACCCGCAGACTTACGATGTCCTTGCCAATCTCAAGCAGGGCGGACGGAATGTCATCGCGGTGGAAGGTCGGAACGAAGGTGGCGGCGCGGGTCTTGCCCTGCGTTTCCGCGCCACCATGAAAGACGGGAAAATCCTCCATGTCGTCTCCGACGGAACCTGGCTTTGCTCCGGGGAAGGTCCGGATGGATGGCAAAATCCCGAGTTTCAGGCCGCTGGCTGGACCAAGGCTCTCGTGGTCGCAAAACTCGGCGATGCCCCGTGGGGCAACGTGATTCCCGAGGAAGTTTCCCAAGCCGGAGTGAGCGAGGACATGACCGGAAAATTCAAGGTGGCACCCGGATTCAAGCTGGAGCGGATCTATCAGGTTCCTTCGGATCAGGGTTCATGGGTTTCGGTGACGAAGGACGACAAGGGCCATCTCATTTGCTCCGACCAATACGGCAAGATCTATCAGGTGACGCTGCCCGCCGACGAATCCGGCAAGGTCACCACCAAAATCATGCCGATCCCGCTCAAGGGCGCACACGGCTTGCTCTGGCACGAGGGCGTGCTCTGGGTGGCTGTCAACGAAGGTGGCGATCAAAGCGGTGTGTGGCGTGTCACCGATTCCGATGGTGACGGTGAGCCCGACAAGCCGGAACTCGTCAAGGCCTGCCAAGGACGCGGCGAACATGGTCCGCATTCGCTCGTCGCGGCTCCCGACGGCAAATCGATTTTCGTGATCGCTGGAAACCACACCAACCTCGCGGAGATGGACTCATCCCTCGTCACGAAGGTGTGGGCCGAGGACCAGCTCCTTCCCCGCCGTCCGGATGCGCGGGGACATGCCCGTGACCGGATGGCTCCGGGCGGCTGGATCGCACGATTCACTCCGGACGGGAAAAACTGGCAGTTGTTCACCAGTGGATTCCGCAACGCGTTCGACATGGCCTTCAACGAAAATGGCGACCTTTTCGCCTACGACGCCGACATGGAATGGGATCTCGGGATGCCATGGTATCGTCCGACGAGAATCTGCCAGGCCGTTCCCGGTGGGGAATTCGGATGGCGCAACGGCACCGGAAAATGGCCCGACTACTATGAGGACTCGATGCCTTCGCAACTTGATATCGGTCCCGGATCGCCGACCGGAATGGTCTCCGGAAAGGGTGCCAAATTCCCTGCGAAATATCAGAAATCCCTGTTCGCGCTCGATTGGACCTTCGCCACCCTCTACGCCATCCATCTCACGCCCAATGGAGCCGGATACCATGCCGAGCGTGAGGAATTTGTCGCAGGAAAAGGACTTCCTCTCACCGATGCCATCATCGGCGGGGACGGAAACCTGTATTTTCTAACCGGAGGTCGCCGGACCGAATCGGCGCTTTGGAAGGTTTCCTACACAGGCAAAGATCCCATCGCCCCCGTGGCCTATCACGCCAAGGAATTCGCGCTTATGAAAATGTCAGAAGCGAAAGACGCTCTCGGCAGCGCCGACCGCATCCAACGCTACAACGCGCGGACCGCCATTGAAAATGCCGGCCCCGAGGGATTCCGTGCCATTCTCTCCAATGCGGCCTCCAAGCCATGGCAAGTGATCGGAGCCTCGCTTGGCCTGGCTCGGGTGGGAGCGGCCCCTGATCAAGCGCTCGCTCTCGGCGCACTTGACCGGCTCGACTGGTCCTCACTCGACCGCCAACAGAAGCTCAACTGGCTGCGTGCCGCCGGATTGGTGTTTGCCCGCCACGGTGAACCGGACCAGGCATCACGCGCCAAGGTCATCGCAAAGATCGACCCGGCGTTCCCAGCGACTGATGAAATGTTGAACCGGGAGCTTTGCCGCATGCTTTCCTACCTCCAGGCACCGGGGATCGTGGCCCGGACCCTGACCCTCATGGATACCGCTGGCCCCACGCATGCTCCCGCCTGGTTGGAGCTCGCCAAACGGAATGACAAATACGGCGGTGCCGTGGAGGAGATGATTGCCAACCTCCCTCCCGCACAGGTCATTCATTACGTTTACTGCCTTCGCGTCGTGAAAGGCCCTTGGCGGGTGGACGAACGCAAGCGCTTCTTCTCATGGCTGGCCAAGTTAACCGGAAACAAGGGAGGCGCGAGCTATGGTGGTTTCATCCAGGATCTAACCAAGCAAACCCTCGAAACCGCCACGCCTGAAGAACGTGAGTGGCTCGCGAAACTCGACATGGGAGCACCTCCCAATCCGTTTGCCAACCTCCCCGAGATCAAGGGGCCTGGGCACGAATGGACCATCGACGAGGTCGTCAAGCTGGCGGAAGGCGGGCTTGATGGCGCTGACAAGAACCGTGGGCACGACATGTACAAGGCCTCGCTCTGCGCCGCCTGCCACCGGATTGGAAACGAGGGCGGCGCTGCCGGCCCCGACCTGACATCATTGGCCGGCCGTTTCAAGGTTCGTGATCTGGCGGAAGCCATCATCGATCCCAGCAAGGTGGTTTCCGATCAGTTCGCGTTCGATCTCATCACCCGCCAGGACGGCACCCAGGTGACCGGCAAGATCATCGAGGAGAAAGACGAGAAATGGATCATCGCCACCAGCCCCTTCGACTTCACCCAGACCATCGAGATCGAAAGGAACGACATCAAGAAAAACGAGCATTCGCCGGTTTCGCCGATGCCGCCAGCCTTGATCAACCGCCTCAATGCGGAGGAGCTGAAGGACCTTCTCGCGTTTCTCCTGAACCGCTGAAGAGGCCCGTCGGGGAATTTGCAAATTGCTAAATTGGAGCTGACTATCTGCATCTGTTGGATT
The DNA here is from genome assembly GCA_963810445.1 of uncultured Verrucomicrobiae bacterium. GTDB lineage: Bacteria > Verrucomicrobiota > Verrucomicrobiia > Verrucomicrobiales > Akkermansiaceae > Luteolibacter. The sequence continues at coordinate 36,159 of CAWENZ010000016.1, read as the reverse complement.
GTCTTTTTCTCGCGGCCCCGGTGGTAAGAGGGGGATGGGAATTTGAGCTTCAAAATGTTTGAATTCAACGGGTTGTGACTCGTGGTTCCAGTGCTTTTTGATGCGTTGACGCGCTTGTCGGGTTTGTAACTTTTTCCGGTTATCGCCAGCCGCTCGGAAGTGCTTGGTTGTCGCCGATGAAATTCTCCGCGCTGCTTGCCACAGTAGTTTTTACCCTTTCAGCCGGTAGCCAGGCATCCACCACGATCCGGGTGGACTTCCAAGCATTCGGACCCGTCGGGTTCGCCCCGGTGGCGGGAATTTTCCACGATGGATCCTATGATTTCTTCAACAATGGCGAGTTCGCTTCCGCCGTCCTCGAAGCTTTGGCGAGAAACGGCGACCCTTCGCTTTTTCTCAGCACCGCACCCGCCAATTTCAATAAGGGACTGGTCGTCAGTTACCGCCGTCGCTCCCAATGGCACCGGCTCGTTCACCTTCACGGTGGACGATGCAAATCCGTTCTTCAGCTATGCCGGGATGTTGCTGCCCTCTAACGACTGGTTCATCGGCAATGATACCTCCTACGACGCATCCGCGCTCCTGAACGCGGTCGCGGGCACCCAGCGCTCATTCGACGTGAACATCGTCTGGGACGCGGGAAAGGAGATTCAGGATTTCGACTATGCGAAGGGCTATCCGATTTTTGAAATCGCCAAGAACTGGGGTGGTCCGGACCCGGGGCCGCTGGATCAGGAAAACATCGTGATTTCCCAAGTCAACGGTCCCAATCCCTACGGTCCCTACAACAACATCCCGCCCGGCTATGATGTGACACTGCTGGATTTCACCCAAGGCGGAGGAAAGGTCGCGACGTTCACGCTCACGGTCATCCCGGAAGTCTCGACCTCCTTGCTTGGTGCCTTCGGTGCCCTGCTGCTGCTGCGCAGGCGTCGTTGAGCTGGCACCGGTTAGTGGTTCAGACTCACGACCGCCTTCGGATCGTGGCGATGCTTGAAGACGATCGCGAACGCGATGGCGATGACCAGGGCGTAGATCGCGAACGCGAGCCAGATGCCGTGCCAGTCCTTCTCGCCGTTGATGGTGAAGAAGCGGTCGATCACCTTTCCGCTGACAAGGCTGCCGAAGATGGCTCCGAAGCCGTTGGTCATCATCATGAACAGACCCTGCGCACTGGACCGCATCGTCGCGTCCGTCGTGGTCTCCAGGAACAAGGACCCGGAGATGTTGAAGAAATCGAATGCCATTCCGTAAACCACGCAGGACAGGATGATCATCCAGAGCCCGTCCGTGGGATTGCCATAGGCAAAGAATCCGAAGCGCAGCACCCAGGCAAACATGCTGAACAACATCACGCTCTTGATGCCGAACCGTCTCAGGAAAAACGGAATCGCCAGGATGAACAGGGTTTCCGAAATCTGCGAGATCGACATGATGATCGTAGAATACTTTGCGACGAAAGAATCGGCATAGGCGGGTATCTTCCCGAAATCAGATAGAAAGAGGTCGCCATACATGTTCGTGAGCTGGAGGGCTCCGCCGAGGAACATGGAGAACACGAGGAACAACGCGGTTTTCGGAGTTCCGAACAGCTTGAACGCGCTCAAGCCGGACGAGTCGATCCACGACAACTTCTTCCCCGAGGATTTTCCTGGCGGACATGCCGGCAGGGTGAACGAGTAGATGCCGAGAACCATCGCGGATGCCGCCGCGATATAAAACTGGTTCGCGGACGCCTTGTTTCCCGTCAGGTTGGTTACCCACATCGCCGCGATGAAGCCGATGGTTCCCCAGACGCGGATGGGAGGGAACTCCTTGATCACGTCGAAACGGTTCGACTTGAGAATGTGATAGGCGACCGAGTTCGACAGTGAGATGGTTGGCATGTAGCACAGCATCGCGGCCAGGATGATCCAGAAGAACTGGCCCGGGCTGTCGGCGAGCGGAACGCATGCGAGCAGGATTCCCCCGAGGATGTGCAGGATCCCGTAAAGCCTCTCGGCGTTGACCCATCGGTCGGCGATGATGCCGGTCAGTGCGGGCATGATCAGGGACGCAATCCCCAAGGTGGAAAAGATGGCTCCGAAATCCGAACCGCTCCAGCCCTTCGTGGCGAACCAGTAATTGCCAACGGTGATCAGCCACGCTCCCCAGACGAAGAACTGGAGAAAGCTCATCACCACCAGCCTGATCTTGATTCCCATGGGTTGTTAGCGGGTGGTTGATGGGTTTGAAATCCGGAGGGCGGGAAAGCGGGTGTTGTGCCAAATCCCGCCGGATTGCTCAATACTCCCGCTTGAGCAAGTGGTCGGCGATCTCCCGCAGGCGGGAGCCTTGGTGCCGAACGGCTGGAGCGCATCCATGGCGGCCTTGGTCAGTCGGGCGGCTTCCTTGCGCGAGGCGTCCAGACCGAGGATCGCCGGGATAGGTGGATTTCTCCACGGCCTGGTCCTTGCCGGCGGTCTTGCCGAACACCTCGGTGCTCTGGGTGACGTCGAGGATGTCGTCGATGACCTGGAAGGCGAGTCCGAGCGCGTGGCCGAAGTTGTGAGCGCCTCCAGTTTCGCCGGGGTGGCGTTGGCGGTCATGGCGCCGAGCCGCAGCGATGCGGTGAGCAGTGCCGCGGTCTTCGCCTCGTGAATGCGTACAAGATCGCGCTTGGTGAGCTTCTTGCCCTCGCCTTCGAGGTCCATCACCTGGCCGCCGATGAGCTTGCGGCTGCCACCGGTTTCCGCGAGTTCGGCGACGTAGTCTGGCCGCGCGTAGCGCCGGGTTGGCGAGCCTTGGCCAGGACGATGAAGGCTTCCGTGAGCAAGGGCGTCGCCGCGTAGGACCGCCATGCCTTCGCCGTAAACCTTGTGGCAGGTCGGACGGCCGCGGCGCAGGTCGTCGTCATCCATGCACGGCAGATCGTCGTGGACCAGCGAGTAGGTATGCATCGGATCTCCACCGCACAGGCCGGCGGCAAGCGCGTTGGAGATTTCGCCACCACAGGCTTCCGCCGCCGCGAGGCAGAGGACGGGACGCAGCCGTTTGCCGCCGGCGAACACGCTGTAGCGCATCGCCTCGTGGATCGTCGCCGGACGTTTCCTTGGCCTTCGGCAGAAACACATTCATCGCCGCGTCCACTTCGGCGGCGCGGGTGCGAGGTAAGTCTTTCAGATCCATGGTGGGAGGATGTTGAGAGTCCGGAGTTGAGCGTTGAGAGATGGAGAAGATTCAGACGCGGAAAAGCCAATTGCTTTCTCTCAACTCTCAACCATCCACTCTCAACTTCTTCAGAGAATCTCCGCGATCTGCACCGCGTTGAGCGCCGCACCCTTGCGGACCTGATCGCCGACCACCCAGAGATCGAGGGCGTTCTCGAAGACGAGGTTCTTGCGGATGCGGCCGACGAGACAGTCGTCCTTGCCGGTCGTGTCGAGCGGCACGGGGAAAAGCTTGTTGGCGTGTCGTCCACGACCTGGACTCCCGGCTTGCCGGCGTAGGCGGCGCGCGCGGCATCCGACATCCACCGGCTGCTCGAACTGCGGCGGTGATCGAGACCGAGTGCGACCGATAGACCGGCACGCGCACGCAGGTGCAGGAGACGCGTCAGATCGGGCAGGCTCGAGGATCTTGCGGCCCTCGTTGAGCATCTTCAGCTCTTCCTTGGTGTAGCCGTTGTCGGTGAAGGCATCCACCTGCGGGATCACGTTGAACGCGATCTGGCGCGGATAGACCTTCGGGGTCACCGGCTCGCCCGTTGGCGATGGCTTTCATCTGCTCTTCCAGCTCGACGATGCCCTGGGCGCCCGATCCGGACACCGCCTGATAGGTGGACGCGATGATCGACTTCAGCCCGAACTGCCTCGTGCAAGCGGAGCGAGCGCCATCAGCGAGATGATCGTCGTGCAATTCGGATTCGCGATGATGCTTGCGGGGATGGTTCTTCGCGGCCTCCGGATTGATTTCCGGCACGACGAGCGGCACGTCGGCGTCCATCCGGAAGGCGGATGAATTGTCGATCACCACCGCACCGGCGGCTGCGGCCGACGGCCCGTATTCGAGCGAAATTCCTCCACCCGCGCTGAAGAGCGCGATGTCCACATCGCTGAACGAATCGTGGGTGAGTTCCTCGACGGTGATTTCCTCGCCGCGGAACGATCATCTTTTTCCCTGCCGAACGGGCCGAAGCCAGCAACTTCAATTTGCCGAGCGGGAAATTCCGCTGTTCGAGACAAAGGAGCATTTCGACACCGACGGCACCCGTCGCACCAACGATCGCTACATGGGGATGATTCATTTTGAGGAAGCCGGCCAATTTTGCCGGGGCGCGGAGCATACCGCCTTCCGCCGCGCTGGCAACCGATTCGTTTCATCGGCAGCCGAACGATGACACGGGCTCAAATGCAATGCTTGAAAGCCAAGGTGGCATGAGCGCACGGCAGCTCCCTTTCCACCGCTGGCGGGATCACCACACGATCAAGCCGCGAGGTCAATCGCTCACTCACGCCCCACAAGCAGAAGAGCCGTGAATGGCGAAGTATCACTGATGATGACCATGCGCTACTTTCGTGAACGAGCATGGCGATTCAACGATTGCGCCGGAGCCGGTGCTGAGGGTGCCGGCTCGTTCCTTGAGGGAACCCTGCCATTGTGCGGATGCATTTTGTTTCATGGTGGTGCGGTTTGATCGACATTCCTCGGATCTCCGGATTTTGATGGCTCCCGATCTATCAGAATCCAAAACGCAAACAATAGACCGGTGGCAGCTCGGCACTGAGGCGTTCCCAGGTATCACCGCCATCCTCGCTGATCCAGACACTGCCGGTGGTGCTGCCAAAGGCGAGCGTGCGACCATCCGCGCTGACATCAAGACAGTGGCGGAAGACCAGATGATAGGCGTGTTGCTGCGGCAGACCGACACGAAGCTGTTCCCACGTCGCTCCGCCATCGCGGGTGCGCATGACGCAGAGCGCACCATCGCAAGGCACGCGGAACTCGTCCTTGATGCCGGGCACGAACCACGCGGTCTGCGGGTCGAGGGGATGCACTACCACGGCGAAGCCGAAATTCGAAGGCGCGGCATTTTCGATCTCCCGCCAGTTCAAGCCTCCGTCGCCGCTGTGAAAGATGCCGTTGTGATGCTGCATCCAGATCGTATCAGGATCGGAAACCGACCACGCGATGCGATGCGGATCCTGAATGCCGGGATCGCCCTCCTGACCCGGAGGCATGAATTCCGCTCGCTGGCCCTCGCCGATGTTTCGCCAGTTTGCGCCGTTGTCGCGGCTTTCCCAGACTCCAGCGCAGCTTACAGCAATCAGGAGTCGGTTAGGATCACGAGGGTCCACCAGGATCGTGTGGATGCCGGGCCAATCCGCTCCGCCGCCAAACCATTTTTCTCGATCTGGATGATTCCACAGGCTTTCCACAAGTTGCCATGATGCCCCGTGATCCCGCGAGTGGAACAAGCCGCCGGGAATGGTGCCGCACCACAGTTCCCCGGCGTCCGCACCGGCTTCGAGCGCCCAGATCTTTTTCAAAGTCCACGGAACCGGCTCCTGGCTCATCGGATTGATGACTTCCGGATCGCCATCCGGCTTCGGCGGATAGATCGGGCAAGCGCGTTCTTCCCAAGTGGCACCACCATCCGCTGAAGCGTGGATTTTCGTGCCGAAGTGGCCGTGCTCGACGGCGGCATAGAGTGTGCCGTCCCGGACGTCCGGCAGTAGCATCGGCACCTGTACGCCGATGAACGAGAGACGGGTGATTTCCCAGCCGTTTGGCCCGCGGACGGCCTCCAACAATCCTTTGCGGGTTCCAAGGTAAAGTTTAGTGCTCATGTGGAATCAGGGGTGAAATTGAAATCAGCCGCCGGAGAGCGCTTGCATCACAAAGATCTCCGAATCCGGCTTCACGGGATCCGATTGGGCTCTCCGATCACGAATGGAGGTGCCGTCCAGAAAAACGACGACATGTTGACGCACGGCGTTCTGGTCATCCATCACGTAGCCTCGCAGCGTGGGATACAGCATGAATACCGCCTGCAGGCATTCACGCACCGTCGCTCCCTCGACAGAAGAACGCGGTGCGTTCGTCTGGTGAGAAAGGCTGCTGGTGAACTCGACGGTGATCATCAATTCCGGTTAGTCTGATAGATACGAGATCGATTTTTCAAGCCGAAACGATGACCTTGAATCCGCCGGATGCCATGCGCTTGCAGTCGAAAAGCGGATTATCGGGATCACACATTTCATGAAGCCGCGGATCGGCGAAAACCTTGGCGTTCACGGCGTCGCGGTGCTCGCGGGATTCATAGACGATGTAGGCGAAGATCACCGTTTCACCTGGCGAGGCTCCGGCGAGGGTCGTGAAAGAAAGCTGTCCGTTGATTTCGAGGTCGTCGCCAACCGCTTCGATGTATTCCAAGGCGCCGTGTTCTTTCCAGATGGCGCCACACTTGGTCGAAACTTCCTGATAGGCTTCGAGTCTTGTCCTTGGGAAGTGGAATGACGAATCCGTCAATGTACTTGCTCATGGTTTCAGTGGGTGGATTTCAATTGATCGGTGGGTCGTGATACCAGCGCGAGCCAGCACTTGCGTTCGGACCACAGGAGAAACAGTGCCAGCGCGCAGATGCCTAGCAGCATCGGATCAAGGATCCCGTCCTTGGCAACGAAGGTATGGAAGGCGAGGATGTTCACGATGATGGGGCCAAGGATGAGAAGCCCGAGAGTTCCGCGTGCGGGGGATGGCAACCAAGATCCCGCCGAGGAGTTCCAGAACCTTGATGAAGGTCATGTAGCCGGTCGGTCCGAAGGCGGCCATGAACGCGGCGATCGGGCTGCCCTCCGGAAACTCAGGTGTGGGAGCTGATCCGAAGAGGACAACGGAAGCCGACATGATGAAGAGAAGCCCTAGCAGGATTCCGGCAACGATGGGAGCGTATTTCATTTCAGAATTTGATGGATTCGGCGGTCATGGGTCAAGGACTGACTTGAATCTCCGCATCGACCAGGCACTCCGGAAAATCGGGCGATGACTGCCAGCCAAACGTGGAGCGGAAGAGTCGGTTGGTATCGGTGGTCAGGTGTTGGCAGGCGGTTGGTGTCCGGTAGGCAGTGGGCCATTTCAGATTATCAACGAATGAAAGTGCTCGCGTGGGACATGAAGGCGCACTTTTTTCAGAAAAGTTCCGGTATTTTGACTACCCGCCTTGGCGGACTCGGCTGGACGATCGATCGCTCCGCTGTCGATGGGGGCGGGCGCGATGCCGCACCCAGCTCAAGCACTTATCGAAGAGAAGAAATTCCGCCCGCGAAGCACGGAAAACGGCCACATGGGCGGCATCATTGCGCTCGGAATGTTGCTGTTCGTCATCGACAGGACTGGATAGAAAGGTGGACGTCGTCCATCAAGCGCTCGGAACCAATTCCTGATTGCGCGCGTCCGGCAATCAGTAGGGCAGGAATTACTCGCTGATGAAACGGTGATCCATCGCGTGTCGCATGCTCAGGTCCAGCAACGGCTTCGCGTCGTCTCCCAATTCGTCACCGATGATTTCATACTCCTGCTTGAGGTTGGTGTGGATCAGATAGGGATTGTCGGTGTTGATGCAGAAGGGAATTTCCGCCTTGTTGAGATCCCTGACAAAATTGGCGATGCACGCATAATTTGGAATCACGCGGGTCACGAGATTCACGGTGGGGCAAATTTCGAGACAAGTCCTGTTTTCCCGGAGAAGGGTTGTCAGCGCGTCCCTCTTCTTGCCCGTTGCGTTGCGCAACTCGATGCCGTGACCGATGCGGTCGGGGCGGATGGATTCAATCACCTTCAACATTCCTTCCGGTCCGGTGGCTTCACTTTCGCCGACGTGATAGGTAATTTTCAAACCGGCGCTGCGGGCCTTTTCCATCATGGCGGCAACCTCGCTCAACCACGGTTTGCTGAGTTCGAGGGCACGGGATTCGGGGCCGGCCATGTCGATGCCGACCACTCCGTTGGCTCCGTTGAGCGAACCGCGGCTACGCCATTTGATCGCGGCCTCGATGATCAGCCAGTTGGATTCCAGCGAAAGGTCGCGTCCGAGCGAAAGGATGATGCCGGTGGCGACGCCGTAGTGGAGCGAGGCCCGTTCAAGTCCCTGCATGACAGCGAGGATGATGGCATCCATGGTGTGGAGGCCGTGGCGCATGCGCTTCTGTGGGTTGAAACGGAGCTCCAGCGCGCTCACCTGCGCGCGGCGGTATGCCTTCGCGACGACCTGATAGGCGGAGACACTTGCCGCGGACGGCGATGACTGGATTTCCTCGGTGACTTGGAAATATCGGCCGAGGAAGTCATCGAGCGACTTCACCTCATCCGGACGGGCGGTGAGGGAATCATGGAATGACGTGAAATCCACGTATTCCGTCCGCAGTCCATTGTCGCAGAGAATTTCCCAGAGGACCGAAGATGGGACCGCTCCGCCAAGGTGGATATGAAGGTCGTGCATAAGGGATCCAACCTGAAAATCCTCAGGTTGGCAATGGGGTAAGCTCATGTCGTGCCTTGTCGGCAGAACCATCGCTATTTTTCCATGGCCACCACGCCTTCCCAGTTGAGCGGCGGATGCTCGATGAGATTCAGGCAGCGTCGCAGGAGCAATGCGGCCGCACTGTCACGCGGATGTGAGGAAAGCACGTTTTGGAATCCATCCGCTGCAGCGGAGAAGTCTCCGGCCGTGTAGGCGGCGAGCGCGGAGGAAAAAGTTGCTAGATTGTCGCGCTTCGCCTCCCTGTCGGCAGGCGGATCGACCGCGAACACCTCAATGATCTCGATGGCTGAATGCTTACCTTTCACCATGACCCGGTCCACCGTGCGCATGTCCACTTGGCTCGTCATGACGGCGGCGGTGTCGCCCGTGATCAATAGCCCGGATCCGTATTGTTTGGTTAGGCCTTCCAGCCTGGATGCGAGGTTCACGGCATCAGCGATGACGGTGGTGTCCATGCGGTCCCGGAAACCGATGGTTCCCAGCATCAAGGGTCCGGTGTGGACGCCGGCCCCGATCGCCACCGGAGCGCCGTCGCGGGACGCGTTGAAGGCTGCCAGTCCGGTGTGCAGGCCGATGGCGGCTCTAACCGCACTGTCGGCGTCGGGAAAGAGTGCCATGATCGCGTCGCCGATGTATTTGTCGATGAAGCCTCCGTTCTCCAGCACAGGCGGGGCGACAAACTCGAGATAGCGGTTGAGAAAATCGAAATTTTCCTTGGGTGTCATCGCCTCGCTGAGAGTGGTGAAGGACCGGATGTCGGAGAACAGGATGGACATGGTGCGCTGGACCTGGTCGCCCAATGCCACGTCGAGGATGCTATCCCTTTCTAGGATTTCGAGAAACTCCCGCGGCACGAAACGGCGGAAGGATTCGGTGAGTTCCCGCTGGGTTTCGAAGAGGCGGGAGTTGGTCAATGCGGAACCGAGGAAACCGGCCAATGATGCCAGAGTGTTGACATCCTGTTCGTCCAGCGGCGGATAGAACGGTTTCATCTCGCGCTGACGGCCACTCACGAGGAGGCCGATCACCCGGTCTCCGGCGCACACGGGAACCGCGACGAAGAATGCGATTCCCAGTTGTTCGCGGGCATTCACGATGAAGGGCGTTTCTGCAGACGATTTGGTGGCGAGAAGGGAGCCCTCGGTTTTCAGCAATGCGGCGTCTGCATCGATTGGCGAGTCCGAACCATGTCCGCCCGCCCAGCTAACAGGAATGAATTCCGAGCTGTCATTCACCCGTTCCAGGACGACGGACCGGTCCATCTTCAGTGATTTCTGCACCGCATCCAGCAGACGGGTATAAACCTCGCTGGTGGACAGGTCGGTTGAAATGTTGCGATGCAGTTCCGATAGAACGGCAAAGCCCTGGCGGCGCTGTCGCAGCTCGCGGGTGGCTCTGGAAATGACGGCATCGGCCTTGATGGTCTGGCCGGTCAATTCATCCAGGCGTTTCTGGAGATAGTCCGACTCATCGCTCATACCGAAAGCAAACAAAGCACGCCGGTCCAGTCGAGCGCCTGTGGCACTCCGCGCATGGTCGCGATTTCCACTCCGGAATAGACGCCGAGCAGCGGCACGCCGGGTGGGATCGCGCGGCGAACCTCGTCCGCTTCCTCGGCATCCAGTCCACAGTAGGCGCCCGCACGTCCGGCGCAGTCGATATAGAATGCCAACACGGGTGTCCGGCCCGCGGCGGCGGCGCGGCTGAAAAGCTCGTCGGTGCGTGGACCGATGTAGCCGAAGTCCACGCTCCGGCGCATCAGTTGCACGGATGATCCGGCGACCAGATCGTTTTCAAACATCACCAGTCCCTGACGTTCCTCGTCCACGCCGATGCACATTCGGTTCGCGTAGTCATCCTCGCGGAAATCGCCGTATTTATCTCCGTGATTCACTCCAAGCGTGACAAAGAACGCATAGTCCTCGGGTTCGAGTCCCGAATCCGTTCCCAGCATTTCCCGGATGACCTGGAGCGCGGGCCGGCCGTCGATTTCCAACACCACGGGTCCTTCGGCTTTCGTCACCTCGTGGTATCTTCCGGCAGGACGGCAGCCGTGCATGACGGTGGTATCCATCGTGATTCCGCCGCCTAGCAGAAGGGCGATGGCGGATTGCTGGAGAAGGGAGTCGTCGAGGAATTGCCAAGTCGGCTGCAACTGCATGTCACCGATCATTCCCATGCCCGCTAGGTTGGGCCATGTAGGGAGTGCGCGGGCCATTCCTTCGAGCAGCGGAGTGGCCATGTTGATTCGCGGCTTTCCGTTTTCGTGGAATACCGTGTCGTAAAATAACAGGAGGTTGGTGTCGGACACGGCACCTGCCGCTGACAAGCGGCTTCCGAGTGCTTCTCCGAGCCGGGACTCGCCTCCTTGGATGCCGACTTCCGCGAAGGCATCCACTTTCAGATTGTCGCCACCTATCAGCGCGACCCCGGCCTCGTAGCCATCGTAGGACGCGGCGTCCCGGGTGATGATCCCGACCGTGTAGCCGCCGACGATCCGGCAATCCGGCCCGACGACGCTGCGGATGCCGTCGCGAAATTTCTCCGGATCGTGCCGGCCCGTGCAAAAGACGAGGGCAAGGCCAGGGCTTTCAATTCCCGCCTCAAGGGCAGCTTCTTTTCCTGCTTCGTAAGAATCCTCTTTCTCGCTTCGACCGACACCGGCCCTGATTTCCTTGTTCATAAGTTTTTCTCCGTTCTTGGGGCGGATCTCCACGCAAGTCTTGGCCAGTTGCATTGCTGCGAGAAGCAGCAATCACGATCCAGATCGCTGCCAGAATGCCGTTGCAGTGTCTCGCTCGGACGAAGGGCGGCGTTGGCTTTGGCGTCGTCCGGGAGGTAGTAGCCGCCGATGTCGACGGGCTTGCCTTGGACGGCGAGGAGCTCTTCGACGATGCGGGCCTCGTGGGTGAAGAGTTGCTCGGCGACGGGAGTGAAGATGGCCTTGAGCTCGGCGTCCTTGTCCTGCGCGGCGAGGGCCTCCGCCCAGTAGAGGGCGAGGTAGAAATGGCGAGCCGCGGTTGTCGATGGTGCCGAGCTTGCGGCCGGGCGAGCGGTCGTTTTCGAGGAACTTGCCGGTGGCGGCGTCGAGGGTGTCGGCGAGGACCTTGGCCTTGGGGAGGCTGAAGACTGTCGCTGATGTGCTCGAAGCGACGGGGCGAGGGCGAAGAACTCGCCGAGGCGATCCCAGCGGAGGTAGTTTTCCTCGGTGAACTGCTCGACGTGCTTCGGCGCGGAGCCGCCGGCGCCGGTTTCGAAGAGGCCGCCGCCGTTCATGAGCGGAACGATGGAGAGCATCTTGGCGCTGGTGCCGACTTCGAGGATCGGGAAGAGGTCGGTGTTGTAGTCGCGCAGGACGTTGCCGGTGACGGAAATGGTGTCGTAGCCCCTTGACGATGCGCTCGAGCGAGAAGGTGCAGGCTTCGGCGGGCGGCAGGATGCGGAGGTCGAGGCCGGTGGTGTCGTGGTCCTTGAGATAGGTTTCCACCTTGGCGATGATCTGGGCGTCGTGGGCGCGGTTCTTGTCGAGCCAGAAGACGGCGGGGTCGCCGGAAGCGCGGGCGCGTTTGACGGCGAGTTTCACCCAGTCCTGGACGGGGGCGTCCTTGGTCTGGCAGGCGCGCCAGATGTCGCCGGCTTCGACTTCGTGGTCGAGAAGAGCACGTTGCCTGTGCGCTGTCGGTGACGCGGACGGTGCCGTCGGCGGGGATTTCGAAGGTCTTGTTGTGGGAGCCGTATTCCTCGGCGGCCTGGGCCATGAGGCCGACGTTGGGCACGGAGCCCATGGTCTTGGGATCGAGCGCGCCGTTCTTCTTGCAGAAGTCGATGGTGGCCTGATAGATGCCGGCGTAGCAGCTGTCGGGGATGACGGCGAGGGTGTCGCCGGTCTTGCCGGCGGCGTCCCACATCTTGCCGCCGGCGCGGATCATCGCGGGCATCGAGGCGTCGACGATGACGTCGGTCGGGACGTGGAGGTTGGTGATGCCCTTGTCGGAGTTGACCATCGCGAGGGCCGGGCCGTTCTGCGTAGGCGGCCTGGATGTCGGCCTCGATCTCGGCCTTCTTGTCGGCGGGGAGTTTGTCGATTTTCGCGACGAGGTCGCCGAAGCCGTTGTTGAAATCGACGCCGAGTTCCTTGAGGGTCGCGGCGTGTTTGGCGATGAGGTCCTTGAAGAAGACCTCGACGGCGTGGCCGAAGATGATGGGGTCGCTGACCTTCATCATGGTGGCCTTCATGTGGAGGGAGAAGAAGGACGCCATCGGCTTTCGCCTTGGCGATCTGTTTGCCGAGGAAATCGACGAGCGCGGCCTTGCTCATGAAGGTGGCGTCGAGGATTTCGCCGGCCTTGAGCGGGGTGGATTCCTTGAGAACCTTGGTGCGTGCCGTCGGTGCCGATGAACTCGATCTTCACGTCGGTGGCGGCGGGAACGCAGACGGATTTCTCGTTGGAGAAGAAGTCGCCTTGGCCGTCCATGGTGGCGACGGTGGTCTTGGAATCGGCGGACCAGGTCGCCCATCGAGTGCGGGTGCTTCTTGGCGTAGTCCTTGACGGCTTTCGGCGCGCGGCGGTCGGAGTTGCCTTCGCGCAGGACCGGGTTGACGGCGCTGCCCATGACCTTGGCGTAGCGGGCCTTGATGTCCTTCTCGGCGTCGGTCGTGGCGGATTCTCCGGGAGGTCGGGGAGCGCGTAGCCCTTTGACTGGAGTTCGGCGATGGCGGCCTTGAGCTGCGGGACGGAGGCGGAGATGTTCGGCAGCTTGATGATGTTCGCCTCCGGCTTGAGGCGTCAGCGCGCCGAGTTCGGCGAGGGCGTCGCCGATCTTCTGGTCTTCGGTGAGGAAATTCCGGAAATTGGCGAATGATGCGGCCGGCGAGGGAGATGTCGCGGGTTTCCACCGTGATGCCCGGAGTGCTTGGTGAAGGCCTGGACGATGGGCAGGAACGAGTAGGTGGCGAGGGCGGGGGCTTCGTCGGTCTTGGTGTAGATGATGGTGGGAGCGTCAGACATGGTGGATGGCGTGATGGTGTGGAGGCCGTCGTTTAGGGCATGGGGAGTCTTGGGTCAAAAGCAATTGCATCGTCAAATTTCCACAGGAATTCACGGGTTTTCGAGCCATTGTGAATAACTTGTGAGGTTTTCTCAAAAGCCCTGGAAAATGGGCGTTTTGCTTGTTGCATGGCAAGCTGTCCCACTTCGGTGATCGTGAGAGGTCGCTGATCCACAATTCTGAAGTTATGCTCAATGAGCGAAAGGCTTTAAACGAATGATTCATCCATGAGTCATTGAAATAGAGTATTATAGAGAATTGTTCTGCTGTTACTGTTGATTGTTGCCAAGTTATTCACAGTCGTTCGGGTGAAGAATTGTGGACAAATTCTGAAGCGGGATCGGGCATTGGCTCCTTGGTTTCCTGACAAAAAGAACTTAAGAATTCCGATGTGAATAACTTGGGAAGACATCACAAATTGATCCCCATTTCGCGCTCAGGGCCGATGTTTCGATGAAGAGTCCGAAAAAAGGTTTGAGTGGTCGGCCATCATGGGTTGGCGCCAGGCCGTGAACAAGATTGCGAATCAACCCAACTTGTTGGATTTCGTGGACGATTTGCGCTTTACGGTTGCCGGTGATCCCTTCAGACAAGTGCCCCGCCGGGTGGTTCACACCCGGATTAACTGACAAATCCATTCAAACATCCACTCATGGACATCCAAATCGCCACTCTCTGTGACTTCGCCGCCGACTACAACGGCAAGCTCGTCATTTCCGGAACCTTCGACACCCTCGCGGCCCGTGCCGTGCCGGTCGTTCATCCTTCATGCGCCCTTGCCATGCGCTTTTGCTTCACACCGGAAGATGCGGGACGTCACAAGCTTTCCATCAACATCATCAACGAGGACGGTGAATCCCTCGACCCGAACAACATGCCGATCGAGCCTGAGTTCGAGGTGCAGCTTCCGAAGAATGTCCCGTTCCTGACCCGGAACATCGTGATGAACCTTCAAGGCCTCCGTTTCGAGGAAGCCGGCATCTACTCCATCGACATCGGATGCGACGGCGAGATCCTCGTCCGCCTGCCACTTCGCATCGTCCAGGTCACGCAAGGACCTAACGGCGAAAGTCAGATGGCGTAATTGGTCGGCATGGTGTAGGAAACGCCATGCTTTCCACCGATTCATTATCATGTGCCCTCATCACCGGTGCCTCATCGGGACTGGGGGAGGAGTTCGCGCTTCAAATCGCGTCACGGGTTGACCAGATCGTCCTCGTGGCGCGTCGCGAGCCCCTGCTGCAGGAGCTTGCCGACCGGATCCGGTCGAGACATCCGAAAGTGGCGGTGGCCGTGTTCGCCGCCGACCTGAGAAAGGCGGAGGATCGCGATGGTCTTGTCGGGCTTTTGGCCGAAAGGGGATTAAGGCCCGATTTATTGGTGAACAACGCCGGCTTGGGCGACTACGGCGAATTCGCCACTGCGGAATGGGACAAGCTGCAGGCGATGCTTCAGGTGAACATCGAGGCGCTGACCCATCTCACGCGGTCTGCTGGTTCCCGACATGATACTCCGCGGTGGCGCGATCATCAACGTGAGCTCGCTGGCGAGCGTGTTGCCGATCCCGGATTTCGCGGTTTATGCGGCGACCAAGGCCTACGTGACCAGTTTTTCCGAAGCGTTGCGGATCGAGCTGAAGGATCACGGCATTCCGGTCGTGGCGGTTTGTCCGGGGCCGGTTAGAACGGAGTTCGGAAAGGTTTCGAGACGTTCGCCCGACTCACCGGCGATGCCTTCCAAGAAATCGTTCTACGTGCCCAAGGAGCAGGTGGTGGCCGAGGCCTTGGCCGGACTTGATGGAAATGCCGCCCGTGTCTATCCGGGGCTGAAGATCGCGGTGGCCGCCTTCGTTCTATCAGCTTTACCGATGGTGGCGCTTCGCTTCGTGATGGGCTTCAGGCCGAAGCGGCAATAAATGAAAAGGCCACCGCGCGGAGATCGCACGGTGGCCTTGTGAATAGGGTTGAAGCGGATCAACCCCGCTCGGCCATCGGCTTGTAGGTGCGGAGCGTCTCGCCGGTGTAGATCTGGCGGGGGCGTGAAATGCGGCTGTCCGGATCGTCCATGACTTCCTTGTAGTTGGCGATCCAGCCCGGCATGCGGCCGATGGCGAAAATCACGGTGAACATGTTCATCGGGATGCCGATGGCGCGCATGATGATGCCGCTGTAGAAATCGACGTTCGGATAGAGCTTGCGGGAAACGAAGTATTCGTCGTGAAGGGCGACTTCCTCGAGCTTCTTGGCGATGTCGAGCAGCGGGTCGGACTTGTGGAGTTGGCCGAGGACCTTGTCGCACTGCTCCTTGATGATGATGGCGCGTGGATCGAAGCTCTTGTAAACGCGGTGGCCGAAGCCCATCAGGCGGCGGTTGCCGACCTTGTTTTTCACCTGATCGAGGAACTTCGAACCGTCGTCGCCGTCGCGGTGGATTTCCTCGAGCATTTCGAGCACGGCCTGGTTGGCACCGCCGTGAAGCGGTCCCCACAAGGCGCAGACGCCGGCGGAGGTGGAGGCGAAGACGTTTGCCTGGCTGGAGGCGACCATGCGGACGGTGGAGGTGGAGCAGTTCTGCTCGTGATCCGCATGGAGGAGGAAAATGAGATCGAGCGCACGGACGATTTCCGGGTTGAGATCATAGTCCTCGCCCGGGAGGGAGAACATCATGTGCAGGAAGTTCTCCGTGTATTTCAGGTTGGTCTTCGGATAGCTCGGTGGCAACCCGGCGGCCTTGCGGTAGGAGCAGGTGGCGATGGTGCGGGTCTGGGAAATCAGCCGCGCCGCATGGATGGGAAACGCTTCCTTGAGCGATTTCCGGTAGGTTTTTTGCGCCGGGTAGGCCGAAGACGCATGGATCATCGCGGAGAGGATCGACATCGGGTGGGCCTTGGGCGGGAAAGCGTCGAAATGCTGCAACATGTCCTGATGCAGCATCTGGTTCTCCGTCAGCAGGGCGGAGAAACCGGCAAGCTCGGTGGCGGTGGGAAGCTCGCCGTAAATCAGCAGGTAAGCCGTTTCGATGAAGGTGCTCTTTTTCGCGAGTTCCGCGATGTCATAGCCGCGGTATTGCAGAATGCCCTTTTCCCCGTCGATGAAGGTGATGGCGCTTTTGCAGGCACCGGTATTTCCGTAGCCCGGATCCAGCGTGATGCAGCCGGTCTTGCTGCGAAGCGCGCCAATGTCGATTCCCGTTTCGTTCTCGGTTCCTACAACTGTGGGCAGCGTAATAGGCTTGCCATCGATGATCAATTCCACTGTTCCGTTCATGCGGCGCGATCCTAGACAGCTCGAATCGGGATGCACCAGCCTCCATTGCATCGAATTTCCAACATTTTGAAATGAGGAAATCCTGTCAGTTTTTCGTCATGCTCACTCGCCCGCATCGGGGTAGGAACCGAGCAATTTGACGAGCGAACAGTGTTTTCCGAGCTCCTCCAATGCCTCGGCCACCTTGGCGTCCTCACAATGTCCGGCCAGGTCCACGTAGAAAATGTACTCCCAGTCCTTCCGCTTCGACGGGCGTGACTCGATCTTCGACATGTTGATGTGGAACTGGTCGAATGCCTGCAGTGCCTTGACCAGCGAACCGGGACGGTCATGGATCGCGAAAAGGATGGAGGTCCTGTCGTTGCCGGTGGCGGGACAGGGTTTCTCACCGATGACGAGAAATCGGGTGGTGTTGGTGGCGCGGTCCTGGATGGATTCTTCCAACAGGGTCAGCCCGTACATTTCCGCGGCCAAGGGGCCGCCAAGCGCCGCAGCACCCTGCGCCGCCTGATCGCGGGCGATTTGGGCGGCTTTCGTGGTCGATGAGACCTCCACCAGATCCGCATCCGGGAAATTCCGCAGGATCCACGAACGGCATTGGCCGAACACCTGGGGATGCGAGTAGAGCGTCTTGATTTCCTCGCGCGGGATGGAGGCCATCAAACCGTTCTCGATGCGGAGCAGGATCTGCGCGCAAATGTGTAGCGGGGAATCGACAAACAGATCGAGCGTGTGGGAAACGGCTCCCTCGGTGGAGTTCTCGATGGGAACCACCCCGTAATTCACGGCCCGGCGGGCGACCTGATCGAAGACATCCGAGAAATTCGGCTGCGCGGAATAATTCACCGAGTGGCCGAATTTCTTGATCGCCGCCTGATGGGTCCAGGTTCCTTCGGGGCCGAGATAGGCGATGGTCAGGTCGTCCTCAAGGGCGAGGGCGGCGGACATGATTTCCCGATAGATCGCGCGGATGGATTTCTCCGGCAAACGTCCCTGGTTCATCTCGATGAGCCGCCTGAGAAGCGCTTCCTCACGCTCGGGGGCGTAAATTTGCAGGCCGTCGCGTTTCTTGACCACGCCCACCTCGTGGACCAGGTCGGCGCGGCGGGAGAGGAGGTCCAGCAGGTCGTGGTCGATGCTGTCGATCTGGCGGCGGATGTCGTCGAGATTCACGGGAAATGGGAAATGTTAGGCTTCGGCGTCCGCTTCGTCGCTTGCGGGAGCGGCGGGAATGCCGACGTCGCCGAGCGCGAGCTGCTTTTCAGGATCGGCTGCGGGAGGTGGAGTGGTCTTCGGGTTCCGGCAATTTCACCTTGCGGAGCTCGGATGCGTTGGGGAGATCGTCGATCGAGCGGATTCCGAAGTGTTCGAAAAACAGATCGGTGGTTTCATAAAGCAGCGGGCGACCGGGAAGTTCCGCGCGGCCACCGATGCGGATCAGGTCGCGATCGAGCAATTTCTGGATCATGCCGTCGCAGGCGACGCCGCGAACCGCCTCGATGGCGGCCTTGGTGATGGGTTGACGGTAGGCGATGATGGCGAGGGTTTCCATCGCCGGACCGCTCATGCGTTCCGGCT
This sequence comes from uncultured Verrucomicrobiae bacterium, assembly GCA_963810445.1. Classification (GTDB taxonomy): domain Bacteria; phylum Verrucomicrobiota; class Verrucomicrobiia; order Verrucomicrobiales; family Akkermansiaceae; genus Luteolibacter. Next base: position 17,745 of record CAWENZ010000016.1, on the reverse strand, counting down.
TGCGGCCGGGGAAAAGCTGGCGGACGAATTCGCCGTATTCCATGCGGGTGTAGAGTTTCCAGCCTTTCGGGCGCTCGATGATGGTGAAGGCCCGCTGGCTTTCGTCGTAGGTCCGGTTCAGTTCGCCGATGGCTTCCGTGACGTTTTCGGACGAGGTGGCGGTGAGCGCGATCAGCCATTCCGGCAGGGCTGGGATTTCCTTTCCTTCCTCCGTTTCCCGCGCTCTCACGTCCTCCGCTTCCGCGACACGGGCGCGCACCAGCCTGGCAATTTCCTCCGATGGAAGGGGATTTTGGGAGGCGATCAAAAGGGCTTCGACAATGGCGCTGAGCTGCATGGCGGGGCCGCACCTTAAGGATCCGTTCGGGCATTTCAAGTCTCCTGCCTGAAAACTCTCGCGGTAGTTATTTTGCAAACCGGAAACTTTCCGCTTGATGGACTGTGAAACAAGGGCTAACCCACCGCGCTCGTCACGCCCCCGAGATTGCATTTTCGGGTCCGAACGGGAAATTTCTATCACCCGCATTTCAGCTCTGCGCCATGGCCGCGAAGAAAACCACCTCCAAACCAGCACCCCAGAAGGGGAAAGCGAAGCCCGTCGTCAAGACCTCGAAACCCGCGAAGGTTGAGAAGAAGCCTGCTGTCGAAACCGGCTCCGGTGCAAAAAGCCGTGGCCAAGAAGCCAGCCCCGGCGAAAAAGGCTGCTCCCGCGAAAAAGGCGATTGCCGAGAAGCCGGTCGAAGAAAGCCTCGCCCCCGGCAAAGCCCGTGAAGAAGGTCGGCTTCTCCAGAGAAACCGGTGGAAAAGAAGGTCGCGAAGGAAAAATCTCCCAAGGTGGCCGCCGCGCCTGCCAAGGCTGAGGCGCCTGCCAAGGCGGTCGCCGAGAAAAAGCCGGTCGTGGAGAAAAAAGTGGCTGCGCCACGAAGCCCCGTTCGTCAGTGGTCGATTTCCCGGCTCCGCCTGCTCCGGTCAAGCCTCCGTTCGTTCCACCCAAGGCGGCTGCCGCTCCATTCGGGTGACCTGGCGACGCCCGGAAGCAACGGATCCCACAGCCAGTCATTCATCCAGAAGCAACGCCAGCGCCTGCTGGACCTGCGCGACGAACTCGTCGACGCGGTCTCCGGAATGGCCCGCGACACCATCCGGAATGCTCCGGAAGGTTCCGAGGCATCTGGCAGCGGTCAGCATCAGGGCGACGCCGGAAGCGATGCCTACGACCGCGATTTCGCCCTGTCCGTCCTCGCCAAGGAACAGGACGCGCTTTACGAAATCGAGCAAGCTCTCCGCCGCATCCAGGCGGGAGCCTACGGCATTTGTGAAATGTCCTCGCGCAAGATTCCCCAAGCCCGTCTCGAAGCCATTCCATTCGCCCGTCTCACCGTCGAATGCCAGTCCCAGTGGGAGAAGGAATACGGCAACCGCCGCTTCCGTCCCTCCAATGAAGTGGGCTTCAGCGGTGGGAAATATGTCGATGATGAAGAATCCGAAACGGTTTCTCTTGACGAAGACGACGATTAAAGCAACATCCGCCCCCCTTCAAGTTCCTACTCATGCCACGCGAGATCATTATTTTAGAATGCACCGAAGCGAAAGCCGAGGGCAAGCCTACCTCCCGTTACGTCACCACGCGTAACAAGAAGAGCCTTCGTACTCCAGGACGTCTCGAGAAAGTGAAATTCAACCACTTCCTCAAGCGCCGCACCCTTCACCGCGAACTCCGCTAACATTTCCCATGTCCGAGCCAAAAACAATCCAGCGCCGTATCAATTTCCGTAAGGCGAACCGCATGATGCCGCGTCGCCGGCATGACATCCCGGCCGCTCGAGGTCGTCGCCACCAATCCCGAGCTTCTCACCAAGTTCACCACGGAAACCGGCAAGATCCTTCCACGCCGCGTTACCGGTGTTTCCGCCAAGCTGCATCGCAAGATCAACAACGCGATCAAGCAATCCCGCGCGATCAACCTGCTTCCCTGATAGGAAACGATTTCCTTTTTGAATTTGAAAAACCGGACCGTGAAAACGGCCCGGTTTTTTGTTTTCCAACCAGGGCACCAACTCCGCATCGTTGCAAAACTTTTACCTTGGAGGCAAACGAAGGAGTTTCTACATTCCGCGCGGCGACAGCCGATTCTCATGGCCAAAAAAGACTTCACCATTCTCAACAAGCTCGGCATCCATGCCCGCCCCGCGGCGCAATTCGTCAAGACCGCCAATCGTTTCCAGGCGGATATCTTCGTTGAGAAGGATGGTGAGGAAGTCGATGGCAAGAGCATCATGGGCCTGATGATGCTCGCGGCCGGCCACGGCTCGGTCATCTCCGTCAGTGCCGACGGTCCGGATGCGGATGCCGCCCTCGAGGCCATCGGCGACCTGATCGGCCGCAAGTTCGAGGAAGATTGAGTGGTCTGAAAATTTGATTCAGGCGGATGGAGCTCTGAACGTGGTTGTGGCGTCTCGCCGCAACGTCATCTCTTGCGGATGATCCGCCGTATGACGTTGTCTGCTTGGAAATGCACAACTTGCTTCGTCGTTCTGCTCACCCGAAAAAGGAAGTTGGACGTTGCGGCGAGACGCAGCAACCACGTCGACGAACGCTGTCCGTCATTTCAATTCTGAAAGACCATTGAGCCGATCCGGAATTGCCCGGATCATTCACCGGCCGAGCGCCTGAAGCAATTGAATGGCTTCGGGGTAGTCCTGCCTGATCTGGAGAGCCTGGATCGCCGCCTGTTGGGCTTCCTGCTTTTGATTGAGCCGGGCGTGGATGGTGGCCCGCGCATAGGGAATGGTGGCATCCGTCGGATCGGCGGATTCTGCATGGCGGAGTGCGGCGATCGCCTCCTCCGGGCGTTTGTTGGAATTGTAGGCCAGGCCCAGATTGTACCAGGCGCGGGCGTAGGAAGGATCCAGTTGAACGGTTTTTTCCAACTCGCGGATCGTCTTTTCCAACTCACCGGTCTCGCTCAGCGATAGTGCGAGCTTGAAATGATAATCGGGATTTTCGGGATCAAGCTCGATCGCCTTGCGAAGCTCCGCCACGGCTTCCATCAATTCGCCCTTCGTGCTCAGCAGGATCGCGAGATCGTGATGGAAGGGCGGGGAATTCGGATCCCAGAGAATCGCCTTTCGCATCTGGCGGATGGCCGCGTCCGTGTCGCCGCGCCGCATCGCGAACTGCCCGAGCTGCATGCGGCCCGTCGGTTGGTCGGCGTTGATGTCGAGCATGTGGACCAGCTCACGGCCGGCGCGGCTGTTCAAATCAAGTGTGTCGCAAAGGGCCCACGCGGCTGCGATCCTGACGGCGCGCGAGACATCGTCCAGCAAGGGCTCCAGCGCGCTTCGGACGGCTGCGTTGTTTGCTCTAACCGCCTCGCCGAGCGCGCGCACCGCCGCCTCGCGAACCAGCGGGCTGTCGCTTTTGAGTTGTCCGGTCAGGGCTTCGGTCGCAGGCGGTTGATTGACCCAACGCCCTAGCAGATGGCATGCGGTGGCCTTCCACGCGGGAATCGGTTCGGTGGCGAGAAGCTTGATGAGTCCATCACGCGCGGCCGGATCTCCCTGGCGGGCGTTGGCAATGAGAAGGGCCCGGCTGCGGGTTGGGCGGTCCGGTTTTTCACCGTAGAAATTCTTCATGGCGGCGATGGACCAATCCGCATCCTTGTCCGTGTGGCAGCGGTTGCAGGCGTTGGGAACATTGAATTCCTTGGTCAACTTGGGATCGGGAATGGTGAATCCATGATCATGCCGGGGATCCCGCTGCATGTAGGTGGTAACCGGCATGTGGCAGGAAATGCACTGGTTTCCGGTGCTGTCGATCCCGTGATGACTGTGGGCAGTCGGATCGATCACCGGAGCCGTCGGGAAATCGGTGCGGCCTCCGACGTGGCAGTTCATGCAGACCTGGTTTCCCGGTGAGATGAGCTTGTTGGAGTGAGGATCATGGCAATCGGCACAACGCACTCCGGCGTGCTGCATCTTGCTGGAGAGAAAGGCGGAGTATTCGTAATTTTCCCCGTGGACCTGGCCGTCCGGATAGAAGGTGTCGGTCTCGTCGGTGAGTGTCAGGCTGTGATGATCGAAAAACGAATCGCCGGGAGCAGGATCGCCCGTTAGTTCCGCGCGGCGCGAGTGGCAGGCGGCACAGGCTTCGGTCATCTGGTCGCGGGTGAGCTTGCGGATCGTCGGATCCTTGCCTGCGCTGGTTGGTGGCTTCTTCTGCCACTCGACATGGTCCTTCATCGGTCCGTGGCAGGATTCACAGCTAACGGACATTTCCGCCATGGTGGTGTGATAGCTGTTCGTCTGCGGGTCGTAGTTCTTTCTAACACGCGTGTTGTGGCAGGCGGCGCACATCGCGTTCCAGTTCATGCCCTGGCCGGTCCAGGAACCCCAGTCGCCGGGTTCACGCACGTCGTCGTCGCCATAAACGTCGAACCATTCGTTCTTCGCCGGATCCAGCGAGACGTCGCAAGTCTGAAGTCGTCCGCCGGGAGCCGGAATGAGAAACTGGCGCAGCGGGTCATTGCCGATGACGCGCACGGGCTGATAGGGATGGCGCTTCTTGTCCAGGCCGAGCGTCAGGATTTTCGCGAGGCCGTCGGCATCGACAAACATCTCGGAGGTCTGGTCGCCATGGGTGAGGGTTCGTTTCGGGATGAACGATTTGTGGTCCTCATCTTTTTCCACATTGCGCTCGGCAAGGCCATGGTTCGAATGCTGCCAGTTCTGGAAGGCCTTCTCGTGGCACTCGCGACAGGTTGCGGAACCCGCGTATTTGGCGTGGACCTCGTCCTCCGGCGCGATGATCGGAGCATCGGCACCGACGGGGGCCTTCACCGTCTTTTCCTGCGGGGCAGGGGAGTTGAAATGGCGGATTGCAAAAATGGCAACGGCGGAAAGAACGGCCAGGACTATGATGGTGATCGGCTTTTTCCGGATGCTCATGTTCGTGCGGCTGAAATAAGGAGGTCGGACAGACCTGTCCGCGAGGACAATGTGAATGGAAAGAAGAGTCTGAAAAGGCAGTTCTTTCCCGATTCCACGGTCAGGTGGGCCGAAATCCCCACTTGATGCCGGTTGTCAGCGGTCGCTGGACTGATGCTCCGCGTTTTCGGGTTCACGCCCGGCGATGATTTTCCGTTCCTCGGCGGTGCGCATGGCGATGTGGGCCAGGGACTGGTCGATCTGGTCGATGAGAATCAAACACAAGTCACCGGATTCGAGGCGGGACAATGCGATGTCGATCGCAAGGAACTCGCCACGGATTTCCTCGATGTGGGTGGCTCTCACCGAGTGGGTTAGACCGTCACGCAAGATGGCCAGAACCTCCCCCTCGGCACGCCCGCGCTGGCAGTCGTCCTGATAGAGAATCACGTCGTCGAAGACATCGCCGAGAATTTCGGTTTGCAAACGCAGGTCGGCATCACGGCGGTCGCCGGCACCACTGATGACAACCATGCGGCGCTTGGCGGGCATGCTGGTGACGGCCTGGACGAGAGCCCTGATGGCATCGGGGTTGTGTCCGTAATCCGCGATGACGGTGGCGCCGTGGTAGTTGAAAAAGTTAAATCGTCCGGGGACGCTCTGCGCGGTGTTGGCGAAAGAAGCCAATCCATTGCGAATGGTGCTCCACGGAATGCCAAGTCCCCAAGCTGCGGCGGTGGCGGCCATGGCATTCTCGATTTGGAATCCGATGGTGCCGTTGTGCGTGATCGGAATCGCGTTCAACGGAATCCGGTAGCGGAGTTTTCCCTTGGCTGCCACGATGTGGCCGTCCTCGACGAAGACCCCGCGTTTGCCCTGGGCGAGATGATTGGCCAACACCCGTTCATTGCGATTGGGAGCGATGAAGGTAACGGAGCCCGGACAAGCGTTCGCCATGTCTGCGACCATCGGGTCGGCGGCATTGAGAACCGCCACGCCACTTCGCGTCACACTGTGGACAATGACGCGTTTCACCACGGCAAGGTCCTCGACAGTGCCGATGTAGTTGAGCCCGAGGTGATCGCCCATGCCGATGTTGGTGACGACCGCCACATTGCAGCGGTCAAAGCCCAGGCCCTCGCGGAGAATGCCACCGCGTGCGGTTTCCAGCACCGCTGCGTCCACATCCGGATGAAGCAGGACATTGCGGGCGCTGCGAGGTCCGCTGCAATCCCCGGTGTCGATGCGCTGGCCGCCGATGTAAACTCCATCGGAATTGGTCATGCCCACGCGTTTCCCCGTATGGCCGATCAGATGAGCGATCAAGCGGACGGTGGTGGTCTTGCCGTTGGTGCCGGCCACCGCGACGACGGGAATGCGGCCATCCTCGTGCCTGGCGAACATGGTATCGATGATGGATTCCCCCACGGGACGGCCCTTGCCGAACGATGGCTGGAGGTGCATCCGCAAGCCGGGAGCCGCGTTGATTTCAATGACGCCGCCGCTTTGATTTTCCAGCGACTTCATCACGCTCTCACAAACCATGTCCACTCCGCACAGGTCGAGGCCGATCATGTTGGCGGCGGAGACGGCACGGTCTGCTAGATCCTGATGGACATCGTCGGTGACGTCGGTGGCCGTGCCGCCGGTGCTCAGGTTGGCATTGTTGCGCAGGAGAACCCGGGCACCCGCGCGTGGCACCGCATCAGGATCGAATCCTTGTTTCGCCAGCGTGGCGATCGCGATGTCATCCAGCGGGATGCGGGTGAGGGAGGTCGCGTGACCGGAGCTGCGCAGCGGGTCGCTGTTGATCATTTCGACGAGTTCCCGAATGCCATGCCGTCCATCGCCGATCACAAATGGCGGATCGCGCCGGGCAGCCGCGACAAGACGGTTCCCGATCACGAGCAGGCGGAAATCATGACCCGGCAGATATTGCTCGACCAACACATCGGAACTGAATTCACGGGCGGAAGCATAGGCGGCCAGGATGCGCTCGCGCGATTCGATGTTGGCGGCCACCCCTTTGCCTTGATTCCCGTCGCGCGGCTTGACGACCACCGGACCGCCGATTTCAAGCGCCGCGGCCCAGGCATCCTCGGCATCGGCAACGGGGCGGCCCTTCGGGACCGGGACTCCCGCGGAATCTAACAAGCGCTTCGTCAGTTCCTTGTCCTGGGCGATTGATTCGCCGATCGCGCTGGTGCTGTCCATCTCGGCGGCCTGGATGCGCCGCTGCTTGCTGCCCCAGCCGAACTGGACGAGGCTGCCTTGCGTCAAGCGTCGATAGGGAATGCCGCGGGCGAGCGCGGCGTTGATGATGGACCCGGTGCTGGGACCCGGGCGCACGTCCTCATCAAGTTCCCGCAGCCGGTCGAGCGTGGCGGTTAGGTCAAATGGCTGGTCTTCAAGTGCCGCATTGCAAAGTTCGACCGCCACCTCGAAGGCAAGGCGGCCGACGGCCTCCTCACTGTATTCGACGACCACCTGATAGACTCCGGGTTCGAGAGTGGCGACCGAGCGGCTGAAAGCGACCGGGCAACCGGCATGGGCCTGCAGTCCGAGCGCCGCCATTTCCAATGCGGTCGCCATCGACGATGCCGGTGGAAGGGGAGCGATGTTGGGAAAACGTTCCCGTAACCTCACTTCAAAGCCGGGCAGGTTATCCAGGTGGTTTGCCTTTTCGGAGCAACTCACGACCGCTTGAATGGAAGTGTGCAGGCTCCAGAGATTCGGGCCTCGCAGGGTTTGCAATTGCAGGATTTTCATTCGGGGATCGGGATCGACTACAAGCCGGATGGATCGGTGATCCCGGCGAGCGTGAGATCGGTTGAGTCGGTGGAAAAGGTAGAGATGCCGGTGCGAACGACATGCGTGGCAATACCAAGAGCCCATGCGGCCGCGGCTGCGGCCATCACGTTCTCCAGGCGTTCGTCGGTCATGGCTCCGGAGCCGAGAGGAATGTCCGGAATGCCAATCAGTGAGGTTTCCGCGTTTCCGGTCGCCATGACCAATTCATTGCCTTGGACAATCACAGCCCGACCACCCTCTGATAGATGATTCGCCAGCAGAGGGAGCTTTGGATCGAGCGCGAAAAGGATGATTTCACCATCGCACAGGGAGGCGAGTTCGGCGGTCATCGGGTCCGCGGCGTTGAGGACGGCGCATCCATTTTTCAAGACGACATCCACCTGCGTGCGCATGACCTGGAGCACCTGCTCAGGACGCTCGATGTGAAATTTTCCGAAATGGCGTGCAGGCTCGATCCGCGTGATCACTCCAACCGAGCAGCGATCGTAGGCCACCCCCTGACCCAGGATCGTATCCGCCCCGTTCTCCAGCACGGCGGCTTCCACCGAACGATTCATCAACACCCGAGTGCCGGAATTCCAGTCTCCACAATCACCTCGATCCAGCCACCTGTTGTCGAGGAACAGTCCGTCACCACAGGCCAAGCCGACGGACTTGCCGCTCAAGCGAAGGAACTCTGCCACAAACCGGGCGACTTCCGTTCCGCCGCTGGAACCGGTGATTCCCACCACCGGGATTCGGCTGTTTTCGGGATCGGGAAACAGGTGATCCATGATGGCTTGGCCGATCGGACGTGGCTCTTCCGTGGTGGCTTGGAGATAGGCATGGAGGTCGGGCAACGCCTTGACCGAAGTGATCACGGCCTGTTGGTCAAAAAGCGAATGCGCCACATCCTCCGCCCTCAAGTTGACCTCCGCGATGTCGAGGCCGACGATGCGCACCGCGAGACACGCGGCAGCGGCGATGGCCGGGTGGATTTGGCCGGTGATGTCGTGCGCACCGCCTCCGTCATCCAGCCGGATTGCGGCGATCAAGGTGTCACCGACCACGAGCAGCCGATGGGCCTCGCCGGCGGGTGCTTCATCCTCGTCATCAGGATCGAAAACCGGCAGTCCGCATGAACTCAACAGTCTGCACGTCAGTTCCCAATCCCCGGAAATGCCTTCGGCGATCGCGCTGGTCCGATCGGTCTTCGTGGACCAGATCCGCCTTTGGCGTGCGCCGTAACCCAATTGCACGAGATTCTCGGCGGACAATTGAATGGCCGGAATGAGCCGGTCCTTGGCGGCTGCGGCGTTGGTGATGCACGCGACCCCGGGATCCGGCAGATGCTTTTCCGCGACTTCGCGCAGCCGTGCGTGAGTGGCCTCCACATCGAACGGAGCGTCCGTGATCGCCGCCATCACCAGATCCCGGGCCGCATGGAGGCAGGTGCGGGTGACGCCCTCGTTGTGAGCACTCACCACCACCTTGTAAACCCCGCGCACGCCGGTTTCGCGGGCTTTGCCAAAGCCGCCGGGCATGCCTGCTAGATTCTGGAGCTCCAGCGTGACATGTTCAAGGATGTGCGCCGGCCAGGTTCCCTCATGCAAGCGCCTGACGAATCCTCCAGGTTCTCCATACGAGCAACGATGTTCGGAGAGGCTTGGCAACCAGGCGCACAACCGCTCCACAAAACCCGGAAGGGTGTTGGATGGGCTGTCCTCCAGGTTTCCGATGTCCACCCAGGTTTCCAAGACCGGACGATAGGTCCAGATGTTGGGGCCGCGGAGATAATGAAATTGAAGAAAGCGGATTTCGCTGGGTTTCATGCGGTCGGCGTCCCGCAATGGCGGAAACGACGGCGGTTCTTTCCAGTTATTCGGTGGAAATCAAGTTCAGTGTTACAAAACACGCGCACGTGATCGCGTTCGGGTGCGGGGAATCGATCCTACAAATGTGTTGCAAGCCCCGGGAAATGCGCCAAAACCCAGCGCATCCCCGCCACGTCAGCCGCGATCGGACGCGCGGAACCGGGGGGACAAGCCAATGATTTCAACCGGCCTTCCAGACCAGACGTCCGCATCAGCCCCCGTTCCCATGGAGTGGCAGGGTGAAATCGCCGCCACGCTGGCTGCTGGCGAAACCGTGATCGCCTGTTTCGAACTCGATCTCAACCAGCGGCTTCACTTCGACCGCGGACTCGTGGTGCTGACGCATCGCCGCCTGCTCGCCAAGGCCCCGGGCGACTCCCGTTGGCGGCACTGGGAAATCCGTCCCGGCCTCGTCCTCGAACATCGCGATCATGCGGGTGTCGGTACTTTGGAGTTGCGGGACGATGCCGCCATGCTCGTCCGTTGGCGCCACACCATGGGCCGCGAAGCCCCGCTGCGACGGTTGTTGGCCCAATTTCAAGAGCAGGTCAGCGCGATGGCCGGAGACAGGACTGCGATACCGCACGCGGATGAAATCTGCCCGATCTGCGAAAACCCGATTCCGCCCGAAGCCGATGGCTGCCCGCTCTGCGCGAAAACCGTTCACGTCCCGCCATCGCCGTGGACCTTGTTCCGGTTGTGGCGATTCGCCAAACCCTATCAATCCCGCCTGCTCGCCGGATTGGCGCTGACCCTCGCGGGAACCTGCGCCACCCTCGTGCCTCCCTATCTGACGATGCCGCTGATGGACAAGGTGCTGATCCCGTTCCAGAACGGTGTTCCCATCGACTCCACCTTCGTGATGATGTTGTTGGGTGGATTGTTAGGCGCGGCGCTGTTAGCCTGGGTCCTGGATTGGGCGAAATTCTATATCCTCGCCCTGGTCAGCGAGCGCATCGGTTCCGACCTGCGGACCACCACCTACGAACACCTTCAGGGACTTTCGCTCGAATACTTCGGTGGAAAGCGCACCGGCGACCTGATGGCCCGCATTTCCTCCGGCAGCGATCGCATCTGCGTCTTCCTGTCATCCCACCTGTTGGACTTCATCACCGACCTGCTGATGATCCTGCTGACCGCCGTGATATTGGTTTCCATCGATCCATGGCTTGCGATGGTGACCTTGCTTCCGCTTCCGCTCATCGCGTGGTTGATCCACATCGTGCGGGACAAGCTCCGTCATGGCTTCGATCAGGTCTATCGGATCTGGTCGGAGGTGACCAGCGTGCTGGCGGACACGATTCCCGGCATCCGGGTGGTGAAGGCCTTTGCCCAGGAAAAACGCGAGGCGCAGCGCTTCCGCGAGGCCAACGCGCGCAACCTCGCGGTGAATGACCGCGTGAACAAGGTCTGGTCGCTCTTCACCCCGACCGTCACCTTTCTAACGGAAGTAGGTCTGCTGGTGGTCTGGGCATTCGGAATCCTCCAGGTCACGGAACACCGGATTTCCGTCGGAGTGCTGGTGGCCTTCCTCGCCTACACCAACCGGTTTTACTCACGGCTCGGATCGATGAGCCGCATCGTCTCGGTGACCCAGAAGGCAGCCGCCGGAGCGAAACGCATCTTCGATATCCTTGACCACGTTTCGAGTGTTCCGGAGCCATCCAATCCGGTGCATCTCGGGCGGGTTCAAGGTGCGCTTGAACTGCATGACGTGAGCTTCCGCTACGGCACGAGGAACATCCTGCGGGGCGTCAATCTAACCATCGCGCCGGGTGAGATGATCGGTCTGGTCGGTCATAGCGGATCCGGCAAGAGCACCCTGGTCAACTTGATCTGCCGCTTCTACGACGTGGCCGAGGGTTCCATCCGCATCGACGGCGTGGACATCCGCTCGGTGCCGGTTTCCGAATACCGCCGCAACATCGGTCTGGTGCTGCAGGAGCCGTTCCTGTTTTTCGGCACGATCGCTGAAAACATCGCCTACGGAGAACCCAATGCAACGCGCGCGGAAATCATCGCTGCGGCCCGGGCGGCGCACGCCCATGAGTTCATCCTCCGTCTGCCGCAGGGCTACGACTCCCTCGTCGGTGAGCGCGGACAGGCCTTGTCCGGCGGCGAACGCCAGCGGATCTCCATCGCCCGCGCCCTGCTCATCGATCCACGCATTCTCATTCTCGACGAGGCCACCTCTTCCGTCGATACCGAGACTGAAATTGAGATCCAGGGCGCCCTCGACAACCTGATCCGCGGCCGCACCACCCTCGCGATCGCCCACCGCCTTTCCACCTTGCGCCGTGCGGACCGCCTGGTGGTGATGGACCGTGGTGAAATCGTCGAGGAAGGCGTCCATGAGGATCTGCTAGCCAGGAAAGGGGCGTATTTCCGCCTCGATCGCGCGCAGACGGAGTTCTTGAACGGTGGTGGCGGATCCGCTTCCAGGGAGACGGAGGAAATCGTCAGCACCGCTCCGCTGAGGGAAATCTAACGAACAATGACAAGCGACTTCCGCCTTCATCGCAATGCATTCGGCCAACTGGTGTTCACCGGTGCCGATGGAACCGAGCACACCGGTGTCGAGCCCTCGCGTGCGTTTCCCATCACCGCGCCGGAAGGAGGAGTCGCCCTGATCGGCGCGGACGGACATGAGCTTGCCTGGTTTTCCACTCTGGCGGAGTTGCCCGAGGAGACCCGCCACTTGGTGGAGGAGGAACTGGCAGGCAGGGAGTTCATGCCGGAAATCCAGCGGGTGCGCGAGGTTTCCGGTTATGCCACCCCCTGCACCTGGCAGGTCGAGACCGACCGGGGCGAAACGGAGTTCGTGCTCAAGACCGAAGAGGACATCCGGCGTCTGAAAGTGCCGTCACTGTTGATCGTGGACAACCGCGGCATTCAGTTCCTGATCAGAAACCCGGGCGCTCTAGACGAAACAAGCCGCAAGATCCTGGCACACTTCCTGTGACCCGCCTGCTTGGGAAAAAGTGATAGCCGCGCGTCCAAGATCCTCGCACTCCCCCCCTGTAGCGGCGCGTCTGTGACCGTCGCACTTCACCTTCCCCCGCCGGACTCGTCCCGGCATAGCTGATAAGCGACGCCGGAGGCTTTCAAGAAGGTTGAGAGTTGAGAGTCGTTGGTTGAGAGCCAGTAGGGTCCAGGATTCAAAAATCCAAAATCAACCACTCGTCCCGGCGTAGCGCAGCGAAGACGGAACTCGTCCCGGCAACGCGCAGCGGCGACGGATCAATCGTCAATCAATCCCTCACCAACATCAGAGCCACCTCATTTTGAAGGCGAACCGCGAATCAACGCCAATGTCCGCGAATTTCAGAAAATCCGTTCGGAGCAACCCATTCTTCAGCCGCTTTCCTCCCCATTTCTCCATTTCAACATCCTCCTTGACCAGGACCGACGTGTCTAGATCTCCTCAGCCGCAAAAAGGCGCAAAGCGTGCGCAAAATTCAGATTCGATCACCTGACCCAATGCCCGACGGTGCTTTTCGAGCGACCGCCTGCGCCGGTTTTGATCAGATCTGAAACTAACGAACGGATTCATATCCATTTTTTGCGTATCTTTGTGCCTTTTTGCGGCTGAAAATCTTCACATGATTTTGATGCATCGCCCCTGCTTCCTTGGCGCCCTTCTCTTCCTTGGCGTTTCAAATCACTTCTCTCAGAGGTTGTCTGAAAAATAACCGAAGGCAGGGATCGACCTCCGGGCGGTCCGCGAGAATGGGAGGCGAATTGCCGATCATGAAGGGCTTTCCACGCATTTCATGAACAGATTCATTCACCTCGCATTCGCTGGACCGTTGCGGAGAACGGTCCCTGCCATTTTTCAGACAGCCCCTCACTTCGCCTCCATTGGCGCAATTCGCGGTAAACGTTCCAAAACGAGGTAGCCCTACCTTCCTCATCCGCGATTCCCTCCTAACGCACCAACCCATCCAACGGACTCACCACCCCAGCCCATGCCCCCCCACTTTCACATGCAGGTAAATCTCCGTCGTGGTGATGCTCGTCCCGGCGCAGCGCAGCGGAGACGGAACTCGTCCCGGCGCAGCGCAGCGAAGACGGAACTCGTCCCGGCGCAGCGCAGCGGAGACGGAGCCTCATGCCTCAGCACCTCCTTGGAGCACTCGGTCCGGAACGCGATATTTGAAATTTCGGCTGACTTCCCCCGGCCTAACCGATTGGATGAGGTAAATCTGAGGAGTTCCGAACGTCTTCCGGCGATCCCGCCGGAATCGACCAAGGGCGGCAGCGTCTCCATTTGGCAGCCGGAGCGCGGGATTCATCCCGCCTTTCCATCCTCCACCCACTCTCGCACCTCGCCCGCCGTAGCGGCGCGTCTTCTTGTCCCGCCATAACTGATAGGCGACGCCGGACTCGTCCCGGCATAGTGCAACGGCGACGGATGACCGTCTCACGACTGTAGCGGCGCGTCTATGACCGTCGCACTTCACTTGTCCCGGCATAGTGCAACGACGCCGGACCTTCTCCCGCCAGACTCGTCCCGGCATAGCAACGCGACGCCGGAGGCTTTCAAGAAGCGTTGAGACGTCCCGGCATGCACGCGAGTCGATCGTCCCGGTTGCACGCGACGCCAGTCACGATGTGACCACCCTCATCGGCGAGCCAGAGGGTCCAGGATTCAAAAATCCAAAATCAACCACTTGTCCCGGCGTAGCCCTGCGAAGACGGAACTTGTCCCGGCGTAGCCCCAGTCGAAGACGGATCTTGTCCCGGCGTAGCCCAGCGGCGACGGAACTCGTCTCGGCAAAGCGCAGCGGCGACGGATCAATCCAACCCTCATCCTCCCTGACACACCAGCCCGTCAAGCGGACTCACCACTCCCAGCCCTGCGACCCCCACTGCCACATGCAGGTAAATCTCCGTCGTGGTGATGCTTGTCCCGGCGCAGCGCAGCGGAGACGGATCCTCATGCCCCAGCACCTCCTGGATGGTCCTCAAGTCCGTCCCCGCTTCTAACAAATGCGTTGCGAACGAATGCCGCAACGCATGGCTCGTCACATGCTTCTCGATTCCCGCCGCCTTGGCCGCACGCTTGATCGCCTCGTTATACACCTGTCCATGCAGATGATGACGCCGTGAAACCCCGCTCTCCGGACTTGTCCCGGCGTAGCTCAGCGAAGCCGGATCGACCGAAATCTGCCTTGCCGGAAACAACCAGAACCACTCGAAACTCTCCGCCCCACGACGGAACTTCCGCGCCAAGGCCCCAGGCATCCACACCCCGGCCTGCCTCGCCTCCCGGTCACACCGCCAGACCTCCCGCGCACGCTCGATCTGCCCGGCGTAGTAGCTCATCGAAGCCGGACTTGTCCCGGCATAGCCGCAGGCGACGACGGATCACCCTTGCCACAACGCACCGTCAGCGTCCCGCGCTCCAAACTTGCCACGGCGTAGCGCAGCGGAGACGGGTCCACATCCTGGATTCGCAACCGCACCAACTCCGAATTCCGCAACCCCGCCCCATACTGCAACCGCGCCGGCAGCCCATAACGCCCGCCGGGAATCTCCAGCTTATCGAAAAGCCGCTGAGTCTCCCCCTTGGAAAGCACCACCGGCTCGGCTTCGCAACTTTGGCGGAGTTCTTTCCGCTGCAGCTGTTGCTTCTTATTTGCAATCTTCCAAGCAGGAACCGCATGCTACGCCGGAGCAAGCGATGAGTTTTCACTACGTCTATCTTCCTTCGAAGCACCGTTGAACCGGCTCGCCACTACGTCGGGCTGACACGTAATCTGGAATCGCGACTTGCCGAACACAACCGCGGAGAGACGCCAAGCACCAAGGCGTACGCTCCTTGGCAAATCGAAATTGCCACAGCTTTCCGTGACCGCGCAAAAGCAGCAGCCTTCGAGCAATATCTCAAAACCCACTCGGGACGAGCCTTCTCAAAGCGGCACTTCTAACCAGAACTTGCCACGGCGCAGCCGGAAATTCCTCAATTTGGCCCGGCGTAGCCTTAGCGGAGACGGTACGGTCCGTCAGCCCCCGGAACTCCGCCAAAACTTGTCCCGGCGTAGCGCAGCGAAGACGGATCCTTTCGCCAGCACCAACGCGTCTTGATCGCACTCATGGGAAACCGATTAGGAGATTGAAAAACCCCGGTCAACCCTAAAAGTGTTCGCTTGAACATTTTTTTCACGATCCCAGCCTCCGCGCCGCACAAAACGTGGCTGCGGCGTCTCGCCGCAGCGGGTCGTCCGGGGGGCGTCCGGGGGTCGCTCCCGGACTTGGGACGCGGATGGCGAAAGCTCCAGCAACTTCCCCGATTTTCACGGCTTTTCCGGAAAAATGGCGGGCGACCCGTAATATCTGCTAGATCACCCCGCCCGCGAAAGTCAGGCCCGGCAACGCCTGATATCCGCACTCCAGCCTTCGAAAAACCTTGTCAAATCAAGGATTCCTGCCATCTTCGGCAAAAGCAATCGCCTGCTGGATATCACATCCTGGGCCGATACGAATAAAACTGTTCGCCAAGAGAAATAAGCACCCTCCCAACCCAAAAACTATGAAACTCAAGAAACTTGCCTTAGCTGCCACATTGATTGTCATCGCCGTGTATTTAGCAACGTGGTTGGTGCATCGCCCCAAGAAGATCACGCAGGAGTTCGCCAGCCATTTCTCCCAGGAAAGATACGAGCAGTGCGCTGAGATGTTGCAGGCGCCCAGTTCGATGGAAGTGTCCGCGGCGGGTGACCTCGTTCTGGTTGACCACGCCGGCAACTCCATGACCGTATTGAAGGATAAACTCCCCTTCAAGGTTGGTGGTGGACGGTCGGACGATTCCAGCGACTTTTCGATGATCTGCACTCGGAGAAAGCTCAAACGGGAGATTACACACGCCGGCAGTGATCCTTTATTTGAGTGTCGAAGGCGGGAAGGTTCGAATCGACAGAGTGGATTCTTGAGGTTCTCACAAGATCGCCCCTTACTTCCGTGACGAATCAATGGCGAACAAGGCGTGGGTGGACAACCCGCTACCCCGCCGCGAGTCGGAGATTGAACCGTGATTAGAACCCTTTACCCTGAGTCGGACTGGCGCTCCCGGTAGCGGGTGCCACCACTTCGACGTTGTGCCCAAGAATCCCGCGCACCCGTTGGATGAACGCTTCCTTGGTTTCATGATCCGTCGTCACCAGATCCTCGATTTGACCAAGGGCTTCCACGCATCGCATCGTTGCGGCGATCAACCCGGTATCGCTCCACAGCATCGAGCACCGATGACCACCGAGAGAGCGGCGGATTTCCCCGGCGTGGACGTATTCCACATCGACATCAAAGATTTTCTCTCGGCTCCATGTCGCTTCGCTTTCGCACACTTCGCCATCGTCTTCGGGATCGCCGTCTCCGTGCCATTGCAACCACAAATCAAGAGGCACAACAAGTCGTGAGACGCAATCCCCACCAGTCTCCTGTTGGGCTACGGTTTCTGGCTTCGGTGGAGTTTTATCGTTTGGCATTGTCTTATGGCGTAAGTGGTGGGGATGCGTCCACATCGGCGTTGGACGAAATTCTGAGGGAATAAATTGTTAACGGGAGCGAAGGGGTAATTTGAGAGTTGCACGGTCCATCGAACGGTGTTCATAAAGACACCATAAAGACGACCGTCAATGAAATTCTACGCATCTGGCGCGACCTCTGGCCCGGAGGATTGCGCGAGGAGCAGTATTCGACGCTCAATCTAATGGCCCATTGCCGCGAGGGCACGCTGGGATACAACCAGGCCAAATGCGACGGCTGCCAACACCGGGAATGGTATGCCAGCTCCTGCGGCGACCGCCACGGCCCGAACTGTCTCGGACCGCGCCAGGCGGAATGGTCGGAGAAGGTTTGCGAGCGATTGCCGGACTGTCCGCATTTCCATGTGGTGTTCACGGTGCCGGAGGAGTTGCACGAGTTTTTCGAGCTCAACTATCAGATCGCCGCGGCCGAACTTTTCGCCGGTGCGGCGGAGACCCTCAAGGTGTTCCAGAAGAACAACTGGCGGATGGAGGGCGGATTCCTCGCGGTGCTCCACACCTGGGGCCGCGCGCTCAACTGGCATCCGCACCTGCATGTGCTCGTCAGCGCGGGCGGACGTGATGTTTCCACGGCCAAATGGCGGCAGGCGCGAGACAACTATCTGTTTC
>CAWENZ010000015.1:0-84222 GCA_963810445.1 uncultured Verrucomicrobiae bacterium | reverse complement strand
AACATAAACCGAACCTGTACTCTCACAATAATACTCGTACTCGGAGTTGTACATTAAATGTGTCCATTTTTGTGATCCAATGCTTAAAAATCGGAAGCGAGCACACAAACGATTGAGCTTTGAAGTGAGACAGCAGCAACAGTTAACCTGGAACATAACATTAAAATATAGATTGAATTGTTTATGCAATGCAGTTGATCAAAACAATGAGAACAACAAGAACTACAACTAGACGAAACAGGAAAGAACCAACACAACCTCCGCAATCTCCTGCTGGTAATCGTCGGTCGTTATCATCTTACACAGTTTGGGGAATCCAAGTTTGCTTCCTGCTGATACAAGTATGCTTGGTAATTGTTCAGGTGCCACAATGGTTGCTAAGCTTGAAAATGAAAACACATCTTATAACGCCGTTACCGGTGAGATTAACAATGTCAATTTCAGTACCACCGCCACATGTTGAACTTAGAAACGAGACAGGAATATTGGAACATATGGAAACACATCATCGTCATCAATCCGTGAAGGTTATGGTCAATGCATCACTGCACGAACCTGGACAGAATTTGTTAGGGGAGAGTCAAAGGAGAGAACCGGAAGAAGCAACTAAACTGCGTCACATACCTTCACATTTGAAGATCCAAAGTCATGTTTTTTGTGGTGGCTGCTTCTTGTCAAAAACTGGCGAAGACGGGAAATCATGCGGTCATTTCATTAGTGCACTTGTTGCTGAAAAGCCGGCATCTGAATGGGTTTGATGCCGTGGTCGTCCATTACGACCAGCCCGCCCGGTTTTACGTAGTGGGCGTACCGTATGGCTTCGAGGCGCTCCACCGCGTAAAGCACGTGCACTTCACCGCACTTTATCAGCGGGGCGTTGACCTGGCGGCCAAACCTGACGTGACTCACTACGCTTCCCCCGCGTTGGGCCACGCCGTGGACCTCGGACTGTTTCGCCAGCAGCCCCTGGGCGATCGCGGCGAGAGCGAGGGGTTTCGCTGCCTACGAGCACACCCTGTCCGCCCACTCCGGACATCAAAATATTTACGGTATCGGCCGCTGTTAGTCGTGAAGGGCTCATTATTTCTTTCCTCGTAGTTGTTTTTTATAACTGTTTTCCGGCATATGGAGCGCGTCGGGCTTACACAGCATCGAACACAACTCGCACCCAACGCACTGCAGTTCGTCAATGATCGGGCCGGTTTCGTCGTTCCAGTCGATGGCCGGACAACCAAGTTTGTAACACATCTTGCATAGGTTGCAGTCTTCGGCTTTGAACTGGGGATCGTCCGGCCGAGTTTCTTCCGTTCGCCGGGGAGCATCTTGCAAGGGTGTTTGGTGATAACCAGCGAGGGTCCGGGACTGACGGCCGCCCGGATGGTCTTACGCAGCAGTTGCATGTCGTAGGGATCGACGGTTTCAATAAATTCTATACCGATGGCCTGGGCCAGCTTGACGAAGTCGATCGAAGGGGCCGGTTCGCCGGATATGGATTTGCCGGTCGAAGCATTTTTGCCGCCCCGTCATTCCCGTGGTCGAATTGTCCAGGATCATCAAGGTCGCCAGGCTTTTTTTATACACCATGTCGATGAGTGACGGTATGCCGCCGTGAATGAAGGTGCTATCGCCGATGACTCCCACCGGTTTCGGCCCGGACGGGCCGGCTCCCTTGGCGAACCCCAGCGCGTTCCCCACGCTGGCCCCCATGCAAAAGCACGTCTGCAGCGACGAGTACGGTGGAAGTCCACCCAGCGTGTAGCAGCCGATGTCGCCCATGGCGACGATGTTGCGTTTCATCAACTGTTTCAGCGTGTGGAATACGCCGCGGTGGGGGCATCCCAGGCACAGTAGCGGGGGCCGCGGCGGAATTGCGATATCTCGTCCCCGAACCCCTTGGGGATCTCGGTGCCGTGGAAAGTCTTATCGAGTATTTCCGGGTTGAGCTCACCCATCAGCGGCACTTTTTCCTTGCCCACTATGTTGTAAATTCCGTGTATGCGAAGGTATTCCTCGATGAAAGGCTCGCCTTCTTCGACGACGTAAACGGTGTCGAAACGTCTGCAAAATTCGCGTGCCTTCTCGGCGGAAACGGGTCCGCCCGATCCGCGAACTGGCCGCAGGGGCAGGAAAATCCGCCGGCCGGGTGACGCTCTCGGAAGCCATCGCAGGTCGGGCATCGGAATACGCGTTGCATCCGGTCCTCATGGACGGTGCGCTGCAGGTATTCTCCGCCGGTGCCAAGACCGTCGAAGACCGGAAGGCGAAAATGAAACTGCCGGTGCGATTCGCCCGGATTTTGTTCCTCCGTTCACCGGGAGCTTCGACCCAGGTTCGCGCCAAGGTGCTGCACTTCAATGAGGAGCTGATCGAAGGCCGCGTTGGAATCTACGACGACGCCGGTCACCCGTGCGTGTTGATCGATGGCTTCCGTGCGGTCAGCATGACCGCCGCCCGTCGTCCGGGTGCTTCCGGTGGCAGCCGCGATCTGGTCTATAATGTCGATTGGGAACGCACGGAACCCACCGTCCCTGCCGCCGCACAAATCTCGATCCCGCTGGCCCAAATCCGCGACGTCGCAGCGACGGCCTTGGACGAAGTCATCGGTCTGCGTGGTCGCGTCGAACTGGAAGGGGTGATGGCCGCCGAGGATGATCTTGCTGCCGCCCAAGTCGCCAACGGTTTGCGCGAAATGGGCGTCACCGCCGCGTTCAGTGCCGAATCACTCGGTGTCGCTCCCTTGATGCTAACGGTCTTCGGCCGTTTGATGGACAAGCTCACCAAGCGTGGATTGCTTACCGCCAAAGACGGCACCTACACTCCGACGTCGAAATTCACCGAAGTCGCGGATTCCGCGACGGAACTTCTCCGTGGTTTCATCACCGAGCATCCGGGGCATTTGCCGGAAGGTCTGCTCTGCGCATCATCCTGTGGCGAACTCGGTCCCATCCTGCGGGGCGAAAAGGACGCCGTGCAGGTCCTCTTCGGTGGCACGAATGCCGAGCTTCTCGATCATTTCTACGGTGATGGTCTGCTGTCCAGCCACTGGATGGTCAGCATCGCCAAGGGCGTGCAGGAAGCCGCCCGCCACCTGCCGGAAGGTCGTGGATTGCGGATTCTCGAAGTCGGAGCCGGCACCGCGGGTCTTGCCGCCCAACTTGCTCCCGCTGCTCGACCGGAATCTCCACAGCTACACCTTCACCGACGTTTCCGCCGGATTCTTCACCGCAGCGAACCAGAAACTCGCCGCGTTCCCGGAAGTGGAATACAAGGTTCTGAATCTTGAAAAACCCTTCGCCGAGCAGGATTTTGAAGCAGGTTCTTACGACTTCATCGTCGGCACCAACGTGCTTCACGCCGTGGCCGATGTCCGGGTGACCTTGAAAATGCTCCACGATCTGCTCACGCCGGGCGGCACCCTGATGTTCATGGACGTCGCGTCCTCGCAGCTCTGGACCGAGGCCGTCTTCGGCCTCACCGAAGGCTGGTGGCATCTCACCGACCGCGACCTGCGTCCGGATCAACCGCTGATGCAGCGCGCGCAATGGGAAGCGGCCATGAAGGAGGTCGGCTTTGCCGAAACCGCCTCAATGCCAGGTTTCCAAGGTCCCGAAGGCGAAGGCCAGATCGGACTGCTTGGTCGGAAAGGCGGCCAACCGGTCGCCGTCACGCATTCCTCGGATGAAACGATCGAAAGCTCGTGGGTCGTCTTCGCCGACGAAGGAGGACTCGGAAATGAAATCGCCGCGCAGGTCACCGCCGCCGGTTCCCGCTGCCGCATCGTCCGCCGGGGTGACAAGTTCGCCGCCACAGGCACGGACAGCTTCACCGTCCGCGACAAGGAACCGGAAGATTGGAAGGAGCTTTTCGCCGCCCTGCTAACAGAGGCACCACCGGAACACATCGTCTATCTCTGGTCGCTCGATGAAAAAACGGGCACCACCGAAAACGACGCGCTGATGGGAATCGATGCCCTGCTTCACCTGACCCACGCCTTGGAACAAACCATGGCGGCCAACAAGCTCCGCTTCGACCTGGTCACCCGCGGTGCACAACCTGTCGGCGAGCACATGGGTGCCACCAACGTCGCCCAAGCGCCGTCGATCGGGATTTTCCGCGTCATCCTCGGCGAACACACGAATTTCGCCTGCCGCGGCATCGACCTGCCGACCGAAGCCTCCGCCGCCGATCGTGGTCTGCTCTGGAGCGAACTGGTTCACGCCGATACCGAACGCGAAGTCGCCCTGCGTGGCGAGGCCCGCTACGTGCAACGCATCAGCCGTGGCTTGCCTCATCGCGAGCAACGTCTCGACGCCTCGGTCCCGCTCCGTCTCGAATCCCGCGAACGTGGCTTGCTCGACAGCCTGCATTTCACCCCGTTCACCTTGCCGGCCTGTGCGCCGGGCGAAGTGCTCATCCAGGTGAAAGCCGCCGGGATGAACTTCCGCGACGTGCTCAAAGCCCTCGCGCTTTACCCTGCGGAAACCGCTGATGCGCGGATCTTCGGTGACGAAGTCGCGGGCGAAGTGGTCGCCGTGGGCGAAGGCGTCACCCATCTCGCGGTCGGCGACAAGGCATTCGGTCTCGCGGTCTTCGGTCTCGCGACCCACACGCTGGCCCGCGCCGCAGACATGCGGAAGATGCCGGAAAACCTTTCCTACGAGGAAGCCGCGACCCTGCCAGTCGTCTTCATGACCGCTTGGTATGCGCTGAACAACATCGCCCGCATGCGGGCTGGCGAGAGCATTCTCGTCCACGCCGGTGCCGGCGGTGTCGGCATGGCGGCGATCCAAATCGCCCATCACCTCGGCTGCGATGTCATCGCTTCCGCCGGTAGTCCGACCAAACGCGCCTTGCTGAAAACGCTCGGCGTCAAACACGTCATCGACTCCCGCCGCGGCGACTTCGCCGAGTCCGTCATGGAACTAACCGACGGCCGCGGTGTCGATGTCGTGCTCAACGCGCTCGCCGCCGAAGCCATCCCGATGGGACTTTCCTGCCTCGCGGAATTCGGACGTTTCCTCGAAATCGGCAAGCGTGACATCTACATGAACTCCCGCATCCCGCTCTGGTCACTGCGCCGGAATTCCTCGTTCCACGTCATCGCCATGGACGCGATCTTCGCCGGCGACGAAGCGAAAACCCGCGATCTGCTGGCGGAGATCGCCGATCTCGTCGACCAAGGTGCGCTCACTCCGCTGCCGTTCCGCTCCTTCCCGGCAAGCCGGATCGACGCCGCATTCCGCCTGATGGCGGGTGGCAAGCACACCGGAAAAGTGGTCGTCGCATTCGCGGATGCGTTCATTGTCACGAAAAGGCGAACCGCCGTTGCCTGACTTTCGAAATCAAGGCGGACGGTGCCTATCTCATCACCGGCGGACTCGGCGGATTCGGCCGCGTGCTGGCTGACTGGCTGGTCGAATGCGGTGCGCGTCACCTCGTGCTCAGCAGCCGCAGCGGCGCATCCACTCCGGAAGCCGTCGAGTTTGTCGAAAGCCTGCGTCGCCCGCGGCATCGAAACGAAAGTCCTCAAAGCCGATATCGGCTCACCGGAGGATGTGAAGCGACTCATTTCCGAAATCCGCGCCGCGGAAATCCCGCTCAAGGGAATCTTCCACCTCGCGATGGTCATCGACGACGCGCCGCTCGCCGCGCTCACCGCCGAGCGTCTGCGCACGGTCATGGCACCGAAGGCCCACGGCGCCTGGTTGCTCCACGAGAACACGCAGGACATGGATCTCGACTGCTTCGTGATGTTCTCCTCGGTTTCCAGCATCTTCGGAAATCCGGCCCAAGGAAACTACGCGGCCGCCAATGCCTTCCTCGACTCGCTCGCCTACCATCGCCGCGCGCTCGGCATGCCGGCCCTCGCGATCAACTGGGGTGTGCTCGGTGGCGAAGGCTACGTCGCCCGCAACGAACGCGTTGCCGAATTCCTCGCCCGCCAGGGCACCGGCGCCCTGACGCCCGCCGAAGTCACCTCGCTGATGGAATCCTTCCTCACCGCCCACGCCACCCAGGTCGCCGCGATCCGCGTCGACTGGGCGAAATGGCGGCAATCGTTCCGCGGCATGCAGGACAATCCGCTCGTCGAGCGCATCTTCGCCGCCGGCGTCGAAACCCAGGAAGCCGGCGGCGGCGGCAACGACTGGCGCGCGCAAAATCGCAGCCGCCTCCGTCGGAAGACCGGAACTCGGTCATCGGCGAGGCCGTGCGCGACGTCGTCGGCTCGGTGCTCCGCGTCAAGCCGGACAGCCTGCGCGAGGACCAACCGCTCACCGACCTCGGCCTCGACTCGCTGATGGGCGTGGAAATCGAAACGATGCTGGAAAGCTCCATCGGAGTCGCCCTGCCACCGACCAGCCTGATGCGCGCGCGCACCATCGGCCAGATCGCCACCTTGATCGCCGAGCAAATGGGCAGCGATGCCGACTCCGCGCCGAAAGCCGCCGTCGCCGAAGAAGCCGCTGTCGATGCCTCGGAACTCGACCTCGACTCGATCTCCGACGATGACCTCGACCAACTGCTAGGTGCGGTTCCGGCTGGGAAGAACTGAGATCCTTTCGCTGTGATTCATCCACTGGAGCGCGGAATTGATTCCGCACGAATTCCCACCTGTTCGCGCGGAATCAATTCCGCGCTCCAGTTCTAACGAATGTCCCAAGACCCGCGAGCGCTCTTCAAGTCATGGCTGGAAAGCGGGGAAGCCCGCCTCCAGCCAGTCACGCTCCCGCAGCGTGAATTGTGGGAAAACTCGCCGGTTCCGGTGGCGGATCCCGCAAATCACATTTGCGGGGTCATCGAGATCAAGGGGCCGATCACGCCCGAGCAATGCCAGGTCGCGCTCCAGCAGGTGGTTGACCGGCAGGAAGCGCTCAGAATCACGTTTTTGCCCGGCAAGGAACGCCCCTTGCAGATGATCCGCAAGACCGGCACCGCTGCTCTCGGCATTCGAGAGTTAGGTGCGGGGGAGGATTTGGAAGAACTGATGTTGGAAACCTACCGCCAACCGTTCGACCTGCTGCAAGGTCCGCTTTACCGCGTGCAAATGATCCGGCGCGGTCATAACGACCACGTGTTGGCCTTCTCCTTCCACCACGCCATCGGCGACGGATGGTCGCTTGGGGTGTTCGTGCAAGACCTCTGCACCGCCTACGTCATGGGCTTGACCGGTCTGCGCAAGGCGGTGGCCGTGGGAATGATGGGATTGAAAAACACGCTGCCTCCGGTGGCCCAGACCTACAGCGAGTGGGCTGCCGCGGAGCGCGCGATCTGGCAGCCCGCGATCCTCGAAAAACGGGCGGAGTTCTGGCGATCCCATCTCGCCGGGGCGGGCCGGATCTGGGGCGATATCCCCGAAGCCGCTCCCTTGCAGCGCTGGGCCACCGAGATTCCCTCGGACATGGTGCGCGGTGTCAAGGCGCTGGCAAAGGATCACGGGACGACGATGTTCAGCACGCTGCTCGCCGCGTTTCAGATCACGCTATCGAAATGGACCGGCAAGGACGACATCCTCGTGGGCACTCCGGTGGCAAACCGCAACAAGGAGGCGGTCCGCGAGACGATGGGCTACTTCGCCGGCGTGGTACCGTTGCGCGGCAAGGTCGATCTCTCGCTGCAGTTTTTCCGATCACCTGCGTGGACGTGGCGGAGACGACGCTCGATTGCTTCGCCAACGCGATGCCTTACGCCGAACTGGCTGCCGCCCTAGGCGAAGTCCGCAGGGCGGGGGAGCACTCGATCTTCGACGTGCGCTTCGCGCTTCAGAACCACCCGGTGCCGGACGTGGTGCTGCCGCGGATTTCCACCAAACTCCGCATGCGTTCCACGGGGACGGCGCGGTTCGACCTGGCTTGCGAATTGACCGAAGTCGGCAGCGAGTTAGAGGTTGTCTGGTTGTTCAAGCCGTTTAGATTCCCCGCGTCGAATATCGCCGAACTGAACGACCTTTTCCTGATGGTACTGAAGAACGCATGCAAAAACCCTGAAAGCCGGGCGGCGGCACTAACCGTCTAACGAAATGACCTCTCCTTCCACCTGTGAAAACGGCAAGGTGCCACCGGTTGTGGCACCGGCAGATGATGACCACAGCAGCACGCACTGGGTCAGTCGTGCGGCGTTTCCCTTGATCAGCCTTGCGCTGGCGGTCACCCAGGTTGCGCTCGGTTTTGCCTTCCACCATGGCCTCTACTGGCTTTGCGTGCCGTTGGTGATCCTCGTCAGCCACTTCATGCATGGGGCGCTGGTCGGATTTCATGAAGCGTCCCACGGTCACCTGAGGAAGAGTCGTTTCCTGAACGAATTGGACGGCCTGATCATCGGCACACTGAGCCTGATGAGCTTCACCCTCTACCGGGCGGCGCATCAGAAGCATCACTCGCACCTCGCCACCGAGCGCGATGTCGAGTTGTGGCCGTTCGTGACGGTCGGCACTCCGCGTTGGGCTCGCAGGCTGGCCGCATTCATCGAACTGAATGCCGGCATCCTCTTCACGCCTTTCCTGTTCCTCAGGGTCTTCCTGCAAAAGGATTCGTTCATCAGGAACAAGCGGGTCCGCCGCCGGATCTGGATGGAGTATGCCGCCGTCGTTGTCGTGTGGTCCCTCATTTTCGCCACCGTCACCTATCTCAGCATCTGGAGTTATTATCTCTGCATTTTCCTGATTCCCGGGGTGATCGCAGGCAACCTGCAAAGCTGGCGGAAATACATCGAGCACGTCGGTCTAACCGGACACACCGCGCGGAGCGCGACCCGCAGCATCGTCTCGGACTCGTGGTCCGGGCGTCTGTTGTCCCTAACGCTTCTCCACGAGCCCCTGCACGGCATCCATCACGTCAAGATGTCCCTGCCTTTTGAAAAACTCCCCCAACACACCGGACTACTGGACCCGAACGATGAGGGAGATATCGCGCCGTTTCCAAATTACCGCTCGGCGGTGATGCACCTGCTGCGCAACCTTTCGGATCCGAAATCCGGCAGCCACTGGCCTGAGCCGGAGATGGAAGGCATGACTCCTTCGTTGAGGGAGCACTGAGGCTCACCCGTCCTCCCTGAAACCGGATCAGCTTGCCACCGCCCGCTGGAAATGGCACCGGTTTCCTGTGATTTCCGCCTCGATCGCCGGAAATTTGGATTGCACGGGCGAAGGGTCTTGGAAAGCATCTTGGCATATCCGGAATGGATTTCCGGATGTCTTATCTCAATTCAAACATCCCCGCCGCCCGTCATGAAGCAAGCCCCGTCCATCACTGTCTTCCGGGCCATCGCCCGGTATGTCCTGGCCCTTGTCCTGTTCCTCTCGTTTTCCCCGCTTGCCAAGGCGGATTGGTTCAAGAAGGAGGTGGATTTCTCGAGTTACGGCAAGCCGCTCTATCAACAGATTGTCAGCCGCATCCAGGACAAGATCCTGGAACGATTGGGCGGGGCGAGAAACAAGCATGACCGCTATTTCATCATTCCCTTCGCCTATGAGAACAAGGGCAACGATCCTGCCTATTCGCATTCCTTCATGACGGTGATCCGCGTGTTCGCCGACCAGCGGCAGTCGGCGCGCACCAAGGGACTCAAGGAGGGAGTTTATGCCAACCGGAAGTTCGAAGCCTTCAACATCAGTTGGATCCCCGAGGATTTCGGGCAGAATCCAAACCTCTGCGTGTTCAAGGGCTTCGGTGCCCGGTTGATTCCCCAGTGGAACAAGTGTCCGGTTTCCCCCGGCCGGAGTTTCTCACTGGAGGAAACCATCAAGCTGGGAGTGAACTGCAAGAATGCGGTCTGCATGTGGGGGCCTTATGAAATCACCAAGGAAGGATTCGACCTTGGCGTCAACCGGCTGCGGCTGCTTGAGGGCGGAACCATCAAATACCGTGCCGATGACCGCCTGACCCGCAAGGACCGCACCGCCATCAATTGCTTCCACGCGATGGCCGGGCTCTCCGAGCTCTACCCCAACGGGGGGATCTTCGGCACCGGCTTCAAGATGTGGGGCATCAACGGCACCGCCCGGGTTCTCGAGGAATATCAAAAGGCCGCCGGGTTCAAGGGCCTCATGCTGGAACCGGTCAACGAGAAGGAGGACCGGCAAGGATTCGTGTATGCCGAGTCCGGCAAAGCCAAGGTCTACAATCCCTTCAATGGGACCGCCTCGGCCTATCATCATTGAGACGGTGCGGATTCAGTCCGGTGGCAAAGGACCGCCAGACATCAGGAAGGATCTAACGGACGACTAACAGGCTACGTCGATGGGTTTCCATCGATCCGGAAGTCGATTCCGGCAACAATGGAAATCAATCACCTAGACGGGTCGGCATCTTCGTGTAGCTTTCGCCAATGCCTGTCGCTTCAAGAGAATCCGGAGAATTGATCTACAAAGCCATTGGTTTGAAGAAGCAGTTCGACAATGGCAAGGTGTTCGCGTTGCGAGGCCTCGATCTGGAAATTCGGCAGGGCGAATTTGTCGCCATCGTGGGGCAGAGCGGCTGTGGCAAGAGCACCCTTCTGCAGATGCTTGGCTCGCTCGACAAGCCCACGGAAGGCAGGCTGGAATATCGCGGCAAGTCGATCCCCGACATGGTGGATCATGCGGTGTACCGAGCCCATGAGATTGGCATCATTTTCCAGTCGTTCCACCTGCTCCCGACGTTCACCGTGCTGGAGAATGTCCAGATCCCGATGTTTGAGGGGAAGGCATCGCGCGTGGAACGCAAGGCGCGGGCCACCGAGTTGCTGGAGTCCGTGGGGCTCGGGAACCGGCTTGGCCATTATCCGTCCGAGCTCTCCGGCGGCGAGCGCCAGCGGGTTGCCATCGCCCGCAGCCTCGTGAACAAGCCCTCGGTGCTTCTGGCCGACGAGCCGACCGGGAATCTCGACAGCGTGACCGCCGTGCAAATCATCGAGCTGTTGCAGGATCTTCACCAGCAACTGGGAGTGACCCTGGTGCTCGTTACCCACGATACGAGTGTTGCCGATCGTGCTTCCCGGACGATCCGGATGAAGGACGGGGTTGTGATTTCCGACCAACTTGCGAACGCGCGCTAACCGATTTTCATCATGACCTTCTTCACCATTGTCCTGCGCAGCCTGACGCGGCGTCCCGTTCGCACTTGTCTCACGCTGGTCGGCATTTCCATCGGGATCGCGGCCGTCGTGGCCCTGGTCGGGATGGCATGGGGCTATGAAAAGGGAATCACCCGGCAACTCGATGTCGTGGGCGTCGATATGGTCGTGAGCAACATGAGTGGCGGCCTCATGCCGAAGGTGTTCGACGATTCATTGCAGGAAAAGGTCTCCAAACTTCCGCGGGTTGCCGAAACGACATCCGTCCTGATGCAGATGCTGAGTGTGGAGGATGCTCCCATCATGATGATTTCCGGGCGCGAGTGGGGCGGTTTCACCTGGAACAAGCTCAAGGTGATCAACGGTCGTCTGCCCCGGGACGGCAACGAAAAGGCCGTGGTGCTCGGCATGATCGCCGCGGAGGTGCTCGGCAAGAAGGTCGGCGACACGGTCCAGATCGAGACCGAGGAACTCGCGGTCGTCGGCATCGTGGATGGTCAATCGATGGTCGAAAATGGAACGATCTTCCTTTCGCTGAACGTGATGCAGGAAGCCACGGGAAATGAGGGGAAAGTCAACTTTGTGGACATCCGTGTGACTCCGGATCTGCCCAAGTCGGAACTCGATCTGCTCAGCAAGGACATCAAGGTGATCTTCCCGGAAGGGCGGGCAATGGTCGCGAGTGAGGTGGTCGGCACCAGCCAGGGATTCCAGGTCGCCCGCGCCATGAGCTGGAGCACGGCTCTGCTGGCAATCATCGTCGGGGTGCTGGGCGTGATGAACACGATGTTGATGACCGTCTTCGAGCGAACCCACGAAATCGGTATTCTGATGGCAGTCGGCTGGAGGAAGCGGCGCATCGTCAACATGGTGCTGTGCGAATCCGCGTTGTTGGGGCTGCTTGGCGGACTCGTCGGCGTGTCGCTCGGTGCGCTCGGCCTGTTGATTTTGGGAGCCACTCCCGGCGTGAAGGGATTTCTCGAACCCGACCTCAGCCCCCAGTTGATGCTCATTTCCATCGGTATCGCCGTCATTGTCGGCGTGGTCAGCGGTCTGTATCCCGCGTGGCGCAGCTCGCGTCTATCACCCAGCCTGGCACTTCAGGCCTAACAAAATACAATCTCATGCAAATCCATCCGACCTATCGATCCCTCGGCAGCTTGCTCGTCGCAGTCGCTGCCATGATTTCCAACGTTTCGGGACAGGACCCGGCTCCATCTGCCAAGGATCTCGCCGCAACCCTGAGTGGCAATCTCCAGGACGGCAGCTCGATCGTGCGCCTCAAGATGGAAATACCGCCATCCAACGGAAATCCCAAGTCGGTGCTTCAGTTGCAGGTGAAGTCGCGGCGGACGAAGTCGAACACGGAAATTGTCTATCAGGTCCTGTGGCCGAAGGAACGCATGGGAGAAGGAGTTCTGCTCAAGGCTTCCGGAAACCAGGAAGCGTCCGGAGCGGTGTTGACCTTGCCCAACACGTTGACGCGGCTCTCCGGTTCAAAGTTGAAGGACGGGATTTTCGGCAGCGATCTATCGTATGCGGATCTGGCGGAAAATTTCTACGCCTGGAACGATCAGGCCATCATCGGCACCGAAACCGTGGATCGGGTTCCCTGTCAGATCCTTGAATCCAAGCCCGCCGGTGCCCAAAGTCCGTATTCGAAAGTCCAGAGCTGGATCGATATCAAGCGGATGGTTCCGCTGCGCGTGGACAAGTATTTCAGTTCGGGCAAGCTGGCCCGCCGTGTTCTAACGACAAGGGTGGCCAAGGATGACAACGGTCGTCAAATACCCGCGAGTTTTTCCGTGCAAGGTGCGGATCTTGGTTCGCCCACCGTGATCGAAGGCTCCAGCAGCAAACATGATGTGAATCTGGCCGACGGAGATTTCACTCCTGAAGCGATCGGAAAAGTGAAGTAGCCCGCACCACTAGCACTCATGAAAGACCTCAAGCCGATGGGCGCCGTCGCCGTGTTATACGCGACAGATCAGCCCGAACTGGCGGAGGCCATCGTGGGAAGCCTGAGCCGGGCGATCTTTCATGAAAATGAAATCAAGCCGGCCAGTAAAAGGCAGGTTTTCATGGGGCGCGTCTCCCACAGGGTCGTGGGATGGACCACGAGAACCGCCGCATCGACGAATGCGGCGGGCGACGATGTCACGCTTTTCAGCAACCGGCTGATGGAGCGTTCCATGCACCCCTATGCTCAGGCTCTTCTGACCTCATCCCACTGCGATTCCGCCGCCCTCGTGGAAGGTGGCGATCCCATGAACGGTCCCTACATGATGCTCTGTCCGGAGCTGCGGAAAAATGGCGGTGCATGGGACCGGATCTTTCTGGACTCGGTCCAAGGCAAGGATGTTCAGGTAAGGTTCATCCACGAAACCCGGGCAACCTATCAGGCTGCCAGACGGGTGCTTGACCGGGGGGATGCCGTCCGCATCAAGGCCGTCGCAGCCGGTACCGGACTCAGCCTGATTCTCGCCTACGACAAGCTCATCCGGGATGGCTACGATCCGAAGATCATCACCGCGGTGATCACGGACCGTGATCCGGCGAACACGGCGAAAACAAACCGCCTTCTCGCGAAGCTCTCCAGCACGCGGAATACCCACGATGTCCCGGGACACGCCTATGGGATTTTCGCGGTGGCCGAAGATCTGTTCGAAGGGCCGGATCCCTTGGTGGAAATCCTTCACGTTCCTTACGATATCGTGACGGCCATCGGGATCCTCGAGTATTTTCAAGGAGGCTCGCATGGCACCACGGAACAACGGCTGATGCTCCACGAACCGGACGAACCCGTCACGGCCCGGGATCTGGTGGATCGACTTGGGAAAATGACGTCGAACTGCGGCAATCTGATCATCAACACCTATCGGGATCATTCGGCGATCCGGATCCTGGAGCATTTCGGAAAACGCTTTGATTTCCGCGAGCGCAAACATCTTCAGGAATTGCTGGCACCGTTGAATTTCCGTTCATTCCACCTCGCGGGATCGGGGCATATTTACGACGTCGAGGTTTTCGAGAAATCGTCTCCAGTGAAATGAGAGCGCTGTTGATCCTTCCGGTCAGGAAGGTGAAGAACGGATCGTTCCCGGAATCCTGGACAACGATTTTTAATCTTCTCCTTGGACGAGCGCGTATCCGGTGTCATCTGTCACATGCCCAGACAACCATGACCGACACTCAAGCCGAATTGAAACCTGGAGGCCCGGACAGGACCGCGTGCCACGAATATCTTGCCCGGTCATGATGCGTCTTTCCCGATTGTTGTTAGCAATGGTCATCGGCGCTGTCCTGCCTTCATGCCAATTGCCATTGGAGACCGTGGTGCGGCAGAAGGGCACGGCGGGCGGGATCGCAGCCCAGCTCGATACGGCGCAATCGGCTTGGAAGGTCATGCAAACGAAATCTCCCCGATCCCTGTCGGGAAGAATCGCCCGCCATCGATATGATCTCGCGGTTGCCGCGGTGCTGAAATCGATCGGTTCGGCGGAAGGAACGCCGGCATGGGGCAAGCCGGTTTCCCTGGGCGGCGAGCACCCCTGGCGCATCACCTTTGATGCGCCGTTAGTAAATGCTGTGCCACGAACGTTCTCTCTTTCGGAGTTCTCGGGGTTCGTGCTTGCCGAGGATGTGTCGTTGAGCGGATTTGATCAGGTGAATTCCGTTGAAGGAGTTGGAGTGACTGTGGTCTTGAAACAAGAGGACACGCTTCGGGTGAAGCAACCGTTTCATCCTCCTGAAGGTGAGTTTCTTCCTGCAACCGCGGTCCTGGAGTTTTCCGAAAATGGGCCAGGCCGTCCTCCTGAGGCAAAGTTGCGGTTCTACAACCCGACGGAAGTTTCGGAAATTTTCATCGGAGGATCGTCACATCCGCTGGCCCGGAATCTAACTGCCCCACTCCAGCTCTCTTTGACCAACTCAAGTCCGAAGGAGAAAAAGCCGGATGCTCCCATGACTTCGCGTTCCGGAGAGGACGGTTGCCGGTTGTTTTTCCTGAATCGCTACGATCCCGCCAAGATTCCTGTCATCTTTGTTCACGGACTGATGTGTGGGCCGGTCATTTGGAAGAATGAGGCCAATGCGATTCTCTCGGACCCGGAGCTTCGTCGGCGCTATCAACCCGTCTGCTTCATGTACCCCAGCGGGATGTCGGTTCCTGTCACCGCCGCACGACTGCGGGAGCTCATCCGGGATGCAAGGGATTCGTTGGATCCGGGCCGGAAGAATCCGGGTTTCGACAAGATGGTGCTGGTGGGACACAGCATGGGTGGCCTGGTCTCCCGGATGCAGGTCATCGATTCCGGAGACGATTTCTGGAAGGCCTATTTCACGGCTTCTCCCCGCAAGATCTCACAGCGGATCGATTCCAAGACCCGCCGGATGCTGACGAGCTCGTTGTTTTTCAAACGCGAGCCGGGCGTGTCGCGGGTGATCTTCATTTGCACGCCGCACAGGGGAAGTGAGCTTGCCGACGTGGGATTGTATCGGGGAATCCTGAGAATCGTGCTTTTCCTGCCAAGGACGGCAAAGAAAACCCTGGAGGAATTGTCACAACTGCCACTCGGGTTCGTGCAGGAGCAGCTTCGTTCGTTTCAGGACCGTGGCCTCACCGGCACCGAAAATCTATCACCTGCCCATCCGTTTTTCACCGCTCTGGCAAAGCGTCCCATCGAGGTGCCATACGATTCCATCATTGCCACCGACGGAGATCTTGATTTCCGGAATGGAAGTGATCGCATCGTTCCCTATTCGAGTGCACATTTATCCGGGGCTGAATCAGAACTGCGGGTCCCCTATTGGCACGGTTGTGTCGAAAGGCCGGAGACGGTGAAGGCAGTCACCAAAATCCTTAAATCCCACTGACCGCATCCACCACGGCGGTTGACGCGGGGTGATCCAAGTCGCTGGACAAATTGAAAAGGCGCGGATCCGTTTCCGAGATCCGCGCCTTATACATATCCCCTCCCGCAAGGGATAGCGGCAATGATTGCAGATCGGTTTCCCCCCGGAACCCTATCTGCTTGCACGCAAGCGCGAGGTTGGGGAGACGATTATCCTGATATTACGGACATGTAAATAATAAAGTTTTTAGAAATTCGAAACGCTACTTGGGATTTCCGAGGAAATAGTGCTCCAGTGCCTCGATCGATCCGTATCCGTGGGTCGCCCGGGTGACCATGCCTCCGGTCGCGATGACCTTGGCCTTGACGTCCGCAACGGCATTGGCAGGGCAGGCGGTCATGCCGGCGTTGGCGGGATCGAGCATTTCAAGGTCGTTGTGGCTGTCGCCGATGGCAAAGCGCCTCGCGACGGGAATCTGATAGTGATTGGCGACGTGGGTCAGACTGCTGCCTTTCTGGAAATCCCGGTGGCCGAAACGCAGGTAGATCGAGTTCCGTTGCCACGAGAAGTGCGGCTCGGCGGCGACGATCGGGCCGATGTGGTCAACGATCCATTCCATCTCCTCCTCGGTCCGCGAGATGATGCCCGCGGGTTCGCCTTCCAACTCGATCCATTGGGCTCCGGTGTGTTGCTCGACCTCGTGCCGCAGCCGGGCGAGGAGTTTTTTCGCGTTCTTGAAAAGACCGTGGATCTCCTTGTCGCAGCGCTTGTTCCATTTCTTCTCGGGCAGCCAGCGGCCGAAGTCGTTAGGGAAATAAACCTCCCGCTCGCGGGCGACCACCCAGTCGGGAAGGAAAGGGAAACGGCTTTCGATGAATCCCTCCACCATCTGCGGCATGGAGCGGCCGGTATTGATTCCCCAGACGGCACCTTGTTCCTCGCGGAGCTTTTCAATCAGCTCGAAGAACGCGGGCGGCACCGGCGGATACTCGGCGGCGTAGTGAAGGGTCCCGTCGAAATCAAAGGAAAGGATGGCAGTCGCGACGGGCGGGGGCGGGAGTGGCTTCATGTGGCAAATGGAAGGGTGGGGGATCAGAGATCGATTCCGGACAGGGCGTGGGCGATCAATTCAACGACCGCCTCCGCAAAATCGAGAGGGTTCAGATTGCCGACAAGCTCGGCCAAGGTCCTTCTAACACCGAAGAAGCCGAAACAGATGGTGAGGATTCCGGATACCGCCTCAAGTCCCTGGATGGCATTGGAAGCGGATGGCCACTCGACGCAGGCCGCGATGATGGATGCTATGCCGGCGACAACCATGACAGCGCGGATGCCGAACGGGATGATCTGGATGCGGAGGTCGAGGAGTTCCTCGACGGAGAGGACGTGACCACGCTTTTTGGACGCCTTGATCCCGCTCTTCACCGCGCGGCGCTGGATCTTCCCCGGCTTCACGATCAAGGAGTTGGGGAAAGGACATCGCGGCACCAGGCGAGCGCCATCAGGGTGTATCCGGTGCCGTAAGCCTGGTGATAGTCGTAGAGCGGATAGTCCCACCATGAGCCGTCCTTTTCCTGCAGTGCTAACAATATTTCCGCGAGCGGTCTCGCGTACGAGGCTTGCTTTTCCGGAGGAAGGAGCCTGGCGGACACGGTGAAGTAATAGATGCCGTAGTAATAGAAGTATCCCGCGATCTTGAACGGTGCCTCGTGGGGCACCGGGCGTTTGCGACCGTTGCTGAGGAATCCCTCGCGGGCGAGGAAGCGGTCGGCCCAGGTGATGAGAACCTCGTCGGTCACGGCCTTCTCGCCGAAGACGCGGAGCGCGGCGTTGCAGGCTTGTGACCGGGCGAGCGAGCCTGCCGGGCGGTTGATCTCAAGCCGCGGGCGATAGCGGTGATTGAAGGAATAGTCGTAGGAAAAATCCGGATTCCGTTGCCAGTTGATGCCGGTGATGGCGTGTTTGACGAGCGATTCGTTGAGTTTCACGCCCATCACGTCGCGTGCCTCGTCCATGGCGAGAAGCACGGTGGCGGTGGTGAAGGAGGTGGGGATGCCGCTGGGTTTCTGGGTGGTTAGATTGTCGTAAATGTCGAGGTATCCCCAGCCGCCGTTGACGTCCTCGTAGCGATCGACGAGGTCGATCTGTTGTTGGCCGAGACGGAGCCATTCGGCCTTTTTCGCAGGATCGGTTTCCCGCTGATAGAGGCGGGTCATGGCGCGGAGTCCGTAGGCGTGACCCCACGTGTTGTAGGTGGTGGTCTGGTCGGCGCGACGGAGTTTCGGAAGTTCCGAAGCTGTCCATACCGCTGCCTTTTGGATGGTGGCCTCCACCTCCGGGCGAGGATCCTTGACATCGATGATGCCCGAGAGCGCGAGACCGGAGGCACCCGCCTGATAGGCCTGGTGGGCGCCGGGAAGGGGAGCGTAGATGTTGAGATTCTTGGTCCGGCGGGCGCTGCCCCAGGAGCCGTTCTTGTTCTGATGGGTGACCAGGAAATCAACACCACGGCGGATGGCGGCATTGATGGAATCCACATTGGCTTCCTGCCTGGCGGCGGGTGCGTCTTCTGCCATCGCGAGCGGCCCCGCGGCGCAGAATAGTAGCGAAGCCAGGCAAGTGAGCCGGGAAATCATGCGGAGGGAACGATGATGACCTGTCCGACCTCAAGACCCGAGACGATCTCGGTTTCCTCCTTGTTGACGTGACCGCGCTTCACGGGGCGTCGCTCGGTTTTTCCGTCGGCAAGCTTGATTTCCACGGTCCAGCCGGATGACTCGAAGGCGAGCGCCTTGCTGGGAATCACGACCGCCGCCGCTTGCTGATAGGAAATCATGCGGATCTGGGCGGTTGCGCCGGAGGCGGGTTTGAGTTCCTTGGGCCAGGTGAGTGTGAAATCCGCGCGGTAGGTGCCGTCCGGTTGGGGCGTGGTGGCGAGTTTGGCAAGCTTCACGGGGATTTCCACGTCCTCGCGACCGGCGAGGGTGGCGATGCCGGTTAGATCGGTCTTGAGGGAGCGGGCGGTGGGGTCGTCGAGGAATGAAATGAGCGCGAGGCTCGCATTGCCGGGGACGAAGGTGGCGAAGGCCGTATGAAGGGGAGGGTGGCCGTGTGGGACCAGCGACTCGACCAATTTACCCGGCGACCACCGCCCGTTGTCGATGGGACCGTGATAGAAATAGCCGTCCGCGGGTGCCTTGATCTCGAAGAGCTTGCGGTCGGACTCAAGGTTGGCGAGCGATTCCTTCGCCCGTTGGCTGGCGGTGGTGAGGGCCTCGAGGCCGATTTTTCCACGCTCGATGGCCAATGGGATTTCGACCATCGCCTTCGCGAGATTGATGGCGGTGTCGCGTTCGTTGTTGGCGAGGGATTTCGCCTCGCGGGGAAGGGAAACCTCAAGGGTGCGCTTGTGGTCGAGCGTTTCCATGCGCAGCGCGAACTCGGCGGACGCGACCGCGTCCTGCTGGCGGATCAGGATGATTTCCTCGGTCTCCTCGGTGATGTCGTCCGCCTGATACATCTTGGTGAGCTGGCGGAGTTCCTCGCGCTGGTTGCCAAGGATCTGCTCGCTGCGCTTGAGAGCCTGACCGGCGGTTTCCTCGGCGGCCTTGCGACGGACCTTGGTGAAATAGGCGTTTTCCTCGGCGGCGACTTCGGCCGCACGCTGGAGGGCCTCGAGTTTGTTAGGTGAGGTTTCCTCCAGGTTCTTCTGATCGAGTGCCGCCTGCTGGAGGGCAAGGGTTCCGGCCTGGAGCGCGGCCTTGGCATCCACGATTTTCTTGTCGATGCCATCGGGATCAAAGCTGACGAGGACGTCCCCCTTGGCGACCTTGGTGCCGTGGGGGACGATTTTCACGATGGTGAAATCACTCCAGTCCTCGGGATCGAGGGTGAGCAACGTGCAATCGCCGGTGGGCAATGCGACAGCGCTGAGGGATTTCTCGATGGAGAAAGGCTTTTGCTCGATGGTGATCTCGCTGGCGTGTGAAGCTGCGGCGATCAGGGCGGGAATGAGATGCAAAGGGGTGATGCGGGCCATGGGAACGCCGCAAGGAAACACGTGGATCGGAAAAGATCAATCCGCTGCTTTGCCTTTCCGCGCCAGCCAGATGGGCAGGAAGCGCGGTTTCTTGGCATTCGGCGACGAGGGAACCGTGAATTCGGCGACCTCGAATCCGGATCCCTGGAGTCGGCGGGTGAGATTCGCCACATGGCGCGAGCCGGCGATGGCGAGCAGGCCTCCTTGCTGGAGCGCCTCGTAAGCGGCGGATACCCAACGGCGCTCGTCGATCCAGGTGCGGTTGCGCGGGCCGGTGGGCGAGGCGTCGAGGTGGACAAGGATGGCATGGAGCAGCCCGGCGTGGCTGGCGAGTCCGGATGGGCCGCAATCATTCTGCAGGGTCACCCGCGAATCGGTGAGAAGCGGGCTGTCGGGAATGTGCGTGCGATGCCACTCGGGAATGGCGGCAAGAGGCTCGGCGACGATGAAATTGGCGCGCTTTTGGGGAAGTTCCTTGGCCACCGCGGCGATGGCGTGGCCGAGTCCCAGTCCCGAGAACCAGATCTGTGGCTGGCGCGCGGGGCGAAACGGAGCGCATGCGAGACGGGCGAGTTCCTCCTCAGCGGCCTTGGTCGCGGGTCCGCAAATCTGCTGTCCATGGACGAGAAGGGACTTGCGGCCATCGTGTTCCTGAAGGGCAAGGATGTTTCCGTCCGCGAGTTCGGTTTCTGCTAGAGTGATTCGTGGTTTCATGGCGCAATGTGCGATCTCTTCCCGGAGCGGCTTAACGGATCAAATCGGTTGTGTCCACTGAAGCTGGAAATGCGTCGTTTTGAGATCGGAGGAATCCGGGGCAAAAAAACCCCGACCTGCTGGTCGGGGTTCTTTTGGTTTTTTGATGTTGGGGAAAAGGGGCCGGAGCCCCTGCAATCACAGGCTGCCCTTGAGGACGGCGGATGGCTTGAAGCCCACCGACTTGGAGGCGGCGATCTTCATGGCTTCTCCGGTCTTCGGGTTGCGACCTTGGCGTTCGGCACGTTTTTTGACTTCGAAAGTTCCAAATCCGATGATCTGGACTTTTTGGTCCTTCTTCACGCCAGCGGCGATGGAAGAGAGAACGGCTTCGAGGGCTTCGTCGGCAGCACGCTTGGTGGCGTCCTTTCCGAGGGCAATTTGGATGGCATCAATCAGTTCAGCTTTATTCATGGCAGCGACGTTTCTGCGAACGCGGTTGGTTGTTGGCAAGAGAAAATCTGTTGAAAAAACGGCGATTTTTATCCGCTGTCAGCTTGACTTCCAAGGATTGGTTTAACGGTCGCTGCCCCGAATGGTGATTTGTTTGTCAGCGGAAATGAGCTGGAAGCGTGCAATCTGACCTCCGGGGAGTGGTGATCCGACAGGAAGAATCCGGGAGATCGGGTCTCCAGCAATCGGGGCCGCATTGGCATCATCGGGTTGTCGTTTTGCCAATGACCGGATGGGTTCCATTTCCGGATGATCGACGGATCGGAACCAATCGATGCGACGACATGAATCATCAATGAAAATAGGCACGAATTGAGCTTGTGAAATTTTTCACAAATAGAACTTGCGGAAGTTGTCGGCGATCCATTAAAGACCCCGCGCCCACATTTAGCGGGTTCGTTGCATGCGTTTTTTCCTACTTTCAGCCCTACTTTGGATCCTAAGTCCTCTCGCTGCCTTCGCTGCGGAGGGTGGTGAACATCACGCGCTGCCACTTAATGCCGAGCGCCTTCACGAGACACTCCCTGTCACGAATTCGATGATCATGGTCTGGATCGCCGTGGGCTTGATCGTTCTCTTTTGTCGTGCGGCAACCCACAAGATGACTGCGATTCCTTCCGGATTCCAGAATTTCGCCGAGTGGGTGATCGAGTCGCTTTATGACTTCCTTGCAGGCCTGATGGGTGAACATCTCACCAAGCGGACCTTTTGGTTTTTTGGCTCGATCTTCTTTTTCATCCTGGTGAGCAACTACCTCGGCCTGATCCCGGGTGTGGGAACGGTCGGATGGCACCTGAAGGATGCGGAGGGGCATCAACATGGGTTCCTGCCATGGCTTCGTGGAGCCAATGCGGATATCAACATGACCGCCGCCATGGGATTTTCCTTCGCCGCGCTGTGGTTTTACTGGGCCCTGACCGAGAACAACCTGAAGGGATTTCTCGCGCATATCTTCGCGCCGAAAGGCAGTTTCAAGGGCTTGATGTTGCTGGTGATGGTTCCCGTGTTCCTTTTCGTTGGTGTGCTGGAAGTGATCTCCATCGCGATCCGCCCGGTGGCGCTGACCTTCCGTCTTTTCGGAAACATCTACGGTGGCGAGCAAACGCTCGAAGCGCTGATGTCTCTGGTGCCGAAGAGCCTCGCGTTCCTTCCCGCCCTGCCATTCTACTTCATGGAACTTCTCGTCGGCTTCGTCCAAGCCCTCGTTTTCACCCTCCTTTGCGCCATTTTCCTCAAGCTGATCTGTGATCACGGCGAGGAAGAGCATCATTGAAAAATTTCAGCGGCCTGACCATGGCATGACCGTGGGGGCCGCCGGAAACCCCAACACTAACAAAACAACCATCCTATGTTCACAAAAGCATTTGCAGTCGCCCTCGCCGCCCTCGGCGGTGGATTCGGTATCGGAATTCTCGGCTCCAAGGCCGCTGAAGCAACCGGCCGCAACCCGGGTGCCGCCACCCCGATCCTCGTGATCTCGATTATCCTTGCAGCGCTTATCGAAGGTATCTTCATCCTTTCGGCCTTCGCTGTTCCTTTCTAATTCCACCGTCACCCGCGCCGCTGGCCGGCGCGGGTGACAATTCCTCTTTCAAATTCCTCTCCAGACATGATCTCCTTGCTTGCCGTTGCCGCCGAGAATCCCGGCGTTTTGGAAAACATCTCGAAAACCTTCGGGCTGAATACTCCCTTTTTCATCGCGCAGGTGGTCAACTTTGTCCTGGTGATCATCGTGCTGAAGGTTTTCGCCTTCGGACCGATCCAGAAAATGCTTGAAGAGCGTCGCGCCCGCATCGCTGCCGGCGAGGAGAAGATCAAGTTGATCGAACGCCAACTCGCTGACTCGGTGGAGACCACCGCTGCCGCCATTGCAAAGGCAAACGACGAAGCCGTCCGGATGGTGACGGAAGCGAAACAAGGCGCTGCCGCCTTCACCGAGCAGAAGGCTCAGGAAGCGATCTCCAGCGCGCAACAGATTCTCGCCAAGGCCGAAGCCGCCGCGCGAAGGCGGACCGCGAACGCCTGACCAACGAGTTGAAGCGCGAATTCGGTCGTCTTGTCGCCACCACCACCGCGCAAGTCACCGGCAAGGTGCTCACCGCCGAGGACCAGAAGCGCATCAACGAAGACGCGCTCGCCAAGGTCGAAGGCTGATCTCCCATCCTCCCGCACGCTCCATGAAGATTTCCAAGACCGCCGCCGCATCCGCCCGTCGCTTGTTTGGTCTCTGCCAAACGACGGGCGTCTCGACGAAGCAAAATTGCGCAACGTCGATCGCACGCTTGGTCGAAAGCCAGCCCCGCGACTATCAGGCGATTCTGGGAGCCCTGCATCGCCTCACCCGTCTCGATCTGGCGCCGCCGTGAGGTGACCGTTGAGAGCGCCGTGGAAATGGACGAGGCATCCCGCCAGCGCGTGGTCGCCGGACTTGCCAAACAATATGGCCCCGACCTCGCGGTCCAATACCAAGATCACCCCCGCCTTGTTGGGCGGCCTTCGCATCCGCGTGGGCAATGACGTCTTCGACGGTTCCGTCCAGGGACGCATCGACCGCCTTGCCAACGCATTCTAATCCGATTTTTTCCAACCTTTTACAACGACTATAGAAACCTTGCCATGAGCAGCATCCTCCAGGAACTCGAACAACAGATCGCCGGCATCACGACTTCCGTCGAAAAAACAAACGTCGGCACGGTCCGCGACGTCGGTGACGGCGTGGCCAAGGTCGAAGGCCTCTCCGACGTCATGCTCAACGAGATGATCGAGTTCGGCGGCGGCGTGACCGGCATGGCGCTCAACCTTGAAGAAAGCGAAGTCGGTGTCGTGCTTCTCGGTGACTACGCCGCAGATCAAGCAAGGTGCCGAGTGCCGCACCACCGGCAAGCTTCTCTCCGTTCCGGTCGGCGAGGCCGTCCTCGGTCGCGTCGTCAACGCCCTCGGTGCACCCCATCGACGGCAAGGGCGACATCGCCGCCGACGCCTCCTATCCGATGGAAAAAATCGCGCCGGGCATCATCAAGCGGAAGTCCGTTAGCGTGCCCGTGCAGACCGGCATCATGTCCATCGACGCCATGATCCCGTCGGCCGCGGCCAGCGCGAGCTCATCATCGGTGACCGTGCCACCGGCAAGACCACCATCGCGGTGGACACCATCATTTCCCAGGCCCAGCAGAACAAGGCCGCCGAGCAGGGCAAGCTGCAGAACCACAAGCCGCTCTACTGCATCTACGTCGCCATCGGCCAGAAGCTCTCCAACGTCGCCCGCATCGCAGAAGATCCTCGAAGATGCCGGCGCGATGGAATACACCACCATCGTTTCCGCCTCCGCTTCGGACGCCGCGGCCATGCAATACCTCGCGCCGTACGCCGGTTGCGCCATCGCCGAGTAGTTCATGGACCAGGGCAAGGACTGCCTCATCGTGTTCGATGACCTTTCCAAGCACGCCGTCGCCTACCGCCAGGTGTCGCTGATCCTTCGCCGCCCCTCCGGTCGTGAAGCCTACCCGGGTGACGTGTTCTACCTCCACAGCCGCTTGCTCGAGCGTTCCGCCCGTCTCACCGAAGCCGCCGGTGGTGGTTCGCTCACCGCGCTGCCGATCATCGAGACCCAGGCCGGCGACGTTTCCGCCTACATCCCGACCAACGTGATCTCCATCACCGACGGTCAGATCTTCCTGGAAACCGACCTTTTCTATCAAGGCATCCGTCCCGCCATCTCGGTCGGTCTTTCGGTGTCCCGCGTGGGTTCCGCCGCCAGACCAAGACCATCAAGTCGGTCGCCGGCACGACCAAGCTCGACCTCGCGCAGTATCCGCGAACTTCAGGCCTTCGCCCAGTTCGGATCCGACCTCGACGCCTCGACCAAGAAGAAGCTCGATCGCGGTGCCCGCATCGTCGAGCTCTTCAAGCAGAACCAGTACAGCCCGCTCGCCATGGAAATGGAATCGGTCTATCTGTTCGCCATGCAGAACGGCTACTTCGACGACGTCGCCGTCGACCGACGTGAAGCGCTTCCAGATCCGACCTCGGTGAATTCTTCAACACCCGCAAGGGCGAACTGCTCGACAAGATCCGCAACGAGAAGCCCGATCTCAAGAAGGACGCCACCATGGTGGAAGCCGTCAAGCAGGCCATCGGCGACTTCAAGAAGAGCTGGAAGTGAGAATGTTGAAGGTTATTGGTTAGAAGTTGAAAGTTTAGGCTCTTTCCCAATAACA
Organism: uncultured Verrucomicrobiae bacterium; assembly: GCA_963810445.1. Lineage (GTDB taxonomy): Bacteria > Verrucomicrobiota > Verrucomicrobiia > Verrucomicrobiales > Akkermansiaceae > Luteolibacter. Next base: position 58,857 of record CAWENZ010000015.1, on the reverse strand, counting down.
AATAACCCATAACTCATAACCTTTTTACAAAGTAAAAAATGGCCAACCTCCGAGACATCCGCCGGCGCATCAAGTCGGTCAAGAACACCGCGCAGATCACCCGGGCGATGCAGCTTGTCGCCGCGGCCAAGATGAAGAAGGCGCAGGACCAGGCGTTGGCCGGCCGCGACTACGCGAAGCAACTCAACGGCGTCCTCTCAGGACATCAGCGAGGGCTTCAGCGACGCGACCCACCCGCTCCTCGGAAAAGCGGAGTGGCAACCGTGAGCTGGTGCTCGTCATCTCCACCGACAAGGGGCTTTGCGGTGCGATCAACACGAACCTTGGCAAAGGTCGTCAGAAAGGAAGCCTCGGACGACCGCCGACTTCGTCACCGTGGGTCGCAAACTGCGGGTCATGATGGAAAAACTCGGTCGCAACGTGATCGCCGACTTCGCGGTGAAGGACCCGGTTCCATTCGCCGACGCCCGCGCGATTGCCAAGCTGCTGTCGAAGCAGTTCCTTGATGGAAAATACGACAAGGTGTCCGTGGTCTATCACCCGCTTCGTCAACACCATCAGCCAGCAACCGGAAATGCGTCTCAGCTGTCTTGCCGGTCGAATCTCCGCCGACGACCGCATGGGCGATGCGACCCGCACTACGAATGACTTCCTGTTCGAGCCATCGCCCGAGGATGTCCTCAGCGCGATCCTGCCGCTCTACATCAACTTCCAGGTCTTTCAGATGCTGCTTGAGGCCCGCGCTTCCGAGCACTCCGCGCGGATGGTCGCCATGAAGGCCGCCACCGACAACGCGAAGAAGTTCATCAAGGAACTCACGCTCGAATACAACAAGCTCCGCCAGGGTGCCATCACCGCCGAGCTTCTCGAAATCACCACCGCCATGAAGGCCATGGAATAGGCAGTTTGCCAGTTGCTTGTTTTCAGTTTTCAGCAAGAAAACGAAAACGGCACCTGACTTCCAACCCACGCCTCCATCCTGAAAACTTCAAACTGAAAACTAGCAAACTCCTTTTCCCATGAGCAACACCGGAACTATCGTCCAGATCATCGGCGCCGTCATCGACGCCGACTTCTCCAAGGCAACCAAGCTGCCCGAGATCTACAACGCGTTGGAGATCCAATACGTCCTCAACGACGTGGACACCAAGCTCACGCTTGAAGTGCAGCAGCACCTTGGTGACGGCTGGGTGCGCGCGGTTGCCATGTCCACCACGGACGGTCTCAAGCGCGGCATGACCCTCGTTGACACAGGGACAGCCGATCTCCGTTCCTGTCGGCAAACAGGTCCTCGGCCGTATCTTCAACGTCACCGGTGACCTCGTGGACGAGAACGTGCCGCTTGCAGACGCGAACTTCCGCTCGCCGATCCATCGCCCCGCTCCGACGCTCACCGAACAGTCCGCGAACACCGAGGTGCTCGCGACCGGCATCAAGGTCATCGACCTCATCTGCCCGCTGCTCAAGGGTGGTAAGGGCGGGATGTTCGGTGGTGCCGGCGTCGGCAAGACCGTCGTCATCATGGAGCTCATCAACAACATCGCCAAGGCGCACGGTGGTTACTCCGTCTTCGCCGGTGTGGGTGAGCGGACCCGTGAAGGAAACGACCTCTACTGGGAAATGATCGAGGCCGACGTCATCGCCACCGAGAAGGACGAACACGGTCATCCGAAGCTCAACGAGCAAGGCAACCCGGTTCTCACCGAAGGTTCCAAGGTTGCCCTTTGCTACGGCCAGATGAACGAGCCTCCAGGTGCCCGTCTCCGCGTCGCGCTCTCCGCCCTCACCATGGCCGAGCACTTCCGCGACGAGGACAACCAGGACGTGCTCCTCTTCGTCGACAACATCTTCCGTTTCTCCCAGGCCGGTTCCGAAGTGTCCGCGCTTCTCGGCCGGACGCCGTCCGCCGTGGGTTACCAGCCGACCCTCTCCGAGGAAATGGCCGCTCTCCAGGAGCGGATCACCTCGACCAACAAGGGTTCCATCACCTCCATCCAGGCCGTTTACGTTCCTGCGGACGACTTGACCGACCCGGCTCCCGCCAACACCTTCGCCCACCTTGACGCCACCGTCGTGCTTGAGCGTTCGCTCGCCGAGCAGGCGCTCTTCCCGGCCGTCGATCCGCTCGCCTCCACCTCCAAGGCGCTCGCTCCGGAAATCGTCGGCGAGGAACACTACCGCGTCGCCCGTGGCGTCCAGATGCGTGCTCCAGCGCTACAAGGACCTTCAGGACATCATCGCCATTCTCGGCATGGACGAGCTTTCCGACGAGGACAAGCTGACGCGTGTTCCGCGCCCGGAAGATCCAGCGTTTCCTCACCCAGCCCTTCCACGTGGCCGAAGTCTTCACCAACGTCCCAGGCGTCCTCGTTTCCATCGCCGACACCGTCAAGGGCTTCGCCGAAATCCTCGACGGCAAGATGGACGACGTGCCGGAAGGCAACTTCTACATGAAGGGCGGCATCGAATCGGTCGCTCGTGATTGAGCAGAAGTCTGCTAAGGTTCAGTGTTCATGTTCTAGGCGAATGCTTGATCTGGACCGAATAACTGATAACTAGATAACTAAATCTCCATGGCTCTCAAACTCGATATCGTCACCCCTGAGAAGAAGATCTTCTCGGACATCGTGGACAACGTCTATCTCCCGGGTGCGGATGGCGAAATGGGAATCCTCCCGCAGCACGCCGGTCTCGTGACCGCCTTGCAACCGGGAGAACTCCGCTACGCCTATCAAGGAACGGTCCAGACACCTTGGCGATCGGTTCCGGCTTTGCCGAAGTGACGCAGACAAAGGTGATTGTCCTGACCGACAGCGCCCTCGGCGAGGCGGAAATCGACGAGGCCCATGTCGAGGAAGCCATCAAGCGTGCGGAGGAAAAGCTCGCGACCATCGATCACAATCTCGATGCCGAAGAGGTTGCCTATCTTCAGGGAGTCATCGCCAAGTCCGCGGCCGCCCTGCACTTCAAGCGCAAGTACCGCCACTGATTCCGATCCGGTTCATACCGGCATCTTTCAAAACCCGCCATGGTTCGTCCGTGGTGGGTTTTTTGTGGTGAAATGGAGGCGAATCCGGGTAGCGTGGCCTGATCTGTCTCCAAAACCCGTATGACCAAAGCCTCCACCGATTCACAGAACCTGATCTTTTCCAAGGAGCGCATCGCCCGGCTCGCCGAGACGATGTCCATCGCCGCCGATGAACTGGCCTCCATCATTCGCCGGGGATCTTCCCACGACTATCCGGCCGGAGCATGGCTGTTTCACGAGTCGATGCCCCGCCTTTGGATGGGCATTGTCGAGGAAGGGGAGGTCGAGATCGTCCGTGGAAACCACGGCAGCACCACCCGCCTCGCGATCCTCACCCGGGGAAGCGCCTTCAGCGAGGGAATCCTGCTGGACGACCTCCCTCACTCCGCGTCCGGGGTCGCGCTAACAGATGTTAGGGTGTGGCTGATACCGCGTCCGGTTTTCGAGGAACTTCGCGCGGAACGACCCGAGGTTTTCTATCGGATGGTGGGGCACATCGCCCGACGCTTGAGCTCGCGGCTCAAGGACGCGAACGAGCACCTCATCTCCGGCCGTTCACCGGTGGTCGCCACCTGGCGCAAGGAGCATGATTCCCTCGGTGAGCGTGAGCTTCCGGACACCGCCTACTATGGAGTCCAGACCTTGCGTGGATTGGAGAACTTTCCGATTTCGGGCATCCCGATCCACCATTTCGGCCATTTCGTCCGCAGTCTCGCCTACGTCAAGAAAGCCGCAGCCCTCGCCAACAAGGGGCTGGGCGTGCTTCTTCCCGAAAAGGCCGACGCCATTGTCGCGGCCTGCGACGAGATCATTGCCGGAAAATGGCATGAGCATTTCACCATCGACATGATCCAGGGCGGTGCCGGCACGTCCACCAACATGAATGCCAACGAGGTCATCGCCAACCGTGCCCTCGAGATCCTCGGCCACCGCAAGGGACAATACGAATTCCTCCATCCGAACGACGACGTCAACCGTTCCCAATCCACCAACGATGCCTATCCGACGGCCATCAAGTTGGGGGTCATCCTCACCATGCGCGACGCGACATCAGCTCTCCGCGAGCTCAAGTCCGCCCTTCTAACAAAATCCTCCGAGTTCGCCGACGTCTTGAAAATGGGACGCACCGAGAACCAGGACGCCGTCCCCATGACTCTCGGGCAGGAATTCAGCGCTTACGCTGCCACCATCAAGGACGGCATCCGCTACATTGAGCGGGCTGCCGAGGAATTCCTCGACATCAACATGGGCGCCACCGCGGTCGGCACCGGCATCAACAGCCCGCGGGGCTATGCCGAGCTCTGCACCATGCACCTCAGCGACGTGAGCGGTCTTCCGGTTAGAATCGCGGAAAACCTCGTGCAGTCCACCCAGGACAGTGGTCCGTTCTCGCTCATGAGCGGTGCCATGAAAACGGCCGCCGTCCAGCTTTCGAAAATTTGCAACGATCTCCGCTGGCTGTCATCAGGTCCGCGCTGCGGTCTCTACGAGATCCGCCTGCCCGCCATGCAGCCCGGATCCTCCATCATGCCGGGCAAGGTCAATCCGGTGATTCCGGAAATGGTGAGCCAGGTTTGCTATCAGATCATCGGTGCCGACGTCACCATCTCCATGGCCTGCGAGGCGAGCGAGCTGGAGCTCAACATGGCGGAGCCTATCATCGCCTTCAATTTGTTCTTCGGCCTCACCCTGTTGCGAAATGCCGCCATCGCGCTCCACACCCGCTGCATTTCCGGCATCGAGCCGAACCGTGAACGCTGCCTTGAGTATGTCAGGAACTCGATCGGTCTGGTCACGGCTCTCAATCCGGTTCTCGGCTACGAACGGAGCGCCGCCATTGCCAAGGAGGCGCTTGCCACAGGCGCAAGCGTTTACAGCCTCGTCCTGGAAAAAGGTTGGTTGGAGAAGGAGCAACTCGACGATCTCCTGACTCCGGAAAAAATGACAAGCCCTCGTTAGATCGGGAGTCCGGGTCTTGCCCGGTCCACAGGGATTTCCCGTTGCACGATACCCAATTTGGTCGGATCATCGGGCTGTAATGAAACCATTCCAACTCACCATCCTTCTCGCGGCCGCAGCCGCCATCTCGTTCTCGACTTCATGTGCCACAACCCGTGGCTTCGGCCAGGACCTCCAGAAAGTCGGCAACAAGCTGGAAAACCAGGCAGACTCGACCGGTGGCGCTGCCCCGGCCCCGGCACCGGCATCGACAGGAATCTACACCCCGCCACCGTCCACCGGTGTGCCTGCGGCCTACTGAAATCCAATCAACGCGACTGGAGGCGGAGGAGGGAATCGAACCCTCGAATGACGGTTTTGCAAACCATTGCCTTACCACTTGGCTACTCCGCCATTCGCATGGCGCGGGGGCGAGTGAGTACGGCGTATGAAGCGGGGTGTCAATACCCGGATTCGGATTCCCTGAAAATCACCCGGAGATTTTCCGTTCAGCGCGAATAACCGAACCTGACGCCGAAATTCACGCCTCCGCGCGGGACATCACATCGTTGAGGCACGACGTATCTCGGCGGACAAGGAGCGACATACACGGGGCGGGGGGCCGGGCGATAGTGCTGGCGGACGACCCGCGTGCCCCAGACCGGATTTCCGCAGCGGTCGCGGCCGATGTAATATCGCTCTTTGTAAACCGGGGTTCCGCAAGGGAGATAGCTGCTGATATAGACCCGGCTTTCATATCCGCGGGCTTCCGCAGACGGACTGGATCCAAGGATGAATAGTGAAACGGCCGCGAGCGAGGTGAGCAATGTTTTCATAGGGATGCTTGGTTTGGTCAACGGCAGCTTCGACGTGGCATGTTGCGTATTATTCAAGAGTGAGAGTATGTTAGGGATTGGCCCCGCCGCCTTTCCCGGACACGGGCGAATTCCGGGGTTTGACGTTTGGCCGCGGGTCCGGTAGGCATTCGGGCACTTGCCCATGATTCGCGAAATCGTCCAATACGGCCATCCCGTCCTCCGCCAGCGTTGCAGACCCATCACCGAGGTGGATGGGAAAGTCATCACGCTCGTTGCTGATATGTTAGACACGATGAAGGATGCGAACGGGGTGGGGCTCGCCGCGCCGCAGGTGGGCGAGGATGTGAGGCTTGCGGTGATCGACGTGTCCCACGATCCCGAGTGCGTGTCCTACCTCAAGGTCAATGGCGAGGACGCCGACCTCCTGTCGATCATGCCGCTGGTGTTCATCAATCCAGAGCTTGAATTCGGACAGCCCAAGGATTTCGGGATGGAGGGTTGTCTCAGCATCCGGGGCATCCGTGCGGAAGTCCGCCGTCCGGAAATCGTCAGGGCCACGCTGCCGCAACTCGACGGATCGGTGATGATTCTGGAAACCGACGGGTTGCTTGCAAGGGCGTTGCAGCACGAGATCGACCATTTGAACGGGGTGCTCTTCGTGGACCGTTTGCCTGCGGTCGCGAAGGTTTCGATGAAGAACCGGTTGAAGCGATTGCTTGAGGAAAACGGGCATTCCTGAAAGTTTTTGCCGAGATGCTCGACTTTCCGCCTTGGTTAAGCTTTCTTCCCAACAGGTGATGCAAATCCCTTCCGCATCTCCGTCCAATTCCACTCCGTATCCGAAATGAGCACGAACCGAGGTATTTTCGAAAGTTTCCCCAATCAACCGGCCGCCCCCAAGGATTCGCCTTTTGCGATCGTCAATGATTCGCCGGAGCCGGCCCAACCGACCAGTCCATTTGCGGCAGTGGTGCGCCAGGATTCTCCATTCACGGTGGTGGATGAGGTGAATGAATCGAATCCGGTGGAGCCCGGTCGCCCGGCCCGTGTGCCGGAACCGCGCAAGATGGATTCCCCGTTCCAGGTCGCTGAGCCTTCCGAAGGGTTTGGATTTGAAGCTCCGCCAAAGCCGCAGGCCGCTTCTCCTTTCGAGACACCGCCAGTGCAACCAGCTCCTGCTGCTTCTCCATTCTCCGCGCCCCCTCAACAGCCCGCAGCATCGCCATTTTCGGTGGAACCAGCGCGCGCACCAGTTTCAACGCCCCAAGCAGCCCTCGCCGCGTTTGGAAACTGGCAGGATACACCGGCTGCCGCACCTGCGCCAGCTCCGGCGGTGTTCACGCAGCCTACCCCGTCTGCATTCGTCGCGACGCCACCGGCCCAAGCTGCATCTCCGGCCGTCACGCCGGCTGCCGCACCCGCAGCCGCGCCAGCCGCAACTCCAGCCCCTGCGGTACAGGAACACTCCCCGGATCCTCAATCGGATTCATTCTCGATCCGCCAGCTCGAGCTGCGTGCGATCTTCGGAGTGGATCGCGAAATGAACACGGACGAAATCCTCCAACGTTCCCGCGCGCTTCCTGGCATGAAGAACATCGCCCGCGTGAATGCGCAGGACATGGGAACCATCGAGGCCCTCAAGAGCCTGCTTCCGAACCTCGGCTTCGGCAGCGGCGGACTCAAGCTTTACGCGGGTTCGATCCCGCTGGAATTCATTCGTGAGGGTCCTGTCCTTCTTGCCGTGCAAACGGACGGTGGATTTGCTCCCGGCGTGCGCGAGACCCTGATGTTGGTGGCTCGCGAACTCGGCCGGCTTTCCTGAAAAGCCCGGTCATTCCTGATCCGCCTCCGCCTTGAGCGCATCAAGGCGGGCGTGGATGTCGGGGGAGGCGAATTCGAGAAATTCCTTCTGCCGGGAATCCGGCAGCTCGATGAGTGATTCGGCCATGCCGGCGGATGCCTCGCCACGGATCGCGGGATCCTGAAGGCCAGCGATCCAGCCAAAGGCCGCCTTTGCATCCTGCTCCAGCCAGGATGAGGAAATTGCCTTGAGCCCTGCCTCACGCGCTTCACCGGGATCGAACATCATCACCCAAGCTGCGGCGTTTTCCGGGGACTTTTCCGACCAGCGCTGGACCACCTGCACCACCGAGACGTCGAAATCGCGGCTGGCGACGCCGGAATCGGATAGAAGCTTGGCTGCTGCTTCCGGGTTTTCCTCTGATAGAACGAGGGCGATATTGCCGAAGGCCAGCGATCTTTCCTCGTCGGTCGCGAGCGAACGGGCCCATTGGTCAGCCGCGTCGGGGTCTTTCTCCGAAAACCTCATCGCGAAATGTTCGATCAGCATGTTCCTTTCATCGCCCTTGGCGGAAAGCTGTTTGAATGCTTCCTGCGCAAGTTCGGTATCCAGATCGAATGCTCCCTCGATGACGTCGTTCAACGCCTCGTCACGTGATTCGGGGGAGGTGTTTTCCAAGGCCTGGTCGAGAGACGCCCGCAAGCTGGATCGTGTGACTGTCGGTGCGTTAGATTCGTGACGTGCGACTTTCGTCTCCCTGGGAGGCGATGTTTCCTTCTCACCCGGGGCGTTTGTCTCCGCGGGTTTGTCACAGCCCGCCATGACGATGGCGAGACCGCAAATCGCGTGAAAGCGGAGGATGGTGGTTTTCATCGCCGCAGGACTCTAACGCAGTTGGGGAGATCTGCCAAGCCGATTGCCCGTTCAGGAAATTCCGTGCTTCTTGAGAAACGGGACCAGTTCGTCCACGCCGAAGTCGGCGAGCACCTCGCCGTGCCAATCCATGGTGGGCGCTTTCGATTGGCCGGACAAGTTGACCATTTCCTCCATCGCCTCGCGGTCACCTGAAACGTTGAAGGTCTGGACCTCGATCTTCTTGCGGGCGAGGTAATCGACGACTTCGACGCACCACGGGCAACCGCGTTTGATATAGAGAATGGGCAGGTTCATGATGTTTTTGTTGATCGGGCCCTATTTCCAACCGCCACCGAGGGCGCGGTAAGCTTCCACGGCCGCGCGGAGATGATCTCGCCTCGCGTCCGCAAGGTCCAGCTCGGCGGAGAACAAACTTCGTTCCGCGTCGAGCACCTCCAGGTAGCCGGAAGAGCCGCCGGTGAAACGGTCCCGGGCGACACTTGAAACCTTCTTCAGGGAGTCGATCAGGCTCTCAAGCTGCCGGATGATCTCGTCGGACTTCTGGAAGGCGTTGATCGCATCCGCCACTTCGCGAAATGCCTGCAACGCGGCTTTCTGATAGTCGGACATCGCCACCTTGGCACGGGCCTGCGCGGCCTTGACGCCGAAGCCCGAGCGTCCGGCGTCGAAGATGGGCCCGGTGAGCTGGGGGCCAATGGAGAAAGCCCCCGAACGTCCTTCAAGAAGTTTGCCGAGATCCGAGCTCAGGACTCCGCCTCTGCCGGTTAGTGAAAGGGTGGGGAGTCTCAGGGCCTCGGCCACGCCAATTTCCGCCGTGGCGGCCTGGAACGCCTGGTCCGCCGCCGAGAGGTCCGGTCGTCTGGCCAACAGCGACGACGGCAGTCCGCCTGATAGACGGATCGCCGAATCAAGGCGGGTGAGACCGTCGCCGCGTTGGATGCCTCCCGGATAGCTGCCGATCAACGCGCGCAGCTCGTTCTCTTTCGCCGCGATCGCCTGCTCGGTGACCGGGATGGAAACGCGGGCCTGGCCGAGCAGGGCCTCCGCCTGGCCGACCTCAAGATCCGAACTCACCCCGCCGTCCCGGCGCGTGGTCACGAGGTCGAGAGACACCTTGCGGCTGTCGGCCGTGCGGCGCGAAATCGCGAGGCGTTCATCGAGGTTTTTCAGGTCGATGTAGGCGTTGGCGACCGCGGCAACGAGGCTCGTTTGCACGGCGTCGCGCTGATATTGGGCGGCCAGCAAGCGGGCACGCGCCGCCTGGTTGCTGCGGCGGATTCCTCCCCATAGATCCGCTTCCCAACTCAGATAGGCTGTCACGTCGTAGGACTCGGATCGTCGGTCTCCGCCCCGTTCCGTGTTGTCGGAATCGTAGTTTGCCGACGCACCCGCACCTCCATCGACTGCTGGAAACCACGATGCCCGGGCCGCTCCGGCGAGCGCTTGCGCCTCCTCGATCCGATAGGTGGCCGCGACCATGTCGGGGTTGTTTGCCAGAGCCCGGGAAATCAGGTCGCGCAATTTTGCCTCGGTGAAAACCTTGCGCCACGACTTGTCTCCAAAGGAGGCCCCGTGTGGTGCCGCATCCCCGCGAATCGATCCCGGCAATTCGATTTCCGGCGACGCCGGCTCCGGTCCGAGCACGCAGGAATTCAGGGAAATCGCAAAGGTGAGGATCAGGAAATGCCGCATCAGGAATCGTGTGGAAGGTGGATGGCTTCAAAATTGCACCGGTTTCGCCAGCACGGAATGAATTTCATCACGAGTCACCAAGAAAACCCTCCTACGCCATCGGACTGGAAGATGTATCGGGTTCGACTTGGAGTGCGGTGACAGAGCGAAGCGGCGGCACCGCTTTGGATGTTTCATCGTGCAATTACCGATTCCCCAGTCCGAACCGCTCATCCAAGGCGGTGTGGCGCTGGCGCTTCCCACCGCAGTCCATGGGGGGCTTGGAGCGTCTATCCGTTCAGCTTCTCCAGCGCCTTCGGAAGGAAGATGCCGTCCTTGCGGATGAGCTTGCCGTCGAACCAGATCTCGCCGCCGCCGTAGTCCGGGCGCTGGATGCTGACCATGTCCCAGTGGACCTGCGAGCGGTTGCCGTTGTCGGCCTCCTCGTAGGCCTGGCCGGGGGTGAAGTGGAAGCGAGCCGGCGATTTTCTCGTCGAAGAGGATGTCCCGCATCGGCTCGCGGATCGACCGGATTGAAGCCGAGCGCGAACTCGCCGATGTAGCGGGCGCCGTCGTCGGTATCGAGGATCTTGTTGAGCTCCTTGGTGCGTTCGCCGGCCTCGGCCTTGACGATCTTGCCCTTGGTGAACTCCAGGCGGATGGTGTCGAAGGCGATGCCCTGGTAGATCGTCGGGGCGTTGTAGGAGATGACGCCTTCCACCGAGTCGCGGACCGGGGCGGTGAAGACCTCGCCGTCGGGGATGTTGTAGTTGCCGCCGCAGGTGAGCGCCGGGATGCCCTTGATGGAAAATCGCAGATCGGTGCCGGGCCCCTTGATGTGGACCTGATCGGTCTTGTCCATGAGCTTCTTGAGCGCGTTCATGGCCGGGATCAGGGCCTTGTAGTCGAGCAGGCAGACCTCGAAGTAGAATTCCTCGAAGGCCTCGGTGCTCATGCCCGCCTGCTGGGCCATCGACGGGGACGGCCAGCGCAGGACGCACCACTTCGTCTTCTTCACGCGGTGGTCGAGCACGGGGCGCATGTGCTTCATCGCGAGCCGCATGCGGTCGGCAGGGACGTCGGAGTTTTCCGCGATGTTGTTGCTGCCGCGGATGGCGATGTAGGCGTCCATGTCCTTCATCTCCGCCAGCAGGTTCTTTGCGAGGATCTGGTATTGGTCGTCTTCGGCACCCTTCAGCATCTCGCGGGTGAGGCGGGCCTGATGGATTCTGATGAACGGGAAAGCGCCCTTGGCGCGGGCCTCGCGGATCAGGGCGAGTCCGATGGAATCGGGGACATCGTAAAGGTCGATGAGGACCTTCTCCCCCTTTTTCAGGTTGGTGGAATAGCGGACAAGCTGGCGGGCTAGGGCGTCGATGCGGGCGTCGTGCATGGGCGTCTGGATAGCGGTTGGGTTTGCGCATTCCAAGCGCCAAGTCCTCGGAGTGACGGGAATCGTGGTTCGTGCGTTCGGGCTAACCTGAAATTTGAAAATTGCAAAATGGCACTTGGCAGATGGTCACCTTGTTCTAAACCAAGCGCATGGTGCTCGGCGTTCTCGGTTCCGGATCCGGATCAAACATGCAGGCGATCCTCGACGCGATCGGGGATGGCAGCCTTGATGCCCGGATCGCGTTGGTGCTTTCGGACAATCCGGACGCTTTCATCCTCGAACGGGCGAGGAAACACGGGATCGAAACGGGCGTCATCGATTGCCAGGGTTTCAAGACGAAGTTCCCCGAAGAGTCGCAGGCCGAGACGGCGCGAAGGCTGAAGGATGCCGGTGTGGAACTTGTCTGTCTCGCCGGATTCCTGAGGCTGGTGAAACGCCCGTTGTTGGAAGCGTTTCCTAACCGGATCCTGAACATCCATCCGTCGTTGCTTCCCGCATATCCCGGACTGGAGTCGTGGAAACAGGCGCTCCAGGCGGGTGAGAAGGAGGCGGGTTGCACGGTCCACTTCGTGGACGACGGCATGGACACCGGCCCGGTCATCCTCCAGGAAAGCGTTCCCATTCTATCAGACGATACGGCGGAGGTCCTGCACGCGCGGATCCAGGTGATCGAGCATCGGCTCTATCCGGCGGCGATCCGGAAGGTTGGGGGTCTTTGTAAGTAGTTCAGCCATTTATGGCGTCTTCCATGCGACTGAAGACGCCATAAATGGCTGGACTACATGCGAAGAAAAGACCTCACGGATTTTCGGAATCGTCCGGTGGCTCCGGAGAATCAGGTTCGGTTGGGGGTGGGGACTCCGTTTCTAACGGAGCTTCAGGCACCTCCGCTTCCGGGCTGCGGCCGTTGTTCTCGAGGAGGATGAAGACCTCCTGTTGGACGGCATCGATCTGCGAGAGTGGAATATCGGGATCTCTAACAATGAAGACCTCGCCGGTCTTGCGGTGTTCGTAAACGCGCAGGATGCCGTTGGGCGTGCGCTGGCTGTCGGTTTCGCGGAGAAGCTTCTGGCGCTCCAGCATGACGGCGAGGACGAAGCGGGCGTTCTCGGTGTGATCCTCGTCCTCCTCGACGAGGCGTTGGAGAATTTCCTCGGCGGAGAGTTTTTCCTCGGGTCTAACGGATTCGTTTCCGGTGGGTGCGGAGAAGGTGGTGCGCCAGAAGGAAAAGGGGGATTCGCCGGACTCCAGCCAGGCCGTCCAGCCATCGACGCAGTAGTCACGGCGGAGGTAGCCGCTGGATTCGGGGTCCGGGAAGAGGGCGGTGACGATGGTTTCCCCGTCGATGAAGGGGCGTTGGGTGGCGGCGCATTCGCGGCCACGGGAGCGGACATGCCAGGATTCAGCGAGAGCCATTGGTGTGTGGAGTGGGGTCAGTCATTGCCGGGAACGAGCCGGCGCAGGACGAGATAGATGGGCCGGCCGGTGACCCGGCGACGGAAAAGGTAAAGCCCGAGCAGGGTGAAGGCAATGTTGGGGATCCAGGCGGCGGGCCCGGGCTGGAGAGTGCCGGATTCACCGAGGGCGAGCGAGATGCTGGAAACGAGAAGCAGCAGCCCGGAGAGGACGACGGCGATGAAGATCCCTCCTCCGGGGCCGCGCCGGGAAAAGTGGACCGCCAGCGGCGTGGCGAGCAGGACCGTCACGAGGCAGGTGAAGGGCAAGGCCCAACGATAATGCCACTGGGTGAGGTAGGGGGCCGGATTGGCGAAATGGCCATTGCGCTCGTTGGAATGGAGCCAGGCATTGAGGTCGGGGATGCCAAGGAAGCCGGCGCTGAGGCCGGGCTTGATGAGCTGGAAGGGGGTTTCCTGCCAGTGGTCGATCATCAGCGGTCCCTTTGGGGTGTCATAGAGGGTCGGCTCGCCAGGAGTGAAATTTCCAACAACCGCATCCTCGAATTTCCATTGCCGGTTGTCGCGATTCCAGAAGGCGCGCTTTGCGTTGAGCTTGCTTTCGAGGGTCTTGTCGGGATTCGAAGTGGTGACCTCGACATCGAGCAGCGCTCCACCCATGTTGTAGTCCTGCGGAAAGGCCCCGATCTTCCAGAGCCTCCGTTCGGCAGGACTGCGGAACAGGACATTGGTCGCGCGGTTGGCGGATTTGCCGCTGGCTTCCGTCAGGATGTCGTCAACGCTGCCCTCCGCGATGGGTGCCCAATGATAGTTGAGTCCGAGGCACAGGAGGCTGAAGAAAATGCCGGCGATGATGAGGGGAAGGGTGATGCGGATGATGCTCCGTCCGCCCTGGATCATGGCGATGATTTCGCGACTGCCGGAGAGTTTTCCCAAGGAATAGAGCAGCGAAAGCAGCAGGCTGTAGGGCATGAGCAGGAGCAGCACCGCGGGCGACCGGGAGCCGTAAAACAGCAGCATGGTGTGGAAGATGTTCTTGGTATTCCGGAAATCGCTGAGCTTGTCGTTGAGATCCATGATCAGCCAGATCAGCAGGAGGGAGGAAAGGCAGACCGCGAAGATCCCCGCGAACTCGCGCGCGATGTAGCGGTCCATGGTGCCGCTGAAGGCGTAAATCAGGCTGGCGACGGCGGGCAGGAAACAGATGGCACCGAGGATGAGCGGGCGGAGTTCCTGGGTGGCCACGTCGGAATCCGGAAATCCGACGAGTTGCTGTTTCACGGCAATTTCCTCGGCGGGAACGAGAAAGGCGCAGAGGGCGGCACCCGCGGCGGCGAGAACGAGCGGGAGGAGGAATCGCAAGAGATGGTTGCGGAAAAAAGTCATCGGGAGGCCGCGTGGCGCAAAGACTGGAGGCGATGGGGGAGGGGTGTCGAGTGTGATATGGAGAGCGCTGGAAGTTGCGGCTTGGCAGCGGGGCGATTGCCGGATGCGATGCACGCCAGATGATTTCCTTGTCAGACGGCCAGCCGGTTCCCGGGTTCAGCGACGCGGTGCGGACGGCATTTTCGGCGAAGGGTATCCTGGCGAAATCACGGGATTTCGAATACCGGCCCCAGCAGCAGGAACTCGCGGTGGCGGTGGCCGAGGCACTTGTCATGGCAAGCCCGCTCGTCGCCGAGGCCGGCACCGGGGTGGGAAAATCGCTGGCCTATCTGCTTCCTGCGGCGCGATTCGCGCTCGAGACCGGGAGAAAGGGGATCATTTCCACCCACACGATCAACTTGCAGGAGCAACTGGTGCGCAAGGACATCCCGATCGTTAGAAAGGTCCTGGGCGAGGAGCTTCCCGCGGTCCTGTTGAAAGGCCGGCACAACTATCTTTGTCCTCTGCGGCTTCGCAGGGCGCTTGAGCAGGCGGCGGATCTTTTCACCGGCAGCGAGACCGAGGAGCTTGAGGCCATCCGGAAATGGTCGGAGTCCACCCGCGACGGCACCCTGAGCGATCTGGATTTCCAGCCGCAGATGAAGGTCTGGCTCCAGGTTTGCAGCGAGGCGCACCTGTGCACGGCCCGGCATTGCGGACCGCGCGGAAATTGCTTTTTCCAGGAGGCGCGGAAGGCGGCGGCGGATGCGAAACTGATCGTCGTCAACCACACCCTGTTCTTCGCGTTGCTCAACACGGACGAACTCAGCGACGACGGCGAGGAGGATGTTAGGAAGCCCGGCGGTTTCCTTTTTCCCAACGATTTCGCGGTGCTGGACGAGGCTCACACCATCGAGCAGGTGGCGGCGGTGCAGCTCGGCCTGCGTGTCTCCCAGGCGGGGCTGAGGTTCGACCTGCACCGGCTCTATCAGCCGAAGACCCGCAAGGGTCTGCTCAAGGCGTTCCGCAAGGCTTCCGCGATGACGGCGGTGGAGGAGGCACTGGTGGCGGCTGACCGTTTTTTCCAACAGGTGGGCGATGTCGCGAAGTTCGGGAACTACTCGAAGGAGTGCCGTGTTAGGGAGCCGGAACTGGTTTCCAACACCCTTGCCGCACCGCTCAGGAACCTCTGGCTGGAGATCGACAGCCTCGCGGCGGATGTGGAGTCGGAGACGACACGAGCGGAGCTTCAAGACGCTTCGCGACGGCTGCGCGAGGCGCACGGGGCGGTCGGTGTTTTTCTCGATCAGGCGACGGAACAGAGCGTCTATTGGGTGGAGCGCAGCGGTCGTGATGAACATCAGTTCAGCCTGCACGCCGCGCCGGTGAACGTCGCGGAAAAGCTGCGTCCCCTGCTTTTCCAAGGGAAGAAATGCATGGTCATGACCAGCGCGACCCTCGGCGTGGGCGACCCGAAACTCGGCTATTTCCGCGGCCGGGTGGGGGCCGAAAACGCCCGCGCCTTGTGCATTGGCAGTCCTTTCGACTACCAGCGGCAGATGCGGATCCGCATTTACAAATCGGTGCCGGATCCGGGAACGCCACGCTATGACGAGCTGTTAGCCGAAGGGATCCGGCAGTCGTTGCTGGAGAGCGATGGCAGGGCTTTCGTGCTCTTCACCAGCTACCGGACCATGCGCGATGCTGCCCAGCGGCTGGAGCATTTTTTCAGGACCCAGGGATGGAGGATTTTCATCCAGGGCGATGGGTTGCCGCGTCACCGGATGATCGAGGAATTCCGCAACGACGTCCACAGCGTGCTGTTCGGAACCGACAGCTTCTGGACCGGTGTCGATGTTCCGGGTGAGGCCCTTTCCAACGTGGTGGTGACCCGGCTGCCATTCGCGGTGCCGGATCACCCGCTAACAGCATCGCGGCTTGAGGCGATCGAGGCGGCGGGTGGCAATCCGTTCATGGAATACTCCGTTCCCGAGGCGATCCTCAAGATGCGCCAGGGCGTGGGCCGCTTGATCCGGACCGGCCGCGACAAGGGGCTGGTGTGCATTCTCGACAACAGGATCCTGACGAAACGCTATGGCCAATCTTTCCTCAAGGCGCTGCCCGATGCGCCGGTTGAGGTCATTGGTTAGGTTGTGTTAGCGCTTGATGGACGCGAGTCGCGATATCGCCGTCTTCAGCAGGGTGCTGTCCCATTGTCCAGGTGCGGTCGTGTCGGTGCCGAGGTATCCGTAGTTCAGCAAGCTGCCGGCCTGTGCGCAGAGCAACCGCGAAACCGGAGCGAGCGGGCCCATGCCCATGGTGGCCACGGGGAGGCGATGATCCGTGAGTTGGAAATCCGCCAACCGAGCAAGGTCGTCCGTACCATCGAGCATCGCCGCGATCTTGAAAACCGCCGCTCCCGCGTCCTCGGCACGTTTCGCCGCGGAAACCATGAAGGCATTTGCTGGAAGCTTCTTGAAATCATGGCTGGATGCGACCCAAGGGATCTCGCGATCACGGATTCTATCAAGAATGACGCTCATTTCTGCAATGCTCTCCACCTCGATATCGATGAGCGAGGCGTCGTCGAGGATCTCTTCCAACAGTTCCATGCGTTGGTCCGCGCCCAGGTTTCCGGCCCCGCCCTCGTCGCCCCGGCGAGCGGTGAAAAGCAGCGGGATTTCCGTCAGATGGGCCCACGCCTGGCGATTGACGGATCCTTCGTTGGCGAGCAGGAGATCCAGTCGCACCTCGACGACATCACACGTCGCGCGGAATTTTTCAGCGGTCAATTCCCGCAGTGCGGAAGAACTGCCACAGCTTCCGACGACCTTTGGCGCGAGGTTGTCGAAGCGGAATTTCACATGGGCCATGCCGAAGTGAATCGCGACAAGAGGGCGCGCGTCAATCGCTTGTGGCAAAAGCAAGAAGCAAGTGTATTTACTTCGAACGAAATTTTACCGGAAATCGTCATTTTCTCTGGTCAACCCGAAATCCAGTTCCCTAGTTTCTTTCAAAACCGCACTGTAATGAACGTTCTCCTCCGCAAATCCCTTTCAGTCAGCTTCTCCGCGGTTCTTGCCGCCATCTCCATCGGCACTGCCCACGGCCAAGCCTCCAAGGTGGAGGGTGAGAAGCCCCAGTTCGACGACCTCCAGTCCCCTGAGTTTTCCGGTGGCAAACAGAAGAGCTTCAAACCGAAGGATTGGCTGGAAATCGAAGCCGGTCTGAAAATTTCCCTGAGTCCGGAACCCAAATCCAAGACGTGTGACAAGATCACCGTGAAATGGTACATCGCGGTCAAGAACCCCGAAAAGCCAGGAACCATGCTCCTTCTCACCAAGGACATCGATTACGTGAACCTTCCTTTGGATGAGCAAATCTTCTGTTCGATTTATCTTTCGCCGGGTTCCATCAAAAGCCTCACGGGCTCAGACAAGGGAGGCAAGGCATCGGTGGAGTATGTCGGTTACGAGGTATTGGTGAACGGAGTGAAATCCGCGGAGGAAACCAGCAAAGGCAAGCCGGGTTGGTGGAACGTGGCCTCGCCGAAAATCAGCCGGAGTGACAGCCCACCTCTTCTCAGCAAGAATGAGACCCCCTTCAGGGACATGTGGTGGGATCGCTACGCGGAAGTGGCCCCGCAGCGTTACTGAGGCTGGAATTCTCGAAGTCCCGCACAATCCCGTTTTTTTAGATCAATCGCATCATGGCTGAAACTCAGACCACCGTCGCCCTCAACATTGGATCCCAGCGTATTGGAATGGCCGTTTTCGAGGCATCGAAAAGCGGTGGTCTGGTCCTCAAGGCCTACGACTCAGAGACCATCGTCGCCGATCCCGCACTGGATTCATCGCGCATTTCGCAAGCCCGGGTCGCGATCGCCGACTTGGCCGGCCGGCTCAAGTTGAGTGGATCCAAGGTCCGCTACGCCATTTCCGGCCAGGCTGTCTTCACCCGCTTCGTCAAGCTTCCGCCGCTCCAGGAGGATAACCTTGAGCAACTCGTCACCTTCGAGGCCCAGCAACACGTTCCATTCCCTCTCCACGAGGTGGTTTGGGATTATGAGATGATCGAAGGGGCCGACGAGAAAGAAGTCGTCATCGTTGCCATCAAGGCGGACGCGCTTGATGAAATCAACTCAGCCGTCAACGATTCCGGGCTTGGGACTTCCGAAGTGGATGTCGCCCCGATGGCGATCTACAATGCTTTCCGCGCCACTTACGGCTACCCGGAAGAGCCAATCCTGCTGATCGACATCGGCGCGAAGACCAGCAATCTGCTCTACATCGAAGGTCGTCGCTTCTTCACCCGAAGCATCGCCATTGGAGGAAGTGCCGTCACCTTGGCCATCGCCAAGGAATACGGCATTCAGTTCATGGAGGCCGAGCACCAGAAGATTTCAAACGGCCTGGTCGCCCTCGGCGGTGGTCATACCGAACAAATGGACGAGGCGGTGGCCGCGCTTGCGATGGTGATTCGCAACGCCCTCACCCGGATTCCTGCTGAAATTTCCCGCACCACCAATTACTACCGTGCCCAGCACGGCGGCAGCGCTCCAAGGCGCATCCTGCTTGCAGGTGGCGGAGCGAACCTTCCTTACACCTTGGAATTCTTCCAGGAGAAGCTCAGCTTGCCGGTCGAATACTTCAATCCCGTGGGTAACGTGACCATCGGCAAGGGTGTCGATACCGAAGTCATCCAGCGCGAGGGGCACCTGATGGGTGAACTGGTGGGTCTCGGACTCAGGGGGATCGGCAAGTCCTCCATCAACATCGATCTTGTTCCCGGAGTGGTGGAGCAATCGAGAGCGGCGGACCGCCGCAAGCCCTTCCTGATCGCAGCCGCCGTGGTCTTGCTGGGAGGAATGGCTGCCTGGGCCGCGACCCAACACCTCGCGGCTGCCAAGGCGATCGAAGCCAAGCGCACCATGGAGGAACAGCGCGAGGGCTTGAAGCCCGTGAAGGAGGAAATCGAAAAGCTCCTGAAAAATGAGGCCACTCTCAACCAGATTGCGTCCGGATACACCGACGCGGAATCGAATCATGCCTTCTGGATGGACCTGATCGGCGAACTGCGTGGTGCCTTTGCCAGTGACGCGGTTTGGCTCACCGATCTCGAACCACTCTATGGGTATGATCCGCTGGCAACTGACCAAGCTCCCGGTGGCAATCGTGAGGCCAAGGGCAAGGCGATCGTGAAACCGGATTTTGCCTCAATCAATTACGGAAATACCTCGTTGGTTGACATCAAGGAGCAGCAAGCGCCGACCCAGGGAAAGAACGTCAAGCCGGCGCCGGTCAAGGAACTCGGTGCCAACGCGGTCCGGATCAAGGGCTTTTGGCGGGATTCCCCGAAGGGCCAGAACGCGGTTTCCGAGCTTCTCAAGAACCTCCGGGACAAAAGCACGAGCTTCAGTTTCAAGGCGAAGAATCCCAAGGGTGAGGAAGTGGTTCTTCCTGACGACCGGGTTCTTAACGTCACCGTGGCTGGCAAACCAGGTGAGCTCGGGTTCTCCTTCGAGATCACTCTTCCATTGGCCCGCGAGGTCGTCTTCAAATGAATTTGGTCAATTTTGCCTTCTGAATTATGAGCTGGATCAAGGAAAATAAATTTCTCGCCGCGTTGGGCGGTGTAACCGTGGTCGGAGCAATCCTGCTCTATCTGGTAGGTTCCCAGGCCACGTCGAAATACGATAGTGCCATGGCGGATTATGCGGCCGCCTCGGACGAGGCCCAGCAATTTGAGAAGCTGCCTCTTTACCCGAACGAGGCGAATCGCGATGCGAAAAGGAAAGCGATCGAGGACTACAAGGTCTCCTTGCAATCCCTCCAGACCGCCTTCCAGCCATTCCGGACTCCCGAAATCGCGAACGTCAGCGGACAGGAGTTTACCAACAAATTGTTGGCGTCCAACGCTGAAACCCGTGCCGCCTTTGAGGAGAACAATGTAAAGATTCCCGAAGTCTATTTCGGCGGTTTCTCGAAGTATCAGTCCAATCTCGCGTCTGAAGGATCCACCGGGATCCTCGGATATCAGTTGGATTCCATCAAGGACCTGATGCTCTCGCTGGCAAAGGCCAAGGTGACCGAACTCAAGAATCTCTATCGTGAGGAACTCCCGGAAGAGTCGGGCAAGAAGTTTGAGCCCGGCAACAAGGTCGCGCGCGCTTTTCCGGTGGAAATCACCTTCGTGGGCACCGAAAGATCGGTCCGTGAGTTCATGTCCTCCATTACCAAGCTGGACAAGCAATACGTCGTGATCCGCACCCTCCGCATCACCAATGAGAAGTTGGACGCGCCAAAGGTATCGGACGCCCAATTCGACAAGCCGGCAGCGGCCAAGAATCCAGCCGCCGACATCTTCGGGGGTGGTTTTGTCCTCCCGGGTGATGAACCTGCCGAAGGCGCGGCTCCAGCCGAGGTGAAACCCGCGCCCGCAGTGGTTCCGAAAGCCGCCGAATCGGGCCGCATCCTCTCGCAAGTTCTCGGAAACGAGCAGCTCCAAGTGTTTCTCCGCCTTGACGTCCTTCAATTTCTTCCCGCGAAGAAACTTCCCTAAACCCATCCAACGCCTCATTCACGACCATGTCCTGGTTTGCTAAAAATTACGAAAAGGCCGCCCTTGGTGGTGCTGCGGTCATCGCGCTTGGTGTTGCCTACATGGGGTGGTCAAAGTACAGCGGGGTTGATGCGGATTTTGCCGTCGAGCTCAAGGGAACCGGCAACAAAAACGCGGCCGTCAAGGGGGCTGACATGATCCCGAAGGCGGTTTCATCCATGAAGTTGGATCGAAGCTGGACCCAGGCCACCGTTGGTGAAAAGCAGCGGCCGGTTGACCTTTTCACGGGAATCCCTCTTTACCTTTCCGCGAAGGATCCGGAAAAGCCGATCGACCCGCTGGGCGACGGATCCGAGATTCATCCGCCGATTCCTAACATCTGGTGGATTGAGAATCGCATTGACCCTGGTTTTGGCGACTCGCCAAGCCGCGATCCGGATGCGGATGGCTTTACCAACCTTGAGGAGTTCAAGGGCAAGACCGATCCGAACAACGCCAAGTCCTATCCGCCGTTGATCCACAAGCTGATGTATGTCCGGGACGAGAGTCTCGCTTGGGTGATCCGTCCTGGGTACCCCGACGGAGGCAAATTCTCCTTCAGTTATCTCGACTCCAAGCGGCAAACAAACAAGACCGGCGCAGCCTTGCAGATTGCTCCAGGTGAGCTGTTCTTCGGTGCCGGAGTCATGAAGGAGCGCT
This sequence comes from uncultured Verrucomicrobiae bacterium, assembly GCA_963810445.1. GTDB lineage: Bacteria > Verrucomicrobiota > Verrucomicrobiia > Verrucomicrobiales > Akkermansiaceae > Luteolibacter. The sequence continues at coordinate 37,292 of CAWENZ010000015.1, read as the reverse complement.
TCAAGCTCCTGGGATCTGAACTCCGTATGGTGCGCAATGAAAGCACCAAGTCCGAGAAGGAACTCACCATGGTCCGCATCGAGGATCAAATGCCGAACAAGGCGGGAACCATTTACGAATTTCCGGCTCCTCTCAATGAAACCCTTGCCCCGAATTACACGAAATACGACAGAACCGCTGTCCTTTCGCTTGAAGCTCTCGGGCTTGGCGGCACCGAGTTCAAGGTCGAGGAGAACTCAGCTTTCGCCCTTCCATCAACCAACGCCAAAAAGGAATACAAGATCAAGGAGGTCACTCCTGATTCCATCACCGTCGAATATCCAGGGCCTGACGGACAGATGAAGTCCGTCAAGATCACCAAGGGCGGCATGGGCGTCTTTGAAGAATAATCTCCCGCAAAAAATCGCTTTCCAAAACTCGAAAACATCGCCAGAAAACCTCAGCTCACTATGCAAAAAACGCCCATGTATCGATCCAGTCGCTCCGCCCTCGCGTTGATGGCCGTGGCATCTTCCTTGCCCGCCACCGTAACGGTCGCAAATGCCGGCGAAGGTGGCTCTGGCCTAAGCGGTCTCGCCCAGCGTGAAATGATCCGCCGTCAATATGCCGTTACCGAGGCAGACGCACTCCTTGCCGAAGGACGCGCCGCTTATGCGAAAGGCGACTATCAGTTGGCCGTCGACAAGTATCGTCAAGCTCTCGACCGCCTCCCGGACGCTCCCATGGTTTCGGATCGTCGCCAGAGCTACATCGCCCACCTCGGTGATGCCAGCGTCGCGCTTGCAATGGCCAATCGCAAGGTCGGCAAGTATGCCGAGGCGCGCACCTTGCTTGAAGGTGTGATTGCTGTCGATCAGAACAATACGGATGCAAAGCGTGAGCTGGGATATCTTGATGACCCGATCCGCACGAATCCGGCGCTCACTTTCGAACACACCCAGAACATCGACAAGGTCCGCCGTGCCCTTTATACCGCCGAGGGGAATTTCAACCTTGGCAAGTATGACGACGCCAAGCGGGAATATGAGAATGTTCTCCGCATCGACCCCTACAACTCCGCCGCCCGCCGCGGGCTTGAGCGCGTGGCTGTGGCCAAGTCCGATTACTATCGCGCCGCTTACGACCACACCCGTGCCGAGTTGCTCGGTCAGGTGGATGCCGCTTGGGAACTTGCCGTGCCGCCTGACACGCCTGTCGTGGTTGACATCCGATTTCGGCGCTGGTCAGGTGACCGATGGGGTTGCCTACATCACCGAGAAGCTTCGCCGCATCGTCATTCCCCGTATCGATTTCGAGGACACCACGGTTGAGGAGGCGATCGACTTCCTTCGCTTGCGCGCTTCGGAGCTCGACACGACCGAACTGGATCCTGCCAGAAAGGGAGTCAACTTCGTGATTCGTCGCCAGCGTCCAGGTGGCGGCGGTGCAGGCCGCGCCTGATGGCGGAACCGATCCGCTCGCCGGAGGTGCGGAACTTCCCACCGCTGGTCCGGAAGTCGGAACCCTGCGGGTCAAGGAACTTCGTCTGCGCAACGTGCCCCTTGCCGTGGCCCTGAAATACATTTGTGACCAAACGAAACTTCGCTACAAAGTGGATGATTTCGCGGTGACGCTCGTTCCGCAGACCGAGAGCGGTGAAGACATCTTCACCCGGACAGTTTCCGTGTGCCGCCTGACTTTCCAGGTGCCACTTGACACGGGCGGTCGGTGGCGACGGTGCTGCGGCGATCCGATCCATTCGCTGAGCCAGGCTGCCGGTGGTGGCAGCAGCTTGACGGCCCGTCCTCCCATCCTTGACCTGCTCAAGACAGTCCGGCATCAACTTCTCGGAAGGTAGTTCCGCCACCCTCAGCAACAACGGTGTGCTGTCTGGTGACCAACACCCCGTCGGAACTCGACAAGGTGGAGCAACTCGTCCAGACGATCGGCAACAACAAGCCGAAGCAGGTCAAGATCACCACCAAGTTCGTGGAAATCTCGCAGGAGAACAACGACGAGCTCGGATTCGACTGGATCATCAGCGCGTCGGACCTGTCCAACCAGGTGTTCGCCAGCGGTGGCACCATCGGCAACCAGGCCGGCCGCACGGCTGCCGACTTCATCAGCCCGGTCAACGGAACGGCTCGTCAACGGAGTCCCTGCCGAACCCAGCACAAGGAGCCAACTATCGTCGTGACCAACGGACTCCGCAGTGGGCGATCAGGCGACCAACCGCAACAGCATCGACTGCGATCCTCAACAATCCGAACCGCACCGCACAGGCTGCGAATGTCTGCTCCAGGCATCGCGGCGCTCACCGGTCTGTTCTCGGACGGTCAGGTGCAGATGATCATGCGCGGCCTTGCCCAGAAGAAGGGCACCGACCTGATGACCGCTCCGTCGGTGACGGCCAAGTCCGGCCAGAAGGCGACCATCGAGATCATTCGCGAATTCATCTACCCGACCGAATACGAGCCCCCCGAACTTCCGAACAGCGTTGGTCAGAGCCAACGGCAACAACAATGGACTTGGCGGCATCGGCGGTCGGTGGCGGTGGCAGCTTCCCGGTGACTCCGGCGACTCCGACGGCCTTCGACACCCGCAACACCGGTGTGACGCTTGAAATCGAGCCGACCATCGGTGAAAACGACTTCGTGATCGACCTCCGCTTCGTTCCGGAAATCGTCGAGTTCGAAGGCTTCATCAACTACGGCAGCCCGATCCAATCGCCTGGAACCGATGCCCTCGGCAACCCGGTCACCTCGATCATCACCGAGAACCGCATCGAAATGCCGGTCTTCTCGGCACGCCGGGTGAACACCTCGCTGACCATCTATGACGGCTACACCGTTGCGGTCGGTGGACTGATCCGCGAGGATGTGCAAAACGTGGAGGACAAGGTGCCGATTCTTGGGAGACATCCCGATCATCGGACGCCTGTTCCAATCCAAGTCCGAGAACCACATCAAGAGCAACCTGATCATCTTCGTCACGGCGCAGATCATCGATGCAACCGGTCGTCCGCTTCGCGGAGCCGATGCCAGCCAGCCGATTCCGGTTTCGACCGGTGGTGCTGGTGCTGTTGGCGGTGGTGCGATTGGAGATCTTCTCCCTCCTCCTTTGGAGCAGTAAGGTTTTTACGAGTCGAATCTTGAGCGGGCGAAGGAGCAATCCTTCGCCCGTTTCTTTTGGCCCGAGTGCTTTGGTTCGATCCCGAGTTCTTTGCTTGATTTGGATGCGCCGATCACGACTCTTCACCCATGCGTGTGTTTGCGCTCACCGGCGGAATCGCCACTGGCAAGTCCACGTTTTGCCGCCTGTTGAAGGAGTTTCTTCCCGGAGCTGAAATTTTTGATTGCGACGCCACCGTGCATGCGCTGCTGGAGTCCGATCCTGAAGTTTCAGCGAAGATTGCCGAAGCTTTCAATGAGCGGATCTTTGACTCCGAAGGCAAGATTGACCGAGGCATGTTGCGGGAGAGGGTATTTTCGGATGAGACGGCCCGTGTTGCCCTTGAGAAAATCCTTCATCCCCGGGTTCGTCAGGAATGTCTTGATTCCCGCGAACGTGCTGCTACACGGGGGGCGGAATTATTCGTGGCAGACGTTCCGCTCTTGTTTGAGAAGGGATTCGATTTCGGTCAAACGCAGGTGCTCGTCGTCGCTTCTTCCCGTTCCACGCAAATCAAGCGGCTCAAGGCGCGCAGCGGGCTGGATGACAAAACGATCGAGTCCATCCTGGCCGCCCAACTTCCGGTTCACGAAAAGATGTCCCGAGCGGACACCGTTTTTTGGAATGAAGGACCACCCGCCGTCCTCCAGTCACAAGTCACGCCGTTTCACCCAAGAATTTCTCATGACCCAACCTAACGAGCCCGGATCCGGGGAAGCCCCCGACACCGCCGCAGTCGCTGAAGTTCCAGCGGCACCTGTATCCATCGATATCAACCAATTCCGTTTGAAAACCCTGTCGGAACTCCAGGCCATGGCCGAGGCCGTTCCAGCGAGGATCCAGGGAGGTATTCCCAAGAGCCAGCTCGTTTATGAACTGCTTTGTTTCTACGGACATGAGGGAACCGAGCTTGTCTGCGAGGGTATTCTGGAACAAGCGAAGGACAATTTCGCGATGTTGCGGGATCCGCAGCGCAGTTTCCGCCCCGGTCCGGATGATATCCATGTGGGATCCAACCTCTTGCGAGACCTGGGTCTGCGCGTGGGGCAGTCAATCAAGGTCAAGGTCAGGGCTCCCCGCGAGCGTGACAAGTATCTATCAGGCTATGAGGTGATCGAGGTGGAGGGCATGCCGGTTGCCGAATTCCAGCCTCGCAAGGAATTCGACCGCCTGACTCCCTTGTTTCCGGATCAGAGGATTCATCTTGAAGGAGAAGGTCCCGATTTCCTCGGGGTGAGGGTCATCGATCTGATCGCGCCGCTTGGGAAAGGGCAGCGCGGGATCATCGTCGCCCCGCCCCGCGGTGGAAAAACCATCCTGCTCAAACAGATCGCCCGATCGATCCGGATGAATCATCCCGACGCGGTGCTGGTGATCCTCTTGCTCGATGAACGACCCGAGGAGGTCACGGACTTCGAGGAAACGGTCGGCTGCCCGGTTTATGCATCCACCTTCGACGAATCTCCCCGCCGGCATGCGCAGGTCGCCGATCTGGTGATCGAGCGGGCCAAGCGCCTTGTCGAACAGGGCAAGGATGTCATCCTTCTGCTAGATAGCCTTACCCGGCTCGCGCGGGGACACAACTCGGCGATGCAGGGGGGCCCCATCGGTTCCGGCGGTGTCAGTCCGGTGGCCTTGCAGAAATCCCGCAAGTTTTTCGGCACGGCCCGCAATGTCGAGGAAGGCGGCTCGCTCACCATCCTCGCGACGGCCCTCGTCGAAACGGAAAGCCGGCTCGACGATGTGGTCTTCGAGGAGTTCAAGGGCACGGGCAACATGGAGGTCCGGCTCGACAGCGAGCTTGCGGAGCGCCGTGTTTTCCCTGCCATCCATATCCCGCAATCCGGCACCCGGAATGACGACCGGCTCTATCATCCCGACGAGTTCCTCAAGGTGGTGGACATCCGCAAGCAACTCGCCGGACTGCCGATCGGCGATGCGATCGAGACGCTGCTGACCAATCTCAAGGCGACGAAAACCAACGCCGAATTGTTGCTGCGGGGACTGCGCTAGGTCGGTAAACGGGGTGGATTTTCCATCCGGACGCGTGATGAATTTCATGCCTGAAAACCGCTGTTTTTCAGGCAACTGCTTCATTGACACCCCTAGGTCGCCTGCATAGCCTCCCGCGCCTTGTGCTGGGCCGGGTCAATGTTTTTTCCGGGTTTCCAGCAATCAATGCTTCAAACTCGATATCACCACAACGATGGCAACCAAAAAGAAGGTCGCGAAACCAGCGGCCAAGAAAAGTGCTAGTAAGGCCGCCAAGTCCGCGGTCAAGAAATCCGCAGCAAAGAAGACCGGCTCACCGAAGAAGGTCAAATACGTTTACACGCTGGGGCAGCCGGCAAGGCTGACGGCAACGGCACCATGAAGCCCCTCCTCGGCGGCAAGGGCGCCAACCTCGCCGAAATGACCCGCATCGGTCTGCCGGTGCCTCCGGGCTTCACGATCACCACCGAGGTCTGCACCTACTTCTACGCCAACAAGCGGACCTATCCGGCCTCGCTCCAGGCGCAGATGGAAGCCGGCGTGAAGAACATGGAGAAGATCATGGGCTGCAAGTTCGGCGACGCCAAGGGCATGCCGCTGCTCGTCGCCGTCCGCTCCGGCGCCCGTGACTCGATGCCGGGCATGATGGACACCATTCTCAACCTCGGCCTCAACGACCAGACCGTCCTCGCCCTCGCCGCCGCCACCAAGAACGAGCGCTTCGCCTGGGATTGCTACCGCCGCTTCATCCAGATGTATGGCGACGTCGTCCTCGGCGTGCAGAAGACGCGAAGGCGAAGACCACGAGCCGTTCGAAGTCGTCATCCACGAGTTCAAGCACGAGAACTATCACAAGCGACATCGTCGACTCCGAGCTCACCGCCGACGACCAGAAGGAACTCGTCAAGCGCTTCAAGGCCCTCGTCAAGGAGCGCACCGGCAAGTGCTTCCCGAACGATCCCTGGGACCAGCTCCGCGGTGCCGCCGGCGCCGTGTTCGGCTCCTGGATGAACGACCGCGCGATCGTCTATCGCCGCAAGTACAACATCCCCGCCGAGTGGGGCACCGCCGTCAACGTGCAGGCCATGGTCTTCGGCAACACCGGCGACACCTCCGGCTCCGGCGTCGCCTTCACCCGCAACCCGGCCAACGGCGTCAACGAATTCTACGGTGAGTTCCTCATCAACGCCCAGGGCGAAGACGTCGTCGCCGGCGTCCGCACGCCCGAGCCCGTTCGCAAGCTCAAGGACGCAGATGCCGAAGTCCTACGCCGAACTCCTGAAGGTCCGCACGATCCTCGAGAAGCACTTCAAGGACGTGCAGGACGTCGAGTTCACCATCCAGGAAGGCAAGCTGTTCATGCTCCAGACGCGCAACGGCAAGCGCACCGCCGCCGCCGCGCTCAAGTTCTCCATCGACATGGTGAAGGAAAAGCTCATCGACTGGGAAACCGCCATCCTGCGCAACCCGGCCGACCAGCTCGACCAGCTGCTCGCCCCGATCTTCGACCTCGCCGAGGTCAAGAAGGCCAAGGTCATCGCCACCGGCCTTCCCGCCGGCCCCGGTGCCGCCACCGGCAAGATCTACTTCAACGCCGACCGCGCCGTGCATGCCGCCGAGCAAGGGTGAGAAGGTCCTCCTCGTCCGCATCGAGACCTCGCCCGAAGATCTGCGCGGCATGATCGCCGCCGAAGGCATCCTCACCGCCCGCGGTGGTGTCTCCTCGCACGCCGCGCTCGTCGCCCGCCAGATGGGCAAGGTCTGCGTCTGCGGCGCCGCCGGCGTTGCAGATCGACTACGACAAGAAGACCGTCACCGTCGCCGGCCAGACCTTCAAGGAAGGCGACTTCCTCTCGCATCGACGGCACCGCCGGCACCGTCTACGCGCGGCCAGATCAAGACCGCTCCGTCCGAGATCATCGCCGGCCTCGTCAACGGCGACAAGGCCGCCCAGAAGACCGAGAAGTTCAAGAGCTTCGTCCAGCTCATGAAGTGGTGCGCGCAAGGCCACCCGCTGGCCGTCCGCACCAACGCCGACACCCCGGAGCAGACCGCGCAACGCCATCGCGTTCGGCGCCGTCGGCATCGGCCTCACCCGCACCGAGCACATGTTCTTCGAGGGCGACCGCATCGACGCGATGCGCGAGATGATCCTCGCCGACAACGCTCGAAGCCCGCAAGGCCGCCCTCGCGAAGCTCCTGCCCTATCAGCGCGAGGACTTCTTCGGCATCTTCAAGGCGCTCAAGGGCTTCCCGGCCACCATCCGCTTCCTCGATCCGCCGCTGCACGAGTTCCTCCCGCACACGCAAGGAGCAGCAGATGGACCTCGCCCGGAAGCTCGGCATCCCGGTCGAGAAGATCATGCCACCGCGTCGCACGAGCTCCATGAGTTCAACCCGATGCTCGGTTTCCGCGGCTGCCGTCTCGGCATCGCCTATCCGGAAATCACCGAGATGCAGGCCCGCGCCGTCTTCGAGGCCGCCGCCGACGTGGCGAAGAAGAAGATCAAGGTGAAGCCCGAGATCATGATCCCGCTCGTCGGCTTCAAGAAGGAGCTCGACCTCCAGGTCGAGATCGTCCACGACGTCGCCAAGGAGGTCATGGCCGAGAAGAAGGTCAAGTTCGACTACCTGGTCGGCACCATGATCGAAGTCCCGCGCGGTGCCCTCACCGCCGACGAGATCGCGCAGACCGCCGAGTTCTTCAGCTTCGGCACCAACGACCTCACGCAGACCTGCCTCGGCATGTCAGCCGCGACGACTCCGGCTCCTTCCTCGTGCGCCTACGCCGAGAACGAGATCGTTCAAGAAGAACCCGTTCGCCACGATCGACCAGACCGGCGTCGGCCAGCTCATGGAGATCGCCGTCGAGAAGGGCCGCAAGACCCGCCCGGACATCAAGCTCGGCATCTGCGGCGAGCACGGCGGCGATCCGGACTCCGTGAAGTTCTGCCACAAGCTCGGCCTCACCTACGTGTCCTGCTCGCCGTACCGCGTGCCGGTCGCCCGCCTCGCCGCCGCCCAGGCCGCCATCGAGGAGAAGCGCGCCGCGAAGAAGTAAGCGCTTCCAAGCCCATCCATTCAAAGGCCGTCCCGGGAAACCGGGGCGGCTTTTTTCATGCATGCGTGGAGAAAGACATGCTCGTGCCATTCGGGCTTGGAAGTTTCCGCGTGGCGGATTGTCCTGTGACTGTGGACGCGATCCGAATCCGTGGGGCACGGCAACACAACCTGAAGAACATCGATGTGGAGATCCCGCGGGGGAAACTCGTGGTGATCACGGGCCCGAGCGGATCGGGAAAATCCTCACTGGCATTTCATACCCTCTACGCCGAGGGGCAGCGGCGCTATGTGGAATCCCTGTCGGTTTACGCGCGGCAGTTTCTCGACCAGTTGGAGAAGCCGGATGTCGATTCCATCGAGGGCCTCAGCCCGGCGATCGCGATCGAGCAGCGGGGCGGGGGACTGAACCCGCGCTCGACGGTGGCGACCGCGACGGAGATTTACGACTACCTGCGCGTGCTGTGGGCGGCAGCGGGGATCCCGCATGATCCGGTGACGGGCGAGCGGCTGGAGCGGATGAGCGCGGCGGACATCGTGGATGTTCTCGCGAAGCTGGAGGAGGGGACCAAGGTGGTGCTGTTAGCTCCTGTGCCGAAGGAGGAGCTGGGAGAACCGGGAAGGTTGTTAGGGGACTTGCAGCGGCAGGGCTACATCCGGGTGCGGGTGGACGGGGAGGTGATGGAAATTGAGGAAGCGGCGGAAAAATGGCCGGAATTTCCGGGGGCGGTGGAAATCGTGGTGGACCGGTTCGTGATCCGTGCGGGGGTCGAGTCGCGGCTGGCGGACTCCGTGGAGACGGCATTGCGCTTGTGCGGTGCGGAGGCGCGTGCGGCGGTGCAGGAGCCGGAGAAGGATGCCTGGCGGGATGTGGTGTTCCAGACGAGCTATCGAAATCCGAGGACGGGTTTCATGATCGAGGAACTCTCGCCCAAGAATTTCTCATTCAACTCGCACATCGGGGCCTGCGAGGCGTGCGAGGGCTTGGGGACGGAGATGTATTGCGATCCGGATTTGCTAGGAGATGGCGAGGATGCCGAGTTGACCTTGAAGCGCTATCGCGAGGCGAAGTCGGAAATCACGCGGCGCAAGCTGGCGAAGTTCATGGCGCACCGGCCATGCCGGGTTTGCGAGGGAAAGCGGCTGAAGCCGGAGTGGCTGGCGGTGAAGATCGAGGGAAAAGTTGCTAGTGTTCAGTGTTCAGTGTTCAGGGAAGAGGTGGGGAAGGGGTCTTCGCTGAAAACTGAAAACTCGAAACTGAAAACTCCGACTGCGTCGGCCTGGCTGGGAATTCAGGACTTTTGTGCGCTGGGCGTGGCGGATGCGATGCGGTGGATCGACGGGATCGCGTTTGATCCCGCGAAGGCGGAGATTTGCAAGCGTCTGGCGGTCGATGTGCGCACCCGGCTGGCGTTTCTTGAGGAAGTGGGGCTCGACTATCTAACGCTCAATCGGACGAGCGGCACTCTATCAGGAGGAGAGGCGCAACGGATCCGGTTGGCGACCCAGTTGGGCGCGGGGCTTTCCGGGGTGATCTATGTCCTCGACGAGCCCAGCATCGGGCTGCACGCGGCGGACACGGCCAGGTTGATCGGCGCGCTGACGCGGTTGCGGGATCTCGGGAATACCGTGGTGGTGGTGGAGCACGACGAGGAAATCATCCGGGCGGCGGACTGGTTGATCGATATCGGGCCGGGCGCGGGAGCTGCGGGAGGTGAGGTGTTAGGGGCTGGTGTTCCGGGAGAAATTGACTCGCCGACAGGGGAGTGGTTGCGGAAGAAAGCTGCTGGTTTTCAGAGTCCGGTTTTCAGGGAAGAGTATGGGGAGTTGGTGATCCGCGGGGCGAGGGAACACAATTTGCGGAATTTGGATGTGGCGATTCCCCTTGGCCGGCTGGTCTGTCTAACGGGTCCTAGCGGAAGTGGTAAATCGACGCTGGCGGACGATATCCTGCGGCGCGCGCTGGCGCGGCATTTCAACGGCTCCGGGGAAGTTCCCGGGGAGCATGATCGCATCGACGGGATGGAGTTGATCGAGAAATGTGTGGTGGCGGACCAGTCACCGATCGGTCGCAGTCCCCGTTCGAATCCCGCGACGTTCACCGGGGTGTTTGACTTGATCCGCGATCTGTTCACGAAGTTGAAATTGTCCAAGCAGCGTGGCTACGGGCCGGGGCGTTTCAGTTTCAATGCGGTCGGTGGGCGTTGCGAGCGGTGCCAGGGCAACGGGCGACTGAAGATCGAGATGCATTTCCTGCCGGATGCGTGGGTGGCCTGTCCGGCATGTGGAGGCCGCCGGTTCAATCGTGAAACCCTGGAGGTGACGTTCAAGGGCAAGTCGATCGCGGAGATCTTGGCGCTTTCCGTTGAAGACGCGGTCGTATTCTTCCGCGCGATCCCGAAAATCCACCGCATTCTCGAAACGCTGGAAAGTCTCGGGCTTGGCTATCTGCAACTCGGCCAACCCGCGAACACGCTCTCCGGTGGCGAGGCGCAACGCTTGAAACTGGCCGTTGAGTTGGCCAGGCCACAAGCTCCGCACACCTTGTATTTGTTCGATGAACCGACCACCGGACTGCATTTCGGCGACGTGGAGAAATTGCTGATGGCTTTTTTCAAACTTCGCGATGTGGGCCACAGTGTTCTTGTGGTTGAGCATCATCTGGATGTGATTGCCGCTTCCGATTGGATCATTGAGCTCGGGCCGGGCGGAGGGGTTCACGGCGGAAATCTGGTCGATCAAGGTCCTCCGGAAAAAATCCGCAAAAACCGCAAATCGCCGACGGGACGTGCGCTGGATCGGTGGAATACCTAACATCGGGAAGGAATTTCCAAAATTCCTGTGGACAATTCACGGGTTGGCCGTTACCGACCTCGCCTCCCGACGGGGCTTCCGCCCCTGAAGAATCTGGCAGAGTAGCTCAGTGGTAGAGCAGAGGACTCATAAGCCTTTGGTCGGCGGTTCAAATCCGCCCTCTGCTACCATCCCTCCCTTCGGGGGGGGTATGGTGGTTCTTGTGGTGGACTTGATGAGTCAGGTTTTGAGTTTTTGCACCGTGGGCGAGACGTTCTCTCGATTCAGGAATCCTTTCCTGCAGCGCGCGATAAACTTCCGAGTTCGCCGACTGGCCGAATTCCGGGAGGCGTCGTGATTTTCGCCATACAATGGACAGTCGGCGTCCGGGAATTCCAACGACGGCGCAGCCCTCAGCGAGAAGCTGCTCGAATCGCTCCAGCGTTTAAAGACTCAACTCCCGCAACTCCGGTTTCTCGGTCAGCGCGCGGATTTCGGAGATCGCCTCACGCACCATCGCCGCTTTCTTCAGGCTTAGGGATTTGGGATAGTCCGGCTCCTCATTCTCGAAGTATTGGATGGATTTTTCCAGGCTGGGGATCGCCCGCTGCGCATGCGCGCCGTAGCGCTTGAGCATATCCAGGAGCCTGGGAAGCTGTGTCTCGCTGCCATGGGGCTTCTGCAGGCGGGTGTAATCGGCGATCATTCCGATGCCTTCGCTGACACGGTGCCTGCTGAACAGGTCAAGCCCCGCAAACTGGATCTGCCCGTCGAACATGATGCCGCTGGGTGATTTTTCACGGATCGCCTGAAGGATGGACGGCAGCAATGGCCGCAGCTCTTCGAAGGACAAATTCAAATAGACGGAGGCAATGCTGCCGCGTGTCCGGCCGTCCTGGTTTTGCAGGCCGGCCTTGACCGCCGCCAGCAGCTCCGCGCGGTCCACGCCTACCAGCGACTTGCCGAGCATCCCGTTGCGGCTGTTGAAAAGAGCTTGGGTGATGTAGCGCTGTTCCATGGCGCGCGGATCCGCTGCGGACGGGCCTTTGGCCGCCATCTTTAGCAGTTCGGGCACGGCGGCCATGGCCGGCTGGCCGATCGCCGCCAGTGCCTCCGACGCTTGGATGCGCAGCCAGAGGTCATCCGCAGTCAGAAATCCGCGGAGTTTTGGCACCGCAGGCGCGGCGCGGCTGCCAAGAAAGGAGATGGCCTGACAAGCCCCGAGGCGCGCGTCGAGGGAAGGCGAGTCGAGGAGCTGGAGGATGGGTTCGATCGGCACGTCCTTGTGTTTGGCAAGGGCCTTGCCGGCCCGGTCGCGGACGATCGGCGACCAGTTGGTGAGCCGTTCGAGCAATACATCAGGGGACAATTCATCGTAGGCGCTGGTTCCGTCGGTGCTGAAACCCCGGCCATCGATGACGACCTGCCGGGCTTCCTCCGCGCTCAGGGGCGGGGCGACTGAGGGCTTCTTGCCGGTGAGCCGGATCGCCTTGCGCGGCATGGCGCAGGCGATCAGGTGGACGCCGGTCATGTCCCAGCCTTTGTAGGCGATGATGCGGCTCTTTGGTGCCCCCGGGAAAGGAAGGCTCCAGTCCCAGGTGCGGCCGAGGTCGAGATACCATGCACCGAACTCCTTCATCCATGCACCGGTCGCGTGCGGCCCGCTGCGTGCCACCCCGGGCATCGCCCAGGCGAGGTTGAAGTAGTTCCCGGTGTGTCCCTCGTCTCGTTCGCTGCCATGGGAGGCGGTGCTCATTTTTGCGAAAAACTCCGTGCCTTCCTTGTCCCCCAGGAGATCGAACAGCACCGCGGCCATGCCGCACTTCCCGTTGTCCTCATGGCCGGCCATGTAGGGCGAATGGTCGCCGTACGGGATGGCTCCCTTGCCGATGTAAAAGTGCAGCAGCTTGAGGCTGCGGTCGATCGCCGTGGCCACCTCCGGATCCTTGACGCCGGCCTCCCGCGCGAGCACCAGGCCGATGGTCAGCACCTCTCCGGGCGAGTTCATCATGCCGTAGCCATAGAGCCGCCCGTCGGGACCGGCGAACTTGTGCCCCCACGAACCGACCATGCTCTGGCCATTCGAGGCCTCCAGCGCGATACGGCGCAGGCCGGGCAGAACCGATGCGTCGCCGGTCGCCAGGACGTATTCGGAGAGGAACACGGTGACGTAGCCATACCACCACGCCTGGAACCCCTTTTCCGAAAATGCCGCCGCCCATTCGGCCTCCTTCTTGATAAGCGGATGAAATTTCTTATCCCCGGTGGCCAGCAGGCCGAGCCCGTTGAGCGAGCGGACGATCGCGTTCTGCTTCTGGTAGTCCGGCTCCGCCATGCGCTTGGCGAGCGCCTCGGAGCTTTTCTCCAGGATCATTTTCGACTTCGGGCAATCATAGGGGGCGGTCGGGCTGTAGGCACCGAGCACGGTCAGGTTGAGCGTGACCTCATCGGTCTTGCCCTCGCGCCAGCGGGTCAGGGCAAGCTTGCCGTCCTTCGCCTCGGCGGCGGTCAGCGCCCGGCCGATTTCCTGCCGCGGGTCATAGGAGAAAGCCTTGCCTGCGACACCGAGCAAAACATCGCCGACTTTGAGCACTCCATCCGCCGGCGACCCCACCGCCACCTGGGTGATGGCCACCTGGCGGGCTTGCGTGGTCGTAAGTCGATCGCTGTGCATCCAGCCGCGCGCGCCGGTGGCTCCGAGCGTATAGTCACGATCCACTTCCGCGGGGATTTTCTCCCCTTTGGTAAAATCCGGATTGGGCATCACCGGCGGCGCGGCGTGAAGCGATCCGGCAAGGGCGAGCCCGGTCAAAACCGCTGTTAGGGTGAGTTTCATCTTCTTCATTTGTCAGTCTCTCTATATCTAAGTTTAAAAACGTGGCCGGTCTTCCTGCGACATCATTCGTCCGCCACGACGCGGGCGCCTGCCCAGCATCCCGCAACGCCTTTGCCCTTGAACTCAAGCAGCAGGCTATCAACATCATGGATGTCGATTCCTATGCTCTTCGGCTCGTCTCCCGGCTTCATCTCTCCGCTATCCCACAGCACCTGTGCCGAGAACCAATCGCCGCTCAGGACGCGAAACCGACCGCTCCCTCCAGCCTTTGCATCTGGCGATAACGCCACAACCGAAATGAATCTCTTGGCTTTGCGGTCGGTCATGAACATCACCGACGTCTTCTCCGCACATCCGATTCCCTTCTCGTAGGTCTTCCCGGCGATCAGGATCGGCTCGCCGGAGATCATCGCATCGGCGGCGGGCGGCTGATTGTCGAGCCAGATGTAGCAGAGGTCGCTGAGGTAGGTTGTCCCCGGGCGGGTGACGCGGTAGCGCTCCGGAGCAAGGGGTTTGGGACCCGGAAGCGGAGCTCCCTTTCGGCCGATGCGAAGCATCCGCACCCCGTGATGCCCGAGATCCGCGGCGGTGAAGGAGTCCTGAAACTCGCCCAGATCCTTCCGCGCCCAAAGGTCGCGCACCGGTTGTGATCCGCTCAGGCCGAGTTCGCTCCACTTCACGGTGATGCTTGCCTTTTTCTCACCCTTGTTCAGGAGGAGAACCGCGGTGGTTCCGTCCGAAAGCGGCTTGTTGTAAATTTCGAGATCACCTTCATCGCGGACCCTGAAGCCCTGCAGCCCACGGGCATCCTGGTTGACGGCGATCACCTCGGGCGCGGTTAGAATCTGACGGACCGACTCGTTCATTTCCCGCAGGTCGCTGCCTGCCATCAGCGGGGCGGCGAGGATGCACCAAAGGCTGAAGTGCGCCCGGTCCGCGGCCTCACGCTCCGATTCCGGCAACTCCATGTTTCCCACCTGCAGCATGTCGGGGTCGTTCCAATGGCCTGGCCCGGCGAACTGCCAGAGGCCGTTGAAAGCGGGGTGAATGCGTGTCGAGCCAGCCGAGGTTTCGGCGCATTCATAGACCGAACCCATGTTCCGCTCGATGTCGTAGGAGGTCCGCCAGAGCTGGGTGTTCCGTCCGCCGTCCCAGGCCCACGCGGCGTTGCCGTAGTCCGCGATGCTGAGCAGCATCGGCCGCCCGGTCTGGGCGATCGCGGCGCGGAAGATGTCGTAGTCGTCCACGCTCGATCGCCCGTTCTTCTCCGCATAGCAACTGTCCATCTTGATGTAGTCCACGCCCCAGTCGGCGAAGCTTTGCATGTCCACGTCCTCATGGCCGAGGCTTCCGGGAAGCTTCTGGCAGGTCATCGTCCCGCGATCCTGATAGATCCCGAACTTCAGTCCCTTGCCGTGGAGATAGTCCCCCAGCGCCTTCATGCCGGAGGGAAACTTCTTGGGGTCGGCTTGCAAGCGCCCGTCCTTATCGCGCTCCGGCGCCATCCAGGCATCATCCAGCACAAGAAACCCGTAACCGGCGTCCCGCATCCCGCTGCTCACCATCTTGTCGGCAATCTCGCGGATCTGCTTCTCGTCGATTTTCTCATGAAAGCAATTCCAACTGTTCCAGCCCATCGGCGGCGTGGGGGCGAGGGTCACCTGCGCGGTTTCTTCTCCGGTTTTCCCGAATCCCAGGCCATCTAGGATAACCGGGGTCACCACCTTTGCGCAACCTGTTGCCGTGGGATGAATGGTATCGGGCACGTAGTCGAGGAACAGATTCTCGTCTTTGCTCTGCAATTTCTTCCAGTTGGGATCATGATCGATGAGAAGGAGCCCTTTCTCTTTGGCGACTGACCGATACATTTCATAGTGCGCGACGATGTCCTTCCTGTAAGATCTGTGGCCTTCCGGATACTTGTCGCCGGGAGTCATTGTCATGAGGATGATCTCACACTTGGGGTTATCCTTGAGAATGCCTGCAATCATTGTCTCAAGGTTCGCCTTGGCGATCTCCACGGATCCATGGAACCGCTCGACGCTGTCGTTGATGGAGAACTCGATGAACACGGTGTCCGGCTTCTTCTGGATGACCTTTTGATCGAGGTTTCTAACACCCCATTCCGACCACTGGCCTGAACCTCCGCTGTTGATGACGGTCGCCAACCCCGGGTATTGCTTGTCGATGACTTCCTTCATCTGTCCGACCCACGCGCCACCGGCTGTTAGGCTTGTTCCATAGGCAACGACCACCTGCTTCTTGCCTGCTTCAAGATGGGTGACGAGCTTTGAGGGTTCCCCGGCGCGGCAGAAGACTGCGGAGAGGAAGATGACCGTCGTTATGAATGCTTTGGGATGGAGCGCGATCATCTTGCGTGGATTTATCATTGGGTGAGGAGTTTGACCATATTGTCCCCAAGTCCCTTGCCGACCCGGAAATAGCTGCGGGCATTGCCGTGCCAGTGGAAGCCTTGGTTTCTCGGGGACTTCTCGGTCGGTTCGAAATACCCTCGCGTGTCGTCGGAGAGAACGTTTTTGGGCTTCTCGACGCCCGCGACCCACAGTTGGGCTTTCTCCACCGCATGGTAGCTTTCGTAGGGAGCGGGGCTCGGCTCACCACCGTAACCCATGCCTGTGGTGGCGATTACGAAAGGCAGTTCGGGTTTGCCGAGTTCCGAACGCACGGAGCTGATGAAATCGGGCAGATTGAGTTTGTATTCATCCGCGACCTTATCCGGAGCCTTGTCACTGGTTCCCTGGTGCCAGGCAAAGCCGACGATCTGGTAGCCACGCCCCTTCCATTCAGGGAACTCCTTTTCAAGATTGAAGAGAACTTCCTGCACATTCCTGAACATCTCAATGTAGGAAGGCCCGATCGCACCGCCGCGCTTCGCCACCGCGTTCGGCGAGCGGAATTGGCTGACCAGGTTGTGGCCGCCCCATGCGGGCTTGATGAGGAGCACGTCGTCGTTCTTGTAGTGATCGCCGATGACTTGCCCGAAGCCGAACTCAGGGCCGAACCATTGTCCGTTGCTGGTCAATGGGCCGAGGTCGCCCTTGAAGATCGCGCCGCCGTATTGGGCGTTGGCGCCATTGTGCCACCACAATTTCACCTTGCTGCGGGTCTTCCACTTGCTCGTGGCCGGCTGCTTGGGATCGACCAGGAGCGAGCTGTAATCGAATTCCGGATACTCGGAATCATGGTTTGCAAGGTATCTCAGGCTGCCTGCGCCGCCAGCCTCGTCGCCGTGGCCTTTTTCGGTGTGTCCGTAGCCCACCATGTTTGACTGGCCGGACAAGATGAAGACCTTGATGCCCTTCGGATCATCGTCCCAGGTGCGCAAGGATGCCTTCGGATCCACAAGGGGATGGTTCGCGAGGTCGGTTAGATCGCGGGTGGTGATGATGTAAGTCGTATTGGGTTTCAGGGCTCCCTTGGTGGTCAGGGTGACCGATCCGTTGTTGGGATCAAAGGCTGCGGAGTCCACGGCCAGCTGTTGGCCGCCGTCCTGCGTGATCGTATAGTTGCCGGCGGCCAGCGAGGTGTTAGGAATCATCGGCTCGCTGAAAATCAGGCTGACGGTGGTGCCGTTGCCCCAAATCCGCTCGATGGTCGGCGGGGTGGAATCTGGGAAAGCCGATCTCGAATTTCAGATCGCTGTTTCCTTTGAGCGGATTGGCGAAAGGGCCGAAAGTCGTCACGTTTTTGCCTCGCTCCGCTTCCACCGCTGCCGCGATGCAGGGTTTGTAACCTCCGGCGTCATGGGACGCGTAGAGACCATAGACCTCACCCGGGTTGGAGGACCATGTTAGAAAATAGCGGTCGCTCTTCGCGTCGTATTGGGTCTTCGTGATTTTCACTTCCTGACGCTGCGGGATGCTGCCGCTGATCACGCTCTTGAAGTCGGTGCCGATGCGGACTTCATCGATCGCATTCTGGTTGAGGATCGTGCACACGGTCAGCACGTCGAGCGTGTTCTCGTCGATCGAGGAGCTGCAGGAGATTGCGTTCTGTTGGAACGCCTTCTCGGTCATTTCCTGGTCTTCGGTGAAATACCACGTGCTCACCTTGTCGGTTTCTCCAAACTCGAACTTGAGGATGACGATGTTATCCTTCTTGCTGTCGATATGGGTTCCTGGAGTACCTGCCACTTCCTCGCCTTCTTTCCAGATGACCGGATTCAGGCGTTTGCGTTCACGGAAATTGCGGCCGTTTCCAACACCGATCGCATCCGCCTTGCCGTCCATGGCAATGGCCCGGTCCTTGAAGCCGCTATCATCGGATGCCAGCGCGATGCCCACTGGCGCGAAGAAGGACTGGTTGGGCATGTGAAACACCGCGCTGAGCCAGAGGACCCCGCCGTTATTTTTCGCCATGGCACCGGCGCTGCGGGCCAGCTTGCGGGTGGAATGGGGAGAACCGGTTCTGTCCCAATCCGAGTTGGACATGTATCCGCCCATCGTGGGCAGGTTATCGACTACTCCGTCCCAGTCGGGTTGGCCATCACCCCATTCGCCCCCATAGAGATCTTCCGGGATTGCCGCGTTGGTCGTAGACGAAAGCGTATCCCGCGGAGCCCGCGGTATCCTTCCATGCCTCGACAAATCCAAGACCTCCATTGCGGCCTTCGAGGCGACCCTGCACCTCATCGTTGTTAGGTTGGTAATCGAAGGGCTCGTAAACCAGCAGTTCACCATGGCAAACGGAGGCCAGGCTGAGCAGAGTCAGGATGGGGCGGTGAATGTTTTTCAAGATTGGATGACGGGTTGTGTTTCAGCGACGGCTGATTGCGCCCTGATACGAAGCAATCGCCAATCATTGTTTCGTTGCGACATGTCGTCTTATCGTACCACCTGCCCGATGCGCCGGGGAAACGAACCGAGCGGCCCCCGTCACGGGGTAAGCAGGTCCACCATCTTGTTTCCGAGGCCGAGGCCGACGCGGAAATAGCTGCGGGCGTTGTGGTTCCAGTGGTAGCCTTGGTCGAAGGGCGACACCGAGGCGTCCTCCCAGTATCCACGCGTGTCATCCGTGAGGGTATTCGCCGGTTGGGCAACGCCTGCATCCCAAAGCTGTGCCCGCTCAACCGGATGGTAGTCATCGTATGGAGCGGTGGTGTCCACCGGTCCTGCGTTGTCCATCCCCGTGGTGGCAATGACGAAGGGCAGGTCGGGCTTTCCGAATTCCGCACGCACGTCGCTGATGAAGTCGGGGAGGTTGTCTTTGTATTCGTTGGCCCTTTCGATAGGGGTTTTATCGCTGAAGCCCTGGTGCCAGGCAAAGCCGACAATCTGATAGCCCCTGCCGGCCCACTCGGGAAACACGGTGCCGAGATTGAGAAGCACTTCACGCGCATCGTCGAAGATCGCCTCATAGAAAGGCCCCACCACGCCACCGCGTTTGGCCACGGCGCTCGGCGGGCGGAAATCCTTGAAAAGGTACCTGCCACCCCAGGCGGCTTTGATGATCAGAATGTCTTTCTCGTTATTGTTCCCGTCGGTGTAGTAACCGCGGAGCACCTGGCCAAAGGCGTATTCCGGCCCGAACTTGCCCGCATCCTTGCCGAAAGTCGGAAGAAGATCACCTTTGCCGATAGGGCCGCCCAGATCACCGGACTGCCCATTGTGCCACCATACCTTGACCTTCTCGCGGTTCTTCCAGGCGCTGGTGGCCGGTTGGCCGGGATCGACCAGCAGAGAGGTGTAATCGTATTCAGGGTAGGTGGGATCGTTGACGGCGAGGTAGCGCAGGCAGCCAGGGCCTCCGGGACCACCATTGCCGTCCTCGCTATTGCCATAGCCGACCATGTTCGACTGGCCGGCGAGGATGAAGACCTTGATGCCGGCCGGGTCATTGTCCCAGGTCTGGAACTGGCCGGTCGTGCCGTTGCCGAGCGGTTGCCCGACGGCATTGGCGAGGCGGTTCGTTGTCACCGTGAAGGAGCCGTCGATCCCGAGCGGGGAGGAAAGCGTCAGGGTGACGGTCTTGCCGTCCCCGCTGAGCACCGCGCCGGTCACCGCGATCGATCCGCCGCCGTCTTTGACCACGGAGTAGTTGGCCGGGTCGGTCGCGAAGAATGCATCCATCTCCTCGCTGAAGTTCATCGTGATCGTGCTGTTGTTGCCCCACAGGCTGCTCAGAACCGGCGGCGGGCCCATGTCTTCCGCACTCACTTGAAGGAACAGCTTGGGCTCGGTGAGGAGGGCCGGATCGATGGTGACGTCAACGATTTCGACACCGCCGACAGGGGTTCCCGGCGCTTCGATCGCCCCGGATTCCCAGAACCACTCTTCGAGGTCGGTCGAATACCAAGTCTTGTAGGTCAGGCCGGTGAGCGACGGGATACGCCGGGTGTAGCTGAAGGTTCCCGTCGTTGCATCGAAGGGCACGACGTATGGGTTCGCCGAGCCACCATTTTGCGGATTGAGCCCGAAGATGCGCTCCTTGTCGTTGGTCAGGCCATCGCCGTCGTCATCGCTGCCAGGGAGTCCGAGACCGGGATAAACACCACCCCATGTGTCGTAGTCGCTCACGGTCGCGGTTTGGCCGAGCAGGAAGGTGTAGCCACCGGGGCTGCCAATGTCATCCTGCTGATAGCAGATCCAGCGCATGATGACGTAGCGACCGGTCAGTTTGGCACCATCGAGCACATACTCGCGCAAGAGCCGGTCCCCTCGGTTCAGCGCCTTGCTGGCCTGCGGCGTGGTGCCGAAGTAAGTGTTGGCAATCGCGGTGAAGTCCGAACCCGGATCGGTGTTGCTCACCCAGAAGTCGATCGAACCCACAGATGAAGCATTGGTCTCGAGCGCTTGTGAATGAACGAAACCATCGAAGGTCACGATTTCGCCCATATCGTAAATCACGGTTTGGGACTTCACACTGTCGCCGGCGTAGCCATCCGAGTCCTTCGGAGTGCCGCGAAAGGATGCTCCGTTATTTGTGCTCGTGCCGATGTAGTCGAGGATAATGCTGCTCTCATAGAGATCCTCCAATGTGCCTCCAGTCGCACTGGTGCTGGCGGCGACCGGAGGGTCCAGCAGGAGGACCAACTGCGTGGGGCCCACCGGGGTGAAGGTCACGCTGGCGGTTTGCGTGACCACCTCGCTGTCCGTCACGGAAGTGGCGGTGAACACCTCGGTACCCGCGGTGCTGGATTTGACAGTGAAGGTCGCCACGCCACTGGCATTGGTGATCTGGGTGCCGGCCGGGCTGATGACCGGGATGCCTGAAGCAGCGGCCAGGGTGACACCTTCGCTTGGCACCGGAGTTCCGGAGGCATCCTTGAGAGTGACCGTGATGGTGGAGGTCGTCGAACCATCGGCGGGAACCGAGGTCGGCGAGGCCACTACCGTGGAGGTGCCTCCGTCCACCGGAGGGACGGTCTGGAAATCGACGCTGGCGGTCCCGGTGATGGGCACCGACTCACTGGTGGCGGAGAAGATCTTGAGGCCGACGGTGCCGGACTTGACCGTGAAGGTCGCCTCGCCGTTGGCATTGCTCGTATTGTTGCTCGTCGTGATGGTGGCGCTGCCATTGCCCGACAGGGAAACGACTTTGCCTGGAAGCGGCAGGCCACCGGAATTCCTCACCGTGACGGTGATGGTGGAGGTCGTGATGTCATTCGCGGGAACGGCCGCCGGCGAGGCCGAAACTGTTGAACTGGCGGCGTTCACCACAAGGGCTTGAAAGTCCACGCTGGCGGTATCCAAGACCACCACGCTGTCGGTCGCGGAAGTGGCGGTGAGCTCCTGGGTGCCAGGGGTGCCGGAGCTGACCGTGAAGGTCGCAACGCCGGCTCCATTGGTGGTCTGGGTCGGGGACGGGCTGATCGTCGGCGTGCCCGGAGCAGCGGTAAGGGTAACACCTTCGCTTCCCACCGGAGTCCGACGGCGTCCCTCAGTGTGACCGTGATGGTCGAGGTCGAAGTTCCATCGGCGAGCACCGCCGCCGGAGAGGCATCCACCGTGGATTGGCCGTTATCCACCGGGCCTGCCGTAGTGCCACCTGGCACCCCATCGAAGCGAATTTCGCCCAATGCGAAATAGGTGCCGCCATGGTTTTGCAGATTGCTGAAGCGGATATGAGTGACCCCGGACAAGGTGCTGAAAGCACGAGTCTCCACAGTCGAAGGACTACGGTCATTTGCTTGGATGCCCCAGTTCGCCATTCCAAGCGATGCCGCCGAAACGGGAGTGCTGAAGGTCGCGCCGAAATCCGTGGAGTAGGAGATATCAAAGTTAAGAGGTTCCGGTTATTATCGCGGGTGTAGGCCCAGTAATGCACCTTATCCACATTATAAGTTCCTCCCAGAGCGAAGTAAGTTTCTCGGTTCCGCCTGCGACAGCAGTCGAACTGCTCAACCAGATATTGGTTCCCGTCCCATAGATATGTGTGTCGTCCAAGACACTGGAAGGATTCGACACGTCAACAAGGCCACTGCCGTCGATCGCTTTAGCTATCGACGACGAATCGGCATCAACATTACTCGTTGATGTCGCACCGACTGGCGTGGTCGACGCCTCCGATTGCCGAGAGGGTGAAGAAGCAGGCGAGGATCGCTGCGAATCGTGAGTAGGTTTTTCGCAGTCATGGTGTGATTATGGGAAATGGGGCTGCCGTGGGACAGGCAGTCTGGATTGGTTGTCAGGCAGGGTCTCCAGATTGAGGTCGTGCTGGCAGAGGACTTGTCGGAAATCTCCAACTTCTGGCCGTCCTTGATGAGCTGCTCCTTCAGCTTCGGGTAATCGAACGTTCTGGACGGAGGTGCCTTCTTCGATTGCCTGCACGGCTGCCGGCGGCGGCGCTTTGACCGCAACGCCATGCCGACGGGTTCCATGCGGATCGAGCCGAAGGCGATGTGGGTGGCGGAGAAGCCCAGGGGACGAGCAGATTTTCGCACTCGCCCTTGCCGGGCACGATGGCAGCGGTACGAAATGCCGTTACCGCTTGCCGCCGGTTCATCTGGATATCGCCCTCGTTCTTCAGCTGCCCTTCTGATCACGCGCTGGACATGGTGCGAGTCGATCGTGTAGGCGCCCAGGCCGACGGAATCCGTCACCGGCAGCTAACCCGCTGACGGCACTGGTGCTCGGTCATGACGAAATCGGAGAGCATCCGGCCGGCCCTCGCGGACGTAGAGGTTGTAGGGCCAGTGGCCGTTGTCGGTGAATTCATCCTTGGGCAGTCCCCAGCGCTGAATAGCTCTGCCGGACTCCTCCGGCACGCGCGGATGGTTCTGGAGCGTCCATACCAGTCCGAGTTGCCAGTCCCGGTGCTTGGCGGCCAGTTCCTCCCGCTCGCGTGCGAGAGCGTGGTCCAATCCCTAGCCGGGATCGGACGTGGTAGCGGACGTAATTCATCCCGATGAAATCCGTTGAGATGCCGCCGTTGTTGTTGGAGTCGGTCTTCCGATTGGGCATGGCGAAACCTTGTAAAATTGCCCCCATTACCCCCGGTCGCCTGAATGGAGTCCGGAAAAGAATCTCGTAATCCGCCTCGTCATAGGCCCGGTTTGCCGATCGGGATCTGATTGTCCGGCGCGTCCGTGAGGCACATGCGGTAGCAGAATGCCTGCAACCGGTGGTCGCCTTTGCCGACGTCGGCTTCGTCGTAGGGATTGACGCCCGGGAGCAGGCCGCTTTCGGGATCGCCCTTTACCCATACGGGTCGATCCCGTCCGGCAGGTTGTTGCTATGCACGGGCAGGGTGATCGCGTTGGCTTTCCTCGTATTTCGCGTTGGCTTCCCGGCCGACAGTGAAGCTGACTTTCGCCGCCGCCAGCAAGTCGCCCTCGTAGGAGGCGTCGATGAACATCTTGCCTTTGATGCTGCGTTCCATCCTCAAGCCGGATGGCGGTGATCCTCTGCCCCTCCATCAGCGCATCCTCGTCGAGGTCCAAGCGTCCTTCGACGACCTTGACGCCCGCCTCCGCCACCATCTGGTCAAAGATCCTTTCCGCGACCTTGGGTTCGAAGGACCGTCCGAGTTCAGTCTCCTCATCAAAGGCCGGAGCTCCCTGTCCGTTCTTTGGAAAGTCCTCCTTCATTTGCTGAACCCAGGCATCCTCCTTCTGGTAATGGAGATAGACCCGGTGATAAAACTCGCGGGAAATCCCACCAAGGATCTTGCGGTTGCCGATGTCGGTATAGCCCAGCCCGCTGCTGGTCAGTCCGCCAAGATGGCCGTATTGGGAAACCAGAATCACGGACTTCCCCATCCGGGCGGCCTGCACCGCGGCAGCGACGCCAACGGACGCATCACCGTAAACGACGACATCGGCATGGAGGTCGGAAGTTGCGCTTTCCGGCTTTGGATGACAGCCGGAAAATGAAAAAAAGAGCAGGGTGGATACGAGCCGGTAAATCATGGACGATACAATTTCAGATCAAAGAAATACCCGCAAACCCGGCAGGGCCTGCGGGTAATTTCAAAGACTCATTCAGCAGAAAACTTGTGAACTTCGTTGGTTAGTGCCGACGACGGCGCAACAGCATCAGCGCACCCAGACCACCGAGCAGGGCCGCGGATGGCTCGGGGACGGCGGTTCCTTGGATTGCCAGGTTGTCAAAGAATAATGAACTGCCCCCGCCTCCCCAAGTGACATCGATCCTAAAGACCGCCGATTCACCATTTGCCAATATTTTATCCGTCAAAACAGTTCCTAAATCGAAATCGTAATCCAGATAATTTGTAACTTGGTCAGTTGAACCAACAGCTATGCCTGAAACTGTATCAAGTGTACCTGCGGGCCCCAATCCACCACTAATATATTCCAATTTGAATGTGTCAGGTGCGTTAGCGTTATTTCGCCAATAATCAAGATGCAGCGAATCAATAGAGTAAGCAGAACCAGTGTTGTTGTTTATAGTGATCGTTAGGGTCGGATTAGCGTTTCTCAACAACAAGCCGTAATGGGTGGCTGTTGAACTGGCACCACCCACAGTACCAAAGGTTCCATCATTAGATCCGTATCCGCTCAATATGCGGTCAGCAGTGGCAACCGCAGTAGCGGTGAAACCGGTCAGAGCCGAGTCTTGACTGACGGATGCCCCCTGGGTGTCCGACTGCCAGGCATCCCAACTCACCAAGACAGCCCCATGCAGGGCGGGTGTGAGGCTCGCAATGAGAGAGAAGGTTATCAATTTTGCTTTCATTTTCAGAGTGTGGTTTTTGGGGAGCTTGGTTTGAATTACTGGTAAACATTCCCAAAGTGTTGAACAGGGTCCCTCGTTGCTCTGCGCAGCAAGAAAGCCCCTGCTTTCAGTTTTACATGTCCGGAAGAGGGTTAATTCGACATGGGAAAATGCATTTTTCACGCCTGCCCCATCCCCCCGGCGTTCAATGCCCCCCGAAGGATCGCGATGATCGCTCGGTTTGTGGTGAAGGGGAGGCGGGCGGAGCCGGCATTTCCTGGTCATTGAGGGAATTTTTGGGAGTGGTTGGCTTGCCGGGGGAGGTGTCACGGGTTCACCACCACGTTGAGGCGGGCGAAGAGCTTGCCGTCTATTGCCAAGGCTTTGGGAATCGTAACAACGACCGGAGTCAGGCCACCCACAGAAAGGCCGCTGTCGTCCACGGTCACTCCATCTCCCACATTGGGGGCCGTCGTCCAACCGCTCAGATTGGAGCCGTATTCCACGGTGATCGTGGTCGTGGCATCCGCTTCGGCGGCATCGCTGCGATTGAACGTGAACACGAAGTTGCTCGGATCGCTGTTGTCGAAGCCCGGCAGCCGGTCGATCGCGTTCTCATTCACGTCCGCCGCGCCCAGTGCGTAGGCCACGGCGTTTTTCACACCGTCACCGTTGGCGTCGCCATTGGCCGCCGCGCCACCGGACCAACTGGCGTAGCCGGAAGTGCCTACAGACACCCCGCCGAAGCGAATCTCGCCAAGAGCAAAGTAGTTTGCATCGCCATGGTTTTGCAGGTTGCTGAAGCGGATATGAGTGACCCCGGACAAGGTGCTGAAGGTACGAGCCTCAGCAAACGAAGGACTACGGTTATTTCCTTGTATTCCCCAATTCGCCATTCCAAGCGATGCAGCCGAAACGGGAGTGTTGAAGGTGCTGCCACCATCCGTTGAGTAGGAGATATCGAAAGTCAGGAGGTTCCGGAGATAATCACGGGTGTAGGGCCAGTAATACACCTTATCGACGTCATAAGTTCCTCCCAGATTGAAGGTAAGTTCCTCGACCCCGCCTGCGACGGCACCCGAAGCACTCAGCCAGACAAAGGCTCCCGCCCCATAGATATGTTCGTCGTCCAAGACGCTGGAGGGATTCGACAAGTCGGCAAGACCACTGCCGTCGATCGCTCGATCAATGATTCTGTTGGTGTCGACATTTGTTGTTGAAGTAGCGGCCGTCGGCGTGATGACGGGGCCGGTCGGGACTTCGATGAAATTGACGCTGGCGGTCTGCGTGACACTGACCGATTCGCTGGTGGCGGTGAAGGTCTCGGAGCTGGGTGCGCCGGACTTGACCGTGAAAGTCGCCACGCCGCTGGCATTGGTCGTGTCGGTTCCAGCACCGGCGGGGTCGATGGTGGCGCTACCATCGCCCGACAGGGAGACCAATTTGCCGGGAAGCGGCAGGCCACCGGCATTCTTCACCGTGACGGTGATGGTGGAGGTCGTGACGCCATTCGCAGGAACAAGAGCCGGCGAAGCCGACACTGCAGATTGGCCGGCATCCACGACAAGCGCTTGGAAGTCCACGCTGGCGGTATCCGTGACCACCACGGTGTCGGTCACGGAGGTGGCGGTGAACTCCTCGGTGCCGGGGGAGGCGGAGGTGACCGTGAAGGTCGCCACGCCGAGCCCATTGGTGGTGCTCGAGCGCCGACCGGGCTGATGACCGGAGAGCCCGGACCCGAAGTGTTCGCAAGGGTGACACCTTCGCTTCCCACCGGAGTGCCGACGGAGTCTCTCAGCGTGACCGTGATGGTCGAGGTCGAAGTCCCGTCGGCGAGCACCGCCGCCGGCGAGGCATCCACCGTGGACTGGCCGGCGTTCACCGGGCCCGCCGGAGTGACCGCCGACACACCGCCGAAACGGATTTCGGAAAGAGCAATGTAGCCGCCGTTATTGGCGAACACCTGAAGGTTGTTCAAGCGGATATGCGTGACACCGGTGACCTCGGTGATTGCCTGCGTTTGCACGGGGGCCGTGCCGCTGGCGGGGCCTTGCGTCCATCCCGTCACGTTTTGAGCGAACGTGAAATTGACGCCATCGCTCGAGTAGGAAAGGTCGAAGGACTTCAAGCCTCGGCTGGCTTGGGTGCGAATGTATGGCCAAATGTAAACGGCATCGACATCGAAGGTGCCCCCAAGGTTGAAGATCAGCGTTTCAGTCGTGCTGAAGTTGCCGCTGTTAACGGCCGAACTTGCGCTCAACCAATACCCGTCAGTGGTCGTGGCAGCGGATACTGTTTCCGTGAGAATGTCTCCGCTGGTTCCACCGCCGCTGAGCAGCGATCCGTCAATGGTTTCCGTAAGAACCCGTGAAACGTCAGCCCAGGTCGTCGATGCCGCGCCTGTCGGGGTGATGATATCTCCGACCGCCGACAGGGTGAAGCAGGCGAAGATCGCTGGAATCGTGAGCAGGCTTTTCGTGGTCATGGCGGGGTTTCGAGGAGTGTGGGTTTCTTGGTCCGACTTCTGGGTTGGCAACGGGAATTGCCCCATATTCATACATGTCCGGAGGACGGATGATTCGACATGGAAAATGTTTCCCGCATGCGGCACGCGCCCCGGCATTCATTGCCCGCGGCCGCTACTTGGTGTGGATTTCGAGCGACGGACCGGCGGCCTCGGCATGATGGCTGGAGGCAAAGGCATGGACCAGGCTCCAGGGTTCCTGCGGCATGCTGACGGGCACCAGTACGGGAAACCCCACCACTCCGGTGCGGTCCTGATTCACGAAGCGCGTGAGTTCGGGATCTCGAAGGCCACCGGCCCCTCAAGCTGGCTGCGTTCGATCTCGAATGAGCCAAGCAGACTGACTTCCGACCCATCCAGATCCGTACCGTTGCCCACTGACCCCGGGGCATCCGCCCATTTCAATTCCCCGGCATTCCAGGATTCCAACTCCGGACATCGCGGATGCCATACACCTCGATGCGGGTGCGTTCAGGCAGCAAGGTCGCATACCCCCCTGCGGCTGGATACCATGTTCAGCCGCAGCGTGGCCTGCTCCACCTGCCGCCCATCGAGTTTTTCCAATTCAAAGGCGATCAGGGCCCGTCGATCCTTCGCCCACAATACGCGGTCCACGTTCTCCTCATTGGGCACTGGCAAGTCCCTTTTCACAAACAGCGAGTCGGATCCAGGAAATCCTCGCGCATGTCGCCACGAACAATCGAGGTTTCCGATCCATTGGCCCGGAACCGCAACACGCCGGAGTTCGCCGATCGTGCCTCAACACCGTCATTTTGAGCTTCGCCGATGCCCGAGGGCGTCAACAGCACCTGATCGCCGGTCCGCACGTCTGCCGATGCCTGTGTCTTATCGTGATGCACCGAGATTCGTCCGCTCAAGACCCCGAATTCGACCTGCTCGCTGTTTTCCTGCAGCGCCACCGCGAAGCGGGTCCCATGGTCCACGGCATAGCCATTGAGAGTTTCCACAACGAACCCATGCGCCGACTCAGGCATCTCGAAGATGGCTTTGCCGTGACTCAGACGGCAACGCATCGGGTTCTGGAGCTCGATGGTCACCGGGGCCTCGAGGTCGACCACGGCCCCGGAATTGAAGCGCAGGGTGGCCAAGCCACTCTTCAGGCTCATGATGCCGGGAACCAGTCGGGCGCCCTCGCCCACCATGCCGTCCGCAGACCAGGCCGCGCCATCTTCCGACACAATCGTGGCCACATAATCGGGAGTTTCGGAACCAGCGGGGCGGAATACGAGGAATGCGCCAAGCGCCAGGTCCCGCCGCGATGCCTACAGCCGCGGCGGCGGGCCAACGGAAGAGGCTTGGGCGCGACGGAGCCAACATCACCGGCGACAGGATTTCAGCCGGGGCCGCCTGACATTCCGAATGGAGGTTGGCCTCAAGACGCATCCGGGAGCGGAACCGCCGCCGCAGTTCGGGGTCAGCGAGCAAACGTGCCTCAAGCTCCGAGAATTCCTCACGGGTTATGGTTCCGGCACTGATGCGGTCAATCAGTCGGTCGAGGTCGGTGTGTGGGTCGTTCATGTCGGTAAATTGGTTCAAGTGGTGATTCAGAATCCCATGTCAGCCAAGCGCTGGTCAATGCAGTCGCGCAGGGCGGCGCGGGTTCTCTCAAGCGCCTTGTAGAGCCCCGCCACCGGGCGACTCATCTCCCGGGCCAGATCCTCCATGCGGACCTTGCTGGCGGTATAATAGCTGCGGACCAATGCAAGCTGCTGGGGCGGGAGCAGCGCCATGCATTCCCGCAGCGCTTGGCGTTCGGCCCGCGCCCGCGCCGATTCCTGCCCCGCCTCCTCCGCATTCAACTCCACAAGCGCTTCGGAAAACACCAGCTTGCTGCGCCGCAATTTCCTGATCCTGTTCAACGCGGTGAGACGGACGAAGGTGTAGGCCCATGGAATGAACCCCTCCTCGTTTTCGAGGGCGTCGATCCTTTGCCACATGGCAATGCACGCGTCCTGCAACACATCCTGGGCATCCTCGATCGACGGGATGAGGCTGATGGCAAAGCCCCGCAACTCGGCCTCATGGCGCACGAACAGCCTGATGAACGTTTGTTCCCTGATCATCTCCTGCCTTCATATGTCCGCCAGCCTTGGTTTTCGACATCAAAGATTGCCGGCTTGATCGCAAAAGAAACCGTCCGGCTGACAGAAGACAAGGGGCGCTGCTGAATCGGATACCGAACATCGGCCAATCCGCACGGTGATTTGCCGTGATCCAGCACTTTTCTCACCCCGGCATCGCGGAAAGGTGAAGAGCGGAGTCCGGAAAACCCAATAACCGGACTCCGCCCTGTTCCGAAGCCTCATGAAGAGGCGGGAATCTTCGTTTCGCGGTGGCCGCGCCCCTGAATGGGGGCGGCGGGAGAGCGGTCAAATTAAGGCGTGGTGAGCAGGTCCACCATGTTGTCACCCAGAGCCTTGCCGACGAGGAAATAGCTCTCGGCACTGTGATTCCAATGGAAGGAAGTGGTGCTGGGGGAAACATTCGCTTCGCGCCAGTAGGAACGCGTGTCATCCGAGAGGACGTTTGCCGGCTGGGTGACGCCCGACACCCAGAGCTGGGCCTTCTCTACCTTCGTGTAGTCCGGATACGGATAAGCTTGTGGCGGCTTGGTTCCGTTCACTCCCTGCATCCCGGTGGAGGCGATCACGAACGGCAGATTGGGTTTGCCGAACTCCGCCCGCACGTCGCTGATCAGGTCGGGAAGGTTGTCCTTGTATTCGGTGGCGAAGGGCTCTGACCCATCGCTCACCCCTTGATGCCAGCCGAATCCGACAATCTGATAGCCCCTGCCCGACCATTCCGGGAACTGGGTGCCCAAACTGCTGAGAACCTCGCGGACGTTAGCGACCATCTCAAGGTAGGAGGCTCCCACTGCGCCACCGCGGTTCGCGACCGCGCTTGGAGGACGGAAATTCCCGCCCAAGCTGTGACCGCCCCATGCGGTCTTGATGATCAGCACATCCTCGTTCACGCCGGTGTAGTAATCACCGAGCACCTGACCAAATGCGTATTCCGGTCCGAACCAGCCCGCGTTGGCTCCTTTGAACGGAGGACCGAGGTCACCTTTGCTGATCGGGTCGCCGAGATTGCCCGAGTGACCATTGTGCCACCACACCTTGACGTCGCTGCGGGTCTTCCAGGCGCTGTCCGATTGCCGGGATCGACCAGCAGTGAGGTGAAATCGTAAACGGGGAAGGAGGCGTTGTTTTTCGCCAGGTAACGCAGGCAGCCGAGGCCGCCGGGGATTTCCTTGGGCTCGCCGTTGGTCGGCGTCCAGGCGGGACGCCTCCATCCTCGGACTTGCCATAGCCGACCATGTTTGACTGGCCGGCGAGGATGAAGACCTTGATGCCGGCCGGGTCATTGTCCCATGTCAGGAACTGGGCGCTACCACTGCCACCCAGTGGCAGGCCGCTACTCCGCCCAGATTGCTCATGGTCACGTTGTAGGTATTGTCGATTCCGAGGGCCGAGCCGAGAGTAAGGGTGACGGTCTTGCCGTCCCCACTGAGCGATGCGCCAGACACCGTGATCGAGCCACCGCCGTCGAGTGCCACGGTGTAGTTGGCCGTGTCGGTGGCGGAGGTTTCGTTCATCGCCTCGCTGAAATTCAGCGTGATGGTGGTGCCGCTGCCCCACAGGCTGCTCAGTTCGGGAGCCACTGGTGGCGGAGGAGGTGGACCCAGGTCTTCCGCGCTGACCCGGATGAACAGTTTGGGTTCGGTGAGGAGAGCCGGATCGACCACGACACCAACGATTTCGACGTCACTGACAGGGGTGCCAGGGCGCTTGGGAAGCGGTCCCTACGGGGTCCTCAAGCCATCCCTCAAGGTCAGTCGAATACCACGCCTTGTAAGTAAGGCCGGTGAGCGACTGCGTGCGCCGGGTGTAGCTGAAGCCGCCCGTCGCGGCATTGAAGGGTATCGCGTAGGGGTTTGCCGAGGCGCCGTTCTGCGGGTTGAGGCCGAAAATCCGCTCCTCGTCGTTGGTCAGGCCGTCGCCGTCGTCGTCCGCGCCCGCTGCACCGAGGCCCGGATAGTTCCCGGCCCAGGTGTCAAAGTCCGGGACCACGGAACCACCACCGAAGGTGTTGGCGAAAGTGCTGCCGAGGCGGATTTCGTCGAGGGCGTTGGTACCTCTTTGCTGGGTGTAGCTAAGCGTATTGAGCGCCGATTCGTCAATGCCGGCCAGATACGTCGCGCTGACATAGCTCGGGTTGCTGTAGAATGCGGCTTCGCTGAGGGAGTCGCTTTCCTTGAAGAAAGCCGCCTCGACCCGGTCCGACGCGCCGAAGGTGAACTTCCGATCACCACCAGCAGGTCCTCGGTTGTCGAGAGGGCTGGGTTCCCAAGGTTTGCGCGTGCGGCCCGGTGTAGCCGAGGCCCACCACATGATCGTCCACGATCGTTGCATTGACCCTGTTGTTCCAGTTGCTGGTGGCCTGGGCATAGTCGGTGGGTCACGCCGATGAAATCGATGCCGGCGGTATTGAATCCACGGCCACGGTCAACGAACCTCCCGAGCTGAGTCCGATATTCAGGCCGGCACTGCCGTTGGTGTCCTGATAGTGAAACACCGCTCCCCCAGCCACAGGACGTTGTCGGCACCTGCCATAGCTCCGGCATCGCTGGTCAGGACCCGTGCTGCCGTTGAGCCGGGGTTGGCCGTATTGACCGAGGCGATGTATCGGGGCGGCGAGGACATCGTCACTCCGCTGACCACGTTGTCCCATGTCGCCAGAGTGCCGCCGCTTTGATCGTAAACCTGACAGATGAAGGACGCCTCCGGAGCGGTCCAGCCCGCCGAGAAGCCGGTTCCGCCGTTGTTGCCGGTCAGAACTCCCAAGGGATAATCAAAACCCTCATAGACCAGCAGCGCCGACGCGTCCGGCGTCACAAAATTCACGCTGACGGCATCCGCTGTGTAGCGTCACGCTATCCGTATCGCAGGTGGCCGTGAACTCCATCGTGCCGGCGGTGGCAGACTTGAGCGTGAAGGTCGCCACCCGTTGGCATTGGTCGTGTCGGTGGCCGGAGCGATGGTGGGCGAGCCCGGTCCAGCCGTCTTGGCCAGTGAAACCACCTTGCCGGAGAGCGGCAGGCCGGTGGAATTCTTCAGCGTGACGGTGATGACGGATTCCGTGACCCCGTCTGCGGGGACGGTGCCGGGCGATGCCTCCACGGTGGAATCGCCGGCGTCGGTGACCGCCGACGTGAATTGCACGCTGGTGGTCTGGGTTATCGGCACCGAGTCACCCGTGGCCGTGAACTGTTCCGTCTCGACGGTGGTGGACTTGACCGTGAAGGTGACCACGCCGCTCGCACTGCTCGTGTTGTTGCTGGTTGAAATCGTGGCGTTGCCCGTGTTGCCCGCCAGGGAAACCAGCTTGCCCGGGACCGGATTGCCGCCGGCGTCCTTCAGGGTGACGGTGACGGCGGAGGTCGTGGTGCCATCCGCAGGAACGGAAACCGGCGACGCCGACACCGTCGAGAGTCCCGGCGTCCACGCTCGCGATGGGAACCTCTCTCAATTGCACAGCGTTGACGAAGAGTTGATTGCTTGCGACGGGGGTGGTGAGCAGACCGGTGTACCTGCGCAGTGTGATGACCTGTGAGGTGGCATCGGCGGTGAATATGCCAAGGGCATGCTGTCCGGGTCCGTTGTTCACGACTTCATAGAGGATGGTCGTCGCCCCTGCGGTGCCGGGACTCAGAATGACGCCGGTATCGGCTGCGGTGCCGGCGGAGTCCGACGCCCAGATCTGGATCTGATAGTTGTTGCCGATGGTTAGGCCGTTGAACGTGATGGTCTGGTTGGCGCTGTTGCTGTTTCTCGATCCGGATTGAAGCAAGGACTTGTAAGCAGCTTCGAGCGTGGAGGGTATGCGGCTGCTGATGTTGTCGTTGTGCGTCGTGGTATCCAGAATCTGGCCTTGGGTGAAAACGACCCCGTTGACCGTATAGTTCGTGGTTAGAGCGCCGCTTTTGGAGGCGACAGGCGTTCCCGTCGTGGATACGTCGGTTGCGGAGTTCGTGACATTGTAGGCGCTCCAGGAGACGTCGGCGCCCTGTGCTGTTGATGCGGCGATCGCCGCCGCCGCCAGTAGGTTGAGCAGGTTTTTTGTCATTGTATCTGGAAGGGGATGAGGATTGTTGGAAATGTGTAGAAGGTGGGAAATGAAACTCGGGACTACTCAGGCGGGCGTCTGGAGAAGGTTTCGGAAAGCGGCGTGTCGCAGCCAGCGCGCAATGGGTCTAACTTCTGCGGCGGCGCAGCAGCGCAAGCAGTCCGAGGCCACCGAGCAGCACGGAGGAAGGCTCGGGGACGACGCCGAGATCCCGCAACTGATAGGCATTGATCGTGGTGTTGGAACCTGCAACGGGGGTGGTGGTGAGGTTGGTCCATGCGCGGGCAAGGAATGATTGGGTTGCGGAATCGGCGACGAAGGTGCCTGTCGCGAACTGCCCGGGTAGGTTCAAACCTGTTTCAAGCAACAAGGTCGCGTGTCCAGATGTGCCGGGGTTAGGGGCGGTGACAAGCCCTCCATTGTTCAGGACGATGCCGTTGACCAGGTGGGTGGAAACGTTGTCCTGAGCCCAGAGCTGGATCTGGTAGGCGTTGCCGACAGTGAGTCCGCTAAAAGTATAAGTGGCGTCACCGCTGCCTCTTCGGTCCGCGAACCTGAGCATGTCGTAGTATGCGCCCGTGACACCGGAGTTGGCCCGCGCATTCAGCGTATCGAAGTGCGTCGCGTTCTGAATGGCGAGGGCGTCGGTGAAAACCACCCCGTTGACCGTGGCGACAGTTTCGTTGTCCACCACATTCGCGTTGGTTCCGCCATCCGAGCCGCTGGCAGCGATGACGGTCGTTCCAATGTTGGAAATATCAGTGGCGGCACCCGTGATGGTGCTGACAGTCCAACTGATAGTGGCAGCGTGGGCTGAGGTTGCGGCTGCTGCTACGGCCAGGTGTGAGAAGTTTTTTCGATTTCACGGTGTGGTTTTGAGGATCGGGTTTGCTTGTTCTGTCGTGATCCTTGAAAGAATTTCCCAAAGAGAGTTGGAATAAAACGGGGTGTCGGCCGGGTTTGCCTAGTCGTGTGATCGTATGATTTATTGGGGCGTGGCCTCGGAGGAATCCCGGAACCTTGGAAGAGAATCTAGACGGTCCGTGGCGAGTGGAAAGGATTGGCTTGTCATCTTATCATACGACAAGGCCCGGAGGTCAGGGTCCGTAGGTGGCAAAGCAGGCAAGATTGGTCAACTTGGCCCGGATGGTTCGGACGAGGCCCATGTTTTTCCCCAGGTTGTCGGTTGCCTGGCTGCCTGGCTCCTGGCTCGGGGGTGCGCAAGGGTAAGCGGCTATCCTCGCTTCCCCATGAGGCCAGACCTCTCATTCCAACGGCTGTGGGATGTTGTCACCCACATCCAGCAAGGCTTGTCCACTCTGGCGCTCCAACTCGTCACGCAGGCCGGCGTCGGCGTGTTCCAGCCATGCCATACGGACGTCCTCCGGTTGCTGGAGAATGATGCCCTGAAGCGCCTGTGCCGCCTCCTGCCTCACCACCGGATCACGCAGCCCGCCGAACCAGGCGAACGTGGCTTCCGGATCCCGCGGCAACCAGGATCCGGCGATCACCCCGATGCCCGGCTCGCGCGCGGGTCCCGGCGGAAAGGTGGCAACCCATGCGGCTGCATCGGAAGGCGACTTACCCGCCCAACGCTGGATGACCTGAACCAGCGCCACATCAAAGTCGCGGCCGGCGATACCGGATTCGGAGAGAAGATTCGCAGCTCCCAGTGGATCCGTCTCGGCAAGCACAAGCGCGATCATGCCCTTGGCGGCGGCGGTTTCCTGCTCGGATTCGAGCCCGTCCGCCCAGGCAAGCGCCTCTTCCGGATCGCGTTCTGCAACTCTCATGGCGTGGTGCTCGATCAGGCGCAGCCGCTCCGGGCGATCACGGGGCAGCTTCAGGAACGCCTCCTCCGACAGGGCGGGATCGGTCTCAAGCGCGCTCCATGCCACCTCAGCGATGGCCTTCTCGCGATCCACCGCAGGGCCGATGATTTCCGCCTCGGTCAGGTCGGCTCGCAGCCGCGCGGGCGAACCGGGAACCGCTTCGCGCGAAGCGTGCCCGCGAGGCCGAACCCTGGGGGTCGCCGCGGAGTCATCCGGTTGCGCAATCGTTTGGGATTCGCGCTTGCCGCAAGCGATCAGCGCGATGCCCAGACAAAGGGAGACGAGGATGAAACGATTCACGGGGTCACAGTGACGTTGCTGAACTGCGAGGAATTGAGGGTGGTGTTGCTGCCGCTGCCCACGGCCAGGCCGATGTAGCAGGTGGAGGCGAACGTGGTGTTGGTGCTGCTGTCAACCAGGGTCCATGAGGTGCCGTTGGAGCTTTTGTAGGAACTGATGGTCGCGCCGCTGCGGACGATGCGGACCCAGGTGTTTGGAACCGTGCCGGTGCCGTTGCTGGAAGTGGAAGGGTTTCCTCCAGTGGTGGACCGGCGCATCCAGCGGTAGGCGCCGGAGCCTGTCATACCCATGAAGATCTGCTTCGAGTTGGAGGCCAACGAATCGCGAATCATCACGCCGACGCGCGAGGAGTTGCCGGTGTTCTGCAGGGTGCTGATCCTTGCGATGATCTCGCCGTCACCGGTGATGGTCTGATAGGTGAAGCGGAGCTTGTCGCTGGTGCCGCCAATGACGCCCGAGCCGGACTGGGTGAATGTTCCCGCGCTGTGTGACGTGGATCCCGCGAGCATGCCGGTGCCGATGTCCGTGGCCACCCATGGCAGCGGCAGACCGATCACGGAGATCTGAAGCGTCGCGTCGGCGGTTGCCGAGTTGTTATCGGTGGCGCGCACGACGAACGTGTTGAGTCCCGCCGAGCCAGTCGGTGGAGTGCCCGCGAGCGCACCGTCGGACGCGACAGTCAGCCATGCCGGGCCGCTGACCTTTGAGAAAGTGATACTGTCGCCGACGTCGGCGTCGGTTGCACTGCCTGCGAGGGTCACCCCGGTGTAGGCCACGCCCTCGCTGGCTCCGGCGGCGATAATCGGACTGACGGTGAAGACCGGCGCGTCATTGGTGTTGATGACGGTGATGTTCAAAGTGGTCGTCACCGTCGCGGCGATGCCGTCCGTCACGCTTACGGTGAACCCGTTAACCCCCACGTCGCTGTTGGTCGGTGTGCCGGAGAGCTCGCCATTTGAAGTCACGTTCAGCCATGCCGGACCGCTCACTTTCGCAAAGGCGACGATCGCTCCGGTGTCAACATCACTGGCGCTGGGCGCAAGGCTTCCGCTGTAGGTCGCGTCTTCCGTGGCGCTCGCCCCTGTCACCGGATTGCTGGCCCATGTCGGCGCATCGTTCGTATTGATGACCGTAATGTTCAATACCGCCGTGTCCGTCCCGCCATTGTCATCATCAACGGATACCGTGAAGACGTTCGCCCCGACATTCGCATTGGCTGGTGTGCCCGAAAGCGTGCCGTCGGAAGCCACGCCCAACCAGGCCGGGCCGCTCACTTTCGCGTAGGTCAGCAGGGCACCGCTGTCCACATCAGTGGCACTGCCGTCGATCGTGCCGGCATAGGTTGCGTCCTCGGTGGCGTCGCTGCCAGCCATCGGGTCGGATGTGAACACCGGA
Organism: uncultured Verrucomicrobiae bacterium; assembly: GCA_963810445.1. Taxonomy (GTDB): domain Bacteria; phylum Verrucomicrobiota; class Verrucomicrobiia; order Verrucomicrobiales; family Akkermansiaceae; genus Luteolibacter. The sequence goes on along the minus strand of CAWENZ010000015.1, from coordinate 125 downwards.
GCGTCGTTGGTGTTGATCACCATGATGTCCAAGGTGGCTTCCACCGGGGTGGCGATGACGTTGTCGGTCACGCTGACCGTGAAGATGTTAGATCCAACGTCACCATTGGCTGGCGTGCCCGAGAG
>CAWENZ010000014.1:0-52661 GCA_963810445.1 uncultured Verrucomicrobiae bacterium | reverse complement strand
TGTGCGCCTTGAGCGCGGCGAGCCCGTCCTGCGCGATGTGATCGCCCGGTCGAAGCGCGCGACCTCGGCTTCGACCGCATCGCCGGCCACTTCGTAGTGCGCCACTTCCAGGCGCGCAGTCGAAACCAGGTGCGCGTGGCCGATGGTGATGCCGCGTCGACACGTGTGGCCGTGCAGGACGAAGTTCATCGCGCGCCGTCCATCGGCTATTCGCCTTCGCCGAATTTCTCGCGATCAGCGCGAGGAGGGCCGCGAGCGCCGGCGTCCGCATCGGCGCCTTCGGCCTCGATCAGCACCGACGAGCCCTTGCCGGCGGCGAGCATCATCACGCCCATGATGCTCTTGGCGTTGACGCGGCGGCCGTTGCGCGAGAGCCAGATCTCGCGCTGCGAAGCTGCTCGCGAGATGCGTCAGCTTGGCGGCGGCGCGCGCATGCAGGCCGAGCTCGTTGATGACGTCGGCTCGAGCGCTAGGCATCGAGGCAGCGGTCGGTGTTCATGTGGACCACGCCCTCGGCGCCGCCGGAGAGCGCGCGTTGCACCGCGCGGCGAGCGAGCCGTTGCGGCCGGTGAGCAGCCGCAGCAGCATCGGCAGCGACACGCCCGAACACGCCCTCGACGTGCCCGTCCTCGAGCAGCCGAGACACCACGTTGCCCGGCGTCGCGCCGAAGATGTCGGTAACCAGCCCCTCCGACTTTGATTCCAAGAGTTGTTCCCGTTTGCACTGCCACGGCACCCGAGGCGGGCATCGAGAGGATCTTGGCGAAGTTCAGCGTCCCGTTGTTGAGCGTGATGCCGGAGCTGAAGGTATTCGTTCCGGAAAGAGTGAGCGCCGCCGTGCCTTCTTTGGAAATGGCAACTGCGCCACCAATTCCCGAGGAAATCGCGGCGTCGGCGTTTGCCGTGATGCTCCCGGCGAGGCCGAAGGTCAGGACATCACCGCCGATGGTATAGCCGGCGGTGTTGAAGGTCAGCCCGCCGACAGTGACACCACCGGCATCGATCGTAACCGCCCCGGAAGTGTCGCCGAAGATGGCGGTGTCGTTGTTGGCATCCTCCCAGGCAATGTTGTTGTCGCCCGCATCAACCGTCCAGTTGCCGTTGGGTGTGACCGCAGTGCTGGTATTCCATGTTCCAACGCCGCCAGTGATGGTGCTGTCACCGGTGCCGACCGTGCCGGGGGTTGTATCCCAAGTCACGTTAGTGGCGGCGTGGAGCGACGAGGCGGCGAGAAGGGAAGCGCCGCCAACGAGGAATGCACGGAGTTTGAATGTAGGTTTCATGATAGGTAATTTGAGCGAGGGTCTCGGATTGTTTGCGAATTGAACCTAGCTCCTGCCGGAGGACTAGCATTTGGAATTTTTCATTCGTCGATGCTTTTTTCATCTCGACACCTGTCCCAAGGCGGACAGGTTAATCCCGTGCCGCGCCTTGATATCCTGCGTCCTTCCTGGCAAGTCGCCGAATATCTGCGTGGGGAGTTGACGCGTGGCAGGTGGGTCGGAACGCTGGCCGGAACTCCCCAGATTGCGGCGGAACTGGGGATTGACCGGAAGACCGTCACCGCTGCCCTGACCCAGTTGGAAGCGGAAGGATTGCTGGTTTCGCAGGGGCTGGGGAAACCGCGGAAAATCCAGTTGCCGGATGGGATCAAGTCCTCGCGCCGGATGAGGGTGGCGATCCTGCTTTGCGAGGATACGGACCGGAAGCGGGACTACATCATGAAACTCCAGCATGAACTGACGGATCTGGGGCATGTCGCGTTCTTCGCCGAGTCGTCGATGCTGAAGCTGGGGATGAAGGTCGAGCGTGTTGCCCAGCTGGTTAGAAAGACGGCGGCGGATGCGTGGGTGGTGGTCGCCGGGTCGCGGGAGGTGCTGGAATGGTTTGCCGCACAATCCACTCCGGCCATGGCGCTTTTTGGCAGGGTCCGCCAGTTGCGGTTCGCTTGCGCGGTGGCGGACAAGGTGCCCGCTTACAGAGCCGCCACCCGGGAGCTCATCCGTCTTGGACATCGCCGCATCGTGCTGCTAACAAGGGCTCAACGCCGGTTGCCTTTGCCGGGTGCGATCGAGCAGGCGTTTCTCGACGAACTGGAGGCGCATGGTCTAACGGCCAGTGCCTACAACCTGCCGGATTGGGAGGAAACGATCGAGGGTTTTCACGCCCGGCTTGAGGCGCTTTTCCAGGTGTCGCCACCGACGGCGATGATTGTGGATGAAATGCAGTTGTTCATTGCGGCGCAACAATTCCTCTCCAGCAAGCGTTTGCGGGTGCCCGAGGAGGTGTCATTGGTTTGTACGGATCAGGACGTGGCGTTCGACTGGTGCCGACCGTCGGTTAGCCACATTCGTTGGGACAGCAATCCGCTGGTCAGGCGTATTATTCGCTGGGTGACCAACGTCAGCCACGGCAAGCAGGATTTCAGGCAGTTTTTCACCATTGCGGAGTTCCTTCCCGGCGGAACGATCGGGCCGACTTACGAGTTGTGATCCCAAAGGGGAAATTGAAACCCCGAATGGACAACAATCGACGCGAACAGGGGGTAAGTTGAGAAGCTCGGACCATTTACCCCAGGTCGCGGTCTGGAAAATATCCGATGGCGGAGATCCACCTCCGATCGTGAATTCTTGCCGGGATGTCCCAATTTCAGCGACAGCAGGCCGTCGGCTCACCTGCGCCGACGGCATGCTTCGTCGGATCCGGTTGCCCGGGACAGACAGCGGCCTATCCATCGCCGGCGAACTCCAACGCTTCATCCTTGTCCAAGGCTATTGGCTCACTTTGAGGCGTACAAAGCTTTTGAGTCCGAGGGGCGGGAGGACCACTTCAACGCGATCCGTCTCGCCTTGGGGAGTGATGGTCACATTCGCCGAACTGGTCAACGGGATCGCTAGCTGTGTCCAGCCTGATAGATTGTCGCTGTACTCGACGATCTGGGTGGTGGCAGGCGGGCGGGAGGCGACGCTGCGGTTATAGGCAAAGACCCATGATTCGCCGGATTTGGCGAGTGTGGGCAGCGGGGCTTGCGAGGAAACCATGGGTGCTCCGCCGAGGACGAATTCCATCTGGTTCCTGATGCCGTCGCCATCGGGGTCATCGGCGAGTCCGTCGTTGACGCCAGCGGTGAGGCCTTGCGCGGGATGGGAGGCCCATGCGGCGTAGCCGCCGGGCGGGGTGGCGGTGGCCTGGCTGGAGTCGAGGCCTTCACTGGTGCTGCTGCCGACGGTGTTGACGGCGGAAACCACATAGTAATAGGGCGTGCCACCGACGACGGAGAGGTCCGTGTATGTGGGGTCCGCGCTTGTGGCGATGGTGATGTAGGGGCCATTGCTAACCGTCGATCGCTTGACATTGTAGCCGGTGGCTCCGGTGGTGGCCGTCCATGTCAGAACGACCTGGCCATTGCCACTGGTGGCGGACAGGCCGACAGGCGGAGCAGGCCCGATGGCGACATCGGCGAAGGTGAGTGCGGCGATGGTGTTAGCGCCAGCGATCAGTTTGGCGGCGTTGCCGTCCCAGGTTGACTTCTGATCCTGCACATAGTCGATGGTGGAACTGCCAGAGGCACCGCCCAACTGCAGGGTGACGACATTTCCGGCATGGCTGCCCGAACTGATGTTGGCGGCGACATTGTCCAGATAGAAATGCTGGGTTGAGATGGAGTTCCACAGGGTGGGCTGGTCGAATTCCAGGGCGATCTGATCCCGGATGGAATTCGTGTAGTAGGCCCGCTGGAGATTCGGTGCGGTGACCGAGTAAGGCAGAACATCGCCGTAAAAATCGCGTTCGACCAATGGTGCCACCAGATCCGCGATCTTCTGGTAACCGGGAGCGGTGTAATGGCAGCCGAGGTAGCCGAGGGTGGAGTCGATGCCGATGGTCGAGAGGATGCTCATGTTGGAGAACAACCGCGGCAGGGTGCGCTGGACCTCGCGTATTTGGTCGCCTTTGGGTCCCAAGTTACATGGCTTCGGTTGGACCTGGAAGATGATGTATTTCTGAATGTTAGGAAAGTCCTGCTTCCAGGCCGCTGACATTTCCAGGAAAAGCTGTTGATAGGATTTGTAATCCCAGTCACCGGTGCCCGCGTCGATACCGCTGTTGCTTTCCCCCTGGTGCCAGAAGACGCCGCGGATGCCGTGGGTGAGCTTGGCGTTGGTGACGCGGTTGAACAAGTTGGCGTAGATCGAGTAGGAACTGCCGGCTATGCCGTGGTTCGCCGGGTTTGGCTGGTGCTGGTCGATCCGCGTGCCACCGACCGCGCCGGTGATGATGCAGATGGGCATGCTCCAGGTCGATTTCAGATAGAGTGCCAGATCCATGCCCCAGTATCCGAGTTTGAACTCGCTGCTCTTCCGGTTCGCAAGGCCCCAGGTGTTGGTCGTCCATGAGTAGGTGCGGACAAAGCTGTCGGTGGTCAGTTCATCGGGCAGGCTGTCGATGGCGAGGGCATTCGACTGACCCTCGATGATGTAGGCGTCACCGCAGACGAGATCACTGACGGTGGAGACGTCCGTATCGACGCCGCCGGTGGTCGTGCCATAGACCACACGGTAAGTCACCAGTCCTGCGGGGATCGGCGCGGAGAAGGCATAGGTGCCGCTAACCAATGACTGGCGGTGGGTGGCATGGAGGGTTTCGCTGCCGCCTGAGGGAGTTTTGTAAACCTTCAGATAGACGGTGTCCGGGGTGCCGCTCTGGGTGCCGTTGTAAAAGACCGTGCCATTCCCGGTGTTGGGATCGCGGGCGAAAAACTGGCCGTTGACCGGCTTTTCCGTGGCTCCCGGCGTGCGTTGCAGCCAAGGGTCGCTGGCAGGTTCCTGCACGTTGATGGTGATGCTTTGTGAAACCGGCGGACCACCATTGTCCATGACGAGGGTGACAGTCATCGGTCCGCTGCCCTGCGAGCGGGTCAGTGCGAGTGTTCCGTTAGATGCTTGTTTGGTCACGGCCACGCCACTGACCGACCATTGGTAATTCAAGGTGCCGAAGCCGGCCGTCTGCATCGCGGCGAGGTTGCTGACGTTGGCGGTGACGGTCATCGTTTGGCGACCGTCCCATGAGGGTGTGGACGGCGAAAGCGTGAACGCGGGCTCCGGAATGGTGTCGAGAACGGTTAGTGGCACGTCGAACGTTTGGGTGTCACCGGCGAAAATGGCTTTGAACTGGATGTCCGCCGAGTCATTGCCGGCGATTCGGCCGGGGGCATAGTTGAGCGTGAGTTGGTCGGCGGCGAGCAGGGTTTCCTGGCCGTTCTTTTTGTAGATCCAGTAAACCTTCTGGGCACCCCCCGCTTGTGCGGTTAGAGTGGTGCTTTGATTCTCGTTCATCGTCACCGAGGTGGGCGAGACGGAGAAATCCGAGCCTGCGGACACGATGCCACCGACGAGGGTCTGCACCGGTTTCTGGTTTTCGTATTCGAGTTTCACCCAGTCGGCGGAGCGCGCCACACTGGAGATGCGTGCCTCATCCACATCCGCGTCACCGCTTGCCATCCCTAACGAGAGAGCCTGGGGATTGGTGATGGTTAACGAGCCTCCAGTCGCGGTGCCATCAAGCACGCCGTTGACATAGAGTTTCGCGGTGCCACCTGAATTGGTATAAGCCAGATGATACCATTGATTTGCGGCGAGGGCCGTGGATCCGGAAAGCACCGCCGGTCCCCGGCAGGTGATGGGAGATGGCAGGACCGACGGGCTGCCCCAGAAGCCGATCTGCATGTTCCACGTGTTCCAGCCGTAGGCATTCTTGTTTCCCCAGGCCAGAGGCATGCTCCAGTTGTTGAGTTTTCTGGCCCGCACCCAGACCTGGCCCGAGCTGGCGGGATTGGTGCCCGCCGGGAAATTGGTGATATTGGCCGCACTGGTGATGTCACCAGTTGACAGATTCATGGCCGTGCCGCCGATCAGCGCCGTCGTCGCGGTGGCGCCTCCATTGACTGGCGAAGTGGAGCCGGTGGAATCCAGGACATTTCCGTTCAAGTGCATCACACAAGCATACCCGTTAGATACGTTGAACACGGAAGATCCGCTCGACTGGCTGCCCGTCCCGGATTTACCCCAATACATTTTGATTTCCTGGCGCGCGTTGCCGGTGATGGTTGGAATTTTCACCCACACGGCGGCCTTGCCATTGACGGAATCCCACTGCTCGATCTCATAGGAAAGCGGGGCGTCCGCCGCATCGGTGAAACGGATGTCGCTGCCGTTGGCTTGTGCCTGCGCGAAGTTGAAATTTGCGGAGTTGAAACGGAGGAGTAGCGGGAAATCGCTAACCGATGCGCTGCCCGGCAAATTGGCACCATCGGGAGTGGTCATGATGAACAGCGATCCGGAATAGGCCCACGAGGCAAACGATTGGACGGTGACGGTGTAGTCCTTGAAGGTGCTGCCGTCTTCCGCAGTGACGCGGTACACCACCGGATTGGTGAAATTTTGCGTGCTGCCGGATGCGGGGTTGATGGACGCGCTGGTGGAGAGGGTGAAGGTGGGAGCGAGTGAAGTAACCGCTTGGCTTGGCGACACGGACAGCACCGCCGTGCCAGCGGCTTCGTTGATCACTGCCTGGCCGAGTGCGCCGAAGTTGCAGGTCAGCATCGCGCTGGCCGTGCTGGGCGAAGCGATGGTGACGGTGACGACGTAGTTGTTGACGGTGGCACCATCGGTGACGGTGTAGGTGACCGGATTGGTGGTGGCGAAGGTGGGCGATGGCGCCGCGCCGCTCGTTTGATTGCAGGTGCCGCTGGTCAGGGTGAAGGTGGGCGCGAGGGAAGCCAGTCCGCTGACGCCCCATGGGGTGTAGGGTATGGTTAGGGCGATGGTCTTGCTCGCCTGGTTGATCACACCGGTGGATCCAGGGATGCCGAATGAGGTGATGACGGCATCGGAAGTGACGCTGAGCACGCCGGTTGACTTGTTGAAGGTCCAGACTTCGACGCCGGAGGTCTTGGTATAGATATTTCCGACCGGCCCGCTGAATCCAACCAGGCTGAAAGAGGGACCGAAGGTCTCGGTGAGTGTGTTCGTATCAACAAGGGTCCATGAACCGCTGGCGGTGGTGACTGCCGAGGTGTCGATGGTGCAGGGACAGTTGAGAGTGACCGATGCCGTGCCAGTGACCTTGTTTGATGCGGAATTCGTGATCGCGAACCTGAGTCCGCCGTTCACGATCAGCGTGCCGGCACTAATGGTGGTGTTGCCGCTGTAGGTGTTGGCGCCGGAAAGCGTCCAGGTGCCGGTGCCGGTCTTGGTGACGTGGGTGACGTTCTTCACCCCGTCGATCGTGAGGGAGGCGTTTGCGACACTCGCTGTGGTAGCCGCGCTCAGGGTGATTGTCCTTGAGCTGGCGGTGACGCCGGTGACGGTTGTTCCAGAGGCAATGCCAGTGCCGGATACAGCAGCGCCGACCACAATCCCGTCCACCGAGTTGAGCACCAGACTGGTCACACCGCTGGCACCGGTTTTTACAAACGTGGTGCCGATTGTGCCATTGTCCACGATCTTGCCTGCGATTTCGCCTGTTCCTGCGGTCGCGCCAGTCAATGTAAGGGGCTGACTTCCGACGGCGGTGGCGGCCACGTCGGCGGTGAATTTAAGAAGCCCGCTTGCACCGGATTGGTTGATGGTCGGGCCGAAATAGCCGGTGTTGAAATTGATCACGCGGTCCGTCGTGTTGCCGGTGCCGGTGTAAACCAAGGTGCCGCCGCCGAAACCGCTGCCAAACAGAAGGTCGCCGCCCGAACCGGCCGCGCTGTTGGAGCCGATCATGCCGATGGAGTTGACGCTGACGCTGCCGTTGTCGAACAACAGGCCGCCGGTGAAGCTGTTGTTCGGGTTGGTGAGGGTCGCGGTTTGGGCGTTGGCTCCGGACATCTGGAGTTTTGCACCGCCGGCCTGGTCGGCGAGGACGCCGTTAAAGATGCAACCGTGGCCATTGATCTTGATTTGTTTGGTCGATCCGGCGGTCCCGTTGGGAGTCACACTGCCGTTGACGATCCAAGGATTGGTGCCTGCGTTGAGAACCCACTGCTGGGTATTGTTGACGGTAATCGCCGCGTTGATGGTGATCTGTTTCGAGAAAGTTGTTCCAGATGAAAGCCCCGAATTACCCGATCCATTGAGTATGAGAGACTGGGCGTTTGCCCCCCCGGAGCCAATCGTATAGGCATCGCAATTCGGGCCCGTGAAAGTGATCGTATTGACCGTGACGCCGGCACCGAGATCAATGACGGTCCCGCCCGCGCCCGCCGCAGCGTTGAAAGTCGCCGTGTTTCCCGTGACCGGCACGGGCGTGGCGCTCCAGTTGGCGGGATTGGACCAGAGGGCATCGGTGCCAGCTCCGGTCCAGCTCGCGTTGGCGGCACGGGTGGCTTGCGGCAGCAAGGCAAGAGCGGCCATCAGGCCTACGAGCAAGGAGGATCGGTTGCTGGCGGGCATCCCCAGGTTGTCGGTTTTGATCATGGATACGTGGTGTGAGGAATCGGAACGATGGGTGAATCTGGTGCCGTGCTGTCGGACCGGCTCGCGACGGCGGTGAGGTCCGTGCCTGTGGCAGCTTTGTTGATGGGCTCGACGTGCAGGATGCCGCCGAAGGTGAAAAAGGCCAGTGTCATGCTGACGAATCGAATGGGTTTTTTAAGAATGCGGAACTTCATCTTTCTCATCTCCTGCGGCGCAGAAGAGCGAGAGCCCGGAGACCACCGAGCAAGGTTGCGACGTTAGGCTCGGGCACGGCCATGTCATCCAGGAACACGTCATTTCCAGATGGGGACAGGAGGATGTGTCGCTTCGAAGCTCCGTGTTGAAGAGCTTGCTGTCCTTTTCCAGCAATGGATCGAACAGAGGCTAACGCTGGAGGTAATCAGAGGTTGGAGAGCAGGGCTCCACCCGGCCGCCGTGACGGCCGGGTGGGGGCGGCAGGCGGAATTACGGTTGGATGGCCTTGATGCGGGCGAATTTCTTCGGTGCGGCACCTTGTGGCACGGTGAGGGTGATGGTGTCGAATCCACCACTGTTGCTCACCGTGTAGGATGCGCCACTTGGCGCGATCGGGCCGGCATCGGTGGTGGCTCCAATGGTGATATCGTCCGCAGGTGTCGAGAACGACAGATCCGTGGAGAGTTCCACTTTCACCGTCACGGCTGGCGCCAGCTCCGAGGCGTCTGAACGTTTGAAGGTCATCACGAGATTGCCTCCCGAGACGCTCACGGCAGGGGCGATGCTCGCTTGACTGATGGTAGGATCTCCGCCGAGGACGAATTCCATCAGATTGCTGAGTCCGTCGTTGTCGAAGTCCACTCCGGGCAGGGTGTTGCTGAAGGCATTGGTGAATGTCCCCGCCGCCCAAGTTTCATAGGGAGAGGAAGACGCTCCATACAGAACAATGTCGTTACCTCCGGTGATGGCGCTGGTACCAACGTCTCCGGTGTAGCTGATTTTCAAATCGATACCGCCATAGTTGCCGACCACGGCGTCTTGAGCCAAGCCGGAGAACGTACCAGTGACCGCGTCCGCAGCATCGTTGTTGACGATGAAGTATTTTTGGTTGGCAACCAGAGAGCCCGTCAATGAGACCGTGAGGGTCGTTGCTGCATTGATGGTGACAGTGCCGGTTACGTTGGTAACGTCGCTGGTGACCGAAGTGCCGTCCAGTTCGCAGGCATAGCTGCCGTCACTGTTGAACGTCAGGTTGCCGGTATCGATGGCATCAATGCTGTTTCCTGGTGCCAGGATGGCATCCGCGCTGCCGGTGCCATTGCCGATGGTGACAGCGCCGGTGATGAAGCCGTTGCCACCAAGGGTGCCGGTTGCGACGCTGACTGCGCCGCTTCCGGTGCCCGAACCCGTTGTGTTATTGATCAACAGGGTGCCGGCAGAAACCGTGGTGTTGCCGCTGTGGGTGTTGTCGCCAGTGAGGGTCAGCGTGCCGGTACCAATTTTGGTCAAGGCAAGAACACCTGCTCCATCGGTAAGCGCGCCCCCAAATGAACCGCTGCCATCCACCGCGCCGAGCGTAAGGGTGCTGGTGGTGGCTGCGAGGGTGTTTGTCACCGAGCCAGTGCCAGTGAGTCTGTCAAACCCCTCGTTCAAGCCATTGAGGTCGAGCGTTCCGCCACTCATGTTGACCAAACCAAATTGCGTCTGGAACGGGCCATTGAAGATCTGGTTGCCTCCAGTCCCACTTAGCTGAACCGTGGCTCCGGTCGCGATGTTGCTGATGCCCGCGACTGCGGCAGGGCCAGCAACAGACTTTCCAAGAATCACTACTCCTGCACTGGCATTGAGGATGAGACTCCCGTTGTCAGTCGTGCCGCTGATCAGGAGCGTGCCGTCGCCAGACTTGGTCAATGTTTGTGAGAAGTTGCCGCTGAGAGCTCCGCTCAAGATGCCATCGATGGCAGCGGCTCCGTTGTCCACCCGCACGGTGCGGTTCCCTCCCACGGTGATGGGGTTTTGGAAATCCACGGTGTGGGTGGCCGTGGCGCTGCCGAGGATGAGCGTTTGGCCATTCAGTCCCGTGCCCGCCGTCGCCCAAGCGATGGTTGCTGAAGCGCCGCCGAGGTTCACCGTGCGATCCGCGCCATAGGCTGCCCAGCCACCGGCACCGGTGAAGGTGGCGGCACCGACCGTATTGGCCGCAGCCAGTGGGCGGGAGAAGTTGCCCGCGCCTAGGCCGATCACACCGCCGTTGAAGGTAAGGGCACCCGCGCCGCCAGTGGCACCGATGCCGCCTTGGAGGGCTTCCGCATTGGCGAGCACCAAGGCGCCACCACTCACGGTGGTTACCCCGGTGTAGAGATTGGCGCCGGAGATCGTCCAGGTGCCGGTGCCGGATTTGGTGAGACCGAGGATGTTGGTCGCTCAACCAGGCGTTGAAGATCACCCCGGCGAATTCGCCCGTGCCGGTGGTGGAGCCTTGCAGATTGATGGTTTTGTTACCCCGGTTGTCGGTGATGCGTGAAGTTGCTGACAAACTTCAACAGGTCGCTGCCGGACTGATTGAACGTGTAGATTCATCTCCCCCCCGCCCATGTTGATCACGCGGTCGGTGGTCTCGCCCGTGCCGATATAGGTCAGGGATCCGCCCTGAATTTGTTGCTGGTATTGACCGCCGCCCGCACCGGTCCCGAGCCAGATCGTGCCGGTGGCGACGGTGGTCGGCGCACCGAGGCTGCTGCTGGCGGAGTGAACCGTGCCCAAGCCGACATTGGTGAAAACACTGTTGAACGATGAAACGTTCAACGTTGAGGTGGATCGGTGATGATCAGGCCGCTGTAGGTGCTGCCCACGGGGAGTGTCAGCGTGCCGCCAGTGCCGCCGAGTGCTTGAAGTCCACCGCGCCGGCGCCGAGGCCGGTGGAATCGGTCAATGATCGTGGCCGAAACCGTCTGGACTGTAGCCCCGGCATTGCTAATGTCCAAGCCCATGTTCGAGCCTGCTTGCAGGCCGTTGCTCGTCACCGATGACGACAACTGCGAGAAAAGCGTCCCAGCCTGGCTGGCAGTGAACTCGCCCGACCCGCCGATATTGAGCGCCAGCGTGGCGCCGCTGGCCACGGTGATGTTCGCCGGGGTCCAGCTGAGCGTGTTGTTGCTGTAGAGCGAATACCTGAACGTCAGCACGCCGGCGCTAACAATCGTGGGTCCGGTGTAGGTATTAGAGGTGCCGATGACGGCCAGCCTGTCGGCACCTGTTTTGGTGAAGCCGAACGACCCGCCGCTATCACCGATATTTCCGCTAACAATGCCACTGCCGCCAGAGCTCGCGGCACTGATGGTGGAGTTGGCGGTCAAAGTCACGGGCCCCGTCCAATTGGGAGCGGTTCCGTTAAAAGAAATGTTCATTGTACCTCCGTTCAGGGTAAGGCTGTTCGAAGTGAGTTGCCCCAGCACTCACACCGAGAGTTCCTCCATTTACGGTCACGGTCCCAGTCCCTAAAACGCCACTGACATTGGCTGTCAAAGTGCCAGCGTTGACCGTCGTGCCGCCGCTGTAGGTGTTCGCTGTGCCGATAGTGAGGTTACCGGCCCCGGACTTGGTCAAGGCACCGGTTCCAGACATCACTCCCGACAGGGTTTGGTTTGCACTGCTGCCGTAACTAAAGGTTCCATTGTTGACGATGTTGGGTCCATAGGAGCCGCTGTTCAACTGCCCCGCGCCGCCGATAGCCAAGGTGCCGCCGCTCACCGTGAGTGGGCCGCTGAATGTGTTCACGCCGGAAAGCGTGAGGGTGCCGGCACCCGCCTTGGTCAGCGCATAGCCGCCAGTGAAGTCGGAAACCACGCCGCTGACCGCGAGCGTTCCACCGTTGGTCGTCCATGTTTGATTGCCACCCAGGGCGATCTTGGTGGAAATGGTATTGGTGCCGCTGGTATTGCTGGAGGTGATGCCATTGCCGTCCACATTGCCATTGGCAGTGGTGGCATCGAGAGTCAGCATCTTGGTACCACCGATGGTCACGCCTCCGACGGCGTCATTAAAGGTCAGGCTGTTGATTTCAAAATCTGCATCAACCGTATTGGTCGTGAGATTTGTGGCAACTGGCGTGGTGGTGGCGAAGGTGACGTTGGTGCCTACCCCGGGAATCGAGCCCAGAGCAATGCTGCCGGCCTCATCGGTATTCCAGTTCGCCACGGTGGTCCACGGGTTGGCCCCGCCGACCCAGAAGGCGGCCGCAGGCCCAGCGGCTGCGGTGGCGATGTCCACGACCAGATTATTGCCGCTGGCGGTGAGATTGGAGTAAACATTGCCACCTGAACGAGTGGTGGCCAGTGCGTAGTTCGCATAGGTGCTTGCAGCGCCCGCCTGAATCAAAATCTTGCCAGTGCCGGGCGTGACCGGGCCGCCGGCAAGCTGGTTGAAATTTACCAACACCCCACTCGCACCGGCGGCGGTAACCGCACCGGTAGTCACGATTTGATCCGTCGTGGCCACAGCACCTCCCAAGTCGAAGTAGAGATTGTTCGGATTGGCGGCGCTGCCGCTGAGGGTGAGAGTGCTGCCGAGAGTCGAGTTGCCGACCACGCCATCCCCGAAGGTTGATCCTGCCGCCAGCGGAGGCGGTGACCGCGCCTGTGATCGTGCCCGTGCCGCCCAGGGAGGCTCCCGAACTTACTGTGGTCAAGCCGGTAACGGTGTTAGTGCCGTTAACCAGCAGGGTGCCGGCGCTGACCGTGGTGGTGCCGACATAGTTGTTGTGCCGCTGAGTAACAAGGTGCCGAAGCCGGTCTTGGTCAGGTTGCCGGAAGCTATGCCAGTAATGTTGCCACTGAGCTTGCCATCAATCGCAGCGCTGCCGTTATCCACCTGCACGGTGCGGGCCACCGCGAGCATGTCGAGCGGGTTCTGGAAATCCACCATGTGGGTGGCCGTGGGGTGGCTCAGGATCAGAACTTTGGAGTTCAAGCCGGTATTGGCCGTGGTCCAGTTGACGGAAGCCGACAAACCGCCAAGGTTCACCACGCGGTCGGCCCCGAAGGCCGCCCAGCCGCCGTTGCCGCTGAATGTGGTGGCAGCGGTGGTGGCAGTAGAGTTCAAGTTGCGGGTGAAATCACCGGCGGCTAGTCCGACAACACCGCCATTCATGTTGATGTTGCTGGTGCCGCCGGTGGCACCTATGCCACCGGGCACGGCATTCGCACTATTGAGACGAAGGACGCCCAGGTTGACCGACGTCTGCCCCGTGTAGTTGTTCGTTCCGGATAAGATGAGCGTATTGCCACCGGTTTTGGTGATTGCGCCGCCAGAGCCGCTGATATTGCCAGTCGAGGCTGACATCCCCAGCGCAGTTGAAAGTTCTGACCGTCGTCATCGAGAATGGCGTATTGATGGTCTGAAGGATGCCGTTGTTGTTGACGACGTCACCGGTGAGGACGAAGGTGTTACCGGTATTGGCGGTCGCGGTGCCGTCGCCGACACAAAAGTCCCGGTAGTGCCGCTGAATGTCATGCCGGCGACATTGAACGAGCCGCTGGTAAGGTCGTTGATCAAGGACAGACCGCCCGCACCGGGGGCGCCGAAGACCAGCGAGTCGCCGGAGGCCGGGAGCACGCTGCCCACCCAGTTGCTATTGGTGTTCCAGGTGTCGGTGGTGCCACTCCAAGTAAGGGAAGCTGCATGGAGGGATGATGCGGCGAGCAGCGAGCTGCAGCCGAGGAGAAATGCGCGGAGTGTGGATTTCGATTTCATGTCTTGGGAATTTGAATGGTGGATTGTGGAGGACGGATCAGGTGGTTGGTGACTCGCAAGGATTGTTCACATGCCCGCTGGGTATCCGGAGGGATTGGAGGGGGGGGTGAAAAATTCCTGTATGCTTCGAATCAGGTCTATCTCCTTGTCGGGTTGTCCAGATTTTCTTTCTTGGCAGCCATGGCGATTTGCCGGTAGGTATCGGCATGCGGCCCTTTCGCCTTCTTTCGGCACCTGAGCAGGTGGCGAGCCACCTGCGGAATGAGATTCTGGAGGGACTCCGGAGCGGCGCGATGCCCGGGGTTCACCGCCTGGCGAACGAGTTCGGGGTTCATCGCACGACGGCGGAGGACGCGCTGCGTGTGCTGGAGGGGGAAGGCCTATTGTTGCCGCAGGGCGCGGGCCGGCGGCGCAGAATCGTGATTCCGGATGGCGGGGAAACGGTGCGTCCCTTGCGGGTGGCGATCCTGCTTGGCGAGGACAGTGACCGGAAGCGGGGATACATGGTGCAACTGCAGCACGAGCTGACGGTTCTTGGTCACGTGGCGTTCTTTTCGGAAGTCACCTTGCTGAAGCTCGGAATGGATGTGGAACGGATCAAGCGTTTGGTGGCCAAGACGGAGGCCGATGCCTGGGTCGTGTGTTCCGGCTCACGCGAGGTGCTGGAATGGTTTGCGACCCAATCGACGCCCGCGTTGTCGCTCTTCGGGCGAACGCGACGATTGCCGATTGCCTGCGCCGCAACCGAGAAGGCTCCTGCCTATACCGCCGCCACGCGGGAACTCATCCGTCTTGGCCACCGCCGCATCGTCCTGATGACCCGGGCGCAGCGGCGGCTGCCGCTGCCTGGCGCGCTCGAACAGGCGTTTCTTGATGAGCTGGCAGCAAATGGACTGACCGTCAGCAACTACAACATGCCGGATTGGAAAGAGACGATTGAGGGATTTCATGCCCGCCTCGAAGCTCTGTTCCGGGTGTCGCCACCGACGGCGATGATCGTCGATGAAGTGCCGTTTTTCATCGCGGCCCAGCAATTTCTCGCCCGGAAACGCTTGCGTGTGCCGGAGGAGGTTTCGTTGGTTTGTCCCGATCAGGATGTGGCAATCGACTGGTGCCTGCCGCCGGTCAGCCACATCCGGTGGGACAGTGATCCGTTGGTCCGGCGTATCGTCCGCTGGGTGACGAACGTGAGCCGCGGCAGGCGGGATGTCAGGCAGTTCTTCACGGCCGCCGAGTTTGTTCCCGGTGGAACGATCGGGCCGGTGGTGCGAAGCCGTGAATAGGATCTAACGAAATGATGCTCCGTCAGCGCGAACGGGCTGCAATCATTTTCCGGATGTCTGCTTCCTTGGCGACTGCATCGTTGCTCCGGGACCATAGGGGACACTGCCGCCCTTCTTGGCCTGATAGCCCCAGAGGTCGATGTAGTATTGTCCATCGCGGAATTCGTCGCCACGCGCCTTGAGTTGTGCCTGGAGTTTGGCTTCGAGTTCCTTTTGCAAGGCCTCGTTTTCCGGTTGGCCCAGCAGGTTGTTCATCTGATAGGGATCCTTGCGGTCGTCATAGAGCAGCCACGGGCCGTTGAGGTCGCGGACGTAGGTATGGCTGCTGGTACGGATGGCGCGGTACTCACGGTTGTTCGCGTGGCCATCCTCCCCAAGTCTGGCAAAGGGCGAGATTCCCTCATAGAGCGCGACCCGGTCTTCCGCATGGGTTGGTTCTCTAACGGTCTTCGAGAGGTCGTCTCCCTCGATGCTTTTTGGAACAGGCACTCCGGCAAGCCCGAGCAAGGTCGGGAGGATGTCGGGAGTGGTCAGCGGGGTCTTCACCGTGACGCCATTCGGGCCGCCCGCCGCGGGATAACGCAGCAGGAACGGGACGCGCGCGGACTCGTCCCACGGCACCTGTTTCTGATCCGGGTTGTTGCCATGGGAGCCCATGGTCTCGCCATGATCCGCGGTGAAGATCACGATCGTGTCCTTCGCCAAACCTGTCTCGTCGAGGGTCGCCATCAGGTCGCCGATGCAATGATCCACCGCGGTGCAGTGCGCGTAGTACCCCTGCAACTGCTGGAGCGCCTTCTTGCGCTGGGAGGGTGGCACGTTCGGCGCGAGCTTTAGTTTCTCCACGGGATACATTTTCTTGTATTCCTCGGGGGCGGTGTTGACTGGAAAATGCGGAGGGCCGAAGGCAATCATCATGACGAATGGCTTGGGATTGTCCGCCCTGGACTTGAAATAGGCCTGCGCATCCTTCGTCTGGGCAAATGCATCGTAGCCGTCCCAGTAAAGCTTCTTCGGATCGTTGCCGCTGTAATAGGCGGAGTGATTGTAGTCGTGGGTACACTCGAGGACTTTCCAATAATCCCAGCCCTGGCGCCTTTCCTGTGGAATGAATGCATCGCGGCCATGGCCGTCGAGGTGCCATTTCCCGATATAGCCGGTATCATATCCCGCGCCCTTCAGGATTTCCGCCATGCAAAGTTCCTCGGAAGGGAGATAGCTATCGTTGAGAAACATGCCGGTCGATGTCGGGAACCGGCCGGTTTGCAGCGCGGCGCGGTAAGGCGTGCAGACGGGCGCGACTGAAACGGCGTTTCCGAAGTTCAGGCCCTGCTTGGCCAAGCGGTCGAGATGGGGGGTCTTGACATTCGGGTCGCCCGCGTAGCCGGTGGCGTCGCCGCGCCATTCATCGGCTAACAGGTAAACGATGTTCGGCTTCTTCTCCGCCGCCACGAGCAAGCTGCCCAGAAGCTGGAAGGAGGTAAGGATTAGGAAAGGTGTCTTCATGTTAGTATGTTTCCTGGGTCAGGAGCAGGGAGGGTTGGAGATAGGGTTTCACCACTTGACGAACGGTTTCTTCGCGTCGGGATTCGGGATCGGCATGAGGGCGTCGGTCTCCTTGAGGAAGGCGTCGAGCTTGGCCTTGAGCTCCGCGAGCTTGGCGGGATTCTTGCCAGCGAGGTTGTCATGTTCACCGGGGTCGGCGGCGAGGTTGAAGAGTTCCGGCTCCTTCTTGAAATAGTAAACGATCAGTTTCCAGTCGCCATCGCGGACGGCGGAGGAGGGGATGCCGCCCTGGTTTCCCCAATGGGGATAATGCCAGAACAAGGGGGCGCGTTCGTGTTTGGCGGCAGGATCCTTCAGGAGGTCGAGGAAGCTAACACCATCCTTGTGTTGCTCCGGCAAAAGCGGAAAGCCGCAAGCCTCCAGCAGTGTCGGATAGAAATCGGTGGAGATGACGGGCGTGTCGCAGGTGGAGCCGGGTTTCACCTTGCCGGGCCAGCGGACCAACAGCGGTTCGCGGATGCCGCCTTCGTAGGTCCAGCCCTTGCCGGCGCGGTAGGGGAGGTTGCTGGTCGGGGAACCTTCGGAGGTGGAGAGGCCGCCGTTGTCCGAGAAGAAGATGACAATGGTGTCGTCGGTTAGCCCGTTGTCGTCGATGGACTTGAGCACCTTGCCGACGGCCTGGTCCATGGCATCCACCATGGCGGCGTAAATGACGTGAGCCTGCACCGTGCGGTTCTCACGTGGTGGTTCGGGGCTGAACGCGTCGTCGAGGCCGAGCTTCTCCTTCTTCGCCTTGTACTTCTCCACCAGATCCGGAGGGCCCATCAGCGGGGTGTGGACGGAGTAGAATGGCAGATAGACAAAGAACGGCTGGTCCTTGTGCGCGGTGATGAATTTCGAGACCTCGGTGGCGAGACGGTCGGGGAGGTGTTCGCCAGGAGGTCCGTCGGGCAGGTTGGGATTTGCGTAAGGGGAGAAGTATTTCTTGCCGCCGTAGGGGCCACCGCCTTCGTTGCCGCCAATGTTGACATCGAAACCGTGATCCTCGGGCCAGGAGCCCTTCGGGCCGAGGTGCCACTTGCCAGCGTGCATCGTCGCGTAGCCTTTCGCCCTGAAGGCCTCGGCGATGGTGGTGTGGGAGGTGGCGAGGCGGCTGAGGTAGGGAGCGGGGAGCACCGGGCGACCGGCGGATTTGCCGGGCCTTGCCGACGCTTGTTTCGCAGGATCCGTCGGAAGTTCCTGAAATCCGTTAGGTCCGCCGAAGTAATCCGTGTTGCGCGTGCGTGCGGGGTATTGACCGGTTAGAATGGACGAGCGCGTGGGCGAACAGACCGGGCAAGCCGCGTAACCCGCGGTGAAGCGCATGGCTTGCTTCGCCAGACCATTGAGATTGGGCGTGTCGTAAAAGGTCTTTGGATTGTTGAAACCCGTGTCCATGTAGCCGAGGTCATCGGCCATGATGAACACGACATTTGTGGCGGCTGCTGGAAGGACCAGCGCGATGAGAAGGGCGAAGGGTTTCATGATGAAGGCTGGAGCTCCCGGCATCTTCAGGGAGCCCACGTCATACGGACCGACTTAGCCTCGCTCCTGTCATCGAACTGATGGCATTTCCCGGCGTGTCGTGACACCACACGGGCTAGGCCTCAGAGGCTGTCTTAAAAATGGCAGGGACCGTTCTCCACAACGGTCCTGCGAATGTGAGGCGAATGGATCCGCCCATGAAAAGCTCGTAAATCGGTCCATGGTCGGACATTCACTTTCCATTCGCTGGACCGCCCGGAGGTCGATCCCTGCCTTCGGGCATTTTCAGACAGCTTTTCAGACTTAAGGAGGGTGGACTTTCAGTTCACCCGGGTTGACCGGAGATCACCCCTCCTTAACCGCAGGTGCGGGGCATGAGCTGGAAATTCCGCCAAGAACACCATCGTTCTCAGGCGAAGATCTCCGTGACCGGAACTCCAGTGCCATCCAGCGTGGCGTAGAACGGACGTTGCTCCACTTCATACATCGTCTTCGGGCTGATGCCCATGGCGGTGAAGATGGTGGCGTGGAGATCGGAGATGGAGACGGGATTTTTCGTGGCGATGAGGGGTCTTTCGTCGGCGGTGGAGCCGTAAAGGAAGCCTTTCTTCACGCCGCCGCCGAACATGACGACCGAGGTGCCGCCCGTGAAATGCCGGTGCAGACCGTAGTGTGCGGGCAATTCCAAGGTGTCGGACTTCGCGGTGGACTGGTCTCTCGCCGTCGAGCCTGGAACTCCCTCGATCATCGCATCGCGGCTGAACTCGGACGCGATGATGACGAGTGTGCGATCCAACAGGCCGCGCTCTTCAAGATCGAGAATCAGGCGGGCGACCGGGGAGTCGATCTCGCGGTGCATGCGCTCGGCGATCTCGTGACCGTCCTTGTGGGTATCCCAATGCAGGAAAGGCACGTATTCCGTGGTCACCTCGACAAAGCGCGCGCCATTCTCCACCAGGTTTCTCGCAAGCAGGCAACCCTGGCCGAAGCGGGTGTCGCCATAGGCGTCGCGGGTTTCCTTGGATTCCAGCCCGAGGTCGAACGCCTTCGCCTCGGGTGCTGATAGAAGGCGGTGCGCACTCTCCAGCGAGCGCAACATCGATTCCTGCTGATAGTCCGACATCAGGTCGCGTTGAGGAGTCTTGTCGATGAGCTTCTGGAAAAAGGCGCGTCGGTTCGAGAAGCGTCCCGGTTCCATGCCCTTGGGCGGACGCACGGCCAACAACGCGTCGGCCGGATACGGAAGGTTCATCGGCCCGAACTCGGAGCCGAAAAAGCCGCCGGTGGTGAAGGCCTTGAGCTCCTCGGATTCGCCGACGCCTTCCAGCCTCTGGCCGATGTTGATGAAAGCCGGCATCACGGAGTTGCGCGGGCCGAGCACCCTGGACATCCATGCCCCGACGTGTGGGGCGGCAACCGTCTGAGGCGGCACGTATCCGGTGTGCCAGTGGTATTGATGGCGCGAGTGGAGGATGGTCCCGAGGTCGGGCTGGACCGCGGATCGGATGAGCGTGGCGCGGTCCATCACCTTGGCGATCTTTTCAAGGCCTTGGCAGATCTTGATGTTGTCCACCGAGGTATCGATCGCCGGAAAGGTGGAAAGCATTTTCGCCACCGGGGTTCCCTTTACAAAAGGCTGATAGGCCTTCGGGTCGAAGGTCTCCGGTGCCGCCATGCCGCCGCCCATCCATAACAGGATGCAGGCGTCCGCGCTGGGCTTCGGTTGTTCGATGGTCTCCGCGGATGCGCGGGGAGCGCGGGCCATCAGGGCCGCGATCGAGGCAGCGGAGAGTTTCTTGAGGAAATCCCGACGTGGTTCCGTGGGGTCGATGCTGAGTGGTTGCATGGTGTTTGACGGGTTCAGCGGATGATTTGGAATTCGGGCAGCATGAAGACGCCCCAAAGGAAATCCTGGGTGGCGGCGGCGTCCGGCTTCGGGCCTAGCAGGGCGAGCGACAGGCGGAGTTCTTCCGCTGTCGGATTGCGGCAGAGGGAGGATCTCCAGACGTAGTTTGCCAGTTCCCCCGCGCTTTTGAAATTCCGCTTGAGCAGTGCGGCCGCGCCCTCCGCGAGCCGGTCATTCAGGATGGCTCCATTGTTCAGGTCCATCGCCTCAAGGGTGGTTAGATCGGTGGGACGGGTGCTGACGATCTGTTCGCGATTCGGTCGCCCGAGCGTGCGCATGAGCAGATCGCTCTTCAAAAGGGCGGCTCTCACCATCATGGGGCCGCTACCGGTCACGCGTTTCACCGGAGCGTCGAATTTGGCAGGTGCCGTTCCGCAGATCTGCCAGATGGCGTCGGTGAATTCCTCCGCCGACATGCGTTTCGGACGTGGTCCCCGGAAGACGTATTTCGACTCCTGCGGCGCTTCCTCGAACGATTCGGCCTTGGACTGATAGGCCTGCGACAGGCAGATCAGGCGCAGCGTCTTCTTGAGGTCATACTGATTTTCCATCAGATGGTAGCCGAGATAATCCAGAAGGTCCTCGTTCCACGGTGCCGACTGCATGGCATCGACCGGATGGACGATTCCCCTACCCATCAGGCGTTGCCAGAGACGGTTGGTGATGGCACGCGGAGTGCGGCCATTCTGCGGGGCCGTGATGAGCGCCGCGAGTTGTTTCAGGCGTTCGGCCTTGGGTTTGGTTTCATCCACGGTGCCGAGCTCGGGAAAGAGCCACGCGGGTTTCGCCATTTTGCCGGTGGGCTTGTCGCAGCGGTACATCTCCATCGGCTCATCCGAGTAGATCGCGGCGAGTCCGTATGCCTCGCTCAATTTCCAACGATCGACAAAGGAGTCATGGCATGACGCGCATTTCAGGTTGATACCGAGAAACGATTGTCCGACCGACTGGGCGAACTGCATCGGCGTCGTTTGTGCCGCCGAAACGCTTCCGCGCCACTTGATCCCGTTGGCGAAGCCCTCGCTTTCCTTTGAGGGGGCCACCAGCTCGCGAACGAACTGGTCGTAAGGCATGTTGTTGTAAATCGCCTGATAGAGCCAGCCGCTGATCTGTTTGCGGCCATTGTCGATGTAGCCGGTTCCGGCGTAGTCATTGCGCAGGAGGTCGTTCCAGAATGTCAGCCAATGCTCGGCGTAAGCGGTCTTGTCGGCCAGCAGCTCATCCACGACCCGCCCGCGTTTCCCGGGAGACTTGTCGGCGATGAAGGTGGCCGCCTTCTCCGGTGTGGGGAGCAAGCCGGTTAGATCCAGGTGGACACGGCGGAGGAACGCCGCGTCGTCAAGCGGAGCGGGGCGTGTTAGATTGTTTGACGTCAGGTAGTGATCGATGATCCGGTCGATCGGATTGGTGCGGCCGGCGACGGCGGCGGGTAATTCGGGATTCCGCGGTTTCAGGGGTGGTTCGTAGGCGGGCTTCTGGAAGGCGTAACCGGGTTCCCATTTCGCGCCGTCCTTCAGCCAGGCCCTGACGATTTCGACCTCGCGCGCGTCGAGGCCTTTTCCCTTCGGGGGCATGCGTTCGTCCTCATCGTCGGAGGTGATCAGTTCCAGCATCAGGCTTTTTTCCGGATGGTCGGCATCAATGATCGGTCCATCTTCCGAGCCGGCGCGGAAGGAATCCTCGGTATTCAACGATAGCCCGCTCTTCTTCTTCGTGTCGTTGTGACATTTCGTGCAATGGCGATCCAGAATGGGAGCGACCTCGTGCACGAAATCAGGTCCCGCGTTCACGAAGGAAAACGGGAAGATTCCGAGGACGAGGACGGGCACTGCCGATGACCTGAGGTTCCGAATCGAAGAGAAATGCATTTGGAGCGGAGAAACGTTTGGGAGGCTTGGGATCTTTCAAGGTGCGGCTTGCCGGACGGGTAGCCGAATGATGCGCGCACCCTACCACAGCTCGGTAATTGCGCCATTCCGGACTCAACTCGCCGAAGCTCAGGGAGTGATGTCCGGCAGGTGATGTTCGCAGTATTCCCGCCCGTCGGTGCAGACGCGGAACTCGAGATCAGGGTCGTGGTTCTCGGTTTTTCCGCAAACCTCACATCGATGGATGGCTCCGGAACTGTCGATGATGGCTTTGCGGAATTCGTGCCGGCGTCGGAGGGTTCTCCAGCCACCGCTGCGCAGGGCGCTGCCGCCTCCAAGCACGCCTCCCGTAAGCAAGCCGACGGTGTGTGCCCAATTGGCAATGGGGCCAACGATTCCCGTGAAACAAAGGACCAGCCAGATCATCATGAACCGGATCGTCCGTGGATCCAGGTAAAGTCCGCCGTTCGGATGGAGTCTCTGGTGCACCATGAAGAAGCCGACCAAGCCGTAAACGACACCGGACATGCCTCCGAAATTGGGGCTTTCGAAAATGGCTTGGGCGGTGTTGGAAACCCATGCGATGACGAGCACCAGCAGGATGTACCTCGTCCGCCGCAAGAGGGTTTCGAGGGGGCGGCCCAGGGTCCAAAGCCACATCATGTTGAAGAGCAGGTGCATCGGGCCAAAGTGGAGGAACATCGGCGTGAAGAGCCGCCAGACCTGACCTTGTTTGATCTGCGCGAGAGGGTCTGATGGCCGGGCAATCGCCTTCTCGTATAGATCTAGAATTTCCTGATATTCGGCGGTCTCCTCTCCCTTGGCTTCCTCGATCGACTCGAGACGATTCTCCAACCGGGTCACCAGTTCCTTGGAGGGCGGTTGGGCAAAATACAGCATGGAGACCGGCTCCGATTTGGTTCCAAGCTGGCTGAGCACGGCGACGATGCAACTGATCGCGATCAGAATGACCGTGACCGGGCAGCCCGACCAATGAACCGGCACTTGCCGGTATCGTGCATGGCGGGGATTCGGAGGTCCGGACGACGGTTGATTCACTGTTGGATGCTTATGTCCTTTGGGAACCATCTGCCAAGTCCGCTTTTGAATTCGGAAAACTTTCTATCATCCGATGACGCCGGACGGAATTGATGGAGTTGTCAAAATTCCGCAGTTCAACCGTCTCTAACCAAAGTTTTCCAGGTGCTCACGGCTCCGCACAGATCACCGAGGGCGCAGCCGACGGACTTGAAGAACGTGATGTCCCGGTCGTCCAGCCTCGCGGGCACGCTTCCCCGGCAGAGTTCGGACAATTCTCCGACGACTTGGTCGGTCGAGAATGCCCCTTCCGACACCGGCACGAGCAGCTCGCCCGCTTCCTTGAAACAATTGGCCCGGGTATCCACGAAGACCCGCGATCCTGTCACCATGGCGGTGTCGCACTCGCGCTTGGTCGCGTGATGATTGCCGAGGAAATCGGTGTGGGTGCCTGGGCGTATCCATTCGCCACGCACGAGGATTTCATGCGAACCGGTGGCACTAACAAGGATGTCCGCAAGACCGCAAGCCGCGGGCAGATCTGTCGTTGCCTCAAATTCCAACCCGGGTAGCTCGGTTGCCATTTTTGCAGCAAGTGTCGCCGCCTTTTCCTGCGAGCGTCCCCAGATGATCACCTTTTTCAATGGCCGCACGCTGGCATGCGCGCGGATGATGAACGGCGCCAGTCTCCCGGTTCCTAACAAAAGCAGTGTCTCCGAATCCGCGCGTGAAAGCAACCGCGACGCGAGAGCGGACACTCCCGCGGTCCGCCAGCACGTCACGCTGACGCCATCCACCAGCGCAAGGGGCTCCCCACATTTCCTGTCAAACACCAGGATCTGTGAGTAAAGCGAGCGATGGGGTGGCTGGTTGTCCGGGAAATAGGTGAATGCCTTCAGGGCGATCACCTCGTCATTCCAGGACGGCAGCATCGCGAACGCATCATGGCTGTCCGAAGCCTCATCCAACAACATCACCTGCCGTGGCGGCATGGTGTGAGGACCTGCGAATGCCTCATGCAGGGAATCGATGAAATCCGGGTAACGCAGCGCGGCGTGGACCTCTTCGGCGGTGATCACTCTCATGTTGGTCAAATGTTGCGGGTTGTGTTGTTCATCCACCGGCGCGACCGAATGTCTTTTCCTCATTCACGCTGTCAAGTATCGCAGTCCTGCCTTTTTTCATCCGCCGGGTGACAGGCTGACCGCACGAAAGAAATCGAACGTTCACCAGGTATTCCGGGGCCTATGAAATTCCTCCTCGTTGCCCTGGCTGCCTGCGGCCTCGCCACCGCCGCAACGACGAAACCCAACGTCCTTTTCATCGCCATCGACGACCAGAACGACTGGATCGGTGCTTTCGGCGGTCACCCGATGGCGAAAACCCCGAACATCGACCGCCTCGCCGGCCGGGGGACGGCTCTCCTCAACGCGCAATGCAACGCGCCGCTCTGCAATCCCTCGCGCACCAGCCTGATGCTGGGCCTGCGCCCCTCGACCACCGGGATTTACGGGCTCTCGCCATGGTTCCGTGCGCTCCCGGCTTTCAAGGACCGCGTCACGCTGCCGCAGCATTTCAAGGCAAACGGCTATCAGACCTACACCTCCGGAAAAATCTATCATCATTCACCGGGCGGCCCTGCCAAACGTGCCGAGGAGTTCGACTTCTGGGGTCCCGACGTGTCAGTCGGCGCACGACCGCCGAAGAAGCTCGTGGGCGACACGCCGATGGGTAACAACCCGCTCGTTGACTGGGGCGTCTTTCCGCACAAGGACGAGGACAAGGGCGACTACAAGACGGCGAGCTGGACGGTTGAACAAATCAAGAACGCGCCGAAGGACAAACCGTTCTTCATCGCCGCCGGTTTTTTCCTCCCGCACGTGCCATGCTATGCTACCCAGAAATGGTTCGATCTCTATCCGGATGACGACAGCGTGCTCCCCAAGGTGCTCGAGTCCGACCGTGACGACACACCGCGTTTTTCATGGTATCTCCACTGGAGACTTCCGGAACCGCGCTTGTCATGGCTCAAGGAAAACCATCAATGGCGCAACCTCGTTCGCAGCTATCTGGCTAGCACCAGTTTTGTGGATTCCCAGGTCGGCCGCGTCCTCACCGCGCTTGATGAGGCCGGTCTAACGGACAACACCGTCATCGTCCTGTGGGGTGACCAGGGCTGGCACCTCGGCGAAAAAGGCATCACCGGCAAGAACTCGCTTTGGGAGGAAGACGCGCGCGTGCCCCTGATTTTCGCCGGTCCCGGTGTGAACAAGGGAGCGAGAACCATGCAGCCCGCCGAGTTGCTCGACATCTATCCGACGCTCATCGACCTCTGCGGGCTTCCCAAGCGGGATGATCTCGAAGGCCTCAGCCTCGTCCCTCAACTCAAGGATCCGGATGCAAAGCGGGAGCGCCCCGCGATCACGACCTGCAACCAGGGCAACCACGGCATCCGCAGCGAACGCTGGCGATACATCCACTACGCCGATGGCAGCGAGGAACTTTACGACCATCAGAACGATCCCAACGAGTGGACCAACCTCGCGGGAAATCCCGAATTCGCACCCATCATCGCCGAGCACAAGAAGTGGCTTCCCAAGATCGATGTTCCTCTCGCACCCGGCAGCGCGGCCCGCATCCTTTCCTACGACCCGAAAACCGACGAAGCCGTCTGGGAAGGAAAAACCGTCCACCGCTCCGACTCCATTCCCGAATGAAACCCGCCATCCTCATCACCGCTCTGTTAGCTCTGGCTTCGTCGTGTTTCGCGGCGGAAAAGAAACAACCTAACATCCTGCTCATCCTCGCCGACGATCTCGGGTTTTCCGACCTCGGCTGCTACGGCTCCGAGATCGCCACCCCGAATCTCGACCGCCTCGCCAACAGCGGTCTCCGCTTGTCGCAATTTTACAACACCGCGAAATGCCACTCCTCGCGCGTCAGCCTGCTCAGCGGACGCTGGTGCCGCCAGGCGGGAGACGAATCGCTTCATCGCGCGGTGACCATTCCGGAAGTGCTCGCAACCCGCCGGATACTTCACCGCCATGGCCGGCAAATGGCATCTGCAGAAAGAGCCGACGGATTTCGGATTCCAACGCTATTTCGGTCATCTATCAGGTGCGACCAATTACTACAAGGGCGACAAGACCTTCCGCCTGAATGGCAAACCCTGGCAGGTGCCGGACGAGGGGTTTTACACCACCGTGGCGGATGTGGATCACGCGCTGGATTTCCTCGGCGAGGCCCGTGAGGCGAAGAAGCCGTGGTTTCTCTACGTCGCTTTCAACGCGCCGCACGCGCCCTTGCAACCCTTGAAGCAGGACTACGAGAAATACCTCGGTCGCTACGATGCCGGCTGGGATGCCATCCGCGCGGCGAGGGTCGAGAAACAGGGCAAGCTCGGCATCTTGGGAACTGGAACGGTAGCCTGTTCGCGGCCGGATTACATCCCCGCGTGGAAGGATCTAACGCCCGAACGCAAGTCATGGGAGGCGAAACGCATGACCGCTCTCGCGGGCATGATCGACCGCTTGGACCAGGAGATCGGCCGCCTGGTCGCGGACATCGAGGCCAAGGGCGAACTCGACAACACCATGATCCTTTTCTTCTCCGACAACGGAGCTTGTCCCTACGATCGGAACAACGTCCACATGGACCGCCCGCCGTATGAGCCGGATACGAAGTGGAGCGACAGCACCGGTTGGGCGTGGGTGCGCAACACTCCGTTCCAATACTACAAGCAGAACCAGTACGAGGGGGGCATCTCCTCTCCGGCGATCGTCCACTGGCCTGCGGGATTGAAAACCAAACCCGGCTCCGTGGACCCCTCGCCCTCGCACCTGGTGGACGTTCTTCCCACCCTGGCGGATCTGGCAGGCGCGAAAATCCCGGACACCTGGCCCGGTCGCGAACCCACTCCGCTTGCCGGCATTTCCCTCAAGCCCATCCTGGAAGGCGGAAAGATCACCAGTCGCCCACCGATCCACCTGCTTTACGGCAAGGACCGCGGCCTGCGCGACGGGGACTGGAAAATCGTCAGCTTCCAACGGCATCCATGGGAACTCTATCACATCTCCGGGGACCGCACCGAACTCCATGATCTCGCGGCCGAACAACCGGAGCGCATGGAACGCATGGTGAAACAATGGCACGAGATGGCCGAAAAGGTCCTCATGGCTCCCAAGAACGAGTGCGCACCCGTTGATTCCGCGCCAAGTCCGAAAGCCAACCGCGAGTGGACGAAATTCGACGCCCCCTTGAAATCCAGGAAAGCCGCCGACCGGTGAACACACGGCTGCTAGATCAGCTTCAGCAATTCCTTGGCAGCCTCCTCCGAGGATGCCGGATTCTGGCCGGTCACGAGTTTGCCATCCACTAGAACGAAAGAGCCCCAATCCGGGCCTTTCTCATAGAGCCCGCCGTTTGCCTTGAGCATGTCCTCTAGCAGGAATGGCACCACGTCGGTGAGTCCCACCGCCTCTTCCTCGGAGTTGGTGAAACCGGTCACCCGCCGTCCGGAGACCAACGGCTTCCCGTCCGCGCCAAGGGTGTGTTTGAAAACCGCCGGTGCGTGACAGACCGCGCCGACGGGCCGGTCGCTCGATGCGAAGGCCTCGATGAGTCGCTTGCTGTCATCGCTTTCCGCCAGATCCCACATCGGTCCGTGGCCGCCCGGATAGAAAATGGCATCGTATTCATCCGCATCGACACCGCCCAGGACGACGGTGGAGGCCAGTGCCTTCTGAGCCTCCGGATCCGCCTTGAACCGGCGCGTGGCATCGGTCTGTGCGTCTTCGGCATCGCTCTTGGGATCCAGCGGCGGCTGCCCGCCCTTCGGTGAGGCCAGGGTGATTTTCGCACCCGCATCCTTCATGACGTAATAAGGAGCGGCGAATTCCTCCAGCCAGAAACCGGTCTTCTTTCCGGTGTCGCCGAGCTGGTCGTGCGAGGTGAGAACCATCAGGATGTTCTTTGGGGTCATTTGAATGTTTGTTAGGTGTTAGGTGGTGGGTTGCCGACGCGGATGACCCGCTTGCCGAAGGATTCGCCGCGCAGCAGGCCGATGAAGGCGGCGGGCGCTTGTTCCAGTCCGTCGATGATTTCCTCGGTGTATTGGATGGTTCCCGCCTCCACCCAGTCGCCCATTTCGCGCGCGAATTCGGGGTAAAGGTGTCCGAAGTCATCGAAGACGATAAATCCGCGCAAGGTGATCCGCTTGCGCAGGACCTGTCCCATCAGCCAGCCCAAGCGGTCCGGTCCATCAGGCAGGCCGGTGGCGTTGTATTGCGAGATGAGCCCGCAGACCGGCACCCGGGCGGAGGGATTGAGCTGGCCCAGAACCGCGTCGAACACCTTGCCGCCGACGTTTTCGAAATAGACGTCGATCCCATCCGGCGTGGCCGCCGCCAGTCGTTCGGCGAAACCGGCGGACTTGTAATCGACGCACGAGTCGAATCCCAAGGTCTGGACGGCGTGTGCGCATTTTTCCGGCCCGCCTGCCACGCCGACCACCTTGCACCCCAGGATCTTGCCGATCTGGCCCACCGTGGCACCCACCGGCCCGGTCGCCCCGGCGACCACCAGGGTTTCCCCCGGTTTTGGCTGGCCGATCTGTTTCAAGCCGGCCCATGCGGTCAATCCGGGCATTCCCAGGACGCCGAGCGCCCATGAAGGTTGCTTGGGATTTCTGCCCAGAGGTGTCACGCCCGCGCCGTCCGACAGGGCATAGTCCTGCCAGCCGTTGAAGCTCACCACCCAGTCGCCTGCGGAAAATCCATCCAGTTTCGACTCCACCACCTGCGCCACCGTGCCGCCGACCATCACCGCGCCGATCCCGACGGGTGGCGCGTAGGATGGCGCGTCGCTCATCCGGCCGCGCATGTAGGGATCCAGCGATAGAAACTCGGTGCGCAGCAGCATTTGACCGCTTGCGGGCGTTGGAATGGCCGAATTTTCAAGGCGCAAGGTGCTGGCGGTCGGCTCGCCCTCGGGCCGTTCTGCTAGAACAAGGCGGCGGTTGGTGTCGGTGGTTTGGCTCAATGGGCGGTTCTGTTAAAATGAGGAATCTGCGGCGTGAACCGCTAGGACCGCCAAGCAACGGTCGCGTTCCGCCAAGCGCAACCGGAGATTTTCATCAACCACCGGCGGATCAAGTTCGCCTGATCGACGGGCAAAAGTCCGGTTCTCGGCATGAAATCATGAGACTTTCCGCCGATCCTGGGCTTCTTGCGGTTGTATTGGTCCACTCATGGGCCAGACTGTCGCCGTGAATGTCGCCACGAGAAACAACCGTCCTCATCCATGGGGCACCGACGCGGGTGCTTTGGGAATTCCGCAGTGGAATTGCGCATGGATTGATAACGGCGGGCCTGTGGCTTCGTTTTGATCAGCCCGTAACATGCGATTTCTTCACCCGGTAGCATTTGTTTTGATGATCACCCCGCTTCAGGCGGAGGTGGATTTCGCGCATGACATCCGCCCCATCCTGAATGGCAACTGCACGGCCTGCCACGGTGGCGTCAAGGAAGCCGGTGAGGTTTCCTTCATCTATCGCGAACTCGCCCTCGGCAAGGGGGAGTCCGGCAAACCCGTGATCGTCCCGGGGAAACCGGAGGCCTCGGAAATGTTCGCCCGCATCACGTCGAAGGATCCGGACGAGATCATGCCGAAGCCCGAACACGGTCCTCCGCTCACCGCAGCCCAGATCGCCACGATCCGCCAGTGGATCACCGAAGGCGCGAAATGGGGTGAGCATTGGTCCTTCGTCGCACCGGAAAAACATCCGCTTCCTTCGGTGAAACAAAAGGATTGGCCGCGCCGGGATCTCGATCATTTCATCCTCGCCCGTCTGGAGGCGGAGAAACTCCAGCCAGCCCACGAGGCCAGTCCGGCGGAATGGCTGAGGCGTGCCTCGCTGGATCTAACCGGCCTGCCGCCATCCATTCCGGAGCTCGACGCGTTTACGAAAGCCGCGGCCTCCGATCTGGAATCCGCCATCAGGAAAGAAACAGAACGTCTGCTCGCCTCACCGCATTTCGGCGAGCGCTGGGCCTCTGTCTGGATGGACCTCGCCCGCTATGCCGACTCCGAAGGCTACGCCACCGACCGCCGCCGCACCGTCTGGAAATACCGCGACTGGGTGGTCGATGCCTTCAACAAGGACCTTCCCTACGACCAGTTCACCATCGACCAACTCGGGGGCGATCTCATCCCGGACGCCACCCTCGATCAGAAAATCGCCACCACCTTCCATCGTCTCTCCCAGGCAAATGAGGAGGGCGGCACCGACGACGAGGAGTTCCGCGTCATGTCCATCATCGACCGCGTCAGCACCACCTGGGAAGTCTGGCAGGGCCTCACCTTCGGCTGCGTCCAATGCCACTCCCATCCCTACGATCCCATCAAGCACAAGGAATTCTACAGCTTCATGGATTTCTTCAACCAGACCGCCGATGCCGATCTATCAGAGGAACTTCCCAAGCTCACCGTGCCGTTGGATCAATCCCGTTACTCGGATGCGAACTCGCTTCAGAACCAGATCCGTGATGCCGAACAGTCGCTCCATGAAATCCGCCTCGGTATCGATGCAGCCACCACCTGGCACCCCGCCAAGTCCATCACGGCCACGGCGAAGAAGGCGAAACTCAGCATCGTCGAGCAGAACGGGATCGAGGAATACCGCTCGGATGCGAATGTCGCCGCCGGAGCGGTCTATCAGCTAACATTTCCCACGGATCTGAAAACGGTCACCGCGCTGCGTGTCGAGTTCCTCCCGCTGGATGAGAAAACCGCCGCCCACACCCCGGAATGGGGCGCGATCCTCAAGAAGATCACGTTGGAGACTGTCGATGCCGCCGGCAAGGCCGCCCCCGTGGCGCTCCAGGAAGTCATCGCCGACGAGGCTCATCCCATGTTTGATCCTAACGGATCACTCGGGAAAGGCGGAAACGGCTGGGGGACCTACTCCAAGACCTTCGGCCCGCGCCACGCGACGTTCGTTCTTGCGGCGCCGTTGGTTCTTTCTTCCGAATCACGCCTGCGGGTCACCCTGACAAACGGCGGCGCAATCCTCGCCAGCTTCCCCATGGTCTCCAAACGCGGCCGCCTTGCCGTGACCGATCATCCTGACTGGATCAACCACCGCACGGCTCCGGAAGTCGTGGCCGCCATCGATCGGATCGCCGACGCGCGAAAAAAACTTTCCGCCATACCCAGCACCACCGTCCCGGTCATGGCCGAGCGCGATCCAAAATTTCCCCGTGCCACCCACGAGTTCATCCGTGGCAACTGGCTCGACAAGGGCGACTACATCGAGGCGCCCGGGACGCCTTCGCTTTTCCCGCCGCTGCAACCACAAGATCCCAGGAAACCTAACCGCCTCGATCTAGCACGCTGGATCGCCTCGCCCGAAAACCCGCTAACAGCCCGCGTCGCCGTCAACCGCTTCTGGTTGGAACTCTTCGGCACCGGCATCGTCCCGACTCCCGAGGACTTCGGCTCTTCCGGGGAAAAGCCCACCCATCCGGAGCTGCTGGACACGCTTGCGGTCCGTTTCGCCACTGACATGAAATGGAGCGTCAAGTCCCTGCTGCGGGAACTCGTCACCAGCGCCACTTACCGCCAGGACGCCACCACCAACCCTGAGCTTGAGGAGCGCGACCACGACAACCGCCTTCTCGCCCGCGGACCCCGCCAACGCTTCTCCGCCGAGATGACCCGCGATCACACGCTCTTCGTCGCAGGGCTGCTCAGCCCGCAAGTCGGAGGCTCACCGGCCTTTCCACCCATCCCGAAAGGCGTTTGGATGCCGTTCTCTCCGGACCCGTGGAAGACACCCGAGCCCGGCGTTCCGGAACGCTACCGCCGCTCGATTTACACCTACACCAAACGCAGTCTTCCGTATCCTTTGTTTTCCTCCTTTGACGCACCCTCGCGCGAGGTCTGCTCGAAACGCCGCCTCGTTTCCAACACGCCGCTTCAGGCCCTCGCGGTCCTCAACGACCCCGCCTTCCAGGAGGCCGCCACCGGGCTCGCCCGACGCATGGGACAGGAAACTCCCGGTGATCTGGATGCGGCAATCACCTTTGGCTATCGGGCATCCACCTCGATTTCCATCACCTCCGACCGGCTCGACGAACTCCGTGGCCTTTACCAGCGGGTCCTCAAGGACTACACTGCGGACGCCTCCATCCTCAAGGGCATGGATCAAACTCCCGAACAAGCCGCCATGGTCATCGTCGCCTCGGTCATCCTGAACCTCGACGAATCCATCACCCGCTGAAGCATGAATCTTCTCCAACAACTCCAGCAAGAGCAGCTCAGGTATGTCACCCGCCGGCATTTCCTCAAGGAATCCGCGCTCGGACTCGGAGCACTTTGTCTCGCCAGCCAGGGCATCGCCTCAGGATCACGGAAAACCGTCATCCAGCACGATCCATCGAATCCCCTCAGCCCGCTCGCCCCCTCCTTCGCGCCGAAGGCGAAACGCGTGATCTATCTCCACATGGATGGCGCGCCCAGCCAGCTCGAGCTTTTCGATTACAAGCCGGTCCTTGCCAAATACAACGGCAAGGATTGCCCCAAGGAATATCTCGAAGGCCAGCGGTTCGCCTTCATCCAAGGGGTGCCACGTATGTTAGGGCCACAGTTCGATTTCAAGCAACACGGCCAGTCCGGTGCCTGGATTTCCGACCGTCTTCCCTCGCTCCATCCGCACGCCGACAAGCTTTGCTTCGTCAAGTCGATGCAGACCGACCAGTTCAACCACGCTCCCGCGCAGTTTCTCATGCAAACGGGAAACCAGAACCTCGGCTACCCGTCGATCGGTTCGTGGCTGACCTGGGGACTTGGCAGCGCCAACCAGAACCTTCCCGGATTCGTCGTCATGCTTTCCGGCGGACGTCCTCCCCGCGGCGGGGCCGCGCTCTGGGGAAATGGATTCCTGCCGTCCGTCTATCAGGGCGTGCAGTGCCGCTCCGGTGGCGATCCCGTGCTCAACGCCGCCAACCCTCCCGGCGTGACCCGCGACATCCGCCGCGCCGCGCTCGATTCCCTCAACCGCCTCAACACCCGCACCCACGAGGACTTCGGCGATCCGGAAACCGTCACCCGCATCGCCCAATACGAGATGGCCTACCGGATGCAGACCTCCGTCCCGGAACTGATGACCATCAAGGACGAACCCGCCCACATCCTTGAGATGTATGGCGCGGATCCCGCCAAAGGTTCCTTTGCCAACAACTGCCTGCTCGCCCGCCGCCTCGCCGAGAACGGCGTCCGGTTCATCCAGCTCTTCGACTGGGGCTGGGACTCGCACGGATCCAGCGCGACGGAATCCCTCAACGACGGGTTTGTGAAAAAGTGCCGCGACATCGACAAGCCCATCGGCGCCCTTCTAACCGACCTCGAGCAGCGCGGCATGTTGGACGACACGCTCGTCATCTGGAGCGGCGAGTTCGGCCGCACCTCGATGCAGGAAAACCGCGGCGGCGGCGCGGCCAACGCGTTCGTCGGACGCGATCACAACCCCAACGCCTTCACCCTCTGG
The DNA here is from genome assembly GCA_963810445.1 of uncultured Verrucomicrobiae bacterium. GTDB lineage: Bacteria > Verrucomicrobiota > Verrucomicrobiia > Verrucomicrobiales > Akkermansiaceae > Luteolibacter. Next base: position 18,801 of record CAWENZ010000014.1, on the reverse strand, counting down.
ATGGCCGGCGGCGGCGTGAAACCCGGCATCAGCTACGGCGAAACCGACGAGATGGGCTACCGCGTCGCCACCGATCCGGTCCACGTCCGCGACTTCCACGCCACGCTTCTCCACCTCTTCGGCTTCGATCACACACGCCTCTCCCACCCCTTCCAGGGACTCGACCAGAAGCTAACAGGCGTGAAGGCCGCCAAGGTCGTCAAGGGTCTGCTTGCTTGAATTGTTCCGAAGACAGCCGGCATGCCAACTCAAAGTCAATATTCAACCGATTGCTCCGTCCAGCAGATGGGCTATGTTGCTCACCTTTCGATTCTTTTTGTTGTAGTGATATTGGTCTTTTCCGTTTGGATTCACATGCGCCGCCTCGGACTTCATGTTAGAATGTCACTGATTCCCCTTGCGTTTGTTCCGATCATCCTGGGAATATTCATTGTTTCCGCAGGAGCTGACGAAAGCGCTAGGTTTTTCGCAGGCGCAAAACCAGACGCGCTGGATGCGATAATGTATTTATTCGAACGAACTCACGTTTTGGCGCAAACTGCGATGGCTTCCCTGATATTGCTCCTGATCACTGCCATTTTGCTGATGACTACCCCGCAAGCCGGACAGGTCGCGGATGACAATCCCCACCAGCCCAATCGTTAGAATTCGAAGGGAAACTCCTCTTCGCCCTCCTCCTGAGCGGCTGTGATCGAAAAACCGCCGAGAGCTCCACGCCACCCATCCCAACATTCCGATAGCTCCTACTTCCTGGCGGCTGGCTTCTTCTTGTTTCCTGCTGGCTTGTCAGGATTGTAGTCGTGGATTCGGGGTCGGCATCTGGGCGTCCACGTCCTTTCTCCATTCCTTGAGCTTCGCCAACAGTTCAGCCGCCTTCTCCGGTTGTGATTTGGCGAGGTTGTTCTGCTCCTGGGGATCATCCTTGAGGTTGAAAAGCTCCAGGCTGCCGTCCTCGAAGAATTCGATCAGTTTCAAATCCCCACTACGGATGGCTCCGTAGGGATTGGTGCGGTGGTAATGTGGGTAGCCATGTGGGCGAGACTCCGACTCTTCTTAAGGAACGTGATGCGCGGCATGAGTCATTTACAAATCCGGAAAATCCGGTATCTTCGGCGCAATGAACTTGATCACCACCATTATCGAGCCAGATGCGGACGGGACACTGCATTTGCCGCTGCCTGAGGAGTGGCGGAATCAATCCATCCGTGTGCGGGCTGAGCTTGAGCCGGTCGGCGTGGCATCAGAGCGTTCTATAGAGCATTTGAAAGGCTTCGGGTGCTTGCGTGGAAAAATTTCATTGTCGCCGGATTTCGATGGGCCGTTGGAAGACTTCAAGGACTACATGGTGTGAGGCTCGGGGGTCTCTGAGGCTCGGGGGGCAGTCCTAAATAACAGACAAACTCTTTTTCATCGCTCCCAACAATTTGTGATGGATTCTATTTCTTGGGAGCCGGCTTTTTCTTCTTGGGTCCTGCTTCCTTGTTAGGATTATAGCGTGGATTCGGAGTCGGCATCTGGGCGTCCACGTCTTTTCGCCATTCCTTGAGCTTCGCCAACAGTTCAGCCGCCTTCTCCGGTTGGGATTTGGCGAGGTTGTTCTGCTCCTGGGGATCATCCTTGAGGTTGAAAAGCTCCAGGCTGCCGTCCTCGAAGAATTCGATCAGTTTCATATCCCCACTACGGATGGCTCCGTAGGGATTGGTGCGGTGGTAATGCGGGTAGTGCCAGTAGAGGGTGTCCCGATCGAGATTCTTCCTGGTGCCTGTTAGCAAGGGCGCGATGCTGATCCCGTCCTTGTGTTCCTCGGGCAGGGGATCCAGCCCGGCAAACTCCAGCAGGGTCGGATAGAAATCCATGCCGATGACCATTTCATCACAAGCGGAGCCCTTCGCGATCTTGCCCGGCCACTTCGCGATCAATGGCTCGCGCACTCCGCCTTCGTGCGACCAGCCCTTGAAATCCCGCAGGCCTCCGGTCGTCTTGTCATCGTCGCCACCGTTGTCTCCAGTCAGGATGATCACCGTGTTGCCGGTGATCCCCAACTCGTCGAGTTTCGCGACGATCCGCCCGATGCTGGTGTCGAGGCTTTCGACCATGCCCGCCCGCGCCGGATTGAGGAACTCGTTCTTCTCATTCTTGAAACCCTTGGCCTTCTCCGTGTATTTCGCCACCAACGCGGGCGGTGCCATCAGCGGGGCGTGGACGGTGTAATAGGCGAAATACAACAGGAACGGGGTGTCGCGCTTGGTCTTGTCGAGGAAGCTGATCGCCGCGTCGGTGAGCTTGTCGGTTAGATAGTCGCCGGGCTTGCCGTCGTCGAGATTCGGCATTCCGAAGGGTGAGAAGTATTTTCCCGGACCTTTCGGCTGGCCCCACTCACGGCCGCCGACGTTGCTGTCGAATCCATGGGAGGTCGGGTAATGATCTTTCATGTCGGGCTGGCCATCCGGCAAGAGGTGCCATTTTCCGAAAAAGGCCGTGGAGTAACCGCCTTTTTTCAGGGCTTCCGGGAGCAACACGCGCTCGTGGTCGATCTTCATTTTCCAATCCGGGATCGCCAGCTTCGCGGTCGGACGATTGTGCCCGGCGATCCAGTCGGTGAGGTGGAGCCGCGCCGGATAGCAGCCGGTCAGGATCGCCGCGCGGCTGGGCGAACAAACGGTGCAGGCGGCATAGGCGTTGGAGAAACGCATGCCGTCGGTGGCAAGCTTGTCGATGTTAGGCGTTTCATTGAACTTCGCGCCATAGCAGCCGAAATCGCCCCAGCCGAGGTCATCGACGAGCAGGAACACGATGTTAGGCCTCTCGTTGGCCGCGGAAACGAACTGCGAGGCGGCGAGGAAAAACAGGAGAGTGAGTTTTTTGATCATATTCGTGAAACAGGATAAACGTGGGTGTCAGACGCGAACTTGCTTGGCGATGAATCGGGCTTTCATCCGACCCGATCATTTGCCCTTCTCGGCGATCACGCGATGCAGCGCGGCCTGGAGATTTGCCGGTGACAACATGCCGGGGTGTTTCGAGCTGATGAACCAAGCAGCCGGTGTCATCACCACGACCGCGAGCGCAATGACGATGCCGGACCGGTCCATCTTGCGGTGATGGGCATAGCCGGAAGGGCAGGCAAGGCAGCGGAAGGCGACCCACAGGTTCACGACGGGGACCGCCAGCACCAGCGCCCACCAGCGGCTCATTCCCAAGTTTACCAGCCGCATCAGGACCAGATAGATCACGACCGCGACCGGCACGATGCCCGCGAATGGCAGGAGCTTGGGCATCCAGGTGTTTCCGAAGATGCCGATCAAGATTGGCCTGCTCCACCAAACGACCTGGCTCCAGAGCAGCGGGAAAATCAACAGGCCAAGCCATAGTTGCCGGCGCCTCACTCCGGGCCAATGCATCTGCTTCGATGCCAGTGCCGCGGTGAGATCCACCGGCAGCGCCGCGACCTTGCGGAGTTTTTGCAAGCCACGCAGTTCCTTTGTTTCCGCCGGGGCGGATCGCCGTTCATAAAGGCCGTCGAGCTGCCCCGCCTGTTTCCATCCTTGCAACCCTTCCTTCCAAACCATGTCAAGACGCGGGTCCAGCACCCGGCTGGCAGCCATGGTGCGGAGTTCCGCAAAGGTCACCGGTCCACAGCGGGTTCCCCCGGAAGTGAAATACCAGACTTGCGCCGTTCCGAGGGACGGGGACCACATTCCCCGAACCGGGACGGCGGGCAGTTCCACCCCGCGCTTCGGTTCGGCCGTTTGGGGAGGTGGACCCTCTTCATGGACCTCATGGGCCTTGCGGATCAGATCTTCGGCGGCGGATCGTTCCTTGACGCGAAGTTTCGCCAGACCGTTCAGGATCGCTTTCGCGTTCCACCCCGACACCGCCGGTTCCGGAGAGGAAATGACTTCCTTGACCTCCTCGGCCTTGGCCTTTTCCTCCGCGCGCGCTCTTGCCCGGTGCTCCGCCCGCTCCCGCGCTTGGCTCGCCAAGCGCGCCTCCTCCGCCGCGAGGGCCGAGATTTCCGCCGCCGCAGCCTCCTCTTGGGCGGCGCGGTCCGCCATGTTCGGCGCTTGGGGCAATCCATCCAGCTTCCGACCGTGGCGGTTGGCAAACTCCGCAGCCAGTTTCCGGGCAGCATCGATCTCCGAAAAGATCTGGTCGTGGAAGGAACTCATGAACCGTGGAATGGAAATACCTGAAACCGCCAACCGGCACCACCTTCCGTCCTTTTCGACGCCTCGGGTGGCAGCAGCTACGCCAAGCTAGCCAAGCGGTTGGACCGATAGAAAGGGTGAATTTCCCGAAAATACAGGGATTTCCGGACATGTCTTCAGGAATTCCAAAAGATCATGGATGCTTGAAATTTTGTAAAATGCTTGAAATCAGAGGGTTCCGGTGGCGATGCCGCTTCCGCATCTTGCCCGAGGTCGTTTCCTTCTCGAAATGCCCTGTGGGTTTCATTCGGTCCAAGGGCGAAGCCCCACCGGAAGGTGTGATGATACTTTCCGCCGGTATTTGTGGTAAGGACGTGGCGGGATTCGTCCGTGGATTTACCGAAGTGGAATCAGAATGAAGCGTATCCAACTATTTCTAGCAGTTTTGATTTTTCCGGCGACGGGAATTTCCAAGGAGGCTCCGCGGGATTTGATTCTTGTCGCGGGCCAGTCCAATGCCGTCGGGTTCGATGTGGATCCGGCCAAACTTCCGAAGAATGAAGCTGACCGGCAGGTCATGTTCTGGTGGCGCTGTGGAGATCCGCCGCCTGATGACTACGACTGCCGGTCACAACACTGGGAACCGTTGCAGATCCAGCCGCGTCATCAGCCGAAGGCAGGCAATTGGAAAGATCGGCAGTATGGCAATTTCAAGGACAACGCCGGTGGTTTCGGTCCGGAAATGGGATTGGCGCGAAGGCTGATGGCGCAGCAGAACCGTCCGCTGTCCATCGTGAAAGTGGCGTTCAGCGGAACGGGGATCAGCGACGATTGGAATCCGGATACGGGCCCCTGTTATCGTGCCTTGGTCGAGGAGATCAGAAAAGCAAGCACCGCTGCCCAGGCGTCCGGAACGGATCTCAGGCTGAGGGCAATGGTGTGGGTTCAGGGAGAAAATGACGTGAGCCCGGAGAAGGCGGCAGCTTATGAGAAGAATCTGGAGAACTTGATAGAGTCGCTCAGGAAGGACCTTGCCGCTCCCCACCTGATCGTGTTGGCCGGAGTCAATACCCGGTTTCGGGATGGCAAGGAGGTTCTGAATGTGGTTGCGGCACAGAAGGCGCTCGCCGGTCACATGGCGGATTACATGTATGTGGATACGGCCGGGGCCACCATTGCCAACCCGTCCCATTACGATACCGCCGGCACATTGGATGTCGGGCAACGATTTGCAGACGCGTTGATGAAAATGGAGGGCGCGTCGAAAAAGCCTGGGAAGTGATCACGGTCCTTTCTAACACCACCCCCGATGCCGGGCGCTTGAATCTTTCGTTCGCCAAGGACACGCCGGGGCTGTGCTATGTGCTCGAATCGAGCCCCACGCTTGCGGGCACCTACTGGCGGAAGAAACTCATCTCCACCGCGGAAACCAACACCGGTTGGTCCGTCGGGTTTGAATCGTTGCCGGGCGTGCCGGCCGAGTTCCATCGCATCCGCGCCATGGCTGCGGCGATCACGACTTCATAATCCTCCGTTGATAGTCAAGGTCAACGGTCGCGTCTGATAGAAATCGCGCTTTTTCGGTTGTCGAACCATCAGGGAATTCCTATATCCGGACGGAATGGGAGAAGGCACCCCCGCGCTTTTTCCTGTAACAAGGTCCGGTGCGTTTCCTGCACGCTTGTTATTGGTAAACCAGATCAAGCATTATCCATGAACCACCCGTGCAAAGCTTTTGCGGTCCTGTTGACCGCCGGTCTCCTTGCCTTGGCAACATCCGTCCGGGCGGCGGTGGTCACGGCGAACTACTCCTCGGCCGCAAGCGTGCCCGTCACGGCAAGTGGCTACACCGCCACTGGCAACACGGTGAATTTCACCCTCAACTTCGCCCCGGTGGCGGGCACCAACCTGACGGTGGTGAACAACACCGGATTGGCGTTCATTCAAGGAACCTTTGGCAATCTCGAGCAGGGGCAGAAGGTGAATTTGGTTATCGGCGGTGTCAGTTATCCCTTCGTGGCCAATTATTACGGCGGCACCGGCAACGACCTGGTGCTGCAATGGGCGAATATGCGGGTGGTGGCATGGGGAACCAACGCCTTTGGCCAACTGGGCAGCACCACCCGGACCAACAACAAGGTCCCGGAGGCCGTGGACGGGACGGGGGTGCTTTCCGGCAAGAGCATTCTCGCTGTGGCGAGTGGCACAAACCACAGTCTCGCGCTTTGCTCCGACGGCACCCTGGCTGCCTGGGGACCGAATTCCTTTGGTCAGCTCGGCAACAATTCCGATACCACGTCGGAGTATGTGCCGGTGGCGGTGGATAGAAACGGTGTGCTCGCCAGCAGGACGGTGATCTTGATCGCTGCAGGTGGATCTCACAGCATCGCCTTGTGCTCGGACGGTGCCTTGGTGGGCTGGGGTTCCGATTACAACGGGCAGTTAGGCTATAACGGGGAAGGTAATAGCATCACGAGGGTGCCTGTGTTGATACCGGCAACAGGAGTGCTAAACGGCAAGACGGTGATGGCCATTGCTGCCGGAGAAAGTCATACGTTGGCCCTTTGTTCGGATGGCACGCTCGCCGCATGGGGCAGCAATTCGCAAGGTCAGTTGGGCAACAACGAACCCTTCGGCAGCAAAGTGCCGGCATTGGTGGACCGGACGGGAGCACTCGCCGGCAAGACGGTGATCGCGATTGCCGCAGGAACCTATCACAGCTTGGCTTTATGTTCTGATGGCTCCTTGGCGGCATGGGGAGGCACCTTGCCAGGAAACGGCAGCACATCCACGAGCTATGTGCCCGTGCTGGTGGACAGGACGGGTGTGCTGGCCGGCAAGACGGTCACCGGAATAGCCGCTGGAGGCAGTTCCAATCTGGTCCTGTGCTCCGACGGAACCATGGCGGGATGGGGCAACAACAATCGTGGGCAGTTAGGTGATGGCTGGACCGTTTTTAGTGCGCCGAGTCCGCTGTTGGTAAAACCGGCTCCGGTGCTGGTCGGCAGGGTCGTTACCGCGATTGCCGCCGGGAGCATGCACAGCCTCATCCGATGCTCGGACGGGGTCGCGGGCAGTTGGGGCGCCAACTCGTCGGGTCAATTGGGAAACGACAGCACCAGTCAGGGCAACACGGCGGTGTTCGTCAGCACCACCGGGCTGCGGACTGGCGAGCGATTCATGGCGGTGGCCGGCGGTGGTGATTTTAGCGTGGGAATCACGGCATCGCCGCCTCCGCCGTCAGTGGTGACGACGCTGGCGGTCACGGGTATTACGGATTACGGTGCCACTCTCAATGGTACGGTCAATCCGAACGGCCAGAGCACGGTGGTGGGGTTCGAGTATGGGTTGACCACGGCCTACGGAAGCACTGCCTCGCCGACTCCGGCGACAGTCACCGGGACTACCTCCCAGACGCTGGCGGTGACCCTCACAAATCTGCCCAACCGAAGCACCTATCACTATCGGGTGGTGGCGACCGGTCCGGGAGGCACGTTTTATGGTGAAGACATGAAGTTCACCACCAGCGACAACGCATCATTGGCGGGATTGTCCCTGAGTGCCGGCACCCTGACTCCGGGGTTTGAGAGTTCCACGACGAGTTATTCGGCAGTGGTTCCATACGCGACCAGCCAAATCACGGTGACTCCGGTGGCGGGCAACGCCTCGGCGACGATCCGGGTGCAGGGCGTGACGGTGACCTCCGGCGCTGCCAGCGCACCGGTTGCGTTGGCAGTGGGCAATACGACAATCACGTTGGTCTTAACACCGCAAGGTGCCGCATTCAGCAAGACCTATACCGTGATGGTGACGCGTTCGCCGGAAACATACGTGTTCCAATCCGCAGCCACCGTGCCGATCACCGCCAGCAACTTTGACGCGACAGGGCAGACGGTGGCTTTCTCGTTGGGTTACGCGCCGACCACCGGCACGACCCTGACAGTGGTGAACAATACCGGTCAGAATCCGATCCAGGGCAAGTTCGACAACCTGACGCAGGGGCAGAAGGTCGAGTTGACCTACAACGGTGTCGTCTATCCGTTTTTGGCGAACTATTCCGGCGGCACCGGGAATGATCTGGTGTTGCAGTGGGGCAACACCCGGCTGCTGACCTGGGGGGCGAACACTTCCGGTCAGTTGGGCCAGGATCACACTTCGAATGCCTTGATTCCCGCCCCGGTGCTGACCGGCGGTGCGCTCGCAGGCAAGGCGATCCTCAGTGTGTCCGTCGGCTCCGGTCACTGCCTGGCGCTATGCGCGGACGGCAGCCTGGTTTCATGGGGAGAGAATTACTACGGCCAGTTGGGCGACAACAGCGTGATCAACCGGTCATTGCCGGTGGCAGTGGATCAATCCGGGGTGTTGGCCGGGAAACGGGTGACGGCGGTGAGCGCGGGCTCTAGCTTTAGCCTGGCATTGTGTGATGACGGGACGCTGGCCGCTTGGGGTGTCAATGATTACCGCCAACTCGGCGATGGCAGCAACAACAGTCAGAAGGTGCCGGTCTTGGTCAGGATGGATTCCGGGGGCTTTGTTGGCAAGAAGGTCAGTGCGGTGGTGGCAGGTGGCAGGCATTCGTTGGCACGATGCACGGACGGGACCTTGGTGGCCTGGGGATACGGCGATTTCGGCCAGTTGGGCAACGGCACCAATCCCTACACGAGTCCGCCAGTGATCGTGACAAAGGGCACGCTCCTGAGCGGCAAGACCATCGTCGGCTTGGCAGCCGGCAATCTCCACAGCATGGTGCTGTGTTCCGACGGTACGCTGGCCGCCTGGGGCAACAACGGCTGGGGCGCGTTGGGAAACAACTCGTCCACCAACTCATCAATACCGGTGGCGGTGCTGAAAACCGGTGTGCTGAACGGCAAGACGATCACCGGAATCGCGGCTGGTGGCAACAACAGCCTGGCGTGGTGCTCGGACAACACCCTGGCCGCTTGGGGAGAAAATTCCAACGGGCGGCTCGGCAACGGGAGCACAACCCTCAGCAAGGTGCCGGTGGCGGTGACGCGGACCGGAGTGTTGTCCGGCAAGACCATTGTCGGGGCCAGTCCTTGGGCCGCCGTGTGCTCGGACGGCACACTGGCGACCTGGGGCGACAATACCAATGGACAGTTGGGCAACAACAGCACCACTCAAAGCACCACGCCGGTGTTGGCCATCACCACCGCGTTGAGGAGCGGGGAGAAAATGGTTTCGGTGCAATCCAGCGGTTATTTCACACTGGCGGTGGTGGCCTCGCCACCCGCGCCAACCGGGACGACGCTGGCGGCAACCGGAGTGGGCGACCGCACCTGCACGATGAATGGCATCGCCAATGCCAATGGCCAGTCTGCGACGGTGAGTTTCCAGTATGGCTTCACGACAGGTTACGGCCTAGTCGTGACAGGCACGCCGTCACCCGTGACGGGAACCGCGCCGGTGGGGGTAAGTGCGGTGTTGGCGGGGTTGCTTCCGGGCAAGACCTACCATTACCGCGTGGTCGTCGCCAGTGGGGGCGGCATCGTTTATGGAGGGGATCAGGTGTTCACGACCACCGCTCAGGCGACATTGGCGGGGTTGCTCCCGAGCGTGGGAACCTTGTCGCCGACACTGGACCCAGCGGTTTCCTCCTACTCGTTCAATGTGCCGGCCATCACGTCCCAGGTCACTCTGGTGCCGACCGTGGCGCAGCAGGGTGCGACCGTGAAGGTGGCGGGAGATCCTGTGCCATCCGGAACCAAGCGCGCCGCTGGCAGTGTCCGTGGGTAACACCGTGATTCCGGTGGTGGTGACTGCCGCCGATGGAGAAACGACGATGACCTACACCGTGACGGTCACCCGGCCACCGGAGGTGTTCGCATTCAACGCAGCGGAGGATGTGCCTGTGATTGCTTCCGTGTTTGATGCCACCGGATTAACGGCGAACTTTGCTCTTGGGTTTGCGCCACCTCCAGGGACGGTTCTCACCGTCGTGAATCAGACGGGGCTGGAGTTCATCCGTGGGGCATTTGCGAACCTTTCTCAAGGGCAGGAGGTGGAATTGGAATACATGGGTGTCCGATACCGTTTCGTCGCCAACTATCATGGCGGCACGGGCAATGATCTTGTGCTGCAGTGGGCGAACGTCCGGCTGATGGCCTGGGGGAGAAACAGCTCCGGGCAAATTGGCAACGGCGGAGAAGGCTGGAACGGGTCCAGCTATACGAACAGCAAGTTGTTGGTGCCCACGGCGGTGGACGCCTCCGGGGTCCTGGCGGGCAAAACCGTGGTGACCGCCGCCGTCGGGGGCAATTCCAGTCTCGCATTGTGCTCCGAGGGCACCTTGGCGTCGTGGGGAGTCGTGGGTGGGAAGCTGGACAACGGGACCTATGCCACTGCGGTTGTGCCCGTGCTGGTGGACCGATCCGGGGCCTTGTCGAACAAGACCGTGGTGGCACTGGCCGTGGGTTCGGAACACCGCCTGGCGTTATGCGCGGACGGCACGGTTGCCGCATGGGGGGAAAATACTTCAGGGCAGTTGGGCAACAACAGCACCACCTCCAGCACGGTGCCGGTGCTGGTGGACACGAGTGGGATCTTGGCCGGACGAAAGGTTGTGAAAATCGCGGCAACGGGGAACCACAGTCTGGCCCTGTGCGGGGACGGAACCTTGGTTGCCTGGGGTGAAAATTCTTCCGGGCAGTTGGGCAACAACAGCACGCTCGTTAGCAGCGTGCCGGTGCTGGTGGAGACCGGCGGCGTGCTTTATGGCCGCCGGGTGGTCGAGATCGCGGCCGGCGGCGGCCACAGCGCCGCACTCTGTGCGGACGGCACGCTGGCTGTGTGGGGCCGGAACAGCTACGGGCAACTGGGACTCGGAAACAAGATCGACACGAAGGTGCCGGTGTTGCTGCCGATGACTGGTGTGCTTGCTGGCAAGACGATTCGCGGCGTCAGCGTCAGTTATTACCATTCGATGGTATGGGCTACCGATGGCACCTTGGCTGCATGGGGGTACAATGCCACCGGGGGCTTGGGCAACAACAGCACGACTGAAAGCACGGTGCCGGTAGCAGTGGTTCGATCAGGCGTGTTGTCACGCAAGACGATTACCGGCATGTCCGCTGGTTGGTTTGGCGGCGGGGCGTTGTGCTCCGACGGCAGCATGGCCACCTGGGGCGGCAATGAGGTCGGACAGTTGGGCAACAACAGCACCACCAGCAGCAGCGTGCCGGTGCTGGTGGACACCACCGGCTTACGGCCCGGGGAGCGCTTCCTCCAAGGACAAATGAACGCGATCAACTATCACACTCTCGCGTTGGTGGCGGGCCCGCTGCCGACCGCGACATCGCTTTCCGCGGTCTCAATTACCGGTGTATCCGCGACACTGAATGGCACGGTCAACGCCCGTGAGAACACCACGACCGTTTCGTTCGAGTATGGTCTGGATCAAAACTACGGACAAATCATCGCGGCCGCTCCGCCTTCGTTGACAAGTCATGACGACACATTCGTTAGTGCGGTGATCAACGGCTTGCTGCCCGGAACCATCTATCATTACCGCGTCGTCGCCGCGAGTGCTGGCGGGGTGGTTCGCGGCGAGGACAAGACCTTCCTTACCCTCAGCGACAATTCGCGGCTTGGCTCGCTTGTCCTGAGCAACGGTGTGCTGACACCGGGCTTTGATAGCGGGATCACGGAATACGTCGTCACCGTTCCCTACGCCACCGACAGCGTGCGGGTGACTCCAGCCATTGCGCATCCCAAGGCCACCGTGCAGGTCAATGGCATTCCACTCGCCAGCGGGAATGTCAGCGGGACAATCCCATTGCCGGTGGGCAACACCTCGATCCCCGTGCGGGTGACGGCAGAGGATGGGATTACCACTCTAACCTACACTGTCAACGTCACCCGTCTGCCGCTGGAATTCGTTTTCAACTCCGCCTCCGACGTGACGGTGAGCGCCCATGGATTTTCGGCCGGTGGCCTTCCGGTCCGGATCGTGATGAATTTCACACCGTCTCCTGGCACCGTCCTGACGATGGTGAACAACACCGGTCTCGGGTTCATCCATGGAATCTTCGGCAATCTGGAACAGGGCCAGCACGTGACGCTGACCTTCGGCGGAAAGGACTACGATTTTGTCGCCAACTATTTCGGAGGAACCGGCAATGACCTGGTATTGCAATGGGCGGCCACCAAGGCGCTGGCATGGGGCTTGAACAACTACGGTCAGGTTGGCAACACAAGCGCGACCTCCCTTCTGGTGCCAACGCGTGTCAATGACACCGGTGCGTTGTCCGGCAAGATCCTCACCGCGATTTCAGGGGGATATCTTCACAGCCTCGCGTTGTGCTCCGATGGCTCCATCGCGGCTTGGGGATACAATGTGTATGGTCAGTTAGGTGACGGGGGATCCTCGCAAAACAGCGTGCCGGTGGAAGTGGATCGCTCCGGTGTGCTCGCCGGGAAAACCGTGATCGCGGTCTCGGCGGGGTCGTTCCACAATCTCGCGCTTTGTTCGGACGGGACGATCGTCGCCTGGGGATTCAATAACCACGGCCAGCTCGGCAACGGTAGTACGGCGACAAGTCGGGTGCCGGTTTTGGTGAAACTGATAGGAGCGCTCGCCGGAAAACACGTCGTCGCGGTAGCGGCGGGTGCCTATCATAGTTTCGCCCTGTGCGATGACGGAAGCGTGGTGGGCTGGGGTTACAACGACGAGGGAGAACTGGGAGACGGAGGCACCTCTACCGCCATGATTCCGGTGGAGGTGAATGTCGCCGGCGTGCTCTCCGGCAAGCGCGTTGCCTCCATTTCCACAGGGCAATACCACACCATGGCCTTGTGCGCGGACGGCACTCTCGTGTCATGGGGATATAACAACCGTGGCCAACTCGGGGATGGCACCACCACGACGAGCGGCTCGCCTGTCGAGATTGGGAAAAAAGGCGTGCTCGCCGGAAAGCTCGTGATCTCCATCAGCGCGGGCAACACACACAGTCTGGCGTTGTGTGCCGACGGCACATTGTCATCCTGGGGTTACAACCCACGCGGGCAACTCGGAACAGGAGGCACCTCTCCGAGTCTTCTACCGGTGGCCGCGAATCTATCAGGATTCACCTCGCCGGTAGGGCTCGCCTCAGGATCAAGCCATGGCCTGGTTCGCTTCAAGGATGGCTCTATCGCCGCTTGGGGAGAAAATACCAAGGGCCAGTTGGGAGACGGCACCATCACCCAACGCAATATCCCGGTTGCCTTGAACGTCCGGTCATTGAATATCGATTCACGTTTCATGATGATGCTTTCCAGCGGGTCTGCGGCCAATCACAGCCTCGCGGTGGTGGCGCTGCCGGAACTCGACGCGGCAACCCGCAAGATCTGGCCACAAATTCAGCAAATCCACGCGCTGGTGGCCGATGTCGATCTCATTCGCTATGCCTTTGGCATTGCCCCTGGCGAGGACATCGCCGGAAAGCAACCGCAGCCAGGATGGGTCGAAAATCGTTTCGGGGTGAGCTTCAGCGAACCTGCGGGAGTTTCCGGAATTGTCTATGGAGCGGAGTGGAGCGCGACCCTGCAGCCTGACGGCTGGATCGACATTCCGGACACGGGTAGCGAAGGCAATCACATCTTCACATTGCCTGCGGACGCCGGTCCCCGTGTCTTCATGCGGCTCAGGGTCACAAGACCATGACTTTCACCCCACGAACCACGGTGTCGGCGATGCCGTGGACACCGTGGCACGAGCTGTTCCGCTGAGTGATTGTCCCTGGCCGTGTTCCTGATTCCCTAACTTTGAAACAAGGAAGCAAATTGGAATGGAGCGTCATCAAGGATGATACATTCTAACGGAAAATGTGTGGCGCGAATAAAGTGAGGCTATTGGCGCGAGAAAATGACCGGCGGACCGCAAGGATCGCTCTTCCCGTTTTCCCATGACACGCCTTCCAGCTTGAAGTGGTTCGCGTCGATGAAGGTGTAGGTGGCACCGTGCATGTGCTTGTCTTTTGCGGCATTCAGGCCGGGGGTCGGTGCCAGATCAAAGGTCAGTGAGTCGGCCGTGCTCTTCACCAGTTTCATCCGCGGCTGGTTGCGCAACATGCAGTAGTGCGTCATCGTGAGCTTGCCGCTCACATCATGATAGACGCTCAGCATTTCCATCGGTGTGCCGCCAGCGAAGCGTTCCTCGATCACCGAATCGCCTGCGATCAGACGGAACTCCGTGTTCATTTTTCCCATCATCGGCGATTCTCCCGACCACTTGCCCACCAGTGTCTTCATGCGTTCAAAGGCCGCGGAGCCCTTGTAAGGCGGCATGTCGGCACAGGCCGCATGCGGAGTCTGGCCGATCTGGCATGAAGTGAGCGCCGCGCAGGCGGCGAGGGCGAGGAGACGTGCGTTTCGGATCATGGGAGTGTTAGGTTGATGATGGAGCAGGAGACTGAAGGGATTTGAGAGTTCAGTCAAAGCAAAGACGAACGATCCAAGCTCGCGAGGACAAAAATTTGGAAAAATTTCCGCCACCCGAAAAATCCGACTTCCGGTCGCTTCAAAAATCAACAGTCCGCAATGGTCACTCATCAATCAATGTGTGCTCTGCTGTGGAAAGGATGCCGCTTGGCGTTTCACCGTGCGAAAAATTCTCCCTGCCAAGCTCCTTGCTCCGCGAAAAGGAGCTTGTTTGCGCTTTTTGGGCAGCTAACCTTTTCCTGTTCGTTCTCCGGACTTTTACCCCCGATCCCACCATGAAAATCCAATCACTCCCATTCCTCCTCGCGTTGGGTGCTGTCCTCACGGGCAAATGCCTCGCGCTCACCCCCATTACCGAGAATTTCGACGCCCCGAAATTGGACAAAACCCTCTGGTATTCCTATAAAATCGGCAAGGGTCGATTCTCCCAATCCAACGGCAAACTCAACTTTCTCGTATCCGCCCCGCCCACCAAGGACGACTACGTCAACATGGAACTGCAGGCCAGCCAGCCAGGCATGGATGAGAACTGGGAGATGATATTGGATTTAACAAATACCCTCAAGTCGGGCGACGGTAGCCAGGCGTCACCCGGCTTCATATTGGTCAACGAACAGGACTCGCGCGATTACCTTTATGTGAATTTCTTTGGTAAATCCGGCATCGATGCCGGATTCTACAATGACAGTGTCAAGAGCAGTGCCAAACGGCTCACGCTGGATGTGGGCGTGGCGAAAGGTGCCATCAAGGTGGCCTATAGCAGGAAAACCAATCTGATGACCTTCTCCGCCTCCCTCACCACCAAGAATGATGGATACTCGTGGGTCCCGATCGGAACCTTCGCACCTAACGGCAACGGCAGCGGGAAAAGGAACGTCAACGCGGATTGGAAAATGGATACCTCCAGCGGGCGATTCCGCATCCAGCTCACCGGCTTTGCGATCTCACAGGCTGTGAAGCGCGGGCAGATCAGCATCGACAATTTCAGCCTCCAGGCTCCCTGATTCCTGCCGTCGGTCCATCAAATGATGATGACAAAGGGCTTATCCCGCTGCCACAAGACCCCTTTCGACGCAGGCGGGAAAAGCCTTGGCCTCCTGTGCCGGGAAGTATGACCAAAGGCCCATGACTAAAGGCTGTCCCTCTGTCAAAGTTTGCTGCCCCAAAAGCAAGACTGTAGGGGCGATTCGGGACGCCCCTGCTTTATTGGTAGATATTTGACATGGAGCGTCCTCTTTCTATTCAAAATTTTCAAGAAAAGAGGATTTAATTATTAATAATCAATGAACAGCATGAAATTTTTTATATCAGGTCAGTTTTGTCTTGTGTTGGATTCTTGTTGTAATAAAAACAATCACATGTTATGATAATGCACTTTTCGTTTTTTAAAAGGCCAGATTATGAGTATTTTTTATAAAATAACCGCTCCAAATGGACGAGTTAGTTATCTCTTTGGAACAATACACAAAAACGATGAAGCCTTTGTTACCCTTCCATTGGAAGTTAAGAGAGCTTTTGAGCAAGCAACGGATTGTATTTTTGAAGCAGATGTTAATAGCTTCATGGAAAATCCTATGAGTATGTTTACTTTAGCTGGAAAGTGGCTAGCCGCTCAAGCCCAATATTTAACTCAAATCCCCCAAGATTATATTTCAAGTGCTAAAAGAAATTTTAAGACAAAACGTGATAAAGCGGTAAAAGAAAATCCAGACATGGCTTTTTTACTAGATATGATGATGGCAAATATTCAGCAGATGCCTCCTCTCCAATTAGCCCAGGGTATGATGGCAGGAAACGCGCAACAGATAGATCCTGCAAAGCTCTTTAATGGATTAGATCAACAGTTGATGAGATACGCTAAGTTGAAAAATAAAAAAATAAATTATTTAGAGTCACCAGAGGAGCAGTTAATCGCTCTACACGGATATAACCTTAATGTTTTAGAGCAAATTGAAATTTATCGTTTTGTAGAATTAGAACTTGCTAAAGGAAGGAAATTTCCAGGCCCAGAAGATATCGAGCGTGAATATCAACGACAAGATATTCAGAAGCTAAAAGAGTTGGCTCCGGGTTTTCCTACTACAACTAATGTTCCTGAACCCGTTCGTCGATATGTTGATGGAATACTTGCCAAGAGAGACTTAAAAATGGCAGAAGGAATGAAATCCTATTTAGACAATGGGAATGCATTTGTAGCAGTTGGTGCAGCTCATCTAAAAGGAGTGACTGATAAATTACAAGCGGAAGCTTATACAATCGAGGCTGTTCCTCTTGGAAAACGATATTATCCCATTGACGGTACTATAGAAGATGGCGAGAAGGTCGCAGCATTTAGAAAAATTTATACAGCCTTGTACATGGCGCAAACAAGTTTCTTTAAGAAAAAGAGGTTTTGTTCCTATTGATGATATGATCGTGTCCTTAAAGAACATTCAAAATTATACAATGGCAAATAAAGATACTCGCTCATATAAGGCCTGGAAATTAGCAGAAGAACATTATAAAAATATTTCCTCTAATAATAGTGAATTGCTTAAAAGTATATGCCAAGAAGGTTATGCTAAAAGTAGTAGTTTCTTTGGTCTATTTAGACGAACAAAAACAAACTTAGATAATGCTCAGAGTGTTGCAGAAGCTGCTCCTGAAACTAGAACAGGTACCGTCCGAGATGTATTGAATGGTTCCCCGATATAGCCTTCGACTTTGCGCCAAGGAAGGCTGAAGGAGTGTGAGGTACACAAATACCTCACGAAGTATTTATTTCTTAAAATAGTTGCCAGTCGGCAGTCCCAAAGGCTAAAAGAAGGTGATCACGGTGTTAAAGCCCGAGAACAACGTATCCTAATGGTATTGTAAGATTTATCGAAGGTGTTCTGCGGTATGTTGCCCAGATCGAACGTCTGACTCCATGCATATAGAGCAGCGTCACCTGACCATTCAGTAGAGCTCCAATATTCCCCTGAAATCCCCCCCACCCCGGCATCAAATAAATTCGACAACATGTTTTGTATGGTTGGTGAAGCTTGTGTGCCGCAACCAGTACCACTGCCTGAGTCATCATATCCCTCCTCACAAATAGCGGGTAAATACCAATCACTCTCACCACTAATGGTGGCTTTACAAAGACCCGCCGCATATTGATCGAGGGGGGTAGGTGTAGACCCACCTGATGCTCTATTAAAATTATAATAAGATACAATATTTGCGGTATTGCAAGCACCATCGCTAGTACCATTGCAGGCAACGTAAGCGGGAGTCCCGGGGGGATAAGAAGGCGATGTCGGTGACGGGGAAAGAGGAGTTGATAGTTCGTCTATTGCTAAAATGGCAACATAACTGACTGAACTACTGCCATTCGAACTCCAAATGACACCAGCGGATTGGTCAGTTAATGCTGCGACTTTCCCCCCAATGCTGCCTGTATCTGGCGTATTATCATCTACGGCATAAATATAACCGCCTTGATAGACACTGCCATAGGCTAATATATTAATAGTTGGTGTTAATGTATTGGTATTTGAACCTGAAATACTTAACGTAATGGGTGTTGGGGCAGTGTCACCTGATGCTGCACTCGATATGTTACCGGGTGTAATCGTTAACACACAGGTATCAGACACCGCTATCGTGCCACAACTTGCTGGACTAATCGTAGTGCCACTGGGCAGTGCAGGTGATGGGGCGTAAGTCACATTTATTGCAGGACTTGTCCCTGCATTGGTGATGGTAATCAGTCTTGGTGTGCCAGTGAGGGCGGCATTTAATCCCGTGTTATTCACCGACAGTCCGAGTGTTGAAACACTTGTTGAAAGTGTGGTGTCATTTGATACGCATGCCACTGCCACATTCATGACATTCGCATTATCAACTGTGCCCGAACTATTCGTGACGGTACACGTTTGGTCCGTGGGTTGAGTGAATACCGTTACAGCATACGCGCTACCTTCTGTAAGTGCAGTTGAAAATGTAAATGCACCATCGCTACTCACCGTCTCATTATCGGTGCCATTATTTTGTAACACAACGCTATCTGTGAGACCCGAAACCGTACCACTTATCGTGTACTCATTTGCCCCCACGTTAATGTTTAAAACATTCGATGGACTAGGCTTGTAACATTGAAGGGTAGAACCTTGTTCGCAAACGATTGGGCCATCCGTAATCGAATGCGTCAATTGATTGCCATTCACCTGCAACGAGAGCGTACAAGACGCTT
>CAWENZ010000013.1:0-229651 GCA_963810445.1 uncultured Verrucomicrobiae bacterium | reverse complement strand
CAGGCCCGGCGTCGACCGGCATCTATCAGCGCTGGCTGGCCAAGAACACCGGCACCGACCGCGTCACCGGCTCGCCAGCCATCGACCGCCGCACCGCGCTGATCGACCATTTCCGCCAAGAGTCAGAAATCCTCATCGCCACCGAAGCCGCGGCCGAGGGCGTCAACCTGCAGTTCTGTTCGCTCGTCGTCAACTACGACCTGCCGTGGAATCCCCAGCGCGTCGAGCAGCGCATTGGCCGCTGCCATCGCTACGGCCAGCGGTTCGACGTGGTGGTCATCAACTTCCTGAACCAGCGCAACGCAGCCGACCAGCGCGTCCTGGAGCTGCTGCAAGACAAGTTCCACCTGTTCGACGGCGTGTTTGGTGCCTCTGACCAAGTGCTTGGGGCAGATCGAAAGCGGCATCGACTTTGAAAAGCGTATCGCCGAGATTTACGACCGTTGTCGCACGCCGGCCGACATCGACGCCGCCTTCACCCAGCTCCGCACCGAGCTGGACGCCGACATTCAGGCCCGGATGCAAGAGACCGAAAAGCTGCTTGCTCGAGCACTTCGACGCCGACATTCACGACCTGCTGCGCAGCCAGAAGGAGCGCGCCGAAAGCCAGCTGGACCGCATCACCCGGTTTTTCTGGTGGCTGACGCAATACGTGCTGGCCGGCCAGGCCCGGTTTCGATTCCGCCAAGCTGGGCTTCGACCTGCAGGCGCCGCCGGTGTTGCAGGCGCCCACCGGCGCCTACCAGCTCATCCGCAAGGGCGAAACCCCGCCCGAGCACGCGCGCATCTACCGGCTGACGCACCCGCTGGGCCAGTACGTGTTGGAGACAGGCCGCAACCTGCAAGCGCCCGCGCAGAGCCTGACCTTCCACTACGGCAGCCACAAGCCCCGCATCAGCATGGTGGAGCGCCTGGTTGGGCAGGCCGGGTGGATGCAGCTCAGCCTGCTGGAGCTGGACAGCTTTCAGCAAGAAGAGCACCTCGTCTTCACCTGCATCACCGACACCGGCGAAGTGATCGACCAGGAAAGCTGCGAGAAGCTGTTCTACCTGCTCGGCCACCACGACCGACCTGCAAGCCAGCCCGCCGATGGAGCTGCAGGCCAACGTCCAGCGTCAGCTGGAGGCCACCCTCAGCCGCGCGCTGGAGCTGAATGACCAGTTCTTCCAGCAAGAGCGCGACAAGCTCGAAGCCTGGGCCGAAGACCGCATTGCCTCGGCCGAGCAAGCCCTCAAAGACACCAAGCTCAAGCTCAAGGGCCTCAAGCGCCAGGCGCGCATGGCCCTCAGCATGGAAGACGCCCAGCGCCTGCAGCAAGACATCCGCAAGACCGAATCATCCCGACATCCTGAGTGGTTGGGGTCATGCCGTGGCAGCTCTGCAACCACGACAGGTCGTTTCACCGGCACGCACCACATACCACGGGTGGGGGCACCGGGCACTAGCAATAAATGTCAACCGGACCCGGCGCGCAACGCCTCCCGGGTGGGGCCGTCCAAGGAGGGCGACCAGGCGGGCACGTCCACGCGCACGCTGGGGACCACCAGTCGGGTCGCGCCCGTCACCGCGTCGACCACCATGAGGCCGAACCCGTAGCTGCGCTCACCGGCAAAAACGATGTGGCGTCCGTCGGGGGCCCAGCTGCGGATCTTCGTTGTTCCCCTCGGACGTGAGCTGCAGGAGCGACCGGCCTCCCGATGCCACCTCGGCGACCAGAATCTGGTAGCTCCCGCGTCCGATTCTGCCGTGGAAAGCGACTCGATCCGTCACCGGCGACCAGTCGGGCGACGTGTAGTAGCCGCCGTTACGGTATTCGTAGGGCGAGACCAGGTCGGGCTCCCCGCCGCTCGCGGGCATCACGTGGATCTGCGGCGAGGCGGTGCCGGCGAGCCGGTTGGACATGAAGACGATGCGCTGTCCGTTCGGTGAGTAGGTTGGAGAGATGTCGTCGGCCCGGCGGCTTCCCGTCAGCTTGGCAAGGCAACAGCGCCGGCGGACGTTGTACGTGTAGATCCCCGGGTTACTCCCACCAACGGCCGAGAACGCGATGACCTGACCGTCGGGGTGGTAGGTGGGCGTCATGTGGAGACCGTCCACGCCGGGCTCGATCCGACGCTCTTCACCCGTCTTGAGGTCCATCTCGAACAACCGCGGATCGCCCTCTCCCTGAAACGACGTGTACACGATGTGGCCGGCGTCCGGGGACCACTGCGGCGAAAGCGCGATCGAGCCGGACCGCGTCAGTCGCTGCATGTTCTCCCCATCGGAGTCCACCACCCACAACTCCTTGGCCCGCCCCTCGCGTGCGAAGGCGATGCGGCTGGCCGCCATCCCGGGCTCACCGGTGATCCAGCGTACCACGGCGTCCGACGCGATATGCACGGCCATGCGGAAGTTGGGATCGTCCGGGGTGGGAATCTGGAACCGTCCCTGGTTCTTGAGCTGCTGGTAGGTGACGTCGTGCACCTCGAGGTCCAGGACGTAGCGATCGCCGTCGCCCTCGACCTGTCCACTGACCAGGTACACCGCTCCGAGGTCGTCCCAGATCCCGTAGTTGATCCCGGCCTCCCCCATCGAAGCGGGCAGAGAGTCGATGACCGCGAACCGGTCCGAGTATCGGAGGTCGCGCCCGACGATCGCCTCGACCTGGCTCGCGACCGCGTCTCCCCCGAAGCGTCCGGAGAAGGGCTGGACCGCAAGTCCTTGGCGGCCTGAACCCGCCTCGTAGACGAGCCCCAAGCGGACACCGGGGAAGCGGGTCTCCAAGTCCTGTGCGGAAACCGGCGCGGGCAGCGACGGGGACGTCCCACAGTGCCCCGGCTAGGAGGAACAGCAGGAGGGTAGGCGTGCGAAACGCGGACGGGTCGGCGGGTCGCAAGTCTGGCGCGCGGATCATCAGCCCCTGGGCTTGAACGAGAACAACACGGGAAGCGTTTCGTACTGGAAGTCGCTCGGGAGCGGCCCAGACGTCCTCGGCCCGCGCACTCTACAGCCTCGATCGCGGAGACCTCGAACGCCAGACTGCCGGACGATTCTACCACGTCGATATCGGAAACGGTCCCGTCGCGGTGGACCGTGAAACGGACGGTCGCGCTCTGCGTGCTCTGCGATCCGCGGAAGCAGCGACTGATCTGCGTGATGATGCGATTCCAGTACTCCGGGTAGTCCCTCATCAACCCCTCGAGACGGACGTTGAGCCCCTCACCCGTCTCCTCCTCGGGCTCGTCCTCGGATACCGCCGTCGTGGGTACCGGTTTCTCGGCAGGTGGCGGTTCCTCGACGGGCCGCCTCTCCGGCGCGGGCGCCGGCGGTGGCTCCTTCTCGGCCGGCAGCGCCACCTCCGGCTCCGCCTCTGCCGGCGTAGGATCGGGGGTCTCCACCTGCAGATCCTCCTCGGGAGCGCTCTCCTCCGGGACCTCCTGTGCCTGCGCCGCCGGCGGGGACATGATCTGGATCATCACCGTCTCGTACTCGACGGACGCGGGACGCAGGGCCGTGGAGAGCCACGCCAGGACCACGAGGCCGACATGCACGGCGCTCGACCCCAGCACCGCCCGTCGGTCCGGTCTCCGCTCAGCGCGTCCGCCGATCATCGTCGCCGTCCGGGCCTCTGGTCGAGTATGAGCCCTATGCTGACCTCGTTCAGGCCCTGCACGGCCGCAATCGCCCTCGCCACCTGGCCGTAAGCGGCAACCGAGTCGCCCTTCACGAACACGGTCCGGGCGCCCTTCGCCTCCACCACCCGCTGGAGGAGCGTCTCGAAGTCCGCACCCGTCACCTCCTGGTCGCCGATGAAGGTGGTGCCGTCCGCCATGATCGAGACGATGACCGGCTCCTGGTCGGCTTCGAGCGGGGCGACGTCCGCCTGGGGTACGGCCACTTCGACCCCGCCCTGCATGATGGTGGTGATGATGAAGATCACGAGGAGCGCTAAGGCCACGTCGACCAAGCTGGTGACGTTGATCTCCGCCCTGAGTGGCAGCCCACGCTTCGAGCTTCTGCGGACCGAACGCACGGGGCCGCCTACCCCCTCGGGGCGACTGCGGGGCGGGAGCCGCGTGGGCGAATCATCAGACCTTGCCCTCCCGGGCCAACGTCCCGATGAACTCGGCGGAGAAGCCGTCGAGTTCGCCGACGAACAGGTCGAGTCGCGCTGCGAAGAGGTTGTACCAGATCACCGCCGGAATCGCGACGAACAGGCCGGCGACGGTCGTGACGAGCGCCTGTGCGGCCGCCCCGGGCGCGACAGCGCCGATGTTCGCCAGCTCGCCGCACGTCGCAGAAACGCGTTCATGATCGGACCAGTTTGACTGAATGCATTCGTTTTCAAAGAACGCGCGTTTCCGAGGTTCGTCGATGGCGATGAGTTCTTGGAAGTGGCTCCAAGATAGCTTGAAGAGAGCCTGCTGTGAGAGAGGAGTGGGCAATTCGGCAGACAGTTTCTGTCGAATTGGAGAGAGTGGCACATTGGTGCCCGGTCTGGTGATCGCGGCTGTTTCCGGCGACAGTGTCGCCGGAATTCGGGGGACGGTTTCATCCGAATTGGGATGAATGGGAAATTCGACAGACTGTGTCTGTCGAATTTGCGGATAAAAAGAACAGAACAGGAGGCACTGGCGGAAGACAGCGGCAGTGAATCCTTTGATTTCCTTCGCTTTCAAATCCGCTGCCAGCGTCTCAAGCAGCCGGGTCCCGTATTTCGCGCGGTCTTTGCCGTGTTCTTGAAATTCCAAAATCCATTCGCCGACGAGCCAATTGTGCAGGATAAGCGCCTGATTGACGGCCATGGCAGCACGGCCCTGCGAATGGGCGGTGGCTGAGTGGATGGCTTTGACCAAGGCGGCGTATTTCACGCGCCAAGGTTTGAACAAGACGGGAAGAATCTACCAGCCTGGTTTTTCCGGGACAACTCCCCGGCACGCAGGGAGACCGCCTGCTTAACATCGGCTCTTCACGGGCTGGCGGAATGAATTCCGCGCTCCAGCTCAGGCCGGCACCTTGTCCAGGCCGAACGCATCATGCACGGCACGGGCCGCATCCTCGATGCGGGGCTCGTCCACGGTCACGGCGATCTTGATTTCCGAGGTGGAGATCATGCCGATGTTGATGCCCGCGTCGCCGAGGGCCTTGAACATGGTGGCGGCGACTCCGGAGTGGGAGCGCATGCCGATGCCGACGGCGGATAGCTTCGCGATGCCGGCCTCGGTCTCGATTTTCGAGTTCGGCGCGAGGTCGGCGAGCACCGGCTTGAGCGCGGCCTGGGCTTTCCCGAGGTCGCTGGAGTGCATGGTGAACGAGTGCCGCGCCTGGCCGTCGTGGGCGATGTTGGAAATGATCATGTCGAGGTTGATCTCGGCATCGGCCGAGGGCGCCGAGGATCATGCCGGACATGCCGGGATGGTCGGGGATGCCGGTGATGGTGACGCGTGCTTGCGAGCGCTCGATCGAGACGCCGCGGATGACGACGTTTTCCATGTTGGGATGTTCTTCTAACACGAGAGTGCCTGGGTTGTCGTTGAGTGAGGAGCGGACTTCGAAAATGACGCCGAATTTCTTGGCGAACTCGACCGAGCGGGACTGCATGACCTTGGACCCGGACGAGGCCATCTCCAACATTTCGTCGTAGGAAATCTCGGGCAGCTTGCGGGCGTTCTTCACGATGCGGGGATCGCAGGTGTAAACGCCGTCCACGTCGGTGAGGATCTGGCAGACATCCGCCTTGAGCGCGGCGGCGACGGCGATGGCGGTTAGATCGGAGCCGCCACGGCCGAGGGTGTGGATCATGCCGTCGGGCGTGACGCCCTGGAATCCGGCGACGACGAGGGATTTCCCTTCCTCGAGATAGGTCCGCATGAGCGAGGGATCCATGTTGAGGATGCGCCCGCGGGTGTGGGAGCCGGTGGTGAGGATGCCCGCCTGGCTGCCGGTGATGGAGCAGGCGTCCTCGCCGAGTTCGTGGAGGGCGATGGTGAGGAGAGCGATGGATTGCTGCTCGCCGGTGGCGAGAAGCACGTCGAGCTCACGTTCGGCAGGATTTTCGGCAAGCTCCTTGGCCATCTTGATCAGGTTGTCAGTCATGCCGGACATGGCGGAAACGACGGCGACGACCTGGTTTCCCTCCTCGCGGGTGCGTTTCATCCGCGCGGCGACATTGCGGATCCGGTCGAGCGAGCCGACGGAGGTGCCGCCGTATTTTTGAACGATGAGTGCCATGGGTGGAGCGGCCCGGAGTGAAGGGGAACTCGGCAAACTTGGCAAGAAATTGAAGCGGTTCAATAAAGACGTGGACCTGGAACCACCACTAATTTTCCAAACCGCATATGGCCAGTTGCGGTGGCATTCAATTTCGGGCAGCTTTGCCGAAACTCCCCTTATCCCGAGTCTGTTTCTCGATTTCCACCCCCATCCAATTCCATTGCCATGAAACCCTCGCTCAGGCTCCTCGCCATTCCGTTGATTTGCCAATCCCTCCTCTGCTCGCAGGCGTTTGCGGCGAAAAAGGACAAGAAGGCCGATTCGGAAGATCCGGACAAAACCCGCCAGGAGGAAACCACGACCGATCCAAGGAAAAAGGGTGCGCCCGACAAGCCGGAAAAGAAATCGAAGAAGCAGGATCCGCAGCCCGCCGCCAGAAAGGCTGAAAAGCAGAAGGAAAGGCCGGCCGACGGAGAGAAAAAAGCGAGGAAGAATCCGGACAGGGCGCAGGAAAAGCCTGCGAAGCCGGATCAACAACCTGCCCAGAAAAAGAAAGAGCCAGCTCCGAAAAACGAAAAGCCCCCGACGCCTGCGGAGAACAAGAAGGGCGATTCCGCCAAGCAAACCGGCAAGAACAAGGATGAGCCTTCAGGGAACGCCAGGAAAAACAAGGAGCCGATGATCCTCCCAGGAGATCGTCCCGATCCGGACAGCGCCAGGAACAAAAACAAGGGTTCCGCCAAACTGGACGAGAAGGGTTCCGCGAGCAACAAGAAGGTCCCTGCCAGCAAGAATGCATTGGTCCTGCCCGGCAAGCGCCCGAACGTCAAGGTGGTGGAAAAATCCGCGAAGGCAAAGCCGCGGAAACAGGACAGTCATCCCAAGGTTGCTTCGTCGGGGGACAAGAACATCGTCGTTCGCAAACAAGGCGTCGTGCGTCCCGGTCAAAACACCCGTCAGGTCAGGCGTCCGGAGTTGGAGAAGAACGTTTCCAAGACCTGGTGGACCAACAACAAGCAGGTGAACACGACCAAGAACGTCCGGGTCACCAACACGACCGTCATCAACCAGAATTTCCAACGCAACGTCAACTGGACCACCGGCCGCAAGAACTGGGGCTACAATCCATGGTGGAACCGCCCTCAGGTCAGGCCATGGTACGGTAACTCGTGGAGCGGAAGCTGGAACCGCAACTACTACCGCGACAACTATTACTACGAGCGCCATCACGGCTATCGTCCGCCCGGCTACGTATCGGCCACGACCGCGATCGGCTGGGGACTCATCGGCTGGAGCCTCGGCACGCTGGTCTATGACACCGGTTACCACTCCTATCACAATCCCTATCCGGTTAGAACCCAGGTTTCGTATCGCGGATCGAATTTCGACTACTCGCAACCCATCACCCGCGTCGCGGTGAACACGGCTCCCGAGGACGAGGCTGCGGTTGAGGAAATCAACCAGCGCTCCGAGTCGATCATCGCCGATTCCCAGGACGCCTTTAAGCAACGCAATTACCTCGTCGCGCTCGAGCTTGCCGACAAGGCAATCGCCGAGTCACCGGGCGACGGAGCGCTTCACGAATACCGTGCCCTGGTGCTTTTCGCCCTCGGGAAATACGGAGATGCGGCCGGTGTGCTCAACCCGGTGCTTGCCTCAGGCCCCGGCTGGGACTGGTCCACCATGATCGCGCTTTACGATTCCCAGCAAACCTACACCGACCAGTTGCAAAAGCTGGAAGCCTACACCGAGGCCCAGCCCGATTCCGCGGACACGCACTTCCTGTTAGGCTATCACTACATGGTCTGCGGCCACACGGATCTCGCCACGCCGCAATTCGACCTCGCTGCCGAACTGATGCCGGCAGACAGCGTTTCGCGCCAACTTGGAGATCTAACGAGATCTTCCGCCGATCCCGGTGAGGACACGCAACCCGCCGAGGATCCTGATGCCTCCGACACCCCCGAGGCCGAGCCGGTTCCGTTGGAAAAACTCACCGGCACCTGGACCTCAAAACGTGACGACGGCAGCACGGTCACCCTGTCATTCAAGGATGACGGGAAGTTCGTCTGGTCCTATGTGAACGAGGGGAAAACCACCGAGTTCTCCGGCGACTACAGCATGAACGACAATGGTCTGCTCGTCCTCGACTCCGAGGAAAGCCAGATGGTCGCCAGCGTGGACATGCCGAAGGACCAGTCGATGAACTTTGTCCTCGCCGGCGGACCACCGGACGACCCGGGTCTCGATTTCACGAAGGGCTAACAGACGTCCAGCTCTCCGTCCACTCCTTCGGCAGACGCATCGGCTTGCCCGCCGGCATCTGCACGAGGGCGAGGGCTTGGCGGGCGGTGACGAGAATCTCGCCGTCCTCCTCGCGGATCATTTCGAACTCGCACCAGAAGCGGGCCTTGGAGACCTCGCCAAGACGCCCCCGGAGGAGCAGCCAGTCGCCGAGTTTCGCGGGTCGGCGGTAGTCGATTTCCGTGCGCGTCACCACCGGATAGACGCTGGTTTCCGACATCGTCCTCAAATCCATGCCCAGCTTGGCGGCCAGGCGGGTGCGGCAGGTCTCGATCATTCTCAGGTAAGCGATGTTGTGGACCACGCCGCCGCAGTCCGTATCGAAAAACATCACTTCCTCGCGGGTTTCCTGGGTCGGAATGCGGTCGGGCATGCGTGAGATGTGACCCATGCCGCGGGAATCTGCAATCTTCGCTTGTTGCAAGCCGTCGCGATTGGTTTATATCTCTTAAAATGTTCGGGCGAAAATTCAGTTCCCTGGGAAGCGCGTTCTGTGCGGTGGTAACGACGACCTCGCTGTTTGCAGGAAATTTCACCGCCCCTGCCGAAGGTCCGGTGGCGTTCCGGCGGGACAAGTTGCCGCTCGATACGGACTCCATGGTGAAAATGTCGTCCCAGCTCACCATCCTCGCCGATGGGATCGAGGGCCAAAACGCGAAGGAACGTCGCGGCGTCGCGCAGATGCTGGCCCTTTCCCTGGCGCTTGATCCCGCCAATTCCAGGGCGCGGTCGATGATCGGCCAATTTGAAAAAGGGCATCACCAGATCGAGTTGGATCCGGAAAAGGCGAGGAAAAGCCGGGCGCGCGTCTGGCATTATCTCGGGTGGCTCGAGTCGCCTCAAGCGGGTCCCGACGGTCAAGCCCTCGCCGCCTGCCTCAAGGATGTCATGGCGGTTTCGGATCCCAAGGATCCCCGCTCGGAAGCCCTGCTCGCCAAGGGGGAGACCGGTGCGTGGGCCGATTGGATTCCAGAGGAAAGTGCTTACGAGGATGCCAAGCCCGTCACCGCGGATATCCCGGCGAGCATTCCGAAAATCCATCCGGAAAAACCGGGCATCCTGCTGACCAAGGCATCGGTCCTTACGCCGTTCTGGAATCAAAAGCCGGGATCCGAGCCGGCGGTATGGGTATTGGCTCCGACTTCCCTGAAAATGACCGCGGGCATGAAATCCGATGGCGAGGAATCCGATCGATCCTTTTCCGTCTCAATCGGGGACAACGAGGACCACCATCGTTTTGCCTCGGTGGAAAGGGTCGTCCTCAAGCTCTTGAAGAAGTTGCACGGTGATCTGCCGGATGGCGGATACGTGAGGATTGAGACACCGCATTCGGCGGCCTCGCTGCCACGGGGGAAACGGCAGGCGGTCAGCGGCGCGGCCGCGGCCCTGGCGGATTCCGCGATCACCGGGCGTGAGCCGGACGCGGCGATCATCGGCATCGTGGATGAAAATGGCGCGTTCAATTTGCCCAAGGATTTTTGGCAGCAGTTGCGCTCCGCCGAGGATGTTCCCGGCATGCGAATCATCGTCCCCGCCGCCGCCGCCAGTTATCTTTCCTCGATGCTCGCTTTGGAAAACCCGCAGTTTTTCATGAAACACGAGGTTCTAACCGCAGGGGATTTCAAGAACGCCGTCGAGCTTTCCGCCAAGGTTCCGGATGAAGATCTCGGAAAAATCTCCGCGCAATTCCGGGAAATCCAGTCGAAGGCCGTCAGTCAGCCGTTAGGGCAGTATGTCGCGAATTCCTACGTCCGCCGCCGTCTCGCGGAGATCTCCCTCGCCGCACCATTTCACGCATCGGCGAGAATGCTGGCGATCCAGGGCGCGGGTTCCCGACCTGCCTACATCAGCCGCGAGGTATTGGTTTCCGAGCTCCTCCGGGTCATCGAGCCGCTCAAATGGATCACGAGAAGGGACTTCGACAGCCTTCAGCCGGACGAGATCCAGAAGATCGCACCCCATTACGAAGCGCTTCACCTCGCGGTTGAACGTCTGACGCGCTATTGCGAAAAGGCCGATCGCGAATTGGTGGATCGGGTGGCGGACGCGATTGCGTTGATCCGGAATTTCGACAGAGCCGTCCGGGCTCGCCCCAATCCCGATGATTGGGATCCGAGTCGCGCCGCGCGTTCGGCATATAACACCTTGAGAAAAGCCTACACGGACGTCACCCATGAACTCTCGCCCGACGATGGGGACGCCGCTCCAGTTCCGAACAATTAGGACTCCACGTTAGGTCCGCGGACATGAGGCAAACGTCAACCTGCAGGTGACGATTTGGTAAGGTGACTCTCGGAGAACTTGCCTTTTAAGGTGAATAAACTAACCTCCGCGTCACCGTGACCCTCACGCTGAAGCCAAAGTTCATCAAAGCCTGCACGATCCTCATCGCAGCAGGTTTGATGGCTTCGTGCGACTCACCGCAGAAGCGGGGTCTGCGTGAATTGTCGAAACGCGGGATCGAACCTTCGGGGCAGGCCTTGCTGGATGCGGTCAACGAAAAGGACTCCCGCCGCGTGGAGTGGTTGGTGGACGTGGGGGTGTTCACCGAGCAATGCGATGGTGTTGGCAGGACGCCTCTCCGCATCGCCATGGAGAACCATGATTTGAAATCGGCCTTCAAGTTGCTGGATGCCAAGGCGGATGTGAACGCCACCACGGCCGACCACGTGAGCGTCCTCGGAGTCGCCGTCGAGCTGGGTGAAACGGCAATCGTGCAAAAGCTGTTAAAAGCCGGAGCGCGAACCGATGGACTGATGCCCGACGGTGAGAAGATCCTGCCTTGGTCCATCCGTGAGGGGCGTCTCACCTTCGTGAGGGCCATGATGAAGTCGGGGGCGGACCCACACCTCAAGGATCGCTTGGGCAATCCGCTTCTCCACGTCGCCATGGAGGCAAAAAGGCGCGATCTAACGGAAGCTCTCCTTGAAATGGGGGCGGACCCCGGTGCCACCAATGCGGCTGGGGAAACAACCCTCCAGCTCGCCTTTCGCAACGGTTGGGTGGATGAGATTCCCAAACTCGCCTCCGCCGGTGCCGATCCAAACGCACCCGGAGTCGATGGCCAGACCCTGCTCGACCGCGCGGTTT
Organism: uncultured Verrucomicrobiae bacterium; assembly: GCA_963810445.1. Taxonomy (GTDB): domain Bacteria; phylum Verrucomicrobiota; class Verrucomicrobiia; order Verrucomicrobiales; family Akkermansiaceae; genus Luteolibacter. The sequence continues at coordinate 218,062 of CAWENZ010000013.1, read as the reverse complement.
CCTCCGGCAATATCGAACAGGTCGCCCTCCTCCTCAAGATCGGCGCGAATCCGAATCAGAAGGATCCAACTGCCAATTTCCCGACCCCGTTGGAGATGGCTTTCAAGGACGGCAATCCGGCGATGTTCCAGACCTTCCTTGACCACGGTGCAAAACCCCGCGGTGGAGATTGGGGACCGTGGCTATGGGAATCCTTCAGGAAGGGCGATCGCGAGGCGACCCGTTTGCTTCTTTCACACGGAGCCAAAGCCTCCCGCCATGGGCCTGATGGACTTTCCATGGTGGAAGCCGCGGCCCTCTCACACGACGGATCCTTGGTGAAAATGCTGATGGATTTCGGGAATCCGCCTGACAATGCCATGTTCCACGCCGCCGTCCGGGGCGATCTGGAGATGGCTAGCCTGCTCGTCGCTTGCGGCGCGCCGGTGAATGCCACCCGCATTCCCTCGCTCGACACGCCTCTCTCCATCGCGGTGCGGACGAAACAGGACAAGTTCGCCGAGTTTCTCATCCAAAACGGAGCCGACATCGACCTCGCGTTGCCGGAAGGACAGAGCCTTTTCCATCTCGCCGTCGCCACCGGCTGCCATCGAACCCTGAAGGCGCTGCTCGACGAGGGCGTTGATCCAAACACGCCCTTCCTCCTTCCGGTTTCACCCTTGTATCTCAAATCCGTGCGCCCCGGAGTGATGCGCTGGGTGCTGAAACACGACCGCAACGTCACGCCGCTCATGATGGCCGCTGACTCGGGCATCATCCAGTCCGCCCGCCTGCTGATGCGGGCCGGTGCCAAATCCAATGTCCGCACGAAGTCCACGAGCATTTGGCCGATCAATTTCGCTTCCCGCCGCAACGACGTGAAAATGATGCGCTTGTTCCTCGGCCGGGACCCGCTCCACGAGGAACGCCGCATCGAGATCCGTCTATCCGAACAACGCGCCAGGGTGTACGACTTCGAAGGCAGGGAGATCTTCAGCACCAAGGTTTCCACCGGCAAGAAGGGGCACGACACGCCTACTGGCGAATACGTCATCACCAACAAATACCGCGAATGGAAATCCACCCTCTATCACGCGAGCATGCCGTATTTCCAGCGCTTCAGTTGCGGTGACTTCGGCCTCCACCAAGGCAATGTCCCCAACTATCCGGCGTCCCACGGCTGCATCCGCGTGCCGGAGGGTAATGCCCAGAAGCTTTTCGCCATGACCCAGTCCGGGGACAGGGTGAACATCATTCCTTAGCGGGTAGAAATGGGTCCCATAAGTCCATAAGCCTATAGGTCCCATAGGCCCCATGAGAGTTCCCCTCACCACCCGAGCAACCGGCTGACCGCCGTTTGCAAGGCTGTCTCCAGCACCGCAGCCTCTCCATGGCTCAGTGGAATGGTGACCTTCCGCAACGACTTGTCCGTGGCGTCCTGCCGGGAAATGCTCAACAAATACGGCGCACGTTCCGGGTCATCCTGGCGGGTCAGTTCGAAGGCGCTGTTCGCCTTATCCGACTGATGGAAAAGCTTCGCCTGCGGAATTCGGCCTTGGAGCGCCGCCAGCGTGGTTCCGATGTCGGAGAAGCCCCATTTCATGGTGATCTTGTTCTCCCAATCGAATTGTTTTTCGCCGGACTGGGCGGCCGCATCGACAAAAAGCGATGCCTTTGTCCGGTTCAGGCCGAACCGCACCACCCCGCCGCTGCCACGGGCGTTCGGCTTGTAAATTGCGTATTCTGCGGGGCGCTCGGAAATCTGAGGGGATTCAAGGACGATGTCTTTCATAGGCTTTGTTTGGATTCGTGATGAGAATGATCGGCCAAAATCTCCACCGCAAGCAAAAAGTGTTCAATAGAACATTTTCGCTTGAACAGTTCACAAGTCAGATGGCCCGGGACCGAGCAACTTCTCAAATGAAACTTGGCCCGCCCGTCTCCCGCAGGCAGGCTTACCCCAGTGAACGCCCGCGTGCTCATCGACGGCCCCTCGGAGCTTGTCTTCGACTATGCCATCCCGGCCGGCCTCGACGTGCGGCCGGGTTGTCGCGTGCGCATCCCGCTGCGGCGGACCTCGGCCACCGGCACCGTGCTATCCACCGGCATGCCCGAGCAAGCGGACTTCGCCCTGCGCGAGTTGGAATCCCTCATCGATCCCGAGCCGCTCATCACGCCGGTCCTGCTGCGGACTGCGGACTGGATCGCGCATTATTACGGCTCGAGCATCGAGTCGGTCATCCGCTCGGTGCTTCCGGAAGGCGTCCGTTCCGAGGAAAATTCCGCAAAAACCCGCCGCGTGGCGGTCCTTGATGCAGCGCCCGATCCGGCCGTCCTAACGAAGTTGGAGAAACGTGCACCGCGCCAGTTTGTCATCCTTTCGCTGCTTGCCCAAGCTCCCGACCTGCGGTTGCCCGTCGCCGATCTTGGCGATGGAAACGCGGCGGCCCTGAAGTCCATGGAGAAAGCCGGACTGCTTCGGCTCGAGGCCGAGGAGGTCCGCCGCGATCCGGATGCGGACAACGTCGAGGAAATCCTGGAGTCCGCCCAGCTCGCGCTCAATCCCGGCCAAGCCGCCGCGCTGGAAGTGGTCCTGGCCGCCGTCGCTGATCCGGTGAATTCCAAACCCATTCTCTTGTTAGGCGTCACCGGCTCCGGGAAAACCGAGGTCTATCTCCAGGCCGCCCGAAATGCTCTCGATCTCGGAAAAACCGTGCTTGTCCTCGTCCCGGAAATTTCCCTAACACCCCAGACCGTCCGCCGTTTCAAGTCCCGCTTCGCCGCGATGCAGGAGCAGGTCGCCGTGCTTCACTCGAATCTATCACAAGGCGAGCGCTTCGATGAATGGCACCGCATCCGCAAGGGCATCGCCCGCATCGTCATCGGCGCGCGCTCCGCGGTTTTCGCACCACTTCCGGACTTGGGGCTCATCCTCGTGGACGAGGAACACGAGAACACCTACAAGCAGGAAAACGTCCCGCGATATCATGGTCGCGATGTCGCCGTGCTGCGGGCCGCGTTCGAGCCATGCGCCATTGTGTTAGGCTCCGCCACGCCATCGCTGGAATCGTGGAACAACACGCTCACCGGGAAATATGACCTGCTGCGTCTCAACGAGCGCGCCGACGGTCAATCCATGCCGCTCGTCCGCGTCGTGGACATGCGGCTTGAATCGAAAAAGCAGAAAGCTGGACCCGCGATCCTGTCTGACAAGCTCCGCACCGCCATTGAGCAGCGTTTGGAGAAGGGGGAGCAATCCATCCTTTTCCTCAACCGCCGCGGTTTCGCGCGGTCGCTCCAATGCACCGCCTGCGGCCACGTCTGCCAATGCCCGCACTGTGCCGTGGCGCTCACCTACCACCGCACCGACGAACGCCTTGTTTGCCACGTTTGCGGCTATCAATCCATCGTCCCGCGCAGATGCCCAGAATGCCGCGATCCCGGCATCCTCCTGCAAGGCTACGGCACGCAGAAGGTCGAGGAGGTCATGGCCAAGGTGTTTCCGAAGGCAAAGTTCGCCCGCATCGATGCCGATGCCATGCGGCGGAAAAACGCACTTCGCGACACCCTCTCCGCCTTCAAGGCCCACAAGATCGACATTCTGATAGGAACCCAGATGATCGCCAAGGGGCTGCATTTCCCGAACGTCACCCTCGTCGGCATCCTCAATGCCGACCTCGGCCTGCACGTCCCGGACTTCAGGGCAGGGGAGCGCACCTTCCAGCTCATCACCCAGGTCGCCGGCCGCGCCGGACGCGGTGATCTGGAGGGCGAGGTCATCGTCCAGACCTTCACCCCGCACTCGCCGTCCATCCAGTATGCCCGCAAGCATGACTTCGACGGATTCTCCGAGCAGGAAATGGAATTCCGCCGCGAGTTCTCGTTTCCGCCCTACGCCCACTGTGCCGTCCTAACAAGCCGTTCCACCCACGAGCGCCGCGCGGAGTTTACCTTGCAAACCCTTCACCTCCGGCTCACGGAAAATCTCCCTAACGGAATCACCCTCGGCGAGGTTTTGCCATCGCCGCTCATCCGTTCCCACGGCCAGTTCCGTTTCCAGATCACCCTCCGCTCCCACCGGGCAAGGCCGCTGACGAATCACGTCCAACAGATTCTGGCGAAAACGCCGTTGCCCGAGGATGTTACCGTCGTCTTCGACATGGACGCGCTGAATTTCTCGTGAGGAGTCCGCGTGTCATCATGCGAAATGCAACCTCGGCTGGCTGATATTTGGTTGCGGATTCCATCTAGCAAACTAGGGTCTGGCGGGTGATCGGAAACCAGGCACAAGCCACAGACCACACCTGAAAACATTAGCCGTGCATCCAATGAAACACCTTGCAAGATTTCGTACGATTGTCCCTGTGATTCTCGCCATCCTTTCAGCCCAGCCGCTTTTCGCCAGCAGTCTCAACGGATTGGGTTACGATGATCTGGGAGATTCGATTTCCATCAGTGGGGCCGACAACAGTATCGCGGGCGACCTGGTCATACCCGAAACCATCGATGGAAAGCCGGTGACCTCCATCGGGATAGGTGCGTTTTACGGTAGTGCGAAGCTCAAGAGTGTATCACTGCCGTCCGGTCTAACGAAAATTGAGTCGAGCGCATTCGCCTATTGCCGGAATCTCACCCGCGTGAACATTCCGCCGGGGGTGACCACAATCGCGCCGCTTGCATTCAACTTTTGTGGCAACCTGTCGGACCTGAGGATTTCGTCCGGCGTGAAAGTCATCGGTGAAGGTGCGTTCACCCGGTGTGCTTCGCTGGAGAATGTCCGCATTCCGGGAAGCGTGGTTGAAATAGGTGCGCGAGCGTTCTACAGTTGCAGCAAGCTGTTCAATCTCGATCTCCCGTCCAGCGTGACCACGTTGGGCGAATCCGCATTCTCGGTTTGCGGCTTCACCCACTTCCTGATCCCCGCAACGGTCACCAGCCTTGGCCCGTCTGTTTTCAGCGGTTGTCGTCAGTTGAAAAAGGTCACGATTTCCCCGGGCAATCTTGTCAATGTACCGCAGTGGATGTTCGCTGACTGTGCTTTGCTAGAGAATGTGAAACTCCCGCCCACCGTCACGAGGATCGACTCCCATGCGTTCGCAAATTCGGGATTAAAGTCCGTGGAATTCGGGCCTTCGGTGAGATTGATCGACGCATGGGCATTTTCAGGGTGTCCCGATCTACGGCTTGTGATCTGTCCGCCAAGCGTGATGGAAATCGGAAGTCATGCGTTCGAAAGCTGCGGAAATCTGGCGGCGGTTCATTTCAATGGAAACGCTCCGAAGCTCGGCAAGAGTTCATTCTCGTCCGTTTCCTCAGGATTCAAGATCTTCACCGGAACCAAAGCCAAAGGTTTCACAATTCCCAAATGGCAGGGTTATCATACGTCGTTTCCTGCCCCTGAGATCGCAATCTATCAGAATGGCGGTGCCGCGCTTAAGGATGGTGACGCTGCGGTCAAGTTCGGCAGTCGAATTGTCGGAGATGGAGAGAAGGTCGTTCGGTTCGAGATCCAGAATGTCGGAAACCTGAAACTAACCGGCTTGAACGCCTTGATCGAAGGCCGTAACTCAGGTGATTTCACGGTGAGGAATCTATCAAGAAGTGCCCTTGCGCCTGGAAAGAGCGCCATCCTTGAAATCAGTTATGCTCCAAGGCACAAGGGGAGACGCGTCGCCAGGCTCCACGTCATGAGCAACGATGCGGATGAGAACCCGTTTGATATCGAGATATCGGGAACGGGCCTGGAACTGCTGGATTGAGTTTGGCCGAGGTGGCACTTTTTTGCGCCCGATTGTTCTATCGAGTAACGGCTTGTCATAGGTCGGTGAAGGTGGACTTCGGCAATCGCATTGCTAGCGGAGGAGGTGCGGCAGGTGACGGAACCTTCACGTTACGAAAGCTTCACCGGGCATTCGTTGCCCACGTGCGGTCCCGGGAAATACACCTGCGCCGTCAGTGTTTGAAAAGACCGTGACAACGAAAACCAAACAACAAACATTGTCATGAAATCATCCCGATTCACGCGTCTCGCACTTCTCGCCGCGCTTCCCGCCAGCATCATCACGGCTCACGCCGCTCCCGACACCGCTTCCAGCAGCTCGGAGGCCCCCTATCTTGTTCCCACCGATTCCTCGGTCTCTTTCAAGGCCATGATGACCGTGGGTGACGCGGTCAACTACAAGCCGCACACCGCCATTCCCTATCGCCTCGTCGGCATCCCCGACGGCCTCGGTGCCTTCGACAATGATGACAGCGACGATTGCCGTGGCGACAACGACCACCACGGTGATGATGACCGCCGTGGTCGCGGAACCTTCACCCTGCTCGTCAACCAGGAGCTTGGCTCGACCGTCGGAGTTCCACGCGATCACGGATTCGCCGGCTCGTTCGTCTCCAAGTGGGTCATCGACAAGAAAACCCTGACGGTCCTGGGCGGCGAGGATCTGATGAAGACCGCGCACAGTTGGGACAGCGCGACACAATCCTATGTTCCCCTCACGGCGGCTTTCTCCCGCTTCTGTTCCGGCGACCTTCCGGAGAAGTCCGCGTTCTACAACAGGAAGACCGGCAAGGGATACAACGGCCACATCTACATGAACGGCGAGGAATCCGGCACGGAGGGCCGTGGCGTGGCCCATTTCATGGATGGCAACAGCTTCGAGCTTCCCGCGCTCGGAAAACTGGCACGGGAAAACAGCGTGGCCAACCCGGGCACGGGCGACAAGACCATCGTCGTGGCCACCGATGACGGCACCGGCGGACAGGTCGATGTCTATTCGGGCGACAAGACGGTTTCCCCCGACAGCATCGAGGCCGCGGGATTGAAAAATGGCAATGTCCTCGCGATCAAGGTGGATGGCGTGGCGGTGGAAAGCGATGCGACGACCTTCACCACGGGCCCGTTCTCGATGGTGAACCTCGGCAACGTCACCGATCTATCAGGTGTCCAGCTTGAGGCCGCCACCCAGGCGGCGGGCGGCACCAGCTTCTTCCGGCCGGAAGACAGTTGCTGGGATCCTAACAAGCTGAACGATCTCTACTTCGTGACGACCGCGAGCTTCACCGGCAAGAGCCGTTTGTGGAAAATGAGCTTCGTGAACGCCGCCCAACCCGAGCTCGGCGGAACCGCCACCGTGCTTCTCGATGGCACGACCGGACCGAAGATGATGGACAACCTGACGATCTCCCGCAACGGCACGATCATCCTCCAGGAGGACGTCGGTGGTCAGGACCACCTCGGCAAGATCTGGAGCTACCGCATCGCCACTGGCGAGCTCAAGCAGCTCGCCCAGCACGACCCGGCCCTGTTTGCTCCCGGCGCTCCGGATTTCCTCACCCGTGACGAGGAATCGTCCGGCGTGATCCCGATGGACGACATTCTTGGCGAGGGCTGGTTCCTCCTCGACGTCCAGGCCAACTACAACGCCGGTGAAACGGAATTGGTCGAAGGTGGCCAACTCCTTGGCATGTATGTGAAGCCGGAGCGCCGCAAGAAGCATTGATTGCCACTTCCTGAAGCATGACACGACGGGGTCCGCGCGAGCGGGCTCCGTTTTTTTTGTTTGCCGAAAGCCCATGACGGTCGCGAAAGAAACCACGAGGTCCGAAGGTAGTTTCCCCGCCGCTCTTTTCCTTGTTCCAATCCGGCGGCTGCCATTGAATCCCACCAACCCAATCCATCCGTCATGAAAAAACGCATTCAACTCCTGTTCCCCGCCGTTGCCGCGGTGATGACCCTTTCCGCAAATGCCGAGCCAGCGGCCAAACCACTCAAGGCGCTGCTGGTCATCGGTGGATGCTGTCACGACTACGCCACCCAGAAGGACATTCTTGAAGCCGGCATCGAGGCCCGCGCCAACATCCAGGTGGACGTCTGCTATTCGGCGGACAAATCCACCAAGGCGACCTTCACCTGCTACGACAAGGAAAACTGGGCGGAAGGATATGATGTGGTCATCCACGACGAATGCTCCGCCGACATCAAGGACCCAGCCGTCGTCAACCGCATCCTCGATGCCCACCGCAAGGGTGTGCCGGGCGTGAACCTTCATTGCGCCATGCATTGCTACAGGACTTCTCCTGATTTCAAAAGGCCGCTCGCCGACGGGGCTGAAGGCGCGATGTGGTTCGACTACCTGGGACTGCAATCCACCGGGCATGGCCAGCAAAAGCCGATTTCAATCACCTTCCTCGATCCAGCCAATCCGATCACCCACGGGTTGGAAAACTGGACCACCATCAACGAGGAACTTTATAACAACATCCGCGTCCACGACAGCGCTTCACCCGTTGCCAAGGGCAAACAGGGCGATGCCGAAACGGTGGTCGTTTGGACCAATCTCTACGGTGACAAGAAGACCCGTGTGTTCTCGACCACCCTCGGCCATAACAACGCCACTGTTTCCGATGCACGTTACCTCGATCTCGTCACCCGCGGCTTGTTGTGGAGCTGCGACAAGCTCGACAAGGATGGAAAGCCAATGGCCGGCTACGGATCCGCCGCCAAGTAATCTTGTCAGGGACCGTAGTTGAACGGGTCCTGGAACTTCGGATCGGTCGTCACGGTGGTGTCCGTCAGAGTCTTGAGAAAGGCGACGAGCGCGGTCTTCTGTCCGGCGGTTAGATTGAGCCGCCGGGCAACCACCGGTTGTCCAGGACCCGGAGGACCCGCCCTCAGCGGCCCGGAGAGGTTGGGATGGGCGACCACGCCGGAGTTGTAGAATTCCACCACCTGCTCCAGCGTTGCGAAGCGTCCGTCGTGCATGTAGGGCGCGGTGAGTTCGATATTCCGGAGCGAGGGCACCTTGAAAAGTCCCTCGTCCTGCGGGTTTCCCGTCAGCGCGCCGATGCCCTTGTCCACGTAGGGATTTTCAAGCCCGTTGTTGTTGATGTTGTTGGGAACGAAGTTGTCGGTGCCGTGGCAGGCGGTGCAGGTGGCGTTGCCGACCTGTCCGTTGAAGATCTGCCGGCCGAGGTTTTCCTCCGCCGTGAAGTTGGTGAAATTCACCGCCACCCCCTGGTCATATTTCGTCTGATAGGAAACGATGGATCGGACGAATTGGGCAAGCGCGAGCGAGATCCGGTTCGAGGTGACGCTTGAGGTTCCGAATGCCCGGGTGAACAGGTTCTGATAGAACGGCTCCGCGGCGAGGCGCGTGTTGAGCGCCGCGAGCGTCATGCCCATTTCCACGCTGTTCTGGATGGGCTGCAACACCTGGTCCTCCAGCGTGTTCGCCCGCTCGTCCCAGAAGAAATGGCGGCGGGGGTAGTAGCGGGCGCTGGTCAGGCCCATCGAGTTGCGCGATGTCAGCCCGCCCTCGAAGCCGACGCTGAACTGCCGTGGATCGGAGAAGCCGTGTTCCGCCTGGTGGCATGAGGAACAGGACACTGTCTGGTTGAGCGAAAGCCTTTTGTCATAGAAAAGCACCCTGCCGAGTTCCGCGCCGGGATCCGAGGTGGGATTGGTGACGGGCGTGTTGTTCTGTCCGGTGATCAACGGTGTGAGAAGGTGGTTGGGAAGCGGAATGATCGAGTAGTTCGCGGCATTGTCCGCAAGTTGCAAGGCGGACAGGAGGGTGCTTTGCAGGGACTGGGCATCGGCATTGTAACCCGCCCGGTAATAGCAGTTGGGGGACGCCGGGCTCCGTATCCCACTCGAATCCGAACCGGCCGTTGTGAACCTTGGTGGACGTGACGAAGGTCCAGTCGCGGAGGTTGGTGGATTTCTCCACACGCCATTCGTGGTTTCCGGGATCGGTCAGCTCCAGATGCACGGCATTCGTGGCCGGAAGGATGGCGACGGACGATGCGGCGGGAAGCTGGGCATTTGAAACCGTGATGGAAACCATGATCCCGGCGGCGACGAGGTAGGTCGGATGAATCATCATGCCACGATTCAAACACCCGCTGAACGGCGGAAGGCAATCAACTTTACCTCTGCTTAACACAACAGCATCGGATTTCACACGAAGCTAACAAACGGGCGCGTTGAACGGGTGAGGAAACCGACCTGGGAGGACATCACTCGTTTCCGCCCACCGCACCCACCTGGCTTGCCTGATTTTTCATCAGGCCGGGAGGGAGAGAGGCACGCCATTTTTCGAATCCGGCGGGGTCCTTCATGAAATAGTTCTCCGCGATGATGCCCATCGATTCCGGGGTCACGGTGCTCGAGGCCTGCGTCATCGCCCAACGCGCGGCCTCCGCCGGGCTGATCCGCGACCACGAGGCGACAAGGGCGCTCGCCGCGGCATCCCGCTCGGAGCCGGAATCGAGCTTTGCCAACCACGCCACGCCCGCATCCGGCGACTGCTGGGCGAAAATGGTGGCGAGTTCCTGGGCCGCGGCGGAGCGTTCATTTCCGGGGCCGAGATTGGTGAGAAGCCATTTCGAGCTACCTTCGAGATCCACCGTCGCCCAGTTGGCGACGGTGTTGGCGAATTGGTCGGGATCGTCGTTCGCCTGGCTCAGGGCAAGGCTGGCGCTAACAGCGCCTAACGGATCGCTTTTCGACCATCCTGCCAGCGCGGCGCGACGCAAGGTCGGTGCGAGTTCGGAAATGCCGGGATTGGCTTTCAGGAACTCCAGCGCGGCGGCCGGCTCGTTCGACGCCCAGTTGAAGAAGATACTTTCCATCGCCGCGTCGCGCTCCGCGGTGGCGGGCTGGCCGAGGAACCACCCGGCAGCCTCGCCGCCGTTCTCGTGCGCCCAGTTCTCGGCGATCGAGATGAGCGTGTTGTTCAGATCCGCGCCTGATAGATGCTTCATCGCCCAGTCGGCCGCTCCCTTGGCGTCGAACTCGGAATACTGGCCCAGGGCCATGCGGATGACATCCTCGCGGCGGTCGCTGGCCTGTTGGGATGCCAGCCAGTCAAGCGCTCCCACCGGATCCTTGCCCACCCATGCCTCGAGGTTTTCCAAAGCGAGCTTGAAGCGGGCCAGCGGATTGGTTTCCGCGTCCAGCGAGGCCCGCAGTGCTTTGGGGTCGATCGAAGGGCCAGTCGTTTGACCCGCTGCGGAAGGATGGCTGTCGGCCTTGCGGTTGGACGAGATTGAAGAAGCCGGAGCGCCTGGATTGGACTGGCTTTTCCCGAGGAAATAGCCCCCGGATCCGCAACTCACGGCGATGATGACGGCGGCAATGGCTTGGGTGGCGGGCTTCATGGGGCTTGATCGTTTATCGGGGGAAATCGCGGGGGCTTGAACGCAGAAGTGCCGGAATCCCTATCATGGAATCCCGGCACCTGATAGCCTCATTCGAGGAAACTAAAGTCGGATCTTGCGGGTGAAGCTCAGCGCATCGCGGAATTTCCAGCCCTTGCGGGTGTATTCCCAGATGTTCATTTCAGGGAACTTGCGGGCATCGAGGAAGACGCCCAAGCCCTCTTTGCTGGCATTTTTGATAGATTGTTGGGCTCGCATGGGCTGCACGGAACGGGTCAGCAGGACAATTCCGGTGGTGGCTCCGTAGTAAGGCATGGCCCAGAATTCATAGCTGAGCGATCCGGAGCTGGAGTTTGAGCGGTTGGTAAGGAAATCCATCCGATAGGCGAGCTTGTGGTAGTAGTCCGAGCCAAGGGTCGAGTAGCGTCCGCTTTGTTTCGGGGCTGAGCCGTAGTAGGTCACCTTGGTCTTGAGGGCGTAGTAGCCATAGCCGTCGAGGGTGATCTTTGCGGCGTTGGCCTCGGGCATCGAAAGGGCGAGCGCCAAGGCAGCCGCAGCAGCGGTGGTGAGTTTCTGAACGAGTGATTTCATAGGGATCGATTTCGGATTCGGTGTGTTCAACTTAGGCGGTCTGACGGGGCCTGCATCGAAAAAATTCAGGTAGTGTCGGATTCATGACAAATTTCGCAGGTGCCGGTCAATTTCAGAGTCTTCGCGAGGCCGGGCTCAGGCCAAGGGAATCGAGTTCGGCGTAAACCTTGCGCAGCCAGACCTTCACCCGCTGGCGGTCGAGGATGCCGAGGAGCTGCTCACCATTCTCGGCGGCGTTGACCGCGGCCCAGAAGCTGGAATTCGAATGATCCACCTGGCGCATGGAGCCTTCGTGGAGCTTCGGCAGCTCGATGATCTTTGCTCCGAGCTCCTGCGCCCGGACCTTGAGCGGTGAGGCGTGAAAGGCGTCGAAGCGTGCTCCGCGGCCATGGTTGAGGACCACAACGTAGCGGACCTCCGTTTTGAAATCATCCAGAAGCCGGCCTAACATCTCAAGCGAGTCCCGGCCGTCGTCGAGGATGTGCCAGCAGTTGACCATCACGCCCGCCTCCCGGAAAAGTTCAAGCACGCCGGTGTCGTCCATCCACCCGCGCAACGACGAGCTGCTCTGGGCGGCGAGATCGACCAGCACCTGCTTGTCCTCGCCCAGCAGAGCGGCTTCGGCCAGGAGGTCGAGGCTTTGGAAATTCTCAAGCTCGACGTGTTCCGCAAATCCCTGATAGAACCTCATGAAGGATCCGTGCGAGCGGTCGGAGTCGAAGCCTTGGAAGGGAATGCCCCGGTCGATGCAATACTGGGCGAATACCCGCGACATCACGGATTTGCCCACACCGCCCTTTTCCCCGCCGATCAAATGCACCTGGTTCATCGGCGCGGGAGGTATCAGGTTCCTCTCCACCGTCAAAGCGAGATATCGCCCGATCAATAATCCGCCACCGGACTGGTTGCCCCGTCCGCTCCGGGTTCCGGGATTTCCGTGGAGAGCTTGGCAAGACCCTCACAGGTTTCCCGCCACTTTTTCTCCGACCAGACAAGGGGAGAATGGAGTTTCCGTCGGAAACGGTCCACCCGGTCCCGCGCCTCCTCGGTCATCCAGTGCGGAAGCTCCGCGACGGCCCGGGCCGCGACCTCGGCCGTGTCCTGACGGTGGCAAATGAGCGCGATGTCGTTGCCCGCCTCGATCGCGAGTTTCACGTCCTGCCCCCGTCCGTAGCGGCGGGTGATCGCGCCCATGTCGAGATCGTCGGTTAGAACGAGGTGATGGTCGAATCCGAGCTGGTCACGGAGGAAGCGGCGGATGATGCGGGGCGAGAGCGAGGCCGGGAAATCCGGATCGATGTTAGGAAAATCCACGTGGGCGAGCATGACCGCATCCAGCTCCGGCATGAGGGCGGTGAAGGGGATCACGTCCTCGCGCAGCAATTCCTCAAGCGTGGCCTGAGACGAAGGGAGATCATGGTGCGGATCGGATTCCGCGCGGCCACCGGCGGGAAAATGCTTGCCGCAGCTCGCGACCGAGCGTTTCCGCATCCAGCGGTTCCAATGGCCCGCGTAGTCGATGACCCGTTGGGGATCGCGGCCCCACGAACGGCCGCGCAGGGCGTTCGCGGTGCCGGGGAAATGGTCGAGGTCGAGCACGGGCGCGAAGTTCAGGTTGAATCCTAACAGTCTCAGCAGATCGCCGGTGAGTTCGCCGGCCTGGGAGATCCGGTGCATGTCCGCCTTCGCCGCCAAGGCCGGTGCCGACGGTGCCGCAGGCGCGATTTCCCGCGTGCGGGTGACGCGGCCGCCTTCCTGATCGATGGCGATGATCGGCATTTCGGATGACAAGTCTCGCAAGTCGTCCGTAAGTTTCCTCGTTTGTTCGGGCGAATCGATGTTGTGCGTGAAGAGGATGTAGCCAGCAGGTTGCAGCTTGCGGAAAAGATCCGCCTCCTCCGGTGTCAGTTCCGGTCCGGCAAGACCGAGCATCAGCAGTGAGCCGTTCATCATCGGCAGGAGCGGAACAGATCTTCAGCCGCTTGTCGATGCCCTGAAGATGGCGAAATCCAACGCGGCACGAAAAAGCCGGGCATCCCTTTCGGGGTGCCCGGCTCGACGAACGAGGTCTATCAAAATCCCTTTCGCATGGGAGATGCAATGAACCCCGGCGCCCGTCTCAATGCTTGAGTCGGAAATAGCGGTTACCCACGGTCGGAGTGATGGTGCAGCGGTTCTCCTCCCCGGCGGTCGTGACCTGGAGGGTGGAAGGCGTCCATGTCTTAAGATCCGGACTTTCCTCCAGCGTCCAGCCGACGGCGGTGGACGGCCAACGGATCGTGAGTTCGTTAGATCCCGGTGCGGCGTGATCCATGACCACCAGCGGAATCTCGATGAAATTCGCGACCAGTGTCCTGGCGGTGTTTGCGGTGAAGACGTAACCCGGAGTGGATGCCACATCCACGCCGTTCTCGGTCCAGCCCGTGAAGGTGTAGCCAGGATTCTCCGTGGCCAACAATGACACCTCCGTGCCCGGGGCGTAATCTCCGTCTCCGCTCACCGAGCCACCAAGGACGTCGGAGGTGGTGGCGGTGATCGTCACCTGTGCGATGAAATTCGCGACGAGTGCCACATTGGCGGCTGCCGGAAAAATCAGATCAGGCTCGGTGCCGACGACAGCTCCGTCAGCCGTCCAGTTGAGGAACATGAAGCCTGCCCTCGGAGCGGCGGAAACCATCACCTCGCTTTCAACCTCGTATTCCCCTTCGCCATTGATGTCGCCGGAGTCGGAAGGCGAGCAGGTTGCGCTGACCACCACGATGTTGGGATCGCTGAAATTCGCGACAAGATCCCTGTTGCCGGTGACCTTGAACGAGTAGGTGTCGGAAGTGCTGACGACGACACCGTTCTCGGTCCAATTGCTGAAGACGAAGCCGACGGCGGGAAATGCCTTGGCCTTGGCGGTTTCGTTGGACTTGTAGGTCAGGCTGTCCATCTCGGTGGTGCCGCCAAGGACCGGTGCCGAGCTGGTGGAAACCACAAAGGCCTCGTTGAACTTCGCGACCAGCGTGCGATTTCCGGTGACGGTGAAGGTGAAGCTTGCCGAAGTGCTGACAGTCGTGGCGCCCTCCGTCCATTTCGAGAAGACATAGCCGGGGTTCGCGGTGGCGATGAGGGTGGCGCTGTCACCACTGGCGTAGTTTCCTCCGCCCGAGACCGCACCTCCCAATACAGGACTCGCGCTTGTCGCGATCGTCTGCTGGGTGCCCGCGACGATGAAGTTCGCGACATAGTTTTTGGCACTTGAAACCGTGAATGTGTAGCTGGCCGATGTGCTGATCTGATTGCTTCCGCTGGTCCATTTCGAGAAGACATAGCCGGGGTTCGCGGTGGCGGTCAGGGTGGCGCTGTCGCCGCTCAGGTAGTTGCCCGCACCCGTGGTGATGCCGCCGACGGAGGGTGTGGAACTGGTTCCGATGGCGTAGGTCGGCAGCGCCGTGAAATTCGCCACCAAAGTGCGATCTGCCGTGACAGGGAAAGTATAACTCGCGCTGGTGCTGACCACGGTTCCGCTTTCGGTCCAGTTGGTGAAAGCATACCCCGCGTTCGCCGTGGCGATGACCGTTGCATCGCTGCCTTCATCATAGGTCGAATCACCGGTGGTCGTTCCACCAGCAACCGGAACCGACGACGTGGCGACGTTCCATTGCGGCAGATCGAGGACAAAGTTCGCAACCAGAGAGTGGTTGACGTCGATGGTGAATGCATAGGTGGCGTCCGTGCTGACGATGGCGTTGTTATCGGTCCAGTTCTGGAAGCGATAGCCGGGAAGTGCGGTGGCCGTCACGGTGACCAGATCTCCTGGAAGATAGGCGCCGTCTCCGGTCGTTGTTCCTCCATCCAGAGGACTTGCGACCGTGTCAGCCGTGCTGGCTGCCACCAACGCCTCGCCCGCTGCGGCGACCCGGAGGGTATAGGTCTTTGAAACATCCTCGTTCACCGTGTCCGTGGCCGTCACCGTGAAAATGAACTCGCCTGCTTCCGCCGGAGTTCCTGATAGAATTCCGCTGAAATCATCGAACGCCATTCCCTCCGGCAGCACGCCGTCAAGAACGCAGTAGGCGGGATAGGCACCTTCGATCATCAGACGGCGACCGGCAAATTCAACGTCAACCTCGCCTTCGCTCACGTGGTCGATGAGTCCGACCGGGGCCTCGACATCCACCGCTGCCATCTGCGCGCCGGTGTATTCACCGACCACCTCAAGCGTGGAAAGATCCACCTCGACGCCGTTGACCACCTTGACTCCTGATCCATGGATCCCGTCGGGATCGACATTCTCGCTCATCGCTTCACCGGTTTCATTGTCGAGCGGGCCGACGTATTTGTAGAATTCGTAGCGACGGGTAACGACCTCGTTTCCATCGGGAAGATCCTCCGCGACGGCAGGCTTCTTGCCATTGATACCGCCGTCGGCCCGGCCGTAGTCCTTCTGAAGAAGCTGCCATTCGGTCTCGACCTCGTCGGGCTCACCGTTTTTCCAGTTCTTCTCATCCGCATGATCCGGGTCATCGGACACCAGATCGCGAAGTTTCACCTCCTGGCTGTTATGGGAAGTCGTGCGGATTTCCTTCACCCAGACAGGCTTGCCGAACTCCTTGGGCTCGACCTCGGGTGCTGGCGGCGGTTGGATCACCGCTTGCACCTGCGGCAAGGGATTCGCGAAAACCTGCGGTGGATAATAGGTGAAAGTCGGTGTCGAAACCTGGACGTCGCCACCGTTGACCAGATTGCCAGCGCCGTCGTCGATCAACCACCGGTAACGCACCACCGAAACGGGCACGTGGTAACCCACACCAAAGTGTTCGCCGCCGAAGTTGATCGAAGGATTGGTGAACATGTGGCCGTTCGTTGGAGAAATCGGGCCAGCGGGAATCGACGGTATAGGCTGACCATGTCCCGTCCGGATTTTTTTTGGCCGCCCAGCGGATGAAGGTCTTCGGATGGCCCGGGATCGAGTTGTCCTCGGTGATTTTCGAAGTCCCGTAGTGATTGTAGTCATACGTGTAGGTGATGTCGGTGCTGTGACAGTCCTCAAGCTCGATCTCGAAGCCATGGCACTCGTGTCCGGTATCGTTCACCGTGTCAAAGTTGTTGATACTGCCGTATGCGACGCTGGCCCTCGACGTGCCGGGCTGCATGGCGAATGCTGCGGCAGCCAGCAAGGCGGCCAATTTGGGTTGAATGGACTTTTTCATACAACGGGGAGGTTTTTTGTTAGCTGGATGGTGACGGATCAAACGGGAGACGCACCATCGGAGGCGACCATGCGGTCGATCCCGATCGACAGTCAAAAGACGCGAGGTAACAGGCCGGTAGGATTACCGGATAAGTGGTAACGGTCCTGTTACCATCCCGATGCCTTGGACTGGCTCACCGGGAATTCCGCCGCGACCTTCGATGTTGCGGTCATGTTAAGGACTTTCAACTTGTGGCGACATGGCCGTCATGCGCTAGATCACGGGATGAGAGCCCCGGTGATTTTGCTGATTTTCATGGCGTGTGTGGCCGCATGCGCCGCAGCGGAAATCGTGGCGTGGAAGGTGCCGATCGGTCATTTTGTGATCAGCGGGCTGGAGGCGAAAGGAGTCGTCAAATGCAAGGCTCCACCCGAAGCGTCCGTCTTTTTCAAGGAAGGCGACGAATTGTGGGATCTCAAGGGAGTCACTCCGGGTGACAACAGGGCGGGAAATTCAGATCCATTTGCCGCACCCGATGGATGGCCGTGGGAGACGAGGATTGAAACCGATCCTCCGTTAGAGTGGGTGGTTTGGAACGCAAGCACGGGAAGATTGGTGGCCAAGGCAGATTGGATGGCGATCTGGCAGCTCAATCAACGGTTGGAAATGGACAAGAGTCCGAAACAAATCCGGGTGACTGCCGAGGCATTCAAGGTTCCCGCCGACGGATCACCACTTAAGGCGGATTCCGTGGCTGTGGCGAAAATGACGTGTGTGACCAAATCGCAGAACGAATTTGAGCTATCGCAACAAAGCGGTCCATCAATGATCGCGGCAAAAGGTCAGGCAACCCTTCACGATGACGTTCCGATCATCGACCTGGTGATCCAACTGGATTGCGTCGCGGAGGGGCAGTCACCCATGAAATTCAATTCCGTTCTCAGATTGCATTCCGGCAACTCCATCTGGGTTGCCCGGGATTTCGATGGAGAAGAAGGTCTGGATCTGAAAATTTCGTGCGACTTCGTGTTAATGGATGGAACTACCGGGCGCGATGCGGTGTTGATACAGAAGGGTGGCTCATCCCAACCATGGGTGGTCGATCATCAGGAGATGACGAGACACCGAATCGGAAACAAGGGCTGGCTTCTATCCAAGTGCATTGATCCCGGTGAAATCCAGAGCATTTGGCTAAACGAACCTGACCAATCGGCAGATCCTTTTGCCGAGCCCAAACCGGAATCTCAGCCCACCCCCCACCGATTCTCGGAAGTGGAGGTGCCTGAAATTCTCAAGGCATGGTTTGATGGATCCGTGCTCGATTTGAGGGATACCATGCGCAACGCGGGTGTGGATCTGAAAGATGGAGTGGATTTCGCCGGTTACTCGCCCTGGCAGCAACGAATATTCATGTTTTCTAACAATGAAGGCGAGCTGGAAAAGTTCGAGCAAATTCTATCCGCCTCTTGCACGATTCGAGCAAAATCAGTGGTCGCTACCTTTGAGGGGGATGGCCAGGTCAGGATGGTAGCCCGGTCCGGTGAACGGTGTCATTTGGAGCGACTGGTCGAAGGGAAGAACCCAGAGCGTTTGTTCGAGATCGAGCCAACCATCGGAGAGGATGAGACACTGATCGACCTGCGGGTGATCTATCGGGATGGAACAAACGCCAAACTGAAACAGGAATTGAAGACCGCTGTAACCCTGGAAACAGGCCAGCCTCTGGAGATTATCTCCGGCAAAGGCGCGGATGGTGAAGATCGATCCGTCCGACTGACGGGGGTTGTCTTTCGTGATTCTCCCTGATACTTGCATGGGACAATGAAACTTTGCCCAAACCCACATTGGATTCTTGCATGAGAAGCACTGTCCCACTGTTTTTACTCGCTCTGACCCTGCTGGCTGGCCAGGCGGCGGATATCGTGGCGTGGAAAGTGCCGATGAGTCGCTATGCTTCGGGAGATTGGCAAACGGAGGGTGCTGTCCGGTTGAGATCCGCGCCCGAGGAGTCGCCCTTTTTCAAGGACGGGGATGAGTTATGGAATCTGAACGGGATCGACGTTGAACATAAAGAGGGTGAGAAAAAGGCGGAATGGGTGGTCTGGAACGCCAGCACTGGGCGTTTGGTGGCGAAAGGGGATTGGGCTCAAATCACCACCATCCACGAGAGACTTCGGATCGACGAAATGGCGAAGCACTGTCGGGTGAAGCTCAGTTTGGTCCCCGTTGCGGATGCTTCGGAAATTCCGGGCCATGACAGCAAGGCCGTCGCGGCAGTCAGTGTGGTGTCGAGATCCGGGCAAAAGGCGACGGCGAGTTGGAGTGGAGGCGGGTATGATGTTTCGGTGGAAACCGAGGTGACGATCGGTGAATCGGACCAGATTGTTGATCTGCGACTGGTCTGGAATTCGAAGTCGGCGGATCAACCAGGATTCCAGGTGAACACGGCTCTAACCATGCGCTCGGTCGAACCGATATGGGTCGCGCGGGATTTCGATGGAATCCGGGGATTCGATCTGATTGCATCAGCGGTGTTGGAGACCGTTGACGGGACTCCAGTGGGCGGTCGCATGTTGATCCAGAACGGGAAGCGGACTGAATCACTGATGTCGCCGCCAGGATTTACGCTGTCCAAGACAGAAGCGGTAGGTGATTCCGGTTGGTTGACCCGAATCATTTTAACTCCCAGAACCTTAGGAGAAATTCTTTCGATTGGCAATACGCCGAGTCAAACGGATCCATTTGCCGAGCCTAATCCGGTCGTCCGCAATTTCATTCCAGTGGGAGGTAGCATGAAGCCCCCGGAAGTCCTGAAGGCGTTGCTCGACCACGAAGTGCTGGATGCAAGAGCGTGGTTGGGGAAATGTGGAATCGATGTGAAAGACGATGAATTTCTTGGTTACGATCCGCTGCGGGAGATGTTGTATTTCTACTCACCGCACCCGTCGTCCAGTGATCTGCTTGTGGCGCTCTTTTCCACTCTTGATGGGCAGAGTCCACCACATGTGATTGTTACTAGCTCGGAAGGAAAGGGGCAGTCTCGTTTGATCGCGAAGGCGGGCCAGAAGGCAAGCATCTTTCGAGAGGTAGGCGACAAGGAGCCATTTAGGTCCTTCGAGATCGAACCTACTCTCGGAGAGACTGAAGACATCGTGGACTTGCGTTTCTTTTATGAGAACAAGACCGATACCAAAGAGAGCTGCGTGGTAAACAGCATGGCAACTCTCCAGGTTGGTGAGTGGTTGGAAGTGGCTTCCGGGACTCTTGGCGATGGGAAAAGTATCCCGCTCCGCCTGAAGGCCGAGGTTTATCGTGCTACTCCTTGACCAAGCTTCGCGACCCTTTGCTGCCTTCGCGTCTTTGCGGTTCATTCTTCCTAACCAATAAGACCCATCTTCGGATAGTTCGCTCCGAGGATGGGCTTGATGTCGGGGGCGCGGAGCCAGTCGGTTAGCAAGGTGCCGTAAACACTGCGGAAATCGACCGTGTGCTTGATGTCGCCCTCCGCCAGGTCGGTGAGGCTCGGGTAGGTGCCGTGGAGGCCGCCCTTGACGCCTGGGCCTGCGACGAAGAGGCAGGACGCCTTGCCGTGGTCGGTGCCGGCGCTGGCGTTTTCGGACACGCGGCGGCCGAACTCGGAGAAGGTCATGAGGACGACGCGCTTGTCATTTCCCTGTTGCTTGAGATCGGCGAAGAAGGATTTCAACGCGTCGTCAAGCTGGCCTAACAAGCGATCGTGGGAGTTGACCTGCTGGTTGTGGGTGTCGAATCCGCCATGGCTGACGTAGTAAACGCGGGTCGGCATGCCACCGGCGATCATGCGGGAAACCAGGTTGAGATTGCGGGCGATGGGCGTGCCGTCGTAGCGGACGTTGGTCTTATGTTTCGCGGCAATCTCAAGGATTTTCGCGGAGCTGACTCGGGCGTCGAGGGCGACGCGTTCGAGGAACGCGAGATTGCTTTCCCCGGAGATGCCTCCGGTCTTGCCACCTGCCGGCATGGCGATGGAACCGCCGTCGGTCGGGCCGTCGTCATCGTGTGAATCGTCGGGCTTGTTGAGGTCGGCGAAGAATTCCTCGGCCTGTGCCTTTTCGCCGCCGCCATGAATCCAGCGGTAGAGTTCGGGTGAATTCAGGCAGACGCCAGGGTTTTTCAAGGCACCGAATGACTCGGGCTGGGTCTTGTTGAAACTGATGCCAACGGTGGGATCCGCGCCGGGACAGGCATTGTCGAAATAGCGGCCAAGCCAGCCGGTGGCGGAGTGGTTGGACGTGTCGGCGGTTTCCCAGATGGAAGTGGAGACGAAATGGGAGCGGTTGGGATTCGGATAACCGACGCCCTGGACGATGCCGAGATTGCCCTCCTTGAAGAGCGAGCCGAGATAGGGCATCGAGTTGTTCAGGCCGACGTGGTCGCTGAGCTTGATGATCTCGCCCTGCTTCTTGCCAATCCGCGGGCGGGCCTTGTGATAGGCGTCGTCGGCGTAGGGGACGAGCGTGTTCAATCCATCATTTCCGCCGGCGAGCTGGAGGACGACGAGGATGGTGTCGTCCTTGCCGGTGACGGGCTGGATGGCGAGGTCGCGGGCCCCTTCGTGGAGTTGGCCGAAGGTGCGGTCGATGAACATCGGCACGGTCCATGCGGCGGAAGCCCCGAGGACGGTGGAGCGGAGGAAATCACGGCGTGTTTTCATGGGGAAGGAGTTGCTAGTTTTCAGTTTCCAGTTTTCAGGAAGCATCAGCAGAGCTGATAGTAGGGAGTGCTCAGGATGAGATGGCAGAGTTCGGCGGTCTCCTTGTTGGTGAGGATTTCACCTTTTTTGGAAATCGCGTATTCGATGAACGAACCGCGTGCCTTGTCAGGAAGCGGGCTTTGGAAAAACCGATCGATGAGCGCGTCAACGAGCACCGC
The DNA here is from genome assembly GCA_963810445.1 of uncultured Verrucomicrobiae bacterium. Taxonomy (GTDB): domain Bacteria; phylum Verrucomicrobiota; class Verrucomicrobiia; order Verrucomicrobiales; family Akkermansiaceae; genus Luteolibacter. The sequence goes on along the minus strand of CAWENZ010000013.1, from coordinate 196,238 downwards.
AGGATCATCGCGGAGCGGGCGCGGGGCGATTTTCTCGTAGTCCGGCCCTTGCCAGTTCCTGCCCATGCGCATGGGGCCGGGAGCCATGCCCGGGGTTTTCACACGCTCGCTGGCCATCGTGTTGGACTCCTCGCCAGTGCCCTTGGTGAGGAAACCTGCCAGGTTGTAGCGGGTAAGAAGCGTGTTGGTGTTGATCCACGCCTTGCCCCAGTCCCAGCCGGCGACGTTGGGAGGCATGAAGAGGACCTGTCCGAGTTGTTGCTCGGCATTGATGGGAAATCCAACAGGAGGGGAATCGATCTCAAGCTGCTTTAGCAAGCTGACGAGGTATTGAATCGGAGACTTGATCTGCGTGCGCATCGCCTTTTCCGAATAGAATTCCTTCGATAGGAAAATCTCGCGGAGCAGCGGGCCGGTTCGGAAATCCGCCGCGACAAACGTTTCCGCCAGAGCGTCGAGCGCCTTTGGCGATGGCTCCTCGTAAACGAAGAATTCCCAGAGTTTCCCAGCCATGAAGCGGGCGGCTTCCTTTTTCTCGAAGATCAGGTCGATGACGGCCTTGCCATCGAAGGGGCCGGACTTGCCGAAGACCGTCTTGTCGGTGGGATCCCAGTCCCGCTTGTTGTGGATGACGGTCCCGTTGAAGCGGTTGAACTGATAGCCGGTGAAGGCACGGGCCGCCTCACGGACATCGGCCTCGGTGTAGTTTCCCTCGCCGAGGGTGAAGAGCTCCATCACCTCGCGGGCGAAATTTTCGTTAGGGTGATCCTTTTTGGAGCTCTGCGTGTCGAGATAGAGCATCATCGCCGGGTCCATCAGGATGGCGTGGGTGAGATCCCGGAAACTGCCGAACGCATTCTTGCGGAACAACTCGTTCTGGCGGACGAGAAACACCGGTTGCTTGACCTTCTGCACGGAGCTGGCGAAGTGGTCATGCCAGAACAAGGTCATTTTCTCGCGCAGCGGAGCCTCCGTCTTGCACATGCGGCGGAACCACCACGACTGCGCCTCGAGCGCCTGTTGGCGGGATTGTTGTTGGAATGCCTGCTGTGCCTCGCGTCTGGCCCTCTCGGCCTGCTCGGGAGTCTTGCTGTCCGTGGCATCCCGCATTTTCCTGAATTGCTGCATGCGGTCGCGCATGTCAGCCATGGCCTGCTCGTCGCTGCTCCATTCCGGGGCGGGAAATGCATCGAGCGGCTCCGTGGGCGAGATCAACGACTCAACCGCACCTTCCCGTCCCAGCGCGTGGAGTGCCTTGATTTCCGAAGGGCTTCCGCCGAAACCCGCGCGATTGAGGAGGTGGGCCGCTTCGAACAAGGTCCAGTTTTCTTGAGTTTTGGGGAGCATGACGGTGGATGGGGCTTCCAGAGAAACTCCCAGCCGCATGGGAAGTTTCGAAGATGGTTTTTCGAATTTTTCTCCGCTGTCTCTCAGGCGTGTCGCATGCTTCACTCGCCGCATGGCAACGCTTTCCCCAGACCCGACTCCCGAACTTCTCGCCCCTGCGGGAAACTGGGATTGTGCCCGCGCGGCGGTGGCGGCCGGAGCGGATGCGATCTATTTCGGTTTGCCGAGGTTCAATGCCCGGCTCCGCGCGGACAATTTCATCGAGGCGGATCTGGAGGAATTGATGGAATTTCTCCACCGCCACGGCGTGAAGGGATTCGTGACAATGAACACGCTCATCTTCACCAGCGAGTTGAAGGCGGCGGAAGATCAGCTCCGCCGGATCGCCGCCGCGGGTGTCGATGCACTCATCATCCAGGACCTCGGGCTTGCGAAACTGGCCCGCGTGGTTGCACCGGATGTCGAGTTGCACGCTTCCACCCAGATGACGATCACCTCGCCGGAAGGGCTCGCGTTTGTGGAAACCCTTTTTCCGCTAGAACGTGCCGTGCTGGCGCGGGAGCTTTCCATCAAGGAGATCGAGCGCTTCCATTCCCACAACTCGGAGCATTTGAAACTCAAGACACCGCTTGAGGTGTTTTGTCATGGTGCCTTGTGTGTCGCCTATTCGGGACAGTGTCTAACAAGCGAATCGCTCGGCCAGCGGAGCGCCAACCGCGGCGAGTGCGCGCAAGCGTGCCGCATGCCTTATGAAATCGTCGTCGATGGCGAAACCCGCGATCTCGGAGCGGTTCGCTACCTGCTCAGTCCGCAGGACCTTGCTGCCGTCGATCTCGTCCCGGACCTGGTCAAGGCTGGCGTGAAATCGTTCAAGATCGAGGGCCGTCTCAAGTCGCCCGAATACGTTTCCGCCGTCACCCGCGTCTATCGGAAGGCGCTGGATGCAGCGATGGCGCAGCAGGAATCACCGATCACCCCGTCCGATCGCTATGCGCTTGAGATGACCTTCTCGCGAGGTCTCAGCACCGGCTGGTTCTCCGGGACGAACCACCCGTATCTGACCCACGGGAAATTCGGCAAGAAGCGCGGGCCTTTGTTAGGAGAGATCATCGACTGCGGACCGGGATGGATCAAACTCGGGAACCTCACCGGCGTGCCGTTCACTGCGGGAGACGGCGTTGTCTTCGATGCCGGGGAAAACCGCGACCTCGAACAAGGCGCGCGCATCTGGGTGATCGAGGGCGATCGCCTGATTTTCCACCTCACCTACAGCGGAATCAATTTCGACCGGATCAAACCCGGCCAGACCCTCTACAAGACCTCCGATCCCAAGCTCGACTCCGAACTCCGCCGCTTCTGGCAGAACACGCGCCCTGCGGAGAAAAAGACGCCGCTGCATCTCATCGTCACCGGCAAGCCCGGCGAGCCGCTTGAAATGTCGCGGCGGCGGATGTCGTCCGTGCGCAGTGACATCGCCTCTGTCAGGAACGCAGCCAAGCATCCGCTCTCCACCGAGAAGCTCGTTGAGCAGCTCGGCCGGTTAGGTGAATCCTCCTTCGAGCTCGGTTCACTCGACAATCAGCTCGAAGGCGATTGCCACATCGCGGTTTCCGCCTTGAACCAGCTCCGGCGTGCCCTAGTCAAGCAGCTTGAAGCCGCCGCAGCCATCAAGCCGGTTCGCCCGAAAATCACCACGACCTATCAGGATCTTCTTCCCGAAATTCCGTCGTCCGATCTCAGTGGCTCCGGTTCTGTCCGTCCTCTGCCGCACCATGGACCAACTATCCGCCGCCATCGAATGCGGAGTGGAAACGGTCTATTGCGATTTCGAGGACCCCCGCCGCTACAAGGAAGCCGTCGCCCTCTTCAAATCCACCATTCAAAATCCAGAATCCAAAATTCATCTCGCCACCCCGCGCATTCTCAAGCCCGGGGAGATGGGTTATCTGAAACTCATCGAAAAGGCCGGACCCGACGGCTTGCTCCTCCGCAACCTCGCCGCGCTCCATTTCTATCAGGATCGGAACGACTTGAAAAAAATCGGTGATTTCTCACTCAACGTCGCCAACCCGATCACCGCCAAGCTCCTCATGGAACACGGTGGCCTCGATCACCTCACCGTCTCCTACGATCTCAACATCGGCCAAGTCCTGGAGTTGTTAGCCGGCGCGCCACCCGAGTGGTTCGAGCTCACGCTCCACCAGCACATGCCGATGTTTCACATGGAGCACTGCGTTTTCTGCACCTTCCTCAGCAGCGGCACCACCTACAAGGACTGCGGCCGCCCGTGCGAAAAACACGTCGTCCACCTCCGCGACCGCGTCGGCCAACTCCACCGCCTGCAGGCCGATGTCGGGCTGCCGCAACACCCTCTTCAACGGCAAGGCCCAGACCGGAGCCCGTTACTTCGAGTATCTCCGCAAGGCCGGTCTCTCGCGTTTCCGTGTCGAGCTTCTCGACGAGACCGACGATGCCGCGAAAACCATCCGCGCCTATCAAGATCTGTTGTCCGGCAAGTCGGACGCATTCGAATTGCTGGATCAGGTGCAGGCTCTCGAAAAACTCGGTGTCACCGAGGGGACGCTTGCGGAGCTTTGATCAAGTTCCGCAGAAAGTCTGATAGGCAGGCGTGCCCGGAGGTGGCGGCGAGGTGTATTCCAATGGCGCGTTCGATGAGTAGGGATTCGCAAGGACTTCCAGCAAGCGCTGTGTCACGCTCATGTCGCGATGCTCGACGGCTGCGGAGAGGGCTTCCTCGACCTTGTGGTTGCGGGGGATGACGGAGGGATTGTGGGCGCGCATTATTTCAGCCGCCTCTGAGGAAGATTGTGGTTGGCGGGTGAGGCGGGAGGTCCATTTTTCCTGCCAGGCGATGAATTCCGAGCGAAGGTAGGGATCGACCTCCGGGCGGTCCGCGAGAATGGTGAGGGAATGACCGGCCTTGGATCGCTTTTCATGCAGTACATGGACGGAATCATTCGCCGTCCATTCGCCGGACCGTTGCGGAGAACGGTCCCTGCCATCGGTAAGACAGTCACTCAGCATGTGGAAGGTGTTGGTGAAATCGAGGTGGCTTGATCGCATCCAGTCTAGCAAGTCCTGGACGAGCGCCGCGTCTTCCTTTTCTTCGGTGAAGATTCCGAGCTTGGATCTCATTCCTGATAGCCAGGCATTCTGGAAAATGCCTTCGAAGGAGCCTAACGCCTCGTTCGCCAGATCGACGGCGATTTTCCTATCCGCGTGAAAAAGCGGGAGCATTGCCTCTGCCAGGCGGGCGAGGTTCCAGCGGGCGATTTGCGGCTGCTTGTCGTAAGCGTATCGGCCATGGCGGTCGATGGAACTGAAGACGGTCTCAGGATCGTAGTTGTCCATGAAGGCACATGGGCCGTAGTCGATGGTTTCTCCTGATAGGGCCATGTTGTCGGTGTTCATCACACCGTGGATAAAGCCGACGTGCAGCCATTTCGCGATCAAGGTGGCCTGCCGTTCCATGACGGCCTTGAAGAAATCGAAATAGAGGGAACCGGATTCGGCCAGTTCGGGGAAATGCCGTTGGAGGGTATGGTCCGCAAGGGCTCGCAAGGCGGGAATGTCCTCGAGAGCGGCGACGTGCTGGAAAGTGCCGACGCGGATGTGGCTGGCAGCGATCCGAGTCAGGACGGCGCCCGGCAGGATTTCCTGCCGATAGATTTCCTCGCCCGTCGCGGCAACCGCCAGGCTGCGGGTGGTGGGGATGCCGAGCGCGTGCATGGCCTCGCTGATGATGTATTCCCGCAGCATCGGCCCGAGGGTTGCCCGTCCGTCGCCGCCGCGGGAATACGGGGTTCGGCCGGAGCCTTTCAACTGGATGTCGAAACGAAGGTTGCCTGGAGCGAGATGCTCGCCTAGCAGAATGGCCCGTCCGTCGCCGAGACTGGTGAAGTGGCCGAACTGGTGCCCGGCGTAAGCCTGCGCGATGGGTTCGGAGCCGTCCGGGATCGCCTTTCCAGCAAAGATGTCGGCCCGATTTTCCAACGCCGCGGGATTCAGCCCGAGAGATACCGCCAGGGATCGATTGAAGATCGCCAGCTTGGATTTTTCGACGGGGACCGGGCGGCAGCGGGAGTAAAGCAGCGCTGGCAGCTTCGTGTAGGAATGGTCCCATCGCCAACCGGCACCGGGCGCGGGATTTGTTCCTTGATCGTCATGCATGCCGCAAGATAGACGGCCGCCGATTTGTTTCAAGCCCAGCAAGCCTTCCAACACCCGGACGACGTAGGTAAAGAGCTAACAGATGTTATTGTCTTCCTGACCCGAATTCTCACTCCGCACCCGGTTTCGGAAAATTCCTCGGCAATTTTGTCGCTGCGAACCGGTATTTGGCCACGCCCTCCCAAATGCCTGTGGCGAAGGATTTCAGGTAAGTGTCGCTATCAGGAATCCGGGCATCCTCCTTGTCGGGGAAGGTGCCGGTTTTGATCACGATGGCGGGATGATGAATCTCCGGCAAACCTTGTTCGGAACCCCGGCTGATTCCGGCATCCTCGCCGAATTTCCCGATGTTTCTTAAGATGCTGCAGTGGATGGCGGTGGAAAGTGCCACACTCGCGGCGTCGAACCCCTGTGCAGTGTCGCTTGGTTCACTCTCGTCATCCTTTGAGGATGAGATCGCAATGGTTTCCACGCCTCGCTCGACGCCTGTGCCGGAGTTGAAAGCGATGCGAATGAAGATCGCGCTATCCTTGATGGAATTTGCCGCCTCCACACGCTTCTGATCGGATGGTGAAGCCTCGCCATCGCGGGTCATGATGACCTTGTGTCCCTTGGTCTCGAGAATCGACTTGGCGAGGTTGGCAAACTTCAGGTTTGTCGTTGCATGCGCTTCCTCACCGCCGCCGGCAGGATCGAGAATGACGGTCTTGAAGGGCTCGGCCGTTAGGATCGCATTCGGCCGCAAGACCGGTTCAAGAAGTCCTGCAACGTCCACCCGGGAGACGTAAATGGTACCATCGGCCTCCGCGACGGGTTTGGCAAAATTGACCTTGATCCCGTTTGACAGGCATTCTGTCGAACCGACCTTCATCTTCAGGCTGATTCTATCATTTTGAATGGAGATGGAGGAATCTTCGCGGGTCAGCCGGTCGAGGTGATGGAATTCCTGAATCTGTGCGATGGAAATGTATTCCTCACCATTGATTTTGGTCGTGATCCATTCGCCAGGTTCTTTTGCGCGAAGGTTTGCAGGGAAAACCCACAAAGTAAGGAAAAGGATCACAATCAGCCGGAGAGTCGGCGAAATGAGGAGGTAGGATTTCATAAAGGTTTGGTCGATTCGTCTCCTACCGGTCTTGATTCCCCGGTCTGTCAATCGACGCGTGCTGCTCCGGGAAATACGGTGGAAAATTCCCTCGTCGCTTCCTCGCTGCCGCAGATATAGACGGAGTCATCGGCCTCGAAACGGAATTCGCGGTTGAGGTGGACGAGCAGTTCCTGGCCGCGTTCGACGGCGACGACCGAGCAGCCAGTGCGGCTGCGGATTCGCAGGTCGGCCGGATGCTTGCCGGTGAGCTCGGGTGAGGAGACCATGGAAACTTTAAGGGATTGGTCGAGCGATACGGAGTGTTTTCCGAGAAGCTTGCGGGCGAGGATCTGGCCGGTCACCTGGCTGATGGACAAGGCGAAATCCGCGCCCGCGCTGTGGATGCGTTCCACATTTTCCGGACCGTTCACGCGGGCGATGACCGGCACGTGTGGAGCGAGGTCCTTGAGGATGACGGTGGCGAAAAGGGTGGTGGCGTCCTCGCTGAGTGCGAGGATGACGGCCTGGGCATCCTTGACTCCGGCTCTTTCCAACAGCTCGGGATCCAGCACATTGCCGACGATATCCACGCCGGGTTCGTCGTCGCGTGAGATGAGGCAGGTTTCCTCTCCCGCGTCGTGGAGCAGCTCCGCGACCTTGCGCCCGACCTCGCCATTGCCGGCGATGATGTATCTGCCGTCGTGGCGGAACGCGGTGGTGCCGCTGCAGATGTCGGAAAATTTCTCGGTGTTCTCGATGCTGCCCACGAGGATGAGAATTCCACCGGGTTCGAGACGCATGTTGGATGCGGGTGGCGCGATGAGTCGGCCGCCCACCCATTGGCCGATCACGGTGACACCGGTTTCCAAGCCGATCCTTGCTTCTGCCAGGGTCTTGCCCGCGAGCGCGCTGCCGGGGTTGATGCGGGCCTCGCTGACCTGCAGCTTGTGTCCCAGATTCTGGATGCCGCCCACGGTCGGGCTGACCTTTCGGCTGGCACGGGCGGCGAGCGCGGCACCGAGGACATGGCGCGGCGTATAGGCGGCTGTGGCCCCGGCGAGGATGGTGGGCTGGCGGTGCATCGGACTCTCGACGAGAGCCAGTACGTTGCCGGTGTATCCGAGCTGGCGCGCGGTGATGGTGGCCGCCGCATTTCGATGGTCGCTGCTGTTGAGAATGAGCGCCCGCGCGTTGGTTAGGCCGACGCGTTGCATGACGCGGCCGTCGAGATCGCCAAAGACGACGCGCGTTCCGGATTCCTGCACGCGGCGGGCCTCGGCCTCGTCCTCCTCGATGATGATAGGCGTCACTCCCGCGACCTTGAGTTCCTCGATCAGGGATGAAATTGCAGGACCGTTGCGGAAGATGAGCACGTGATCGCGGGCGTCGTTGCAATCGCCCGGAAGGCGCGTTTCGAAGCGCTCCTCGAGAAACGGCAGCAGATAGACGGGAAAAATCAGGAAGACCAGGAAGACGCCGAGGAACTGGACGAGCACCACGAGAATGACCATCAGCGGGTGGTCCCAAATTTCATCGGCACCATATCCGGTGGTCGAGAGGGTTTCGGCAGCCCATGCGAGCGAGCGCCAGAAGGTCCTCGGCTTGCCCTCAAGCTGGCTCATGCCTAACATGTAAAGCAGCGTTGCGATGATGAGCACCGCGAACAGCGACAGGATGAGGACGACCAGGCGTTTTTGAGAACGTTTCACGGGGAGTGGGGGCGTGTTCGATGGTCCATCACGCTATTGCGAGGGGTTGAATGCCGCGACGAGTGTGATGCATCCGGAATGTGGAATCAAGGCGGGGAAATTTTCGAGCTTGGATATTCCGCGATCGGAAAGGCGTTCGTTTTTGATCTTTTGGGGGCAGCTTTTTTGATAGAAGATCCGGACATGCTGCCATCGGAAACGAAACGATTCCTGGATCTTGCCACCGCGCGTCTGGCGGACAATGCCGAGCTGAAGCTTGCCGCTGAGGCGGAGTTGAGAAAAAGCCTCGATGAACATGCGGGGGAACCGGGGCTTGCTGGCGCGATTGATTCGCTGGAAAGGGCCGCGCGGCACCCGCATCGCGGGCGTTGGCGGGTGGTGTTGGTTTTGGTGATGTTGAGCTGCTCGTTGCCGTTGCTTGTCCATTTCATGGGTGAGATGAGTGAGATAAAGATAATATCATTCTTTGGTTTCCCAGGATTCGATCCACCACCGCTGGAGAAGAAGTTCACCCATTTGACTCCGCAACAGAAGTTGATCCTGTTTGGTGCGGATGGGGCCGCCGGAGATGTTAACAGGTGGAAGCCGCTTTGGGAGAGCGAGCCAGAGAACAAGGCCTATTTGGTGGAATATGCGATGGCCCATTACAGGGAGCACCAAGGGCTCTCGCCGGAAATCCTTGCCACGGCGCAGACGGCGGATCCGGAGAACGCCTGGTTTCCCGCTCTAGCAGCTTCGGGAATCGCCGAGAAGGCGGTTTCCAAGGAACGGGTTCCCTATTCCGGGCGTAAAGTACCGGCAGCCACTCCCGTCTGGAAGATTGACGATGAACCCGGATTGAACAAGGTCCTCGCGGCCATTCATAGTCTTACTGGAAAATCGCGATTTGCCAGTTATCGGAAAGATTTGCTCGCGGAGAGGATGCGCATGCTTCCGAGCCGTACTGACTTCGTGAAACAATCACAGCTTCTTGGCTACGCCTATTCTCAACCGTCCTCAACGATCCAATTCCGCAAGCTGGGAGATGTGTTATCTGCGGGTGCGCAGCAATGTGCCTTGAATGGAGATGTGGATGGCTTCCGGCAGATCACGGGAGACTGGAGGATACTTTCGGGATATATGGTTGGCAATGCCAGCACGCTGATCGATGGATTGGTCGCGAAGAACATCATTTTTGGGCCACTCCAAAATTTTCGGGATGCGGCGAAATCTCTTGGACTGGACAAGGATGCGGTATTTTTCTCGGAACTGCATGACCGTTTCCAACGGGACAAGGATGCTCGGGAAAAACGTCACAAGTACCACGGCGCGGCGGCGAAATTGTCGGAAGCCATTCGTCCTATTTGTTCGGGTGACGGGTTCGTCGATTGGAAGGCAGGTCATGTCACCACCACCACTGACTGAGGATGATCTCCGCCCGGGGCGGTATGCGGATCACGCGTTGTTGGAGCGAGTGTTTGCCTGGATGGCTTGGATGGTGTTAGGCGTTTGTGCCGGTTTGGTCGCGTTGAGCCGATATTGGAGGAATGGGCTGGTGCGCGGGCTTTCGGTGACGATGCAGGATTTGTTCCGTCTGTCCGATTGGGCGTGGGTGATTCTGGGTGGTCTGGTTTTTCCCGTGATGTGGTATTTTTTCATCACGCGGCTGACGCCGCTGGGTGCCCGCGAGTGGTCGGTTATGGCGTCCGATTTCATCCAGCCTTTGGGGCAGTTCGGGAGCATGGTGTTCGGCATGATCATTCTGCCGGTGCTGATCGCGAATTGGCGTCTGGCGAAGCGAGGCGCGGTGTTCGGACTTGCTTCGGGGAACCAGCGGCTCGGTTGGCTGGCGGCTGCGGCCGCAATCAGCGGAGTTCCTGTTTATGGTGCGACGATAAGCTACGGAAGAGTCCACGGGATGTTTTGGTATGCCTCTCTTGGATTGTCCGGAGTGGCAGCGCTTTGGATTCTCACCGGAATGGGTTTGAGCTTGTTCGGGCGACAATCCCAAGCGTTGCGGCGGGCGATTTTGACAAGAATTCTTCCGCCGGTCTGGGTGTTCGGAATGTTGTTGTTCGTGGCGCTGACGCCTTATTTTTACTCGCAGGAAAAACGCTGGATCCAGCAGGACCGGCTTTTCAGCAGTTCTCCCGAATTTCCGGCTCCGATGCGCTACGAGTATGAGGTCGCCCAGATCCTGCGCGGGGAACTCAAGGAGACGCTCGATTCGATGGATGAAAAATCGCTGAATCCCGGACCGTGAAAAAAGCTCGTCATTTCACCATCCATTCGGAGACATTTCCGGGGTGATCCACCCATCTGCCATTGTTTCACCGCTAGCCACGCTCGGACGGAATGTCCGGATTGGTCCGTTCTGTGTCGTCGGCGCGAATGTCGAGCTCGGCGACGACTGCGTCCTGCACTCCCACGTGGTGCTCGAGGGGCACTCGAAGTTCGGGAAAGGAAACGAGTTTTTCCCGTTCGCGGCGATCGGCGGAAAAACGCAGGATCTGAAATACGTCGGCGATCCCACCTACCTGGAAGTCGGCGACCACAACGTTTTCCGCGAGAACTGCACCGTGCACCGTGGCACGCACGAGAGCCTGCCGACGCGGATCGGGTCCAACAATCTTCTGCTTTGTTATTCGCACGTCGCTCATGATTGCCAGCTTGGCAGCCACATCATCCTTTCCAATTCGGTGGGCTTGGCCGGGCACATCACGGTGGAGGATTATGCCATCGTTTCCGGAGTGGCGGCCGCGCACCAGTTCTGCCGGATCGGGCAACATTCGATCATCGGCGGCTTGTCGAAGGTGGTTCAGGATGTGCCGCCCTTCATGATCGTGGACGGACATCCGGCAAGCACGCGCGGGCTCAACCTCGTGGGCTTGCAGCGGCGGGGATTTTCAGAAGAGGACATCAAGGCGATCAAGTCCGCCTACAAGAAGCTGTTCCTGAAAAAGGAAGGCAATCTGGCGACCGCGCTCAGCTCGCTGAAGGCGACGCATGCGGCCTCCAATCCGCACGTCGCGCACCTGATCCATTTCATCGAAAACTCCCAGCGCGGAGTGACCCGTTAGGAATTACCTGGCCGCCTTGCCGGTGCCGGTGAAGGCGATGTCGAAGGAACTTTCGTCCTCGTCGTTGCTCTTGATGTGAAGGGTGGCCTTGCGCTTGCCGGAGGCGGAGGGCTTGAATTTCACCGTGAATTCCACGCTTTGATCCTTGGCGAGCTGTTTCTTTTTCAAGGTGCTGACCTTGAAGTCGGACTTGTTCTTGCCGTCGATGGTGATGGCGAGATCCGTGAGGGGAGCATTACCAATGTTCTTGATGACGAATTTTTTTGGCGCACCGGTTTTGGTGAGTTTGACGGTTCCAAAGCTTTTCTTGGAAACGCCATCCTTCAGGCTGCTGTTTTGCGGTTGCTGGACGTCGATCTCAGGCGCATCGACGGCGGGAGAGTCAATCGAGAAGGTGCCTTCGGAGAGCGTAGGGCCCTGAAGCGTAAAATTTGGCAAGCCCTCCACGAAATAGAGATAAAGTAGTGTTAGTTCGTTGATTGCTCCGAAATTCGCGAGGTTGATTTGGGTAACCCCACTAGCGTTCATTGTGGAGTAGGTGGTGGAGAACGACTCGATGCCCGCGGAGATGTTCTCAACGGTAAAACCATCGCCGGAAGCGGCGAACGTTCCCTTCCAGATGCCCGGGGTGGGCAAGGGGGCCGTGCCGTTGACGACGGTGAAGGTCAGCGTTTTTCCGACCAGGGCTTCCGGAGTGATGTCGGCCTCGGTTAGGGCGAATGCTGGTCCTATTCCGACCAGGAGAAAGGCGGCAATCGATGTCAGGAAGTTCATGGTTGGGTTAATTTCCCGGAGGGGCTTTTTGGATCACTTGATTCCCACGCCGGAGCCCGCGAGATTGATGTCGAAGGATTTCTCATCCTTGTCGTTGCTCAGGATGTGGAGGACCGCCTTGCGTTTGCCGAATTCCTTGGGCTTGAACATGACGCGGATCTCCACGCTTTCGTCAGGGCCGATGTCGCCAATTTTCGGACTGCTGAGGATGAAGTCTGCCTTGTTCTTTCCGCCGACGGTGAAGCCGAGGTTCTTCAGCGGCGATTTGCCGGTGTTCTTGATCGTGTAAACCTTGGCCTTGCTGGTCTTGCTGACACGGACGTAGCCGAAGTTCGTGGTCGATTTGCCATCCGTGAGTTCGCGGCCTTGTCGAACCGAAATTTCGGGACCTTTGACGACGGGCGGTGCGCCGATGGTGAAGGTGCCGTTGAGACTGACACCGAACACACCGTCGATGAACACCTCGTATTTTCCCTCGCCGTCCTGAGTGTAGAGCGAAAGTATGGCGGTGGAACGTCCCTTAATGAATTTCGCGTAGGGCGCAATCGGTGAAAATGCCATCGACCGTGGCGGTGTAGGTGGTGTTGATCGGCACCGTGTCACCGGTAATGTTGGCGACGCTGAAGCCGTTTCCAGTTCCGGCAAAGGTTCCTGACCATGTGCCGGTGGTTGCATAGGGATCGCCGCCGTTGACGATGGTGAAAACCAGCGTCTTGCCGGGCAGGGCAGCGGGGGCGATGTCCGCATCGGTGATCGCGAAGGCGGATGTGATGGACGAAATGACAAGGGCGGCGGCGAATGACGGGAGGTGCATGATGAAGTTGTTACGGTTCATCGCTGAATCCGTTGAAATGGCAACTTCGGATTCAATTATTTCCATCCGTCATTATTCCGCACCCTTGCCGGTGAGCTTGATGTCGAAGGGATTCTCGTCGGCGTCGTTGCTCCTGATCTTGATGACGGCCTTGCGGTTGCCGGCCGCGGAGGGCTTCAGGCTCACCGTGAAGCGTGCGCTTTTTCCCTGAGCCAGACGGGTGGTTCCCAGGCTTGAAATGACGAAGTCCTTCCTGTTGGCTCCGCTGGTGGTGAGCTTGATTCCGGTTAGATCGGCCTTGCCGGTGTTGGTGATGGTGAAGGTTTTCGTGGGACCGGTTTTGCCTATTTTCACCGAACCGAAGTTCACGGTGGATTTGCCATCGGAAAGCGTGTTGTCTTTTGATAGTTTCACCGTGATTTCCGGGGCCTTGGGCGTGTCTCCTCCGATGGTGAAATCGCCGTATTGAACCACGCTGCCCGTGTTGCCGAGATCGACGTAGTAAGTGGGTTTGCCTTCCGAGATCCAAAGAGTCAGGGTGGAAGCGGGTTGGCCGGGGATGAACGGGTCGATGGTGTAGGCATGGCCTCCGATGTAACCGACGTAGGTGCGGGTGGCATCCGAGTTCATGGTGGTGCCGGATTCCTTGCGGATGGTGAATCCATTGGCGGGAGATGTCTCAAACTTGCCGGTCCAGACGCCGGATGATGCCAATGGCGAATCGCCGGACTGGATGGTGAATGTCAAGGTCTTGCCGGCGAGGGCGGCGGGAGTGAGATCATCGTCGGTGAGTCCGAAGGCACAGCCAATGACGGCCGCGAAGGCAATAGCAGTGTGGAGGATGAGTTTCATGTTTCAAGAGCCCGTCTAGCAAACACATCGCGGCTGGCAATCTCAATTGAGGGCAAATGGAGAAATGTGGGCGTGGATTTTCCCGGTTGACCGGTTTGGTGAATTTTGTAGTTTCCCCACGTGAACATTTTCCTCAACGGCAATCTTTTGCTGCGCCCCCTTCTTCTAGGGTTGGCCTCCCGTTGACCCATTTCTTTCCTTCACTTTTGTTCACCGGCCCGCCCATCTTGAGGCGCTGCCATCTCCTGTTTCCACTTTTCCTATTTTAAAAAATGCATCCGACCTCTCTTTCGAAATACCGGCCGTTTCCGCCGGTTTCCTTGCCCGACCGCACCTGGCCCGACCAGACACTCACCCATGCGCCGCAGTGGTGCTCGGTGGATCTCCGCGATGGCAACCAGGCGCTTCCCCAGCCGATGTCCATCGAGGAAAAGATCGAGTTTTTTGATTTGCTGGTGCGTGTGGGTTTCAAACAAATCGAGGTCGGTTTCCCATCGGCGGCCGACACGGAGTTCAATTTCCTGCGTCGCCTGATCGATGAAAATCGCATCCCTGAGGACGTGACGATCCAGGTGCTGGTGCAAACGCGCGAGCCTCTCATCCGCCGGACTTTCGAGGCCATCGACGGCGCAAAACGGGCGATCGTCCACATCTACAACTCGACCTCGCCGCTCCAGCGTCGCGTGACATTCAGCGACGCGTCGCGAGAGTCGATCAAGCAGATCGCCGTGGATGGTGCGGAGCTGGTGAAGAAACTGGTGCCGACGATTCCCCGCACGGAGGTGGTCCTGCAGTATTCGCCCGAGTCGTTTTCCGATACCGAACTGGATTTCGCGCTGGAGTGCTGCAATGCGGTGATCGACGTCTGGCAACCGACGCCTGATAGAAAGATGATCATCAACCTGCCGGACACCGTCCAGTGGACCACTCCTAACATCCACGCCGACATGATCGAGTGGATGTGCCGGAATTTGGCAAGGCGGGAGTCCGTGATCGTCTCGCTCCACACCCACAACGACCGGGGCACCGGCGTGGCGGCCACCGAACTCGGCCTGATGGCCGGAGCCGACCGCGTGGAAGGCACGCTCTTCGGCAATGGCGAACGCACGGGAAATCTGGACATCGTGACGGTCGCGCTGAACCTGAACAGCCACGGCGTCGCGACGGGTCTTGATTTCTCCGACCTGCAATCGATCCGCGCGGTCTATGAACGGGTGACGCGGTTGAACGTCCCCGAGCGGCAGCCTTACGCCGGCGAGCTGGTTTTCACGGCCTTTTCGGGATCCCACCAGGATGCCATCAAGAAGGGACTCGACCGTCGCGCGAAAGAGATGGGCGACGATCCGGCGATCCCGTGGGGCGTGCCCTATCTGACCATCGACCCGCAGGACATCGGCCGTTCTTACGAGGCGATCATCCGCATCAACTCGCAGTCCGGAAAAGGCGGCGTCGCCTACGTGCTGGATCGCGAGCACGGCTTCGATTTGCCGAAGACGATGCATCCGCAGGTCGGCAAGCGTATTTACGATCTGGCCGACGAGCATGGCCGCGAACTGTCCACCGATGAAATCCGCGATGCGTTCTTTGCCGAGTTCGTGAATGTGGCGAGTCCATTGGACGTGCTCGATTACGAGTTGATCCATCAGGTTGGCGAGCGGGGTCAGGTCCAGTGCCAGGCCAGCGTGCTCGTCAACGGCGAAAAGAAGTCCATCGAAGGCTTCGGCAATGGTCCGATCAACGCGTTTGTCCACGCCCTGGAAGGTGCGGGGTTCAAGGACTTCAAGGTCACCGACTATCGCTCGCACGCGGTTCGGGGCGGATCGGATGCTAGCGCCGCCGCCTACGTCCAGATCCAGCACGATGACGGACGCCTGCTCTGGGGTGCCGGTGTCGATCCATCCATCGAGATGGCGGGTCTCAAGGCGCTGGTGACTGCCTGGAACCTGCTTCGCTAACAGCTCTCGGTTTTATTTGCCGGGAAGCTCCTTTTCCAGAAACGACCATTCGTCGGCCACGCGGTCGATCACCTTGGAAAGCGAGGTGCCCGCGCCGTGTCCGGCGCTGGTGTCGATGCGGATGAGGACCGGCGGACCTTCCTTGGCCTGGTATTCCTGCAAGCGGGCGGCAAACTTGAAACTGTGCGCGGGGACGACACGGTCATCATGGTCCGCCGTGGTGACCAGCGTCGCCGGGTAGCGGGTGCCCGGTTTCAAGGTGTGATAGGGAGAATACTTGAGAAGCAAAGGAAACTGCGCGGCATCATCCGAGCTGCCGTATTCGTTCTCCCAGGCCCAGCCGATGGTGAACTTCTGGAAACGCAGCATGTCCATCACGCCGACCGCCGGCAGTGCCGCGCCGAACAAATCCGGACGCTGCGTCATGCAGGCTCCTACTAACAGGCCGCCGTTGCTTCCGCCCTGGATCGCGAGGTTCCCGGGTTTCGTGTAGCCTTCCTTGATCAGGGTTTCCGCTGCGCCGATGAAATCATCGAACACGTTCTGCTTCTTCGAGAGTCGTCCGGCCTCGTGCCATTCACGGCCGTATTCGCCGCCGCCACGGAGGTTGACCTGCACATAAATACCGCCCCGCTCCAGCCACACCGCGCGAGCGATGGAAAATCCTGGGTTCAAGCTGATTTGAAATCCGCCGTAGCCATAAACCAGCGTGCGGTTGCTTCCATCCATCGGCAGATCCTTGCGGCGGACGATGAACATCGGGACCCGCGTGCCGTCCTTGCTCTTGAAGAATATTTGGGTGGTCTCGTATTTCGTCTCGTCGAAATCCACGGCGGGCTTTTTCCACAAGGTACTTTTGCCCGAGGCGAGATCCAACTGATAGATCGCGCCGGGATTCGTGAAGCTGTTGAACGCGTAGAACGCCTCGGTGTCCTTTTTCTTGCCTCCGAATCCACCGACGGAACCGATGCCGGGCAGTTCGATTTCCTTGGAATTCTTTCCCTCGGAATCAAACATCACCACGCGGCTCCGCGCGTCCTTCATGTAGGTGGCGATGAATTTTCCGCCCACCATGCTCACTTCATCCAATGGCTCGTCCGACTCAGGAATGATCTCCTTCCAGTTCTTGCGATCCGGATTCCGCGTGTCGATCGCGATCACCCGTTTGCGTGGAGCCTTGAGATCCGTCACGAAATAGAACATGGGTCCCTCGTTTCCGAGAAAGCCGTAGTCGGCATCCGCATCGGGAAGGAGCTCGACGATTTTCTCGTCCGGAGTGGCGAGCGACTTGTAGAACACTCGGTTGTTAGGATCGGTTCCTTGGCTGACGTAGAGGATCAGATAGGCCCCGTCCTCGGTCAAACCGCCGCCGATTCCCCACTGGGGCTGATCCTTGCGTTCGTAAATCAGTTCGTCCTCCGCCTGCGGTTTCCCGATGCGGTGGAAATAGAGTTTTTGAAACTCGTTCTTCTGGGTCAGCGCCGCACCTTCCGCCGGGGCATCGTAGCGGCTGTAGTAGAATCCGCTGCTGTCCTTTGCCCACGACAGGCCGCTGAACTTCACCCATTTCAAGTGGTCCGTTAGATCCTTGCCGGTTGCGATGTCGCGCACCCGGATCTCCGTCCAGTCGCTGCCGCCGCCGGATGTCGCGTAGGCCAGCAATTTGCCATCCTCGCTTGGTTCATGGTTACCCAGTGAAACCGTGCCGTCCTTCGACATCGTGTTGGGATCGAGCAAGACCCGCGGCTCACCCTCCAGCGAGTCCACCACGTAGAGCACCGCCTGATCCTGCAATCCGGAATTTCGTTGGAAGAACCATCGTCCACCTTCCTTGTGCGGCAGGCCGATGCGCTCGTAGTTCCAGAGTTTCTTCAGACGGTCGCGGATTTCGTCGCGTTGTGGGATGGCTTTGAGGAACTCCTGTGTGACCGCGTTTTCAGCCTCCACCCATGCCTTGGTTTCGGCGGAGTTGTCATCCTCAAGCCAGCGGTAGGGGTCCTTCACGTCGGTGCCGTGATAATTGTCCACGACGGTGGAATCCTTGCGGGCTTCCGGGTAGTTGATTTTCACGTTGTCGGCGGCTGGTAGTGGTCCCGCGAACAGGAAAATTCCGGGGATGATCAGGTTCGGGATACGCATGATTCTTGTTGCGATGAGAATGACAGCATACGGGATTTCACGCCAATCAACTTGCGATAATTGACTCAATTTTATCCGTTTTTTGGTGAGTGGAATGATGCAAATATCGGACAAGAAGTGAATTGGGACCGGCGGACAATGAGACGCCCGAGATGATTTTGTGACGTGGGGCGATATTGGACCAATGCGGCAAGACCTTTCCAATGCGGCTGCGTGCTCTACGACTGGAGGGATGTGCTCCCCATCGGCGGGTCGAGGCATCCGACAGTGCCGCTCAGGAAATTGTGGTAGATCTGAAACGGAGCGCGGAATTCATTCCGCCTCTTGTGTTCTTCCCGCGCTAGCGAGGAAGAACGCTCTTCGGATTCATTGTTCCAAGGACTTCATGCGTGCAACCCCTTCGTCGTAAATCGATTTGCAAGTAGGGCAAACCCAAGTTCTTGTCTCAGTCTCTTCTTTGATAATGCAACAACCTCCCCAGACGAGACCACTGTTGGGAGCGTTTTCCCCGATGATTTTCCATTCAGCACTGCTGGAAGGAAGGCCATAACCAATTTTTACCATCTTGCGATCCATCTGAATTTGATGCTTGGTGCAGATCGACGCATCATATAACAGGCTATCGCCGTCATGAACCCTTACAAGCTCCGTAATCCAATAGCTGTGAGGCGGTTCTCCTCCCCCAGTTGTCCGGAAGTGTTCATACTCCACCAGATCGAACTCGTAGGCATGGTTTTCGTCCAGTGAATCCTGTTGAAGTCTATTTTCAGGCCATGAAAATGATTTCGTTCCATCGGGGGCCACGATTTCACAAGTTAAATATGAGTAATCTTTCTCAATGAATTTCGGATTTGATGAGATTGACAACATTCTATCTTCTGAAAGTCTAACGATTGGCGGAGGTGGTGGCTGGGATCGTTTGCATCCAATCAAAACGATGGCTGAAAACGCTACCAAAAGGAGTCCGGGTTTCATGGGGTGTGATTCTTAAGACCAACAACTTTTCGAACGAGGGTTCCATCATCGGCGGGCGGAGTCCAAGGAGTCTTGCGGATCATCCATGCGTTCCGGCGGAGCATCTCAAGCCGGGCGAGCGGCGGCAATTTCGACAAGCTGCCACCCACACGTTTCTTCAAAGGTTCCTGGAAGGGATCAACCACGCCACAAGCTAGCCGCGTGGTATTTCGGCAACAAGTCGAAAACCTCTGTTGCGGTCCATGCCAAAACGCCCTCGGCCGGGGCGAACCGGGGAGGGCGTTGATAGAATGGGTTGGGATAAAGGCTCAGAAATGGATCGCGTGCCCTTCGGCGGCGAGGGTGGCCTCGTGGATGACCTCGCTCATCGTCGGATGGGCGTGGATGGTGGCGTGGATCTCCGCGCTGGTGAGTTCCTGGTCGAGGGCGAGTCCCATCTCGGCGATGAGCTCGGTGGCGTTCTCACCGATGATGTGGGCACCTAGCAGCTCGCCGTGTTTCTTGCCGTAGAGGAGCTTGGCGAATCCGTCCGGCTCACCGGCGGCGATGGCCTTGCCGATGGCGACAAACGGGATTTTCCCGACGGTGTATTCGATGCCTTCCTCCTTGAGCGCGCGTTCGGTTTTTCCAACCGAGGCGACTTGCGGGTGGCAATAGGTGCAGCCGGGGAAATTGGTGACCTTGCGGGGCTTGTAGCCCTCGACGTAAAGGCCCTCGACGCACTGCACGGCTTCGAAGGACGCGACGTGGGCGAGCCATGGCGGACCGGTGATGTCGCCCGCCGCATAGACGCCGGGGATGGAGGTTTCGTAGCGATCACCGACATTGATGTAGCCGCGATCGGATAGCTCGGGCTGCATTCCGCCGGGAAGGACGGGCTGGATGCCGATGGCGACGATGCAGACGTCGCCGCTGAGGACGCCGTTTTCCTTCGGGCCTTCGACGGTGAGTTCCACACGGGTGCCGTGATCGACCATGTTGGTGATCTTGGTGTTGGTGAGGCAGCGGATGCCTTGCTTGATGAGGGATTTTTCCAAGGCGTCGCCGACCTCGTCATCCTCGACCGGGAGGATGCGGGGAGCCATCTCGATGAGGGTCACCTTGGTGCCGAAGGCGTTGTAAATGTAGGCGAATTCGACGCCGATCGCGCCCGCGCCGATGATGAGAAGTTCCTTCGGCTGCTGCGGGAGGACCATCGCTTCCTTGGAGCCGATGACGGACTTGCCATTGAAGGGAAGGGGAGGGAGGCCACGGCTTTTGCAACCGGTGGCGATCAGGATGTCCTTGGTTTCAAGGAGTTGGCGCGTGCCGTCGGTGGCGATCACGCCGACCTTGCCGGTGCCTTCGACCGAGCCCATGCCGCGGACGTAATCGACGCCGTTCTTCTTGAAGAGATACTCGATGCCGCCTGCGAGACGCTCGGAAACCTTGCGCGAACGGCCGATCACGGCGGACCAGTCGTAGCTGAGTCCCTCGATTTTCAATCCGAACTCGGCGGCCTTGTGGGTGAGCAGGTGATAGACCTCGGCGTTCTTGAGGAGGGCCTTGGTCGGGATGCAGCCCCAGTTGAGGCAGGTGCCTCCGGCGCGGTCTGCCTCGACGCAGGCGACTTTTTTTCCAAGTTGAGCTGCGCGGATGGCGGCGACGTAGCCGGCAGGGCCGCCACCGATGACAATGAGATCGTAGGCCATATGAATAGGGAGGTGCAGGTTTGCGGGGCGAAACTGCCGCCCAGCCACCGGATTGTCAAAGATGGAAAGGCGGAAACGACGGTCTTGAAAGAATCCGCGTAAACCACGAGGATTCGCGGCGTGAAGAAGCCCTTGCCGCCCTTTTTGGTGACCTTGCCGATCATGATCGCTGGTCGCGTATGCCGGGTTCTTGCTCTGGAAAATGCGGGTTTCCCAAGGAAATCGAGGTTGCTCCCGGCTCATTCCTGTCAATGCCGGCCTCGGGGGAAATCGATCACCGGTTCCAGTTTCTCAGCCCTTGGGAATCCGTCGCGATCCCCATCGCCGAGCGATTTGATCCGCCGATGGGCACGGAGCACGGAGGCTTCGTTTACAACGCCCAGAAATTTTGGGAAATGAACGAGAAGCGCGGTGGCCACCACACCGGCGACGACCTGAATGGCATCGGCGGGATGAACACCGATCTCGGCGACCCGGTTTTCTGCACCGCCGACGGTTTGGTTCTCTATGCGGGCGAACCGTCGCCCGGTTGGGGAAAACTGGTCGTCGTCGCCCACAGGACGAGGGATGGAAAGGTGCTGCACTCGATGTATGCCCACCTGAACCGCATCGATGTTTCGCCCGGGAATCTCATCGCCCGCGGTGGCCATGTAGGCACGGTCGGTACGGCGAACGGCTATTATCCCGCGCATTTGCATTTCGAGATCCGTGCCAGTGACGAGGTGGACATCGGGGCGGGTTACGCGGCGGTTCCGCTGGATCGTCTGGATCCTGCCGGGACGGTGGATTCTCTCAGAAACGCAGCCGACGACGATCTCTCCCGCTCGCCGCTGGAGCGGATGTTGACCGCGCGGGATCAGGAGTGATCACTGGGAGCTTGGCTGGAAAGCAGTCGATGTTAGAAATGCCCGGGCCTCACCGACGAGAAAAAGCGAGCCTGCCACGAGGATGGGATCGGCTTGCGAGCTCGCGGCAGCGAATGCCTTTTCAAATGAATCAAACGTCTCATGGGCAGGCGCGGATGAGGGCAGAAATCCGGCGAGTTCACCGGCAGAAACCGCACGCGGCGTATCGACCGGGCAAAGAAAGATCCGCGAGGCAAGGGGCGACAGGATTTCCAAAATCGCCGCGATGTCCTTGCCCGCCACCGCGCTGAAGACGAGCGACGCCGTTTTCTCGGAAAAACGTTCCTTCCACGTGGCTGCGAGCACCTTGGCGGCATGCGGGTTGTGGGCACCGTCGAGGATCACTCCCGGCCGGATCGCCTCGAATCTTCCCGGCCATTTCACCGAACCGAGACCATGGCTCACGCTGTCGTAACTCAAGCGCAGCCCTGCCTTGTGGAGTGCTTCCACAGCCAGCGCCGCATTCCACTTCTGATGCTCGCCCGCGAGCCCCATCGGATAGCCTAACAAAGGCGCGTCCAGGAATACCAGCGGCGTGCGCCTTTCGTTCGCCTCCTTCTCCAGCACGAATCTCGCGCCGGGTTCCTGTGGTGACGAGATCGCCGGCTTGCCGGTGACGAAAATGCCTGCCTTTTCCGCAGCGATCTCCTCCAGCGAGTTGCCCAGCCATTGCATGTGATCCATGTCGATCGGCGTGATCACGCAAATGTCCGCAGGGACCGCCGTGGTGGCGTCCAGGCGTCCGCCCATGCCGGTCTCGAGGATGATCATCTCGCACTCCCGCATCCGGAACCAACGCATGGCCAACACCAGCGCGATCTCGAAAAACGTCGGATGCGTTTCCATCCGCTCGCAAAGCGCGCGCAGTTCGGTTAGGAGTCGCGCGCATTCCTCTTCCGGAATCTCCTCGCCGATCACCTTGATCCGCTCGCGGAAATCCACGAGATGCGGTGAGGTGAAAAGCCCGGTCCTCTGGCCGCACGCCCGCGCGATGCTGTCGATCATCGCGCAGGTGCTGCCCTTGCCATTCGTGCCCGCGACGTGGATCACGGTCACGCCATGGGCCGGATGGGCGAGGAATTCCTTGAGCAGGTGGCGGGGTCCCTCGAGTCCGAGTTTGATCCCGAACATCTGGGTGGAATAGAGCCAATCGATTGCTTCCAGGTAGAGCATGGTGACGCTCCATCCATCACCCGGATTTCAGTTCATGCCAAGCAGGCAATTACCATTCGTTGTGGCTTTTGGGAGAATGCTCTTCAGACGCCGACAAGGAGCATTCCATGTAAAGTTTGCCTTCCATCGGGAAAACGTCAGGGATCGGGCAGGAATATTCTCCGCCTGAAGGACATTTCCTCAGGCCCTTCACCTCATCGTAGGCCGCCGATTCGATGTAGCCCTTGGCGTAAAGGTGGGCCGCGATGTCCTGGGTGCCGTTTTCAGCCGTGGGATGGCCACCGAAGTCGTAACCATACAGATTCTGATAGGAGCGGGTGGCTACCTGGACGTTCCGCAGCTTGAGGATGCAGCAGGTCCGGTCGCTGCCGCGCTTCCAGGCACGGGCACCGACGAAGAGGACTGTTATCAGGGCGAGAAGGGCTGCAATGACGACAGTCAGTTCGAGCAAGGTCAAACCGCGTCGGCACACAACCCGGGGAGGGGAGTTGTATTTCATAGTTGTCTGGGGGGAAGACGAGGGGAAGTTAACAGCCGTGTGGAAATCCGGAATAACGCCATCGCGTGGAACACCATTGATGCCGTCGATGCTGGGATTGGATTTTTCAATGATCGCAAATTCGGAATACCCCCTATAAGACAAAGGATTCGATCCATGAATACCATCGCTCATCCGCCGACGCACATCCGTGAGACTGACTCCCGATGCGGATTCGGTGTGGCGCGACGCGACGCCTTCGGTTCCGTCAACGGCACGGATTACGACGTTGCGATCATTGGCGCGGGGATCAGTGGTTCGAGGATCTTCCATGAACTGTGCGGGCAAGGGTATCGGGTCTTGCTGATAGATCGCGGTGATTTCGCCTGCGGGACTTCCCAAGCCTCCGGGATGATGATCTGGGGCGGATTGCTTTACCTGAAGGATTTTGATTTCGGGACGGTCGGCAAACTCTCGAGGGCGCGGGATGAACTGATCGATCAATTGCCGGACAAGGTTCAGGCGGCGGGCCTTCGTTACATGTCAGGTGTTAGAAGCCTCCGCAACCGACACCTCGTCCGGGCGGGCATGTTGCTCTACTGGTTGATGGGTTCCATGAAGCGCAGGTTCCCGAGGGCGGAAGCCGGATTCTCCGAGCACGAGATCCTCAAGGCCGGGAAATTCCGCGATTCGCTGGCGTTTGAGGAAGCCGTGTTGAGGGGCTCCGACTGCCGGTTTGCCCTTGAATGGGTTCTGCCGTTCCTGGGGCCGTGGACCAGTGCTCTCAATCACTGCTTGGTGGAGAATCTGGATTTCAACCGGTCTGATGGAAAATGGCGGATGGACCTTCGTGATCGCTTGCATGGAAGCGAGGCAACCGTCAGCTCGCGTTTCATCGTCAACGCCGCCGGCGTCTGGACCGACCAGGTGAACGAGAAACTGGATGTGGAATCGCCCTATCGTCACGAGTTGAGCAAGGGTGTCTATATTTCTATCAAAAGACCGGTCGGGCTGGATCAGATTCTCATTTTCGACACGGGAAAAAACAGTGACACATTGACGATCTCTCCCTGGGGGCCTGTCGCGCTGTGTGGTCCTACCGAAGAGCGGGTCACTCGAATTGGCGAGGGTTTCAAGTCGACGACCGAAGATGTCAGGTGGCTGCTCAAGAGCGCGAACGAGAACCTGGAGGCTCCCGTCCGGGCGGAAGATGTCGTGTCGCTCCGGTGTGGCATCCGTCCGCTGGCGGTGCGGCGGGATTTTTCGAAGATCGTGCATCCGCTGGAGTTGTCGCGCAGGCATCTCATCCACCTGGATCACTCGCGAAATGTCATTGCCGTTTACGGTGGCAAACTCACCTCATGCGGCGATATGGCAGAGCAGGTTCTTTCCTTCCTTTCGCCTCATTTGAAAACTCGCGAGATAAGGAAACCTTTGGACCTGGGCTGCCCACCGGCATTTGAATTTCCCGGTATCGATGAGCCGATGCCGTCACCGCTCTGGTGCCGTGACCATGAATCCTGTCACACGCTCGAAGACTACCTGCGGCGTCGAACGAATATCTCCCAATGGGTTCCGCGATGCGGACTTGGCTTGAATTCCGAGAATCGTAAGGCACTCAGGCAGATCGCTCGGGTCTTTTCTCCGGATGCTCTCTCGGCGGATAAAACACTTCGAACCTACGAGGAGTCCGTGAGATTGAATCATGATGCGATCCTTGCCGCCGTTTGATACTCCGTGAATTCCAAAATGAAAATCATCACACTCCCCCACGAGCCCGCGACACATTGGCCGGTGTTCGGCACGGATTCCGAGGTAGCGGTCCTTGAGGTCCTTCGCGATGGAAAAGTCAGCTCGCATCCGGTCATCCGTGAGCTGGAAATGGACTATGCAGCCTTTGTCGGGCAATCCCATTCACTGTCCTTCTGCAATGGCACGAGTGCGCTTCTCGCCGCGTTTTACTCGCTCGGACTAACACCCGGGGACGAGGTGCTGGTCCCGACCGCCACCTTCTGGGCCTCGGTGCTGCCCATGGTCTGGTGCGGGCTGGTTCCCGTTTTCTGCGAGAGCGAACCGGTCACGCTCGGTATCGATCCCGAAGACATGAGAAGCAAGATCACCCCAAGGACCAAGGCGGTCGTCATTGTCCATCTGTGGGGATTGCCGTGTCGGGTGGACGGGATCCGCGAGGTTTGTGACGAGTTTGGACTGTTGGTGGTGGAGGACGCGTCCCATGCCCATGGCGCTGTTCATCATGGTCAAAAATGTGGCGCGCTCGGCGATGTGTCGGTCTTCAGTCTGCAAGGCGACAAGCTGGCACCCGCCGGCGAGGGAGGCATTTTTCTAACCAACAATCCGGAGTATTGGGAAAGGGCGGTTTGCCTTGGAGACATCACGCGAATCATCGAACTCGACAACGCTTCCCGGCGCTTTGCAGCGACAAGCATGGGGATCAAGACAAGGATCGCTTCCATGTCCGCCGCTCTGGGGCGCGTCTCATTGCGCAATCTGCCTGAGTCCAACCGCATCCGGAATGGGAACCACCTTTGGCTTAGCGAAAGACTCGAACCGCTGGGCTTCGATTGTTTCCTCCCACCCGAGGGAGTTGAGCGGGTCTATTTCGAATTTCTCATACGCCATCGAGATCCTGGCTTCGACGTCTCCCGCTTCATCGACATCTTGAATGAGGTCGGGTGTCGGGTCAGCACTCCGCGTTATCCCTTGCTTCACCAGCAGCCGTTTTTCCGTGAAGGCCATATCAGGTCCATCGGCCGATATCCCGATGGTGTGCGGCTGCCGGATTATGCGAGCGAAGATTTTCCTCTGACCGAGTTTGAGAACCACCGGCTCATCAAGCTTCCCAATTTCTGCCAGCCGTGTCCCGATCTGTTGGAGCAATATGTGTCGGCCTTCGAGCATGCCTTGACGCAAGTTGGGTAAGAAGGATTGCCTGCCAAGACCGGGCTGTCTCAGCATTAGGGTATCCATCTAACCTGCAAGGAGGCTGCTCACGAGATCAAACACCCCGAGACACCGGGCAATCACCTCGTTTTGAAAGGCAGGAGGGAAAAGCATACCCAAAGGAACCACGACGGCGAGCAACGCGGGGATCTTTCCAATCGGCCGCCCCCATTTTTTCTCCAACAAGGTCAGGAGACCGTGAAGCGTGAAATACATCGTTGGCAGACCGAAGCCGGAGCGGACCGGCAGCGTGATGGCCAATTCGTGGAGCAGTCCGGATGTCACGAAAATGGCCATGGTTCCCGCGTTCGTACCGCAGAGTTGTTCCACCGGCCGACCCACGAGACGCTGCATCATCTGCGAATAGCCGACGTTCCACCTGCGGCTCCAGAAGTCGCCGATGCCGCGGGTTTCCAGCACATTTGGAAACAGGGTTCGCACCGGAAATCCCGCGACTCGCAAGCATCCCTTGAGGACCCTCAACGCCCCGAAGTGGAAACCGAGGCTCATGGGCAGGAACATGATCAGGATCTGGCGCCAATCCATCGCCCACACCAGCCATGCGCCAAGTGTGCCGACAACCATCATCAGTGTTCCGGCTTTCAAATCGCCACGCCACTCAAGTCCCACGCGTCTCGTTCGGAAGCTCGCCGGGTCCATTCCGAACCACAGGAAAGCAAAGATGCAGTATCGGGCGATCGTGAGCTTCTGTTCCCCGGCCCATTCCGCGTAAACAAGTCCCTTCATGCCACCTAGCAGAACACAGCAGATGCCGATCATCCGGACCACCGCATCTTGTCCTGATAGCATGAGATCCGCGCCGGCAACGATGGCCGCGAGAATCAGCCAGCCGATGAGACGCCGCAGCCGGAGTGGCCTCATTTTTTCCAGGACAGGTCCTGCTGCTATTCCGGCGAGCACCAGAAGTGGAACAAACCAGATCACCGCATGCCTCCCGCATTCAACCAACCGGCGTTCCAACACAGCAAGCCCGCGTAAAGGACGACCAATCCGATGAAGAGTAACGTCAGCAGGTGCTTGGCCACCTTGTTGGTCATGCTGTTTTCGATTTCTGTCAGATCAAATCCGAAAAACTGAAGCCAAAGGCGCACCGACCACCACAGCAACATGAACGTGCACATCGCCATCGCGGCGCCGCTTCCTCCCATCAGCCAGTCGCCGAAACCGAGCGCCAGCACGGCGAAGAACACATGACTCGCCCAAACGTAGATCGAGTAGGTCCACCACAGCTCACGCATCAATGGCGTCAATCCCGCAAGCTTCTCCCGCCACCTGAGCGCCTTGGGGATCCAGAAACTCCCCACGCTCAGGGCGACGAGTGACCACCCGCCTATCATCAGTCCGATTTGCAAAAGGTCTTTCATCGGTAAATGGCCGCCAAGGTGAACACCGCGCCGAGAGCGGCGAAGACTCCCAGAAAAAACACATCCCAGCCACGGTCGCGGCGGCGCACCTCGCGATCGTAATAGGTCAGTTGCACCACCACGCGGCTGCCCCAGAACAAGCCGAAGAATCCGCAAAGCACCCGGCCCATCCGGTCCTCCAGCAACAACTGCGGCCAACCCAGGCAAAGCACCGCCAGTGCCGCGATGATCGCGACGATGTAGCAGCAGTGGACATAAAAGATCTGCCGCACCATCGCGTCGGCACCCGCCAGATTCCGGGCGTAGCTCCAGCGCTTTGCCGCCACGAAATTCGCGACCACCAGTCCTAACAATATTGTTCCGGCAACTCGCAGTCCGATTTCCAATTGCAGCGTGTTCATCTCTTGATAGGTTGATTGTTTTCGAAAACTCACTTCATCACACAGAACTCACCCCCGCACTCCACGACCTCCATGCGGTGCAGTTCCTCCCTCACCTTCCTGTCCTTCTTGCGGAAGAAAATCTTGCTCAGCGCGTGGCGATTCGCCGCCAGCAACCGGCAGCCATGAATCGCGATCGGGAGCAATCCCGGACTACCCAGCCTGCGTGCCGCCGCCTGATAATTCGCGCAACTGTAAAGGCACCAGACCCAGGCCTCCGCGCCGCGGAAGATTTGCTCCTCGCTCGTTCTCACGACCATCTCGCGGGCCGGGTCCAGCGTGCCAAGGCCCGGAAAAACCGTCTCCGCGTGCGGCGCTTGATAGGGGATGAATTCGATCCCGAACGCCCGTGGCTGGCGGTTGATCCATTCGTGAAAACTGCAGCACATTCCGCAGCGACCGTCGTAAAAAACCTCGATTCCCTTGATTTGATTCGGTAGTTCCATGGCGATTCCCTTTCTTTAGTTTCAGAAATATCTGAAAATTCAGGATGTGCAAGAACCAATTTCAGCAGTTGTTTGATCGCGAGGCCAGCCTTCGAATTTCGATTCGTAATCCATTGGGATTTCGATAGTGATTTCCCATGTCCAATCCAGACGATCTGTCCGTGAGGCAGGAGTTGAAGCGGTTGCGGGAGCGCCTCGACTTCATGCACGAGCGTCACGCGACCTTCATGGACGAGATCCGGATCGAGATTCGCAGACTCGAACTGAAGCTTGGACCTGAGCCGGTGGAGGAAATGAAACCCGTGGAGATCGTCCCTCCGCCGTTGCCTGAGAAATGGACCCCGAAGCTGGAAATCGAGCCTCCGACCGAACCGCAAATCCACGAGGAGATTGAAATGCCCAAAGCTCCGGTCGCCCCTCGCGAGGAGGTTTCCTTTGAATTGAATTTCGGGAAAATCTGGTTTGTTCGCATCGGCATCGTGGTGCTGTTGACCGGTCTCGTCTTCCTCGGCAACTACGCCTATCAGAACTGGATCCGCGACTTGTCTGCCGGTGTGCGCCTTGCCGCCTTGTATGCCTGCGCCATCGCCTTGTTCGAGACCGGCCGCCGTCTAGCGGCCAAGGTTTCGCTCAGCATGTTTGGCGAGGTGCTCCTTGCTGGAGGCATGGCCTTTTTCTATTACTGCACATTTGCCGCGCACCATGTGGAGCGGTTGAAGGTGATTGAAAGTCCGGTGCTCGCGGCGATCCTGTTGTTTGCCGCCGCAGGCTCGGTCGCGGCGGTTTCCTGGCTTCGACAGGCGCGGGCCACCGCGGTTCTAGGGATCGTCCTCGCCTCGTATTCCACGATGCTCCAACCGATCGGATGGATGTCATGCGTCTCTAACATGACTCTAGGGGCGGCGGGACTTTTCTTCATGCTGCGGCCCGCATGGTCAGGTCCCGGGTGGGCATCCATGCTCGGCAGCTATGGCGCGTTCCTCGGTTGGCAACTGATGGGAGCCAGCGGCGGAAAAGTCCGTCTGGAAGACCCGGCGACCCTGTGGTTTCTTCCTCCGGTCTGGGTGATGTTTGCCATCCCTGGCGTGGTGGACCGCTTTCGGGAATCTCTCGGTGAGCGTGCAAGGGCTTGGTTCACCGCTGCGAACAACGGATTCTTCTTCCTCCTGTTTTCCTCAATCTGGGTCTATCAGAAAGGAAACGATGACTACTGGATGGTCGCCGCGGTTTTCGGTTCCATCCTGATTGCGCTCGGCATCCTCGGGCGGAGCCGGGATACGATGGCGGGTGGTGTCAATCTCGCCCAAGGTCTGGCCGTCGCGACCTACGCCCTTGTTCTCAAGCTCGATGGTCATCATCTGGCGCTCATGCTGGCGTTCGAGTCGGTGACGCTCGCCCTGGCCTTCAGGAAATTCCGTGGGCGGAGTGAGGCGGTCTTTTCCTTGCTAGCAGCCATCGGCAGTGCGGGAATCATCCTTGGCAGGTTTCCTGGAATTCTTGATATTGGAGGAGCCATCCCGATTTGGAGTGGGGGACTGGCCGGGGCCTTGTTGTTAGCAGCCTCGGTCATCATGCGGTTCGGGACGGAGCGTTGTGTTCCGTCCTTCGAAACGTTCGCACGGATGTCCACCCGTGTTGTCTTCGTGCTTGGTGTCGGAGTGCTGACCTTCGGATTCGTTTGGCGACTCGATTCGCCCTGGCACCTGGTCGCCACGATCATTCTATCAGGAGCCTTCTCGGTCGCCTCCCTGAGATTCGACGGGGAGCGAAAGCTGCCCGAGTTGCCTTGGGGGGCGCTGTGGTTCCTTGGAGTCGTCTGTTATCTCGGAATCGTTTCCGCCACCACGGTGCCGGGTTTGGCAACCGTCGTGGCCGTCTCGTTGGGAGCTTGCTGGCTCTGGCACGGAGAAGCCCGCGGCGCTGCATCTCGCCCGAACCTTGAAATCACATCCGCAATCCTCGCCTGGGCCCATTCCATCGTCATTCCGGGTTTCCTTTGGCTGATCTCGACCAAGCTCAACCTCACTTCCGGGCAAATTCTGGTTTTCAATCAGGTCGCGACCGTGGCGCTTGTGCTGGCGGCCGTTTTCCTCCGCTGCTCCCGTCTCGCCCAAATGGCGGGGATTGCCGGATTTCTAACGCTTCATCTTCTTTTTGATCCGCGCTTCGACGGCGCGAAATGGCCGTTCACCAGCAGTTTCCTCGCACTTGCCGCAGCGTTTGTCCTGATGACTCCTTGGGCGGGAAAACAGATCGAGCCGCGATTCCGAAATCCATCCTGCGGCCTGTTCCGCATCACCGCGACCATCGCCTATTGCATGGCATGGCATCGCTTCACGCCCGATACCTGGTTTGAATGGCTGGCCGTCACCTCGATGATTCTAACCGTGATGGCTCCGTTTCTCAGGTGGAAATTGCCGTTGGAATCCATCGCCCTCTTGGCAGTCGCATTGATCGGCTTTGTTGCCATCACGATGAATTCCCCTTGGGCCGTGGATCACACGCTTGGATCCTGGCGCGGCATCATGGTGGTGGTTGCCTTGCTTTTGATGCTTCTCACCTATCGTCAGCGGCCCGCGTTGATCGAGGATCCGGATGCGAGGCTCCACGCCATCAATCTTCTCGCGGGGCTCACAGCGTGTGTCAGCACGTTCTGGGCGACCCAGATGCTCGTCTGGCGATTCGGTTGGAAGCCCGCTGCGATCCTCTGGACCCTTCTCGGGTTCGCCTATGTCAGCGCGGGGCTGTGGCAGCGGCTTCGGATTTTCCGCGTCAGTGGTTTCATCCTGCTGGTCATCTCGTTCAGCAAGCTCTTCCTCGTGGACGTCTGGGAATTCAACACCTTCATGCGCGTGGCATCCTTCATCGTGCTTGGCGCGGCCCTGATCCTGCTAGGCCTGTTCTACAACCACTTCGCGCCCTTCATCAAACGGCTCCTGGAGGATGAGAAGGAGCTCTCTTCAAGCCGGGATGCAGGGGAATAGGAACCGGAGATCTTTGAAATCCGTTATCCGCTGCTAAACCATGCTAAAGGTTCCCGCTTCGCTTACTCACCGAATCGGTTGCCCGGCCGCATCGATGGTTTGGGCTCTGAAGAGCAACAGCGTCCGTGATCCGTCCGGCCGTGTTTGCACGACGAGTTTGGAGCCACCATCGTCCGTGTAACTCTTGTCAACCAGGTCGGTTCTCTTGTCGAAAGTCGCTTTCCCGGTGGATGGGTCAATGCCACCGGTCGTATCGGTGAACTTGAGATCCATCTCTTGTCCGAATGCGATGAGATTGCCTTGCATCTGGAGAACCTTGCCGACATTGCGCGATTCAAACCCGTTATTCGGATCGTCAGTCGGGTAGACGACTTCACGGACCATTTCGATGTCGGCACTTTGTCCGTTCCGGGACGTCACGGAAGGCAGTGTCATCAATTCCGTCCCGCTTCGTTGGGCAAAATCCCGAATCAACATCTCGATTTCGCCATCCGTCATCTGAGAAACATCAGGAGGATTCCAGTTAGAGCCGGCGGGAAGTTCTACGATTTTAGCTTCGCCCTTCAGTTGTGTCGGCCGCAGATTATCCAAAGATCTGACGAGCTCCGTGATCATCGCGGCGTCGCTGGTGCTCGTGGTCTCCAGCTTCAGTTCGCCGGACGGCCCGAGTGACACATGGGTCGATGGGTCCATCAGACCAAGTACCCCGAGGCATTCCTGTATGGACTTGGGAACATTCGAACCCGGTGGAGCGAACGGATCAGCGGAAGATGCCGAAACCAGACCTGACATTTCATTCAGGGTATCCTGAAAGTTGGGAGGAACCTGCAGGTTCTGATTCACAGATTTCCGTTCGTTCGTTATCGGCTCGAACCGGTAATCCAGTTCCTTCCTGCTGACCTTCATGCCGGACAGTGCGGCAAGCAGTTGAACCGAGGTTTGGAAATTTCCAGCAGGCAAATGGACCGTTAGTTTCCGCGCTGCTCCCGGAGGAATCGCAAAGGTCAAGGGAAGCGGTGTTTCACCGGATTTTCGACAGGCATCTTCGTAAGCGACCATCAGGTTTCGCAAAGTACCATCCAATGTCAGTCCATCGATCACCATGGCTGGCAACATGAATTCCCGCAATCGTTCAGGGCGATGGGTGAAATTGTGAGCGTTGGAATCGCGGACCGACACCTTGGTTCGGATCCGTCCAGGGGCGTCCCCATTGTCCGCATTCCAATTTTGAGAAACGGCCACGCTCGCGCTATCAGTTTGCCGGTATGCAATCTCAGGGTGCTTCCGCAGCCACAGCAAAGCGGCGGCAAGAACCACAATCGCCATCAACCGAAGCCTCTTGTTCACACCCGCATGCTCCACATCTCGCTTTTTTAGGCAAGCATGTTCAAGTTGCCGGGAATGATCATCGGAACTTCATGCCAAGCCCCTATGTCAGTGCTTCGAGGACTTTCTGGTGGGCGGTGTCGAT
Source organism: uncultured Verrucomicrobiae bacterium (assembly GCA_963810445.1). Lineage (GTDB taxonomy): Bacteria > Verrucomicrobiota > Verrucomicrobiia > Verrucomicrobiales > Akkermansiaceae > Luteolibacter. The sequence goes on along the minus strand of CAWENZ010000013.1, from coordinate 163,402 downwards.
TTCCTCGGTCTTGAGGGTGCGGGTGGGATCTCGATAGATGAAGCGGTAGGCGACGGACTTGCTGTCGGCGGCGATCTTGTGGCTGGTGGGGTCGGTGAAGAATTCGAAGCACTCGGAGGAAACTAACAAGGGATCGGCGGGGCGTTGTCCGCGCTGCGTTTTGGATCGGCCACGCCGATTTCCCAAGCGCTTCCTATTGTCGGTCCGCCGCTCGCGAAAATGTCGCCGCCGATGTTTACCAGAAGCCCGCTGACGCCCGGAACCGCCTTGCGGGCGGCGATCGCGGCTTTGGAGACGATGTAGCCTTTGCCGAGCGAATTCACATTCAGGCTCCGCGGCGCGGAAAGCCGGGTGACGTTGCGGGTGGAGGGGGCGATTTTCCACCCGGGCGAGGTCGATGCCGCGAGAACGGGTTTCAGATCGGCGGGAGTAGGAACGGTTCCGGTCTTTTCCGCGTTGCTCCAGAGCGCCACCAGGTCACCGATTTGACCGCTGTAGGCCCCTTTGGATTTCGCCTGCCACTGGTCGTAGGCGCTCAGGACATCGATGACTTCCGGCGAGCAGATCATCGGCCCGGTGGCCATGTTGAGGCGGCTGATCTCGCTGGCGGGATCGTAACTACTGAGGATTTTCCGCAGCCTCTCGATCTCACGAAGCACCGCGGATTCCGCGCTGGCGGCGAGCTTTTCATCCGAGGCGGCGACTTGCAGATCCAGCGACGTTCCAAGGATGTCCTCGTGGTGGAAATGAAACGGCTCGGTAGCTGAGGATCGGGCGGGCAGCCCCAGGGAAATCATCGCAGCGATCGCGAGGACGGAACGTGGGTGGAAAGGCATGGGTGGCAAACCGTCTGGGCTGGAAAGAGTTGCTCGCGGATCGTCGGGATCCCGGAAGGAAACTGCGCGGATGTCGCGGCACAGTCGAGCATGGGGAATACGAGATCGTAACCATTTGGAATCATTGGAGATCCGTCCCGCAAGTTTGCCGGAGCTGAATCACAAGGCGCAGGCGACTGGACAGCGGGAGAGCTTTCGAGCGAAATGTGCCGAACGGGTGCTTGCGGCCCGCGAAGCGCTTTGCTATGAGTCGGCCCGCTAATTTTCCCTGCCTCAGGTCCCCGAAAACCTCATTTTGAATGATACCCACTCCGCACAACTCAGCATCGACTTCCGGACCGGACGCCGCACCGCCATCCACGCGGACAACTCCTGCGCGGAGCAGCGATCAGCTTGCGTTGCCCTTAACCGAATCCGAACGCGGGGCATCCTGGAAGCAACTCAGCTCGCTGCATCCGGGGAACCGCTTTCGCCTCATGCTTGGTTTACCGCTGTTGCCGGACTCTCCAGAGACCGGGACGTCCCGCTGATTCCTCTCGATCAGCTCGGAATCCATCACGACGAGGACGGGCTCCGGAGTTCGAGCCTGCTCACCGCGCTGCCTTCCGGAGCCGAAGCGATCCCGTATTTCGACAAGGAATGGGGAGTGGTTTACAAGCTGTTCGATCTCCGTGCGGACGGCTCGCTCGGCAAGAGGATCGAGCTGGTTCGCGACGTGGAGGGGGAATTTGACCTGATCCCCCGTGATGCCACCCTGAAAGACACGTTGGAAAAGCTCGCGGTCTTGAATGAAGCGGGTGCCCACCCGACCGAGATCGTCGGGCTTTCCGATTCGGGCGACTATCTCATCGCCAAGCAACCCTGGGCCTATCCGCGCGGCGACTTTGAAGCGGACCGGCAAATCGCCGTCTCGGAAATCCGGGGAATCATTCCGGAATTCACCGGCCGCGGGGTGAGGCACACCGTCGTGGTGATGTGGTTGGAGGACCGCGCGTGGCTCGTCGGTGACCTCCACGAGCGGAACATCATGCGCGACCAGGACGGAACACCCACCATCATCGACGCGCTGATAGGACCGGTGCCACCAATGGCGATGAGGGAACTCCGATGGCTGAGGGAAGCCGCGGAAGACGCCCAAGCACTTCGGGACGGGCTACCTGCGGTGAAACGTCAACGCTTCGAGGACGCGGATGATGATAGCTTGTGAGGTTAGGTCAACCTCGCCGAACCCGATCTCACCCGGGAAGATTTCGCCACCATGCTTGGTGTTATCTGAAAATGGGAGCGCGGCACCGGCGAACCCAGAGTTGCTGCGAAGAACTAGTTGGCGGTTGCAAGGTTGCATCCGGTGGCAATTCGCGCGGCAGTTCCACATAACCGATCACCGAAGTATTCGCTGAAAGATCAATGAATCGGCCGCCCGGTCGCATCGATGGTCTGGGACTTGAAGAGTAAAACCGTTCGAGAACCATCCGGTCTGGTTTGGACGACCAGCTTTGTTCCTCCATCGTTCGTGTAACTCCTGTCAGCCATTTCGGTCCGCTTGTCAAAGGAGGGCTTCCCGGTGGACGGGTCGATGCCGCCGGTCGTATCGGTGAATTCAAGATCCACCTCGTGTCCGAAACCGAGCAGATTGCCCTGCATTCTCATGACCTTGCCGAGATCACGAGTTTCAAACTCATTTCCCGAATCGTCGGTCGGGTAGATGAATTCGTGGACAATTTCAACGGTGGCATTTTGCCCGCTCTGGGAAACTACCGAGGGAAGTGTTTGCAGCTCCAACCCCTTTGTTTGGGCGAAATCGCGCATCAATTGCTCAATCTCACCACTCGTCATCTGGGAAACATCCGGAGGAGTCCAATTGGATCCAACCGGAAGCTCCACGATTTTTGCTTCGCCCTTCAACTGCATCGGCGGCACCTCGCCAATGGATCTAACCAATTCCGAGATCGCCGCGGCATCGGCGGCGCTCGTCGTCTCCAGCTTCAATTGGCCGGACGCTCCGATTGCCACAAGGGTCGATGGATCTATCAGACCGAGCACATTGAGGCACTCCTGGATGGGCTTGGGATCATTCGTGCCCGGTGCCGCTGACGGATCCACGGAAGCTAAGGAAAAAAGACCCGCCATTTCATTCAGTGCATACTGGAAGGACGAAGAAACCTGCAGCTCCCTATTCAAGGGTATCCGTTCGTTCGCTATCGGCTCGAACCGGTATTCCAGTTCCTTGCGGCTAGCTTTCATGCCGGACAACACGGCAAGCACTTGGACCGATGTTTTGAAGTTTCCAGCAGGTAAATGGACGGTTAGTTTCCGGGCGGTTCCCGGAGGAATCGCATAAGTCAACGGAAGTGGCGTTTCACCGGATTTCCGGCAGGCATCCTCGTAGGCTACCATCAGTTTCCGCAACGCTGCATCCAGAGTCAGTCCGTCGATCTCCATTGCTGGTAACATGAATTCCCGCAATCGCCCGGGGCTGTGGGTGTAACGTGTGGCGTCAAAATCACGATCCGACACTTTGGTTCGGATGGGACCAGTGTGGTCTCGATCACTCCCATTCGTCACTGAAAAAGCTGTCTTGGATTTGCTATCTGATTTCCATCCGCGAATCCCGGGCAACGTTCCCAGCCATGGCAAAGCGACGGCAAACATCAGAATTGCCAAGAACCAAAGCCTCTTTTTCACAACCGCATGCTGGCCACCTGGTCATTTTTGGCAAGCGTGTTCGAAATGCCGAAAATGCTCACCGGAACTTCACGCCCAGCCCCTTCGTCAGTGCTTCGAGGACTTTCTGGTGGGCGGCGTCGATTTCCACGGTCTTGAGCGAACGGATGGAGGATTTAGAATTCAACGCACTTCGATGAGTCGGTCCCCATTCTGGATCAGTGCTTCCAACTGAGGCAGGAGTGGCTCGAACCATTCCAACAGGGCGCGACGGCTGGTGTTGCCGACGCGGAGCCCGACAATCACAGGACTTGTATTGCTCTGTTGCAGGCGATGCGGAAAGTCTTCGTCCCTGGTGATGATGATGGCCTGATTTTCCAGCGCATAGACCCAGATCGGAGAATCATCGGCATCTCGCAGGCCAATATCAGCAACGTGTTCGGCGGTGTGCCCAAGAGTGAACAAGAGACGCGCCAGAGCTGGCGGCAATTGGGCATCGACAAGGAATCGCATGGCCTAACGGGCGACGAGGACTGGGTGGTCAGCTTCTGCAGCAGCGTATTCGAGACAGGCCACGATGTCCTCACCTTCGAGATCGGGATAGTCCTCGAGGATTTCCGAATTTGATACACCGGCAGCCAAAAGTTCGAGCACGTCCTTCACCCGAATCCGCATGCCTCGGATGCAAGGGCGTCCGCCACATTGGTTTGGGTTGAAGGTGATCCGACCGTTCATGCCGCCAAAGTAGCCGATTAGAGGGGGTTGGTAAAGAAGTTGGTTTCCCTCACCGGAACTTCACGCCCAGCCCCTTCGTCAGCGCTTCGAGGACTTTCTGGTGGGCGGTGTCGATTTCCTCGGTCTTGAGGGTGCGGGTGGGATCGCGATAGACGAAGCGGTAGGCGACGGACTTGCTGTCGGCGGCGATCTTCTGGCCGGTGGGGTCGGTGAAGACGTCGAAGCACTCGGAGGAAACTAACAAGGGCTCGGCGAGTTTGGCGATGACGGCCTCGATCTGGGCGTTCGGCGTGGTGAGGGGGAGTTCCATGGCGGCGTCGCGGGACGAGCCGGGGAACTGCGGGAGGTCCTCGACGTGGCTGATGCCGGTGAGGAGCTTGCGGATTTTTCCGAGATCGAGCTCGGCGACGAAGACGGGGGTGGTGAAGTCCAATTCACGCTCGCGGGCGGGTGTTAGGCGGGCGAAGACACCGATGTTCTGATCGGCGACCTTGATGTCGCTGGCGAGGACGAAGCCGGGGCGGTCCTTGGGTGCGAAGGCGATCTTGCGGTCGCCTAACAAAGCGGAGAGAATGCCCTTGAGATCGTGGAGATCGGCGGGGCGGTCGGCTTGGGACCAGCCGGTGGGTTGGGCGGAGCCGGAGAGGAGGATGGCGAGGGTTTCGCTTTCCTGGTCCTTGGCCTTGCCGCCGCCGGCGTTGCGGAAGACGCGGCCCATTTCGAAGAAGCGCAGGGATTTCGCCTGTTGGCGGACGTTTCTAGCAGCGGAGGCGATCAGGCCGGGGACGATGCTGGGGCGCATGACGGCGTGGTCCTCGCTGAGCGGGAGTTTCACGCGGATGACGTCGCCGTCCTGCATGGGGCGCAGCGGCAGGATGTCGGAAACCTGGGCGTCCGAGATGAGCTTGATGGTCTGGCATTCGTGGAGGCCGAGGGCGGCGAGACGGCGGCGAAGGATCATGTCGGCATCGTAGGCGGCATCGACCGGGCTGGCGGGGACGAAGGTGCCTTGGAGGCGGGATGGGACGTTTTCGAGGCCATGGACGCGGGCGATTTCCTCGACGAGGTCGATGTGGCGCTGGAGATCGGCGCGGAACGAGGGGACGTCCCAGGTGCCGTCGGTTAGCTTGGTGAGTCCGAGGCGGGTGAGGATGTCCTCGGCGTCGGTCAGGGCGATGGAGCCGCCCATGAGTTGGTCGAGCTTGTTGGCGTCGAGCGTGACGGGTTTCGTCAGGACGGGTGCTTCGCCGGCGACCTGGGTGGCGGATTCGGCGGTGCCGCCGGCGATCTCGAGGATGAGTTTCACGGCGAAGGCGGAGGCGGTGAGGACGCCTGCGGGATCGACGCCGCGTTCGAAGCGGTAGGACGAATCCGATGTCAGGGCGGTGCGGCGCGAGGTGCGGCGGATGCCTTGCGGGGTGAACCAGGCGGATTCCAGCAGGATGTCGGTGGTGGATTCGGTGACGCCGCTGTCGGCGCCGCCCATGACGCCGGCGAGGGCGAGCGCTGCGCCGGATTCGTCGGAGATGACGAGGTCGTCGGTCGTTAGAGTGTGTTTCGAATCGTCGAGGGCGAGGAAGGATTCGCCGTCGGTGGCGTGACGGACGACGATGTCGCCGGTCAGTTTCGCGGAATCGAAGGCGTGGAGCGGTTGGCCGAGTTCGTGGAGGACGAAGTTGGTGACATCGACGATGTTGTTGATGGGGCGAAGGCCGATGGATTCGAGACGTTGCCTGAGCCAGGCGGGGGATTCCTTGACGGTGACGCCGGTGATTTTCACGGCGGTGTAGAGCGGGCAGGCCTCGGGGGCGTAGATCGTGATGGAAGTTGAAGAAACAGGCGGGACGCCTGTGCCCGCTTCTTGGGATTCAGTGGAATGAGCGGCGTTTTCAGCAAGGTGGCCAGTTCGCGGGCCATGCCGCGGTGGCTGAGGAGGTCGGGGCGGTTCGGGGTGACTTCGAGTTCGAGCAGGGTGTCGGAGTCGAAGAGTTGTTTGACGGGCTTTCCGATCTCGGAATCGGGCGGAAGGATGAGCAGGCCGTCCTCGCCGGCGGGCAGGCCGATCTCGGAGGCGGCGCAGAGCATGCCTTTGGATTCCACCTTGCGCATGACGGTCTCGCCGATGGTGAAACCGCCGGGAAGCTCGGCACCGGGGAGGGCGCAGGGGACCTTGTCGCCGACCTTGTAGTTCTGCGCGCCGCAGACGATCTGGCGGAGGGTGGCCTCGCCGCAATCGACCTGGGTGACTTTCAAGCGGTCCGCATTCGGGTGTTGGACGGCTTCCTTGATCTGGGCGACGACGATTCTATCAGACGAGATGCCTTTTGAGACGATGCCCTCGACCTCAACGCCGGCGAAGGTGAAGAGGTCGTCGATTTCCTTGATGGATTTGCCGGAGAGATCGAGGTGGGTGGCGAGCCAGTTGAGAGAAATGTTCATGAAGAGAAGAGGATTGGGGATCAGGGATCGGAGATAGGGAATGGAAGAGGAAGAGAATGCTGCTAGCGGTCTTCGTTGTGGTGGGTTTCCACGCCTCGGGTGAAGAGATAGATGGATTTTGAGAGTTGGTTCAGGCGTTCGTGAAGCGAGTGAAACACGTCCTCACCGCGCAGGGATTCCGTTTCGAACAAGGTTTCAAGGTGATCGACGGTTTCGAGAGCAGAGCCATAGGCATAGTCCAAGAAACGAATGTATTCCGCCTTGTGGCGACGTCGACCGTAACCTTCCACGATATTGGATTTCACGGACTTCACGCTTCGCCGGATTTGACTGCCTTCTTCGTAGAGCTCGAACTTGGGCAAAGAAACCAAGGTCATGCGATGAATCTCGATCACCAGCTCGCGAGCCAATATCCAGATTCTCAGCTTTTTATAACCTAGGGAGTCCGATTCCATCGTCTTCTATCTACCATCTCCTATCTCCAATCTCCAATCCCCTATCGCCTCCTCAAGCGAACTGCTTGAGGAAGCGGACGTCGTTTTCGATGAGGAGGCGGATGTCCTTGATGCCCCAGCGGATCATGGCGAGGCGGTCGAGGCCCATGCCGAAGGCGAAGCCGGTGACTTTTTCGGGGTCGAAGGCGTTGTCCTTGCGGGAGTCGTTGATGGACTCGAAGACGGCGGGATCGACCATGCCGCAGCCGGCGATTTCGATCCAGCGCGGGGCCTGGCCCTTGACGGTGAGTTTCACGTCGATCTCGAAACTCGGCTCGGTGAAGGGGAAGAAGTGCGGGCGGAAACGGACTTCGGTTTGCGGGCCGAAGAGTTCGTGGAGGAAATATTCGAGCGTGCCCTTGAGGTCGGGCGAGCGAGACGTCGGTGCCGACGTAGAGGCCTTCGAGCTGGTTGAAGACGGAGAGGTGGGTGGCGTCGATCTCGTCGCGGCGGTAGGCGGAGCCGGGGGCGATGATGCGGATCGGCGGCGTCTGGCGTCTCCATGGTGCGGATCTGCACGCTGGAGGTGTGGGTGCGCAGGAGTTTGCCGGAGTCGAAATAGAAGGTGTCCTTCTCGTTGCGGGCCGGGTGGTCGGCGGGCGTGTTGAGGGCGTCGAAGCAATGGAACTCGGTCTCGATTTCCGGGCCGTCGGCGAGAGCGAAGCCCATGCGGCGGAGGATGCCGATCGCCTCGTCGCGGATCAGCGTGAGCGGATGCAGCGAGCCGGTGTGCAGCGCAGCGGGCGGGCAGGGTGACGTCGATGCCGGCGAGCGCGGCGCGGTCGGCGATTTCGCGGAGCGCGATTTGCTTTTCCTCGAGCGCGGCGGTGATGGCGGTGCGGGCGGCGTTGAGGAGCTGGCCGACGGCGGCCTTGTCCTCCTTCGGCACGTCCTTGATGCCGGCGGCGACGAGGGTGAGCGTGCCTTTTTTGCCGAGCACGGCCACGCGGGCGTCTTCGAGCGAGCGTTCATCACGCGGCGGCGGTGATTTGCGCAAGCGCCTCAGTTTGGATGGCTTCGATTTGCTCCTTCATGGGAAAGGCGAGGGGAATAGACCGAAACCCGCCATCGGTCAAAGCCAAGCTGCGCATGCCCCGGAGGTGGGGAAATCTGATACCCGACCTGGCATTGCGGCGTATCGTCAGCCTCATGCGGCTGATTTGTCTTTTCTCCATCTTGCTTTTTCCCGGAATCCTCCGTGCGGAAAAGGCGGAGAATTCGCTGAAAATCGAGCTGATTTCCGAGGTGCGGAGCATCGGCGCGGGAAAGTCGTTTTTGCTCGGACTCCACCTTCAGCATCCGCCCGGGTCGCACACGTATTGGAAAAATCCCGGAATCGTCGGCCTCGCGACAACGGTGGAATGGGATCTCCCGCCCGGTTTCACGGCTGGTGAAATCCAGTGGCCAGCCCCCGAGGTGGTGAAAATGGCGAGTTACGCCGCGCAGGGCTATGAGGGTGAAACCTTGTTGATGATCCCGATCACCGCTCCCGCGGTCTCCTCCAACAAGACGGTCACGCTCTCAGCCCGCGTCTCCTGGATGTGCTGTGGAAAGACCTGCAAGCCTGCGGTCAAAGTCCCTTTCGACATCACGCTGCCTTTTGGTGATGCCGTCGATCCGGATCCCGAAACCCAGCCCATGTTTGCGAAATTCCGTGAGATGCTACCGATGGATGACCCAAAATGGCATGTTACTGCAAAGCGCGAGACGAGCCAAATTGTCCTGATATTGACACCACTGGAGAGCGCTACCGGGTTGAAAGGGACCGACGGGATTCATTTTTTCACTGCCGATGGACAAGTGGATTCGAACCAGAAGCAACGGGTCGATGTGTTCCCGGACGGCAGGATCCAGATGCGACTCGCTTTCGCGGAAACATCACCCGGACACGCGGAATCGCTTCCCGGGGTGGTCTCGTTTCCAAACGGGAATTCCATGGTTCATCTAACGGTGGATCCGAAGTATTGATCCTGTTCCCATCGCCACTTGTCTCAAGTGCCGGATGTCGCATGGAACGGGGTGGCGCATTGATGATTATTTTTCAAACTTTTGACCCGATCCGTGGTTCCTTCGTTTTCCATCATGACAACCCCAGAAAACCCAACCTTGGACCGGCCCGGTCAAGACACCATCGAAGGCATGCATCACACCCAATCCGAGAGTGTGGGAGTCATACGTGCGTCACGGGAATACCGGCTCGTGGCGACCCGAACCATTTTCGCCGGAGAGCGGCTTTTCAAAATTGAAGGCGAGCAAACGACCACCCCCACCCGCTATTCCGTGCAAATCGGGGAAAACCTCCACATCGACCTAGGTGTAGGTTACAGCAACGAGGAAATTCTCGACCGCTATTTCTGGCGTTTCATGAATCACAGTTGCGAACCCAATTCTTTGATCCGGGATCGCGAGGTCATCGCCTTGCGCGACATCCAGCCTTGGGAGGCCGTCACGTTCAACTACAACACCACCGAATGGGAAATGGCGGAACCGTTCGCTTGTGGCTGCGGAAGCTCCGGCTGCATCGGGACCATCCAGGGACTGAAATACCTGGCGGAAAGCCAGCGCGAGCGCCTTGGCACGGTGGCTTCACACCTCAGCCGCCACATGCCTGTGGAATCGCGAATGACCGCGGACCTGTCGCAGGCATGAGCGACTTACCCGAGGCCGAACCACTAACGGAAACAGCCGGCCCGGCGGGATGCGGACTGCTGCATCAGTTCATCGAGCACTCAGCGCGACGGTGGCCCGAGCGCGTGGCGTTGGACATTCCGCCGGGAAATGACCGGCCCGGGCGAAGCCTGCTCACCTACGTCGAGCTCGAGTCCGGATCGAACTCGCTGGCGGCCCGGCTACGCCCCTTGATCCGCGGTGAATGCGTCGTCGGCATTCTCCTGCCGCGCACCAGTGCCAGCCTGTTCATCGCGCAGCTTGCGGTCCTCAAGGCCGGAGCTGCCTATACCTGCCTCGACCCATCGTTCCCGGACGAGCGCGTTCAGGAAATCCTCGATGACGCGGAGGTATCCATTGTTCTAACGGATTCGAAAGGTCAAATACGCTTGAGTCATCTCGGCTTGGGCGCTGTGACAGTGATCCAGGTCGATGACGTGCCGATTGCGAACGGTGGAACGATGGAATCCGCGCCATGGATGAAGCCATCGAATCTCGCCTATGTCATCTACACCTCGGGCACGACCGGACGGCCGAAGGGTGTGATGATCGAGCATCAGAGCATCGTAAACCTTGTCGCTTCCGATCGTGAAGTCTTCCATCTAACTGAATGTGCCCGTGTTGCCCAGGGGTCGTCGGCGGCCTATGATTCCTCGGTCGAGGAAACGTGGCTGGCATTCGCCGCGGGAGCCACGCTGGTGGTGATGGATGACGACGCCGCCCGCCTCGGGCCGGATCTGATCGACTGGTTGCGGCGGGAGCGCATCACTGTTTTCTGTCCTCCTCCCACGCTGCTCCGGGCCACCGGTTGTGAGGATCCGGAATCCGCGCTGCCGGACTTGAAGCTGCTCTACGTCGGTGGCGAGGCATTGCCCCGCGACGTGGCGGACCGATGGGCTCCGGGCCGCGAGCTGGTCAATGGCTATGGTCCGACGGAATGCACGGTGACCTGCCTGCGCGAGCGCGTGGAGGCAGGCGGGCCCATCACCATCGGCAAGCCTGTTAGTGGGGCGAAGGCCCTTGTCTTGAACGAGAGGTTGGAAGAAGTTCCCCCCGGTGAGCAAGGTGAGTTGTGCATGGGCGGCGCGGGCTTGGCGCGAGGCTACTGGAAACGCCCGGAGCTCACGGCGGAAAAATTCATCAGCCATCCAATTTTCGGCAGGCTCTATCGAACGGGCGATCTGGTCCACCGTGATATGGAAGGCCGGTTCTTCTATCATGGACGGATGGACTCGCAGGTGAAACTGCGCGGCTACCGGATCGAGCTGGGTGAGATCGAATCCCGTCTGGCCGAATGTCCCGGTGTGAGTGCGGTGGCCTGCAAGGTGCAGGGTGAGGATGGAAACGCCGTGATCGTCGCGTTCGTCGTGCCGGTGGATTCCGACCAGCCACCTGCGGTGGGGGATCTCAGGGTGGCGCTGGAAAGAACGCTTCCCGCTTACATGGTTCCCGCACGTTTCGGATTTCTCGACCACCTGCCAACCACCGTGGGGGGAAACTCAATCGTGCCGCGTTGCCAGCGCTCGACGACGAACCGGAACGGTCCACGGAACCCGTCGTTGCACCACGAGACCCGATGGAAACCCGCCTGGCCGCCGCGTTTCGTCAAGTTCTCGGGCTCACCCGTCCGGTCTCGATCCACGATGATTTTTTCAACGGGCTTGGTGGTGATTCCCTGCGGGCAGCGCTGTTAGTGACCCTGTTGCGCAAGGATTCCGCCACCGCCTGGGTCACCGTTCGCGATGTTTATGAATCCCGGACCGTGGCAATGCTCGCCGGACGCGCCTGCCACTCCAGCGAAGCGGAAACCACGACGCGGGAAGATGAATTCCCCGACCAGGCAGCACGACCGTTTCTCGTGACCGTCGCACAGGCGGCTTGGCTCGTCGGCAGTCTGATAGTGGGTTCGGTGTCGGGCTGGTGGGTTGCCTTCGAGCTTCTGCCGCTACTGACGCACAAGCTGGGCCTCGTCCCCTTCATCCTTGTCGCTCCCTTGTTAGGATTCGTGGCCTTCATGATTTACACGCCGGTCGCCCTGGCCTTCGCGGTTTTCGCGAAGCGGTTGTTGATCGGCTGCTATCAACCGCTGCGCACTCCCGTGTGGGGAGGCTTTTATCTGAGGAACTGGATCGTGCAGCAAATGGTGCGGCTGGTGCCGTGGAGCGTGCTGGAGGGGACTGTCTATCAGCAAATGGCGCTGAGGATGCTGGGTGCCCGGATCGGACAACGCGTTCATATCCACCGGGGCGTGGACTTGCTGCGGGGCGGCTGGGATCTGTTGGAGATCGGCGATGATGTCACTCTTTCCCAAGATGCCGCGGTCCGGCTGGTGGACTTCGAAGCCGGATCAATCATTATCGGCCCAGTCACCCTCGGGGATGGCTCCACGCTGGAAACGAGGGCGGGCGTGGCAGGTCACACGGTTCTGGGAAAAGGAGCCTATCTAACAGCAATGTCGTCATTGCCTTCAGGCGGGCGGATTCCCGATGGAGAGTGTTGGGACGGAATTCCTGCCAAATGCTCCGGGCCAGCCCCCGTTCCGGTAATTTTAGACGATCCATCAAGCGTGCTGACTCCAAACCGCCATGGTTTGGCATTGATGGCTGCGAAGGCAGGCATGGCGATGTTGATTTTCCTGCCGTTGGAGCTGGTTACCATTCTCGCCTGTCTTGCCTTCAGTCTGGATCAGGAACAAGCATGGGCCTGGATGTTCGGTCACACGAGCAACTGGATGCCGTGGGTTCTTGGCCTGGGGATCGAACTGCTTGCGGTGCCGCTGACACTGGCTTGGATGGCCGCGTTGGCCCGGCTGATGGGGCAGGTGAGGGAAGGAAGAATCAGTTGTTGGAGCGCGGGCTACATCCGCGTTTGTTTGAAGACCGGATTGGTTGACGGAGCTGGAAACTGGCTCAGCGGCACCTTGTTTTGGCCGCTGTGGTTGCGCTGGAGCGGGATGAAAATCGGACATGGCTGCGAGATCAGCACGATTATGGATGTGGTGCCGGAACTCATCGAGATCGGACCCGAAACTTTTTTTGCCGACGGCATCTATCTGGGAGGACCCCGCATCCACCATGGCACCGTGGAGTTGGCCCGGACCAGTCTTGGAACCAACACCTTCCTCGGCAACCACGTCGTGGTGCCGGCGGGCCAGCGGCTGCCCGGGGATATTCTGCTAGGCATCGCCACCGTCGCCGACGACCGGTCGGTGCGGGAGGGCACTTCGTGGTTCGGTCATGCGCCATTTGAACTGCCGCGCCGGGAAGTGGTGGAAATGGACCGCAGCCTGACGCACGAACCATCGTCTATCCGATACTGGAACCGTGTGTTTTGGGAAGCGCTCCGCTTCGCGCTTCCCATCGTGCCGCTGTTGGTGTTGGTCGGCTGGTTCAGGATTCTAGCAGCCGCGGCCGAGAAGTTCCCGGCGACGCTCTTCGTGTGGGCGGTCGTGCCCCTGGTGACATTCGGGGCGGCGGCTTTCCTTTGCCTGTTCATCCTCGCGCTGAAATGGACCTTGCTTGGACGCGTGAAGCCTGGCCAGCACGCGTTGTGGTCCTGCTGGTGCAGCCGCTGGGATTTCCTCTATGTCGCCTGGGGGCAGCATGCGCGGTTTGCCTTGGAAAGACTGGAGGGCACCCTGCTGCTCAACTGGTACCTGCGGGCCATGGGCGTCAAGCTCGGCAAGCGCGTGGTGCTCGGCCCGGGCTTCTCGCAAGTGGTGGACCCGGACATGCTCATCATCGAGGACGGCGCGACGGTGAATGCCATGTTTCAGGCCCACACGTTCGAAGACCGGGTCCTCAAGACGGACCATGTCATCATCCGCCGAAATTCAACCTTGGGTTGTGCCACGGTTCCGCTTTACGGAGCGGAAATCGGGGAACGCACCCGGGTCGCCGCCCACAGTGTGATCATGAAGCGCGAGCACCTGCTGCCAGGACTCCACTACGAAGGCGCGCCCTCACGGACACGCATGCGGAGCTAGTGGCGAAAATGGCAACCGAGACGTCCTGGACACACGACGCCAACCATATCGTTACCGGATCGGGTTTGCCTCTGTCGAGGTTGCGGCCGTGAGTGTAGGTGAACCGGAACGTCATGGGATTATCCGAATCGATATTTCCTCCACTTCTCCACGCCATGAAAACCCTCCTCGCCCTGCTCGCATTGATCACCACGGTCTCCGCCCAAAAGCTCATCGGGTGGAACAATCTCGGAATGCACTGCATGGATGACGACTACTCGGTCTTTTCGATCCTGCCGCCCTACAACACGCTCGATGCCCAGCTCATCGATTCATCGGGTCATTTAGTTAGAAATGCCGCCGGTTACTCCGTCACCTACGAGGCCGTCGCCGATCCCGATGGTTCGATCAACAGCACCAGCATCGGCAAAACAACCTTCTGGGACTACTCCGGAGCCATCTTCGGAGCCAACCTTCCGGCGGACACCGGGCTCACCGGAAAGAAAATGCCGGGTCCTTCCAACCAGCCGCAGTTTCTCGACTTCAGCGGGGTGATGAACTGGTTTGAAGGCCTCGGGATTCCGATCACGCCGATCGACGACGCCGGCCATAGCAATCCCTATCCGCTCGTTAGGCTCACTGCCAGAAACACGGCGGGCGCCGTTCTCGCCACCACCGACGTCGTGCTTCCCGTCTCCGGGGAAATGAACTGCCGCGCCTGTCATTCCTCGACTTCCGGGACTGCGGCGAAACCCGCCGCAGGGTGGGTGAATGACCCCCACACCTCACGCGACTACCGGCTCAACATCCTCCGTTTGCACGATGAAAGGCATCTTGGTTCCCCTGTTTACACCGCCGCCCTCGCGGCAACCGGCTACACCCCGGACGGACTCTACGCGAGCGTGATCGAACATCAGAAGCCGGTGCTCTGTGCTGCCTGTCACGCATCCGAAGCGCTCGGCACCGGTGGATTCCCCGGGGTTCCGGCACTCACGAGATCGATTCATTCGCTCCATGCGAACGTGATCGGTCCGGACACCGGGTTGCCGCTGGACCATGTGGCTAACAGGAGTAGCTGCTATCAATGTCATCCGGGTTCGGAAACCAAGTGCCTGCGCGGTGCGATGGGCGCGGCGGTGGCTGCGGACGGCTCCTCCGCGATGCAGTGCCAGAGTTGCCATGGAACGATGAGTCAGGTGGGTGCCCTTGATCGCACCGGCTGGCTGGATGAACCCCAATGCGCGTCGTGCCACACCGGCACCGCCACGCAGAACCGTGGCAAGCTCCGCTTCGACAGCGTGTTTGACGGCAGTGGAGCAGTTAGGACTCCGGTGGTTCCCGTTTTCGCGAGCAATCCCGACACACCGGCACCCGGCATCTCGCTCTATCGGTTTTCAAAAGGCCATGGAGACCTTCAATGCAGCGCCTGCCACGGATCCACCCACGCCGAGTTTCCCGCGCTCCACCGCAACGACAATTTGCAAAATCAAAAGCTCCAGGGACATGCCGGGGTTCTGGCCAGTTGCACCGCATGCCACAACACCATGCCACGCACGGCAACCGGTGGACCCCACGGCATGCACTCCACCGACACCAATTGGGCGAAAGACCACGCCGATACCGCCCGCTCGCTGGGCATCTCCTCTTGTCGCAATTGTCACGGCTCCGACGACCGGGGCACGCCGTTGTCCCGGGTCTTTGTTGACCACCCGATCAGCACGAAATTCGGCACACGCACCTTCACTTCAGGCCGCGAGGTGAGTTGTTACGATTGCCACAATGGAGTCAATTCAAGCAATTCCACCTCGCGCACCGCGCCGGTGGTTGCCAGCGCCAGCCTGCAAGTTCCCGCAGGCGGCAGCGCCAGCCTCGGTCTAACCGCAACCGGCGCTGCGCCGGTTTTCCGCATCATCCGCCAGCCTGCGCACGGCTCGGTGGCACTCTCGGGAAACCTGGCCACCTACTTCCCGGAAGCCGGTTTCTCCGGGCCGGATTCATTCCTTTTCACCGCCAGCGACAGCGGCGGCTACATCGACGCCTGGGCCCCGGCCATCGTCAGCGTCACCGTCGGGTCCACATCCGCGACGCTGGATCGCGATGGCGACCAGATCCCGGACGTGATCGAATATGCGCTCGGCCTGTCCCCGGATTTTCCGACGTCTCCGGAGTTGCGAACGCCGTTTTTCAAGGACATCGGCGGCGCGAGTTACCTGACCTTGCGGGTTCCAAGAGCCCCGTCGCCCGGCGATTCGACGCCGGTCATCGAATACAGTTCGGATCTAACGAACTGGGTGCCGGGTACCTTCCTGTCAAACACGCCTTTCCTGTTGGAAGCTCGTGATCCGGATCCTGCCGCCGCCCACGCGAAGCGTTTCGTCCGCATCCGTGCCCGGCACTGATTCATTTCTCCGGATGCGCGGCCAGCCACGCCTTCACGTCCTTGGTCACGATGAGCTCGCCCTTCATGATCGCCCAGTGGCCGGGGAAGGTGCAGACGTATTGATAGGTTCCTTCGGCAGTAGGTGCGGTTAGATCGAGGGTGGTCGATTTCCCGGCTTCGACAAGCACGGTGGCAGCGATGACGCGCGGATCGCTTTCCGGAACGTAGGCACGTCCCTTGGAGTCGAGCTTGTCGGGTGGATAAGTTTGGACCGCGGTGGCGACGTCCTGCAGGGTTCCGGGCATCACGAAGACGAGATTGTGCGGCATGGCGTCCGGATTCTCAAAAATGACCTGGAAAGGTTTGCCCGCCTCCACGACAAGGCGGGCGATGTCGTAGCGAAGCTGCTCGCGAACGGTCTTGATGGTGAATGTCATCACGTTGAGGTCGTTGAGCGCTTTCGTGGCTGCGGTGGCCTGATCCACGGGAAGGAGGGCGATGAGCTTGTCGGTCGCCTGGATCGTGTCCGTGTATTCCCTGGAGGTGCGGTTGTCGGAAGGGACGGTTTTTGCCCAATCAACGATGCCCTTGACGGCGGCGGCCGACTGATCCGCGGACCACGCTTCCTTGGGGAGCAAGCTGATGGCGTGTGCAGCGGTGGGGACCTGGTCGCTTCTAACGATCAACCCGACAAGGGTGGAGAAGACGGTTTTCGGATCCTTGCCCAGGTTTGGCAACGCGAGAATGGCGGCGCGGTGGATCTCACCGCCGGCGTCGCTCCGGATCTGGATGGTCGACGAATCCTTGGGTGCGGGGTTCCCGTTCTTGCTGAAAATCTCATGACGATCCCCATCGAGAATCGCCACATTGTAACCCGCAAGACGTTCCTGATAGTCGCCGTCGGTCCGGTTCCAGATGACGATGGAGTCGATGGGTTGTTTGGAACCCAGATCGACTTCCCACCATGGCTTCCGCACGTTCTCGCCGGTGTGGGTGACTGACTTGTTGACGAAACCCCCGTCTGTTTTGCCATCGATGGCGAGGCCCGCATCGCCGTCATAGCCGGTGCTTTGTTGGCTGGCCTTGCCCGAGGTCGCGATGTTCTTCCCGTTGCTGAAGATCTGCACTTCGGCAAGTGACAGGGTCCCTTTTCTTGGCAGCTCGATCCTGACGTAGCGGCCGGGTGTGCCGTTTTCCTTTTCAACCATGGCCTCGATCTCGGGTGGAAGCGAGGTGAGGAGTTTTTCAACGATGGGATAGGCAGCGGACCGGATCTTTTCGTCAGGCACCAGTACGAGCGCCTTGAGGAAACCGGTTAGGGCTTGTGGTGATTTCCGTGCGCCGAGATTCCACGCGGCATCGACGGATTGGTCGGCGGTGATCAAGGCGGCAAGGGCAGATTGTTTGACGGAGTCGAGGATATCCGACGTGGCCAGGCTTTGGATCGAATCACGGGCGGATTTGAGGTCGGCGGCGGGCTGATCTAGCAGGATTTTGCAAAGGTCGCGGGTGCCGTTTTCGTTCTTGTTCGCGACGCCTTTCAGGATGCTGACCAAGGTTTCGGTTTCGGTGGTTTTCCGGATCTTCGCGAGTTCGGAAAGAGCCGTCTTGCGTTGGTCAGGTTCCACATCCGGACGGGTTAGCATGGCGGTGTAGATCAGCGGGGACTTCGGCAGTTTCGAAAGGTCCTTGCTGCTGACTGTATCTAGCAGAAAAGCGATTCCCGCGGGATTGTCGGTGGCAAGTTCCTTGCCTTCGGCGACGGCATTTCCCCACCATGGCTTGAGCTGGCGCATGGTTTCCTTGAGGCAGTAATCAAGGTAGTAGTCGGTCGGGTGCTTGAGAATGGTTAGGGCGGCATCTGCTGCGGCCGTCTCGCGGAAGAAACTCGCCACGCGGACGGCTTCGAGGCGGACGCGGGGTGCCTCGTCATCGGCAGCGGCCTTGACCATGGCCAGCGCGCCTGGCACGCGGTCGCGCCAATATCCGAGGACGCGGACGCCTTGGGCGCGGGCGCGGGGCTCGGGCGATTTCAAGACGCGGTTGAGGAGGTCGAGGTTGATGACGTTGTGCCACTGGTGAACCCAGAGTGCTTCCAGCACGTTATGTTCGTAAGTGGTTTCTTTCGGGTCGAGCGACTTCACCCATTGCGTGGTGGCGTCGGTGACTTCCTTGGCGTCGTGTTTTCCAAGCTCGATCTTGGCGCGCAGGCGGACATCGTTCTCAGGCTCCTTGAGGAGTTCTAGCAGCGCGGCGATGGGCTGCCCGTCGATTTTCTTGGGATCCATCAGCGGACGTCCCTCGTAGGTGATCCGATAGAGACGGCCGTGCTGGTGGTCGCGGTTGGGATCGCGCAGATGGTGCTGGAGATGGCCGATGAGCATTTGCGACCAATCCATGAAATAGAGCGAGCCGTCCGGTGCGACGGTGATGCCGGAGGGCCGGAAATTCGGGTTCTCGGCAATGTCGGTCTCGATGAGGTTGGGAAGCGTCTCGCCCTTGAGGCCGGAGCCATCCTCGGAGAGCTTCGCGCGGAAGATTCCCTGGACGCTGATCACGTTCGTGTTGAGGAAAAGTCCCTGCCAGTCATCCGGGAAATGGCGGCTGGTCAGGATGGCGGTGCCGGGGCATGGCCGCGACGGGCGGTTCCAGAACTCCTTCATCGACGGATGGGCACCGGTGTCGAGATGACCGCTGAAGGCCGGGCCGAAATAGTTCGAGTTTCCGGTGGCATCGGTGATCAGGTCATTTCCCCAATAGTCGAACACGCGGCCGTGCGGGTTCGCGAAGCCGTAGGGAACGTGGCGCATGAATTTTCCGGTGACAGGTTCGTAGCGGTAAATGCCGCCATCGACATTTCGAACCGGACCGCCGAAGGTCTCGACATTGCTGCGGAGGAAAACCCCGTCGCTCAGATAGACCGCGCCGCCGGGCTCGTAGCACATCGAGTTGGTCTCGTGGTGGGAATCGGCGGCATCCATGCCCTGGAGAACGTGTTCGATCTTGTCGGCCTTGTCGTCGCCATCCGTGTCTCGGACCCAGAGGAGGTCGGGGGACTGCATGAGGAGGATGCCGTCCTTGTAGAACTGGAAGCCGGTCGGGCAATTCAGGCCATCCATGAAGGTGGTGACCTTCGCTGCTTTTCCTGTCTTCGGATCGAGGGTGACGATGAGGATCTTGTCAAAGACGGTCGTGGTGGGGGAGGTTTCCGGATAGTTCGGCCAGACGGCGATCCAGATGCGTCCCTTGGTATCGACGTTCATTTGCACCGGGTTGATGAGATCGGGGAAATCCTTTTCCGAAGCAACGAGCTCGACCTTGCAGCCGGGCGCGAGCTTCAGGTGCTTGATGGCGTCCTCGGGATCGTCGTAGGGGACCTCGTTCTTCCTGTTCGGCGGGGTGAGATCGACGGGTGGCAGGTTGTCATCGACGACCTGATAGGTTTTTCCTTGCGCGACCGCCCAGACGAGCTTGTCGCGGTTGGCGGTCTTGACGTCGCGTTGCGCCATTTCCTGGCAGAGGATCTGGGCGTTGGTCACTCCTTCGTAGGCGATGCGCGAACGGTCGCCGTAGATGTTGTACTGATCGACCGTGCGGTAGCGGTGCGACCATTCGTAGTTCTTCTTGAGCACGGCATCGCGGATTTTCGCGACCGTGGCGTCATCAGTGGAAACCGGTTGCTTGCCGAAGACCGCCTCGAACTGGACGGGCGCGAGCAATCTGTCGCCCTCGTCGGTGAGGTGGATGCCGTTGATCGTGAGCGGATGATCCGTCTTCTGATAGATCTGCTCCGAGGCGTTGAAAAGATCGACGAACGGGATGGCTTCCTGCTTTGCGACCTCGGCCATGGCGCGGGTGTAGAGTCCGATGTTCAGGTTGTTTTCCTTGCCGTCCGAGAAGTTGGGATTTTGAAGGTCCTCCTGGGCGATGGGTGAGAAAAGCACGATGCGCGGCGCGCTCTCGCCATTGAACTTCGCGGCCTTCAGATCTCCCAGATACTTGGTGAGGTTCTTCTTGAAATCCTCGAGTCCCGCAGGGCCGCGGAACGATTCGTTGAAGCCCCAGTAGGCGAGGATCACGTCCGCGCCGAAATCGGTGCCAGCCTTGTAGATGATCTCGGGCTGGCCGGCGGGAGTGCTGTCGCCCTTTTTCATCGAGAGGAACCATTCCACGGGAGGAACATCCTTGGAGCGGGGATGAACGTTGATCTCGTCCGCCGCGAATCCGAGGTTCCTGATGGTTAGATCCTCGCCGGCGAACTCTTTTTGAATGAGGGACTCTAACCATCCGTGGTGCTGCTGGCGATCGGCAAGCCCGCTGCCGACGATGGCGATGTGGTCGCCCTTGTGGATTTGAATGAGTGGCTCCGCAGCGCCGGCGGAAAGGGAGAGAATCAACGCGATGGCGCCGAGGCGGGAAATTGATTTCAAAGCCATGATGGTCCGACTCATACGGACGACACAGCGGCAACCATTCAGCCGACCAATCACCCGATCGGGTAATTTTTCAGACGCTTGGAGCAATCGAATCGACCGCATCGATGAAGGAGCGAAACCTGGGTTGCCAGCCCGTGGCCTGGAGCTTGGCACTGGATACCTGCTTGTGCGTCCATCCCCGTTTGCGGTTCAGATCGCGTGGTCCGGAGGGCGGCAAGGGGCGTGAGAAGATTTTCGCAAGTTTCTCATAGCAATCAAGTTGTGAGATGGGTTTGGCATCGCTGAGATTGAAAACTCCGCGGAGTCCCCCTGATTTTGCGATATGAAAAATCGCGCGGGCGGCATCGTCCCGGTGGATCTGGTTGAGGAAGCGCCGGCCGTCCTCCTCGATGACCGCCTCGCCGGCGAGAAATTTCCGCAGGATCACGCTGCGGCCCGGGCCGTAGATTCCCGAGAGCCGGGTGACGATGCCTCCAGCGTCCAGCGTGATTTGTTCCGCTTCGAGCAGCAGCTTGCCCGTTTCCCGATCCGGTATCGCCGGACTCTCCTCGGTGACGACAGATCCGTCGGTCTGGCCATACACCGACGAGCTGGAGGTGAAGAGCAGGGGAGTGCCAGGAAATGATTCAGTTAGATTGCGGCAGCCGTCCACGTACACGTGCTGATAGGCCTCGGCACCGCCACGACCGGAAGCGGCGCAGTGGACGATGAAATCCGCCGCTGGCAAATTTTTCACCGCCTCGGGGTCGCCGATGTCACAGGCAAGGCTGTCGTCACCGCCTGATAGAGAGGCCGGAGCGACTTCCCAGCCGTTCTCACGGAATTCGCGGGTGACCGCCTGCCCGAGGTAGCCGTTGCCGATGAGGAGGAGTTTCATGAATGGTTTGTTAGGTGTTTGGGATGGAGCGCTGGCTTCAGCCGGCCTGTGGGGTGATTCCGGACTGGACTTGCCGGCTGAAGCCAGCGCTCCGTTGTTCTTACTTTGCCGCAGCGTTTTGAAATTCGCGGCGCATTTCCGAGCCATCGGAGTTCCCGATGTCCGCGCGCTGGATCATCAGCAGATAGATGCGATTTCTAACCGGGTCAATCCATGCCTGCGTGCCATATGCGCCGCCGTGCCCGAACGATCCGGGCGAAAGCGCCGCGCTCACCCCTTGCGGTTCACGAATGACGCACCAGCCGAGGCCCCACGCGTTTCCGGGAGTGAATCCGGTGACAAGATCGCCGCTCTTGGACGGTGGTCATTTGCTTCACGGATTCCGGTTTCAGGAAACGCGTGCCGTTCATCTCCCCGCCACGGAGGATCATGCGGGCGAATTTCGAGTAGTCCTCCGCCGTCGAGAAAAGCCCGCCGTTGGCGAGCGGGTAGCGGGTCTTGTCTGCCGGAGATCTTCCACCCAGGAACTTGATCGGCGTTTTCTCCAAGGTTCCTTCCTTCGTCCGGTTGTAGGACGGGGCGAGTCGCTCTAACAACGTCGCATCCGGATAAAACGAGGTGTCCTTCATGCCCAGCGGATCGAACACCCGCTTTTGAAGGAAATCGGGAAATGCCATGCCTGACACCACCTCCACGATGCGGGCCACCGTGTTGATCCCCGTCTGGCAATACTGCCACTTGCTGCCCGGCGTGAATTGCACCGGCTTGGCGGCGACGAGCGGCATCAACTGTTTCAAAGTCCTCACCTCCTTCGTTTCCTCCAGCGTCAGGTCGCTCAATCCGCTGCTGTGGGTCAGGCATTGCTTGAGCGTGATCACCACCTCCTTCCCCGCCGCATCTTTCAGGTCGTGGAACTCCGGCAAATACTTCGCCACCGGATCCTCCACCGAGAGCAAGCCCTCCTCCTGCATCATCATCACCGCCGTCGCCGTGACCGGCTTGGTCATCGAGGCGATCCAGAAAACCGCGTCCGTCGGCATCGGCGTGCTTCTTCTCCACATCTGATAGACCGACCGCCGAGAGATGCAGGATCTTCTCCCCGTCCGCTACCAAGGTCACCGCGCCGGAAATTTCCTTGGCCTCAACGAATGTTTTCATCCGCGCGTCCACCGCCTCCATCACCGGCGGCGCGGCATGGAGCGTTCCGATCAGGACGGCGGCCAGGCAAGCGGACCGTGAAAAGTTGAATCTCATGTCGCGAGACAACCGGATTTCCACAAGGCCGACAATCCCTCATCCGATCAAGCGTCACGAACGCTGCTTGGAAATCGCCAGATGAAATCGCGTGAAGGTGTAGGTCTTCATGAATTCCGAAAGTTCCAACTCCCGCTTGCCACTCAACGGATCGACAAAGGTGACGCGGCCATCCTCGATTTTCAGAACCGCGATGAAATGCCCGTATCCGCTCACGCGCACTCCGACAACCGCCGGCAGTGAAACCGAGGGATTGAATGGTGCTCCCGAACTCGAACTTTGCCGTAAGCCCGCGCGAACGCAGGTAGCGCGCAAGATACCATGCTTCCGTTCCGCTGGACGAACTGTGCGCAGCCATCGCGATTTCCCGTTCCGTCGCAGGGTAGCCAAGAAATCGCAAGATGGATGCCGTGCTCGCGGGTCCGCACGTTGAAGCGGTTGATTGCAAACAGGCGTCGTCGTCCCACTTTTCATGCAATTCACCGGTATCAAGCGGACTAAAAATCATCTTCAAATAAGGAACCGCCGTCGTTGATATCGTTAGAAAAAGCGGAATCACCAGCAGGAAGCGGGGCAGCAAGGTGGCGAGCGCTCCACCTGCTCCACCGAGGAAAATGGCCGACATTTCCGATCCCGGCCATGACCTGAGGTTGTAAAACCATACCCGCTCAGGAAGGACGTGGAGGTAATAAACCGCGAAGAGGATCGTCGGAATCGCGAGGACTCCAAGCGCCACCAACGCGAGCATCCGGAACTTGAAGGACTTGGCTCGAAGGCAACGGTGCGCCAGGGCGAATCCGACGATGCTCGATATCACAGCGATCCATGTCGGGAAGTTCATAAGAGTTTGGAAAACTTCCTTCTTTTCGGACCAGAAATGAATCGATGTCGAACTATTGTCAGGAAAAGCTCATCATGACGGAGGTGAATTGCAAGAACCCGAAAATACCCGCTGCGATTAAAAAGCTCACCAAACCAACGCGAAAACGGAAAGAAATTTCACGGCGGTAGCGGATAAGAAACGCCACAAACATCGAGGGAAGAATCATGAAAGCCCCGATGAAATATCCAAGTCCGAACTGCATGACCAAGGGCTGATTTGAAATCGGACGCAGGAGCGGAAGGCCAATCACGGCAATCGACCAGATGCTGACCATCGCCACCGCGGTGATTTGTTGGGGTGATAATACCGGTCGATTGATCACTCGATCATCGTGGTTAAAAGGCTTCCAACCTGTCAACGCCATTGGCGCTGCGGGTTCGTTCAGGAAGACCTTCCACAATGCTTGCGGTGACCGAGGTGCCGGATAAGATTCAGAGAAATGAGCCGCAGATCGAGAAAAAGGAAAGCCGCGGGGGAGCGGCGTTGGGCGGGGAAGGTCGCGGTGGCCTTGCTGGTGGTCGGGGTCATCGCGTTCGGCGGGATTTACGCGGCGGTGAGGTCCTACCTGCATAGCGACGCGTTCCGGCATTTCCTTTCCGCCGAGGCCAGCGAGGCGACCGGGGTATCCGGACTTTTCGCACCATTTCAGTGGGATGGGCTGGCGGTGGATACGGATTCTTTCGAAGCCACCGGCGAGGGAATCGTCACCGCGGTGAAGGCGGATGGCCTGCACACCGAGGTCGGTCTCGGGGGATTGCGCCGGGGAGTGTGGGAGGTCCGGGGATCGAGCGTGCGGAGGCTGGAGGTCTCGATCGACGCGACGAAGGAAATCAAGGATTCGGAGTTCTCGGCCGGAAAGGACCGGATCAGATCGGCAACCAAGGTGAAGCAGCGTTCCTGGCTCCCCCGTGAGGCGGAGGTGGAGGATATCGATATCCGCTCGATTGCCGCCACCGTGATCCTCGAACAGGGACTCGCGACCGCGAGTGACATCCAGGTCCACGCCGAACAATCGGGTGCGAAGGGCTCCTACCGCTGCGACGTCGATGGAGGCCGCATCCGCCTGCCCTTCGGCATCGTCCCCGAGCTGCGGCTGGATCGCGCGCAGCTCCGCTACCAGGACAAGCACATCTACCTCACCAAGGCGACGGTCGGAGCCTGGAAAAACGGCCGGATCGAGGCGGACGGCGAGTGGGACATGGATACGAAAAAATTCGCCGTCCAGGGCGACGCGATCCGGCATCAACTGCGAGGATATCCTCAACATCGATTGGGCGAAGCGGTTGACGGGCGACGTGACGTCCGGCTTTACGATCGGAAACCACTCCGGGTTCACCGAAGCCAGCGGCGACCTCACCGTTAGAAATGGCGTGCTCACCGCGCTGCCGATGCTCGACGCGCTGGCGGCCTATGCCGACACGCGGCGTTTCCGGGTGCTGACGCTCAGCGAGGCGCACACCGGATGGCATTGGAAAAAAGGCGAGCTCTCGCTCACCCGCCTGGTGCTTGCCAGCGAGGGGCTCGTGCGGGTGGAGGGCAGCCTGATCATCCGCGGCCAAAACATGGACGGGGTCTTCCGGCTCGGCCTGGCACCCGGCACCTTGTCCACCATTCCGGGAGCCGAGACGGATGTGTTCATCGCCGGGGAACGCGGCCTGCTCTGGGCACCCGTGCACATCACGGGGACCCTGGACGATCCGAAGGAGGATCTAACGGATCGTTTGATCGAGGCCGCCGGCTTGCGGATGTTCGACAAGATCCCGGAAACCGGGGAGCAGGTCATCAAGTTCACCCGCTCGGTGCTCGGAGACAATCCGGGCGACACAATTGGAAAAGGCGTGGAGCTCATCGAGAAGGGAAGTGATACCGTTCGCAAGGTGGGCGGCATCCTTGACGGGATCCTTGGCACTGATGTGTTGCCGCCGGAAAAGGAAGATCGTTGAGCGTTTTTTCAGCATGACGTGCGACCGAAACGGGGCGACTTTTTGATGGCAAGCGAATGCAAATTGAACTGTCATGACAGATGTGTCACACAAGATCGGTTGAGAACGGGCGCAACTCACCGGTTCTTTTCTGTGTTTACTTCGTGTTGGCACGATCCCTGCAACCAAGTCTTCAAAACCGACATATTCCCCAAGACGTGAATTTAACCCGCAAATCCATTCCGGTTCGTGCTGATGCGGCGTTTTCACTCATTGAAATGGTGACCGTGATCGCCATTCTTGTCATCCTGATGACTGCCGGGATCAGCCTTTTGCACGGCACCGGAGCGAGTTCCCGCCGGACAGGTGCCGATCTCCTTTCCGGGCTGATCGAGCAGGCCAGGACCACCGCCATCACCTCGCGGTCCTATGTGGTGCTTGCCATCGCCGAGCCCGGCGACCTGCCGACCGGTGACGAGCGCTGCCGCTTCGGTTTGTTCAAGGTGAAAAACGAGGACTGGCCTCGCTGGATCCAATTCCTCCCTCACCCTCGACAAGGCGACTCTCATGAACCGTTGGCAGACTCTCAACACCGGCGTCGTCTTGATCGGGGATGCGGTGGACGGGGTCCCCAATCCCATCGATCAATCGAAAGTCACCATCAACTACGGTGGTTCCAAGAATCTTTCCATCAAGGTGCACGCCATCGCGTTCAACCCGAGAGGCGGACTGCATTTCCCCGCCGGGTCCACCCAGATTGTGTTCAGGATTGCGGAAGGCGGGTATCGCGGTGGCATTGCCAAATCCTAACAAAATTGGCGATTCGAAGGCCATTCCGGAGACGAAGCTCAGGGTGGGTCGAGTCACCGCGCGTCCCTACCAGATCGACGGATGAAATCAGCAAATTCCAGAACCGGGGCGAATGGCTCAAGCCTGATTGAAACCGTCATCGCGATGGGGGTTCTCGCCGTGGCGGTGCCCGCTGGTCTTTGGCGCGATCGCCGAGTCGGGACGAAGCGGCATGTCCTCCGAGGCGGAAACCCGCAGTTCGTGGATGGTTCCGGCGTGCGTGGAGGAAATCCAGGCCTCGCGCGACGGGATTTCCCAGTATTTCGCCGCCACCAAGGTGGGAGAAGTTTTCCCAACGAAAGGAGAGATCTGGGCCCTCGCATTTTCGCCGGAAGGCAAACTGGTGGGCAAGCTTTCCAAATCCGAATACGACAAAGGGGCGAAAAATCTGGGTGTTGAGCCGGTCCGCTTCATCGCGACACTCAATGCCACGGCACCCACCGGGACCACGACATCACCCACCATGCTGGACGTGCGGATCACCGTGGAATACCCGGCAGCGGCACCGCTTGCCAAGCGGCAGAAACTCGACTTTTACACGCGGATCCCATGAGTTCCGTTCGCAGAGATCGCCCCGGATTTTCCCTCATCGAGCTGATGTTCTCGATGGCGATCGGCTCCATCATCCTGATTCTTGCCGCGACCATGTTAGGCACCTCGGGCGACGGCTACGAGCGCGTCGGCGGGACGGTCGCGACCGAGCGCGAGGCCCGGGCGCTGATCACCCAATTGTCGGCGGATCTCTCCACCGCGCAATTCCACAAGGACATGGTCATCGACAATTCCTCGGGAAGTTGGCCAGTGGACAAATTGGGATTTCTCAGTTTGCAGCCGGATTTGGCCCAGAGCGACGCGGGGCGGATCGGCGACCTTTGTGCGGTGACTTATTACATCAAGGACCTGACCATCGGCGGGAAAAGCCTGCGCTGCCTGATGCGCGGATTTCGCGAGAGCAAGGAAACCTTCGACGCCATCAAGAAGGACACCGTCGCTCCCTTGTTTGCCGAGAAGAAGGGCGACAATCCAAAGGATGTCCCCGACGAACCTGTCGCCTTCGGTGTGGTCTCCTTCTCCGCCCTGCCGAAGTCACTGGACAAAAGCGGCAAGTGGATCGACTGGGCGAAAAACGACACCGTCCCGCCGGATGCCTTTGACGTGAAACTCGTCGTTGCCCGCAGAAATATCCAGGGCAGGCTCAAGGACCCGTCCGACTGGGATGGCTCCGGCGGTCCGAACGATCCGTTAGGCAAATCGAACCAGGTGGATCGCAACAAGAACCTTGAAGTTTACTCAACCATCATCCGCTTCGGAAATCATGCCAAACCCTAGATCGCCTTACCGTTCCGGGGCGCAGGCGGGGTTCACCTTGCCGGCTATTCTCGTTGTCGTGGGAGCCTTGCTCATCCTCGCGGTGGGCATCCTTCTGGTCACCAACATCGAGCGCAGCACCGCGCGTTCCTTCGTGGACCGCGAGCGCGCGGAACTCGCCGCGAAGGCCGGGCTCGAGGAGCTCAAGGGAATTCTACTGAAGGAAGCGGCCAACGACGACTTCACCGTCATTCAATCGACGCTCGCGGCACCGATCACCGCCGGGACACAAACCGCGCCCCACCTTTTCCTGGTTCGGGGGGAATCCAAGGCAAGCGCATATTCGTATCGCTATGTTCCCTTGTTCAGCAGCATCAAGGGCCAGTCGGTGAACTCGAAATTCGAGCCACCCACCTTGGAACCATTGGTTGGCACTTCCACGATTGACTACAATGAGTTCACCACACTCCCTTACAATGACAAGGTGCGTGTCTCGTGGCTCCCGGTGAAGGATGACGCCGGACGCACCGTTGCCCGATATGCATTCTGGGTGGAAGATCTCCAGGGGCGGCTGGATCCGAAACTGATAGGAAATCAGGATGGAACGGGACTGACCCACACAAGGGCTGCCTGGCCATTTCCTGCCGCAGGATTGAATCCCAAGCCGGAATCCACGGAACAGATGAATCTGAATCAGGTTGCGCTCTTTTCGATTGATCCCGCCGCCACGGTCGATAGCCAGGGAGACTTGGAGAAGAATTTTTTCAAGAACCGAAAGGCGCTGATTTCCCCGGAGTCCTTGCAGGCGGCCGCTGAGACAAATCCGATCCTCACGCGCATCACAGACAAATCAGCCGGCTTCATCGGCGAGCTCGTGGAAAAGCGATCACGGGCCGTGGAGGAAGGTCTTGTTTCGGGAATCCAGACCTATCTGGAGCAGCCCATCGTGCCTTACGCTGAAGGCATCGATCCATCCGTTGCCGGAAAACCCAAATTGAACCTGAACAAGCTGATAGCGACCGGTGGGGCGGACGCCGTTGATGAAATGGCAACTTTCATCAAGAAAGCCTTGCCTGGATTCGAGAATCGGAAAGGCGGGTTTCCCGACAACTATCTGAAGACTCTGGCCGCGAACGCCATCGATTATGCCGATACCGACAAGAAAGCCACCCTTGGCACGGACTATCGGGGGCTCGACGCCTACCCGCTGGTTAGCGAGTTCCTGATGCGCTTCCGTTGGGATGACGTCAAGGTCGAGAACGGGCGCAAATATGTCATGATCAAGGTGGCGACCTATGTGGAACTGTGGAACATGACCGATAAGGTGGTGTCGGGGGATGTGGAAGTCACTCATGACACCAGATACAGTTTTCCGCTAGGCGCGAATCCGGAGGTGTCATTGGCCGACATGACGGATGCCACGCCGGTTCTTGCGAAGAGCGATGGTTCCTACTGGTATCCGGCCCAGACCTTGTCCCTCAACCCTAACGAATACCGGCTGATCAAGTGTGGCGAGGTCACTTACAAGCTTGATGCCGGCACCGCGGCGTTTTTCGTTCCCTCTCCATTGCTTCTTCAAAACGAGAAATACGGCGAGTCCAAGGCGACCTACAAGATGAAGTGGAACGGGCAGGTCGTCGATCAGGCGCGGGGAGGAATTCATCGCAACGACTGCTCCCTGAAGTATCCCACCGGGGACAAGCAGGCGGTCCGGACCACGATACCCGGCCATTCCTACGCGGGTGGACCGGGAGCCTTCATCGACAACATGGGCGACTCGAGAATGTGCTATTATCTTTCCGCTCCCCAGGATGCCAGTGCGTACCCGGCCAATTACAGCCCTAACCGAAGGAACATCCGCTATCAAATTTACAAGGGAGATGGTTCGACGAAGCCGAAGGTGTATGGTCGGGTTTTGCCCGCGGAGTGGCCGGATGGCGGACACAATTCCACTTGTGAATCGACAGCCGGCCTGACCCAGTCGAACACGCAGTTGGATCCGGATGCATCGGTGTTTCAGTTGGCCGCCGGTTCGGTTTTGCGCAACCCGCCTGCGGATGAGGCGCCGATGCGGCTCTCCGGGTTGCCCGACGGCTGGTTTTACAGCGCGACCGAATTGGGCCGCGTTTATGATCCGATCATGTGGAATACGGCGACTCCCTCAGGGGCTGGCTTGCCGTGGGGCGACGTCCTGACCTCAACCGCTGCGGATCCAAGGCGGGGCGGTGGCAATACCCTGAGGATCGGTCGTCCGGAACATCCCATGTTTGACAAACCCGACCAACCGGGATTGGAGGCCTATCACCTTCTGGACCTGTTTCATGCGGGTCGTTCCAGATCCGCAAGCGCAGCCGATCGCGAGGGCTTGCTGGTCCTCAGCCAGGGCCAGGTCAACATCAATACAGCCGGACGGGATGCCTTGCGGGCGATCGCGGTGGGTGCCCTGACGATGGACCCGAAAATGTCGAAAAGGACTTCCGACAATCATGACATCCTCGCCTTGATGGCTCCTCCCGTGAATCTCTACAAGATGCCGGCTTCTGAGATCAACAATGAGGCCAACCGCATCGCCGATGCCATCATCCTGAGGCGGAAGACCACACCTTTTCCCAGCCCTGCGGCGCTGGCCGAAGTTCGGGATTCGCCGGGGGCGGGAGGAAAACCCTTGTTCGGTAACAAGGACCTGATAGCCGACGGAACAAGCATCGAACGTTCGGACTCGGCGGCGGAAGAGATTTTCGCCAGGGTATATGAAGCGTCCACGGTCCGGTCACGGAATTATCGGGTATGGATTGTCGGCCAATCCTTGGCGCCCACCAAGTCAACAACGGCGGCCCCTGAAGTTCTATCTGAAGTCAGGAAGGTGTTCAACGTGTTCGCGGATCCGGGCGAGCGCACCACCGCCGGGACCATCGATCCGTCCAAATGCAAAATTACAGTCACTCATGAGAACGATTTTTAATCAACTTTTCCAATCCGCATGCATCGCGGTGATGCTGCTTACATCCATCAGGCTATGTGCCCAGGATGATCAGCCTGAGGTAGGATTTGTCCGCATCGTCCAAGCAGTTGCTCCGGGCGAGGGGAACGCGAACTTCCTGATCGATGGGGAGGATATTTTTCCCAAGGGATATAAGCTTGGACAGCGCACGGGAGGCTTCGGCCTGAAAGCGGGTTCGCACAAGATTGAGATCAGGAAGAAAGGAGTCGAAACAGGCAAGACCACGATCACTCTCGCCAAAGGGGAAACTCTTTCTCTGGTTGGATATGCTGAAAAGGAACCACCCGCCAAAGAGGGCGATCCGCCTGTTTGGAAAATGAAGATTCTCCGTCTGAAACAAAGCGATCCGGAAAGTGGCTATCGCATGGCGTTGATTTCCCTCTGTTCCAGTGAGGGTATCAACGTCACGGCTGAGATCCAGGGCAAGCCGAAACCCGAGTTGATCTACGTCCCGCGCCTGACAATCGCGTCTTCAAGCCTCGGGAAATCCAAGCCGGAAGTCGTTCTGAAGGTGGCTGGTGAAAGCGTAGCCCTGATTGCCCCCGAGGATCCGGGCAACTACGTGATTGTGCTTTATGAAGACGAGAGCGGGAAAGTGAAGGCTCTCTCCTTTTACGATCCGAAGTTCGTGATCGCTGGATGATTGATTTCAAACTTCGGTCGGCGCGAAATTCGTGTAAACACGCGACATGCGCCGGCTCCGCAACGATCTTCCCTACACCTTCCGCCCGCCGAAGTGCCAGGCCTGGTTGCGTCCGCTGGGGCTGGCGGTGAACCGGGCGGTGCATCTCAAGCGGAAATACCGGATCACGAGGATCGAGGCCGAGGGCTTCCAACGGGTGCGGGAGCTGAACGATGCGGGCCATTCGCTCATGCTCGCGCCGAACCATTCGGACCACTCGGATCCGCATGTGGTGATGGAGCTGGTCGCCCGGCACGGCATGCGGGCGACATTCATGGCGGCGCGCGAGATCTTCGAGGTCAGCCCGGCGGCATCGTGGGCCTTGCAAGGCATGGGCGTTTTCTCGGTGGATCGCGACGGACCGGATTTGTCCGCCATCAAGACGGCGATCACGCTGCTCGAAAAAGGTGAGGACCCGCTGGTGATTTTCCCCGAGGGCGAAATCTATCACCACCACCGCCGGCTGGATCCGCTCAACGAGGGTGTGGCATCCATCCTTCTCAAGGCGGCGGCCCGTCTCTCTAACGGGAGAAGTGCTTTTCTCGTGCCGGTTGGCTTGCGGTTTTTCCATGACCCGTCGGTGGAGGCGACTTTCATCGGACGGCTCTCGAAGCTGGAGGACCGCATCGGCTGGACACCCAAGCCGCTGATGCCGGTGGACGACCGGATCCACCGCCTCGGCACGGGTATCCTCGCGCTCAAGGAGACCGAATACCTCGGTCACGCCGGAAGCGGCACCGTCCAGGACCGGCTCACCCGGCTTTGTGACGGCCTTCTAACACTCGTTGAGGGGCGCTACCCGCGCGATGCCAAGGCGGTCACGCCTCCGGAACGGGTGCGGGCGCTGAGATTCCGCATCCGCCGACGTTTGCTCGACGCTGAAAAGCCTCCTGCGACGGATGAAAGGGAGCTTCTGTTGGATGACCTTGACCGGGTCTTCACCGCCTTGCAGGCGCACAGCTACATCGGCGATTATTTGTTGGAAAGCCCCACGCTGGACCACCGGGCGGAGACGATCCTGAAACTGGAGGAGGATCTTTTCGGCTTTCCGACCTATCCGGTGGATCGCACG
Organism: uncultured Verrucomicrobiae bacterium; assembly: GCA_963810445.1. GTDB lineage: Bacteria > Verrucomicrobiota > Verrucomicrobiia > Verrucomicrobiales > Akkermansiaceae > Luteolibacter. The sequence continues at coordinate 130,939 of CAWENZ010000013.1, read as the reverse complement.
GCCCATGTCATCGCGGGCGATCCGATCCCGGTCAGTGAAATGCTGGCATCCGGTCAGATTCCCGCAAAAGGTGGTGCGGAACCACTCACGGAAATCCTCGAGAAGCGCCTCGCTGAACTGCTCTCACTTGATCGTTAGAAATTCGTCGGCGCGTTTCGGATCAGTCCGGGCAAACGCGTTCACCTTGGTCGCCTGTTCCGGTGTTAGATCCATCTTCGCATACTTGGTCCCCTGAAGCTGGCGCTTCTGATCGGACTCGGGAGCCTTTTCGTAGCCGGACTTCCAATCGGTGAAAACCTTTGACGCCACGCCAGCCTCCTTCGCCCTGCGGGACAGTTCCTCCAGCGAAATTTTCGCAGGATCATAGTCCACGAGCGTGACCTCGCTGCCGTTCAGGAATCCGGCCTCGGTGCACGTCACCCCGTCCATCGCGCCGAGCTTCATTTCACCGGTCCAGAAACAAAACTGCGAGATGGCCACGCGCTTGGTGCTGGTGGTCTTCATCGCGGGCCGCCCTGCCTTTTCAAGCGCGAGCTTCATCCGTTCCAGAAGTTCGGGAGCTTCCCAGACGCGGTCCTTGCGCGGGATCAGATCCTTGCCTGCCACATCGAGAAACCGCACGACCTGATAGTTCCACGCAGGTTCCTTGAATTTCTTGAGGATTTCCCCATCCTTGCCGCCCTTGTTGTTGTGGATGAGCAGGGGAGTGAAGTTTTCCTCGATCGATTTCACCACTTTCGCGTCGCTCAGGACATCGCGGCCGAATTGCTGGCAACCCGAGCAACCCGGGACCTCCTGGAAGAGCACGAAGAGCGGCTTCCCCGACTTTTTCGCGGCGGCGACCGCCTCATCGTAATCCCGATTCCAAGAGACTTTCCCCACCTCGACGGGATTTTGAGCGACCTTTTCGGGTTGGCAACCGGCTTGCGTGACGATCAACGAAGTGATTCCCGAAACGGCGGCAGCGAGCGCGAGGGACGGAAGGTGGAACGGCATTTTCACGCAAATGAGAGCAGGATTCCGGCGATTTATTCCAATCTTGTCGTCGCCCTTGCGCCGGTTCGGGCAACCGTTTAGGAAATCCCAAGCAATTTTCCCCATGGCAGCCGACTACACCGAAGACGACATCAAATCCCTCGACTGGCGCGAACACATCCGCATGCGCCCGGGCATGTACATTGGAAAACTCGGCGACGGAAGCTCGCCCGACGACGGCATCTACATCCTTCTCAAGGAGGTCGTCGACAACTCGATCGACGAGCACATCATGGGCCACGGCAAGGAAGATCCGCGTGGAGATCGACGAGGAAGGCCGCGTGGAAGTGCGCGACTTCGGGCGCGGCATTCCGCTCGGAAAACTTTTCGACTGCGCCGCCCAGATCAACACCGGCGCGAAGTACGACAGCGAGGCCTTCAAGAAATCCGTCGGCCTGAACGGCGTCGGCATCAAGGCGGTCAACGCGCTTTCCACCTTCTTCGAGATCCAGGCCTGGCGCGACGGAGAGACGAAGGCGCTCGAGTTCTCGAAGGGCCTGCTCACCGTGGACATGAAGAACCCGCGCCGCGATGACGGCGTGAACGGCACCCGCCTCGCCTTCGAACTCGACCGCACGATTTTCCCCGCCAAGGCGAAATACAAGGAAGCGTTCGTCGAGAAGATGTGCCGCTACTACTCCTATCTGAATCCGGCGCTCACGATCGTCTTCAACGGCAAGAAGTTCCGCTCGAAGGACGGTCTGCTCGATCTGCTGCGCGAGGAAATGGAGAACGAGGCGCTCTATCCGCCCGATCCACCTGGTCGGCAAGGACATCGAAATCGCCTTCACCCACACGCCGGAAAGCGGCGAGGAATACTACACCTTCGTCAACGGTCAGAACACGACCCAAGGCGGCACTCACCTCGCGGCCTTCCGCGAGGCGCTGGTCACCGTGATCCGCGGCTTCTACAAGAAGCAATACGAGCCCTCCGACATCCGCGCCGGCATCGAGGCCGCGGTTTGTGTGCAGGATCATGGAGCCGGTCTTCGAGTCGCAGACCAAGACCAAGCTCGGCTCCGCCGACATCGCTCCGGACGGCGAATCGCTGCGCACCTTCATCGGAAATTTCCTCAAGACCAATCTCGACAACTACCTGCACAAGCACCCGCAGGTCGCCGAGGCGATCCAGAAGCGCATCCTCTCCGCCGAGCGCGAGCGCAAGGACCTCAAGGGCATCCAGAAACTCGCCCGCGAGCGCGCCAAACAAGCGAAGGTCCACAACAAGAAGCTCCGCGACTGCCGCGTCCACTTCGACAGCAAGCACAAGCGCCGCGAGGAATCCACGCTCTTCATCACCGAGGGCGACTCCGCCTCCGGCTCCATCACCAAGAGCCGCGACGTGGAAACGCAGGCCGTCTTCTCGCTCCGTGGCAAGCCGCTCAACACCTACGGCTGCCGCGCAAGATCGTCTACGAAAACGAGGAGTTCACCCTGCTCCAGGCCGCGCTCAACATCGAGGACGGCATCGAGGACCTGCGCTACAACAGGGTCGTCATCGCCACCGATGCCGACGTGGACGGCATGCACATCCGCCTGCTGCTGCTCACGTTCTTCCTCCAGTTCTTCCCGGAAATGATCCGCGACGGCCACCTCTACATCCTGCAAACCCCGCTGTTCCGGGTGCGCAACAAGAAGGAGACCATCTACTGCTACAACGAGGACGAGCGAAGAAGGCCATGGCGAAACTCGGCAAGGCCGCCGAGATCACCCGCTTCAAGGGCCTCGGCGAAATCTCGCCCGACGAGTTCAGCTTCATGATCGGTCCCGACATGCGGCTCGACCCCGTCGAGTATGAGGAGGGCAAGGGCGTGAAGGAGTTGCTAGCCTTCTACATGGGCAAGAACACCCCGGACCGCCAGGAATTCATCATCGAGAACCTGCGGGATGACGTGGACAAGCAGATCGACGTTGCGGTCGCGGTGGCGTGATGGCTGCCTCCATCCACCGTGTCCCGGTGGTGTGACGCTGCTATCTCTAGCTACCGAAGCCGTCGGGAAATCCAAGAATCCCTCCGAAGCTGTTCCTGAGGGCGCTTATGGTCGGCTTGTAGATGATGCAAGTAATGAACGGGCTGTCGTACTGGGAGATTTGAAATGTAGAGAGTCCTATTTGAAGATTGAAAATCGGCCTTGGTTCGGCGACATTGCACCCAGATGGATGCACTGGGAGACATTGAGATCAGAATCGAAGGCTCGGTGGGCGCGCGGAAACTCACGCCCACGCTTGTTGATATCGACGAGATTCGGGAAATTCTGACTCAGGCCTCCGGCCTACTATTCCCCACGGAGAAGCGTTCGCAGCGACCGCTGATCAGCTATGAGATCGTGGAAGGATCGGTGCGGCACAAATTCCGGACGGTGATGCAGAGCGTGATCGGATTTGGAGCGGTTCTATCTCAAATCAGTTCGCAGGGGCAGATCGATTTTCTCCACGAGAGAAGCGCGGTCGCCATCGAAAGATTTCAGCATCTGGCCGTCGAAAAAGATTATGTGGTCACCATTAGTGCGAATGAAAGCCGCCTGGTAGTGGATAGGACGACGCACTACCTGAGGAATGCAAAATTGTGGGTGGATGCGGAGTTCTATTTGTATGGCGAACTGACCAACGCCGGTGGCAAGAGCAGTCCGAATATCCATCTTGATACCGAGGAGTTTGGCACCCTCCGGATTTCAACGGATAAGGATTACCTCAAGGGTGCCGACAAGAACCTGCTTTACAAAAAGTTCGGCCTGCGGGTCACCGGAAAGCAGAATCTACAAACCTTCGAGATGGACCGTAATTCACTGACCTTTGTCGATTTGTTCGATTATGACTTGGAATACTCAGACGCCTATCTGGACGGCTTGATGAAGAAAGCCGCGCCTTCCTGGAGGATGTCCCTGACGCGGACCGGTGGCTGGAAGAAATCCGTGGAGGAACCCATGTCTAAGTTGGTATTGAAACTTGGAATCCTCTGTGACACGGGATTTTTGATACGCTTGAGTCAACCTAATGACGATTTGCATGCAAATGCACGTGGCTACCTGAAAAACCTGCTGGCAGGAGGTCACGTGCTCTACGTTTCCACGATCGCGTTGGCCGAATATGCGGTAAGGGATAAGATCGAGAATTTACCGATGAAATACTTCAGGGTGATCCCGTTCAACATCGACCACGCGCAGAGAGCCGGTGAGTTCGCTAATACGGTTTTCTCGAAACGGGATCAGATTCCCTCGGAAATAACCCAACGTGTTATTATCCCCAATGACACCAAAATGTTTGCCCAGGCCGATGTTACGAATGCGATTACCCATTATTTGACCGCTGACCAGAAATGCGAAGTGGTTTACAGGTTGGTCCAAAGCACGGGAGCGATGAGATTTCAGATCCTTTCGCTCCGGACTCCGTATCATGTCGCGTTTGGCGAACTGAAATTGGACGATTGAAAACTATGATTACAAGGTGCATCGAATGGATGATAAAATTCCTGAAACTCGCCGGTTCAAAAACAGCAGTGAATTACATTATCGAGAACCTCTGCAACGACGTGGACAAGCAGGCGCCGTGGTCGATTTCAACGGCTCCACTTCGGAGCCACCAGCCGCAGGATTGTTGGAACCATGACTCCTCCGGGGCCAGTTGAAGTCCATGCGATTTCCAAGGTGACGGGAGCCCGCTGGTTTTCCACCAGAGGCATGAGAATCTTCGCGACCTCCGGATTGGCGACGGCGACGAGCGGCTGCGGATCGTCACGATGTTCGATGCCGAAACAGGTGAACCTGTCCGGCGTGGCGGGAGGCTTTTGGTTTTCCGGGGCATTCAGGAGGTAAACGCGGAGGATCTGGGGCGCGGTCGGTTGGCTTTCGACAAACTCGCTCCAGTCCATCGTTCCATAGGCCGTTAGACTTTCCCAATCCACGGCGAAGCGGTTTCCATCCCACACGATGGCGACCGGAAAACGGGGACCTGAGAACGGTTCCACCTCGAACAACACCATCGATGTGCCTCCGAAATGCGCGATGTGACCGGGCGATACCCGGCCGAGCGAGGGGAAAGCGTGGTTCCGCTTCACGTGGTAATCCTCCATCATCGGGCGAACCCTTCCGCTATCCCGGACCAACAGCGACTTGGCTTCCAGATCGGGAGCTTCGAAAAATGCCTCGAGCGCGGCGAGCGCGGGCGGCTCCATCGGATCGGGCGGAGCGACTGCCGGCGCTTCGGGCTCGACGGTGGTCGCGGGTTGGCGATGGATCATTCCCTCGCCGATGATCAGACCGATACCGATCATTAGGGCTAACAGGAGAAGGCTGCCGACGATCCATTTTTCCAGACGTGGCCTTTGGGTGCCATCTCCGGATGGATCGTTTTCCTCGAGCCGGTGATCCATCGCTCAGCGCCTCCTGCGCGTCAGGCAGAAGAGTCCGCCGATCATGCCCAGCAATGCCGATGAAGGCTCGGGCACGAGGTCCCAGCCGATCACGTCGAAGGCAAGGATGTCATTGGGGCCGACTGTCATGTGCTCGCCGGGGGCCGCGGTGGGATCCATGATTCCGAGCCCGAGATTGTCCTTCCAGTGGCTCGCCTGTTGGCCATCGCCGAAGTTTTTCCCGGTCGAAAATCCGGCGATCGAGGTGAGGCCGTTGTCGAGGGAGAAATATTTGTTCGTTGAACCGGCCGTCCAGTCGATCACGCCGTTAGCAGTACTTTCGGCGGAGTAGCGGAAGAGGTCCAGCGTGGTGACGTAAGTAAAGATATCGTCCGAGAATGGTCCGTTGACGGGCGGCGAATTTCCGTCGAGGACATCGACACCGCTGACGAATCCCAGGGCGTGACCGATCTCATGCGTGGCCGCGCCGACGAAGTCGAAGCTCGCCGGGCTGATGCCGTTGCTGCTGTCGTAGTCCCAACTGAACGCGTTGCTGAAAGTGATGTTCGCATCGACGAAAGTCGGGGAATAGATCGCGCCAAGCGCCTTGGCGTTTGCGGTGGTGATGCGGATGATGGAATTGTTGTCATCGCCGTCGTTGTCAACGTAGGAGATCGCGGAACCGGAACCGTTGGGATTGTTCGAGGTCCGGTTGATCAGCACACCGAACGACGAGGTGATGGCCAGCGAATTCACGGCGACAACGTCCGCCGCCGAGGATGCGTCAGCGCCCAGTGCGGCCCTGATATCCGAGTAGAAAAAGGTGTCACGCGTCGAGCCGGCCTGCGCCAGGATTCCCGCTCCAAGTGTCGCGGTGCCGACGTTCATGTTGATGATGACATCGTCGCTGAATTGGGAGGACCAGAAGGCTCCCGCTGCGTTGAATCCGGCGATGTCCTGCGCCGTGCTCGTTGGGGTGAAGGTGAAATTGAAGGTCAACGCCGAAGTGTCGGTGGCCGTGGCTGCGAGCATTGCCGCCGCCAGCAGCTTCCGGGCAGCTCCCTTGCGGATGCCTCCAAGCGTTGAAAATGGGTTTTTCATACCGTCGGAAAATCCGGGATTCCCGTCCGCTGGTCAAAGCTATTTTCGTAACCCTCAATCCAGCAGATACTTCGACGTTTGCGTTCCAATGGCACCCTTCCTCTTCCTCGGGACCTCTTCCGTGTCCCAAAGGCACCGTTCCACCTCCCAAGGGAGGCCTTCGACCTCCCATGGGAAGCCTTCCAAATCCCGAGGGAGTCTTTCCATTTCCCAAGGGAGACCTTCCACGTTCCAAGGGAGTCTTTCCATTTTCCAAGGGAAGCCCTCCAAGCCCCGAGGGAAGCCTTCCCTATTCCAAGGGAAACCCGCCCGTCACCAAAGCACACTTTGATTCATCCTCGGGAAATTCCAATTTTGCCCAGCGGATGTCTATTTCCGGTGGTCCGCATTTGACGAGCGCCCAACAGAAATCCAATCTTCAGGCACATGGCTGATCCTAGAACCGTCAAACTCGCCGCCTTCGTGGAATGGGCTCAGGCCCACATCACCGGTGATGAAAAAGGACAGGCCCAGATCTTTCTCGACCGCCTTTTCCAGGCGTTCGGCCACGCCGGATCGCTGGATGTCGGTGGCGAGCCTGAATTCCGGGTGCGCAAGGCAGGCGAGGATGGCGGCGGCACCGCCTTCGCCGACTACGTTTGGAAACCGGTCGTCCTCATCGAGATGAAAAAGCGCGGCACTGTGCTTTCCAAACATTACCGACAGGCGTTTGATTATTGGACACGTCTCGTTCCCGGCCGTCCCCGCTATGTCGTCCTCTGCAACTTCGACGAGTTCGAGGTCTACGACTTCGAGACGCAGATGGATTCCCCTGTCGGGACAGCCAAGCTCGCCGATCTCTCAGAACATTACGGCCCACTCGCCTTCCTTTTCCCCGGACAGCCGAAACCCACCTTCGACAACGACCGCGTGGCGGTCACCCGCGATGCCGCGGATTGTCTGGCGCAATGTTTTCGGAGATTCCGCAAGCGCGGCGTGGACCAGCCGACCGCCCAGAGATTCATCCTTCAAATCCTCGTTTCCCTCTTCGCAGAGGACATCGACCTGCTGCCGAAATACTTCGTCACCCAGCTCCTCGCTGAAATCAAATCTCCTGCGGAGAGCTATGACCTGCTGGGCGGCTTGTTCGAGGCCATGAACACCAGCCCTTCACCCACCGGCGGACGCTTCAAGGGCGTGGCGTATTTCAATGGAGGCCTCTTCTCGCAGGCCGCCCGTGTCGAGCTTCAGGATCAGGAACTCCTCCTGCTCCGCAAGGCGGCCGCCTTCGATTGGAAAAAAGTGCAGCCTGAGATCTTCGGCACGCTTTTCGAGCATTCCCTTGATGACGGCTCCGTCGAAGGCACTCGGGACGAACGCCGGGCCAGTGGCGCCCATTTCACCCACCCGGCGGACATAATGAAGATCATCGGCCCCACGATCGTGCGGCCATGGAGCGAACAGATCGAAAAAGCCAAAACCCTCAAGCGCCTTGGCGAGCTGCGCGAACGCCTGCACCACTTCCGCGTGCTGGATCCCGCATGCGGCAGCGGAAACTTCCTCTACATCGCCTACCGCGAGTTGAAACGCTTGGAGGCCCGCATCATCGAGCGCATCAACGACGAGTTCGTCAGCGTGTCCGAACCCGGCCAGATCGCCATGAGTTATCTCAGCGCCCAGAATTTCTTCGGCATGGACATCAATCCCTTCGCCGTGGAGCTGGCCAAGGTCACGATGATGATCGCCCGGAAGCTTGCTATCGACGAGCTCCACATCGCCGAACGTGCCCTCCCGCTCGACAATCTCGATGACAACTTCATCGCCACTGACGCACTTGCTGCGGGGCGACCAGCGCACCCCGTGGCCGGAGGCGGATGTCATCATCGGCAATCCGCCCTTCATCGGCGCGAAACTGCTCAAGCCCCAGCTCGGCCCGGACTACGTCAAGACCCTGCGAACTCTCTATCCGGAAGTTCCCGGCATGGCGGACTTCTGCGTCTATTGGATTCGCCGCGCACAGAGCAGCTTTCCGCATGCACCCCGGAAGATCCCTTTGCGGGCCGCGCGGGCTTGGTCGGCACCCAGAACATCCGCAACAATGCATCTCGAATCGGTGGCCTCGATTATGTCGTGCAGGACGGGACAATCATCGAAGCCGTGGAAAATCAACCGTGGAGCGGTGAGGCCAACGTCCATGTCTCCATCGCCAACTGGATGAAGACCCAGGTTGCCACGCTGCTGCCAAAATCTCGCCGGCTTTGGTTCAAGACCGATCCATCGGCGGAAACCAAGAAGCTTTGGAAAAAGCAGGGGAAGAATGCGGCAAAGGAATATGAACTGAGTTTCCGCGACGTGGACCATCTCTCATCCACACTCTCGGATCAGACGGATGTGAGCACAGCCGAGAGACTGGTTTGCAACTACGAGCCGCAAGTTTGCTTTTCCGGGCAGTTCCCGCGTCATCATGGATTTCTTCTAACTCCATACGAGGCGTCGGCACTCCTGAGGGCCGACGCTCGAAATGCCGAAGTTATCCATCCGTTTTTCATCGGCGCGGAACTGGTGACCTCGGGGTTGCCCAATCGTTGGGTGATCGACTTCCAGCAAATGAATATCCTCGAAGCGAAAAGCTATCCGGGGCCGTTCGGTCTAATTGAGAAGAAGGTTCTCCCGCATATCGAGGAATACGCCAGACGCGAAAGAGAGAAGACGGGGAACGACTGGGGACAGGATCAGACATGGCTGAAATCATGGTGGCAGCATTTCCGCTGCCGCAAGGAGATGATCGACGCGACCGCGCTCTTCAATCGCTACATTGCCTGTCCGGATACCACCAAGCGTCCGGTGTTCGCATTTGTTTCCAGCACCATCCGACCCGATCACAAACTGCGGGTCTTCGCCTTCGCGGATGATTACAGCTTCGGAATCCTCCAGTCTCACGCCCACTGGCTTTGGTTCGTCACCAAGTGCTCCAAACTCACAGAGCGTTTCAATTACACCTCAAGCACCGTTTTCGATATGTTTCCGTGGCCGCAGAATCCAAGCGAAAAAACCGTTACTGCCGTCGCCGTTGCCGGGCGTGAGGTGCGCCGCATCCGCGCCGAGAACCTGCCAAAACTCAAGGGTGGACTTCGCGCTCTCTACCGCACGCTCGAACTCCCCGGCGCTAATCCGCTTAAGGACGCCCACGCAGCACTCGATGCCGCCGTGCTCGCCGCCTACGGCTTCAATCCAAAGTCCGACCTCCTCGGCCAGATCCTCGAACTCAACCAGCAAGTCGCTGCCCGCATTGAAAACGGAGATTCCGTCACCGCTCCCGGCCTGCCGCTGCCGCCCGAAAAGCGAACGGCATTCATCACGGTGGATTGCATCCAGCCGCCGAAAATCTAGCTCGAATCTCGTCGCGGACAGGCTTGCACTCTGAGAAGCACAAGAAATCCAAAAACATATGGAACCAATTACGGGAATCTCGCTATTTACGACGGTTGTGGGCCTGATTTGCAACTGGAAACAAGAGCATGACGCCCATGAGAGCGATCAATTCAATAGCTTCATGGTTTGGCTCACGAACCACAATTTTCAGAGCCTCCGTGAAAGAATTTTTGAGTCCGACGAACTCCAACGAGATCTCCATTCGCTATTGGCGTCCGACTTTAACTCAATGTCGAAGAAGCTGGATGTGGTTTGTGAGGCTGTTTCAGCGATTGCCGGGAAAATCGATGGCTTGGCGGAAGTTGGGACCCGGTTCGCTGCGGTATCAGACAGGCTATCAAATCAGGCATGTGAGCTACTATGCAGACTTGATGAGATCAAGTCGGGACAAATGCACTATGAGAACTCTCCCTACGAAGTGACAATCGCATTCTTGCCTATTGGAAGCGGTGCATTCGAACCTGAGGAACCGCGATTCGTTCACACCGATATCGAGGTTCTCATGTCATTGGGTTGGATCGCGCTGGCATCACGTGGATCAGGCGGTGATCCAATCCTTCAAATTACCCGAACAGGTTCGCGAGCCGCAAAGGTGTTTAGTTCCGCTCGAACGGACGATTTCCCACTCAAATAAAAATATCATGGGCCGCATCAATCGGCTCTTGATCGAGCATTAAAACGATGACCGCGCACTGCCGCGCTTGAGGACGATCCACATTCTCGCCGACTGACGGTTGACAGAGGCCTTGCAGGGGGCACGGACTTCCGCTAGAGGTGGCAGCCATGGGAATTTACGACCGGGATTACATGCGCCGCCGGGATGACGAACCACCGGAGTCGCCTCGCGACATTTCCCGCAAGGGAGGCCTCTCCGCCCTTCTAATCGCAGGTGGGTTGATTGTCCTTGGGATCGCGATCCGGCGGAACTCGGCAGAAAGTGAGGCTCAAAGAGGTATGCTGGAAAATCGCGATTACCACATGTTCGCGAAACCTGCCACAGAAGCGCCGCCCATGCTCAAGCGATTGCTGAACGTCAACGATGCTTCAGCCGAAGAATTGGATGCAGTTCCTTACATGAGCCCGAAAATGGTGAGAGGGATCATTTCCCTAAGGCCCTTCGAATCCATCGAGGATCTGAAGAAGGTGCCCGGCATCAAGGATAAGACGCTCGAGCAAATTCGCCGCCATATCATGGTGGATTGAAGGTGCTGTGATCGTTTTTTGGAATCAATCCAGCAGAAACTTCGACGCCTGTTCGACATCCTTGTCGCCTCGACCTGAGAGATTTGCAATCAGGATGCAGTCCTTCGGCAGGCTGGGCGCGATCTTGGAAACATAGGCCATCGCGTGGGCGCTTTCGAGAGCCGGGATGATGCCCTCGCTGTGGGCGAGTTCCTTGAAGGCGGCGAGCGCCTCGGAGTCCGTCGCGTAGGTGTATTCGACGCGGCCAATGTCCTGGAGGTAGGCGTGCTCAGGACCGACGGCGGCGTAGTCGAGGCCGGCGGAAACGGAATGGGTCAGCTCGATCTGGCCGTCGTCGTTCGCCAGCAACCACGTTTTCGTGCCTTGGAGAACGCCGAGTTTGCCACCTTGGAAACGCGCGGCGTGTCGTTCTGGAATGATCCCGTCTCCGCCGGCTTCCACGCCGACCATGCGGACATTCTCATCGTTGAGAAAAGGATGGAACAGGCCGATCGCGTTTGATCCGCCGCCGACGCAGGCGACGAGCAGATCCGGCAGGCGGCCTTCCTTTTCCAGAATCTGCCGTCGTGCCTCGACACCGATCACCCGGTGGAAATCTCTAACAATCATCGGGAAGGGATGCGAACCCAGCGCGGATCCGAGAATGTAGTGCGTGGTGATCCACCGACGCGACCCAATCGCGCATCGCCTCGTTCACCGCTTCCTTCAAGGTCGCCTGACCGGCGGTCACCGCGCGGACCTCGGCTCCCATCAGCCGCATGCGGGCGACGTTGAGCGCCTGCCGCTCCATGTCCACCTTGCCCATGTAAACGACGCATTCCATGCCGAAGCGGGCGCAGACGGTGGCGGTGGCCACGCCGTGCTGACCGGCTCCGGTTTCCGCGATGATGCGCTTTTTCCCGAGGCGTTTCGCGAGCAGGATCTGGCCGATGGCGTTGTTGATCTTGTGGGCTCCGGTGTGGAGCAGGTCCTCGCGCTTTAGATAGATTTTTGCACCGCCGAGCAACTCCGTCCAACGCTCCGCGAAATAGAGCGGCGTCGGGCGACCGCAATAATTGTGGAGGAGATCATCGAGTTCCGCCTGGAAAGCCGGATCCGCCTTGGCCGCGTCATAGGCGGTCGAAAGCTCCTGCAGCGGAGCCATCAGGGTTTCCGGGACGAACATCCCGCCGAATTGGCCGAAGTGACCGGTGGAATCGGGAAGCGTGGGCTGGGTGGAGGTTGCGGTGGCCATGGACGGCGGCAGTCTCTTGCGGGACGGCCCGCGGTTCAAGGGGAGATTTCCGCCCGGGAAGCTGCCTTGGAGGATTTCTGAGACTATTTTTCCAAAGATGTAAGTTTTGCAGGGTGCGTCATGCGTAGTGCTTTGCTGACCGGAGTATAACAGTGAATGACAAGATATCACCCGTTAGAAGATTGATCGCGACAGTCGGCCGTTTGGCTGGCTTTTTGTTTGGCAGAATTTCATGGGGAGCTCCGCCGTGGTTGGCGTGGTGTTTCCGGAAAATATGCGCCTTTTTCGCCGCGTGCCGGGCACACCCGAGGGCGTCGATCCTCACCACGGTCGTATTGGCCGGACTCATCTTCGGAGGGGTGAAGACATGGCTCTGGTGGGAGTCCCACAAGCCGCGCGAATTCGCCTACAATCCGCTGCGGAAAGTGGCGGTGGGCAATGCGAGCGACACCTGCTGCCATCGCTCCCGGCGCACCGGACAAGGATCTGCTGCCTTCACCGTGGCGGATCTCATTTTCCGGAGCTCCGGTCGCTCCGCTCGAAAAGATCGGCAAGGAAGCGGGCGATGCCGTCACGCTCGATCCGGCGATTCCCGGGAAATGGACATGGCCGGATGGCTCGACCCTGCAATTCCAGCCTGATGGTCATTGGTCACCGGGAACCAAGCTCACCGCCAGCCTGAATCCGGCGGCACTTGCCAAGGACATCGAGCTCGACAAGAAAACCATCTCCGTCACGACGCCTCCGCTGGTCGCCGAGCTCAAGGAGTTCTCCTTCTACAACAGTCCGAAGGATGCAACGGTCTATCAGGTGGTCTCGGAATTGAACCTGAGTCATCCGGTTTCACTGGATGCCTTGCAGGATAAACTCCGGATGGAGGTCATCGGCGGGACACCGGTTTTCACGGCGGGTTCGCCGCTTTTCAATGTCACCGCGGATCCCTTGTCGGCCCGGCGCTTCTTTGTCCGTAGCCGTCAGATCGTTGTGCCGATGAAGGAGGACTGGGTGAAGCTGATCGTGCCAGCCGGGATTTCCTCCACCCTCGGTGGAGCGGCCCTCGAAAAGGCGAGCGAGGCGAAAGCCCGCGTGCCGGACAAGGTACAGCGGGCTGAAAATCGACAATGCGGAATCGACCCTGATCCGCACTGACGATGGCGAGCCGCAGCAGTTCGTTTTCATCAGCACCAACCTCGACATCGACAGCACGGAGATCAACAGCCGCATCGAGATGTGGTGGCACCCGGATGGTTGGTATGACCAACATGGCAATTTGATTTTCAACGAACGGGTCTCCAGCGCCACCAAGGTCGCCTTGGTTCCCGTCGAGGGGGAGGCCGCGCTGAACAAGCGGCATTCGTTCCGATTTCTCCAGGCGCGCACCGACGGCAGCCTGCTCGTCCGCATCGGTGAGGGCGTCAAGTCGCCCGGCGGATTTGAAATCAACACCCGGTTTGACAAGACCCTTGGTGTGCCCGCCTTTCCAAAGGAAACCAAGCTGCTAGGGAAGGGGAATATCCTCGCACTCGATGGAGAACGGAAACTCATCGTGCAATCGCGGGGCATCGATCACGTGCGTGTCACGCTTGGCAGGGTGCCGGATTCCCAATTCCAGCATCTGGCCGCCATCTCGTATGGCTCATTCGAAAACCCCGAATTTTCCGGTGGATTTTCGGAAAGCAACATCGTCCAGCGTTGGAGCAAGATCGTGGCGGTTCCCCATGAGAATGATTGGCAAGCCACCCAAACGGCCATCGACGTTTCCGAGGCTCCACCGCTGGCCACGCCGAATTCGCTGCCGGGAGGACGGGGCATTTTCTTCGTCAACATCGAGCCGGTTCAAAAACGTGAGGAATCGACCGATCAGGGAATCTACTCACGCATCGAGGAACCCACCGACGAAATGAGCGAAGGTAACCGATGGTATTCCTACAACGATGACGATTCCCGCACCGATGATGGCTGGCTGCGTGCGCCGGGAAATGCCTCGGATCGCTTTGTCATGGTCACCGACCTCGGGCTGCTGGTGAAGGCAGCGGCGGATGGATCGCGTGACGTGTTCGTGATGTCCTTGGGGGCGGGGCTTCCTGTTGCCGATGCGGTCATTCAGGTGCTCGCACGAAATGGAAGTGTCCTCGAAACCAGCAAGACGGACGCAAACGGACATGCGCACTTGCCTTCGTTCGAGGGTCTCGCCGGTGAACGTTTGCCCGTGGCGGTGACGGCGTCGAAAGCGGAGGACACCTCGTTCCTCCCCTTCAACGAGCGCCAGCTTCCCGCGATGGATTATTCACGCTTCGACATCGATGGAGTGATGGCGTCGCGCATCAAGGCCATCGAGGCCTTCGTCTTCACGGAGCGGGGCGTCTATCGGCCCGGCGACACGGTGCACGCCGGATTCATCACCCGTCGCCGCGACTGGCAACCGGTGCTGGAAGGACTGCCTCTGGCGGTCACACTAACGGATCCCCGGGGCCGTAGCGTGGGGTTCCAGAAAACCAGTCTGCCTTATGATGGATTTTTCACCTGCGACTTCCCGCTGTCGGAGGCTGCGGCGCTTGGTGTCCACCAGATCTCCGTGGATGTCCTCGATGCCAGCGGAGCATCCATGTTCCGGCTCGGCCGCATTGCCGTCCGGGTGGAGGAATTCCAACCCGACAAGATGAAGGTCGCGACGAAAATCGATCCCGCGCCGCCGGCGGGTTGGCTCGATTGCAAGGTGACGGATGCTTCCGTTTCGGTTCTATCGCTTTTCGGCGAACCCGCGCCCGACCGGCGGGTGACCATGCAGCTTGAGCTTTCTCCAGCGGATTTCGGATTCTCCGAATGGCCGGATTTCTCATTCTACGACCGCAGCGCCGCCGAGTCCTCGTCCCGTGCCGGACGGTCCATCAATCTCGGTGAAATGAACACCGACGAAAAGGGGGCCGCGACCTTCAAGCTGCCGCTCGACACGCTCAAGGACGCATCATTCCGACTCGCCATCCTCACCGAAGCCTTCGAGCGCGAAGGGGGTCGCAGCGTCCGCCATGCCATGACGTGTCTGGTTTCGCCCTATGATTCGGTCATTGGGTGGAAGCCGGACGGCGATCTATCAAACATCGCCAAGGATGGCGAGCGGGCGCTCGATCTCGTCGCCGTGGGTCGGGACTTGAAACCGGTCGCGCTCGCGAAAATGCGCCGCCGTATCATCGAGATCCGCCAGGTTTCCGTGCTGACCAAGCTGGACAACGGGAACTACGCCTACGTTTCCACCGCCAAGGAAAGAACCGTGGCGGAGGAGCCGCATGAATCTCCCGGCCGACAAATCGACATACGATCTCCCGACCGACAAGGCCGGGCGTTTCCGCATGGAGATCATCGATGCGGAAAGCGTCCTCCACTGTGCGGTGCCGTTCCAAATCATCGGCAAAGGGGATGAAAACGTGGTGCTCGAACGCGAGGCCGAACTGAATCTCCAACTCTCGAAGAACGAGATCATGCCCGGCGAGGAAATCGAGGTCTTTCTAGCTGCGCCTTATTCCGGCGCAGGCCTCGTCACCATCGAACGCGAGAAGGTGACCGCCTCGCAATGGTTCAGGACGGAAACCAAGGGAGCCTCCGTGCGGATCAAGATCCCCGAAGATGCGGAGGGCACTTACTATATCAATGCTGCCTATGTCCGCGCCACCTCGGACTCCGAGGTGTTCCACAGCCCGCTGAGTTATGCGGCAGCGCCGATCCGGGTCTTGTCCACCGCCAAGAAGCTCGCCTTCAAGCTTGAGACGCCGCGTGAAATCCGTCCGGGCACCGAGGTGTCGTTCGGGATCACCTCGGATCGTCCGGCAAGGGTGGTCGTTTATGCGGTGGACGAGGGAATCCACCAGATCACCGGGTATCAGTTGCCGAAGCCACTGGACTATTTCCTCCGCAAGCAGGCACTGGAAGTTAGAACGCAGCAATGGCTCGACCTGCTGTTGCCGGAATATCGTTTCCTTAAGACGGCGGCGGCATTTGGTGGCGATGGCGACTCCGCCCTTTCCCTGCACCTCAATCCCTTCAAGCGCCGTCAGGAACCACCGGTCGTGTATTGGTCAGGCATCGTCGAGGCCGGACCGGTGCGGAGCGAGGTGAAATGGAACGTGCCGGATTATTTCAACGGCAACCTGCGGGTAATGGCGGTGGGATGTCAGGCGGATGGCATCGGAGCGGTGGAGTCCGCGACCCTCGTGAAAGCCCCGATCATTCTTCAACCCAACGCGCCGTTGTTCGTGACGCCGGGCGACGAGTTCGAGGTTTCCCTATCAGTATTCAATCATCTGCCCGAGCCGGGAGTCACACCGATCCAGATCAACGTCCTGCCATCACCGCAGCTTGAGATCATCGGTGAATCTTCCGTGTCGATGCCATTGGAGGGAAGCCATGAAGGCGTGGCTCATTTCCGCTTCCGCGCGGTGGACCAGCTTGGGGCCGCCGAGCTGAACTTCACCGCAACGGGTGGTGGCGAGTCGGTGAAGCGATCCAGCACCCTGAGCGTGCGCCCCGCGACCCATCATCTGACGAGTGTCGTCACCGGTTGGTTCCGCACCGGCTCGAAGGAGGAAAAGGTGAAACGGAAACTCTATCCGCAATTCCGACATGTCGAGGCGACGGCGAGCATCGTCCCGCTCGGTATCGCGAGGGGACTTGAGGCTTACGTCCACGAGTATCCCTACGGTTGTTCGGAGCAGATCACCAGCCGTGGGATGGTCAAGCTCATCGCCTCGACCGATGCCGACTTCGGCCTTTCGCCCAAGGAGGCGGCGGATGCCATCCGTTCCGCGATCAGCCAGCTTGCGTCGCGCCAGAGATCGGATGGCGGATTCGGTTATTGGTATGCCGGGTCGTCCTCGGATTTCGAGTTCCATTCCCTGTATGTCCTTCATTTCCTCAGCGAGGCGAAACTGCTGGGACATGCGGTGCCTGAGGAACTGCTTCAGGGTGCGATGAAATACGCGTCCCGCACCGCCCGTGCCAACACCCGCAATCTATCGGATGCCGGGATGCAGGCCTATGCGATCTATCTCCTCGCGCGAAACGGTGATAATCCGTCGCCCCAGTTGCTGAACCTGCGGGATACACTCGTCGCGAAGTTCAAGGACAAGTGGGAGGGAGAAACCGCCGCGCCATGGATGGCCGCCACCTACATGCTACTCAAGAAGGATGGCGAGGCGGACAAGTTGCTCGACGTCTGCCTGAAAGCACGGGCCGCGGCGAAGAAGCCTGCGAAACCCGCATGGCGCGCTTACTATCAGACTCCGGCGATGGACGAACTGGCTTTGTTTTACGTCCAGTGCCGTCACTTTCCAAAGCGGGCGAAGTCGTTCGGCATCGATGCGCTGGAGCCGGTCATGATTCCGCTCCGCGACCAGAGCTTCAACACGCTTTCCTGCTCCTACATGACCCTGGCGCTCAGGGCCTATAGCGATCTCGCCAAGGCCACCGGTGTCGAGGTTTCCATCCTCGGCCTCGTCAATGGAGTGGAAAAGAAGCTTGCCGGGCCAAGTCAGGGAATCCTTCGCACGGATTTCACCCCGGACACCACGTCCTTGAAATTCGCGCGCGAGCAGAAGGGCGATGGCGACATTGGCGCGTTCTATCAGGTGGTCGAGCAGGGTTATGGTGCCGGCAAACCGGACAAGGCGGAGCGCAGCGGCTTGGAAATCAGCCGTGAGATCACGCCGTCGAAAAAGGATGAACCCTTGCGACCGGGCGATCCGGTGGACGTGGTGCTGCGGGTGCGGAATGTCTCCGGCAGGAATCTATCAAGTCTCGCCATCGTTGATCTCCTGCCCGCCGGATTCGAGGTGCTCGCCGGCGATCTGAAATCCGGAGCTAACACCGTGGCGGGCACCGAGTTTGCCGAATTGCGCGAGGACCGGACGCTGTTTTTCCTCGGACTGGGCGAGAACGCGGAATGGTCGGTGAAATACCGCATGAAAGCGGTTTGTTCCGGAAGCTTCGCGGTGCCGTCCGCCCTTGTGGAAGACATGTATGACCGGGGGCTTCACGGCGTCTCGGAGCCGGGACGGATTGAAATCGTTGCCGCGAAATGAAGGAGCTTGGCGATAGCGTGGTCCTGCAGTTGGAGCGCGGAATTCATTCCGCGCGAAAACCATGGACACGCGGAATCAATTCCGCGCTCCGGCTAACTGGATCCCGTTGGACACGGCGCTTCATCAAGGGAGCCATCGTGTGCATGATGATGTTGGCCATCATCTGGCTGCTCCTGTCACGGCCAGATATCGAACGACCTGAAAGCGGCTGGTCACGGGTCGTCCGAGACCGGACCGGAACCCTGCTGCATCTATCAACCGCGAACGACGGCCGCTATCGCCTCCGAACAAAACTCGCCGAAGTGAGCCTGGATTGGATCGAGGCAACCTTGGCGAAGGAGGATCGCTGGTTCCGCTGGCATCCCGGCGTGAATCCCTTCGCTCTCGCTCGGGCCACCTGGGGAGCTCTAACCGGCCACGCGTCCGGCGGGGCTTCCACCTTAACGATGCAGGTGGCGAGGCTGCGCTGGGAGATGGAAACGCGCACGGTTTCGGGGAAAATTACGCAGATGTTCCGCGCGATCCAGCTTGAGCGCCATTACTCGAAGGACGAGATCCTGGAAGCGTATTTCAATCTCGCGCCCTACGGTGGAAATGTCGAAGGCGTGGGAGCGGCGGCGCTGCTCTGGTGCGGCCGTGATGCGTTGCATGTCACGCGGCGGGAAGCCATCGCCTTGAGCGTGATCCCGCAAAGTCCTGCGACGAGGCATCCGGGATTTCCCCGCGATGCGGAACGGATCAAGCTGGCGCAAGGCCGCCTGGCGGACCTGCTAGGCGGCAGGCCGGATCCGCTGAGTGACGATTTCACGCTGGTTCCTCCAGGACCTCCGCCGCATGAGGCTCCGCATTTTTGCCGCCGCCTGATGACATCCTCCAACTCCGCCGAGATCGTCAGCACCCTCGACCTGACGATGCAACAGGAGATGGAGCGGGGGATCGCGGCGCACCTGGATCGTACTCGCGAGAAGGGAGTGGTCAATGCCTGTGCCATCCTCGTTCACGCTCCTACGCGTGAGGTGTTAGGTTATGTGGGATCCGCCGATTATTCGGACAGGAGCATCTTGGGAATGGTGGACGGCTTGAAGGCATCGCGCTCGCCGGGATCCGCGGTGAAGCCATTTGTTTACGGTCTGGCGCTCGACCAAGGGTTGATTCATCCGCGCTCCTTGTTGACGGACGGGCCGATGGTTTTCCACGATTACAACCCGGAGAATTTCGAGGGCGAGTTCATGGGGCCGATTCACGCGAATGACGCGCTGGTCAGAAGCCGCAACATTCCTGCGGTCGCATTGTCCAACCGGCTGGGCGATGGGGTTTTCTATCAATTTTTGAAACGCGGAGGTGTGAATTTCCTCAAGCCTGCGGAATACTACGGCCTGGCCCTGACCTTGGGCGGATTCGGGATTTCACCCGTCCAACTCGCCAGCCTGTATGCGGGACTGGCGGACGATGGAATGCCTCGTCCTCTCGTGTTCACCGGAAGATCCCCTGAAATGCCAGGCAAGCCGCTTTTGTCGGCTCAGGCCCGTTTCCTCGTGATGGACATGCTGCGCGGATCCACCGAACTCAGTGCTGAATATGGATTTGCACGCAATGATCCACAGGTTGCCTGGAAAACCGGCACCTCCCATGGTTTCCGCGACGCATGGGCCGTTGGGGTGCGAGACGACCATGTGTTGGTGGTATGGCTCGGAAACTTCGACGGACGGGGAAACAACTCACTGGTCGCACGGAGTTGTGCCGCACCCTTGTTGTTTGATCTGTTCGCGCGGTTGCGATTGCCAATGAAATCCCAGGTGCCACCCGAGGGTGTTAGGCAGGTCGAATTGTGCGCGGCATCCGGAGATTTACCCGGGCCATGGTGCCGCCAGCGGACCAATGGCTGGTTCATCCCCGGCGTCTCACCGATCTCCATGTGCCAGCTTCATCGGGAAATCCTTGTCGATGGCTCGACGGGCAAGCGGGTTGCTCATGATGACGGGAGACCGGGGCTGCTGAGGGAAGTGCATGAGTTCTGGTCGCCCGACATGCTGGAGTTGTTCCGTCGTGCAGGGCTCCCGCGCAGGTCGCTGCCGGATCCGGAAAATGGCACCGACGTTTTGACAGGGCTGGACCATGGCGATTCCCCGCGCATCGTCTCGCCGCTCGACGGGCGGGTCTATCAGGGCGACGGATCCGAAATCCCGCTCAAGGCACGGGCGACTTCCGGGGTGAGGATGCTTTACTGGTTCTCGGGCGAGGCATTTCTCGGAACCTGTTCCTCGGAGAAATCGCTGGCGTGGAAGCCGTCGCCGGGTAGCCATCTGCTCCGCGTGTTGGACGATCATGGACGCTCGGCGGAAACTTCGGTCAAGGTGGTGAGAAACTGAGGTGGGATCGCGTATGGCTTTTGCTTGCGTTGAGGCCATTTCGCAACTCCGTTACCGCTACCCATGACTTTTCCCAAGATGCCAAGGTTTTACACCATTCTCCTCACGCCACTGCTGGTGGCGAGTGCGATGGGGCAGGGGGCAAAGGGCAAATCTCCGTCGGGGCCATTGCCGTCGGAACTTTACGAGGTGAAGGTCGAGCCTTTTGCCCGGAAGCTTTCGACGGTCGGCACGCTGCGGGCCAACGAGTCGGTGACTCTCGTTTCCGAACTTTCAAGACGTCTGGTGAAGATCGAGGTGAAGGAAGGATCGCTGGTGGAGAAGGGCGATCTGCTTTTCAAGTTGGACGACAGCGATCTCGTCGCGGAATTGGGAGAAATCGATGCGCGCCTGAATCTTGCGGAGACGAACAAGAAGCGTGTCGATCGCCTTTTGCCCAGCAAGGCCATCAGCCAGCAGGAATTCGATGTTTCCACGGCGGAACTGAAGATTCTCGAAGCGCAGCGGAACACGCAGGCGGTGCAGATTTCAAAGACGGAGATCCGCGCTCCCTTTGCCGGGCGGGTGGGTGTCCGGCAGGTGAGCGAGGGGGCTTTCGTTTCCCCGACGACCCCGCTGGTCACCTTGCAGGACGTGTCGCGTATCAAGGTGGATTTCCCGCTTCCCGAGCGATACTCGACCGACGTGAAACAAGGGCAGGACTTCACCTTCACGGTGGCGGGAAATGGCCAGGTCTTCGAGGGCAAGGTGACCGTGATCGAGCCCGCGATCGAGGCCGCAACCCGCAGTCTTTTGGTTAGAGGGATGTGTGATTCGCCGAAGGGATTGCTGCCGGGTGGTTTCGCGGAGGTATCCCTGACCCTCGATGTGGCAACGAACGGTTTCATGGTCCCAAGCCAGGCCATCGTCCCATCGCAAAGGGGGCAGGGGGTTTATGTGATCGAGGGTGGAAAAGCGAAACTGGTACCCGTGGAGATCGGTGCCCGCACGGAGGACAAGGTTCAGATCCTGCGTGGGGTGGCGGCGGGCGACCTTGTGGCCACCACGAACCTTATCCGCATGCGACCAGGCGTCGAAGTGAATTCCGCCAAGTCGCCATGAGTCTATCAGAAACCAGCATCCGGAGGCCGGTCCTCGCCACGGTGATGTCGCTGATCCTGGTGCTTTTCGGCATCGTCGGATTTTCCTATCTCGGGGTTCGGGAATATCCCGCGATTGATCCACCCATCATCACGGTGCAGACCGCCTATCCGGGAGCGAATCCCGATGTGGTCGCATCACAGATCACCGAGCCGCTGGAGCAGGTCATCAACGGAATCTCGGGGATACGGACCATTTCATCCGAGTCGGTGGAGGAGCGCAGCACCATCACCGTCGAATTCACGTTAGGCTCGGATCTCAACGCGGCGGCCAACGATGTCCGCGACCGCGTGTCGCGGGCGGCGCGGACCTTGCCGGTGGACGCGAATCCGCCGGTGGTGGAAAAGGCCGACGCCGATTCTTCGCCAATCCTCTTCCTAACAATGACGAGCGACAAGCGGAGCATCCTCGAGATCAGCGACATGGCGGACCGCATGGTGCGCGAGCGGATGGAGACGATTCCGGGCGTCGCTTCCATCAGGATCTTCGGTGAGAAACGCTACGCGATGCGGCTGTGGATGGATCCGGTGAAGCTCGCGGTCCACGGCCTCACTCCGGAAGACGTGCAGGTGGCGCTGGATCAACAGAACGTCGATTTGCCCAGCGGCAGGCTGGAGGGAACCAACAACGAGCTTTCACTGCGGACCTTGGGTAGGCTCTCGACACCGGAGGAATTTGAAAACCTCATCATCCGGCAGGAAGGTGGGCGCCAGATCCTTTTCCGGGACATTGGTTATGCGGAACTGGGAGCCGAAAACCTCCGGGCCGGCCTCAAGAACAAGGGGCTTTACCGGATCGGCGTTGCGATCATCCCGCAGCCTAACACGAATGCGATCGCCATCGCGGACGAGTTCAACAAGCGGATGGAACAGGTGAGGAAAGCCATGCCCCCGGACATGACCGTGGAGGTGGGTTACGATTTCACCCGCTTCGTCCGGCGCTCGGTGAAGGAGGTGGAGGAAACGCTGGTGATCGCTTTCGGTCTGGTCGCGTTGATCATCTTCCTGTTCCTGCGGGACTGGCGGTCCACCATCATTCCCGTCATCGCGATTCCTGTTAGCATCATCGCCGGATTCTTCGTGATGTACATCGCGGGATTCTCGATCAACGTACTCACGCTCGTGGCAATCGTGCTTTCCATCGGACTGGTGTGCGATGACGCGATTGTGGTGCTGGAGAACATCTACACGAAGATCGAGGAGGGCATGACGCCGCTGGAGGCCACGCTGGCGGGATCGAGGGAGATCTATTTTGCGGTCATTTCCACCACCGTTGCGCTGGCGGCCGTCTTCCTGCCGATCATTTTCCTGTCAGGTCTAACCGGAAGACTGTTCCGCGAGTTCGGCATCACCGTCGCCGGGTGCGTGGTCATCTCGGCATTCGTCGCTCTAACCTTGTCGCCGATGATGTGCCGATTCCTTCTGAAAAAGCATGGTGACAAGCCGAACTGGCTCTACCGGGTGACGGAACCGTTTTTCAAGTTCATCACCGCCGCGTATCGTCGCATGCTGGCACCCTTTCTCCGCTGGCGGTGGGTGGCGATCCTGATTCTGCTAGGCAACGGGGCGCTCATCGCCTGGTTGGTCGTCCATCTGCCCCGTGAACTTGCTCCACTTGAGGACCGGGAGAACATCCGTGTCGTGGTGACGGCCCCCGAGGGTTCGACATTCGAGTACACCGAGAGCTGGATGGACAAGATCGGCAACTACGTGAACGAGAACGTTCCCGAGGTTTATCGTTGTTTTGACATCGTTGGCGGTGGAGGGGGCAAGAATGCCGCCAACGGAGGAACCCACAGCATCTATCTGGAATCCGCGGAGGACCGGGGCCGCACCCAGGACGAGATCGCGGCGCAGATTTCAAAGGCGATGCGTGACTACACCGGCGTGCAGGCGTTCGCCACGCAGCCGCCGACCATTGGCGACCGCAGGAGTGGTCAGCCCATCAACTTTGTCCTGCAGGCCCCGAACTTCGAATCGCTGGTGAAGGTACTTCCTGAATTTCTTGAGGAAGCGAGAAAAAGTCCGGTGCTTACCCAACTCGATGCGAACCTGAAGGTGAACCATCCGGAAGGGGTGATTTCCATCGACCGCAAGAAGGCTGCGGTGCTCGGGATCTCGGTGGAGGAAATCGCCAGGACCCTCGCGTTCGCCTATTCGGGGAGGAGATTCGGTTATTTCCTGAAGGACGGAAAACAATATCAGGTGATCGCCCAGATGCAGCGCGAGGATCGGAATGATCCGGGGGATTTGAAAAAGCTTTTTGTTCGAACCCCAGGCGGGGAAATGGTGTCGCTGGATAACATGGTGGGCTTTTCCGAGTCGGCGAGTCCCGCCGCGATCTATCGGTTCGACCGCTCCGTGTCGGCGACAATCCAGGGCACGCCTGCGCCCGGGCACACGCTCGGAGATGGCATTGAAGCGCTGGATGCGGTGGCGGCGAAGGTTTTGCCTGAGGGGTTCCACACTTCGCTCGCGGGACAATCGCGCGACTTTGCCGAAAGCTCGTCGTCGTTGCTTTTCGCGTTCGTTCTCGCGCTGCTGATCATCTATCTGATTCTTGCCGCGCAGTTCGAGAGCTTCCGGGATCCCTTCATCATCATCCTGACGGTCCCGCTTTCGGTGGCCGGCGCGCTTCTGTCCCTCTATCTAACGAGCCAGACCCTCAATGTCTTCAGTGAGATCGGAATCATCATGCTGGTGGGCATCGTCACGAAAAATGGCATTCTCATCGTCGAGTTCGCCAACCAGAGGAAGGAGGCGGGATTGTCAAAAATGGAGGCCGCGCTCGAGGCATCGGTTTCGAGGTTCCGGCCTATCCTCATGACCAGCTTCGCGACCATCTTCGGGATCCTTCCGATCGCGCTGTCGTTAGGTTCCTCCGGCGGATCGCGCCAGTCGCTCGGCATCGCCGTGGTCGGCGGGCTGATTTTCTCCGGATTCCTGACCTTGTTCGTGGTGCCGGCGGTTTACGCGATCTTCTCCCGGTCCTCGGTGAAGCACCTGTGATGATTCAGAGCGGAAGATCGTAGCTGCGCCCGCCGATGCCTTCATACCAGCGGAGATAGGCGAGATTGACCATCGAGTAGCCGCCGGGCGGTCGGGTAGTTGCCGGTGAAATACCAATCGCCGCAGGGTCCCTTGATGGAGGCGTGGAGGTTCTCGATGTTCTGGAAGATCACCTGGACCTCGCCATTCCAGTCGATGCCTTCCGGATAGACCATGCGGCTGACTTCGGCGGAAATCTCCTCGTCGGTGAAGGAAGCGTAAACGCTCTTGGACGCGGTTGCGGCGCTCGTCGGCCGGGAGTTTCATCTCTGCCTGGCAATCGTCGTAGACCTGTGTCCAGCAGCGATTGCCTGCCCGCGCGGCGATGCAAGGGCGACAGCGGCGTGGAAGGCGATGAACTTGCCGAGTTCCGACATGTCGATGCCATAACAGTCCGGATAACGGATCTGCGGCGCGGTGGAGCAGACGACGATCTTTCGACGGCTTGGTGCGGGCGAGGATCTTGAGGATCGACTGCTTCAAGGTGGTGCCACGGACGATGGAGTCATCGAGCACCACCAGATAGTCGTCCGGGTTTCACGACGCCGTAGGTGATGTCGTAAACGTGGGAGACCATTTGGTCGCGGCCCTTTCTCCTGGGAGATGAAGGTGCGCATCTTGATGTCCTTGTGGGCGATTTTCTCGCCCTTCGGCCAGTTGCGCAGGATCAGATCATCGACCAGGTCGGCGGTTAGGTTGCCGTCGGCCGAGGCTTGCAGGATCGACGAACGCACTTCCTGGCGGCGGTAAAGACGGAGTCCGTCCATCAGGCCGTAGTAGGCGGTCTCGGCGGTGTTCGGAATGAAGGAAAAGATGGTTTTCTCAAACGCCCCGCCGATGGAGTCGACGACCTGCGGGACGAGAGCCGCGCCCATCGCCTTGCGTTCCCGATAGATCTGGGGGTCGTTGCCGCGGGAGAAGTAGATCTTCTCGAAGGAACAGGGTGTGTATTTCTGCGGCGGCGCGAATGCGGAGTCGGACATGGTGCCGTCCGACTTGATGGTGATCATCGAGCCGGGATCGACCGCTTTCACATCGCTGGCTTCCGCTTCGAAAACGGTCATGAGACGGCACGCGCTCGGAGGCGAAGGCGATGACCTCGTCCGTCACCAGCATGTGGCAAGGACGGATGCCGCGGGGATCGCGCATGACGAACATGTCGCCATTGCCGATGACGCCGCAGATGGCGTAGCCACCGTCCCATGCCGGCTGCGGATTCGGCGACGAGCTTGGGCGACGTCGAGCGCCGCGGAAATTCTGCCGGCATTTCCGAACCGGGAACACCTTCGTCGCGGAGGCGGCGATAGAGGTCGGTGTGGTGCCTCGTCGAGATGGTAGCCGATTTCCTCCAGCACCGTCTGCGTGTCGGTGCCGAAAACCGGGTGCTGGCCGCGTTCGATGAGCACTTCGTTGAGCTCGGCGGCGTTGGTCATGTTGAAATTCCCCATCACCATGAGCGTGCGGGTCGGCCAGTTGCTGCGGCGCAGATAGGGATGGCAGGAGCCGGCATCGAATTCGCCGGAAGTGCCGTAGCGCAGGTGGCCGACGAGGATTTCCCCGCCGAAATCGAAGTGTTTTTTGACGCTTTCCGGGTCCTTGTGGTCCAACAGCGCCCTTGCGGGACATTTTGTAGAACGTCCTTGGTTTCCTTGCGGAAAATTTCTGACAGCGCGTCCTTTTCCACGCCCCGGCGGCGGTTGACGTAGGGCTGGCCGATCGGCATGTCGAGTTTCACACAGCCGATTCCGGTGCCGTCCTGGCCGCGGTTGCGCTGTTTTTCCATGAGGAGGAACAGCTTGTTGAGTCCCCAGAGGTTGGTGCCGTAGCGGTCGTAATAATAAGCCAGCGGTTTGCGGAGCCGGACTGCGGCGATCCCGCATTCGTGGGTGAGGAAGTCGCTCATGCTTGGGTGGATTTTACGGTCACTCGCCGATAACGCAAACCCGGACCCCTTCTTCGGGGACCATGCGGCCGAGGACGGTGCCGCCGTCGCCCGCCTTGAGGGCGGTTTCGACATCGGACTCGGCGACGATCGCCACCCAGCCGATGCCCATGTTGAAGGTGTGGAAACGGTCTTCCGCATCCACGTGGGAAAGCAGCTTGTCGATGCCAGGTAGATTCCAGCGGGGAATTTGCAAGTCGGCGCCCATTCCGCGGAAAAGGCGTTCAAGGTTTTCCGGCAGGCCGCCGCCGGTGATGTGCGACATGGCCTTGGGCTTGACGCCGGATTTCTTCAAATCACGGGTGACGTCGTGATAGAGACGGGTGGGTTTCAACCATTCGCCGAGTTCCTCGTTGGTCACCTCGCCAGGAAATTCGTTGAGCACGCGGCGGACGAGCGACCAGCCGTTCGCATGGATGCTGTCGGATGCGTAGCCAACGAGAACGTCGCCCACCGCGACGGTGGTGGGATCAATCAGGTCGGGCTTTTCCGCACAACCGATGCAGAAACCGGAAAGCTCGATGATTCCTTCAGGCACGATTCCCGGCATTTCGGCCGTTTCGCCGCCTGCCAGAATGCAGTCGCAGGCTTCGAGGTAGTCCGCCATGCCCGAAATGAGACGTGTGATCTTGTCCTCGTCGAGCGCCGCGATGCCGATGTAGTCGAGAAACAGCAGGGCATCTCCACCGGTGGTGAGAATGTCGTTCACGCTCATGGCGACGAGATCCTTGCCGGCCGTTTCGAGCAAATCGTGCTCAAGAAGGAGTTCCAGCTTCGTCCCGACCCCATCGCAGCCGGTCATCATCACCGGTTCCTTGTAGCTGCTCAGGTCGTAGCAGGCGGCGAAAAGCCCGAAGGCTCCCCACAACTTGCGGGTCTGCTGAGTCCTGCGCACGTGAGTGCCGATGTCGCCCACCAGGGCGGCCGCTTTTCGCGTGTCCACACCTGCCTGTTGGTAAGTTAACTTGCCCGCCATATTCCGCTGCGGGAGTTCTACAAGGCAACTTCCTCCCGTCACGAAGAAAAAATTTTTGCGTTGAGGCTGTTTTCGGAAAGTCAGGCAAACCCCTGATTTTAAAGGGTTCTAACGCGATCGCGGTATGGACTTTTTATAAAATGACACATAAGTCCTGAAAATGTTCAAAAAAAGATTGCCAACTGGGGGTGATTATTTTACAAATCGGAAAGGTTAGCGAAGCAAATAGTTAAGAGATCTTGACAATCAGCTAAATCAGCCTAGAACCGCAACGAAATCGAAACTCATTCCGATGTCCATGAACGCCCCATCCATCCATCTCGACTCCGGTCTTGAAATTGGCTACGGCAGCACTCTCGCCCGATTCGGGCAGAAGGTGCAACTTGCCGGCGGCACCCATTTCCTCCTGGCCCGCAACGGCCGGGGAAAGACCACCCTACTCCGGACGCTTGCAGGAACACAGAAGCCGGTATCCGGAAGTTTCCAAATCGACGGCTTTCTCCAATACCTTCCCGAAGACCTCCGCTTCGATCCCGAGATCACGCCGGCCATGGTCTTCCGGATGTTGATTCCGAAGAACCGATTGAATGACGCCTTGGATCTGGCGAACCGGATCGAACTCGACGTCAAGAAGCCATATGGCCGTCTTTCCACCGGCAACCGGCGCAAGACCAGCCTGATCATGGCGGAGTTTTCCGTGAAACAGGATCGTGGCAACATTCTCCTCCTCGATGAACCGTTCAGCGGTCTCGACGCGTTCGCCCGCCAAGCCTTCGAGGAAATCTGGAAGGAATCATCTGAGAACGTGCTCCGCCTTGTGAGCTGCCATCCGGACTACGATTCGATGGAAATGCCAAGCGCATTGATGATCGAAGGCAAGAACGCCCGTCATCTCAACGAAAGCGGCCAGACATGGAGCGGCCTTAAGAACCTGATGAACTGAAGCCATGAGACTTTTCCGACTCACATTTGCAACCATCTTCCAGCGCAAGGCCTGGGCGATCTGCGCACTTGCGGTGATCGCGCTTCCGTTTGCCCTGCCGATGATCTCAAGCGCGACGGAGAAACCAATCCTCGTCCAACCCGCGAGAATCCAGGCTGCCTGGGGGACTCTCTGGATCTGCACCCTGATGTGGGGGCTTTTCACGGCCGCCAGGGAAGGTGAAACCAATGCCAAGACCGGCGTCGGCGAGTATTTTCTAACGACAGGACTTTCGGCCACGCGGCAACTTTTTGAAATCTGGCTGGCCGTGTTCTGTTTCATCGCTCCGCTGGCGCTGATCACTGCCGCGATCTGCCAATTCGGCGCAGCTCCTTCCGATCCGGTGGAGAAATCGATGTGGTGGACCCTGAATTTCCAATACGTCACCCTGTTCCTGTTGGTCACCGGGCCACTGTTGGCCCTGGCGACGGCGATCGCGTCCCGCTTCGGCGGTATCACCGGTTTCGCCTTCACCTTGGGAACCTCGCTCTACGGTCTTTATGGAGTCGGCTACCTCAAGAGCATGCTCCAGCTTGAGTCCAACCCGATCCTGCGTGGTGTCTGGCTGTTCTCTCCCCACTACGATTTCGCGGATCTGACACAACGCCTGTTCTTCAAGACCGGTGCTCTTCCGACCGGAGCTTTTCTCGGAATGGTCCTCTATTTCGGCGGAATCCTCGCGGTCTATGCCGGCCTCTCCCGCCTCTTCTTCCGCACCAAACTTTCCGCCTGATCCGCTCTAACGAAATTAATCAAGCCTTCATCTCACCATGTCACGCATATCATCCAACGCAATCTCCGCCTGCCTCCTCGGCATCGGCGCTTGTGCCTGGGCGTTTGGTGGACGCCCGCTGGTGGAGAATCCCGATCTCAACGTGCCGCTGAATCCACTCGGCATCAACGGAAGCCCCTACGGAGAGGTTTTCGCGATGGCGATGCAGGGGCCGATCGAGAATTACTTCCATGGCGGCGCAGCCGGGCTCGGTCATGAGCACCCGGAAGGGGAAACACATCACGACGAGCTTGCGGATCACAAGGATCCGGAACCAGCGAAGACACCAACGACGCTCGAAGGCCGCTTTGAAAATCTCCTGGCCTCCCTCGAACAGGTTGCCGAGGTTCGCACCAACCCGAAAGCGGCCAGCGAAGGTCACAAGAGATACCTTCGCCGCCAGGTGGAGGACAAGCTGCGCTTCGCCTATCAGCTCGATCCGTCGCACTACGCGAACTATAACTCTCTGCATCTTTTCCTGACCGAGCCGCAGCTTGGCACTCGGCCGGAGCTTACTCCTTCCGCTGCAAAACTCGCGGAAGAAACCATCCAGTATTGCCTGAAAAAGGAAGATGATCCGAGACCGGCGCTCACGGCTGCGGCTGCGACGTCCAATATCCTTGAACTCATGTTCAACGATTATCGTGGTGAGCATCCCAAGTTCAGCATCCCGCAAATGAGGCAGTATCTTGCCCTGCTCGACCACTGCATCGGCCGCTACGTCGCCATTTCGCAGGAATGGGTAAGTACTAACAATTGGGAATTGCTCTCACCCCAGAGGATCAACGAGTGCGAGGAGCGCTTCGCCTTCCTTTGCCGCATCCGCGAGGCTTCCGCTCAAACCATTGACCGCTTCGAAGGCAAGCAGCACGAACCGCAGGTCGCCAACTGACCATCCTTGGAAATATCTAACGAAACCATCATGTCCGTATTCACCGCAGCCACCGAACCACCACCACTTCCGGGATATGCCCCGGCAGCTGCGCCGGTGCGTTTCGCGCCGGGCATGCGTGGTTCGGACCTGTTGGGCATCATCTTCCGGGTGTGCCGCGAGCTACGGGTTTCCGACATCCAGATGCGGGCGGACCGTCCGGTTTATATCCATACCAACAAGGGGATGGAGAAACTCGATTTCCTCGGGACTCTAACCGCCAGAAACATGGATGAGATCCTCAAGGAACTCATCAGCAACCGCGAGAGCGGAAGCCATGGCTTCGGCCAGGATCAAAGTCTCGACATGCGGGTCGATGAGAAAATCCGCATCGCCATCGATGAGTTCGCGAAATCCCGTGTGGCGGACTTCTCCTGCGACGGAATCCCGATGGGAGACAACGGGGAACGCTCCGGGCGTTTGCGGATCCAGGCTCATCTTAGCTCATCCGGCCTCGGTGTCACCTGCCGTATCCTCAACGACTACATTCCGGAACTTGAGTCCCTTGGAATCGATCCTGATACCACGGATACCCTTCGCCACGGAGTTCTAAAGCGTGCGGGACTTTGCCTTGTCACCGGGCCAACCGGTTCCGGCAAATCCACCACCCTTGCCTCGTTGATCGACTGGGCACGCCGTCATCATCCCAAGCATATCGTCACCGTCGAGGATCCCATCGAGTATCAGTATCCCGACGACATGGATGACCCGGAGTATCCGGGGCATCGCATTCCTTCTCCCAGCATCGTAACCCAGCAGGAGGTCGGGCGTGATGTCCACTCCTATCGCCAGGGCCTCAAGGACGTTCTCCGGAAAGCTCCTCACATCATTCTTCTCGGCGAAATCCGGGATCGGGAAGCAATGGAGACCTGCATGGAAGCCGCGCAAACGGGTCACCTTGTCCTCTCCACCTTGCACACCACCGGAGCCGTCAAGACCATCGGACGTATCCTCGAACTCTATCCGAAAGAGAACCACACGTCGGTTCTCAGCCGCCTGGCGGAAATCCTCATCTTCATCCATTCGCAAGGTCTTCTCAATGGCGTGCAGCGCCGGGTCCTCACCTACGAGTTTCTGCAAAACAACGACGATTCGGTTTCCAGTGCCATTGCCAACTATGATGGTGGTGCGCGCTCATTGGAGGACGTCATCCGTCGTGCGGGCAACATCGAGTGGGACTCCAACCTGCGCCGTCTGCTCAACCAAGGCCTCATCACCCAGGAAATGTTCCTGAACGTGAAGATGAACAAGAATGACGATGACTACTAACCTACGCGATCACGTAATTGTTAATTATCAAATAACATGAATAGTCAGGCATTCCTGAAACGAAGCTAACATCCCAGCGAATTTCAAACCCCGACCGTTCATTCCCGAACCGAAAATTTTCCGAGAGAGACACGACGAACCTGAAGAACTCAGAACCCTGCTTGTTCGCACGCCTTTCTCATTCCGACAAAAAAACAACACACCCAAAAAAATAGAAATAAACACACTATGAAACTGACAAACACCCACAACATGAAGCGCAAGTCCGGCATGACCCTCCTCGAATTGACGGTCGTCATCCTCGTCTTGCTTTCCCTTATCTCGATCCTCTTCATTGGTGCCCGCGCCTGGAAGAAGGGTTCGGACCGTTCCGCCTCCATCCTCACCATCCGTAACGTCCAACAAGCGGTTCGCTCGTTCGCCAACATGAATGGCAAGACCGAAGGCCTTGCTGGTGAAGTTGCTGTCACCGACCTGTTCGGAACCGGCAAGTTCATGCAGAACGACCCGACCGCCGGCACCCATCCAGGTGGTGGCTCGCTCGCTTATGCGATTACCGCTCCTACGGTGATCCCAGAAGTCGGCGACCTGTACCTCACCGTCACCGGCACTGCCACCGACACGACACCTAACACCTACTTCATGCCAGAAGCTGGCAAATACGACGACTGGTGATCGTTGAGGAACCCGGTTCTTGAGGAACCCGGTTGCCTGTTACAATTCACGGCTCGCCTGCTGATGGCGGGCGAGCCGTTCTTCCTTTCGAAAAACATCCCTTTCCCGGATCGCCCCCCAGTCCGCCATGCACTCCCTTACCTTACAGTCCCTTGGCCACTTTCAAACATCCGGCGTCCCTGAATGCGTTCCAGCAATATGCCCAGGCGTGTTCGATCCTTCGCAACACCACCCGCGCTAGAAACCCGGCTTGGTATCAAGAGGCGCTTGACCTCAATTTTCAGCTGCACATCCGGACGGATGGAAACAGCATCACCACTTTCTTTCATGACCGCGCGAAAGGCGATTGGACCAATGGTCCATCCCTGATCGAGGATTCCCTTCACGATTCCTCCAAGCTCGAAGTCCGTCGCGGCAGAGGCCCTCAGACAGGCGCGTGCCTCGGGTGCCACCTCGCTTGGTGTCATCCTGCATATCGGGGACGAGTTCGCCACGACCGAACTCAAGCCGGAACTCGACAATCCGGCGGCGCTTCCGACTCTGCGAGACGCGGCTACTTTCGATCCCGCCTCGATCATCGCCGACACCTCGATCCAGGCCGACCAATCATCCTGGCGCGTGTTGCCCTATCCTGCCGCTGGCAGCGAGGTCATTGGAACGGCAATTACCATTTCAAGACAGTATGAACCGCTGATTTCCATTTTCAGGAAAGCTGGCGAGAACGAGAATTTTCCGGTGGTCACCCGGGCGTTGAGCGCTCCCTTGGTTGCGGTCATGGGCCTTTGCAAGGTGATCGTCCAAACACCGGGCAAGCCTTTCGTGGCGATCCTCCAATATCCGTGGTTCACGACCATGGCGTTCTTCAACGAGCATTCGGACCTCAAGCTGCTTCGCACTCTCCAGCACCGCGGGCTTCGCCGGCCGACGAATTTCCGGAGTGCTCTATCCACCACCAACGCCTCGCTGGAGTTTGTTGATCCGGATCTTTTCCTCGTTCCGTTGGGGAGCAGTGTCGATACCACATTGGATGCCGACCTGAAGATCACCTTCGCAACAAGCCGGGTCGAGGTGGTCGAGATGATCAACAATGATCGTGTTCCGTTCTGGTGTCCGGAGTTGATGGTGGCGGCTGCTCCTGCCGAAGCCAATCCTGAACAACCGCTTAGCCATACCTTCCAAACCTTCAGGGATGACAAGTGGGCCGTGCAGGATTTCCTGCCGACACCCAAGGATATCGTGGAGATCTATCCGAGCCGCAGCGAGATGAAGCTCTTGAGCCTTCTCCGTTTGTCCCGGGTCGCCGTTTTTGCCATCGCGGTGCTGTTCATCGCCTATCTTGCCTTTGGTGCCATCGACATCATCCGGAAGCCCGAATGGTCGTTTGATCCCTCTCAAGCGGATGTGATCAAGACCCGGTTGGCGACCCTCACCCGTGAAAAGCAGAAGACCGAACACTGGAACAACCTTCTGGAGGATCGTTCCAAGGCTTGGGCCAACATGGAATCACTGGCAAGAATGTTTCCGGAGAATGGCGGCATGCTGGTGAAAACCTATACCCATTCCGCAAAGCCTGACAGCGCGCCCGGGCAAGCGAAGCTGGGTTTCAGCAAGGAGTGGAAAATCACCGGATTCGCACGTGATGAGGCCTTGGAATACCTCAACACCATCAACACGAGTGAGGGAATCTCCGCCCACTTCGCGGAAATTGCCCGCATCACCGGCAATACCTCGTTCAGCACCAACGTCGGTAACCGCAACCTCGTCGTCAACGTCCGAACCCAGGAGAACTCCTCCTTCAAGTCCGTGCCCACGGAGGACGTGAGCGATGAGGACGAGAGCTCCTATCCATTCACCTTCGACCTGACCATTACCCAACGCTTCGAGACCAGCGATCCCATGGCGCTCAACGTTGCGAAAGCTCCCTGAACATGAATATCTACCGTCAACCCATCGTCATCTTCGGAATCGTCCTGCCCATCGTGTTGGCAGCGGTGATTGTGGGGGTCTGCTTCATGTTCAAATCAAACATGGAGGCTTCCTATCAGAACAAGCAGGCGAAATACAAGACCTCCGAAACGGGGCGTCTTGCAGGACTGGAGATCGAATCCCAGGTCTCCCGCCAGCATCAGCATATCGAGCGTTGGAACCAACAGCTCGAGGAGGAGACCGCCAGTACCGTGACGAGCAACATTCGGGAAATCGCCGAGCACCTCCCCAAGAAGGAATTCCAACAGACGGCCTTTGATCCCTCCAGTACCAAGGGTGGTTTCGGTGCCGTTTCCGCCCAAAAATCATCCCAGCTCCGTATCGCCTTCCGCGGCAGTTTCCGCACCATGCAACGTGCATTCCTGGAACTGGAAACCCGCATGCCCCAACTTCAGCTACAGGACCTGAAGATTGATCCCAGTACTAGCCAATCCTCGCTCCTCAACTTCCAAGTCTCCTACACCGCATGGGAAAACTGAACCACATCTTCCTGGGCTTGTCCCTGGTGACTTCCGCGATCGCCCAATCGGCCGCGAATTTCGACACCAAGGTCATCACCCCAGCCACGCCTGCTCCCAAGCCGGCAAAACTGGCCAAGGCCTCACCTGACAAGAATGTCAGCGCCGGAACGGTGCTGGCTTCGCGATATGTGGGCGAATCCGAGCTGGAGCCCTATTTGAGCAATCTCTCCGCGATGTTCCAGGCGGCGGGGCAGGAAAGGGATCCTTTCGGTCACTATCAGGATCCCGATGCCAGGCCGGAGCCCAAGAAGACGATCGCCAAGGCCGGGCCCAGACCCCAGGTCAAGGCCACTCCTCTATCAGAAATCGTGCAGTTGCTTCCGATCACCACGATCATGCCGGGAGAGAAGAGTTTCCTGGTCGGAACGCGCAAGGTGTCAGTGGGGCAGGAGCTTCCGCTGATCTGGCGGGGCAAGACCATCAATGTGCAGGTCACCGACGTTTCCGCCCAACTGATCGCCTTCCGGAACATGGAAAATGGTGAAACCGGTTCCCGTGCCTTGCAAATGCTCCCTCCGGGAATGCGTGCCGGCAACGGCAACGAGGATATAAGAGCCCCTGGAATGTTGCCGGACCGGCCGAACGCTCCCATCGAACTTGAAACAGGTGAGTAATCTCATC
The DNA here is from genome assembly GCA_963810445.1 of uncultured Verrucomicrobiae bacterium. GTDB lineage: Bacteria > Verrucomicrobiota > Verrucomicrobiia > Verrucomicrobiales > Akkermansiaceae > Luteolibacter. The sequence goes on along the minus strand of CAWENZ010000013.1, from coordinate 95,305 downwards.
TTGAACCACTCTGAAAATCGAAACCGAACTGTCATGAAAGCCGCGAATCTCCTAGCCTTCTCCGCCTCCATCCTGGTGACGGGACTACTCCACGCCCAGTCCCCTGATGGTCCTTCTATCGAGCCGGTCGCCGCCGGGGATCTGATCCCGGCAATTCCGGATGTGGGGAACTCCCTTCCGGAGTCACCGCCCGCAGCCGGGAGGGTTGCCGATTTGATCGAGTCCGGAAACCTTCCAACTCCCGCCGATCTGACTCCTCCTCCTCCTGCACCGGCCGAGGGAGGGGATCCTGCGGCGCCTGGTGCCGCGGCAGCACCTTTCGCTCCTCTCGAACAACAGAAGCAGGAAATGCAGAAATCCGACGAGGGATACATCATCAAGGATGCGGGACTCAATGACATCTTCCAGTTCCTCGCCAAGTCGGCCGGACGCCAGTATTTCCATAACATGAAGATTGCTGGTCCCGACTACCTCGTGACCGGGCATCTCAATGATGGGGATCCACTCCAACAGATGGAGGAGCTTGCCTTCCAGTATGGTCTCTCCCTCCACGTGAAGGGGAACACCATTTACGCGCTGACCCAGGCCCAGCTCAGCCAATTGCCAAGCGCCGAGTTCCACTATCAGCTCCGCTACCTCCGGCCGACGGACATCGAGCAGATCAAGGAGTTGATCAAGCCCATGCTCAGCCCGGGCACCGGCATCGTGAATTTCGAACCGAAGACGAACACGATCATCATCATCGATTCGGCCCATCGCATCGAACAAGCCCGCGACCTTCTCCACGGAATCGACAAGGCCCAGGGGCAGATCATCGTCGAGACGAAAATCCTCCGCGTCAACAGCAGCGCCGCCGAGCGCACCGGCGTCAACTGGTCCAATTCCTTGGGCAAGGACGGAACTTCCCTTAACATCGGGAGGGATCTCAATTCGGTGTTCGGTCTGCCATCATCGGCAGCCTCCTCGATTCTTGGAGCAAACGGCACCAACCTTGTTCTCAGCCCCCTTCAGCTTTCCGGAGTGCTTCGCGCGTTGGCGGAAGGCGGTCTGGCCAGCCAGATTTCCAACCCGACCCTCATCACCGAGGACAACGAACAGGCGACGATCTCGATCATCGACCGGATTCCCATCATCACCACCACCACCACGGCGAACACCAGCGGTGGAAATCCCACGGTGACCGAGGAAGTTCGCTACAAGATCGACTCCGCCGACAAGGCGATCACCGAGGATGCCGCGAACCATCGCGAAATCGGGATCTCGCTCGTGGTCACACCGACCCTTCTTCCGGATGGAACCGTGCGGATGAAGATGCGCCCGAGATCCGCGCAGATCGTTGATCAGATCAAGAGCATCACGGGCAATACCTATCCACGCGTCACCGAATCCATGGTTGAGTCGCTCGCCAGGGTTCCTAACGGATTCTCGCTGGTCGTCGGTGGTTTCTACGGTGAGGCCCAGAGCTCTAACAAAAACAAGGTTCCGGTGTTTGGCGACGTTCCGGTGCTCAATTTCTTCTTCAAGAGCAAGGAAGCCACCAAGGAAAAGACCAGCCTCGTTTTCATTGTCACGCCGAAATCCTATGATCCATCGAGCGGTGCCGCCAACAACATGGCAAGCAACCGGATCCGCTCGGCAACGTCGCTCGACTGCGACCACGACTGGATCGATCCCGAGAATCCCGGCCCTGCCCACGAGCCCAACCTGCCACGCAGCATCCGCGGGCTCCAGCCTACCCAGGCACCTTACTATCCACGCGCCGAGGACCTTGAACCAAGGCCATCGAGCTCTTCCGGCAACGCCCCACGTTTCAGCCGCGCCGGCAAGCATTGAGCGACGCTTTCAATTCAACCCACCAACAAGGATCGGCCCCCCAAATGCAAGCAACCGCACCATTCATGCCAGCCCAGGAAGCCCCGATCGCCCAACGGCAGGAAGGGATTTGGGATTTCGCGGAAGTCTGCCTCCAACAGACGGTCGCAGCGCTGCAGGCGGCAAGGTTGGGAACGCCCCAGGAGCTTTCGCAAGCCGTGGCCCGCGCCCGTGAGCAGCATGCGAGGGAGAGGCCGTGTGATCTGTTGGAGATCTTCGCACGCGTCCAGGGACACGAGGAGGAACACATGGGGCCGGCGGTCCTCGCATTGGGAGACCGGGTGGCAACCACTCTAACACCCTATGCGCCGCTGATTCCCTTTGGCGGAAAGTTGATCGCTCCATCCGCGTTTTACGAGTCCTTCGATCAGATCCACCGCATCGCACGGGTGCTTCTTTCTCCGGTCATCTTCGCGGAGGACACGGATGCGATCGGGATCGCATCGGCCAATCCGGTGGCGGCCTCCATCCTGGCGGAAGAAATCAGAAACAGTGTTTACAAGCGCTTCGGCATCCGTGCCTTCATCACCGTCGCCCGGCTGGACTATGAAAGCTGGACCTTCCTCACCCGCAAGCATTTCGAGCTATGATCGAGTTTGACGGCATATCTTTCAACGAGCTCATCAGCCGCCGTATCATGGGCGAGCTGGCGGGGCATGATCCCAGTTATTCCGAACTGGCACAGGATCAGGTGCCCAACCGGGTCACGCGCTACAGTTTCATGGCCGCGATCGCCAAGATCAACGGCTTGCCGTTCTTCCCGAAGGTTGCCGAGTTCTGCGACGGGACCCTGCATGCGACTTGTGACTCCACGGTGATGACCCGCGGCTTTTTCGCACCGCTCTGCATGTCGGGACCCGACAAGCTGATCGTCGCCATCGCCAATCCCTGGAGCCCGCTGGCCGAGGAATACCTCGCACCCCGGTTTCCGAACCTGGAGATCGTCAAGATCGTCACGCTCGCGACGGAAATCAGCCGCGCGATCGAATCGGTCGCGACCAACAGCGGACCTAGCAGATCCGAACTCGAGGCGATCGACGTGGAGGACATGGATGACGGAATCCATGACTTCGACGTCACGACGGACTACGCGGAACCGATGGCCCAGCTCATCGCCACCATCATGGCCGACGCGGTCAGGACCCGCACCTCGGACATCCACTTCAAGGTCGAGAAGGAGTCGTTCTTCTATGCCTTCCGTTGTGACGGTGACATCGGCGACAAGGTTGAGATTCCGATGAAGCTCAAGGACAGGTTGGACGCGTTCCTGCTCAACCTGATGAAACTGCCCACCGAAATCCGGAACACCTCCCCGGGCATATCGGGTCGTTTCACGATTTCCTATTTCCACCGCCCCATCGACATCCGCTACGAGCGCCATCGTACTTACCGCGGCTATCACGTGACGATGCGTTTGCTCGACAAGAGCAACATCAACGTGACCCTCGGCAAGGGGACGCTCGCCTTCGACGACGAGACGATGTTCGCGCTGAACAAGGTGATGAAGATCCCGGCCGGCATCATCGTCATGTCAGGGCCCACCGGATCGGGGAAATCCACCACACTCAACGCGATCCTTCGCGAGCTCAACCGTCCGGACGTGAACATCCTGACACTGGAAAACCCGGTGGAAGACGAGGTGCCGGGCATCACCCACTGCGACCTGCAAGAGTCCCGAAGGAATTCAAGCCGATGATCGCCTCCTTCATGCGGTCCGACCCGGATATCATCCTGATGGGAGAGGTGCGGGACATCGAGTCCGCCGAGCTGGCCATCGAGGCCGCCGTGACCGGCCACAAGGTGCTCACGACCATCCACACCGCGCGAGCCTCGCAGATCATCGAACGTTTCGAGCAACTCGGTCTGGAGCGCTGGAAGATCGCCCAAACCCTCAAGGCCGCCTGTGCCCAGCGATCTGGTCAAGTTGCTTTGCCCCTATTGCAAGGAGTCCGCGCTGGGTGTTGACGAGTTCGACCGCAAGACCTTCAGCCTCGACGACTCCTGGGCCGACCATTCCCGGTGTTACACGGCCAAGGCCGGTGGTTGCCAGGAATGCCGCAACACCGGCTACAACGGCCGGACCGCCATCCTCGAAATCATCCCGATCACCCCGAAGATCTCCGACCAACTGTCCAAAGGCGAGATGACTCCCTACGAACTGGAAATGCAAGATCGCCGAAGAAGGCGTGCTGCCCAGTCTCCGCCGCAGCGGCCTGCGCCTGCTCCGCGATGGAAAAACCGACCTTGTTGCCGTTAGCAAGGTCATCGACATGACCTACACCGATGACTAGTGCCACCACCACCGCCGACTGGGAAATCACCCGCCCTTGATTCCGCCGCCTTGAAGAGCGCCGGGCAGAAGGGAGGAATGTTTGCCGCCCTCAACAAGCCTGCGAAGGTCAAGGAGTTCAGCAAGAAGGAGCTGGTCGATCTTTTCCGTGGTCTTGGTTCGATGCTGCGGGCGCAGATCAACACCGCGGACGCCCTCAAGTACTACAGCCATGGTCTTCCTAACAAGGCGATCGTCGATGCCCTCGCCAAGATCCGGGAGGACATCAACACCGGCATGAACGTGCACGAGGCATTCCGCAGGACCAAGCGTTTCAGCGAGACCATCATCGGCCTCATCCAGGCGGGTTCGGACGCCGGTCAACTCCACCACGCGTTCCAATCGCTCGCGACCCGTTTGAAGAGCGAGTTGCATTTCACGAAGCAGCTCAAGAAGGCCACGATCACCCCCGGCGTCATCATCGGGGTTCTAACGGGTGCCTTCATTGTCTCCCAGGTGAAGATCGTTCCCCAGGTGGAAGACATGTTGAACGGAGTCGGCGCGAAACCGGACGGAATGACGGCCATTTCATTCCAGGTGAGTCATTTCACCCAGGCCATGTGGCCTGTCATCGTGGGTTCGATCGTTGGAATCGGGCTGACGATCTGCCAAGTCATCCCACGTGCGGAACATCATCCTCGGCTTTGTCATGTCCAAGTGGCGTCTGCTCCGCCTGCTGATCATGAGCATGAGGCAAATGACGTTCATCTCGACCATCAGGCTGCTTCACTCCAACGGCATCAACCTTGCCAAATCCATCCGTGTTTCAGCCAACAGTGTCAAGGGAACCCCTTTCTACGAAGAGCTCAGGACCGCTGCCGACAAGTACGAGCACTCCGGTGTCCCGCTTTCCACGGCCTTTGCGAAATACACCTCCGTGGATGCCCAGGTGACCCACATGTTGGCGATCGGCGAGAAATCCGCCTCGCTTGACGCGCAGTTGGAAATGCTTTCGGAAATGTATGAGGAGGACTTGCAGAACCACATGAACGCGTTCTCCGCTGCCATCAGTTTCATCGTCCTGATCATCGCTGTCAGCCTGATCGCCGCCGTTTTCGTCGGAACCTTCCTGCCAATCTTCCTGATGGGTCCGAAGATGATGCAGAGCGGAATCTAACCAAGCCAACCCAACCCTTCTTTCCCATGCAACTCACACGATTCGATCGCTGGCTTCGTGAGACGTTTGTCTATGAAACCCACATCCAGACGCTCCGTCCGCCCGAAGCGATCCCGCAAGGGATCAAGGTCGTGGATCTGCCGGAGGTTCCGGGAAAACGTTACAAGCACCTGTTCATCGCGAAAAGCAGCAAGCTCGCGGACGAGCTGATAGGGCTGTTGAAGGAGAACGGCCAGATGTACACCACCCAGGTGGTCGATCGTGACAAATGGTTCGTGCCGTTCATTGCCCCGAAGGAAAAGTCGGTCACCTGGTGGCTCGTCTCCGTGCTGGTCATCACGGTCTCGGTTTTCTTCGTCCTGCTCTACATCAAGAGTCTCGCGGAGGATCCGGAATTCAGGAAAAACTTCATGGAAGCCCTGAAGCTGCTGAAATCATGATCTGACACGAATTACGACTTCCCAAGAATCTAAGTTTAGTTTAACAAAAAATTTGCCATGAGAACACGGTCTTCGTCTCGCCATTCCAGCCGGGGTTTCACCCTTCTGGAAATGACCATCGTGATGATGGTCCTTCTTGCGCTCATCAAGATCGGATTGTTCACCTCCACGAAAATGGACCAATGGAAGCTCGGTCGTTCCGCTTCGGAATCCTTGCGTTCCGTCTATTCCGCCCAACGCATGTACCTTGCGGACAATCCCACGGCCTCGGTATCGGGCATCACCTCCACGTTGCTGCTGCCTTACATGCCCAACAACGCCCCGTCGATTCCGACCGTCAAATCCCTGACGGGAGCCAATCTTTCGATCATCGTCAATGTCTCTCCCCCCGTCATCAATGCAGGATCAGGAGCCACTTACGATCCGTCCGGCAGCAACAAGGACTCCCTCTGGGATGTCGGGGAATAATGCGCCTGCTCTCTATCATTCCGTTTATCGTTCACAATCGCGGTGGCGCAGGCCGCCGAATTCCGCCATGTGGGTGATTTCCTCCTCCAGGCCCGTTTCAAGCTGACAGGCAAACAGGTGACTCCCATCCCGATGAAACCCGTTGCCTTGCGGGTGTTCACGGACGGGATCAGGATCCGGGTCTCGGTGGAAGGCGAGGAGGATTCCCACACGACCTTCGAGATCTATCGGTCTGACGGCATCGGCCGCCAGCGGGGCGACGGAGGAGCACTTGAGGTGATTCCCGGACTGCAGGCCACGAGCAACGCCGGCGGGACGCTCCGCCATCTCAGGTTGTCCCGCGAGTCCCTGACCATCACGACATTTCCAGGCGTTTCGGACCAGACCATCGTCAGCTATGCGATCGCGGCCGAACCCAAGACGGAGCCGAAGACCGAATCGACCGCCGCGACGGAAAAACCTGCAAAGAATCCATGAAGCCCCTTCCAGCACAGACCCCCACCGTGATCAGGAGCGCCGACAGTGTGATGCCTTCACTGCCTACGGTATTGGCCAGCACGCCCGCCACCTATTCCGCGTCGAACCGGCGGTCGTCCACGTGTGCCACCCACCGGGCCTATCCGTGGTTGTTGGTCGCCAGCACGGGAATTGCCGCCACTTTTTGCCTGATGTACATCACCAAGCCCGTGATCATGGCCTCGCAGGGAACGCCTCCTTCCCTGGTCAAGGAACAGACCGTTGCCAAGCCCATCACGGGAAGTGCTCCAGCCACTCTGCTTCCGGATCAGAACCGCCTGCCTGGCGAGACAGCCCCGGCGAGCAATGTCAGGAATGCACTTTCCCGCTCCCATTCGGAGACGGCGTTCGAGCAGACCAACCTGCGGGTCCAGCACATTCTAACGGCTGAGGCGCCGGGCGGACATCTCGCCAAGATCGATATCGACGTGCCGGTTCTCTATCAAAGCCGCAATCTCCGCTGGACCACCGCCGAGGTCGCCGAGGCTCGTGACTTGCTGGCCCGCCTCGCCGACTATCAGGAAAAATCCCGCTCGCTCCGCTCCGAGGGCGTGGAACTCCTCGATTCGTGGAACCGCCTCGTCGAGCGGTCCATCCCGTCGGGTCAGCTCCGGGCCGACAGTCCGACGCTTCCGACGAACCAGCAGGATGCCGCGGATTTGCCCCGTCCGGCGGTTCTCGACACCACGGAATCGATCCAAATCAAAGCCGCAGGAAAATGAAAGCACGCACCCTCATCGCAGCCATCTCCATTCTCGCGTCGGCACTAACAGTCGCGCAGAACGTTCATGAGGAGCCCGAGTCCGATCCGGTCCTCGACGCGATCCAGAAGTTCAAGAATCGCGACAAGGGCGCCTCCAACGAGGTTTCGGTGGTCCTTGATGACCTGGTCCCCGATGAAATCGCAAAGAAGCAAAATGAAGCAGCAAACAAGGGGGAGGACGTGGCTCCTGTTCTGGTCACTGGCAAGCCACCGGGCGAATCCGATGTGAGCAAGACTCCGGATGGCGAGATCACGCCCGACGCAGTCCTTCGCGACGAGCCCGCCGCTCCTGTGGAACAGGCTTCCGAACCCGAAAACGGTCTCGCCGTGCGAGTGGAAAGCCTGCAAACGGGAACGGGCATCATCGATCCTTCGAAGGTCAAGCTGCTGGCCCCTTTCCCCGCCAAGCCCCTTGCCCTTCCTCCGGCGGGTTGGCATCTGGATGCGACGGAAAATGCTCCGCCATTCACCCGCGAGGTGGAGATTTCGCCGGGTTCCAAGATCACTCTAACCATTCGCCCGCATCTGCTCGTCCCGGACGTTGACGGGGTGGAAACCTTCAGCATTCCCGAGCCGGGATTTGACAGCTCGAGCGGCTATCAGCAGACCGAGACCGTCGGGGCGATCCTTTCCACCTCGATCAACCAACTGGATGAGGATGCCAAACAGCTTGGCAACGCGATCGACCGGCTCCAGCAGCTCCTCGTTTCCTTGCCGACTCCGCAAGTTCAGGAAGAAGCCAAACCCGCACCCGCCCGCAAAAAATGAAATCCACCACCGTTCCCACAATCTGTGGCGTGGCATTGGTCGCCATGTCCACCGCCGGTTTCAGCCACTGGTGGTCCGTGCAACAATTCGCCACGGCAACGAATTCAGGACTTCCCCTGGCATTGCCTGTGCCTGCCGAATCGAAGCCGGCTCCTGCCCGTAAGGTCGAGAAAACCGAAAGCAATCTTTTGGCAAAAACATCGCCAATGCGGCCGGCCGCGGCGGTCGATTCCTCACAACGCAAGTTTTACGAGTCGCTCGTCGCAAAGATGGAAAACCTTCAGACCCAGAACCGCGATCTGCTCGACCAGCTTGCCGAAACCAATCGCGACGTGATGAAACTTGAGTTCCGGGTGGACACGCATTCCGAATCCTTCCGGCCCATGCCCGTGAGCGAGGAACGTTTCAATGAAGTCAGCTACGACGACAGCCCGGGTGTCCTGCCTCCGCGGGCGGAACCGGTCTTCCTTCCTTCCGGTGAATAATCGCGTCACCGGGTTCGTCCCAGACCGCATGTTTCGTCCCGGCCGGCTCATTTTATTTTCATCCCTTCTGTCGCTCGCGAATGCGGCACCTTCCTGGCAAGGGGAACTCACATCACCCAAGCCGGGTGCGTTGGCCAAGCCCGTGCCGTCGGTTCTTGAATTCCAGCTCAGTTGGAAAGGAATGATCCAGGCAGGCAAGGTGAAGATCGAGTTCGCCCCGGCCGATTCCCCGAAGCCGGGAAAATACGTCGTTCGCTCGCATTCCGAAAGCGTGGGGGCCGCCTCCGTCCTGTTTCCCTATCAGAGCAGCTTCTGGTCGGAAGTGAACCCGGACACCCTCGCGCCTTTCTATTTCAGCTCCGTCGAGGCGGATGACAAGGAATCGGTCTCGACGAAGGTCCGCCATTCGTCCTCGAAGGCGGAAACCGAGGAAATCGTCAAGACTCTCAAAACCGGAACCAGCAAAAAGACCGACCGTGTTTTCGCCTTTTCCCCGGTCTTCGACATCTTCTCCGCGATGTTGCATGTCCGCAGCCAGAAGCTTGATACCGGTGACCAAATCACGCTCGCGCTCCTTCCTTTCGACACGCCCTACCTGCTCAAGGTCAAGGTGATGGGGCGTGAGGTCCACGATGGCAAAAAAGCCATCCGCCTGAGCGTCGGCATGAGGAAAATCAACCGCACCACCCTTGAACTCCAGTCCTACAAGAAGCTCAAGCAGGATGCCACCATGTGGCTCAGCGACGATGCCGACCGCATCCCCATCGAGCTTCGTGCCGCCGTCTTCATCGGCGATGTGCGGGCCTCGCTCGTTTCCCATCGCAAGCCTTGACGCGCCGGTGATGCGGGGGGAGTTTCCGACCCTCACCATGATTTCCAGATCCATTCTCATCGCGCTTGCCACCCTGCTTCCGGCGGTGGGATTCGAGCTTCCGGCCAATTCCACCCAATGCCTTGTCGGCACCTCGGAGAGTTGGGACAGCTCCCAAGTCACTCTAACATTCCATGAGAAGTCCGGTGGGAAATGGAAGGCCGTCGGTGATTCATGGAAAGCACGGCTCGGAAAAAGCGGCCTCGTCTGGGGCAAGGGACTTCACCCGCTGCCAGCCGGGGCGAAGACCAAGAAAGAAGGCGACGGCCGCTCGCCTGCCGGAGTGTTCTCCATCGGCGGCGCATGGGGTTACGACTCCACCATCCGCAAGAATCCCTCCCTTCCCTATCACAAGGTCACTTCCCGCGACCTCTGGGTGGAGGACCCGGCATCGCCGAAATACAACCAGTTTGTCACCCTCGACCACGAGCCTGTCACCGCGTGGGAGAAGAAACAACAGATGAGACAAGGCGACGATGCCCATTCGCTGAAACTTTTCATCGCCCACAACGCCCCGCCGAAAGCGGTGCCAAACGCCGGTTCATCCATCTTCTTCCACATCTGGCGGGGCGGCGGCACCAAGCCCACGGCAGGCTGCACCACGATGGAAAAAACGAAACTCCAGTGGGTCATCGCCCGCATCGATCCTGCCAAAAATCCTCTCTACGTGCTGTTGCCAACGGCGGACTATCAGAAATACAAGGGTGCGTGGAAACTGCCGTGAGCGTCTCTTGCATGTAGTCCAGCCCTTGAGGGCGTCTTCGGGCGCATGGAAGACGCCCTCAAGGGCTGGACTACGTACGGGGGAGATCACCTCTCCTTCACCCGCTCGACATTCGCGCCTAACATGAGGAGCTTCTCGTCGATGTGCTCGTAGCCACGGTCGATGTGATAGAGGCGGGCGATGTGGGTGGAGCCCTTGGCGGTGAGTGCGGCAAGGACCAGGGCGGCGGAGGCGCGGAGGTCGGAGGCCATGACGGGTGCGGCGGAAAGCTGGGCGACTCCGCGGACGACGGCGGTGCCGTTGTCCACCTTGATGTCCGCACCCATGCGCTTGAGTTCGGCACAGTGCATGAAGCGTTGCGGGAAAATGGTGTCCTTGATGACGCTGATGCCGGGAGTGGTGGCTAACAGGGCGGTCATCTGTGCCTGCATGTCGGTGGGGTAGCCGGCGTAGGGGGCGGTGACGAGATCGACTCCCTGGAGCGTTTCCCCGCGATGGATGGTGCAGGAGCAGCCGGTTTCGTTGAAATCGACGCGATGGCCGGATTGGACGATGGCGGCGGTGATGGCTTTCATGTGGTCGCGGCAGACGCGGTGGAGCGTGACGCCTTCGCCTGCCAAGGCGGCAGCGGCCATGAAGGTGCCGGCCTCGATGCGGTCCGGGATGACGGTGTGCTCGACGCCGTGGAGTTCCTTCACGCCCTCGATGACGATGCGGCGGGTGCCTGCACCGGTGATTTTCGCGCCCATGGCATTGAGGAAATTTGCCAGGTCGAGGACCTCGGGTTCGGCAGCGGCGGACTCGATGATGGTGATGCCCTCGGCCAGGGTGGCGGCCATCATGACGTTGTCGGTGCCAAGGACGGTGGGTCCGTGGGTGCCGCGCAGGTCGATTTCCGCACCGCGCAGTCCGTCGGGGGCGGTGAGTGTGATGTTACCACCCTCGAATTCCACTTTCGCGCCGAGCGCTTCGAGGCCGCGGAGGTGAAGGTCCACCGGGCGGTCGCCGATGACGCATCCGCCGGGAAGCGAAACGACGCAGCGGCCTTTTCTCGCGAGGAGCGGGCCCATGACGCAGATGGAGGCGCGCATCCGCCGGACGAGTTCGTAGGGCGCCTCGTCGATGATGTCGGCGCAGGAAATGCGGACGGTGCCTGAGGAGCGTTCCACATCCGCCCCGAGGGCGCTGAGGATCTGAATCATGTAGTTCGTGTCCGAGACATCGGGCACGCGGCGGATGATGCAGTCGTCCCCGGTGAGAAGCGCGGCGGCAAGGATGGGCAGCGAGGCGTTCTTGGAGCCGGAAATGTTGATCGCCCCCCTTAGGGTGGCGCCGCCGTGAACTACGAGTTTGTCCATGGGTGATTGGAAATTTGGGATTTGAAATTGGAGATTGGCGTCACGGACGCCGGGCAAACGGGAAGCGGGGGATTCCCGACATGTCGGATTTCACCTCGATGTCGGTGAAGGCGGAGGCTTTGAGAAATTCGGCAACTTGTGAAGCCTGATCGTGACCGATTTCCAGAACGATCCAAGCGCCTGGTTTCAAGTGATCAACGGCTTCCGGGATAAAACGGCGGATGAGGTCGAGTCCGTCCGTGACCGGAGAAAAGGGCGAGGCCTGGATCATGCATGACCTCGCGGCTGAGAGTCGCCCGGTCGGCCTCCGGGACGTAGGGGAGGTTGGCAACGATGCCATCGAAGCGGGTGTCGATTGTGGAGAAGAGATCGCTTTCGAGAAATCGTGCGTTCCTGATTTCCAACCGGTCGGCATTTTCCCGGGCGAGGGAAAGGGCCTCGGGAGAAACGTCGGCGAGAGTCAGTTGCCAACCGGGTCGTTCGGCGGCGAGGGTGAGCCCGAGGACGCCGGAACCGCAGCCCATGTCGAGGATTTCAAGGCCGGAGGAGGGGAGTTCCCATTTGAGAATCCATTCGGCGAGTTCCTCGGTCTCGGGGCGGGGGATCAGGGCGCGGGCGTCGGTCTTGAACTCCTGTTTGTGAAACCAGACGGTGCCGAGGAGGTGTTGCAGCGGGATTCCCTCGCCCCGCTTTTTCAATTTCTCGCGCAGCGGGACGAGCTCGGCCTCTTCCATGGGTCTGTCGAACTGGAGATAGAGGTCCATCCGCGTGCAGCCGAGCTGATGGGCGACGAGCATCTGCATGTTGCGACGGGCATCCTCGATTCCACGTTTTTCAAGGTAGCGGGTTCCGCCGTCGATGGTTTCCAGGAGGGTGCTCATTCGTCAGTCGCGCGAGAGGTTGAGCCGGTGGGACGGGTGCGCCAAGACCTATGATGAGGATTTTCCCCCTGATGGATGGGGGTCTTTTCTCTGGTCAGTCCGGGGTGTAAATGTTTTGAAGCGCCTGCGGGCGATCTGCCATGCGATGATGAACGATTCACACGGAGGCCATTCGGGCCACAAACCACCTCTCGCGCTGACGACTCTCGCTGCCCTGGGCATTGTGTTCGGCGACATCGGAACGAGCCCGCTCTACGCGTTCCGCGAGTGTTTTTCCGGACATCACGGCGCGCCGATCAACCCGGCCAACCTGGTGGGTGCCGCCTCGTTGATCGTCTGGTCGCTGATCATGGTGGTGACGGTGAAATACCTGTTCATCATCCTGCGCCTCGACAACAAGGGCGAGGGCGGCGTTCTCGCCCTCTCCACGCTGATCCGAAGTGCGCTGAGAAGTCTCGGTGGCAAGGATCCGAAGAAAATCCTGCTGTTAGGCCTGGCGGGTGCGTCGTTGATCTATGCCGATGGCATGCTGACACCGGCGATCTCGGTGCTGAGCGCGGTGGAGGGACTGTCGGTGAGTGCTCCGGCTGTTCGCCGCATTGGGCGGTGCCGCTTGTCGGTGGTGCTTCTGGCGGGGCTCTTCTATATCCAGCGTTTCGGAACCGGCAACGTGGGGAGTCTTTTCGGGCCGGTGATCTGATGTGGTTCGTCGCGTTGGCGCTGTTGGGACATTCGTGAGTTGTTTCATCATCCGGAGGTGTTGCTGGCGATCAGCCCGTGGGAAGGGTTTTCATTTCCTGTTTCGCGAATGGCAGACATGCGTTTCCCCTTTTGGCTGCGGTGTTTCCTCGCGGTGACCGGTGGTGAGTCGCTCTACGCGGATATCGGACATTTCGGAACGAAGCCGATCCGGGTGGCATGGTTCGCGGTGGTGTTGCCCGCGCTGGTCTTGAACTACCTCGGGCAGGCGGCGCTGTCTGACGGCTGATCCGATCGGCGATCCGCAGTCCCGTTTTTCCTGCTTGGCTCCCGATGTCCTCCAGCTCCCGCTCACGATCCTGGCGACGGCTGCGGCGATCATCGCGAGCCAGGCGCTGATTTCCGGCGCGTTCTCCCTGACGGCCCAGGCGGTGCAGCTCGGCGTCATGCCGCGGACCCGGATCCTCTACACTTCCGAGCACTCCGCTGGGCAGGTCTATGTGCCTGCGGTCAACCACGTTCTGGCGGTCGCCTGCATCCTGTTGGTGATCACTTTCAAGACCTCCGCCGCTTGGCCGGTGCGTATGGCATCGCCATCTCGGTGACGATGTCGATCACCTCCGTCGCTGTTCTTCTCAGCCGCGCGCGCGGTGTGGGGATGGTCGAAACTCAAGGCCGGTCTGGTCACCAGCTTGTTCATGACCATGGAAGCCTGCATTCCTCGCGGCGAACACGCTCAAGATCTATCCGTCCGGCTGGCTGCCTTTGTCCATCGGTGCCGGTGTTGTCATGTGCATGATGCTGACCTGGCTGTGGGGCCGTCGTCGCCTGTATGAGCGGATCATCGCGGATTCCCTACCCATCGACGACCTTCTAACGAGCTTGCACAGGGGCAAGATCCATCGTGTCTCGGGCACGGCGATCTACATGAGTGGAAAGGGCACGCAGGTGCCTACCGCCCTGCTTCACAACCTGAAGCACAACCAGGTGCTGCACGAACGCGTGATCCTCCTCCATGTGATGACCACCGATCAGCCGAAAGCCTCCGAAGAGGACAAGATCGAGTATGAGGATCTCGGCAATGGTGTGCAGAACGTGACGATCCGGTTCGGATTCACCGAGACTCCGAATGTTCCGCTTGCCTTGAAGGAAAGGCTCGTTGGCGATACGAAACTGCAGGCAGGGAAGGCCACGTATTTCCTCGGACGCGAAACCTACGGGGTCGGCAAGCATGCGACAATGAGTGAACGGTTGCGCTTGTCGGTATTCGCCATCATGGCCCGCAACGCCTCGCCTGCCACCGCCTATTTCCAACTTCCTCCCGGCAGGGTGGTCGAGCTCGGCGCGCAGATCACCCTTTGATGCTGGAGACTCCGGGGGTGGGAAAGAACGCATGATCTGAAAGCACGTGGACATCGGATTTCCTCTCTCAATCACCGGTCTGGGAGCCCTGTCTGCGCTGGGTTCCGATGTGGCTTCCCATCATCGGGCGATCCTCGCGCGGCAGGTGCCCTTCCGCAGGCTGGGGGAGCTGCTAGGTTCTGATAGCCCTCACGCCTCGCGCACAGGTGCCTGGATCGCCGACAGGAAATTGTTGGTCAACCGGAAGTGGAGTCCGGCGACGATGGCGGCCTTGCACGTCGCCCGGGAAGCGGTTTCCGCCGCCGGATGGGGCGCGGATGACCTGCGTGATGCCGCGCTGGTGGTGGGCACCAGCCGGGGAAATGCCGCGGGCTGGCTCGGGCCATGGCCCGGTCGTCGCCCGTTCAAGCTGATGGCGGCAAGCAACACGATCCACAGCGAGCCCGCGTCGGCGATCACCATCGAGCTGGGTATTACCGGACCGAACCACGTGCTCGCGAGCGGTTGTTCCGCAGGCCTCGATGCGGCGGGCATCGCGATGATGATGGTGCAATCGGGCGTTGCTCCGCGAGCCTTGGTGGTGGCCGTGGATCTGCCGCTGGTTCCGATTCTGTTGGATAACTATGCGGCGTCGGGATTGTTGTCGGACCAAACCTGTTTGGATCCCTATCACCCCAAGACGTCCGGATTCATTCCGGCGGAAGGTGCTGCCGCGATGACGATTGAGCACCGGAATGGAGATTTCCCCCGCTTGCTTCATTATGGGTGCAATGCGGACGCCTGTGATCCCGTGGGAATTCCTGCCGATGGTGGCCGGACTCCGGAGTTGATGGTGAAAGCTTTGGAACATCATGCGCCGGTATCCGCGTTGTGTCCCCATGCCACGGGGACGGCAGTGCAGGCGGTGGCGGATCCCGCATCCTTGCATCGTGCCTTTCCGGAGGTGAAACCGACCTTGCATCTTCTGAAGCCATTCATCGGGCATGCCATCGGTGCCAGCGGATTGCTCGAAATGGTGATTCTTTCCCGATTCGCGAGCGAAGGTCAGTTGCCACCCAATCTTCCCGGACTTCACGCGCCTCCGGGATTTGAACTACCCGATCAGGTGCTTGATGCGACTGGACCCATTTATAAACTCTCCCACGGGATGGGAGGGCATAACGCGCTTCTCGTCCTGACACCGCCATGAGCCAATCCATCCGCTTAGTAGTTTCCATCGACGATCAACAATTGAATGTCGTCGATCACGGTCAATCGATCCGGAGCTTTGAAGTCTCCACCTCGGCGAAGGGAATGGGTTTCACCCTGAACAGCTATCGAACCCCGACTGGACGATTCAGGATTGCAGGGAAAATCGGAGACGGCCATCCCAAGGGAACCATATTCAAGGGGCGGCAGCCGGTGGGCCAGTGGGCGCAGGGTGACACGTCGGAATGCGACCTGATCCTCAGCCGTATCATGCGTCTCGAAGGGCTCGATCCGGAAAATTCGAACACCCTCGAAAGGAATATTTATATCCACGGAACCAATCACGAGGAACTCCTGGGGCAACCCGCAAGCCACGGATGCATCCGCATGGGGAACGACGAGATGATTGAACTTTTTGATCTCGTCGATGAAGGAACCGAGCTTGAAATCCTGCCCGCTACCGTGAGGCGGGGGAAGTTGTTGTTCATCGATTGTGATTCAACGCTTTCCACCATCGAGGGCATTGATGAATTGGCCCATGCTCGCGGAGAAGAGGTTTTTGCCAACGTGGTTGCCTTGACCCATGCGGCGATGAATGGCGAGATTCCGCTCACCGAGGTGTTTCCCAGGAGGATGGAAATGATTCGCCCGGATCGCGCGACATGCGAGGTGGTGCAGGATCTTTATATGAAGACCGTGGTCCCGGGTGTGGAGGAATTCATCCGTTTGGCCAAGGAGGATGGGTGGATGCCTGTGATTCTTTCCGGTGGCTTCGCTCCCTTGATCAAGCCGTTGGCAAAACAACTGGGGATATGTCATGTGGAGGCGGTGCCCTTGTTCCTCGGTGAGGATGGCGGTTATGCGGGCTATGGTGTGGATTATCCGACCACCCGCAACCTCGGCAAGAACGAGGTGATCCGGGAGTGGAAACAGGCTCTCCTGCCGGAAAGGGTGGTCATGATCGGGGATGGAATATCTGATATGGAAACCAAGCCGGACGTTGACCTGTTTGTCGGGTTCGGTGGTGTGGTTGCCCGGCCGAAGGTAAGGGATGGTTGTGATCATTGGATCACCGACATGCGCGAACATCGGGTGATTATGGATATCATCTCGGGCGGATGAATGGATGTCGGATGGAATAGCATGAAAAACATGCAAGATCGCATCACTGGATTTTTCTTGCTAGCAGGTTGATGAGTCATAGGTTCGACTTCGTCATGAGCACTACTACTAAGAAAGCATCTCCCAAGGGAGTCCGTTACACAGACGCACAGAAGAAGGAAGTCATCGATTTCGCGGTGGCATACAACGCGGCAAACGGCCGCGGTGGCCAAAGCAAGGCGGCTGCGAAATTCGGAATTTCACAACTGACGGTCGCAAGCTGGTTGAAGGGTGCTGGAGCATCTTCTCCGAAGAAGGCCAAGGCAGTGAAGGCCGCAAAGGCACCGAAAGCCGAGAAGGCTCCGAAGGCCGCAAAGGCACCAAAGGCAAAGAAGGCTGGCAAGAGCAAGGTCGGCACCCGTTATACCGACGAGCAGAAGAAGGAGGTCGTTGACTTCGCTGTCAGCTACAATGCGGCGAACGGTCGCGGTGGCCAGAGCAAGGCTGCTGCCAAGTTCAAGGTTTCGCCACTTACCGTTTATGCCTGGTTGAAGGCTGCCGGCATTTCGAAGGCTGGCAAGAAGGCCGCAGGCAAGGTTGCCAAGGCTCCGAAAGCTCCGAAGGCACCGAAGGCAGCCAAGGCAGCGAAGGCGACTGACGTCGGTGGTTTCGATGCCAAGCTTGCCGCGCTCCTTGCCCTCAGCAAGGAAATCACGAAGGCCGAGGCGGATCTTGCAAGGCTTGTATCCAAGTTCAATGCCGCCAAGGCAGCTCTCTGAGATCTTATCACCATCAACCTCAAAATGCCGCTTCCCGAAAGGGTGGCGGCATTTTCATTTCACCAGATGACGTCGGTGATCATTTCCTTCCATAGCATCTTCTCGCCCTCGAAGACGAAGCTGCCGATGAAGGATCTTTGCTCGATGACAAGTGGCAACCAGTACCGGTCGTCCTCCCACATCCGCTGATAGGGAATGTTGTCGAGCGCGGTCCACACCGGCACCGCCTCATCCGTCTCCGTGGGGATGCCGCTGAAATCCTCCGACCGATAGACATGGCAGAGGATGTCCGGGCAATCGGACATCGAAAACCGCAGCTCACCCAGCTTCACCGGATCGTGAGGCGTGACGAGCAACTCCTCCTGGGTCTCGCGGACGATGGCCTGCAAGGGAGTCTCACCCGGATCGATCTTGCCGCCGGGGCCGTTGATTTTCCCAGCGCCAAGACCGCGCTTTTTCTCGATGAGGAGAATTTGCCCATCCTTGATGACGAACATCAGGGTGGCGTGCATTTCGCCCTCCCACTTGCTCCAGTCGATGGGCGATTCTTCGATCATGCGCCTGCTTCCGCGTAGGCTTCCACCGAGTCGCAGGTGCAAACGAGGTTGCGGTCGCCATGCACGTTGTCGATGCGTCCGACCGACGGCCAGAACTTGTGCTGGCGGAGATAGGGGAGGGGAAATGCCGCCTGCTCGCGCGTGTAGGCATGCGGCCACTCGTTTCCACAAACGGTCTCGCAAGGATGCGGTGCATGCTTGAGCGGATTGTCATTTGCATCCATTTCGCCGCGAATCACCGCGGAGATCTCGCCATGGATGGAAATCATCGCGTCGCAGAAGCGGTCGAGCTCGGGCTTGGATTCGGATTCGGTGGGCTCGATCATCAGGGTTCCGCCCACGGGCCAGCTCATCGTCGGAGCATGGAATCCATAGTCCATCAGGCGCTTCGCCACATCCTCCACGGTGATGCCGCTCTGGTCGGAAAGGGGCCGCACGTCGATGATGCACTCGTGAGCGACGCAGTCCGTCGTTGCCGGTGTAGAGGATCGGGAAAAACGGTGCGAGGCGCTGGTGGCGATGTAGTTCGCGTTGAGAATCGCGACCTCGGTGGCTTCCGTTAGACCTGCGCCGCCCATCATCGCGATGTACATCCATGAAATCGTGTTGATCGAGGCGCTTCCCCATGGTGCCGAACAAACGGCGCCTTCCTTCGAGTCGAGTTCGCGCATGGCCCGGGAGGATAGGGCAGAAGTTGCTTCGCCACGCCGATGGGGCCGACGCCGGGACCGCCGCCGCCGTGCGGAATGCAGAAGGTCTTGTGGAGGTTGAGGTGGCAGACGTCCGCGCCGATGAGGCCGGGCGAGGTCAGACCGACCTGTGCGTTCATGTTCGCGCCGTCCATGTAAACCTGGCCGCCCGCCTCGTGGATGATCTCGCAGATCTCGAGCGGATCGTTTCCTCGAAGACGCCGTGTGTGGATGGATAGGTCACCATCAGGCCGCCAGATTCTCGCGGTGCTCCTCGGTGCGGGCCGCAAGATCGGCGACGTCGATGTTCCCGTCGGTCATCGCACTTCACGCCGACGACCTTCATCCCGACCATCACGGCGGAAGCGGGATTGGTGCCGTGGGCGGAGACCGGAATCAGGCAGATGTTCCGGTGTGAATCGCCGCGCGAGTGGTGATAGCGGCGGATCGCTAGCAGGCCGGCGTATTCGCCCTGCGATCCCGCGTTCGGCTGAAGTGAAACTCCCGCGAAGCCGGTGACCTCGGCCAGCCAGTCTTCCAGCAGCCGAGAGCATCTCGCGGTAGCCCTCGACTCTGGTCGGCGGGAACGAAGGGATGGAGCGAGGAAACTTCCGGCCAGCTCAGCGGCATCATTTCCGAGGTCGCGTTGAGCTTCATCGTGCAGGAGCCGAGCGGGATCATCGACTCGTTCAAGGCGAGATCCTTCGACTCGAGGCGCTTGAGATAGCGCAGCATCTCCGTCTCGGAATGATAGCTGTTGAAGACCTTCTGTGTGGAGAAATGCGGAGTTCGCGGGCGAGCGACTGTGGCCATGCTGCCGCCCCACCTGCTGAAGTCCTCGCCGACCTTCGCAACGCAGCGGCAGATGGAAGCGACGTCGTCGTGCGGTGGTCGTCTCGTCGAACGAAATGCCGAGATGATCCGCGTCGATGCGGCGGAGGTTGATGTCCGACGCGGCCGCGCTGTCGCCAGGATGGCATCCGCCTGGCCGGGATCCTTGCGCGACGTCAGCGTGTCGAAGAATGGTCCGTTCCTCGATTACCACTGCCGCCTGCCAGCGAGGGCGGAGCTTGAGTTCGGAAGCCCGGAGGTGGCGCCGTTTGCGCGATGTGCTTCAGCCCGTCCGGTCCATGATAGACCGCATACATCGAGGCCATCACGGCTAGCAGAACCTGCGCGGTGCAGATGTTGGAAGTGGCCTTGTCGCGGCGGATGTGTTGCTCGCGGGTTTGCAGCGAAAGCCGGTAGCCGGGCTTGCCGCGCGAGTCCACGGACACGCCGATCAGGCGACCGGGCATCTTGCGCTTGAGGGCGTCGCATGCAGGCCATGAATCCCGCGTGCGGTCCGCCGAATCCCATCGGCACTCCGAAACGTTGGATGAGCCGACGCAGATGTCCGCGCCGAATTCGCCGGGAGCCTTCAGTACCGTCAGCGCGAGAATATCCGCGGCGACGATGGTCATCGCCTCCCGCGGCTTTGGCATTTCGCGAAGAAATCCGTGAAATCATCGATGCGTCCGCGGGTGTCGGGATACTGCACGAGCACCGCGAAAAGGCCTTCGCAGGTCGCCGGATCGAAGGTTTGCCAATCGCCGGTCACCACCTCGATGCCGAGTGGCTCGGCGCGGGTGACGACGACGTCGATGGTCTGCGGATGGCAGCGGTCGGAAACGAAAATCGCCTTGCCCTTCGGCTTGCCGGCGAGTGCCAGGCTCATCGCCTCGGCCGCGGCGGTGCCTTCGTCGAGCAGGGAGGCGTTGGAAACATCGAGACCGGTCAGATCGGTGATCATCGTCTGGAAATTCAGCAGCGCCTCGAGCCGGCCTTGCGCGATCTCCGCCTGATAGGGCGTGTAGGCGGTGTACCAGCCGGGATTTTCGAGGATGTTCCGCTGGATCACGCCGGGCGTGTGGGTGCCGTGGTAGCCTTGGCCGATGAACGACTTCATCACCCGGTTCTTCGACATGATGGATTTCAACCACGCGAGCGCATCGTGTTCCGAGCGTCGCTTCCGGCAGTTCCGAGTGCTCCGTCCATCCGGATTCCTGCGGGCACGGCGGCATCGATGAGCGCTGCCAGCGATCGATAACCGGTTTCCTTGAGCATCTCATCGCGGTCGGAACCGACGGGACCAAGATGGCGGCTGCGGAAATCAAGACGTGCTGGCATGGTGGTGGCGTGTTTGGGGGTTGGCAGGTCAATTCAGGACGCACCTCCATAGTGGAAAATGCCCCGAGCGCAACCCCCGTGCTGTGCACGTGTTGGATTTTCCGGCAAAACCAAGCTCTCAGGATTTCCCCGAACCGTCCTTGTTCACCAACTTCACCGCATCCTTCATGGCCTGTTTGCGGATCGCCTTGCGACGCTTCTTCAGGTTTTTCCAAAGATCGGGAGCAAACACGGAGGTGAAGCCATGTTCTTCCAACCAAAAGGAAAGGGTCGCGAGATCATTTTCATCGCCAAGCAGTTCGGCGAGTTCGGCCATCAGCGGATTTTTCGAAATAATCGTATCCTCCGGCAGGAATTGAAGGGCTCCGAGATAGGCCTTGAGGGCTTTTCGTGCATCGTGAAAATCCTCCTCGCCCTGCTGGTCGAGATGCCGGCAGCGCTTGATGACTTGTTTCACCAGTTTCCTGATGCCCACCGTCATCCGCTCGGCATGCGTCTCCGCAGGCAATTCCTGAAGCTGGCTCCGGGCGATGGTGACGCGCTCGACGCACCATGAAATCGTTTCCGGCGGCGGGCGACGGGCGGCCGAATGGGTCTGCTGGTCAAGCAGTCCGAAAATGGCGGCTGCTGTCAGGGCATCGCCTTCCCAGCCAAGCTTGTTCCAGGTGCTCAGTCGTGAAACGGCGTCGCGCGGGCTCGATAGCAGCCGCCCGATCGCCTGGATTTCCTTGGCCGATGTTTCTCCCAAGCGGAAGAGCGAGAATCCGCCACGCAGGGATTTTCCAAGCTTCCGGATCGCGTGGACCTCCTCGGCGACGCGGCCTTTCGAGTCGAGAAGACCGTTCAAAAGACTCTCCATCTGGTCGCAGCCCGTGACCAGTTGCCCGCAGGCGAAGCTCGCGTCGTTATCACTCAATGGGTTCATTCGGACGCATGAAATCCCGATCCGTGGGTGCTGTCAGTGACGAAGTTGTGACAATTTGAGGCTTCTCGCTCACCTCATTCCACCGATTTCACCCGAGTGAAAACCAACAAGCTCAACACGCTTACCCCGATGGCGAGCCAGCCGAGACGGTCGAAATGCAGCAGTCTCCCGTCGGCACCCTGCGCGACGATGTGGCTTCCCAAGCTCGCGGTGATTCCGGAGGCGAGGTCGCGCGAACACGCCACCAGACTCATGTAGGCCCCGCGCCTCTCGCGTGGCACGGCCATCGAGATGACCGCCTGCCCGGGGACGAAACGGCCGCTGGCGAATGCGAAGAAAAACGCGGCGAGGATCAGCGTTTGCCAGACGGGCATCGGACCCGCCGAGGTGAGCAGGCGGATCACGATGGAGGCCCCCACGACCAGGATGAAGTAGAGTAGGAATTTCCCGTGGCGGTCGGCCAGCCTGCCGATCAGGGGACCGGTGAAAATGGTCACCAGTCCACCGGTTAGGTAGATCATGAACAGGCTTTTCTCAGGCAAACCGACATTGGCCACCAGGAATGGCGAGAGGAACGGAATGATGGTGAAATGCCCGAAGACCATCATCATCATCAGCGCCAGGCCGATCCAGGCATTGCGTTTGCTGACGAGTTCAAGGAAGTCCTTGCCCGATTTCACCTTGCCACCGGTGAGGTGTCCGCGCACCGGAGGGAGAATGCGGAACAATCCGATCCACACCACCGCCGCCACCGCGGCCACGGTGAGGAAAGGACCTTCCCATTTCCACCACTGGGCGATCTTCAGCCCTAACGGAACCCCGAGCGCGGCAGCGGCGGAGAATGCCGTCATGATGATTCCCATGCCGCGCGCCCGGCGCTCCGGCGGCACGACATCGGCGACGATGGCCATGATGGTCGCCCCGCTGACTCCGCCGAACGCTCCGCAAACAGCGCGGGCGATCAACAGGGTCGATGCATTGTCGGAAAGCCCGCAGGCGAGCGTGCCCAGGGTGAATCCGGCGTAACAGAACAAGAGGAGTTTCCTGCGGTCGAAACGGTCGGTGAAGGGTGCCACCGCCAGACCCACGATGCCGGCGGTGAGCGCGAAAGATGAAATGAGACCGCCGAATTGTGCCGCGTTGATCCCGAGCTCGCGCATCAGTTGCGGTCCGAGCGGCATCATGATCATGAAATCCATGATGTGCGTGAACTGCACCGCCGCGAGGAGAAGCAGCAAGCTTTTCTCCGAGATCAGCGGCTTGCCCCGGGGCACTGGATGTTCTTTTGTTTCGCTCACGGAATTGCCGGATCAACGGTCCGCAACGTGCACCGCGCAAGCAGGAGGGTTGACAATTTGCAGATGTGCTTCGACGTCGTCTTGCGGGCCTGCGCCAGTCGAATCCCGTTCAAACTTGCGGAATAAGCGGCCGAAATCCGGTGAGGACATGGGATCGAATCCTTCGTTGGCACGGCCAACCATCTCCACCAGGACGCGGCGGTTCAGTGGAGCCGGACCTTCGTTGATCTTTACCACATGGGCAGCAAGCATGGGCGACTCTGAAATGCTGCGCATCAAATCCCCGACGAGGTAGCGAGGTGCCCAGCCGACCATGTGATAGTCTTCGGTATGAAGTGCCAGCGCGAGACGCGTCACTGGATTGTCCATTTCCACCATCACGCGGAGTTGTTCCCCTTCCTTGAGCGTGTTGCTCCTTTCCCTTGCTGACGAGCTAACGTGCCTCATTCCGTGAAGAAAGAAGCGTGCCTTGAAGTTGCCATCGGCGTCCTTATCTACCTTCGGAAAAACCTCCAGGTTGTCCGTGGTTCGCTCGCCGCCAGTCACTGCCAACATGGCAATGGGATCACTATGATTTGCATCCAGATCCAGCCAGCCCAGGTATTCCGCGAAATCCTTCGTTGAAGGAGACGGTACGCGGTTCTTGAAAAGCGGAAACAGTTCCGGTGATTCATATTGCCGCTGAAAGTCGGGAAAAGCCACCAACGGGGCCATGCCAGTTTGCCTTTGGGCCTCCAATGCACCTCCGGTATAGCGGAATCGGTAGTAGGATTCCTCCGGCGCGACATCCAGCCGCCCGATTGGAAACCAAGCACGGACGGGTCCGGAGCCTGCCAGGCGAGAAAAAGTGTCTTCATGATGTGAATGTGGACGCGAGGAGTTCCTGACGGCTGGTTCGAAGGAACGCGAGGGCAAAATCCCGGGCTGGAGCGGAAATCCAGTCAGTTGGAACCTTCTCCAGAATAGCCCGCATCTGCGATTCTTCCAACTCTTCAAGTTTTCGCCACCACCGATCAAAAAATTCGGGATGGAGCTTTCTGGCCCTCAATGCGGCTTCCAGCGGACTCAAGCCATGTTTGTCAGTCGCTTTGCCGTAAATACCGCCGCGGCCCTTGCGAATGTCGCTCTGTATCGTCTTGTGATTCAAACGGCGTAGCCTTTCCTTGATCCAGCAGTTCCCTGCCAAGCGAAGAAGCGTGATCGAACGAGGGGGCCACCTCCATCCGGGCGATGACGAATATACCGTTGGATCGGAAGTTTGCGTACGAGGAGTCCCAGTTCTCATGATGTCTATCGGTGTTGCCGATCAACGAATCCAAAGTGACGCAACCACACCGTCTCCACTGCTACTTCGTCGCATCTCCGAAACCGAAGATTTTCCCGTCGCTGATGCATCGGATGATAGTCGCCAACGTGTGGTCGCTTTGCGGAAGCGCTTTTCCCGGTCGTAGCCCGTCGCGATCCCGCCAACGTTCTGGCGGAACAAGAAATTGCTTGCGCCGATTCCACGATCAAAGATTCCACCGCACTGCCGCGCTTGTCGAACATTGGGCCAGTTCCACCCGGGCGGCTGGTACTTTCCCAAATAGGCTCTCGCCAATTTCGACGCATTTGTCCGCCCGTTGCTCACCGGTGCTCCGCCTTCACCTCCTTGAAGCGGCGGGTAACGCGCTCGCCTTGCATGACGAGCCGACACGCAGTTCCGCCGAGAAGTTCCTGATCCTCCACCGTCATTGGATCTCCGATTCGACGAGATAGGTGATGGATTCAAACATGTCATGTCACCGTCAATTGAGACAATTTTTGTCGCCGCTTTGCATTGAATGCGGCGTCGGCAGCTTCCATGGTTCGTGAAGATCGGGTGAGATCGCCGGTGGTAGACTTCGGGAAATTGTCCCGGGCATTCAAAACGGATTCCGCCGGGAAGCGAAACAATTCAAAACGGCGCTCATGATTTCAACCAGACCGACTTGAGATAAGGCTCGTCCGTGAAATCCGCCGGCATGTTGGAGTGACGGGAGCTCATCGGGCGGCGGGATGCGTTGCGCAGTTGCTTTTGAAATTCGTTGAGCCCGAGGTTCCGGCAGTTGGTCGAACAAAGCACCCATCCGTCTGGGGCGAGGATGTCGATGGCGAGGGCCGCGAGCTCACCGAAGTTTTCCTCCACGCGGAAGACCTTGCCCTTCTCATCCCGCGAGAAGGTCGGCGGATCGAGCACGATGCCGTCGAACCTGCGCCCTTGTTTCGCGAAGCGGCGGAGCCAGTGGAAGGTGTCGCCCTTGCAGAAATGATGCTCCGCCGGATCGAGCGAGTTGTGGGAGAAATTGCGTTTCGCCCAGTCGAGATACGGTTGTGATAGATCGAGCGTGGTGGTTTCCGCTCCGGCCATCGCGGCGGCGACCGAGAAGGCTCCGGTGTAGGCGAAGGTGTTGAGCAGTCGAAGCCCGGGAGCCATCAGGCGACGGACTTCGGCGCGGTTGTCACGCTGGTCGAGGAAAATGCCTTGGGAGTAACCGGATTGAAACGAGATCTCGGACGCGCACTCCGTTTTCGTGTATGAGAAATGGCTCGTTCACCTCCGGTCCGGCGAGATGCGCGGGAGATTCCTTCTGGTGCTGATCCAGACGCTTCCAATAACAGGTCACGCCTTGGTCGCGGATCCATTCCGTGAAACGCGGATCAAGATGATCGCCAAGGGTGGATACCAGCCAACGCCCCGCGTAGGTTTCCAGGATCAGGCCGGGCAATCCGTCGCCGTCGCCATCGACGAGCCGGGCGGAGTCGGTGGCGGAATCAAGCAGGCTGGCTCGTTTGGCGACAGCGGTATCAAGTAGGCGGAGCATGGACGCGGCGCACGCTAGGCGCGGATTCCGCCCCCGACTAGGCTGATATTTCAAATCCGTGCCCGGTCCACCGCATCACTGGAGCTTGAACGAGCCCAGGGTCTTGGAAGAGTTCAGTTCGCCATTCCACAGGGCCCCGCTGACCTTGCTTTGGTAGAAACCGGAATTGGGGCGTTGGAAGTAGAGGGTGATCTTCGCCTGATAGGTGATTTTTCCACTCAGGGTTTGGGTGACCACCAGATTTCCGGTGCTGTATTTCTTGCCCTTGAAGCGCCGCTTGGCCACGAAGTAACTGTAATCGACCTTGATGTCGCGTGACTTGTTGGTGACGGTCACCTTGCCACCCTTTCCGGTGGTGAGTTTGGTCCTTTCCTGCCAG
The DNA here is from genome assembly GCA_963810445.1 of uncultured Verrucomicrobiae bacterium. Lineage (GTDB taxonomy): Bacteria > Verrucomicrobiota > Verrucomicrobiia > Verrucomicrobiales > Akkermansiaceae > Luteolibacter. The sequence continues at coordinate 68,724 of CAWENZ010000013.1, read as the reverse complement.
TTCGAAGGGAACTTGTTGAAGTCATCGGTCGCCCTGTCAGTGAGATTGATGATGTGGCCCGCGGGGATGGAGTCCGGCGGCAAAATCACGTCCTTGGTCGGCGTGGTCCATTTTATCTGATCGACGAAATTCTCATTCAGGACCGACCTGGACCCGCCATCGACGATCAATTGGGTTCTCCAGCCCGCCGTGGTGTATTCCAAGGCCGCGATGGTGAAATCGAATCCGCCGTTCGTCGCCGGGAACGTGGCGTTGGTCTTGACCGTGAAATTGTTGAACTGATAGCCCGCCGGGAGCTGCCCCAGGTTGTATTCGCCGACGATGTATCTCGGCACGCCTTCCGGGGATTTCGCCGCGATAAGAACCAGCTTGAGGCTTCCCGTCGTGCCATCGCTGATGTTCTGGAGACCGCCCTTCAAGCGGAACCCGCATTGGGGGCCGGTCACGTTCCAGGTCAGGTCTCCATCGAGTTTCAGCGAGAAGGCGTCCGCCCGCGAGATGCAGAGAACGAGGGCAAGCAGGCAAAGAAGGGATTTCATGGAAGCTGGTTTTGAAGCCGTGGAGCCACGAGTCAAGAGCATCCTCGGTCGCCTGGCGGTGCAAATGATGATCCGACCCCGAGGTTGACGATGGATCACGCTTGTCCCGGATTTTTGAAACGCCCCGCGCCGGGTGTTGCCATGCGGGTGAAAATTCCTACGCTCCACTCCGAAATGAGCCCCCTCCAAGAATCCCTTACCGCCGCGGTTGCGAATGGCAGCCTGCTTGAGTCCGCGAAAACGAACATTCTCGCCCTGCTTGACGGCACTTCCAGCGAGATCGCGCCGCTGGCGATCCAGCAACTCGTGGACGCCGGTGAATGGGAAGAGCTCAACGACCGCTTTTTCAAGACCCTCGCCTTCGGCACCGGTGGATTGCGCGGGCGGACGATCGGGCGCGTGGTGACCGAGGCCGAGCAAGGAGCGGGCGGCCCCAACGGACGCCCCGAGCATCCCTGCGTCGGCACCGCGACGATGAATTTCTACAACGTCAGCCGCGCCGTCCGCGGGTTGATTGCCTACGCGAAACAATTCGCGGGGCCGAATCGCAAGGCGGTGCTCGTTTTCGCCCATGACACCCGCCATTTCTCGCGCGACTTCGCGGAATTCTGCGCGAAGACCTGTGCGGATCTCGGTTGCGATGCGTATCTCTTCGACGGTCCGCGCGCCACGCCGCAACTTTCCTTCGCGGTTCGCGAGTTGCGCGCCGACGCCGGAGTCGTTCTAACGGCATCGCACAATCCCGCCCACGACAACGGCTTCAAGGCCTATTTCAACGACGGGGCTCAAATCGTCGATCCCCACGCGAGTGCGATCGTGAGCGAGGTGAATGCGATCACCAGCGAGCGTTTCGAGCCCGTCGCGGAATCAGAACGCGGCACCGTGACCATTCTCGGTGAAGAAATGGACGAGCTCTACATCAGCCGTCTCAAGACCCTCTTGCTCCAGCCCTCGCTCCTCGAAGGTGTGAAGACCAAGATCGTCTTCACCAACCTCCACGGCACCGGCGGCCACATCAATGTCCCGATGTTGCGCGGTCTCGGCTTCGAGGTCCTGACAGTCCCCGAGCAGGACATCCAGGACGGCCGTTTCCCGACCGTGGATTCGCCGAATCCGGAGAATGGCCCGGCGCTGAAAATGGGCATCGATCTCGCGGAGGCATCGGACGCGGAAATCGTCATCGGCACCGACCCGGACGCCGACCGCATGGGAGTCGCCGTCCGCGATGCCGCCGGAAAGATGGTCCTTCTAACGGGAAATCAGATTGGCTCGCTCATGGCCTGGTATCGCCTCAAGACCTGCTTCGAGCTCGGCTGGCTCACCAATGCGAACCGCAGCCGTGCCGTGCTCGTGAAGACCTTCGTCACCACGGAGCTCCAGCATGCCATCGCCGACGGGTTCGGCGTCGGCATCGTCGATACTCTAACCGGCTTCAAGTACATCGCCGGCAAGCTCCGCAAGTATGAGGAAGCCATCCCCGCCGACAAGAAGGGTGACTACCGCTCGCTCACCGAAGCTCAGACCCGCGCGCTCCGTCTTGAATACTCGCGCTTCTTCGTTTTCGGCGGCGAGGAAAGCTACGGCTACCTCGGCTCCGATGCCATCCGCGACAAGGATGCGAACGGCGCGACCCTCATGTTCGCCGAGGTCGCTGCTTATGCGAAATCCGTCGGCAAGACGCTCACCGAACTGATGGACGACGTTTACACCGAATACGGCTACTATCTGGAAATCGGAAAATCCCTCGTCATGGAAGGTGCGGACGGTGCCGCGAAGATCCAGGCGCTTGCCAATTCCTACGCCGAGAATCCACCAACCGAAGTCGATGGCTCTGCGGTTCTCCGCATCCGGGATTTCGCGAAGCAGGACCTCTTCGATCAGGAAGGCGACCTGCTGCCGAAGGAGAAAATGCTCTTCGTCGATCTCGAGGACGGTCGCTCCTTCGCCGTCCGCCCGTCCGGCACCGAGCCGAAGATCAAATTCTACCTGTTCGGCAAACACGCGCCGGGTGGCGAACTTTCAGCAGCCAAATCCAGGGTGAAGGAGGGTCTTTCCAACCTCTGGAACTGGATTGAGGCGGACGCTGCGAACCGTTAGGTCGAATCCTGCTGAACCGGGCATTTCAGCGGGTTTCCTTTGGAGCAAGGAAAAACCCTCCGGGTCTTTCGACGCCGGAGGGTTGGACCACGAATCAAATCAAACTTCGAAAACCAAATATCACGGTGACAAGATAACGCTTCCCTCCTGATCCAGCCATTACGTGATGACGTGGGGCGTCCGCCAAGCCGACAGTCGGCTGGAAAATCAAGGTTGTGCAGGTAGGCTCCGTTTTGGTAAGCCATGCTCTATCCGATTATGAAATCCATCGTCCTGTTGTCCCTCCTGTCCGTCTTGCTACTTCATGCCGAGGAAACGCCAGCCGTTGACATGGCCGCACGCCGTGAGTCCGTGGCGAATTTGAAAAAGCACATCGATGCCCGCGAAAAGCGTTTTGAGGAGATCGTCACCGATATCCGCGCGCTGGATCAGCGCAATGAAACGCGAATCGACTCGATCATCGACATGCTGAAACCACTCAAGGACTCACAGGACACGAATACCCGGATCAATGCGATGAAGGCGGACGTGATCGAGGGGCTCAGGAAATCGATCACCATCTATCAGTCGAAGCGCCGTGATATCTTCGAGCGCTTGCGCACCGATCCTTCGGCACCGGCGCAGGCCCTCAAGGGAGACATGGAGAAGATCGACGCGCGGACCCAGAAGCGGGTGGACCAGATCCTCGAGCTGGCCAAGTCGATGCCGGCCCGCAAGGAGGTGGAGAAATACGAATCGGACGGCGGAGCATACTGGAACGGCTGGTATCAGGAGACGACAAGGATCAGCGAGGAATACAAACAGAACCGCCGTCAGGGAGTGGCCACGGAGAAGAATCTTCGCGAACTTCACGAGGCCCTGGAAAAGGCCATTTCCTCACTTGAGGCCAAGCAGGCCTCCATCGCCGGCTTGCTGAAGGATCGGAAACTCAGCGATGCGGAACGCCAGCTTCAGGAAGAGGAACTCGGCCGCACGAGTGCCATTTTGGAAAGCCGCCGTTCGGAGTTGGTTGAACTTGCCCGACCCGCTGTGGACCATGGTGGCGATTCCGCGTCATCGGCTTCCGAATCCTCCAGCGCGAGTTCGCAACTTTCTGCCAAGGACTCGGCGGAGGAAATGAAGGATCTACTTGAGGATTCGCGAAAGGATATCGCCGCGGATTTCTGGACCGTCATCCGGAAATATGGAGAAGCCGCCAGGGAGCGCGACAAGATCCTTGCCCTGAAGGCAAACCTCGCCGCCCGCGAGAAGTGGCTGGCCGAGCATGATGCGCCTGCGAAGTGAGCTCCGCCGAATGGCAGGGCCTGGGTCCTTGACAAGACGTCGGTATTTTGAACCCTTAACCCAATGAAAATCAATCTGATGAAAGTAGTCGGTCTGTTGGTGATCGGTACGGTGGTTACGGCTGTTGCTGGCAAGTCCAAGTATTCGGGTATCTACGAACTCAGCACCGGAGACAGGGTGATCCTCGCGATTACCAAGGGTGGCCACCTTCTGAGCCTCAGCAACGACACCAGCATCGCGGACGAGCTGGATCCTTCCAAAAGCACGGTGAGCGCCACTGGGAAAGTCGTTGGAAGCACGCAAAAAGGACTGACTGTGGCCGCACAAATTTCCTCGGATTTCAAAGTCACGGGGACTGGCAAGCAGGGCAAGAGGACGTTCCGGATCACCGGAAGCCGAACCCTGAACTGAAGGGTTAGTCCTGATTCAAAAAACAGGTGCGAAACTCATTCGGCAAGCTCCCGTGGATTGTCGTCGTGCTTGCGGTCGGAATGACGATTGGTTTTCTCGTCAGCGTTTGGAGCGGGGTTCAACGTGAATCCCCGAATCGCACGGATTCGTCACCGGAACCGAGACTCCGGCGCGAATCTAAGCCGGGGACGGCACGGGATCGCTTGTTTCCGAATCGGCTGAATCCGGAGTCGGAGAAGGAATTGCTGGATCTTGAGGATCTCGCTTACCGGGATCATGCGGCGGCGATGCTGAAACTGGAGTTCATTTCAGATGTCGAGCTGAAGGCTTCGGCGCTAGCAGCAATTGCCAGGGGATGGGCCAGAAGGGATCCGCAGGCCGCCGGCGGATTGGGTGGCTGGTCTCAATCCAGACGGGGATGCAATTTCGGCGGCGCTTGGATTGATCCCGGAATGGACCGCCAAAAGTCCCGACGACTGCTTTGCCTGGGCGACAAATCTCGCACCGGAAACCTTGCGGGAAGTTTCACTCATCCAGTTGGCGGATGCGTGGGTTTCGATCAATCCGCAGGCGGCGCTCACCCGCTATTTCGAGCATGACCCCCGAACCGGGAAGCGAATCCGGGCTTCATGTCATTGTCGCGCAATGGGCGCTGGATTCACCTCAGGCAGCGATTGCCTACCTAGCAAATTCAAGGGATTTGCCCCGCCGCGAGGAGTTTCTCGAAACCGCGCTGGTCAGCCTGACCAATCAGGATCCCATGCTCGCGTGGAATCAGGTTTCCGCATTGGAGGATCCCGATTCAATTCGAAACGTCCGTGCCATGGCGCTGGAGGCAATGGCGGAGACCAGGCCGCAGAATGCCATCAAGCTGGCGGAAACAGTGGGAAATGATCCGGAGCTGCTCAAGGGAATCGTCCGTGGCTGGGAATACGGAGGAGACGCGGCTGACACACGTGATTGGATCCACTCGATGAAGGATCCGGAACTGGTGAAATCCTTGTTGGACGAAATGTCGGGGAAATGAGGATCTGAGGAATGCTGAAGCCGAAAATGAAGAACGATGCTGTGAAGGCTCGGGTGGCGTTCCGTGAGGCGTTGGCAGCTTGGTTTTTGAAAAACGGCAAGGACTACCCGTGGCGGCGCACGCGGGAACCATATGCGATCCTGATTTCCGAGGTGATGCTCCAGCAGACGCAGATCGCGACGGTGTTAGGGCGGAATTTTTACCGCCGTTTCCTGGAAACATTTCCCGATGTGGAGTCGTTGGCGGCGGCCGATGACGAACCCCTACTGAAGGCGTGGGAGGGGCTGGGCTACTATCGGCGCGTCAGGATGCTCCGGGAAACGGCGCGGGCCCTGATCGCGGAGCACGGCGGGAAATTTCCCGAGGAGCTTGAGGCGTTGATGAAACTACCGGGAGTCGGCCGCTACACGGCAGGGGCCTTGCGGGCGTTCGCGTTCGATCTGCCGTCGGTGGTGGTGGATGGAAATGTGGCGAGGGTGCTCTCGCGGGTGATGGATTTCACCGATCCGGTCGATGACACGGCGGGCCAGAAGCGGATTTGGGAATGGGCCGGGCTTCTCGCGGATCCGGAAAGACCCCGGGTTTACAACTCCGCCGTGATGGAGTTGGGACAAACGTTCTGTCGCCCCGGTGTTCCGGATTGTCTGGGCTGCCCGGTGTCCGGTTTCTGCAAGACGCGCGAACCCGAATCGCTGCCGGTCAAGGGGAAGAAGATGTCGATTTCCGCTGTGGACGAACACGCGCTCTGGCTGCGGGATGGCCGCGGACGGCTTCTGATGCATCGCGAGGGCAACAAGCGCCGCGAGGGATTGTGGAAACTCCCGACCCGCGACGCGGAGATGATTTCACGACTGCCCGTGCTGGCGGAGCATCAGTATTCCATCACCCGTTACCGCGTCACCTTGCGGGTCCATGACGGATCACTGCTGGGGGATTTCAAGGAACTCGATGGAGAGGCATGGCTGGAGCTGGATGCCGTTCCTGCATTGGCAATACCGTCGCCCTTCCGGCGGGTGATCGAGCGATTGTTGGGAGAATTGTGAAATCAGGTGTGACGAAAGCCGGGTGCTGTGCTTTCGTCCGTCCGGATGGAACGTATCGCCCGATTGTTGCTGCTGTTGATGTTAGGGTGGTTGAGTCAATCGTGCGCGGTTCCGCCACCCCCTGACATGGCGGCTCCGGCCAGGGCGACCCGGCAAATCGTGACTGAACGGGTAAGCGCGGTGGTCGTTACGGATCGCAAAAGCCTTGATCACTGGGTGAACCGGAATTTCTCCTCCTCCCAGTCGCCGGAGGATGCGGATGGCGGATCCGCGGCACCGCTCACGCCGGACGGTTACTTCCTCACCGCGGACCACGTTCTCGCGAGGATGGCTGGACGGAACGTGTTCGTCATCTATGGACAAGGGGGGCGGCTCCGTCCCGCCAAGGCAAGGGTCGTGTGGCGGTCGGAGGCATCGGATCTCGCCCTGCTCCACATCCCGGTCAAAACCCCCTACTACTACCAATGGACGCCTCCCGGGAAATGGCTGCCCGCAGGAAGCCGTGTGATCCACGGCGGGATTGCCACCGGCTTCAAGTCGGGCGACGGGAAACTCGGCACGTCGCTTTCTCCGGAAACCTCGTTCACGAGGACGCGTCGGTTCAAGATCGACATCCCGCTGCAACCCGGCGACAGCGGAGGGCCCGTGGTCGATGCCTATGGCCGCTTGGTGGGCATCAATTCCGCCGTGGAATTCCTGGTTCCCATGGAAACGCCGTTTTTCATCGATTCCGAGGGCAACCGGCCGAATGTCCGCATGATCGAAGCATTGATCCTGAGTGACCGCAGCCGAAACAGGGACACGTGAACCACCGTAAGCAGACCCGAGATGATGTTGAGTGAAGCAAGGTGGGTATCGATTTTGATCGGGATGGTTGCCTCGGGATTCCTCGCGACGTCCTGTTCGCAGGTTGGAAACACCTTGATGCTGGGTGCCGAGGGCGCGGCCGCGAAGGACCAGATCATGTTGGTCAGGCGCGATCCACCGTCATTCGGATATCAGCGCCTGGCGACACAAAGAAGCACTTACCCGGATCTTGAGTTCTTCGTCGCGAAGCACGGATTGCCGAATTTTCTCGCGGAAACCGGAAACAGGGACCGGAAATATTTCATCCTGTATTACCTTCGTGATCGTCAGGCGTTCGCCTGCCGCACCCGCGTGGAGAACAAGGCCTCCGTCGAGTTCGCGGGGCCGTATCCCATCACGGACAGGGAATTCCGGATGTTGGATGGTTTCCGCCGCGACCCGAGCCACAAGCCGGTGAAGCTTTAGTTCAACCGGGCCCCGGTCTGACCGCGATCAACGGTTGAGTTCTTTCAACTTCCTCCTTGATTCGCAAAATCGGAAGCGTAGCTTGAAGGAAGCCTTGGGGCTCAAAAGGGGTCCAAGGTCATATAAACCGGAGCAATTGCTCCATCCATAAATAGACAAATAAATAAGAATAAACCTATGAAAACAAATAATCGTACACGTCGTGGCTTCACCCTGGTGGAGCTTCTCGTTGTGATCGTGATCATCGCGGCGCTTGCCGGACTCACCGCTCCCATGGTGATCCGTCAGCGCAAGAAGGCCGACCAAACTGAAGCAGTCAACAATGCCCGCCAGATCGGACTCGCCTTGTTCGAGTTCGAGACGGAATACGGAAGTTTCCCTGACGACTCGACGGCCACCGCCGTCGCCGCCGCCACGGACACGACCAAAATCTCCGGGACATCCGCCAATGATCGCTTCCGTCAGCTCATCCGTGCGGGCATCGCCCAATCCGAGCCGATGTTCTACTCGAAAACCAGCTACACCAAAAAAGCCGACGGCGTGTTCAACACCGACGACAAGGCGCTTGCCAACGGTGAAGTCGGATTCGGCATGATGGTGAAGTCGGATGACACGGGTCTCAGTGCCGCCGGAAATCCCTCACGCCCTGTCGTGATGACTCCGTTCACCACGGAGTTGAACGGAGAAAAATTCGACTTCGACGTCTATGACGGAAAGGCCGTGATTCTCAAGCTCGACAACAGCGTGACATCGCTCCCGATCATCAAGACCTCCAGTCAGGTCAAGATCAACGGCAAGACCATCACCCAAAACGGTGACGACACCGTCTGGGGATCCGAGACCACCGTGAAGGTCGCCTATCCCAAGGCCAAGTAATCAAAACATCGGGCGATCCTTCGCCTGAAACAATCCAGCCGGAAGGTCCTCGTGACCTTCCGGTTTTTTTGTTGCCCGGTGGCAAAACGTGGGCGAAGGGACCTCGGAAAATCTTGAACCATGTCAGAGCCTGAAAAAAAGCCATCGCGCGCCTTTCTCCCCTATCCGGTCTCCACACTGAGTCCGCCGATCATCCCCAATGATCTCACCTCCTTCAAATCAAGGGGGATCTCACAGGTCGAGCGGGAGCTTCAGCAGAAGCTCGCGGAAATCAGGGAAACCTATCTTCAGACGATCGATCACTTCAACTGGAACAAGCTCGTCTATGAATCGGTCATCCAGTTCGAACCGATCGTGGGCGAAACCTATCACGTTTACGAAATGCGGGGCCGCCGCCTGCTCTCGATGATTTCCCCGGACCAGTGGCCCCAGAAGCATCTCGCGACCGTGAGGTTGAACGTGGACCGGCAGTGGAAGATCGTCGAAACCGGACCGGGCGTGGACAGTCGCGAACTGTTCGGCACGGTCGAAGCCTGAGCGCTACTTTCGGTAAATCGGGGCGGCGGATTTCGGATTCGCCGCGACTTCTTTCCGGAGCACCTCGATCGCCTTCTCCAATTGCGGGTCCAGTCCCTTGTCCTCGTCGGCTGGAGTGAGACTGACCGGGAAATCCGGCTTCGCGCCGTTCAGGTCCAGGTTTTCTCCGGTTTCGGACTGGAACCATCCGCGGAATGGGACCTGCAGTTCGCCCACGTCGGCAATGGTTTCCTTGACGGCGGAAATGACGCCCCCGGCCGTGCTCACGCCGACCAGCGGGGCGCGTTTCATCTGACTCATCGCATGGCAGAAAATCTCCGCGTTGGAGAAGGTGTTCTCGTTGCAAAGCACCACCAACGGCTTGTCCCAGGACGCATGGACAAGCCGGTCACTGGGATACCCTCGCGGTCCATCGCGCGGAATCGTGAAGGAATGCTGCGGTTGGCAAAAGAGTGAGAGCATCCGGTCCGCCTCACGACCACCGACGTTGTTTCTGAAATCGAGAATCATCCCGGTGGACTCCAGCGACTCCCGATAGACCTCCAGTTCGAGGGTGTTGAAACTTTCCATGCTCATGTTTCTAACCGCGATGTAGGAGAACTTCCCGCTCTTCGTGACGGCTTTCCTTGCGGCTGATTCGCTGGCCTTCCGGTCAAGTGACCTGGCCTTGGAGTAGGAAATGCACCTGAGCTCGATGACCCGCTCCTTGCCATCCTTGCCACGGATCACCACCGGCAACGATTTTCCCAAGCCACCGTTCAGGAACTTGTGCAATGGCGAGTGCGCGGTGACTTCCTCACCCGCGATTCTAACGACCGCCTCCCCCGCTTCGGGAGGATCCGGAAGCAGCGAGACATGGGATCCCTTGATCACCCGGTCGATCACCAGCGGACCATCGACCGGACCGTCCTTGAACACCAATCCCGGATGAGCCGTTGCCTCCTCGTCCTTCTTTTCAAGGATCTCGTTCGGCCATGGCTTCCTGAGAAACGAGAGATGCGAGGCATTCAGCTCGCCGAACAACTGGCTCACCACCCGGTCGAACTGTCGGGAGGTCCGCGACATCGTGGCGGCGGATTCATACTTGCTTCTCATCTCCTCCCAGTCGGTGCCGTTCATGTTCGCGTCGTAAAACCTCTCACCCAAGGTCTTCCAGATCCGCCGGAATCCGATGGTGAGGATCTCGCTCCGGGGACGGTCGATGGAAACTGAAATCGGATAGATCGTCGATTCGGTCCCCTTGAGGATCGCCGGTGTCTGGTTCACCCGCCACAGCAGCGAACCATCCCGGGTCATGCGGATCGGTATCCCGCGTTGCGTGGTGACCGGTTTCACCGCTTCGCTCGCTAGATCGACGGAATAGAGGTTGGAATCCGAGGACTTCTTGTTTTGGAAAAACAGGGATTTTGAATCGGCGGCCCACACGACCCTCGTTGGTTCGATGTTGTCGATGGCGATCAACCTTGCTCCGTCACCCAGCCTTTGAAGCGTTGCTTGGGAGGGCTTACTTCCCAAGCCGTCCTTGCCCATGTCGATTCTCCAAAGCGTCATTTTTCCGCTGGCATCCCGCTTTGCGGAAAACACCAGCCAACGTCCGTCAGGCGACCACCGGGGCGAACCCTCGAACGCGGGGTTTCTCGTTAGATTCACCGCCGCCATGTTGCCGGTGGCATCACACAACCAGATGTCGCGGTTCGAGTTCCTGTCCTCCGCCGCGACGGCGAGCCAACTTCCGTCGGGAGACCAGTCGAAGGAGGGACGATCCCAACACTGATAGACACGCTTGGAATCCGAACCATCGGCTGCGGCGGTGAAGAGATCCCCGTTGCCCTCCACCCACGCGATGCGGCTGCCGTCGGGAGATGGCATGAGACTTGATTTCAAACGAGCGCCACCAGTGACCCTGCCTTCATCGGTTAGGGACTCGGCTCCAGGCCTTGCGCGGAAATAATTTGGCTGGAGTCCGTCGTCGCGGAGAAAATAGAGCCATGTCCCGTCAGGAGAAAACCGGACATCGCCCTCCGCTTCCGCCGTGCGGGTGAGCCGGACCGCATCGCCGTCGGGACCGCTTTTTGACCATAGCTCACCGCCGCCCGCGAAGATCACGCGATCGGTTCCCGGGAGAAAATCCGCGCTCGTCGTGGCGGTGATCGTCATTTTCTCGTGGGAAACATCGGGCAGCGATTCACGCGTCCACAAGGCAAGTGGAACCGGTCCCGCATCCGATCCCAATTTCAAACGGTACAACACGGGCCCGCGATGATAGACAAACGTGGAACGGTCCGCCGGAGGAGTCCGCAGGATCACGCCCTCGCCCTTTTCGTGGGTGATTGCTTCGGGAGTTTTCGCGTCGTCGCGGATTGACCAGAGATTAAGGGTGCCGGACCTTGCGGAAAGATAGTGAAAGCCTTTCCCGTCCGCATGCCAGGTGGGGAGCCGGGCGTCGGTGTCCTCGGCCACCTTGCATTCGAATCTCCCGGTCGAAATCTCGAATTGCCAGATCTGCGAGGCACGCGCTCCGCGGTATCCCTTCCGATAGAGTTGCTCGCCGCCGGTGCAGAACAAGACACGCTTGCCATCCGGTGACCACGTAGCGGCATCGCCCGAAGCGTCGAACAACCGTTGCTCGCGCTCGTCGGCGGTCAGGCGGATCGTGAACAATCCGGTGGCGCGGACGCCAGACCTCTCCCGATTTCCACGGATGATCGCGTGGCTGCCGTCCGGCGAGATGCATTCCAGCTCGTTGCCCTCCGTCTGCCAGGTGTGACGGCTGATATCTCCTCCCGCGACGGGGACCGAATAGATCTGCATCGAGCCGGTCCGGTCGGATGAGAAGATGATTCGTTTCCCGTCCGGAGTGAATTGTGGAAATGCCTCGCGCGTGGGATCCGCCACCACCCTCACCGCCTCACCGCCGTCGGTGGACGCGGTCCACAGGTCGTCGATCCATTCAAAGACCATCGACTTTCCATCCGGAGAAACCGCGGGGGCGGTCACCATTTGCATTTCAACGGCACCATCCGGAATCTCGCCGGTTGCCAGTCCGCCGGAGATCCCGACAGCGACAAATCCCAGTGCGAGCAGCCTTGATCTCATGCCCCGGACACAATGCGTTGCATGACCATCGGGCAAGCTGGAATCTTTGATTCGCTTTCCTTGCCAGCGCCTTGCGGATGCCTAGCTTGGCGAACGTGAACGACGAGTTTCCAGTCTCACCGCCCCGCGCATGGGCGGAAATCGACCTCCGGGCCTTGAAATCGAACCTCGGCTTCGCCCGGGAAATCTTTCCCTGCGCCTTGATGGCAGTCGTGAAGGCCGGAGCCTACGGTCACGGGCTTGAGGAAATCGCGAAAGCCCTGGCAGGTGAAAATATCGCGTTTTTTGGCGTGGCAAACGTCGGCGAGGCGCGGCGGATCCGCGAAGCCGGTGTCGAGACCCGGATCTATCTGCTAGGTGCGACGTGGTCGGAGGAGCGCGAGGAAATCGTCGCCCGCGACTGGACACCCTGTATTTCCTCGTTCGATGAAGCCGGGCATTTCGACCAAATTGCCGCAGCCCGTGACAAGATCCTCAAGGTCCACCTCGCCGTGGACACGGGAATGGGGCGTGGGGGATTTGTCGCGGACCATTTGCCGGAAACCCTTGCGTGCCTCGAACAATTCAAGAACCTCGAAATCGAGGGAATCGGCTCCCATTTGCCATCGGCCGACGAAGACCGCGAATTCACGTTGCGCCAATTCGCGACCTTCGAGGCCATCGTCGAGGGGCTCGGTGGAGAGTCGCGATTCAAATGGCGGCATCTCTCGAACAGCGCCGGCCTGATCGGTTATGAACAGGGAGTCAGCAACCTGGCGCGGCCCGGGCTCATGCTTTACGGCGTGTCTCCGCTGCCGGAATTCCAGGACAAGCTCGCGACCGTGATGTCCCTGAAATCGCGGGTCACCCTCGTCCGGACGCTCCCGGCGGGCCACGGGATTTCCTACGGTCGGCAATTCCTGACCACCCGGCCGACGCGGGTGGCGACCGTCGGGATCGGCTATGGCGACGGTTACCCGCGGCACGTTTCGGGAAATGGCGCGGAAGTCTGGATCCGCGGGCGACGTTTTCCCATCCTCGGCCGGGTCACGATGGATCAAATGATGATCGATGTCACGGCCTCGGATGAAGTCTCCGAAGGGGATGAAGTGGAGCTTTTCGGCCCCAACCTCCCGGTGAGCGAGATCGCCGCCAAGGCCGACACGATCGTCTGGGAAATCTTCACCGGCATCACGCCCCGGGTCATGCGTTGTTACCGGAGCTGAATGGCAAAAAGAAAAACGCCCGGCTTTCCTTGGGGAAAACCGGGCGCTGTCGTTAAAGCTTTTCGGGAGTGTGGAGGGGATCAATCCCAGCCACCGCCGCCGCCGCCACCTTTGTAGCCGCCGCCGCCACCACCGCCCTTGTAGCCGCCGCCGCCACCACGGCGATCTCCGCCGTAGCCACCGCCGCCGCCACCACGACGATCTCCGCCGCCGCCACCGTAGCCACCGCCGCCGCCACCACGGCGTTCGCCGCCGTAGCCACCGCCGCCGCCGCCACCACCGGAACGGAATCCGCCGGGTTTGGCTTCCTTGGGCTCAGAAGCGTTCACGCGAAGAGCGCGGCCCTGATAGTCGTAACCGTTGAGCGCCTCGATCGAGGCATTCAACTGGCTCTGGTCGCCGAGGGTCACGAATGCAAATCCCTTGGATCGGCCAGTCTCGCGGTCGGTGATGATTTTTACCCGTTCGACAGGTCCGTAAGCGGCGAAGAGGCCTGAAACGTCTTCTTCAGTAGCAGTGTAGGGCAGGTTGCCCACGTAGATGTCCATTTTTGTCTATTCTTGTCTCGCCATCACAATCAACACTTCCTGAGACCATGGCGAGGGAGACCAGGCGAAGCGCGTCCTTTTGCGATTTTGCAAAATGAACGCAATGCCTTTACCCCTCCGGTCATGGGATGGCAAGGATTGATTTTTGGCGATTTCGGGACGCATTTTCAATCCAACCCAAGGATTCACAGGGCCTTGGAACCTCGTGATTTCCAAAGGCTCACCGAGGAAGGGTTCCCTGAAATCCATCCGGAGCAGCGATGAGCTCAAACTTGCCGAGTTCCCGGTTCTTCCGCACTTCTCCCGCCCGGAAAATGGTTCCGTTCATCGCGATGAAAATTCCCGGTGGCAACGATTGGACGGCACCCAAGGCGAGGCCGAGGTTGAAGACCGCGTCCGTCACCCGGAACCGGGCGGGCGCGAGAGCACCTGTCAGGACAATGGTTTTTCCGGAAAGTCCGGCGAGGGCCGAGGCGGTCTCGCACATGGTGTCCGTGCCGTGGGTGATGAGGATGCGGGTTTCCGGCGCTGCTTCACACGTCCGGCGGATCAGGGCGCGGTCGTCATCGGTTAGATCGAGGCTGTCCTTGCGAAGGACCGGTTCGAGCCGCCAGGGAAAAACCACGCCCGCCTCGCGAAAGACATGCGGCACCGTGGGTTCGCCGATTTCATATTCCGAGGACGCGTCGAAATAGACCTTGTCGATGGTTCCTCCGGTGGTGAGCACGAGCAATGACACACCGCAGAAATCCGCCACATGAACCTTTTGTCAAGCCGGTGCCTGGCATTTGCGGTGCGGTCCCGATCGTGTAGCGTCTTCCGAACTCCAACCACGAGCGATGAAAACATTACCACTTGGAAAAAACGGCCCCCACGTCTCCGCAATGGGCCTCGGCTGCATGGGCATGTCCGACTTTTACGGCAAGCGTGACGACAACGAGTCGATCGCCACGATCCATCGCGCCATCGAGCTGGGCGTCACCCTCATCGACACCGCCGACATGTATGGCCCTTTCACCAATGAGGAACTCGTGGGCAAGGCCATCCGTGACCGCCGGGAAAAGGTGGTCCTTGCCACGAAATTCGGATTTGTCCGCGATCCCGAGGACCCTGCAAAACGCGGGGTTTGCGGAACTCCCGAATATGTGCGCTCCGCCTGCGACGCGAGCCTGCGCCGGCTCGGGGTGGACACCATCGATCTCTACTATCAGCACCGCGTGGATCCGCAAACCCCGATCGAGGAAACGGTCGGGGCGATGGCGGAGCTTGTCAGCGCGGGAAAGGTCCGCCATCTGGGACTTTCGGAGGCGGGTCCGGATACCTTGCGCCGGGCACAGGCGATCCATCCCATCGCCGCCCTCCAGACGGAATACTCGCTCTGGTCGCGCGATCCGGAGGACGGGACCCTTGCCGCGTGCCGTGAGCTGGGGATCGGTTTCGTTGCCTATTCGCCACTCGGTCGTGGATTTCTAACCGGTCAGATCAGGCGGTTCGAGGACTTCGAGGCGAACGACTACCGCCGCGTTTCGCCCCGGTTCCAGGGCGACAATTTTCAACGCAACCTCGATCTCGTGAAACGCATCGAACAGCTTGCCTCCGAGAAGCAGTGCACGGCCTCGCAACTCGCGCTGGCTTGGGTGATGGCTCAGGGAAATGATGTTTTTCCAATCTTCGGAACCAAGCGACGAAGCTATCTTGAGGAGAATCTGAAGGCGCTTGAGATCCAGCTAACGGAAGAGGATTTGCGGCGGATCGAGGAAATGGCTCCCCGGGGAGTGGCGGCCGGCGAGCGCTATCCGGAGCAGATGCTGAAGCTGTTGGACGCCTGATCGCCGGCTCATCGACTATCACTTCCCTGCGTCGTCATTCACGCACGAGGAGATCGGGAAATTCTTTGCCCGGCGTCCGAGAGCCTTGGTTAGGTCGGCCTCGGTCGGCGGTTCTCCATCGGACCTGATGACAAAGACCCTCTGTCCACCCGGACTTTTGGGTTGGCGCGGAAGCACTTCCACTGATGAAACACCGGGCAATTTTTCCCAGCAGTTGATGATGGTAACCTGACGGGCCGTGCATCCGGCATCGTCCACCTTCACCCGCAGGGACCCGGCCTCCACACTGCCGCCCATCAGCAGATGCGCAAACAGCAGCGTCAAAAATCGTTTCACCCGCCAAATTATGCCGGAATGGGCCACGCGCAACGCTCGCCGATCTAACCAAATATCGTGGTGACCGGCTTGCCGTCGAGACCGCCCATCCTGAACGGACGCTTGGAGGGCGACATGACGGGAAGATCGAAGGGAATCTCCTTAAAGAACGCGGTAGTGGTATTCAAATTGTTCTAATAATTCAAATAATTAAATTGCAATGCTGGCGAGCGGAAGGCAGGCTCTTTGCGGAATGAAGACGATTGAGGTCAGTGATGAAACATTCGAAGCGCTGAAGGCCCAAGTGCGGGATTTTGGAGAGACACCGGAATCAGTTATAAGGCGTCTTCTGACTCCAACGGGCAGATCCGTTGAGGTTGTTTCGCACGCGGCGATGAGTCATGAAGAAATCAAATTGCGAGAGTTGATGGACTCCAGCCGCTTTCAGCACATGAATGGAAAAGACCGATACTTGGCGATTTTGAAGTTCCTGCACGACGACAAGCCCGATGAATTTTCCGACCGGCTGACAGGCCTCAAGTTTGGGAAGCGAATCCAGATCGCACCTGATCCTGCGACAATCGAGAGAAGCGGCAAAAGCACGTATCCTGAGGTGATTCCTGACACCGGATACTGGGCCTTGTCCAATCTGAGCAACCGCAGCAAGCGGGATGTCATATTTTCCGCAATGCGATTGCTTGGCTACGGCGACGACCTCATTCATTATGCGGTGAGAGGCATTCCTGACTCAAATCCGGGGCGCTCAGGCAACAAGGTGATGGGGGGTAGGATGTGATTCGGGCCTTTGATTACCAGCGGCTTATCATAGCCTATCATGGATGCGATGCGGCGGTTAGGGATAAGGTGATTGTTC
This sequence comes from uncultured Verrucomicrobiae bacterium, assembly GCA_963810445.1. Classification (GTDB taxonomy): domain Bacteria; phylum Verrucomicrobiota; class Verrucomicrobiia; order Verrucomicrobiales; family Akkermansiaceae; genus Luteolibacter. Next base: position 51,771 of record CAWENZ010000013.1, on the reverse strand, counting down.
ACGGGGGCAAGCTGGAAAGTAGTCAAAATGACTATGATTGGTTGGGGCACGGCATCTATTTTTGGGAGCATGGTCCGGAAAGAGCACTGGAATGGGCGGAGCAACAGTGTCGGCGCGGTCGTATTTCGAAACCCGCTGTCCTGGGGGCGGTGCTTCATCTTGGACAGTGTTTCGATCTTCTTGATTCCGCCTACACCGATCTGCTAGAAGAGTCATTCCCCGATTTCTGCGGATCAATGAAGGGTGAAGGGAAAATGATTCCCGAGAATGAGTCCATCCACCCCAAGGATTCCGAGAAGATTTTGAGGAAACTGGACTGTGCGGTAATCAATTGGAACATTGAGAGGCTGGAAGTTGGATATAACGCTAACTTTCACAGCGTCCGTGGCTGTTTTCAGGAAGGAGGCGTCGTATTTCCAGGGTCGGAGATTCGGCGTAGATCACATGTCCAGATTGCCGTCCGGAAACCCGCTTGCATCTTGGGCTATTTCCGGCCATCGTCCGGGGAGTGAAGAACAGTGCTGTTTCCAGAGATGATGAGTTCGACATCAAGCGTGCCTTGAGGGAAACCAAGGAAAGCTTGCGCGCGATGACTCAGGAGCAAAAGCGGCAGTTGCTGGTGAGATCAGGCATTCTTACACCTGGTGGTAAGGTTGCAAAGCCTTACGCCGGGATATTCGTTCCACTAAAATAATTCCCGGTTCGGCCAGCGAGCTTCATGAGCTTTTCGGCAAGTTGAGTTAGACTTCAGTTGCCTGGAGTCAGACGAAAATGCCCGTGATCGGCTTGCCGTCGAGGCCACCCATCCTGAACGGACGCTTGGAGGGCGACATGACGGGAAGATCGAAGGGAATCCCTAACGAGAACGCGATGGTGGCGTTGAAATCATTGGCCCCGACCTTGTTCTCGATGACGGTGGAGGCCGTCTCGTCGGTGGCTCCGTAAACCTGGCCGCCACGCACCCCGCCGCCGGCGAGAAGGCAGGAGAAGGCTTTCGGGTAGTGGTTTCGTCCCGCGTTCGGAGTGATCTTCGGCGAGCGGCCGAACTCGGTGGCCACGACGACCAGCGTGGATTCCAGCAATCCCCGTGACGACAGGTCGGCGAGCAGGGCGGAGAGCGCTTGGTCGAGAATGGGAATCTTGTCCTCCATTTGATCGAAATTGTCGGCGTGCCAGTCGAAGCCGCCGAGCTCGACCTCGATGAAGCGAACCCCGCGCTCGACGAGGCGGCGGGCCAGCAGGACGCCTTGGCCGAAACGGTCACTGCCGTAGGCGGCGCGGGAAACTTCCGGTTCCTTGGAGAGGTCGAAGGCTTCGAGGTCCTTCGATTTCATCAGCGTGACGGCGGCGTCGTATACCTGGTCGTAAGCGCGGATCGCTTTTTGGCCGTCGTGGAATTTCGTGTCGAAGTCGTGGTCGAGTTCCTTGCGGAGGTCGAGCTGGCGGGCGAAGGAGGCGTCGTTCGTGTCGCCACGGCGTCTGACGTTCTGCAGGCCGAGCGCCGGATCACCGATGGGAAGCGGGGCGAAATCGGGCTCGAAGAATCCGGCGCCCGGGTGGTTGTTGGCCCCGCCGACGAGGACGAAGGGCGGGAGATCCTTGTTGAGCCGCGAGGTCATTTTCGCGACCCATGAACCGGAGGACGGATGGGAAATGGTGCCACGCGGCGCATATCCGGTGTGCATCAGGTATTTCCCCTGATCGTGGGCACCTTGGGTGGTGCTTAGCGAGCGGATCAGGGCGATCTTGTCGGCGTGCTGGGCAAGTCCGGGCAGGCATTGTCCGAGCTGGATGCCATCGACCTTGGTGGAGATGGCCTTGACCGGTCCGCGGATGTCGCTCGGGGCGTCCGGCTTGGGATCGAAGGTGTCGATGTGGGTCATGCCACCGGCCATGTAGAGGTAGATGACGTGCTTCGCCTTTCCGCCACCGGCCTGGACGACAGCAGGGTCCGCGGCGATAGGCCGGGCTGTCGAAAAGCCGGGCCATGGAACCACCGATGGTTAGGCCGAAGCAGGTGCGCGCGGTGCGGCTGAGGAAGTCGCGGCGGTTGATCTCGTCGAGGTGGTTGGGATTCATGGCCGGTTAGGTTTATTGGATGAACAGGAAACGGTTGGAGGTGAGCATGGCTCTTGTCAGGTCGCGGAGGGCGACGGGATTTTTCGCAAGTTCGCCGTATTTCTGCTTTTCCTCCACGCTGGGAAATTCGCTGAAAAGAGTGAGGAAAAGGCAGTCGAGCCGTTTCTCCGGTGAGTCGATCTTTGAGAGAACTTGGCCGAGCCGGCTTCTCTTCCCGCTCACGATGTCGGTCTTGTAGTCGTTGAGCAGGGCGAGCGCCTGGGGAACAGTGGCGGTGGCGACACTGGACGACGGTGTCTGGCGATCGGATCCGCCGAATTCCCGAACAAGCGTTCCCGGTTTGAAGGGCGCTGCCAACTCCGATGCCCTTAGACCGGATTCTCCCTTATGATCTTGTCCTCCCATCATCTCCATTCCCATCTGCATCGAGCTGAGGGGATCGGCTTGTTCGCGGGCATCCCTGGCTCTAATTCGTGCGTCGTCGAAATCCGCCCTTGCCTTGATTTTAGCTTCAGGCGTTTTTGCTTCCGCCATTGCTTTCTGGGCGGCGCGCTGGTCGGACTGCGCCGCGCGCTGGAGCTGCTCACCTTGTTTTGCGGACTCTGCGAGGACGAGGAGTTCGTGGGGTTCGACATGCAGCAGGCCGGATACCTGCTTTCGATAGGTGTCCCAGGATTTCGTGAAGGCCGGGGACGACTTGTCATCCACCTTCGCGCGGGTGAGGACGAGGAACGAATCGAAAAGCTGTTCCGCGCTCATGCGCGTGAGGACAGGTCCCTGGAACGCGAGCGGGACGCCCATGGACGGCTCCTCCGTCAGGCACTCGCGTTGGAAAAGCTGCGTGTGATAGAGGATGCGGAGAAATTGCCGCATGTCGAAGTTCGCACCCTTCATCGAGGTTTCTAGAAATGCCAGCAACTCCGGGTGGGCGGTCGCCGAGTCATCGCGCCAGTCGTCCACCGGATGCACGAGACCGTGGCCGAAGGTGCGGGCCCACAGGCGGTTGGCAATGACCTTGGTGAAATACGGGTTGTTAGGTGAGGTGACCCAAGAGGCAAAGGCGGTCTTGCGGTCTTCCGGTTCGATGTTGACGACCTTCTCGCCGAACAGGGTCGCCGCCGGGACGACGTCGCCGGGTTTGCCATCCTTGTATTTATAATCCTCCGGCAGGCGGAGCTTGGCTGAGGTGCTGTCGACGATCGCGTTCTTGCTGAAGTCCTTGAAGAGCGGGCGGAATTGGTTGGAGAGGTTTTTCTCGAAGCGTTGCTTTTCCCTGAGCTGGTCCCTCACCTGTTCCCTGTAGGCCGGGTCTTTCTTGTTCGCGGAAATCCTTGGATTTGATTCCAGCTTCGGTGGTGCGAGCGCCATGGTCGTTTTCCGGTACGAATTCCTGGGCATCGCTGCTGCGGTACTCGATCCCGCCGCCAAACGCCGCCATCTGATAGTAATCATACTGCGACCATTCGTCGAAAGGATGGTCGTGGCACTGGGCGCAACCGATCTGGCGGCCGAGGAAGACGCTCATCGTGTTGCTGAAGTTGTCGAGCTGCATGTTGCGGTCACGCAGGTAATAGCCCACGGCGGGATCGGTGCTGCAGTGGCCGCTGGATCCGAACATCTCGGAGACCATGGTGTTCCACGGCTTGTCCTCGGCGACGGATTTCCTCAGCCAGACATGCCAGCCGAGACCGAATTGTTCCTGCCGGGTCTGGAGCCGGAGCAGGTCGGCGGTCCAGTTGAAGAGGTGCGAGTCGAATCCCGGTGAGGACACCAGTTCGTCGATCAACTTGTCACGGCGATCGTTCGCTGGATTTTCAAGAAACTGTCGTGCCTCCGCTTCCGACGGGATGCGTCCGATGATGCCGAGATAGGACCGGCGGAGAAAGGTGGCGTCGTCGATGCGCTGGTTCTCCTTGAGTCCGGCTTTCTTCAAATCGGCGGAAAGCAGTTGGTCGATCCGTGTCGAGGCCTGCTCGACGACCTTGTCGGAAAGCGGCTTCGCGTCGGCCGCAAACGGGCACATCAGGACGAGTGCGAGTCGAAGGATGGGGCGTGAAGGGTTCATGGCAGTATGGGGATACCCCGCCGGATGGGGCAAAGTTGCGTTTCAATCTGGAAAAGTTGCACAAAAGCGCGCGTAGGTCCCGCTTCGTCTCCTTCCAATGCCGAATGGGTGCTGGCGATCCGTCGTTACTTGAAATGCCGGAAAATCCGAAAACTCGTGATAGCGCGGACGGGGAAATCACCGTAATTCCCGCCACATGATTCGCGATATTTGCCTGCTTCTCCGCCGCTTGGGACTTGTCCTGTTCATGTTGTCGGGGATCGCGGGAGCGCACTCGATGAAGCAGGTGCGTTCGGAGATCACCGCAAAGGATGGAACCTGGCAGGCATCCGTCTGGCTTGAGGGATGGGCCCTCTATCCGGAAGACGGTCCCAAGGTGCCACCGGGAACTCCGGGTGATCCGAACACCGCTGGAAGCAAGTGGGTCGCCACGCTCGATGCCGCGGATCACAAGATCATGCGCGAGACGGCGGAAATGTTTCTCGGCGAGACCTTCCTGTTGACCCTCGACGGCAAGCCATTGAAGGCCGCTTACACCTTTCCCGATTACTCGGTCGAGTTGCCGGAATTGAAGGAGAATGACGACGGGAACGCACTTGTTAGGATCGACATGGTTGGCAAATTTCCCGAGGGAGCGAAAGGCTCGCTGAACCTGGTGTGGGCGGACGACGAGGATGAACCGCTGGCCCTCCAGGTCATTTTCCCTCAGGAGAGTGGATCTTCGAAAGTCGAGGTGATGCGCCTTTCCCCAAAGTCGGAACCTGCCGAACTGATGATCATCGACGCCAAAGGCAATGCGACGGCCGGGAAGGAATCCACTCTGCTGGAATGGATCGTCGCAGGCTTCAAGCACATCCTCCCGTTAGGCACCGACCACATCTGTTTCATTCTCGGCTTGTTTTTCCTTCAACCGAAATGGAAACCGCTTCTCTGGCAAACCAGCGCCTTCACGCTCGCGCATTCCATCACCCTCGCGATGGTGGTCTTGGGAGTCTTTTCAGTTCCATCCTCGATCGTGGAGCCAATGATCGCGTTGAGCATCGCCTATGTTGGAATTGAGAACCTGTCGGTCAAGGAACTGAAGCCCTGGCGGGTCGGGCTGGTCTTCGGTCTCGGCCTGCTCCACGGGATGGGATTTGCATCGGTCATGCAGGAACTCGAACTCCCGGAGGGCCAGGTGCTGAAGCCGCTGATCGGTTTCAACCTTGGTGTCGAATGCGGGCAGATGACCGTGCTGGTCGCAGCCTTCGCCGCGACGTTCATGTTCCTGAACAAGCCTCAATTCGCGATCATCCGGAAAATCGCAAGTGGTCTGATCGGTGCCGTCGGCCTCTACTGGACCTATGACCGGATCTGGGGCTGATGACAGGACTCTAACAAACTAAAACGCCGATCTCCGGAATCCCGGAGATCGGCGTGATGAATTGGATTGGATTTCGGATCAGGCGAGCACTTCCTTGTGGAAGCTGTGCCAGTCGTCGAGGTTGTTCAAATTGACCGCGTCGCGGATCTTGCCTTCGTCGGGAATTCCATCTGCACCGAGAATGGCGGTGCGGGTGTCGTCCGAGTGGATGTAGCCGGTGATGGCGGCATTGAGTTTTGCCACGGCTTCCGTATCGAGCGAACCGCCGGATTGTTCAAGGACCCAGGCTTCGAGCTGGGGATAGGTCGGTTTCTGGTCGGCGATGAAGCTTTCGAAAGCCGCCTTGTCGATGCCGAGGCCGTCGAGGACCATCTGGTCGTAGCCTTGGCCGCAGGAAGGATAGTCGGAGTGGAGCTTGCCAGCCGCGCCGAGCGAGGCCTTGAGCCAGAGACGCGGAAGATGAAGGACGCCGAGGGGGCCGGCGGTGCCGGAGCTGATCAGGGGGACGATGTTTGTCATGATGATGGTTGGTTTCAGTTGGTTTGCGGGAAGCGGCTGTGGACGCTTCGCTGACGAAGTGCCTAACGCCGGTTTTGAAAGATTCCAATCATTTCATCCAACTTTGCCAAAGAACGAACGAGCCGGTGACGATCACCATGAAGGCGAATCCCTGACGAAGGCGGGCAACTGGCAGCCGTTTGGCAAAACTGGAACCGAGGATGACTCCTGCGGCGGCAATGCCGGCGAACGCGAATGCCAGGTTCCATCGCGGCGGGGCTTCGCCGAAATGACTGTAGAATCCGGCGGCGGAGTTGAAGGAAATGACGGCGAGCGAGGTGCCGGTCGCCACCCGCAGCGGCAACTTGGCGAATTTCACCAGTGCGGGCATCAGCAGGAAGCCGCCGCCGACCCCGATGAAGCCGGTGAGCACGCCGACGCCGAAACCGGCTAACAGGCAACGCGCGGGTCGGCACTCCGCTTTTGTGGACGCTTCGATTTTCGAGCCCATGAGCATGTTGAGGGCGACGACGAGCATGAGCACCGCGAAGATCATCATCAGCACTCGTCCAGAAACCAGAGGAGTGAGTTGCGCCCCGCCCGCTGCACCCGCCATCCCTGAAATGGCGAACATCAGCCCGGCCTTGAGATGGATTTCACCCGACCGTAAGCGTTGCAGGGCTCCCACCAGCGCGGCGGCTCCGACGACGAAGAGACTCAGCCCCACGGCTTCCTTCGGCGGAAGTCCGGCCAGATAGACCAGCACCGGCAGCGTGATGATGCTGCCGCCCGCACCGGTGAGTCCGAGGGAAAGGCCGATCAGCGCGGCTCCTAGCAGGGCAAGGGGGTTCATGCGAGATGGATGCAGACGTGAAATTCGAGAAGCAGGTCAATGGGCCGCCGGATGACCCTTGTCAGGCAAGGCCTTTGAGCATGGCGTGCCAGTAGAGCTCTGGCAGCAGCCATTTCTTAACGAGATACATGCTGTAGCGTTCCTTGCCCTGATCGATGGGGAAGGTCTCCTGGGGTTTCAGATCGTAGTCGAACTCGGCCATGACGAGCTTGCCGCGGGCGGTGACGATGGGGCATGAGGTGTAGCCGTCGTAGTTGGCTGTTAGCGGCATGCGGTTCATGGCGGCGAGCAGGTTTTCCACGACGACGGGAGCTTGCTTGCGGATGGCTGCTCCGGTTTTGCTGGTAGGGAGATTGCTGGCGTCGCCGAGGGCGAAGACGTTGGGGAAACGCGGATGACGCAGGGTGAACTTGTCCACTTCCGCCCAGCCGTCGGCATTGGCCAGGGCGCTGGATTTGATGAAATCCGGCGGCCCCATCGGCGGGGTCACATGGATCATGTCGTAGCGGATGGTCGATTGCTCCTTGGTATCGAGATTTTCGAAAACGGCTTCCTTGGCGTCGGGGCGCAGCTCGATGAGGTTCTTTTTGAAATTGGCCTTGATGCCTCGGTCGGCGACGTGCTTTTCCAAGGTCGTGCGGTATTTCTCGACGGCGAAGAGATTCCCCAGAGCGGTGGTGAAGATGACCTCGGTCTGGTCGCGCAGTCCTTGCCGCCTCAGCCAGTCTTCGGCGAGATACATGATTTTCTGCGGAGCGCCGCCGCATTTGATGGCTCCGGACGGATGGGTGAAAAGGGCGGTGCCGCGCTTGAAGTTGCGCAGGGTTTCCCAAGTGTAGTCCACATGCTGATAGGAATAGTTGCTGCACACGCTTTTGGTGCCGATGGATTCCTTGAGGCCGGGAATTTTTCCCCAGTTGATCTGGATGCCGGGAGCGACGACGAGCCAGTCATAGGTGATGGTTTTTCCATCGCGGGTGAGCACGCGGTTTTCCTCGGGCTCGAAGGCGGTGACCGCATCGCGCAACCAGGTGGCACCCTTTGGAATCAGTCCGGCTTCCTCGTGTTCGGATTTTCGCTTGTTGAAAATGCCGCCGCCCACGAGCGTCCACATCGGCTGATAGTAGTGCTTGTCGGAAGGCTCGATGATGGCGATGTCGCTGGCAGGGATCTTGCGGGCGAGACGTGCGGCGACGGTGATGCCCGCAGTACCACCTCCGATGATGAGAATCTTGTGGTGGGTTTTCATGATTGTGTGTTAGATGGGTTGTGGATGAGGCGCCTTCTCCATGAGGTTGACCGGGATGTCGGAAAACGCCCCGTTCACATAAACGACCTCGAAATCCTGGCTTGCAAGATAGGCCACAGCGAAACTGGCGCGCAGTCCGCTGCCACAGTGGACGTAGAGTCGTTTGCCCTCAGGAACCTCGCTCGAGCCGTGCGGCCAGGCGGGTGTAGGCGATGTTCTTCGCCCCATCCACATGGGATTCCGCGAACTCTCCGGCTCCGCGGACATCGAGCACCAAGGCATCCGGGTGGGCGTGGCAGCGCTTCTGCTAGATCGGCGGTGGTGATGGATTCCTGGCTGCTGGTGATGCCTGGAATGGCAAGCGCCTCGCTGGCGGGAATCCACGCCTCCACCTTGTCGAGGCCGATGCGGATGAGTTCCCTAACGGCCTCCTCCACCTCACTGGCGTCATTCACCAGAAGGAGGATCGAGGCATCCTCATCGAGATAGGAACCGGCGACGATCGGCAGCTTGCCGCCGGGCATGGGAGCAAACAACGAACCGGTGAGATGTTGTTTCATGAACTCGACGCGGTTCGTGCGCAGGTCGAGGAAGCTGTGCCTGCCCCCGTTCACCCATCCCGCGACCTCGCTTGATTCGAGTCTGCGCGGTTCGGGGAGCTTGCCGCCGGGAAGCAGGGAAGGGCCGGCCTTGTTGTCACGCTTCATTCGGGCGAAATAGCGGGGCGGCTCGGGTTGTCCTGATAGAATGTCCTTCACGAAGTCATCCTCGCTGCCTTCGAGGGCCTCGCGCAGTGCTCCGTTGTTCAGGCGTTCGTAACCCAGCACGCTGGTCGGCACCGCGCCGAGAGCCTTGCCGCAGGCGCTGCCAGCACCGTGCGCGGGCAGGATCTGCAGGTGTTCTGACAGGTCGGAAGTGCCGCGCAGGCTTTTGTAAAGGGCGCGCGCGCTTGGTTCCATGATCCCCACCTGCCCGGCGGCGCTTTCTAGCAGGTCCGGGCGTCCAACGTCGCCGACGAAAATGAAATCGCCGCTCAGCAGGCCCATGGGTTCCCTGGCTCCGCCGCCGATGTCGGTGACGAGGAAGCTCATGTGCTCCGGCGTGTGCCCGGCGGAAAGCACCGCTTTCAGCTCGATGTTGCCGACCTTGAAGGTGTCGCCGTCGTGGAGGAAGCGGGCCTTGGGATTTCCTTTCGCCCACTCGAATTGCCAATCGGGACCGCCCTCGGCGGATAGATAGGCGATGGCTCCGTGGTGTTCCATCAGCTCGCGGGCACCGCTCAGGTAGTCGGCATGGATGTGGGTGTCCGCCACGGCGGTGATCTTGAAATCATTGTCGGCGGCGATTTTCAAATAGCGGTCCACGTCCCGCTCGGGATCGACGATGATGGCCTCGCCGGTGCGCTGGCAACCGATGAGGTAGGCGTTTTGGGCCAGGGAAGGGTCGGTGATTTGTCTGAGGAACATGGGTTTGGTTAGTTGGAGGTTGAGCAGTTGCCGGACGCGCAGCACGACTGGCCGGCCACGCGGTTCCAAGGCATTTTTGACAGCAGGATGGCGAGACCGCACCAGCCGGTGCTGCCGGCCATGGTCAGGCCCGCGCCGAAAAAGGCGCAGAGGTAAACCCAGTTGGGATTCACGGTTAGAGCAAGGATGGCACCGGTCAGCACGCCGAGGCCGATGGTGAGCTGGACCTGCTGCATGAGCGGGAAAACCTTTTTCTCGCCCTTGCCCACCGGAAGGCCGGCCGCTTTCCATGCGAGGATGCCGCCCTCCAGATTGCGGGCTTCCGTGATTCCGAGGGATTCGAGCTTTTTCAGCGCCTCCATGCCACGTTTGCCGCTGCGGCACATGACGACCACCGGGACGCTGCGGTTGATCTCAGAGGAACGCTTTTCGAGCTGACCCAGAGGAATGAGTTTCGCGCCGACGATGTGTTCTTCGGCGTGCTCGACCGGTTCGCGAACATCCACAAGGCAGCAGCCGCTGGACAGGATGGACTTGAGTTCGGACGGGAGAATGGCTTGATGGGCGGGATGCATGACGTTGATTGGATTTGTGCTTGATTTCGTTTCGAACGAGATAACGATATCGCCACATAGCGATTTAGCAAAGCCTTTTTTAGAAAATGTCCCAAATGAACACAAGAGCAGCCGCCAAGGATCTTTCCCCGCTTGCATTGGACCTCATCGCCAGCCGCTTCCGGGCGCTTTCCGAGCCGATGCGGTTGCGCCTTCTCAACCTCCTGATGCAGGGGGAGTCCACGGTCGGACAGTTGGTGAAGGTTTCCGGATCGAGTCAGGCAAATGTCTCAAAGCACCTCGGAGTGCTACGGGATGCGGGCATGATCGGAATGCGGAAGGATGGGCTGACAACGGTCTGCTACATCGCGGATCCGGTTGTGAATGACCTTTGCGAGATCATGTGTTCACGGCTTCGCGAGGAAATGGAACGCAAGGCGGCGTCTTTCGGAGCCGAGCCCGGGAAGTGAATCCGTCCCATCGCGTTTTTCTCGTTTGCATGAAGGCGGGTCCGGGTTCAAATCGCCGCACCGCTCCCTTTCGGACCGGACATCATTCATCAAGCACATGTGGAAAGGCCGCTTCTCCCAAGATACCTCGTCGCTCGTTCAGCAATTCGGCGAGTCCATCTCGTACGACTGGCGCCTGTTCCCGCACGACATCGCCGGGTCCATCGCCCATGCCCGGGCCCAGTTGAACGCCGGCCTGCTCAGCGGCGGATGAGTTTTCCCAGATCGAGAACGGCCTGAAGGAGATTCTCGCGGACATCGAGGCCGGAAACTTCGAGTTCAAGACCTCGCTCGAGGACATCCACATGAACATCGAGGCGGAGCTGACCAAGACGCATCGGCGCCGCCGGCGCGAAACTCCACACCGCCCGCTCGCGCAACGACCAGGTCGCCACCGACACCCGCCTCTACTGCCCGCACCGAGATCGACGGCCTGCTCGCTGCCATCACCGGCCTTCAGAACGCCCTGCTCGACCGCGCGGAAAAATACGCCGCCACCGTCATCCCCGGCTACACCCACCTCCAGCGCGGCCAACCGGTCACCGCCGGCCACCATCTCCTCGCCTACGTCGAAATGCTCGAGCGCGACAAGTCCCGCCTCGCCGACTGCCGCAAGCGCCTCAACATCTCCCCGCTCGGCTCCGGCGCGCTCGCCGGCTCCACCATCAACCTCGACCGCCACGCCATCGCCGCCGAGCTCGGCTTCGACGGCGTCACCCACAACTCGATGGACGCCATCGCCGACCGCGACTACATCGCCGAGCTGTTCTTCGTCATCTCGCTCTGCGGCGTCCACCTCTCGCGCCTCAGCGAGGACCTCATCCTCTGGTGCACCGCCGAGTTCGGCTTCGTCTCTCTATCCGACGCCCACACCACCGGCTCCTCGCTCATGCCGCAGAAGAAGAACCCGGACGTCTGCGAACTCACCCGCGGCAAGACCGGCCGGCTCGTCGGCAACCTGATGAATCTGCTCGTCGCCGTCAAAGGCCTGCCGCTCACCTACAACCGCGACCTTCAGGAAGACAAGCCGCCGCTGTTCGACTCCATCGACACCCTGCGCCTCATCCTCGCCGTCAACACCGAGATGATCTCCGCCATGGAACTCCGCGAGGAAAACTGCCAGCGCCGCCGCCTCCGACCCGATGCTGCTCGCCACCGACCTCGCCGACTACCTGGTGAAGAAAGGCGTCCCCTTCCGCCACGCCCACGAACTCGTCGGCAAAGCCGTCGCCGAAGCCATCGCCACCAGGACCCCGCTCGACCAACTCGACCTCCCCGCCATCGACCCCGCCTACGGCCCGGATGCGAAGGACGTTTTCTCGCTAGAAACCGCCCTCGCCGCCCGCACGAATCCCGGTGCGCCTTCGATCGCCAACGTGAAGGCGGAGATCGTCAGGTGGAATTGCACTCTGGGCACGGTCGGCCGGGAGCAGCTTGTTACGAGCCCTTTCGACGAGTAACCACGACGTCAAAATCCTCCTTTCGCCACGCATGGAGCTTTGGTAAAGTCGCGCCATGGAAAGTCTTGCCGAATTCAAGGAACAGGCCGCAGCGTTATCCGTGGAGCAAAGAGCCTCGCTGGCCAGCTTCCTTCTCCACTCGCTGCCCGATCCGGATTACGACGTTTCCGACGAGGAGGTCGCCGAACGAGTCAGGCAGACGAAATCGGGTGAAATCCAGACCATCTCGATGGATGAGCTGCGCAAAGTAGTGTTCGTTGACCGGGGGCGGTAATGCCACGGTTTCACCCCCAAGTCCGGCGGGACGCCATCCAGGCCATCCGTCACTACGATTCGATAAGCGATTCTCTCGGCGACGATTTCTGGGCGAAGTTCGAGGAGGTCTGCCACCGTGTGGAGTCACATCCCGAACGCTTCCACTTTGACCCAAGCGGTTGGCGACGCGCGAATCTCGACCGGTTTCCCTACCACCTGCTCTTTTACGAAGAACCCGATGGAGTGAGGATCATGGCCTTGCGCCATGATCGCCGGAATCCCCGTTTCGGCCTGCGGCGAAAATGACGCCCGACTCTTCGCGTGGTTGCTGCGTTTCGCAGCAATCCTTCTGCCACGCTCACGCCCACGGTCACGCTACACCAACTGCTAAATTGTGACAAAAATCTGGATGAAGCTGTCCCGACTTAACCGCTTCGTTGAGCTTGAAGGAGCGGACAAGATCATTCCACCATCTGAATGGCTTTGTTGAATGCATCGTTGTCGAAACTTCGATCCACTGCTTGAAAGATGCAGGCAATGGAAGTCGCCTCACATTTCCGAGCAGGTACGTTAAGTCGCCCGAAGAGCACGCCCACAAGCTCAAGGAAGCTGAAGACCTGACTCCACTCGGCATCCTTTGACGCGAGGAACGAAGTTTCAAGATCATCGAGGAGTCTCAGAATTCGTTCTTTGTGGCGCGGATCGGTGTCGAGCTGCTCGACCTCCTTACTCAAAGCCACAATCCATTTCCGGATCCATTTATTGCACGCGGAGGTGCTGTAAGCGAGGCCTGCAGTTCCCCACGCTTTGTCGCCAAACCACTGCCGCATAGCGACCTCGAAGTTCATTTCTGGGTCAATTGCCATTTCTTAGCCGAACAGATATTTTTGAATAGAACGCTGCATTTACTGTGCTTGTAGAGCATTGCTTCCCTACAAAAACGGATTCCGGATGGTGATGCCTTGGAGTCTTTGTTCGTGGCTGAGATCTTCCGAGAGGAGTTCCGTGGACTTGGCCGTTGCGGCGGCGGCCAAAATGAGACCGTCCCAGAAGGAAAGTTGGTGGAGGATGCTGCAGTCGATGCCTTCCTCGATGATCGCCGGGGTGACCTGCACGATGTCGAAGACGCGGAAGTCGCGGAGGTGTTGCCGGGCTTGCAGCGGCTCGATCCCGAGCTTGCGGGTCGCGGCGGAATAGAATTCCTGAAGCACTTGGGTGGAAATCACGCCGGTCCGGTCCTTGGCATGGCGGGCGATGAGTTCGAGAGCGGTGTTTTGTTTCGCCGGGTCGGCGCGGTCCACCGAATAGATCAGGATGTTGGTATCGAGGAAACTTCGTGCGGCCATGGATCAGTAACGGTGAAGTTCCTCGCGGTTGATCTTCACGCCCTTGGAGTCGCCGGCCGATTGCCTGAGCCGCTCGATCATGGAATCCACCGCCGATTCGGGGTTGGAAACGGTTTCATCGAGGAGTTCCCGGACCAGTGCGTTCAAGCTGGTGCCTCGGGCTTGTGCGTAACTGCGGCCGCGCTTGAGGAGGTCGTCGGGAATGGAGAGGGTTACGTTCGCCATGCACACAGGTTATGTGTGAATTGAAAGATTGTCAAAGCCATTGGCCGGACTAGGGGAGAGCCCTACGGCCCGACGCGGAGGCGGAAGAAGAGCTGGGTGCTGGTGGGGAAGGGGCCGAGCGGGATTGTCACGGGATTGTTCGTGCCGATGACCTGGCTGTCGGGGACCGTGGTCCAGGTGCCGAGATCGGGGCTGGATTCCACGTTGTAGATGCGTCCGCTGCTGGTGGGGAAGGTGATTTCCACGTTGTCCTCGGGGAGCCGCGTGAACTGGGTGATGCGCAGATAGTTCGATGGATTGCCGGGGTTGGTGCGGGCGATCCATTCGTTTAAATTGGTGATGCCGTCGCCGTCGAAGTCGAAGGTGCCGGCGTGTTGGGCGGCGTCGAGCGCGGTGCTGGCGGGGAGGGTTTCGTAGATCCACGCGTTGTAATTCGTGGTGATGCCCGCGTCGTACGCACCAATGTCGGCGGACCCGCCGCCTAGCAGAAACCGCGTTGGTCGCTGGCGATGAGGCTGGCAATGGCTTGATTGCGGGCGGGGCTGCCGAGAAGTAGGGCCATCGTAGGTGTGGGGCCGCCATAGTCGCCGAGCGGGGCGAGTAGGGGATTTGCGGGATTGAAAGCGAGGCCGCTAGACGTGGCACCGCCGTCGGCTCCCGAGGATGCCACGAGATTGGCTCCGGCGCGGGTAAGTGTGACGACGCCGGTGTAAATGTCGAACGCGCTGTTAGCGGAGTTCTGCGAGACGATGCTGTTTTCGATTAGAAACGGGCCGACGTCCTGACGGATGCCGCCACCGTCTTGAAATGCGCTGTTTCCCGAGATGGTGCAATGCGTGACGTTCAGCGTGCTGCGGCTGGCGATGGCTCCACCGCGGTTGCTGATGCACTGGTTCCCAGAGAGTGTGCATTGGGAAAGCGTCAGTCCCGCGGCTCCTTCGGCGCTGTAGATCGCTCCGCCCGCTTCAGACTCGTTAGGAACGGTCCCGGCCGTGTTTCCAAAAAGTGTGCAGCGTTGGAGCGTGGTGTTTCCCGCGTTATAGATCGCGCCGCCGTTTCCGCTGGCGGTCGTGCCGGAGCCGTTTCCGCCGGTGAGGGTGAGAGCGGTTAGGTTCAGCGTGGAGCCGCCAGCGATGCTGAGGATGCGGTTGGAGCCCGCGCCGCCGTCGATGACGACGCTGGATGCGGAGGTGCTGGCGTCCAGCGTCACGGAACCGGTGGCGTCGTTCACCACGATCTCGCTCGCGAGGACGATGGGCTGGCCGGCGACGGGCAGGGCGAAACTAACAATATCCGGTCCGGCGTGTGCGGCGGCGAAAGTGATCGCCGCACGCAGCGAGCCGGGCCCGGAATCCGCCGTCGTGGTCACCACGGCGCTGCCGACGAGGGTGAGCGTGACATCGTTTCCGGTGCCGCCCTGATAGCTGATGCGCGCGCCTAACGAAGAGGAGCCGGGCCAAGTGAGAAGGGTGCCTTCCGGCAAACTGCTGAACGCGCCCGTCACGGCATCGGCACCATCATTTTCCACGAGCGTGAAAACCTGGCCCAGAGAGCCGGAGAAGGTGCCGCTGAGGAGCAGGTTCGAGTCGGTTAGGTCCACTCCGCCGAGGGCGTTCAAGCGCGGGTAGCCCGAGTCCGCGAAGCGTCCGGTGACGGGCATGGCGAGTTGTCCTTTTACAAAAAGCGTGCCGCCCGCGAGGTTCAGATCCTCCACGACGGCACTGGCGAGGATTGTTTTGGTAACCGCATGAAGCACCATGTCGGTGGTGCCGCTGCGCGTGATAGGCGAGGCGAGCGTGATGTCCGCCGCGGCGGCATCACTGATGAATGGCGGGATTGGTGGGAGTGAATTTCCGATCACGATTTTCGGCGTGGAGACGCGGTCGAGTTCCGCGTCGGTGAGACCCATTGCCGTCGTCGTATCGTCCGTACCGAGGAAAACGGGGAAACCGAGGCTGGCAAGCTGGACGAAACTTCCCGCAGCCAGCGTGCTGATGCTCGAGGTGGCGTCGACCGAAATGCTGTTTACGGAGAGAACGATGCCGGACCCGCCGAAGCCGCCCGATGGCGATGTCAGCGCACTGAAATTCCCCATGTAGACTCCCCAACTTCCGTTACCACCCGAGGGCACACCTGGTCCGGGACGGCCGTCGATGGTCAAAATCCCGCCGGAGATGTTCGAGCCCGGCCCCCCGATCTCGATGCCCATGTTGAAGCCGCTGCCCGCCTGTCCCGCGCCCGTGCCATTGACATCGGCCCCGAAGACCGTCCCGCTGATTTCCCCGGCGTTCAAAACCGCCACGCCGATCCCGTAATGGCTGCCATTCGCGCCCGCGGTGCCCTTCACGCTGACCAACGTGCCCGTGATCTTGCTGTTGGCTCCGTTGACCGTGACGCCGCGATTCAGGATGCCGGTGCTCGCGCCGCCCGTGCCCTCGACGAGCGTCGAGATCGAGGCACCGGCCCCCACACCGCGAATCACGCCGCCGCTGTCGATATTGACTCCGAGCTGGGAGCCGCCGGCATCATTTCCGCCCCGCCCTTTCACCGTCACGATCCCGTTCAGGGTTTCGATCGTGGCTCCACTCACGTTCACGCCGGTGAAATTCCCCGTCGTTGCGGTGGCCTGTTGGTTTGCCTCCACGGTGACCGCGTTGTTCGCCCGCAATGTGGAACCCGTGGCAAGGGAAACGTTGCGGCTGCATCTCACCACGATCGCATCGAGAGCTTGGACAACTGCATTCGCGGCGATGCTCACGGCGTCGGTTCCGGGCGAAGCCGCGTCATTCTGCAGGTCCACATCGATGGTGGTCGTCGCCGTCAATGCGCCGTTGAAAAATACCGAATCATCTCCGGTCCCGCCGTTTACCACGAGCGAGCCGACCGTCCCCGCTCCGATAATCACCACATCGCTTCCCGCTCCCGCGTCCACGGTGAGCGTCCCACCGCCATAGGCCACATTTCCCGAGCTTTCCGTGAGCGCTGGTCCGCCGTTCACGCTGAATGTTTTCCCTGCCGCAGCGAATGCCACTTGGCCGTTAGAAGGAAAGGAAACACCGAGCGCGGAAGAGCTGTCCGAAGTGTCGGTGATGGTGACGGAATTCCCCGAGGTCGTGATCGTGAAATCCGGCGGCACCACGGTGAGGGTGACCGACCAGCCATTTCCCACGCTCAACCCGGCGCCAACAATCGCAGAATAGGTGCCGGAGCCCAGCGGGTAGCCGTTCACGAAAGTCCCCGCACCCGTTCCGCCTAGATCTTCGAAGTTGAATGAAATGTTAGCGCCTTGGATTGCAGGATTTCCGCCGGCGGCAAACGTCTTGGTCGCCTGCGAGATGCGGAGCCCCACCGGAACCGTCACCGTGAAGCGGTCCTGCTTGTCGTCGGGGGTGTTGAGCGTGCCGGAAAACACATTCTGACCCACCGTCAGGGCGAAAGAGGGGCCCGAGCCGGATTCCGGGAAATCCGGCCCCTCGGCCTGGCTGGTGGCGAAAAGCGGATCCACCGCGGAAAGCAGGGCAGATAATGGCGAGGCAGGTGGATTGGAAATTGCGCGTGTGATTCATCGAAGGCGTAGGTGGGGGAGGAAAAAGGAAATGATCCACTTTTCCGGGCGTGGGAGTGGAGCGGGGAGGGAGGCAAAAACATTCTGTGGATACTTGCCACAAATTGACCGGGCAACCCATAGCGGAAGGACCAGCAATGGCGAGATTGGAATTTCAATCACTGCCGGGAAAGATGCCTTGGGTCGTTTTCTCACGACCGCGCCCACTTGGATTTTCCCGATCTCCCGGCGAAACGCGTTCCCCGGCTTCATTCGAATTTCCGAACCGTGTTCGGCGGAAAGGTCGGGCGGTTGTGAAATCTCGTGAGGACCGGTAAGAATTTGATGGCACTGTTTTGGGGAATCCGTAGTTTCGCCGTTTAGCGTGCCATTCCGGTGACAACATCGCCTGTCCGCGCTCCTCCGCCTGTTTCCCCCTCCACATATCCATGAAAACACCAGGTTTGCTCGCCGTGGCCGCGCTTTTCTGCGCCTGCCGTCTTTCCGCCGATACCCTGCCTCCCGCGGTGCCGTCGGCATCCGTTTCCCCCTCGTCGGTCGATGTGAGCGGCGGTCCGCAGACGGTCACCATCACCCTCCGCGCCACCGACGACGACAGCGGTGTGGATTACGGAAACACCTATCTGTTCGATGTGGCCGACCACATGGTCGCGCTCGATTTCTTCAATGTCGACCATCGGACGAGCGGCGACAATCTGGACGGAAACTACAGCATCACGATGATCGTCCCGCAATACGCGCGGCCCGGCGTCTGGCGGGTGGATGCGTTCATCAAGGACCTAGCGGGAAATCAGGCGGATTTCTTTCCCCACGCGATGGCGTTTCCTGATCCGGAGGCGATGAAGTTCACGGTGGTCAACAGCGGCCAGGTTGATACGGAGAACTGCGCGCTGGTGAGTGCTTCGGTCTCGCCCGAGGAGGTGAATGTGACGGACGCCGCCGCGACGCTCACCGTCACCGCGGAGATCACGGACAATCTCAGCGGCTTTGATTTCGGATTCCTCTCCTTGAGGAGTCCTGATGGAAATACGGAAGTCTCGCAATATCTCTCCCCCGACAATCTCTTCTCGGGGAACCCCACCAACGGCGTCTATCAATTTTCCGCCATCGTGCCGCAGGGGAGTCCCGCCGGTATCTGGACCTACCGTTTCTCGCTCAAGGACGAAGCAGGCAACAACAATGATACGGCGGATGCCGGTAACTTCACCGTCGTTTCCGAGCCGCCGCCATTGACAAATTCGAACTTTCTAGCGGATGCCGTGGACGCCGTCCAATTGCCGTGGTCGAGCTCCGGCGGCGGCTGGATCATCCAGTCCACCGATGCTCCCGACGGCACCGACGCGGCGGCCAGCCTGCCGATCCCGGACGATGGCTCGACCGCCATCCAGACGATGGTCACCGGCCCCGGCGAGCTGTCGTTCCAGTGGCGCGTGGATTCGGAGGAGGATGCTGATTTTCTATCGGTTTCTGTCGATGGCGGCCCCTCTCTCCGGTCCCTAAGCGGCAATATGGCGTGGGAGTCGTTCACCATCGTCCTGCCGGCGGGCGAACACACCGTGGTGTGGACTTATGCGAAGGACGGCAGCGTCTCGGATGGCGTGGATCGCGGCTATCTGGACCAGGTGCGTTTCCTGCGGGACGACGACGACTCGGAGCTGCCAGTGCTCCAGTCGCTGGAAATTTCCCCCAGATTCACCGACCTCACCGGCGGTCCGCAAGAGGTCGAGTTCCGCATCGCGGTGACGGATGATTTCTACGGCGTTTCAGAGGGGCGGCTGGCACTTTTCGACCCTTTCGGAAACGAGCGGGTCAGCACCTCCTTCGACAGCAGTTCGCTCAACGGTAACTCTAACGACGGCTATTGGGTGGTGAGTATGGAAATTCCGGATGGCTCGGAATTCGGCCTTTGGCGGGCGGACATCACACTGACAGAGGATGTTTCCAACGCCACGCGCCACTACGGCACGGGCGGGGACGCTTTCCCGATGAAGGACAGCGATGCGTTCTATGCCGGAGACCCCGATGCGATGGACTCCGACGCACCGAAGGTCCAGGCGATTTCCGTCACGCCGGGCGCGGTGGACGTCACTTCGGGGATGAAGACGGCCATCGTCACCCTTCAGATTACCGATCCGATCCGCGGCTTTTCGAATGGCGATGTTCCGGTATATAATAAGGACGAAAACTGGACCGGTGCCTATTTTTTCGACAGCTCAAACCGGATCACGGGAGACGAGTTCAACGGTATCTACCAGGTTGAAGTTTCCATCCCAGCCCATGCCAATCCCGGCACATGGACCGTGGGTGCGAATCTCTCGGACAACGGAGGAAATTATCAGGAATATCCTCATAATATCGTGTTTGCGCCTGGTCTCGATCCTTCGTTTCAGGTCACGAACTCCGGAACAGCTGACGTGACCACCCCGGTTGTCAATTCCATCGATATCAATCCGACCCTGGTGGACACCAGCTCCGGTCCCGGACCGGTGCAGGTGACGGTTTCCATCAGCGATGATCTGAGCGGCCTGCTCCAGGGCATCCTCTATTTCTACAATTCCGCCAATGAGTTTCAGATTGATCTGTCCACCGATCTGATCGGCCATCGCATTTCCGGAGATCATGTTGCGGGAATCTATCAGGTTTCAGTCATGCTTCCGCAGGGTAGTGATCCCGGCCAATGGCGCGTCCGGATCTTCCTCCGGGACAAGGCGGGAAATGCCGTTTTCTACGGAGAAGATGAGGCGGGCTATCCGGAACCGGGTGACGGATTGTTCACGGTCAGCGGGTCCGGCCTATCGGTCTTCGCTGCCTACCTCGCCGCGTACCCGCTCACTGGAAACGACGCCCTGCCCGCTGCCGACCCTGATCACGACGGTCTCAACAATGCCACCGAAGTCCTGCTGGGCACCGATCCCAACAGCGCCGCCAGCGCCGGTGCCGGCCTGATTTCCAGCAGCCGCGATACGGTGAATTTCTATCTGAATTTCACCATCGCCTCCGGCCTCACCGCCACCACCAACGGCAACTTCCTGGAGTTGGGCAACGGCAGCGGCGGCGCGCCCCTGAGACTAACAGGTCAGACCCAGGCAGGTCTGGCAGGACCTTGGACGAACGTCCTGCCGGAGCACGTCAGCGGCAGCAATTACCGCATCGCGATTCCCATCGCCAGCGGCGCGAAGGGCTTCGCGAGATTGTATCTGGAAGATCCCTGAGACTCATGCGGTGGGGTAAAGTGACACCTGTATGGCTGCCGGGGCGGTTGACGGCCTCTTCTTTTTAAACCAGCCTGCGGCAGCGAATTGCGGAGAAGTCCGTGCTCCAAGCCGGTCGTGTGGAAAACATGCGGCCTCTCCGGGGTTACCCCGGGGGATCGATACACCAAGGCATCACGTGGCGAGGGCGCCATCACGCTTCCGCGTGAAAAGGCCCGCGCCGGACAGGACGCGTTGGGGAGCGGGCTTTTCCGCATTCGCCCATCCTGGAAAAGAAGAGGAATGGGCAGGAGGTAACCGAGGAAACGGAGAGAAGATCGGTTGATAAATTCCAGAATCACCTGTCTCCAAGTCTCCGTTTCCTCCTGTTCAAATGGATTTCAATTCTTAGAGGCTGTCTTAAAAATGGCAGGGACCGTTCTCCGCAACGGTCCTGCGAATGTGAGGCGAATGGATCCGCCCATGAAAAGCTCTTGAATCCCTCCATGGTCGGACATTCACTTTCCATTCGCAGGACCGCCCGGAGGTCGATCCCTGCCTTCGGGTATTTTTCAGACAGCCTCTTAGGCTCATTTCTCCGATGTCCTCGCAAGCCCATCACATCCGCCGCCTGGCAATCGCTCTAACGGCGGGGTCGATGGCGGATCGCGAGGTGCTGATGGGGCGGGCGAAGCCGTTGGTAGGTGACTTGAGAAAAGCGCGCTGGCTGGCGTCGCTGGTTAGAAAGCTGAGTCTCGAATTCGGTGAAGCCCCGCGGCCGACGGTGCGGCGGATTGCCGAGCGGATCCGGGCGCATGATGGCTTTGTGAAAGCGTGGGCATCCGGGCGAGGCAGAATTTCCTTAGGCCGGGTCGCGCCGCAGATGGCTCCGGCGACGGGTGCTCCGCAGAAGTGGGAGATTCCGGAAATCACGACGCTGGGAGATCTAGCCGACACGCTTCGGTTGCATCCGGACGATCTCGGCTGGCTGATTTCACGAAATGCGGAGCACTATCGCCACCGCTGGCAGACGAAGCCGAAGAGCGGGCGGTTCCGGTTGATCGAGAGTCCGAAGGTGTTGCTCAAGTTCGCGCAGCGGCAGGTGTTGCGGAAAATCCTTCACGCCATCCCGCCGCATGAGGCGGCGAGGGGGTTCCGGGCGGGATGCTCGGTGCGCGATTTTGTGGAACCGCACACGGGGAAGGAAATCGTGATTCGCTTTGATTTGGAGGACTTTTTCCCATCGATCACCGCCGCGAGGATTCTGCAAATTTTTCTCACCGCTGGCTATCCGGAGACGGTGGCACGCGCCTTGACACGGCTGACGACCCACGCCGCACCATTGTCGGTTTTGGAGGAAAAAGCGCTCGCTTGGCCGGAACGTCGCCGGCACGCGACTCCGCATTTGCCGCAGGGCGCGCCGACATCGCCGGTCTTGGCGAATCTCAGCGCGTTCCGTCTCGATTGTCGTCTGGCAGGCTTGGCGAAGACTGCGGGCGCGGACTACACACGCTATGCCGACGATCTGTTATTCTCGGGCGGGGAGGACCTCGCGCGGCAGGCACGGCGCTTCGAAACTGGGGTCGGGGCGATTATCATCGAGGAAGGTTTCCGCCCGAACCATCACAAGACCCGCGTTCTGCGACAGGGTCAGAAACAACATGCGGCCGGTCTCGTCCTCAATGAAAAGCCGAACATCGACCGTCGCGAGTTTGATCGCCTCAAGGCCATCCTGACCAACTGCGCGCGCCACGGCCCGGCGTCACAAAACCTGGAGAACCATCCGGATTTCGCCGCCCATCTGCAAGGCAAGCTGGCGTGGGTGCGCTTCATCCATCCCGGTAAGGAAGCGAAACTGCGGGAGGTATTCGCGAGGATCGATTGGGGGTAGTTCGCCGGTGTGCGAGCTTTCCGCCCTGCAAGAAGGTACCCATCTGCTTCACACTGAGCAGGCGTTGATCCTCTGGAGGCAATAAATTGTCGAACTGCTGCGAGAAGACAGGCGATTCGATGAACTGAAGGACCACTGTGGTAGAATACTCCAATGGGTAGTTCATCAAGGTCACCTTCTTGACCGAACGGGTTTAGACCGTTTGCCAAAAGAGATTGCCGAAACGCAAACTTTCAAGGAGCGGCGGACTCCGATCCGCCGAGGTCCATGAAGTGACGATGCGAGGTGGTAAACCGCTTTTCATCGGCTTCACATGGGCTTCGGCGATTCGGAGATCACCGCTCCTTGTTCCCGGCTACGCCACCGCGCAATCCGGATAGAGGAAACAACTTTTGGCAAACGGTTTAAATGAACGGCTTCCTCCACAAGCAAGTCACGGAAGGGTGTGTTTCCGGGCCACTTCGGATGCCTTGCTTTTCCACAGACTCTTGCCATCGTTGCTTCCAGATGACGGCAGATGACCACCACTTTCGTCGCCAGGACCGCACGCTTCGCTGGCAGAGGATTGCTTCCCACATTGCGGAGCATCCGGACCATCTCGCCATCCCGTTGGCGAATTGCGACCGTTGGCTGTCCTTGGGCCGCGTGCATCCCGCGCCACTGTTGGAATGGCAGCGCCTGATCCACGCCGCACAAAGTTCGCCAGAAGCGTTGCATGACTTCATCCTGTTTCTCGCCACGCCGAACCACGATGACCAGCCGCTCAAGTCCTGCTCGCCGTTTGTCGGGTTGCCCCTCGATGAATCGTCCATTCCCGCCGCATGACTCTTTCCGCGCTCCAGCACATCATCCGCGCGGCGCAGGCGCTGGCGGAGGATCGAGCCATCCTCGTCCTCGGGTCCGCCTCATTGCTCGCCTCATTTCCCGAACTAGGAAATCCGGAATCCCCACTCGCCGCCACTTATGACGCTGATCTTTGCCCGGATCCCTTCGATGAACTCACCGGGACCATGCTCGACGAGGCGTTGGGGGAGAATCGCGCCTACTACCTGCGTCACGGATATCATGCCGATATTCTGCGGGATACCATACTGGAAACCCTGCCAGCAGGTTGGAGGGAGCGGCTCATTTCCGTTCCCGGTTGTTCAGGAGCCCACGCGCTGGAGCCGTATGACCTGGTGGCGGTGAAGCTTCTCGTCGGTCGTACGAAGGACATCTCCTTGTTAGTTGATCTTCGTGCCGCCGGTCTTGTTGATGCGCAGGTGGTCCGCACCCGCCTCGATCTCCTCGACATCCCCGTGGAGCGCTTGCCTCGGCTTCTCTCGAACTTCAGGTCCGTTTTCGAGATTTGACGGATGCTTCCAATCCCTGTGCCTCATGCTAACAAGCCGCGGACAACCTCGCCGTGGATGTCGGTGAGGCGGTAGCGGCGGCCTTGGAAGAGATAGGTGAGCCGTTCGTGATCGAGGCCGAGCTGGTTCAGGATCGTCGCGTGGAGGTCGTGGACGGTCACTTCGTCGCGGGTGACCGTGTAGCAGAAATCGTCGGTTTCACCGTAATTGAGGCCGGCCTTGAATCCTCCGCCGGCGACGAGGGTGGTGAAGCAGTTGGCATGGTGGTCGCGACCGTAGGAGGGAATCACCGTGCCGCTCTGGCTGAAGGCGGTGCGGCCGAATTCACCGCCCCAGATGACGATGGTGTCCTCCAGCAGGCCGCGTTGCTTGAGGTCGAGGATGAGCGCGGCGCTTGCCTGATCGACCTCGCGGCAGCGTTTCGGCAGATGGTCGGGAAGGTTGAAATGATGATCCCAGCCCGAATGATAGAGTTGCACGAAACGAACGTCGCGTTCTGCCAGCCGCCGGGCCATCAGGCAATTGAAGGCGAAGGTGCCGGGCTTTCTCGCGTCCTCGCCGTAGAGCTTGAAGGTGGATTCCGGTTCGTCGGAAAAATCGGCGAGTTCGGGAACCGTGGATTGCAGGCGGAACGCCATTTCATACTGGGTGATGCGGGTGTCGATCTCGGGATTCCCCGATTGTTGGAGTTCCAGTCCGTTGAGCTCGTTGATGACGTCGAGAACGCGGCGTTGTTCGGTCATGGTCTTGCCCGCCGGGTCCTGCAGGTAGAGGACCGGGGTTTTTCCGGAACGCAGGCGGACGCCCTGATAGCGGCCGGGAAGGAAGCCGTTGCCCCAGAGGCGGCTGTTGAGAGGCTGCATGTTAGGGAGGTCGCCTCGTGAAACCATGACGACGAAATCCGGCAGGTTGCGGTTCATTGTGCCGAGTCCATAACTGAGCCATGAACCCATGCTGGGCCTGCCGGGGAGATTGTGGCCGGTCTGCATGAAGGTCATCGCCGGATCGTGATTCACCGGGGTAGTGCTGAGGCTGCGGATGGTGCAGACCTCATCGGCGATGGAACCGAGGTGGGGAATCAGTTCGCTGCTCCAGCTTCCACACTGTCCCTGGCGGGAAAACTTGTATTTGCTGGCGATGATGGGGTGGATCTTCTGCTTGTCGGTGAAGCCGGTCAGGCGGCCCTTCTTCTCGACGTGTGCGAAGACATCCGTGCCGTGGAATTTTTCAAGGGCTGGCTTGTGGTCGAAAAGGTCGATCTGCGACGGGCCACCGGATTGGAACAGATAGATCACCCGCTTCGCGCGGGGCTTGAGATGGGGCAGGACTTGGTTGCGTTCCTCGGCACCGAGCAGCGAGCCCAAGGCCATGGCGCCGATGCCGCCGCCGATGCTTTTCAGGGCGCGGCGGCGGTTCATGGAGGAAACGAATGCGTCGATCTCGTTCATCGTTCAGTTCCGGGTGATGGTTTCGCTGAGATTCAGGATGATATGGCAGACATCGGCGAGCGCGGCGATCCGCTCGCGGGGGATCTCCGTGGAAACGGGAAATTCACCGACCTGGAGGGTCTGCCCGGCGGCCTTCGGATCGCTCTGGTAACGGGCGAGACGTTCCTGGTGGAACTTTGTCAGCAGGTTTTCCTCAGTCTGGTTAGGCAGCCGGGTGAGGATGCGCAGGAACGCGTCCTTGATGAGTGGCGTGTCCGCGGGCGGTGAGGTGGCGAGCAACTGTTGGGCAAGGACCCGCGCACACTCGAGATAGGTCGGGTCATGCAGCATGGCCAGCGCCTGAAGCGGGGTGTTGGTGGTTTCCCGTCGCACGGTGCAGACGTCGCGGCTGGGCGCGTCGAAGGTGCTCAGGAGCGGATGCGTGACGGAGCGGCGCCAGTAGGTGTAGAAGCTTTTTCGATAGAGTTCCTGCCCTTGCCCCTGCACGTAAGTTTCGGCGTGGGAGGGCGGGGCGCCGAGGTCTTCCCAGATGCCCTCGGGCTGATAGGGTTTGACGCTCGGGCCGCCGACCTCACGGGAAAGCAAGCCCGCGGTGGCCAGCGCCTGGTCGCGGATGATTTCGGCCGGCAGCCGGAAACATGGTCCACGGGCTAACAGACGGTTGTCCGGGTCCTCAAGCTCAGGCCTGAAGGTGGCGCCCTGTGAGTAGGTGGCCGACAGCACGATGGTGCGGATCAAGCGATGGAGGTTCCATTTGCCTTCGCGGAAATCCACGGCCAGCCAGTCGAGGAGTTCCGGGTGGCTGGGCCGTTCCCCTTGCATGCCGAAATTGTCCGCCGTTTTCACGAGACCGATCCCGAAGAACTGTTGCCAGATCCGATTGACCTCCACCCGGGAAAATAACGGATTCTCCGGCGTGGTGAGCCATTTTGCCAGGCCTAACCGATTTGCGGGAAAGCCATCGAAGGAAGGAAGAACAGCGGGTGTCACGGGAAATACCTTTTCGCCCGGCTGATCGAAAAGTCCCTGGTTGAGCACGAAGCTCTCACGGGGACTTTCCTTCATGATCATGGCAAGTGGCTTCTCGTCCGGATGTTCCGGATCCTGGTAACTCAGATAGGGTTCCGCGGCTTTCCTTTTGCGGCCGTCCTCGCCCGGCGCGCCCTTTTCGGCGCTGCTGTTGAAGAAGGCGGAGAACGAATAGTAATCCCTCATCGTGAGCGGATCATATTTGTGGTCATGGCAACGCGTGCATTCCATCGTAAGCCCGAGAAACAGCGTGCCGGCGGTCGTGGTCTTGTCGTTGGCATAGGTCACGCGGTATTCCTCATCGTTGATGCCGCCCTCGATGGAATAACCGTGGTTGCGATTGAAACCGGTGGCCACGAGTTGTGATTGGGTCGGCTCCGGGAAAAGGTCGCCCGCGAGTTGTTCGGTGACGAAGACATCATAAGGCATGTTCTTCCGGAATGCCCCGATGACCCAGTCGCGCCATGGCCACATCGTGCGCGCGTTGTCGAACTGGTAGCCGTTGCTGTCGGCATAGCGGGCGTTGTCGAGCCAGATGGCGGTCATGCGCTCGGCATAGTCCACGGTCGCCAGCAATCGATCGACCACCCGTTCGCGGGCGGCCGGTGAAGCGTCACCGGTGAATGCGGCAAGTTCTTCCGGTGTCGGCGGGAGGCCGGTTAGATCGAGGGTGACCCGGCGCAACCATGCCGATGGTGATGCTGGCGGCGCAGGCTTGATGCCCTGCTTTTCCAATCCCGCCAGGACGAAGCGATCGATCTCGTTGGTCGGCCATCGCGTGTCGGCGACTGCGGGCAATTCCGGTCGAACGGGAGCGACAAACGCCCAATGTTGATCCCATTTCGCTCCCTCGGCGATCCACTGTCGCAGGAGATCCTTTTCCTCCTTTGTTAGCGACAGGTGCGAATCGGGCGGTGGCATCCGCTCATCGTCGTCGGCGGACATGATGCGTTCGACAAGCAAGGAGACCTCGGGTTTTCCAGGGACAATCGCGAAGCTCGGATCCTCGCCACGTTCGATTTCCGGCAATCCCGTTGCGGTCCGTTTCCTGTTCTCGATGGCGTGCCGGATTTCTGCTAGGTCGGCAGTTGCAGCTGCCTGGCTGTCGAGGCGAAGTCCGCCCTTCCAATTTTCACCGTCTTTCCCCCCATCCGGGCCGTGGCATTTGAAGCAGCGGTCGGAAAGCAGCGGGCGAATGTCCCGGTTGAATGAAACCTCGGCCAGCAGGACCGGGGTGCCTGCTGTCGTGACAAGCAAGGAAACAAGGAAAAGCCGGCCAAGCCTGCTACCGTGGATCGCGGTTCCTGAGTTCACGTGCATGGGGATGGCCGCCTCACCTTTTCAAAACGCTCGAGGATGAAATGTGGCTCGCGAATCGGTCGGGCGAGCTTGCCGGACCGCCTACCTCTGGATGAGGAAAATGCGCTTTTCCCGGTAGGTGATGACGGCGTCGAGCTCGCGCATGAAGTCGGCTCCGAAGAGGCCGACGTAGTCGAGGTCCTCGCCGGGGTGGAAACGGTTCAGGTCGGTCGCGAGGACCTTGCGGTTGGTTAGAAGTGCCTCGCCCATGGTGAGCTTGGCGATGTTGGCCACGGCCGCAGGAGCCTTGCCGCCGATGCCGAGGACGAACTGGTCCATCTCGCCGACGTCGCACTTGTTGTCGGTGGCTGCCTTGAGGTGGAGCAGGCTGCTGTCCGCACCGGTGTCGATCATGTAGGTCACCTTGTTGTCGTTGAGCGTGCCATCGACGAAGATGTGGTTGCCCTTGCGGTCGTATTTGAAGGACTGGTATTTCCTCAATTCCAACAGCTCCTGGATGGTGAGGCTCTGGCAGTGCTGGAGGAAAAAGGCGGATGCCTCGCTCCAGTTCTTCGAGTATTCCGCATCGTCCGGGGTGAGTTGGGAAATCGGAAGCTGCAACTTCTTGCCGCCGACGATCTCGAGCGTGATGACCGTGGGGGTCTTCGAGACGATCTTGCCCCGATAGGTTTTCTTGTCGGTGGTCTTGAAGAGGCGGAAGGCCAACTCCGATCCGTCACCCGCCTTGACTTCCGCGCCATCGGACTTGTCGGGCAGCAGGAAAATCCGGCGCTCGGGATAGGAGATGACCGCATCGAGCTGGCTCATCAGGTCGGCACCGAGGATACCGTCCTCGCGCGCTTTCTTGCCTTCCTCCAGCCCCTTGGCCAGATCGGTCGCGAGGATCCTGGTGCCCTTGAAAAGCGATTCGCCGAAAGAAATGTTAGGGACGTCGGTCCAGCCGGCCGGGGCATCTCCGGCGACGCCGTAGATCGTCTCGGTGAGCGGGCCGACCTCGCATCCCGCGGCCTTGGCAAACTCGATATTGAGAAGGCTGGTGCCCGCGCCGGTATCGATCAGAAAGGTGCCGGCCTTGCCGCTGAGCTTGCCGTCGATGAAGATCGAATTTCCATCCAGCCGGAACGGGAAGGACTCGTAGCCGCGCAGTTCCAGCAACTGACGGACGGTTAGACCGAGGCATTTCTGGAGGAACACCGCCTTTTCCTTGGACCACTTGCCGATGTATTCCTGATCCTCCGCGCTGAGCTTGTCGAAGGGGACATTGGCGCGCTGGCCATTGCGCAGCAGGAGCGTGGCGCTGTCGGCGGTCTTGTCGATGAGGACCGCCTGGATGACCTTGCCGTTGCTGCCCTTGAAATCGCGGTATTCCGCGTCTCCGGGCTGTTGGGCGGAGATGAGGGAGGTGAGTCCGAGAAGGGAGGCGAGGACGAGTGCTGGAACTTGTTTCATGGGTGATTTACTTGAATTTGCCTTCCTTGATGAACAACAGCCAATCGGCGTTGAGGGCATCGACGGAGTCAAAGCCGAAGATCTTCGCGATCTCGATGGCAGGAGGGATCTGGTTGGATGACTCGATGCGGCGGACCATCGCGGCAAACGCGCAAAGGCGTTGCGGCGTGCTTTGCAGATAGGCGCTGAACGAGTAGATGAGAACAAGTTGCTCGGGCTTCAGGTCGGCGAAGGTCCATTTGAGCATGGGGTCGAGCTCGACCTTGACGGTTCCCTTTCTAACGGCGGACTTGAGCTCGCGTGCCCACGACGAGCCGTCATCGAAGCCCTTCTTCGAACCCAGCTCGTCATCGCCGATGCTTTCCGCTCCGAGGATCTGGGTCTCGCTTTTCCCGCCGAGGGAAATTTCCTTGTAGAAGGAAAAGCCGGTGGTCAGGGCGAAGTAGCCCTCGCTTCCGAATGAACTCACGCCGCCAAGTTGTTTGGTGAGCAGGGCGCCCGCAATGCAATGAATCACGAATGGTGCCATGGCCTTCTTGAAGAGGCGGGGCTCCTTGGCGTTGAAGAGCATCGCCTGGCCGTGAAGGTTGTGTTCCTTGGTGAGTTCCTCGGGCAGCCGCATGGAGGTGGATCCCATTTTTTCCCACGAGGCCTTGATCTGGCCCGCGGCGTCTTGCTGGCCCTGTGCCACGAGGACGCCGTGATACCATTCGCCGACGGCCGTGTAGGCCGCGCGGTCTTCGGCGACGACGATGAGCATCCGCTTGTCCGCCCAGTCGCGGCGGAAATTCATGTGTTGGAAGGCCATGCCGTGCCAGAGCCGTTCGGCGGTTTCGGCAACGGAGTCGCCTCGGACACTGCCGGCAGTCGCGACGAGGAAATGCTCGCTTTCGGTTAGCTCGAAGATGGCCGCGCTTTCCTCACCTAGCTGGAGTGTCTTGTCCTTGAGCTTCTTGATCGTGGCGGAGTCGATGCGGACCTGCTTCTCCGGCTCGCCGATGTCTCCGGCTACGAGGATTTTCGGATCGGCACCGCCGAACTCGACGAGATATTGGCGGTCGCCCAGGCTGAGGTCCTCGAATTTCAAGGGAATCTGTTTAGCGTCCTTGGTGACGAGGGTGGCGGTGGTCGCGTCGGCCTTGAGCAACTCCGCCTCAAGAGTGCTGCCCTTTCTGGAAGTCCAGATCCGGGTTTCGGCTGCGAGGGAAACGGATTGGACGAGGGTCCCAATTCCGAGGGCGATGATGCATTTGGACAAGCGCATGATGCGGATTAAACGATCCCGTTCAAGGCACCAATCTAAATCTTGGGTTCCGGCCTCACAAATTGCACCAGACAGCCCGGAGGTGGGTCCTGATTGGCGCGTGCGACGATTCGGAGGCAAGTTTTCCGGTTTTGGGTAGTATTAACCCTGAATGAAATCCATTGCTGCCGTCCTTATCCTTCTCGCTGGGCTGCTGCCCGTTGCCCGCGCTGCGGACCGTCCGAACATCCTGTGGATCGTCTCCGAGGACAACGCCTGGAACTGGCTGGGATGCTACGGAAACAAGCTGGCGGAGACCCCGAGGTTGGACGCGCTTGCCAAGGATGGGGTGCTCTTCACCCACGCCTATTCGAATGCTCCGGTCTGCGCTGTTGCCCGCTCGACCATTTTAAATGGAGCCTACGCCGTGACCCAGGGCACCCAGCACATGCGCAGCCGTCATCCGATTCCCGAGCAATACAAGCCCTACGTCGCCTATTTGCGCGAGCAGGGATACTACTGCACGAACAACGCGAAGACCGACTACAATTTCAAGGGCAACGACGCCGCGATCTGGGATGCCAGCTCCGGCAAGGCCACCTACAAGAAGCGTCCCGATGGGAAACCGTTCTTCGCCATCTTCAATCTGGAGGTCTCCCACGAAAGCTCGCTTTTCCCTGCCAAAATCGCATCGAACCGTAAAAACGGAACCATTCCGCAAACCCCGCGCATCGATCCTGCCAAGGTCGAGCTCCCGCCCTACCTGCCCGATCTTCCCGAGATCCGCTCCGACATCGCGATCTATCATGACAACATCACCGCCCTCGACAACCAGGTGGGCCGTTTGCTCGACGAGTTGAAGGAGGCCGGGCTCGCCGACGACACCATCATTTTCTACTACGCCGACCATGGTGGCATCACCCCGCGCGGCAAGCGCTACTTGGAGGACACTGGCGTGCACGTTCCGATGATGGTTCACATTCCGGAGAAATGGAAATCGCTCGCGCCCTTCAAAAACGGTGAAAAAGTCGATGAAATGGTCGCCTTCGTCGATCTCGCGCCGACCTTGCTCTCGCTCGTGGGCCTCGAAAAGCCCGCCCAGATGCAAGGGCGCGCGTTTCTCGGCCCGAAACGTGTCGAACCCGCCAAGGACGCCATCACGTTTTTCTACGCCGACCGCTTCGACGAGGTTTACGGCATGCGCCGGGCCATCTCGGACTCGAAATGGAAGTACATCCGTTGCTTCACCCCCAATCTTCCCGCAGCTCCTTACAGTTTATACAGCCTCGGGCAGGCGGGCTGGTCCGCCTGGCAGAAGGCCTGGAAGGACGGTAAAACCAAACCGCCCTTCAACGCGATCTGGGAGTCTCCGCAGCCGGTCGAGCGATTGTTCGACCTGACCAACGATCCCATGGAGATCCATGACCTCGCGAAAGATCCCGCCCATGCCGGACGCCTCGCCGAGATGCGTGAGCGGCTCAAAAAGCAGATGATCGAGGTCGCCGATACCGGGATCATCCCCGAGCCGTTGTTTGCGGAACTTTCACCGGGCAAACCCGTTGCCAACTACCTGACCACCCGCAAGGCTGACCTTCCCGAACTCGTTTCGCTCGCGTTCAGCGCCACGGATGCCAAACCGGATGACCTCGCGAAATTCGTCAGCCTCTTCACCTCGGAAGATCCCATCACCCGCTATTGGGCGGCCCAGGGATGCGTGAACCTCGGCAACGCGGCGGCCTCCGCAGCCGATGCGTTGAAAAAACTAACAAACGACCCCTCTTCTCCCGTCCGTGTCGCGGCGGGCAACGCGCTTTTCGCGCTTGGCCAGAAAAAGGAAGGCAAGGCCGTCGTCATCGCCGAACTCGACCGCACCACGGAGAGCGCCGCTTTGCAGAACTGCGTTTGTGTCCTCACCGGAATGGACGCCCTGGGCGAGATTTCCGATGCCTGGGTGAAACGCATTCTCAAGGACAAACAATCCGGAGAATACCTCCAGCGCCTCGCCGAGCGTCTGAGGGATGAACGGAAATAGAACGCGCCAACCCATTCGGGGTAAACGGGATTGATTGACGGATCTTCGGGAATTCTTCAGGTATTCGCGGAAGTGATCAAACATCGGGTTCGGACATCGCTGCTTTTTCTAACTCTTTCTGCATGGGTTTCCGCCGGTCCCTTGCCGGTCGTCGCGATCCAACCGCTGGGACCGGTGAAACCCGCGGATCTTGCGGCGGTGAAGGCCGGAATCGTTGGCTTCTACGCGGTCACCGTCGAGATCCTGCCGGAGAAGCCCTTGCCAAAATCCGCCTACTATCCGCCTCGCGATCGCTACAAGGCGGATGATATCCTGGACGCGCTGGCCGTGGAAATGCCCTCGGGAATTCGCAAGATGGTCGCCCTCACCGCGCGTGACGTTTCGACCACGACGGACGAGGGAAAGGACTGGGGGATTTTCGGGCTTGGACAACTGGGTGGCGGCGTCTGCGTCGTTTCCACCTTCCGCCTGCGGGCCGGAAAGGCTTCGGACAAGCTGTTCCACGCCCGGCTGGTGAAGGTGGTGAACCACGAACTCGGACACACCTTCGGGGTGGATCATTGTCCGACCGCAGCCTGCCTCATGCAGGACAAGAAGGGAAAAATCGCCTCGGTCGATGCGGAGTCCGGAAAGCCATGCGCGGCTTGCGTCCCGCGTTTGCCGATGATTGAATAAAACCCGCCACGGCTCTAACGATCGATTGATCCGGAAAGCCGTCAGGTTCAGCATCGCGCATTCCCAATGCAAAACTCCCCCCGAGTTTTCTCCCCATGAACAACCCCATACCCCTCCTACCAAGGACGAGATCTCGTCCATGGAACCTTTCGACGGCCTCGGCCTGGAAAACATCTTTGTCGTGACCAACGCGGATCAGGCGGAGATCGCCAGAAAGGAACTGACCGCCGCCGGTGTCGTGGGCTTCGACACCGAGTCCAAGCCGACCTTTCACAAGGGCCAGAAATCCGAGGGGCCGCACGTGCTTCAGTTTTCCACCCCCGGGAAGGCCTTCATTTTCCAGTCCCACGTCACCGAGAGCGAGAGCGCGGTCATTGCCCTGTTGAGATCGCCAAAGGTCATGAAAATCGGATTCGGCCTCAAAGGGGATCTCCAGCAGATTTTCGACCGATATGGATTCCGTCCCGCGGCGATGGTGGATCTCGACAAGTCGTTCAAGGCGCTCGGCTATCAGAACTCGCTGGGCGCGAAGTCCGCGGTGGCCGTGCTTTTCAAGCGCAAGTTCCGCAAATCGAAATCCGTCACGATGTCGAACTGGTCGCTGCCACGCCTGTCGGACTCGCAACTCATCTACGCGGCCAACGACGCCTACGCCGCCATCCTCGTCTATCATGCGATGCGCGGGACTGCCGCAGATTGATCGACGATCAGCCGCGTTGAGTTACTGTGTCTTGCCGTAGCCAGTGAGCTTGATGTCGAATGTGCTCTCGTCCGAATCATTGCTGAAGATTTGAACAACGGCTTCACGCTTGCCAATGTCCCTGGGGTTGAATGTCACCACGAACGACGCGGCTTTGCCTTTTCTGATGGAGATTTTCTCCAGCTCACCAATTTCAAAGTCTCCCGCGTTGGGACCCGTGACGCTGACTTTCCGGATGACGAGATTCGCCTGACCGCTGTTCTCCACCGTCAACAACCGGAGAGTGGTTGTTTTTCGATACACTGCGGAGCCAAAACCAACATTCGAACGGCCATCAACGAGATTCCTCAGGTGTGACAACAGCACGTCGATCTCGCATTTGCCACCTTTGGTGCGGCAGGATGCCTGAATCCAGTCCGACTCCCCCAGGGAGTTTCTTGCCTGGAGGCGGAATTCATGCAGTATGTTCGCCTTTAACTCACCTTGGGTCGCTGATACGACGTCAGCCTCTGTTGTAAGAATGTTTCGCCAGAAACCGGAGGAGGTCTTCTTCTGGATCCGGTAGTTTGTCTCCAGCTCCACGTCTTGCCAGGATAGGGCCACTTGCGTCGCATCGATCGGGGAAGCGGAAAACATCCTGGGGGTCGGCGGCGGTCCTGAAACGACATTTTCCAAGGGGAGCGAAGGTTCCGAACGCAAGGTGCCATGGGTGGCAATTACCCGATAGTCAATTGTGTCGTCGGCCCGGGTGGTAGGAAACTCAAGCGACGTCGAACTCATTCCTGTCATTCCGATCGTCGTCCAGGAGGAACCCTGATAGGGTTTGCGCTCGACGATGTATCCGGTTTCTCCGGAGATATCCATCCAGGATAGCAGCAGGTGTCCTGCGGATGGATTGCTGATCGCCAGCCCCGCCGGTCTCGCGAGGGAAGATGGTGCGACCAGCTCAAAGGCGGTGTTGAGAACATAAAACGATGGTATTCCGTCTGCCGTGTAACCGACGGAAAGCAAGCGTTCGTTGTCCAATGAGAACAGGCGGAGGGCTTTTCCTGGTATCGATCTTGTGATGCCGGGTGCAAGGGTTGGGCCTGTCCACGACTGAAGCTGGATTTTTCCGGACACGGTTCTGGTGGTTTTGATCTGTCCACCATGCCAGGTGATGTCGCGCACGGAATTCGCCAGGGCGATGGGAAGCTTGGCTAGGTTGTTAGCATTGAAGATGGCTCCGGACCCGAGGACGGCCACGCTGCCGTCCGGAGACAAGCGGATCGGATGAACGAACAGGCTGGTTCCGTGCAACGGAGTGTCCATCGACGCCCCGATCCCCCCTGTGGGAATCCCGGGGTAAGCGGTGCCGTTTGCATTGATCTCCTCCCAGAGAAGATCATTCGGTGACGTGTCATCCCGGAAAAAATACATCTTCTGGTTAGGTGCGGACCAGATGTATTCGTCGGAATAATAGTTCCAATCCCGTGCGCTGACTTGAACGCCGTTGGAATCGAAGGTCCGATGGGTGCCCCAGGCCCCGGAGGAATCCGAGGCGAAAACATGGGAACCCGCGACCGCCAGGCCGAGTGGCGCGGTGGGAAGGATTGCGAATGGAAGCTCGGACAGGCTTGCGGAGTTCAGATCGATCGAACGGATGAGACCGGACGGATAAGCGACATAGATTGTATGGGTTTCAGCACCATAAGCTGCATAAGCTGACTTTTGAAGCAACGGAATGGTGGTGAGGTAATTTTGAGTGTCGGGATCCCACCTGAAAATGCATCCGCGGGAATTCGATAGGAGGTAAAGGATACCGTTCTTGTCGAGAAACATGTCGAACTGGGGCGCCGACGCCACCAAGGTGGGCGTGGGTCCGGGCAAGGTGTGCATCACCAAACTCAAAACCGGCTTTGGCACTGGCGGCTGGCAACTCTCGGCCCTGAAGTGGTGCGCCCGCGTAGCCACCAAGCCCATCATTGCCGACGGCGGCATCCGAAGCCACGGCGACATCGGCAAAAGCGTGCGCTTTGGCGCCACCATGGTCATGATCGGTTCGTTGTTTGCCGGCCATGAGGAATCGCCCGGCAAGACGGTCGAAGTGGACGGCGAACTGTTCAAGGAGTACTACGGCTCGGCCAGCGACTTCAACAAAGGCGAATACAAACACGTTGAAGGCAAGCGCATCCTCGAACCCATCAAGGGCAAGCTGGCCAACACGCTGATCGAAATGGAGCAAGACGTGCAGAGCGCCATCAGCTATTCGGGCGGCACCCAGCTCATGGACATCCGCAAGGTCAACTACGTGATCCTGGGCGGCGACAACGCGGGTGAACACCTGTTGATGTAGTGTCCCCCGCGCGCTACTGGGCTCCCCCCGCGCCGCAGGCGGCGCTGGGGGGTGATGCCTGCGGCGCGGGGTGGGGGATCAGGCTTTCAGCATTTGCATGGCCAGCTGGTGCAGACGGTGCTTGGGGTTGGTCAGCGCGTCGAGCACGCTGAAGTGGTTCAGCCCCGGCAAGGTCTCGCTCACGGGCACGGCCTCGCAGCCCCAGGCGTCCTGAATCAGCTGGTTCTGGCGCAGGAACTCTTCGCTCTCGTCGCCACCGGCCACGGTGCACAGCACGCCCCACTCGTCCTCCCACAGCGTGCGGCGCCGGCATCCGGGCCGGGCTGGCCTTCAGGGCATCGGCGGCGGTGAGTCGCAGGCTGCTCTTGCAGAAAGGGCGTGTGGCGCACGGCTCCAGGTCGTACAGACCGGAGATCGACAAGGCGTTTTGCACCAGGGCATCGGGCAGATCGCTGGCAAACGTGGGCCACTCGCAGGCCATCAGCATGGCGGCCAGATGCCCGCCCGCCGAATGGCCCACGACGGTGATGCGGTCGGGGTCGCCGCCGTGCACGGCGATGTGGCGGTAGACCCAGGCCAGCGCCTTGACCATCTGCATGGCGATGTCGGGAATCGTCACGGCCGGGCACAGCGCGTAGTTGGGCACCACCACGCAGGCGCCCTTGTTGACGAAAGGCGGGGCCACAAACGAATGGTCGGACTTGTCGAGGCTGCGCCAGTAGCCGCCATGGATGAACACCAGCACCGGGCGCCAAGTCGGGTCACCCGCTTTGCGCTGCGCCGGGAAAATATCCAGCGTCTCGCCGTCGTCGTGGCCATAGGCCACATCGATCAGGCCATCGAGCTTGCTGCGCGCGGCGGTGGACTGCGCGGCCCAGCGTTCAAAATACGCGGCATGGTCGGGCACCAGGGCTCGGTTGTTGTACTGGCTTTCAAGCCAGGCGGGATCGGGGCGTTGGAGCTGCTTTCATGGGCGGCATTGTGTCACGCAGCTCTCGCCACGAGCCTGCCTACAATTTTGAGATCACCCACCAGATTCGCTCATGACCAACCCATCCGCCAACACTGCTCCTCAAAACATCGCCGTGCTCGGCATCGGCCTCATGGGCTTCCCCATGGGCAAACGCCTGTGCGAAGCGGGTCACCAGGTCACCGCCTGGAACCGCTCGGCCGACAAGGCCCAGCGCCTTGCAGCCCTTTGGCGCGCGGTTGGCGGCTTCGCCCGGCGAGGCCGTGGCACAGGCCGATCTGGTGATCTGCCTGCTGGAGAACGGCGAGGTGGTGGAAGACGTGTTGTTCAACCAGGGCGCTGCCGGCAGCGCATGCGCGCGGGCGCGCTGGTGATCGACATGTCGTCCATCCGGCCCGGCCCAGGCCGCGACCATGCGCGCGCGGCTTGCAGGCCCTGGGGGTGCACCATCTGGATGCGCCCGTCTCGGGCGGCACCGTGGGCGCCGAAGCGGGCACGCTGGCCATCATGGCCGGGCGGCGACGCCGAGCAGGTCGAACGCGCCCGCCCCGTGCTCGAGCCCCTGGGCCGCCTCACCCACGTGGGGCCCCATGGCGCCGGCCAACTGGCCAAGCTCGCCAACCAGATGATCGTGGGCATCACCATCGGCGCCGTGGCCGAAGCCCTGCTGCTGTGCGAAAAAGGCGGCGCCGACATGGCCAAGGTGCGCGAAGCCATCGGCGGTGGTTTTGCCGAAAGCCGCATCCTGCAACTGCACGGCCAGCGCATGGTGGAGCGCGATTTCGCCAAGCGCGCGGCGATCACTGTGCAGCTCAAAGACATGCGCAACGCCATGGCCACCGCCGCATCGCTGGGGTTTGACGCCCCCATCACCGGTCTGTTCGAGCAGCTCTTTGCCCAGGCCGCGGAGCACGGCCTGGGCGACCTGGACCACTCGGCCCTGTTTGTCGAACTGGCGCGGCGCAACGGCATGGAAGGCACCTCACCGGCATGGAACTGACCGGCAAAGCCCGCCTTTTGCGGGCTTATGCCTTCGCGTGGGCCAAGAACAATGGAGGGCATCTGATGCCCTTCCCATGAGCCTCTGCGTTTGAACCCCTCCACCCTCATCGGCATGATCGCCAGCGTGCTGTTCATGGCCGTCATCCTGCTGTTTGGCGCCGACGACCCCGCCAAGTTCGTCGATCTGCCCAGCATCGCCATCGTGCTCGGCGGCACGCTGGCGGCCACCTTCCTGAGCTACCCCCTGCGAGAAATTCGGCGCATGTTCCCGCTGGTGGCGCAGGTGTTCCGCCAGGAGCGGCTGGAAACCCAGCACTACGATCGAAGAGGTGGTGGCGCATTTCGCGCCTGTGGATGCGCGGCGACCTGCAGGCCGTGGAGCGCGCGCTGCCCCAGGTCAGCAACCCGTTTCTGCGCACCGGCGTGCAGACTCATCATCGACCGCACGCCCGAAGACGAAATCATCGACCTGCTGCAATGGCGCATCGCCCATCTGCGCTCGCGCGAAATGGCCGAAGCCGCCATCTTCCGCGGCATGGCCAGCTACGCGCCGGCTTTCGGCATGGTGGGCACCCTGCTCGGCCTGATCAACCTGATGGACCTGGTGGGCGCCGGCGACCTGAGCGTCATCGGCAGCCAGCTCGCCGTGGCGCTCATGACCACGCTCTACGGCGTGTTGCTGGCCAACCTGCTGTTCAAGCCCATTGCCGTCAAGCTGGAGCGGCGCACCGAGCAGCGCCTGGTGGTGATGAACATGGTGCTCGAAGGCATCTCCATGATGTGCGCCGGGCGCAGCCCATCGCTGATGCGCGAGACGCTCAAGGCCTTTGTGGCCCAGTTTGACGACGAAATGTTCGACGGCGGCGCGGCCCCCACCCAACCCGCGCCCCTGCCAAGGCCAAGCCCGGCCATGTCAAACGTTGACTCCACCTTCTGCGCTGCCTCGAAGCCTTCCCAGCACCCAGCCGCTGCAGCCAGCCGCTCGCGGCAAGGCCTGCCGGCGCGCCGCTACAGCCGCTGGCACCTGGAAACCACCGTGCCCGTCGAGGAAGAAGGCTGGTTGCTGACCTACCTCGACGTCATCACGCTGATGCTGGTGATGATGGTGGTGATGCTGTCGGTGGCCGGCCCGCCCGGCGACGCCACGCGGCAAAGGCGACGCCCACCACCACGCCAGCCGCCCGACCCGCTGGCCACGACCACTGGCCGCCACCGTGCAAACGCCTCGATTGCCTGCCGACCGCTGCCCGTGACCACGGCCAGCACCCAGAGCGCCACCCCGACGCCGCCGGCAAGGCACGCCGAAAGCGACACGCCCCAGGCGCCCGCCGAAGAAGCCTGGGCCAGCCTCAAGCTCGATCAGATCGGCGAAGACGTGGCGATCACGCCGGGCCAGGACTCGGTGCGCTTTCGCATCAGCAACGAGCTGCTGTTTGGCTCGGGCGACGCCAACCTGATCGACGGCGGCCACGCGCGTGCTCGACAAGCTCCTGCCCACCCTGCTGGCCGATCCCGATCTGCGCCTGGTGGTCGAAGGCCACACCGACAACATCCCGATCCAGACCGCGCGCTACCCGTCCAACTGGGAGCTCTCCACCGGCCGGGCCGCCAGCGTGGCGCGCTACCTGATCGAACACGGTGTGCGCGCCGCAGCGGGTGCAGGCCTCGGGCTACGCCGACACGCGCCCGCTCGGCAGCAAAGACAACCCGGTGGACCGCAACATCAACCGGCGCGTGGAACTGATTCTGGAAAAGACCAAGCCCGGCGGCTGAGCCAACGCGCCCAGGCCGGTTTCAGACGCGCGCGGATGGGCAGCAAGATCGATGCGCCGCTGCAAACGCGCCACCTCATCGGCCGCGCCACCCGCCTGA
Source organism: uncultured Verrucomicrobiae bacterium (assembly GCA_963810445.1). Classification (GTDB taxonomy): domain Bacteria; phylum Verrucomicrobiota; class Verrucomicrobiia; order Verrucomicrobiales; family Akkermansiaceae; genus Luteolibacter. Next base: position 11,775 of record CAWENZ010000013.1, on the reverse strand, counting down.
GCGCGCTCCTGCGCCACCCGCAGCCAGGCCAGCAAAGGCCGGCGCCAGCCGCGCGCCGACGCCGTGTCCACCGCCAGTTGCACCGTGTCCGGCGTGGCCTCGCCCCGGCGCAGCAACACCCCAGCGGCCACCAGCCGCGACAGCGGATCTTCGATGCCGCCAACGCTGCATCGCTGGCCGCGCCACCGGCCGGCGCCACCGCCTGATGCGCCTTGGGCAGCAAAGCCACATCGGCCGGCCAACGCCGTGCCCGCCAGATAGCGCGAATAAGCCAGCTCCGGCTCGGCGCGCATCGGCCGCCAAAGCATCAAACCCCGCACAAGGCGCCATGTCCAGCGAAGCCACCCGCGCCGCACAGCGCACCAGCTCCACCCGCGCCACCAGATCCGGCCGCCCCGTGCTCGCCACCTCGGCCCGAGCCCGCGCAAACTCCACCGCCTCGATCTTCGAATCGCCCCGCAGACCAAGCCTCGGTAGCCCGCTCCAAACTGCCCTTGGCCCCCATCTGCCAATCGGGCGGCGGGGGTGCAGACGAACAAGCAGACAACGCAGCAACCAGCATGCCGGCAAAGATGTGACGCAGGCTGAACGAAGTCCTTCAAACCCAAACGCCAACCGTGCCGAACGAAGGGAGGAAGCTCCAACCACCCGAGAAGCGCCGACCGGAACCGGCTTTGCCGGGCCGCCAGCGTTGCCCCCTTGGGGGGGTGACGACGAAGTCGGCGCGGGGGGGTCTCATGGAAGTTCGATCTCCGACTCACGCGAAAACGGCCACTTGCGGTTCAGATCGTTCACCAGCGAATCCACCTTGCGCAGGCTGGCCTCCACCTCGGCGCGCAAGCGCCGTCAGATCGGTGGTGGCCTCGCGGGTGTTGCTGGCAATGCCCTGCGCCTCCACCAGCAAACCGTCCACCTTCTTCAGACTGCCCTGCGCATCGCTCAAGCACCGCGTTCAGCTGCTGCACCGTGGCGCGCGCGTCGTTCACCAGGCCGCCCTTGCGCCGCCGAGCCATCGCCGCTCGCGCCAAACACCTGCTTGTCGGCATTGGCCACCAGACCATCCAGCCGCTTCGCTCAGCTGGTCCGACCCGGCTGAGCAACGCATTGGCGCGGTCAATGGTGGTCACGATCTTCTTCGCATCGGCCTCGTTGCCAAACAACATGCCCATGGCGCCACTGCGGGCCGTTCAGCGTCGCCGTGGTGGCTTGCAGATTGGCCAGGCTTTGCGACAGCGGCGCGCCCTCTCGCGTCAAGCCGTTGAGGTTGTCCAGCAAATCGCGCACCTGCGCCACCAGCTTGGGAATCTCGGCCGCCGCATCGCCGCGCAACACCTGGCGCACCGCGCCATCTTCCAGCGGCGGGTCCGACAACACGCCGCTGTAGGCGCGGATCTTGGTGCCGCCCACCAGCGCCTTCTCCATCGTGAAAATGCTGGAGCTGCGCAGCCATTTGGCGTCTTTGGTGGGCACATCCACCACGATGCGCACATTGCCGTCGTCGGCCAGCTCGATGCGCGAAACCGTGCCGATGGCGAACCCGGCAAAGGTCATGTCCATGCCCGTGACCACGCCCTCGGAATCGTCCGACATCAACACCAGCCGCTGCGTGCGCTCAAAAACGCCCCGCGCGTTCATCACATACAGCGCCGAACCCACCAGCAAGGTCAGCAGCAAGAGCAGCAACACGCCCGCCTTGAACTCCAGGTTTTTCACTGGCGGCTGCGGATCGAGCACCGGGCCGGGCGACGAAGTAGGCGTTGTAGACATCGGGCCCCGGTCAATGAACCCATCGATACGGTACCGCCCGCCGAGGCGTTCGCCCGGGGCGAGGGAGGGCGCTCCGCAGCCTCGTCCCTCGCGGGCCGCCATGATCTCCGCCAGGACGCGAATCGTCGGGCGAGACTCGGTCGCGATGGACGACTCGTCGGCATCGAACTCGAGCCACGCCTGTACCTCGGTGCGGAGCTCGTCGTCGTCGCTCGCGTGTTCGAGCAGATAGTCACTCCGCGCCCGCGGGTCGAGATCGACGATGGCGAGATACAGCGCCTTGGCCCGGGCGAAGCGGTGGCGATCCATCAGTCCGCGTCACCCGACAGACGCCGGAGTAGCCAGGATCGCGCGACGCGCCAGTCGCGCTGCACGGTTCGGCGGGTGACCTGCAAATGCTCGGCGATTTCCTCCATCGACAGCCCGCCGAAGAACCGGAGTTCGACGATGCGCGCCATCCGCGGGTCCAAGGACTCGAGTTCGACGAGCGCTCGCTCCAGATCGAGGAGTTCCACATCCAGATCGGTACGATCGATCGCGAGTCCGGACAGCGTAACCTGACGTCGATTCCCGCCCCGCTTTTGCCTCCCCTTCGCGCGGAGGTGGTCGATCAGCACCTGACGCATGGCGTTCGACGCGATCGCGAAGAACAGGGTGCGGCTGTGGGCCGGCGGCGGGCTGGAACCCATCATCTTGAGGTAGGTCTCGTGCACGAGATCGGTCGCGCTCCAGGACACGTTGACATTTCCGCGCATGCGCCTTGCCGCGCAGTCCTGAAGCTCATGATGGAGGGCGGCAAAGATCCGTTCGGTGGCCACCGGATCGTCCGGCGTGCCATCGAGACGCTCCAGAAGAGCAAAGAGCTCCGGAGGCTCGGGGGAATGCGGATCGGTCACAACCGTATCTCCAAGTTACGCAACGAGATCATGAACCAGCCGGTGCCGACGGCGGACCGCCCCCTCGCACCCGTTCGTCTCCGTCCCTGCGCCCCCATGTCACCTCGGATTGCCGGATGTCGTACCAGAGTGTAGCCCGCCTGAGCGGCCCGTGGGAACACGGGTCGACGGCACGATCCCGACCCCGTCCCGCCGGTTCCCCGCCCAGAAAGCGCGGATCAACCGAGCCAGGAGAGATTCGCCCATGAACACTCGTTGTTTCCCATGGTTGAGGAGTCGCCCGCTGGGCGATGCTCTGCTTGCGCTTACGCTGTTTTCCGCCGTCGCCCTCTCCAGTGCGGGCGCGGTTCCGCAGATCGTGCCGGCATCGTCGCGGGTCGTCGCCGGCGACGACGTTCAGCTGACTCTCTCCGGCTTCGATGTCGGCGGGGTCGATGTCACGATTACGCTGGATGACCAGAATCCGGTTCCGTACTCGGTGCCCTTCGGGGGATCGGGCACGTTGACGTACGCGATCCCCGAGGCGTTCGACTATGGGACCTTCGAACTGCGCGTATGTGAAACGTGCTGGGTCGGCCCCGAAGACCAAGCGGCCAAGACCCGGCTTACCATCATGAGCGGCGAACTGAGCGGAACTGGTTTCGACGTGCAGACGCGCGGGATCGAGGTCACGCAGGGCGTGCGCCAGGACATCCCCACCCGTAAACTGAACGCGGGGAGTTTCATTCTCGTTCCCGAATCGACCGTCCATGTCGCCAATCGCCGTACCGTAGTTCGGGTGTATCCCGGGTTCGACATCGCTCCCTCCGCGCCCGATGACGTCGCGGTGGTCGCGACGCTGACCGCGTACGACGGCCCGAGCCTCCTCGGTACGCTCACCCAGACCCGTGCACTCGCCGTGCGGCGCACGCTCACCGAACGACGCTCGTCACCGCAACACGGCGTCCAGTTTACCCTTCCGTCAGAGTGGGTCGCACTTCCCAGCAGTACTCCGAGCCGAAGCCTTCGCTTCGAGGCGTCATTCTCGTCTCCCGGCGAGGCTCCGGGCTTCGACACCAACAACGGCGCATCGCTGTACGGCGTCGACTTCGAGCACGTCGAAGGCATACCGGGCACCCCGGACGGGGCCGCGTTTCAACTCCGTCCGCACTTCGTCACCCAGCGATTCGAGACCGCGCCCGGCGACTCCACCGTTCTGTTTGCCAACCCGTTCGAACTGCTGCCAAACGTCCTCGCCAGCGTGCAGGATCACATGCCCCTCGCCGACGGACGACAGGGCATTCGCCTGCGGGGAATACGGTTTGGGACGTTCTACGGACCGACGGATCTCGACGGCATGAACCTGTTTGCCGATTGGTCGGTCCGCCGGTATCTCCCCGGGGCCACGATGTGGGGTCAACCCGACAACCTCTACTACGGCATGTTCTTCAAGCCCGCGATTTGCGCAGGGTACTCGTGGATCGGCTCTGCCTACCTTCAGGCCTACGCCTGCCCGCCCCCCTACACCACCGTCGCCCACGAACTCACGCACGCCATCGGCAGCGAACACGCGGGCGATGGGCACGGAGAGGGCGACGGTGGCGGATTCGACCCCAGTTATCCGGATGGGCACGGGCGGGTCGAGCCCAATACTTTCGGGTACAACGTCTACCGAGGGCTCGCCTATCCCCCCGTAACCGCCAATCCCCCCGAGTACCGTCGACACGACTACATGTCCTACGGTCCCGACGCCTTCGTCTCGGCGTACACCTGGAACCGTGTGGCGGAGAATCTCGAGAGCGGAACTGTCGGCGTGAGCCGCTCCCCGGCCATGCCGGGGGCGCCGGGTCCGGGAGAACGCGGTCCGGACGACTGGCGTATGTTCACGGGATTTGCAAACACGAACACGCTCGCGCTGCAGGTGGGCGCGCTGTTCGAGACGACGCCCCCGCCGGCATTCGATCCACAGGAGAGCGACTATGTCGTGCGCTTCTACGATGCGTTTGGCGATCTCGTCGGTGAATTGCCGGTGCTGAGCGGCGAGGTTCAGGACTTGATCGATCCGCAGGACTGGATCTTCGTGGCGACACCGATCCGCATGCCCGCCGAGTGGTCCACACTGACCTTCGGCGCCGGCGAAGCCGTCTGGGACACCCGAGTGCGATCCCTCTCGCGACCCACGGTCGAGCTGACGAGTCCGTCGGCCGGATTCTCGTGGCCACAATCCGGCAGCGTGCTCGTGTCGTGGACCGGCTTTGACGCCGACGGAGACGATCTCGTCTACCGCGTACTTGGCGCCCGCGACGAGCAGGTGTTCGTGCTCGCCAGCGACATCGAGGGCGAACAGGTGACGATCGATCTCGATGAACTTCCGGGCGGCGGTACGTGGAAGATTTACGTGGAGGCCAGTGACGGGTTCGACTCGGGGGTGTCGGAGCCCGCGGTAGGGAGCGCGGCGGACAAGCCGCCGCTCGTCGTCATCGTGAACCCCCGCGAGGGCGAGTCGGTCCTCGTCGATCAGCTCTTCGTTGCCGATGCCGTGTTCGGAGATCCTCAGATGACCGAACAGGAGATCGAAGAAGCGGAGATCGACTGGTTCCTCGACGGCGAGCCCGTCGGGTCGGGAGAGTTCCGTCGAACTCGATCTCTCCCTCGGATCGCACGAACTCGTCGCTTCGCTGACGAACGGTTTCGGTTTGACGGGCTCACACACGTTGACCTTCAACGTGATCGACGAGCTGCCCGTTCCGGTGCTCACGAGTCCCGTCGAGGGCGCAATCGGCACGCCAACGCCGACGCTTCTTCAGTGGGAGGAAGCGCCCGGGCGGGTTCGCATACCGGGTCGAGGTCGCACTGGACTCGACCTTCGACGTCCCCCTCATGGCGGCGGCGCCGGTGTTCGACACGAGTGTCGCGTTCGACTCCGAGTCGGGCCGGACCTACTACTGGCGGGTTGCGACCGAGGGAGACAACCAGACGTCGGCCTGGTCAGAGACGCGCTCGTTCACGACCGACCAGCCGCTCTCGACCACCGAGGCGCCGGTGGTGACGAAACTCGGCGTACAGTTGGTTCCCAATCCCTTCAATCCTACGACACGAGTCGTGTTCAGCATGCCGGCGTCGGCCGACGTGACCGTGCAGATCTTCGACGCCCGCGGAGCCCTGGTACGAACCTTGGTCGACACGCACGTCGCGGCCGGCGCGCACGTGGTCACGTGGAATGGCATGGACGATCGCGGACAGTCGGTGGCGACGGGCGTGTATCACGTTCGAGTGACCGGTGGCGGGCTGACCGAAGAGGCGCGGGCCATCCTGTTGAAGTGATGCCCCTCCCGGTGGTGACGATGTGACCGACAGCGCAACGCCGTGTCCGACCGGTGGCCGGGCACGGCGTCTTCGGCTCCGGCTTCTTGCGCCTACCGCGCCGACGGCGTCGACACGGCGGCATCGCCGATCATCGCGACCGGCAAACGAACGGTGAGATCGGGAGGCGTTTCCGCCGTCGGCGGCTGGACTTCCTCGATCGGTCTCGGCGCGGGTTCGGTCTCATCCGTTCGACCGCCACCCGGGGCTCTGGAGAAAGCAAGAAGCAGAACTACGAGCAACCATTGCAGAAGCGATGCGCGGCGCGCCATGACGAAGCGTCCTCGATGCCGAAACCCATGATGATGCGACGCCCCACACGCGAAGAGACGATGTCGCGGGTGTCTCAACGCCCAAACAGTGTACGCGTTCGATCGGCCGAGTTCTGTAGAAAAATCGTGAGAAACGGCCATTGGCGTGGTCAGGGTTCCTCGGCGCCGCCGCCCATAATCCAGGTGTAAACCCGTTCCCGCGCCGAATGCAGCCCGGGTCGAGACCAGTCGGCCTCGATGGCGTGCCGATCGGTGTCCGAGAGGTGCCACGCGAGTGCCGCCTCCCCGGCAAACTCGAAGAGCGCGGACCCCACCTGCACGCCGTCCTCGCGGAACCACCGCCGCGCGGCTTCCGTCCACGCCAAGTCGTTCGTGGCAATCTGACTCGTCGCCCGCACGTTGTTCAGGGTGATCACGGGGCCGAACGCCTGGTGCAGCCACCCCCGCGCGTCGGGTGGAGCCTCTTCAGACCGCGAGGAGCGGATCTCGACGAGGAGCACCCGAGAGATCCCCGTCTCCGCCAGGTGCGCCATCACCGGATCCAGGAACTCGATGATCGAGAGCACACCATAGTTTTCCGAATATCCGCCGTCCGCGATGTGGTAGGCGCCCTCGACCGGCGCGTCGATCCGCGCGATCGGGGTGACGTAGGGGAACGTCGCGGACAGGCGGGCGGCCGTGGTCATCCGCACGTCCACCCCCGGGTGGCGCTCGAGAAAGTTGTCGATCCCCCGCCAGCGCGCGGTGGGGACGCCGGCCGGCGGCGACAGAACGACCGGGGCGATCGCGAAACGGCGTCCGCTCTCGGCCACCGTGGCGTTGAACACGAGGGCGGGTCGGCGACCCGCGGCGACATCCTCCGCCCACCCGCGCAGACTTGGCGAGCGGCCGAACGCGTCGACGAAGACCCGATCGTAGCGCCGCTCCATCGCGATGCCCCGATCCTGGGCGTGGAGCGCCAGCGGCGCCAAGGGCAGGAACGCCCGCCACAGATCGCCGTAGACGAAGCCCCACGTCACCGACGCGAGACTGGTGGCCCCCGCCGCGACATCGGCGAGGTGAAGGCGTTCGCGGTCGGCTAGTCCATCACGGATCGCCTCGACCACGAACATCGATCCCACCGCCCCGCCCGACGTCGCGCTGATCAAGGGGATCGATCGCAGGAAATCGGCGCCCACCGCGGCGTTCAGGCTACAGATTACGGTACTCGTCCACTTGGCGGCGCGGGCCCCGCCCCCGCTCGCCGCCACCACCGTGAGCGTGGTCAGATCGGGATTTCGGCTTCGCCACGCTTCGATCACCTCCCTCGGCGTCAGCGCCGCGATCGGCGCGGAGAGTGGTGCGACCGGATACCGGTGATCGTCGTTGAGAAGGGCGTAGTTCACGAAGAATTCCCCCGACTAGCACGAGCTCCACCGGAACCCGGTAGGTGTCCAGATAGAAGGTGATGCCGGCGAGCACGAGGACTCCGAACATGATCACGTACAGCAGGTAGGCGAGCGCGGGCACCGCGACACTCCCCCGATGGCGGGGATCCAAGAGAACGCCGCCCACGACGAAGATCGCGAGCAACAGGAGCAGCAACGCGCTCGCCTTCTGGTGGGTGAACTCGGGATCGGCGGGTACGGCATAGACGAAAGAGCGGAGAAAGGGCCCCACCCCCGGACGCCGCCCCGGATGCGTGGGGAGCCGGGGCGCGACCCGCTCGACCACGCATTCGAGCCACGGGACGAGGCCGAGCCGCGTCGCGTACGCGGCGCCGACGCCGAGCGCGACCGCGGCGAGATGCCCGAGGTTCGTCACCCCATCCCCCGACCAGGAGCGCATGAGCGCGCCGGCAGACACCGCGAGCCCCGGGCAGCAGAGAAGAGCGCGAGTCGACGATGCAGGGTCAGCGGCCGTCCCCCCAGCCGCACCGGCGGATTTCGATGCACGCCTTCCGTTCCCGTGACGGTCGCGGCAACGGAGGTTCCGGGCGCGCGCGCGATCCGCCGCCTCTTCGTCGTGGCGGCGGTAGCACAACCGATTGCGCGCCGGGATCTCGTTGTACATGAGAAAGCCCACGAACATGGTCGTCCACCCGCCGAGAACGGCGAGCCAGGTCACGAGCACGAAGCCGAGGAAATCGAGGTCGAAGAGGTTGAGGAGAAACTCCTTGGCCAGACCGAAGGCTCCGGTCGCGGCGACGCCGAGGAGGAGAAAAACCGCGCCCGCGGGCACTCTCAGAAAGTACAGGTATTGGAAGTGGTGGGCCCGGCGTTGCCGGACGAGCGACCAGGCGATCATCAACGAGAAGATCGCAGCCGTCACCGCGGTCACGTGCCCTCCGTTCCTCCCCCGGATCGCGTGGGACCCCCGGGAGATCGCAGCCGAACTATATCAAAGCGGGCCGAAGATTCTTCGAGCCTCGTGATAGGGCGCGGGCGTCGACCCCGCTTCTCTGGGTGTCCGATCCACCCGCCATTCCTGAGGTACCCCATGTTTCAACCTCGCCTGATCCCGATGATCGCCCTCGTCCTCGTTTCCGGTGCGTTGTTCGCCGGCTGCGGAGACGACGGCCCCAGCGCCCCCACCGTCGATCCGTCCGTGGGCTTTCGCGGGGAATACGCCCCCGACAATTGGACGCGAACCGGCATCACCGCCTCCACATCGCCCCCGATTCCGGCGATGCGTCGCAGATCGAGTTCTCCTACGACGTCTTTCTCGGCAATCCGGAAGGCGGGGTCAGCTACCGGGACAGCAAGTTCTCCCTCGTCGCTCCCGGGAAGCGGAACCGTCAGTTTCGATTGGAACTACAGCGGATTCCACTCGTGGTACCGGACACAGGCCGTACTCATCGTGTTCAGCGGGGACGACGAAGCGGAGGTGTTCAACGGCGCCGTCGGCGGCGGATTCGATCGCTCGGGTTCGTTCGAGATGGAGGTCGAGGCGGGCCAGACGTTCGGCTTCATCATCGGCGGCAAGAACTTCGACAGCAACTCCCGACTCCGCGGGACGCTGATGCTCTCGAACTTCCGCCATCCGTAGCGCTCGTCGGTCAGACCGCGGGGTGGGGGCGAGTCCCCCGCCGCCGCGGATCCTGGCCGCGCCCTCGTCGTCCACTGTCCGACCCGGATCGTCCCCGCCGAATGTTCCTCCCCCATCGCTGATCGCCGAGGCCCACCCCTTCGGTTGTGTTCTTCGCCGAACTGCGTAGACTGATGTGGTGCCACAATCACTGACACCGAGGGTACTCCCCTGACCTCCGGCCACGATCCGCACGATCCTCACGATCCGCCGACGGACGCCGTCGAGATCGATTTGTCCGTGACCGCTTCCTTCTCCTCGGGGTCGACCGCCGACGCCGACGCCGACGTCGATTTCCCCGTCCGGAACTGGTCGCGCTATCGCTTCCAGTCGTTTCTCGGCGGGGGCGGCATGGGACAGGTGTACAGGGCGTACGATCCGCGCCTCGGCCGCTCCGTCGCCCTCAAGTTCATCCGCGGCGACGACCCCGTGCTCGTGGAGCGATTCAAGGAGGAAGCTCGAGCCCAGGCTCGCGTGGACCACGATCGCATCTGCAAGATCTTCGAGGTCGGCGAGGTGGAGGGGAAACTCTTCATCGCGATGCAGCTCATCCAGGGCGAGGCGCTGGGGGCGGCCGCCGTGAACATGACGATGGAGGAGAAACTCATCGTCATGCGCCAGGTCGCCGAGGGCCTCCACGAGGCCCACCGCGCGGGGCTCGTGCACCGGGACATCAAGCCGTCGAACATCATGGTCGAGCGCGGATCGGACGGGGCGTGGCGACCGTACATCATGGACTTCGGTCTCGCCCGGAGATCCGAGCAGGCCGACCTCACCCTCCCCGGCTCGGTCCTCGGCACCCCGCACTACATGGCGCCCGAGCAGGCGCGCGGTGAGGCGGCAAACGTCGACCGCCGCACCGACGTGTACAGCCTCGGGGCCACGCTGTACGCGATCGCGTCGGGAGAGTCCGCCGTTCTCCGGGACGACGTTCGCCGAACTCCTCCCCAAAATCCTCGGCGACGTCCCGAAGAACCTCCGGCAGCGAAACCGGGCCATCCCCTCGGAAGTCGACGCCATCGCGCAGCGCGCGCTGCGAAAGGACCCGAGCAACCGCTACGGCTCGGCCCGTGAGTTCGCCGAGGACATCGATCGCTATCTCGACGGCAAGCCCATCCTCGCCCGCCCCACGACCTGGGTCTATCGGACCCGGCTGCGGGCGTCGCGGAATCGTCCGCTCGTCGCGCTCGGTTTCGGGGCGGCGTGCGCGCTCATCGTCGCGCTGGGATGGGGGATCAAGACCCAACGCGACGGGGTGGAGCGGGCTCGGATCGCCGAGGCCTTCGGCCGGGACGTGGAGCGCATCGACACCGTCGCCCGCTACACCGCGATGTCGCCGCCGCACGACGTGAGTGCGTCGCGCGATCTCATCCGAAGGCGCATGCGGGAGATCGAGACCACGATGACCCGGGTGGGAACACTCGCCGCGCCGTCCGGTCACTATGCCCTCGGACGCGGACACCTTGCCCTGGGCGAGTACACGACGGCCCTCGCCTCGCTCCGTCGCGCCCACGAATTGGGCCACGATACGCCCGAGCTGGCCTACGCCCTCGGCCTCACCCTCGGCGAACTCTATCAGCGCGAGCTTTCCACGCTGCACACGTTGTCGGATCCGTACCGAACGAGAGCAAGTCCAGGCTCGAGCCGACAGTCTCTATCGCCTTCCGGCCCGGAGGGAACTCGCCCGGGCGGCGTCGGGCGGTACGGTCGATTCTCCGAGCTACTTGAGCGCGCTCATTCTGCACTACGAAGGCGATGAGGAAGCCGCGCTGACGCGGGCGGCAACCGCGGCCGCCGAACAGTCGTGGTTGTTCGAGGCGAAACGGCTCGAGGGTGACGTGAACCGAGAGATGATGGCGGCCGCCGCCGACTCCGGCGACACGGACGCCACCGAGTTTCGCTATCACGCGGCCCTCGAGGCCTACACCGGCGCGCAGCGAATTGCGCCGAGCGACATCGAAACGTATCGCGCGACCGCGACCCTCGCCAGAACCCGATTGGCCAAAGAATTCGACGGCGGCGGAGGAAAGATCGACGAGCCCGTTCAGGTGGGGTTCGGTGCGATCGAGTCGGGATTGGACGTGTTTCCGGCAGATGCCGATCTCCTTGCCGCCCGATCGGATCTGGCCCGGTTGTACGCGCTGTATCAGGAGCGCTTGGGAGAGTCTCCGGATTCGCTACTCGAGGCCGCGATCCGCGACGCGAATGCCGCCATCGCCTCCGATCCCCAGCAAGATTGGGCATACCGAGCCCTCGGCGATGCCCATCACGCCAAGGCGCAACACCAACACGCCAGCGGCGAAGATCCCTCCGATAGCTTCCGCGCCGCCATCGCCGCGTTCGACCATGCGGCGGAGATCGCCCCCCGCGATGTGACCTACTTCAGCCGAAGTGGTCTCCTCTACAAGTCGCTGGCCCTTGCCCGAATCGAT
>CAWENZ010000012.1:0-172057 GCA_963810445.1 uncultured Verrucomicrobiae bacterium | reverse complement strand
GCACATTTCCATGTCCTCCATGTGGGCAATCGATGCCCGACTGGATTTCCTTTTGAGAATTTCCTCGAAGTCCGGCAGGTCGTGGTGGATTTGGAGATCAGCATGGTGGTTAAGGCTGCTGGTTGTCGGGCCGGTGGGGAGGATGCGATACCAAGATGCGGTCGGCGCGTTGAAGAGCAGGAAATTCGGATAGCCCTGATAGATCGACCGACGGTGCAGTCCTCGATGACGAGTCCGGGAAACTGGCAACGGTGTACCCGCGTCGCCGGTAGAAAGGATATCCGCCTTGCACGCTGCCCTTGAGCGGGAGGTGCATGCAGGAGAATTCGGGATTCAGCACGGTTCGGTCGAACAGCTTGGCGTGCGGGAAGAACGGTTTGAGCGTTTTCATATGCGCTCCCATGTGGTGATAGCACTCCATGAAATTCTCGACGAGGATCTTCCATTGAACCCCATATCCCAGTGCGCGGACCAGACGACTTCCGCGTCCGCCATCTGCGCATTCGCTCGTTGAAGGTTTTCAACCTTGCGAACTTCTCTGCTACTTGGGCGTGATTTCCACGGAGAGCGTGACGAAGACGAAGCCTTCCCAAATTTCACTGCGGAACTCGTGAACATACTCTGCCTTGATCGACTCGGCCTGCTGCATCTCCGCGGCGCACCGATGAGCTTGCCGCCGAGATCGTAACTCCAGAGGTGATAGGGACAGAGGACGACGCGCTCGTCGCCCTCGTCCGGATGGCCGAAGCCGGTTGAAGAACTCCTCGCGCTCTCCAGGTTTGACCGGTGCCGGTCCTTCGATGCCCTGAAAGCCCGCTTCCTTGCAGAGGTGGATGGCGTGGTCCATACTGCCATCGTGACCCCAGAGCGGTTTGAAGAGCGCAAGTTCCATAGGAGGTTAGATGGTGAGTGCGATGCGGAATCCGAGGTTGTCCCAGCGCGCGCTTTCCGGTGCCCAATCCCGCCACGACGCGCGGAGGACGCGTGGCAGGTGATCCCACGCACCACCGCGGATTACGCGGCAACCGGGTTTTCCTCCCGGCATCCAGGGTGAACCATCCGCAGGTGCCTGGTGAAAATCCGGATGCCATGCATCGGCGGTCCATTCGAAAACGTTGCCTAGCAGATCGTGCAGGCCGAAGGCGTTAGCGGGATAGCGCCCGAGCGGAGTGGCCGCGCCGTGGCCGATGGATTCGCCGGATTCGTCGTAGAGATAGTTCGCCTGGTCCGGTGTGAGATATCCGCCCTCGGGAAAGACCGTGCCGCTGCCCGCGCGGCAGGCGTATTCCCATTCGGCCTCGCTCGGAAGCCGGCAGGGGTTGCCGGACTTGACTGATAGATTCTCCAGATACGCTCCAACTTCCTTGAAATCCACTCCGGTGACGGGAAGATCGGGATCCGACACATTCGTTTGGAACCATTCCTTCCGAGTCACCGGGAAGACTCCCATGGCAAAGCGCTTGATCGAAACCTCATGCCTCGGCAACTCGATGGCTGAGACGAACTTGTCATCGGGAACTCCGCCCATCAGAAACGAACCGGCGGGAATCTCTACCCATCGCGGGAGGATCGGACTCATGGCGGGGGAGAAGTGAATTCGAATCTCGGCAAATCCGCGGTTTTCGAGACCCAGGGGATTTCATCATGCACCCAGCACTGGTCGGTCGGCGCGTGGGGCGACGGATCATCGAAAGTGCAGGTGTTCATTTCGAAAAAGTCCGGGATTTCCGGGTCATAGAACATCAGCGGAGAACCACAGTCGCCGCAGAACGAACGTTCGCGTCCGGCGAAATGCAGCACCTTGGGATTCCCTATCAGCCATTCCAAAGATCCTTTCGTGAAGAACGTCCATGCCACGGCGGGTGCTCCGCTGGCCTTGCGGCAGTCCTCACAATGGCAGTAGCTGGTTTGCAGCGTGGGGCCGCTCACCTGATAGCGGATGGCGCCACAGAGGCAGCCGCCTTGGAGGGGTCCTTCAATCATAAGGCACGGTTGGGATGTCCGCCCAGTGCTCCGGGCCGAGCGGGGGTGATTCAGAAACAGCGGCGGTCACTTGTTCTAATAAGGCGGTGACCATTTCTTGAAACAGGCTTTTGCCTTCCTCCTTGGTAGCCTGGGAAGGAGAGCCGGTCACGCCGTTCAAGCTGGTCTGCGCGACGGGGTAGGAGAAGACCGTGCCCTTCGTGCGATCCGGATCATCCGACTCCGCGAGGCGATCCATGTGGACGCGATTTGGATGGAGATGAAGCATCAGCGATGTCTCGGCACGGTTCGCGTGAAGGTCTTCGGCATCGCTGGTGTAGATTTCCCAGATGGCCTCGCTAAGTTTGAAAACATGCACGAGCCCGACTTGCAAGTTGCCAAGATGGGTGAGGCGCAGTTGATCGACGGCGACGCGGGCGGGGGCATCGTTACCGAAGTGGGCGTTCACGAACAAAATCCGTTTCCAGCCGGTGGCGACGGCCCACGCTGCGATGTCGCGGAGGGTGGCGATGAAGGTTTCGTGACGCAGCGAAAACGTGCCCGGCCATTTCGGCGTGTGGCCCTGGGAAACGGTGTAACGCAGCGCGGACATCACCGGCACGCCGGTCTTGTCGGACACCGCGTGGCAGACGGCTTCCGCCAGCAGCGTGTCCATCGCCACCGGCAGGTGCGGGCCGTGCTGCTCGGTCGCACCTAGCGGCAGCAGGAGCAGGCCTCCGTTCTTCCCGCGAAGTTCGGCGATCTCGGGCCAGGCGAGGTTCTCGAGGAGGACGGGCATTAGGTCAGAACAGCCGGGCGTAGGTGTCGATCTCCCACTGGCTGACCCGCTGATGGTACTGACGCCACTCCTCGGACTTGTAGGTGATGAACTCGTCGCGCAGCTCGGTGCCGAGGGTCTTCTCGACGAAAGGATCGGCGGCGAAGGCGTCAACCGCCTCGTCGAGTGTCTCGGGGAAGCTCGCAGATCCCGCGGGCGGCGAATTCCTCCGGCGCTGAGTTCGTAGAGGTTGTCCTCGTGCGGCGGACCGGGATCGAGCTTCTCGCGGATGCCTTCCAGGCCGGCGGCGAGGACCAGCGTGGCGGCGAGGTAGGGATTGCAGGCGGCGTCGGCGTTGCGGCTTTCGCAGCGGCCGCCGGCCATCGGGACGCGGACCGAGTTGGTGCGGTTGTTGCGGCCGTAGCAGTTGAAGACCGGAGCCCAGGTGAAATAGGACATCAGGCCGCGGCGGACGAGGCGCTTGTAGCTGTTGACGGTGGGCGCGAAGGCGGCGCAGAGCGCGGGGCCGTGCTTGAGCACGCCGGCGATGAACTGATAGCCGAGCTCGCTGATACCGAGGCCGCGCGGGTCGTCGGCGTGGTCGCGCTTGAAGAGGTTGGCGCCGGTTTCCAGATCGTAGAACGACATGTTGAAGTGCGCGCCGCTGCCGGTGCGGTTGGCGAAGGGCTTGGGCATGAAGGTGGCGAACAGGCCTTCCTCGGCGGCGTAGTGCTTCGCCATCGTGCGGAAAAAGACGTAGCGGTCGCACATGGTGAGCGCGTCGGCGTACTTGAAGTCGAACTCGAACTGCGAGTTGGCGTCCTCGTGATCGAGCGAATAGAGATCCCAGCCGAGGTCGTTGATGGCGGTGGAGACCTTGTCGAGCCAGGTGTAGCGGTCGAAGAAGGGCTTCACGTCGTAGCAGGCTTTGATCAGATCGTCGTCGGACTCGGGGATTTGAAGGGTGCCGTCCGCGGCGTATTTGACGACGTAGAGTTCGCACTCGATGCCGAGGTTCATGCCGAAGCCCATCTTCGCCGCTTCGGCGAGTTGCTTCTTGAGGGCGACGCGGGTGCTGACTTCGTAGGGCTGGCCCTTGAAGGTGTTGTCGGCGGGGAACCAGGCGACCTCCTTGTTCCACGGCAGGACACAACCGCGTGTTAGATCGGGCAGGGAAGCGATCTCGTCGTCGTTCGGACGCTGGCCGAGACCGTCGAGCGCGTAGCCGGTGTAGAGTTCGCTTCCGGCTGCGAAGTCCTCGAAGTGGTCGATGGGCACGAATTTGCCCTTCGGAACACCGTGAATATCGACAAAGGCGCCGATGCAATACTTGACTCCCTTTTGCTTGAGCTCGTCGCGCATGGCGCGGATGGATTCTGGGTTCATACGTTATGGTGGAAAAGTGTGAAGTGATGGAGGTGGATTGGTGCGTTAGATTTGTGGGGACACTCAGACGACGTCCGGATCCGATACCGCGAGACGCAGCACCGGTGCCTCCTTGGTGACCTGACCCGGAGGATGAATCAGGTTGTCGATGTGCTTGCGGACGGCGAGGAAAGTCGGATCGAAGATCTGCTCGGTCGTACGCGGGCGCGGGACCGGAACCTCGACCACCTCGCTGACACGGCCGGGATTGGCATCGAGAACGAGGATGCGATCGGATAGAAAGACGGCCTCGTCGAGATCGTGGGTGATGAAGACGATGGTGATATCGACGTTCTTCCAGATCTCCAACAGATAGGACTGCATCTGGCAGCGGGTCTGGGCGTCGAGCGCGCCGAACGGCTCGTCCATGAAAAGGACACGCGGTTGATTTGCCAGGGCGCGGGCGATGGCGACGCGTTGCTTCATGCCGCCGGAAAGCTGGTGGGGATAGGCGTTTTCGAATTTGGAAAGTCCTACCAGATCGATCCATTCACGGGCCTCGCCCTCGGCGGAGAACGAGGATTTCCCCGCCATTCTTGGGCCGAACATGACGTTTTCTTTCACGGTCCGCCACGGGAAGAGCGTGTAGCCCTGGAAGACCATGCCCCGGTCGGGACCCGGGCCGGAGACGGGTTCTCCATAGACGCGGAGCTCGCCGGCGGTCGGCGTTTCGAGGCCGGCGAGAATTCGAACGAGTGTGGATTTCCCGCAACCGGAAGGGCCGATCACGCTCAGAAGCTCGCGCTTGTGGACGGAGAAGGAAACATCGTCGAGCGCCGTGACGACGCCGCGCGACGACTCGAAGCGCTTGGTGAGCCCGGTGACCTCAAGCGCGACGGGGCGCTCGACCAGACGCTTGAATCGCGCGGCGACTTCGGGCGATTGCTCGCGATAGTCCGGCAGTGCGGTTTCCTGTTTCATGGGATCGAGGGCTTCTTGCTGGCGGCGGAGGCGAGCACGTTGACCGGCCACCGGAGGATGTTGATCACGTTGCGGGTGAATGGACCGGTGGTCGTCGCCCATGGGAAAAATACCCCGTGAAGCCATGAGAGGATCTGGTCCATGACGAATCCGGTCACGCCGATGAGGATGATGACGGGAAACACGCGGTCGAAGTTCCGGAAACGGCCCTGGGTCTCGATGAATTCTGTTAGCCCGCTCTTGACGCCGATGAGCTCCGCGATGACCAGCCATGTCCATGCCCAGCCTAGCAGGATGCGGAGATCGTTGTAGAGATTCGGAAGGATTCCCGGGATGACGACGTGGGTGATCATCTGTCGTGGCTTCGCACCGAGGGTTTGCGCGGCTTCCAACAGTGATGGATCGAGCAGACGGGTGGTCTTGGAAACCACCAGGATCATTTGAAAAACCGTACCGATGAAGACGAGCGCGATCTTTGGTGCATCGCCGGCCAGCAGGACCGCCACCAGAAGCGTGCTGAAGGTGGGAGCCGGCATGTAGCGGAAGAAATCGACGAAAGGCTCGAACAGTTTCGAAAAGAAATCGAAGACGCCACAGAGGATGCCGATGGGAATTCCAACGAGACAGGCCCAGAAGAATCCCATGAAAATGATCTGGAGCGATGCCTTGTAGCGTTCGCCCATGGTCAGCTCTCCCTTTGGAACCTTGGCGGTGAAGTCGCGGAAGCCGGTCTTCAACACTTCGTCGGGGGCCGGCAGATAGATCGGGTTTGCGGGCTTGCCTTGGGGAATGAGTTTCAGCAGGGACTCATCCGGGAGTTTGGCATAGGAAAACTCTGGCGAAGTGGCGGAAAGCAGCGCCCAGTTCTGGCGGACAATTTCCAGGTTTTCATCGGTCAGCGCGGGCTTGGAGGTGGTCTTCTTTCCGGTCGCGATGTCGCGCCAGAGCGTGTAGAGGACTGCGTCGTTCTGGGCGTCGGTGTAGGGGAGCCAGCCGTGATTTTCCGCGAGCGGTGCGAGCTGGCGGAGCAGCTTCTGGTTTTTCCGCTTGGCACCGGGTTCGGCCGTTCCCGCCTTGCGGGCGGCGAGCACGTCGGCGTTGTCCTGTCGAACTGCGGCGACGAATTCCGGGAAAAACGACCTGCTCACGTGGTCACCGGCGGTGAATACCGTGGTCACTCCCTCGCGTTGGGCGGAAAGCTCGATTTTCACATCCGGGTGCCAGATCCACGGCACGTAGGAAACGAAGCACCAGATCGCGATCGGGAGGAGAAACGAGACGAAGGTCAGAAACAGCCGTCGTGAATGGGGGAGATCCCGGCGAATGAGAAACCAATCCTTGAGAATGCCGGGGCGTGACATTTGTGGAGGTTGGGAACGCGGAGTGGCTACGGCTCGTGGGGAACCATGCCGTGAATTGTTTCCACGACATGGTCCGGGAATAGGCTGCGGGGGTTACTCGCCCTTCTTCTTGGCCAAGGCCTTGGTGAGGGACGGGTCGAGATACTTGGTCACATCCTGGCTTTTCTCGTAGACCTTGAACTTGAGGTTGAAGTCGTCCACGACCTTCGAGGAGCCGTAAACGGTTCCCAATCCGGCGGCGTTGTCCCAGCGCTTCATCGCTTCGTCGAGGGTGAGGATATGGGTGCCCTTCAGGAAGGGCTCGTATTCCTCAGGAGAGATCTTCACGCGGCCTGATAGAATCTTGAGGACATCGTCGAGGTTCTCCTCGTCGTGGATGTAGTCGGAAATGCGGTACCAGACCTTCACGACTTTGGCCCAGTCTTCCTTGTTCTTCTCAAGGCTCTCCGGTGATACGTAGAGGAGGTCGTAAATGATGCCGGGAGCGTCCGCGGAAGTGAAAACGGGCTTGGATCCGGGAAGCGACTTGAGGGCTTGGCCGGAGTTCGGTTGCCATGCGCCGATGGCGTCCACCGCCTTCGAAGCGAGCACCTGTGGCGTTTCGTTAGTGGGGGTGTTGACGATGGTCACGTCCTCCGCCTTCAACCCTGCTTTTTCAAGTCCGGTGAGCAAAAGGAGATGGGAGACGAATCCCTCCTCGAGGCCGACCTTCTTGCCTTTCAGATCCTTCATCGATTCGATGCCGGGAGCGGCGACGATCATGTCGTTGCCGTTAGAGAAGTCGTTGATCAGGATACCCACCGAGGGCTTGCCGGTGGCTCCGGTGACCAGCGCGTCGCCGTTGGTCATGCAAACGGCATCCACCTTGCCGGCGACGTAGGCATCCATCGAAGGCACGTAGTCGAACCACATGAACTCGACGTCGACGCCGGCTTCCTTGAACCAGCCCTTCTGGACGGCGATTTCCCAGGCGATCCAGCCTGGCCAGTCGGAGTAGGCGATCTTGAGAGGTGCTGCACTTGAAAATTGGGACAAGGCGATCAGGCCGAGCACTGCGGATCCGAGACGTGGAAGTAGTTTCATGGCGTTTGTGGATAGGGGTCGATGAACGCTCCGGTATGAAGTTTTCGGAGTTTGTTCACACCGATTTAAGCACGGGCCATACCAAATTGAACATCGGGGATGTTTCGGAGCGGAGCAGAGCCTGATCGTCCTTGGTGAATCGCGGGTGATTTCCGGGATCGATCCGCCTGGCGCACCATCGCCCCGCCGGTCGGCACCGCTTGATGCTTAGAACGTCAAAATGGCCCAAGTGCTGCTTTTACGGTTTATCACGCCGGGCTCGAAGTCCTAGGATCACGCCATGAACGAATCGCAAGCCCCGCCGAAGAACATTGTTCTCATCGGCTTCATGGGGAGTGGGAAATCCACCGTCGGTAGGGAACTGAACCAGAGGTTGGGCTACCCGCTGGTGGATATGGACCAGGTCATTGAGCAACGTGCCGGGAAATCCATTGCTGACATTTTTTCCGAGCAAGGTGAGGAGGCGTTCCGCGACATGGAAACCTCCCTGCTGGAGGAGCTCGCTCAACCGGGAGCCGCTCGCCGCATCATCTCCACCGGAGGAGGTGTGATCGGACGTGAGAGAAACCGGGAGATGCTGCGAAATCTTGGATACGTCGTCTGGCTGCAGGCACCGCTTCAGGTCATTCTCGCACGGACATCGAAAAATCGTGATCGCCCGCTTCTCCACACCGATGATCCGGCCGCGCGTGTCTCCGCGCTGATGGAAGCGCGCGATCCGCTCTACAAGGCAACCTCACATCTCAAGGTGGACACCGCCGGACTGGATTGTGGAGAGCTTGCGACCGGCATCCTCGAAAGCGCGCGCTATTTCTTCACTGGCCACCTGTGATTGCGATGGAGGACACCATCAAGTCATGGGCGCTGGAACTCGGCTTCGACGATTGCCGGTTTGCAGTGGCGAAGGAAGCCAGTCACGCGAACCTCTTCCGCGAGTGGATTTCCGAAGGAAAGCATGGCGAAATGGCCTGGCTTGAGCGGACCCCCGAGCGCCGTTGCGACCCTCGTGAGGTGCTGCCTGGCTGCAAGTCCATCATCTGTCTCGCGCTGAACTACTATCCGGGCCGTAGCCCGTTTCCGCAAGGGCACGAGGGCGGCTACCGCATCGCGCGTTACGCCTGGAACGATGACTACCATGATTTGATAGAAAAACGTCTGCGCGAGTTCGACTCAAAATTGCAAAGCCTCGGCGGCACCCAACGGTTTTATGTGGACACCGGCCCGGTTCTCGAAAGGGACTTCGCGAGCGATTCAGGTCTCGGCTGGAACGGGAAATCCACCGTCCAGATCCATCGCAAGCTCGGGGCATGGTTTTTCCTCGCCGAGCTCCTGACCACGCTGGATCTAACGCCTGACAAGCCCTTCGGCGATCACTGCGGGAAGTGCTCCGCCTGCATCACCGCTTGTCCCACCCAGGCCATCACCGCGCCAAGGCGGGTGGATGCGCGGCGATGCGTGTCCTATCTAACCATCGAGCACAAGGGCCCGATTCCCGAGGAGTTCCGCATCGCGATGGGCGACCGCATCTACGGCTGCGACGATTGCCTCGACGCCTGTCCGTGGAACCGTTTCGCCGCCGAGTCACGGGAGATGTCCTTCCATGCCCGCGAAACGGTTTTTGAAAAGAGCCTGCGCGATTTCCTCGATCTCGACGACGACGGATTCCGCGCCCTTTTCGCCAAGTCACCGATCAAGCGCATCAAGCGACCGCGATTTCTCCGCAACGTCTGTGTCGCCTTGGGCAATACGGGAACTCCCGACGACCTGCCGGCATTGGAAAAAGCCGCTGCCGATCCGGATCCGCTGATCGCCGAACACGCCATCTGGGCGATTCGGCAAATCAGCAACCGGCTGACCCGGTGAATCCGCTCAGAGCACGATCTTCTTGAACTTCGGCACCAGGAGATGCATCAGGATCCAGGCAGTGATGTAGGCGGAGCCGCAGATCGACAAACAGGATGCCATAGCCGACCTCGACCTTGCCGAGTTCGCGTGAAGTGCGCGAGCAGCAGACCCGCGGCGCGGGCGATGAGCAGGCCTCCAGCGGCCCCGGCCATGCCGCCGATCCCGGTGACCGATGCGACCGCCTTCTTCGGGAACATGTCCGACACGGTGGTGAAGATATTGGCGGACCATGCCGCGTGCGCGGCACAGGCGATCGCGATGGTGGCCACCGCGAGCCAGGTGTTGATCGCGCCGAGCTTGGAAGCGAGCAGCACGGTGAGCGGGAAAAGGCGAGAGATGAACATGGTCAGCTTGCGTGCCTTGTTGGCGTCCATGCCGCTGTCGATGAATTTCTTCGGCAACCAGCCACCGAAGATCGAGCCAAAGGTGGAGACCGTGTAGATGACCGCGATGGCGAGTTCCCACACGATGACACCCGGAACGTCGGCGGCTTCGCCTTTGTAATCCGGATGCGCCGCCATGTAGAGTTTCACCTTGCGGGCATTTTCCCCTTCGAGGAATGCGGGTAGCCAGAAAATGAAGAACCACCAGATCGGATCGGTTAAAAACTTGCCGACGACGAATGCCCAGGTTTGGCGGAAGGTCAGGAGCTTGAACCAGGAAACCTTCTCCTTGTTCACGTCGATGCGCTCGGCTTCCTGTTCGTCCGCGTCGCTGTGGATGTAATCGTATTCCGCTTGCGAGAGCTGGCCGTTCGCCAGCTTGGCGGCGGGTGTCGGTACAGTCGAATACCAGAATGCCAGCCAGATGAGACCGACCGCACCCGTGATCACGAAGGCCCATTCCCAGCCCCAGTGTCCGGCAATGTATGGCACGCTCAGCGGCGCGATAATGGCTCCCAGGTTCGCGCCGGAATTGTAGAGACCGGTGGCGAAGGCCCGTTCCTTTTTCGGGAACCACTCGGCGATGGTCTTGTTGGCTGCGGGGAAATTGCCAGCCTCGGCGATGCCCAAGGCGGCCCGCCAGAAACCGAAACTCCAGGTATGGTGACCGAAGGCGTGACCGATCGCCGCCAGGCTCCAGCCAATCAGCGAGTAGGCGTAGCCTTGTTTCGTGCCCACCTTGTCGATGATCTTGCCGGCCAGGAGCATGCCCACCGCGTAAGCGATCTGGAAGCAGATCACCACGGTTGAGTAGTTCAGTTCCTGGTCCGCCTTGACGGCGCCGAACACGCCATTTTCCGAGAGGGTGTGCTTGAGCAGGCCGAGCACGTTGCGGTCGAGGTAATTGATCGTTGTGGCGGCGAAAACCAGTCCACAAATGGTCCACCGATGGCGGCCGATTTTTTCGTTCACGGAAGAGAAGGACATTCCTGATGGGTATTGGGGTTTGTTGCCTTTGAACTTGAATCAAACAGCGGTTCAAGAGATTGTCCCGGTGAATTACCGGTGACAAGAAACAAAATGCCACCCATTCACACAATTCAAGCGTATCGGAACCAGATGACCGTCACCCCTGCAAGGCCCGCAAGGCTCCCCGCACCAGCGCTTCCGTGGGGGCCGCCGGATCCGCGTCCAAGACTTTCCTGACCGCCTTGCGCGCATCCACCTGTTTGTAGCCCAGCGCGATGAGCGCCAGTTCGGCGTCCGCGGCTCCGGCGCTCATCTGGCCGGCGGCTGCGTCCTGCCAGGTTTCCGTCACGCCGACCTTGTCCTTGAGTTCGAGCACGATGCGTTCCGCCGTTTTCTTGCCCACGCCCTTGAGCCTTGAAAGCCCCGCCACATCGCCAGCCACCACGCATTTCTTGAAATCGTTCACGTTCATCCCGCTGAGCACCGAGACCGCCATCGTCGGGCCCACGCCGCTCACCCGGTCGATGAGCAGCAGGAAAACATCCCGCTCCTCCTCGCTCGCGAAGCCGAACAACTTCTGCCCGAGCTGGCTGAAATGCAGGTGCGTCCTCAAATCCACCTCCAGCCCTTCCGCCGCATGCAACCGGTCGAAGGTGGAAAGCGGGATGAAAACCTCGTAGCCCACCCCGTGAACATCCACCACCAAACGGTTCGGATATGCCTCGATCACCTTGCCCCGCAGTCTCGCTATCATGGTGCCAGCTTGAAGACGTCGGATCGTCCGTCAATGCCCTTCCGTAGTGAAATGAACTCCCCCGGTTTCGTTACATTGGGCAAATTCCGATTTGTGCTCGCAAGCCCTAACCATCATGAATAACTTTCAAGGATCAAGAGGTAGAGACAGCAGGAAATGAGAATCATCTCAAGAATTTCAATTTTGTTAGCCACTCTATTTGTCGTGGCGTGCTCGTCTGACAACTTTGGTCGAATGGCGGACGACTACCGACGGAGGTCGCCCGCGATCGAAGCGAGTGCGGATTTTGCAGCCCGTGATTTCAGAATCTACTCGGCCATGGGAGTTGGCCTCTACTATCCCGGCCTCAATCCCGAGGTGGGAAGGCGGATGGCTTCGAGGTATGGCGAGAAAATGATACCTGGAACCAATGACGCGCCGGAGAGCCGGTCCCAGGCCGGATACATCGCGGCATCCACAAGCTTTGCCGCGGAGTATAACAAGCGGAAGATATCGCTCATTGAGCAGCACGCCCGATGAATCCTTACGAGACACCCAACCAAACTTCTGAAACGAATCCGGACGAGGTCCCGGTGGAAGTGCGTGAAGGTGTCATTCCGGCTGGAAGACCCTGTCCGTCCTGTGGAAGCAGGAACACCCGCACGGACATCCTTTCTCGAAGCTCTCCGAATGTCATATTCGTGATGTTTTTCGGGTGGATCTTCATTCTGATCCGGGCTGCCTTTTCCAAAAAAACGGACCGGTGCGGGGACTGTGGGGAAGTGCAATTCAAAATCCCCAATTCAAAATCCCAGACAAAATGTGGACTATCGGCTTGCTGGGTGGGTTTGAGATGCTAAAAGGGGGGATCAGCAGCAGGCGTTGGTTGTCACCTTGGAAGGATTCGACGGAGAAGCCGGCGATTTACCACTGCATTTCCCGCGTGGTGGACCGGCGCTTTGTGTTTGGCGACGTGGAGCGCGAGCATTTCCGCATGTTCATGCGCATGCAGGAGAATTTCGCGGGCTGCCGGGTTCTTTCCTACTGCATCATGTCCAATCACTTCCACATCCTGCTGGAGGTGCCGCCGATGGCTGAGGGTGGGATCTCGGACGAGGAGCTTCTGAAGCGGCTTTCCGCAACGAATTCAGAGGCGTTTGTGGCGGTGGTGGCGAAGGAGTTGACGGAGGCGCGAAGTCAGGATCGCGAGCCCTGGGTGGAGGAAATCCATGCCCGTTTTACCTACCGGATGCACAATTTGAGCGAGTTCATGAAGACGCTGGCTGCAACGATTCACGCGCTGGTTCAACCGGACCCACCAGCGCAGCGGCACCTTGTGGGAGGAACGCTACAAGAGTGTGATCGTGGAAAGTGGGATCGCGGCGCGGACGATGGTGGCCTATATCGACTTGAATCCGGTGCGCGCCGGGATGGTTTCCGATCCGGCGGAGTATCGCTGGAGCAGTTATGGCGAGGCGGTGGGCGGCGGGCCGAAGGGAAATGGGAAGAAGGCGCGGGAGGGCTTGGTGCGGGCTTGCATGAGCCATCAGGGTGGAGGCTTCGAGGCGGAGAAATGGAAGGATGTTTCGCGCATCTACCGGCGGACGATGGGTCTGGCCTTGGGCAGGAAAAGCGGTCGGGCGGAATTGAAAAAGGGGGATGCGCGGCCGCAGATGAACACGGCGGAAGCGTTGGAAGCGGATTCTAATGGGACAGATTTGCCGGATCTGGGGATGGCGGCGATGCTGCGATGCCGGGTGAGATATTTCACCGATGGTGCAGTGATCGGGAGCAAGGCGTTTGTGAACGAGGCGTTCGCCGAAGCCAGGGAACGGTTCACCGAAAAGAGGAAGGACGGTGCGCGGCGGCTGAAGGGCAAAGGGAGGGCTGCTGCCGGAGGTACTTTGGAGCATGCGGGATCTGAGGGTCCGGGTGTGAAAGGATAGTGAACACCTGCAAATCGACAGGATCGGCAATCGCCCTCGTTATCCTGATGGTTTTGGGGATTGTCATTTCCGGGGCCATCCCGGAATCCTGATCCGTGTCCGGAAGGCAGTTGGTCCGCGCGGCATGACAAGGTTGCATCAAACATCCATTTTGAAAAATGAAAGCCCGAGGCATTATCACCCTCTTTTTTCTAGCAGGATCAATTTCGGGATTCTGTTCTGAAGTCGTGCCGGTCGAAGCACCGAAATCCGAATGCATCGACCGGATCGAATCCGTAGCCGTCGTCGATCCGAAGCTCGACTCGGATTTTTTCCGCTCCAAGGAGGCATCCTATCCGTTCCACATCATCGAACATGAGGACGGGCACCTTGAGAACACGATGGGCGGCAAGGTCAGCAAGGAAGATGCGATCAGAATCGAACACACCGCAAAGTGCCTGTCATCCCATCAGGGAGAACATCTGATGTCGTTCTGCGATGCGGAAATGTCAGGTGGTGGTCTGTTGCTCCAGGTGTCGGGTGGTTTGCCTGCTTACGCCAGTTTCCTCACCTTGGAAATCGACAAGGACAAGAAGCTGAAGTGCGCGTTCTTTGCCACCTATCCAATGACAGTCCCCGGTGAGAAACTGAGCTGGAAGATCACGAAGAAGGCGTTCAGAATGACGAGTGACAAGATCGACGCTGGCACAAGGTTGCTGGGCTGGCTTTCGGTGGAGTTTGAGGAGACATGCGTGGTGGATGGAAAATTCACCAGTCATCAACACAAGATCGAAGGGTATGTGAAACCCGTGATCAGGAAGCCGACCTTGGACTCAAATGCAACCGACGGTAAAAGCGCGACAGACCGCATTCTGCCCAATGGAGGATTCCGATGAATTCCGGCAGGGGAGATGGATCATGGCAAATGCCGAAACCGTCTCAGGCGGAATAAATTCCGCGCTCCAGTTCATCGCTCCGCGAGCGTCACTCTATTAGAGGGGGGCAGTTAGACTGGCGTCTCGGCTTCCCTTTTTTCCCCTTTTGTCAGGGAGTTTCCGCGGTTCTTCCCAAGCCGAACTCGCTGCCGATCCTCACGACCTTGTTGCCGTCCATGTGGACCTCGATGAACTTCGATGATGCGAAGGGCTTGCCGTTCTCGTCCTTCAGGCTTGCGACGAGCTTGTGGGTCTTGGCATCGAAGATGTCCGGGGTGTGGGTGTAGCCGTATTTTCCGTCGAGCGAGAAGCAGACCCAGCCGTGGCCGCCCATGGTTAGATCCATGTGGCCGGTTTGCGCGGGCGGCATGACGGTCATGTCAAAGGTATAGATTCGTTTGCCGATCTGGTCGGAGATCCATAGCTGGGTCTCGTCGGGGGTCATGCCTGCGCCGTGGGTGCGGTGGTTGATCGTTTTTCCGGTGTCCGGGTTGGTGGCGAAGACGCGGTGGGTTGGCTTCGCTGATTTCAGATCGACCACGTCGAAGCCGACATGTGCGCCAAGGCAGACGAAGGCGGTCTTGTTTTCGTGATCGATGGTGTAGGGAAATACGCCGATTTCGCCAACCGGTTTGATGGTTTTGAGGATTTCACCGGAGGAAGCGTCGAGCTGCGAGAGGCAGTTGGCACTGCCGAGATAGACATATTTGCCATCGAGGCTGGCGATGCTGTTATGGGCCTGGGGGCCTACCGTGATGCGCTTTACCAGATCGCCGTTTTCCGGGTTGATCACGATGAAGCCGCTGTCCTCGCCAGAATACCAGAAACCGGTGGGGGCGTAGATGGTCTTGCCGTCCGGAGTGATGCAACTGCGGTCGCAACCGGCATCGAATTTCTTGTCCCAGACCACCTTGTCGGTGGTTAGATCGAAGCAGCCCAGCCGGTTGTTAGTGGTGGAGTAGTAGAGGCGGCCTGTCGCCGTGCACCCGGTGAGCCCGCGAAGTCCCTCCTTGAAGATGGGGACGTCGATCCGGCGAACGAACTTGTGGCCCTCGTCGATATCGAAGACCAGAAGCCCGGTGCCGGATGAACCTTCTTTCTGTGCCCCATCCGGGGAGGCGCAATAGAGATAGCGGTGAGGCTCGGCTTTGGAAATGCCGGCTGCGCAAAGCGCGACGGTGAGCGCCATGCCGACCGACTTTTTCAATATCTCACAGGTTGGGTTCATAGGTTATATTCCGGAATAGAGCTGTCTTGCCTGGACTTGAAAGGCTGGAGGCGAGCCGTCTTCGCAATGCTACGCCGTGCCGAGGACGCCTCCGCGACGGTCTGGAGCGGGACGCTCCAGCCACTTGTTTCGGCACGGAACTTTCTGCGAACGGCCATCCGAGACGATAGATGATGTACGGTTAGGAGGCGTCTTCCATCACTTCAGCGGTGCGAGGGTGAAATCCTTGATGGAAATCCCTTTCGACGACTCGTCCCGCGAGAAATGCAGGACGTTTTTCCCCTTGGCGATCGCGATCTCCACTGGCTGCGTTTGCTCCCACTTGCCCATGGTGTAGGGCACGGCGATGTCCACCGCTTCCTTCGAATCGTTGGCCGTGACGAGGAGGTGTTGGTCGGGACTGACGGTCACGGCACGGGCGCTGATCGTATAATTGCCAGCGGCGGGAGCGTCGAAGGTGTATTCGAAGGTCTCGGGTCCTCCGAGGCGGCCGTAGTGCAACTGCAGGCCGCCGAGGGAACTCTTCGTGAAGCGGATTTTTCCGGTGTTTTTCGTCGGCTTGCTGCAGGCCACACCTGGAATCGTGATGACGCCGTCAGGGGCGATGGAGATTTTCCTGTCCTCTTCTGAAACGGTCACCACCTTGATGACTTCCTTCTCCTTGGACTCGTTCGCCTCGCCGATGTCGGTGCCGACCGCGGCCAGCGTAACCGCCTTGGATTCGCTAACAACCGCACGCTGGCGATAGAGTGCCACGCCATTCCAGAAACCGGTCGCCGGAGAGTGGAATCCATAGGTCTTTCCTTCGCCAAGGGCCGCGCCGACCCACTGGGCGCGCAGCACTTCCAGGTAGGCAGCCCCCGCCATTCGAGCCTGGGTCATTGCGAGGAAATCGGTGTCGGCATTGCCATCGACCGTGCCCCATCCCCAGTTGGCGCCAAGGTTGATGACCCAGCCGGCGGGCGTCCAATGGACCAGGGTGGCATGGCCGGGCTGGGGCCGAGCGAGGGTGGGGACGCCGAAGCTACGCAGGATGAAGCGGCCGAAAAACGCGCGGCGTCCGCAGATGCCGCCGGTATTGATGATATTCTGATAGAATCCGAGGGTGGGCAGGTCGTTTTTCTGATCCTGCGATCCGTATTTCACGTCGGTTTTCACCGCCTCCACATAGCGCCAGCGGTAGTCCGGGGTGTCGATCTGATCGGGATGGTAGTTCTTGAGCATCTCACGTCCCCAAGCCAGAACTTCGTCCGACTCGTCGCCATCGCTGACGTATCGATAATCCCAAACGGTCAGGTCCTTGAAGGCGGGGTCCAGCTCGCCGGCCAGGAACGCCTTTTCGAAATGGAGGAAGCGCTTCACCGGGTCCACGGTTGCCGGGCCATCCGTTTGAGCTTCCGGGTTGCGCTGGCCGACCGGCACGGCATGCTCAAGGCTGATGCCGAGCGCGAAACGTTGGAGGAGTCCATCCTTGGCCCCCGGGCTCGCTTTCTGGATGTCGGTGTAAATCTTCATCGCCTGGCCGTATTTGCCACCGGCGGCACCACCGGCGACGACCATTTGCTTCATCAGGTCGTTGTCGGCGAGAAGCTTTTCCACGAGGGTTTGCTGCTCTTTTCCTTGTTGGGCGAATTCGGCCAGTCCCTGTGGTGTGGCTTGGGCGAGAACGGTGTATTTGACCAGATTCGCGTCCAGCTTGTTGATCTTGAGGAACTTGTCAACATCCGCCAGCACGGCTTTGGTGGGTGCCAGCGCATTTTTCGTCGCGAGCTCCAGGGCCTCCTTGGCGGCCTGGTGTGCCTTCGCCGCAGCCTCCTTGTCCTTGCTCTTGGCGCTCGCCAGCATGGTTTTCCGCTCGGCGACCATCGCCGCCGCCTCTTCCTGATAAGCCTTCATGAAGGCGGCCTTTTGTTGTTCATCAACCTTCGGCACCGCCTTTTCGATCTCGGCCTGGAGCGCCTTGAACTCGTCCGAGTAGTGGCCAAGCAGCTTCTTCCCCTCACTGTTCAATTCCGATTCGCTGACCGGGGCTTGATCCGCGTCCCTTTTTTTCGCCGCCGATGCATCCGGCAAACCAAGGACCATGGCGGCAAGGATGCAGCCGACGACAGGTAATCTATTTGTGCTCATAAGTTTAGGATTTTCGTGAATTGGGGTTCTGGCGTGAGCTGCGACCCAAGGGAGGAATGGGCATACCCTGGCTCCGGACACGAGCTTTCAAGGAGGCCGGGGAATTCTCGACGATGGCGTCCATGTGATGGGAGCCGCCTCCTGCCGGGAGTTGCCAACCCTGTGGTCTCGGTGGGGGATTCGTCTTTCGTCGTTAAAGCCTAAAAACGTTGGTATTGTGATGATTGTGAATATTATTAAGCTTGATGTAATTTTAACTCGTCATGATTAAAAACTTCTGGCAATGAATGCGCACGTCGCGTCGAAACTTGGTTTCGGCGTCTTGATCCAAGAGGTGGCTGGGTCGGAACTTCTTACGAAGGCGGTGCGCAAAACCCCTGAATTCTCTCAAAGTGATGGGCTTGGAAAATCCATTCCGGTCGATCAGCCAACTCTCCAAATGAAACGCTTCCTCCGTACCTGCCGGATCCTCCGCAATCCTGACACCAGCCACCGAAACGAGGGGTCGGACGGCGTCTTGGGCGCGAAATGGCGGCTGATTCTCGCTGTCGGATTTGTCTTCCATCTTCTGCCGACCATCGCCCAAGCGGCTGACATGACGGTCACCAGCGCGAGCGACAGTGGAAGCGGATCGTTGCGCGATGCGATCATCGCCGTCGCGCCTGGTGGCGTGATTGATTTTTCTCCGGGGACATTCACCTCGTCGGCCCACACCATCACCCTGGCGACCGAATTGGTGGTGGGGAAGGCTGTCACTCTCGATGCCAGCTCGATTGCCAGCGGCGTCACACTTTCCGGTAGCAATTCAACCCGCCTGATCAGTGTCACGGGAGCGGGGAATCTCACTCTCAAGAAGCTGACACTCAACGGGGGAAATGGTGTGGGCGCGGCGGCAAATGGATTTGGTGGGGCCATTTTCAGTGCCGGCACCGCCCGATTTGAAGATTGCACGTTTTCCAACAGCAGTGCGGTCAACTACGGCGGCGGAATTGCCAGCACGGGTGCCCTTCAGGTCATCCGCTGCACGGTGAACGACAACACCTCGGGATCGCTCGGCGGCGGCATTTACAGCGCGAGTTCCGGAAACCTCACCCTCACGAACACCACCGTCACCGCCAACACCGCGGTGCTTTTCGGCGGCGCGATTTACCATACCAGCCCGTTGACCCTGACCCACGCGACCCTCACCGGAAACCATGCGGGCAACAAGGGGGGCGGCATTTACAACGACTTCGGCAGCGAGCTCACGCTCCAGAGTTCGATCGTCGCGGGCAACACCGCACCGATCAGCGAGAATTTCTTCGGTCCTTTCACCATTTCGCCCACCAACCTTACCGGCGGCGATCCCAAGGTGGCTCCACTGGGCGATTACGGCGGCCCGACCAAGACCATGCCTCCGCAGCCGGATTCACCTGCGATCGATCAGGGTGCCAGTGAAGGATTGGCGACGGACCAGCGCGGGTTTCCCCGCGTGCTGGCGGCGGGAGCGGACATCGGTGCGGTCGAGGCCGAGGTGGGCGAATACAACCCGGTTGGGCTGACCATTCACACCCGTGTTCCGAGCGCGAATTCCACCGGATTTTTCGAAATGTCCACGGATCCTGATTTCCTGCCGGTGGTCAGCACCTATGCGGGGACAGGCGTGGCCGGACTGGTGGATGAGGTCCGTGCCACGTCGGAATTCGGCTATCCATCCGCCGTCGCGCGGGATTCGGATACTCTCGGAAATACCTTCATCGCGGACGCCGGCAACCACCGCATCCGCATGATCGACCAAGCCGGGAACGTGAGCACCATCGCGGGCAGCGGTGAATTTTCCGGACTCGCCAACGGTCCCGGGCCGAACGCCGCATTCTCCTTCCCGTCCGGCGTGGCCGTGGGCCCTGACAGCAATGTCTATGTGGCCGACACCTTCAATCACCGGATTTGCAAGCTGATCCGCCCTACGGTTGTCGGAGGGGTCTGGATGGTGGAAACCTTGGCGGGGCCAAATTCTCCAGGGAATGCCGGATTCCTGAACCAACCGGGATCCGCCGCACGATTCAACCACCCCTATGGCCTCGAACTGGACGCGGATGGAAACGTCTATGTGGCGGATGCCATGAACCACCGGATCCGCAAGATCACCCCGACCGGTGGGGTGAGCACCTACGCCGGTTCCGGAGTCGCCGGGATGCTGGATTCCGTCACGCCGCAGACGGCGAAATTCGATTCTCCGAAGGCCCTGACGATGATTGGAAGCACCCTTTACGTGGCTGACTCGGGAAACAACAACATCCGCAAGATCACCTCCGTCGGCTCACTCGCGGATGCGGTGACCACTTTCGCCGGATCCCTCACCAGCGTGTCGGGCAGCGCGGATGGCATGGGGACGGCTGCGAGTTTCAAAACCCCTTCCGGAATCACCAACGACGGCATGGGCGGGATCTATGTCGCGGATGAACAGAACCATCTCATTCGCAAGATCGACTCGACAGGTCTGGTCACGACCGTCGC
This sequence comes from uncultured Verrucomicrobiae bacterium, assembly GCA_963810445.1. GTDB lineage: Bacteria > Verrucomicrobiota > Verrucomicrobiia > Verrucomicrobiales > Akkermansiaceae > Luteolibacter. The sequence continues at coordinate 151,823 of CAWENZ010000012.1, read as the reverse complement.
CGGAACAGGGACCCTGGGATTCACCAACGGGAAATCAAACATCGCGCAATTCAACGCACCCACCGGCGTGATGGTCGCTTCCGATGGCAACCTGATCGTTGCCGATATCGAGAATCAGGTGCTCCGCCGCATCATCATCAAGAACATCCAGATCACCTCCATCCCAGGTGATACCGACGGCGCATCGCAACGGCAGGTGAGCGCCGTGCTCGATGCGGTGGCGCTCGGCTTGGATCCTGGTGCAACCTACTATTTCCGCTGGGTTTCCACGACAGACTCCTCGGTTCAAAACCTCGGACTTCGCTTTGTCCTGTATGAACTTCCGACCCTCGTCACCGAGCTTGCCGACAACCTGATCCCGACCAATGCCCGTCTCAATGCGACGGTCGATCCAAAGAACAACCTGACGGACGTGGTCTATGAATATTCCACCGATCCGGACCTGCTGCCTCCTTACGAAGTGAGCACGCTGGCCGGTTCCATCGCCGCAGGATTGGCCGCTGCCAATGGAATCGTCGCGGACGGCAGCGGGGGAGTCTTCGTCGCGGACCGGACGAACCACCTGATCAAACACATCACTGCTGCGGGTGTGGTCACGACCTTCGCGGGTTCCGGAGTGGCGGGCTTCAATGATGCAAATGGCACTTCCGCCCAGTTTGAAAATCCCGGCGGTCTGGCGATCGACACCACCGGAAATCTTTACGTCGCCGATGAGGCGAACCACCGCATCCGTCAGATCACTCCGTCCGGCGATGTCACGACCTTCGCGGGTTCGGGCGTGGCGGGCTTCGGCGACGGGCCGAAAAGCACGGCGCTTTTCCTTTATCCAGCCGGCGTCGCGGTCGATGCCGCGGGCAACGTCTTCGTCGCGGACACCGGCAACCACCGGATCCGGCAAATTTCCATCGCCTCCGGCAACGTGACCACCCTCGCGGGCACCGGCGTTTCCGGCATCACCGCCGACGGCGCGGCCAACGTGGCGCAATTCGCCTCGCCACGAGGCGTTGCCGTCGATTCCGCCGGCAACAATGTCTGGGTGGCGGACACCGGCAACCAACGCGTCCGGCAGATTCTATCAGGCAGCGTCTTCAGCATCGCGGGTGACGGCACGGCGGGATTTGCCGATGGAGTTGGCGCAGAAGCTCAATTCTCGTCACCGACAGGAATCGCGGTGGATGAAAATGGCCTTGTCTATGTTTCAGACTCCGGAAACCACCGCATCCGCACCGTGAAAACGGACGGCACCGTCGTTACGCTCGCCGGCTCCGGAATCGACGGCACCGTCGATTCGCCGACGACCGGAAGCGGCCTCTATCCTGCCACCGCGACTCAATTCAGCTCGCCCTCGGGCATTTCCATCGATAGCGCGGGTCGAATTTTTGTCACCCAGAGCAGCCTCGTCCGGGAAATTGCCCGCGCTGTCGAGTTGCCCACCGTGACCGTCACGCCACGGACCTCCGGCATCGGGGAACGACTGGTTTCCTCCGCGATTCCACAGCCACTGCTGCCCAACGCGACCTACTATTTCCGCTCCATCGCCACCAACTACCGGGGCACGGTCACTGGGGAAATGCTGAGTTTCGTCACTCCGCAGGCCGGTATCACCGTTTTCGACGGAGCCGTGGCCCTTGCCGACGGGCAGGTTGATTCATTGGATTTCGGCAATACCCCGACGGGCCAGCCGCTCACCCGCCAGATCATCATTTCCAATCCCGGGAGCTTCGCGCTTCAGGTCGCATCGGTGAGCGTGCCTGCGGGTTACCAACTCACGGGCGGCCCCTGGGTCATCAATCCACTCGATTCCCTCACCCTGAATCTCATCCTCTCGGCCTCCAGCGCGGGTAACTTCAGCGGCGATTTGACGATCACCAGCGACGCAGCCTTGCAGCCGACCTTCACCTTCCCGGTCACCGGTGTGGTCCTCGATCCACCTGCGGTGATCACCCTCGCCGCCACGGATGTCATCGCGGATTCGGCCACCCTGAACGGCACGGTCAATCCCAAGGGTAGCAGCACCACGGTCTGGTTCGAGTGGTCGCTCGATCCTGAATTCGACGGCTTCACGGTCAGCACCCAAGCGGCGACGCTCAACCAACCTTCCGGCCTCGCCACGGACGCTACCGGAAACATTTATATCGCCGACACGCTCAACCACCAGATCCGAAAGATCACACCGACTGGCACCGAAAGCACCTTCGCCGGGACCGGTGTCGCCGGATTCGGAGACGGGCCGGGCAACACCGCGCAATTCAACGAACCGGTCGGCATCGTCGTCACGGCCAGCGGGATCGTCTATGTCGCGGATTCGAAAAACCATCGCATCCGCGCCATCACGCCGGCAGGAAATGTCAGCACCTTCTCCGGCCTCGGCACTCCTGGCTTCACCGACGGAATTCCTTCGGCGGCCCGTTTCAACCTTCCTTCCGGCCTCGCCATCGATGGAGATGGAATCCTCCATGTCGCGGACCGGGCCAACCATCGCATCCGCAAGGTCGCGACCGACGGCACCGTGAGCACCCTGGCAGGGAAAACCACCGCCGGATCCACCAACGGAGCGGTCGGTGTCGCACAGTTCGATAACCCGGTTGGCATTGCCATGGATTCATCGGGAAATGCCTATGTCACCGAGGCCGCGAGCCACGCCATCCGCAAGGTTGCTCCTGACGGAAACACCAGCATTTTCGCCGGCTCCGCCACCCTTTCCGGCACGACCAACGCGACAGGTGCCAGCGCCCGCTTCACCAGCCCGACCGGTCTCGTGATCCGCACCGACGGCACGCTCCTCGTCGCCGACAAAGGCAACCACCTCATCCGTTCCGTCAGTCCCTTGAGCGATGTCTCGACCTTCGTCGGATCCGGCACGGCAGGCACCGACGATGGCCTCGGTGAAGTCGCTCAATTTGACCAACCCATCTCGCTGGCCACCACCGCGACCGGCGGAGTGGTCGTCGGAGAAATGACTCACCCGACTCTTCGGAAAATCAACTCCACCCAAGTCCTCGTGCAAGCCGCGACCGACCTCACGGGCATTCTCGCCTTGCCGGTGGATACGCCGCTCACCGGTCTGAATGCCAGTGACACCTACTATTTCCGGGTCATCGCAACCAACGGAGGCGGCACCACCATCGGCGGATTCCAGACTTTCGGTGGCGTGCCTTTCATGGCCTGGCAAACCCTGAAATTCGGCCCTGACGCGGGCAATCCCGCCATCGCCGGAGTCATGGCCGACCCCGCCAACGACGGGATTTGCAACCTCCTGAAATACGCCTTCCATCTCGACCCATCCGTCTCCGGGATCGGCGGACTTCCCGTTCTGGGTAACGAGCCGGGAGAACTCAGCCTCCTCTTCACCAAGGTCCTTTCCGCGACCGACCTCCAATACATTCCGGAATGGTCCACCGACCTCGTCAACTGGTTCCCGACCGGCATCACCCAGGAAGTCATGAGCGACAACGGCACCACCCAGCAGGTCTGCGCCTCGATTCCGTCCACGCCCGGCGGTGCCCGCTTCCTCCGCATCCACGTCACTCTGCAGCAGCCATGATCCATTCATTCCCTTTCATGAAATCCCCAATCCATCTGCTGACGCGAGGCCTGATCGCTGGTGCCATGGCCCTCGCCGGGCTTGCCCACGCCCAGACCGCCACCCAGTCAGTCACGCTTACCGCCGGTTGGAATTCCGTATGGCTGGAGGTCGAGCCGACGGACAACGCCGGCCAGGCTCTTCCACCGCAAGACGTTTTCAGCAATCCCGCCGTCGAAACCATCGCCACACCCAAGCCGCTAGCCGGGCTGGCCGAGTTCTTTGCGAGTGAACCCGGTGCCATGACCACGTTCAACCAGGACGAATGGCAGCAATGGAAGCGGACCGATCCCACCGGTGGCAATGATCTGGCGCTCATCACCGGTAACCGCCCCTACCTGATCAAGGTCACTCCGGGCACCGCGACCTTCACCATCACCCTGTCCGGCAAGGTCCGGTTCTTCCGCCCCACCTGGGTTCCGGACCGCTACAACCTCATCGGCTTCGGTCTTCAAGGCACACCCACCTTCAATTCCTTCTTCGGCCCGTCCGGTGCCAAACACCCGGTCAACAAGATCTTCAATCTCAATTCCACCACCGGGAATTGGGAACTCGTCACCGGCAGCAGCCAGATGGTTTCCGGTCGTGCTTACTGGATTTTCAGCGCCGGCCCCTCCAGCTACACGGGTCCCGTTTCTGTTGACTTCAAATTTGCGACCACTGGCAAGCTGGATTTCGGTGGCCCCGTTGACGTGGTCGTCGTGGGCAGCGGCCAGGATCAGATCGAACTGGATCTGGAGGAAATCGTTTTTAGCAATGCGGGAACCGCGCCTTCCACTCCGGAATTGGATCTCATCACTCCGGATTCGGGCTTGGGAAATCTTTCACTCTACGTCGTCAATCCTGCGCCGACCAGGGTCTCCTTCGACCGCGGCAACCAGGTGGACTCCACCGCAGGAGCAGGTGCCGGTTCCTCCCTTGGAAAGACCGTTGGCTCCGCACAAACCACCATTCTGACACTGGGTGCCCAGCGCAATTGGAACGACAATTTGCCGCGAACCAACCTCTACCGCCTCAACACAGGTGCGAACGGTGCCTCGTTCTGGCTTCCCATCGCTGCTTCTCCGAACCTGGTCGCTCAACCCAATGTTCCTGGCACCAGCGCCAGCGTGGTGACCGGTCTGTGGGTTGGGGAAGTGATCTTCGATTCCGCCACCAGCATCGTGGAAGACGGTTCTCCGGTCCGGCCCGCCTCCGGCACCTCTCCGATGCGCCTCATCCTCCACTCGGATGGTGGCGGCTCGGTCAAGCTGCTCTCCCAGGTCACCCTCATGCAAACCAAGACGGCGGACGCCGGCATCGTTCCGGAACCCGTGCTGGTGGTGGATCAAGCCAAGATTCCCTTCTTCGAGGGCATCAAGGAACGCAATGGCAACAAGACCGGAATCCGCATCGAGGCTGTTGCATACGACATGCCCCGCAAAATCGACGCCGTTAGCCAAAGCAATCTGATAGAAGATCCCAAGTTCCTTCTGCTCACCAACCTGAGCCCTCAACTGCAAGCCGCCCTCGGTCAGGACCCTTCCACCCGCACCCAGGCGCAGAAGAATCTCATCACTTCCAGCACCGCGGCGATTGACGCCGCCAAGCTCACCATTCCCACCCTGCTGCCGAATTACCTCCTCTCCAGCGCAAGCCGTCCGCCCAAACTGGTGGAAGTTTACAACCTCTCCTCTCCCATGGCCGGGTCGGTGGGCGCGGGGCAGACGCTCTCGGGAAGCCTCTCCCTCGATCCCTTTCACCGCAGCAATCCCTTCCGGCACGCCTATCACCACGACCTCCCGAAAGGACCGCAGATCACGAGGACCTTCAGCGTCGCCTTCGATGCGGACCAACCCATCCCCGGCCGCTTGCGGGGCACCTGCACGGAAACCATTTCCGGTCTGATCAAAACCAATCTAACCATGCGTGGCCGTGTCGAGTTCGGTCGCGTCAGCACGGTGGACGTCCTCAACTGATTCCCATTCTCTATCTCTCATGACTTTCCCTAACGCGATGAACAATCACTCCAAACTTTCGCTGCTGAAGGTGTTCCACATCTTGCTCGTCATGTTGTCATGCGCGAGGTTTGCGCAGGCACAAGCCACCTTTGTGCCGACATCCAATTCGTTTCCAAATACCAACGTCGGCGCCAGCTCGGCTGTATTTGATTTTGTGGTCACAAACACCAGCGGAGGCAACCTGAACCCGGCAACCGCCATCTCAATTGGCGGTACAAATGGCTCAGATTTTACCTTTACCACAACACAGACGAATCCCTGGGCTAACAATACGAGCGCAACGGTGCGCGTCACCTTCAGTCCCACAGCCTTCGGAAGCCGATCCGCCCAACTCAATGTAAGCTCGTCAAGTGCGTCTCTTTCGGGAGTCGGCATCGGTCCCGACATCAACATTACGGGTGTTGCGGATGGGGGAGCCGCCACCATGACGAATGTCGATCTCGGCTCGGCTACCACGACATCAACCAGAACCTTCACGATCAATAATCCGGGTAATGCAGCGTTGAGCATCTCAGGAATCACCGGGCAAACCGGCAACTTCGCCGTCACCACTGATCCGGCTGCATCGGTTGCTGGTGCAGGAGGAACGACCACGTTTGTGGTCACATTCCAACCCTCGGCTCCCGGCCCGAAGACAGCGACGATCAGCATCAACAGCAACGCCCCGGCCCCGCGAAATGCATATACCATCAATCTTTCCGCGACAGCGACCGCTCCTGAAATCGCGGTCGATCAGCCCGCGGGCACCAATCTTGTCTCGGGCGCATCGAGATCCTTCGGGTCGGTCGCGTTGGGCTCCACGGGAGATTTGACCTTCACGATCAAGAATACCGGGGATTCCAATCTCACCGGGCTTGGCATCACGTTGGCTGGATCACATCCCGGCGATTTCAGTATCACGGCCAATCCCACTGCCCCGGTTTCAGGTCCTTCGGGGAGCACGACGTTTACCGTCAGGTTTGATCCAACCGTTTCCGGTCTTCGTTCTGCCTTGATTCAGATCGCCAACAACGACCTGGATGAGGACCCGTTCGAAATCAATGTTTCCGGAACAGGCCTGGCTCCCGACATCAGGGTGGAATCTCCCCCGGGGACACCGGTTCTGGCAGCATTGCCCGGTGCGGATTTAGGCACGGTTGTTGCGGGTACTGTCAGGTCCGTGACTTTCAACGTCCTGAACACGGGCAACGCGCCCCTCGTCATGACAAATGCCGTGTTGGCTGGCACCACTCACAGTTCGATCACCATCAAATCGAATCTCACTTCTCTCACTGTCGCGGGAGGAGCTTCCGCTCAAATCGTGTTGCAATTCGCGCCGACAGCATCCGGTACTTTCACCGGAAGCCTGTCGATTCCGACAAATGTGACGGGTAAGAATCCGTACGTGGTCGCTTTCACCGGCATAGGAGGCACACCGGTCCCTAATTCGGACGCATTCGGATATAGCATGGATGTGGCGGCACCGGCTTCGGACAATGCCTACTTGAAAGATACGGACACGGATGTCCGCGTGCCAGGGGAGTTGCTTCTTGATGACGCATATCTGTTCACCGACATAGGATTCAATTTCAGATTCTATGAGAAATCCTACACCAAATGCTACATTTCCACCAACGGGGTCATCAGCTTCGACGGGGGGATCACTGCTTGGTCTCCACCATCCATTCCAAATTCGAATCTTCCCAATACCTATATCGCACCGTTCTGGACCGATCTCAATCCGGGCGCGGGAGCTGGCAAGATCCGCTATGCCACCCGTGGCACGGCTCCCAACCGTACTTTCATTGTCATGTGGGATCAGATTCCGGAATACTATGTGCCATCCAGAAAGGTCACATTCCAGATTTCCCTGTACGAAGGCAGTAACAGTATTGAAGTGCAGTATAAGTCCATCGATGCGGGATTTGGCGACACGCGGACCGTGGTCAACATGGGCATTGAAAGCCGCGACTATGGAACCAGCGGGCCGCGGCCTGCCGACAGGGTGATAGGATTGCAGGCGGGTTATGGTCTCGTCGATACGGCAAGCAAGACCGTGGATAATCTTCCTATCAAGAGTTTCCCGTATTCCATCCGGTACACCCGCCCGGTGATGTTTACCGTGGAAAGTAACTACGAAAGACCGGGGAGTGCCGGGGTATTCCCAACCCCCAGCCTTGCGGGTACTGACAATAGCATTTTACCGCTGCCCACGGAAAAGCCCCATTACGGCAACCTTCGCGGATCTGACCAGCGCTTCGAAGCTCCCGAATTCATCTATTTGGATCGCAATTTCGCCAAGCTTGCATCCCCTGGCGACGTGAATGGCGCGAATGACCAGATTGCCTGGTATCGTCTTGTCAACGATGGATACGCGATTGACGGGCAGGTGGTTCAGGGGACCCATACGTTCTTCTCAACCACTCTCAATTCCGACATCAATGTTGTTTGGAGATGGCGTCTCGAAATCGCTGCCATCGTTGATTCAGGAAAACCCAATGGAGGATCGGTGAATGATGCGGGCCGTCGATGGCTCAAACCCGGTGACCAATTCGTTGCCGTCCTCGATACACCACTTGAAGATTTCACAACCTCGTCGGGCATGCGGCTGAAAGTCACAGGATATAACCTGTATGACAAAAACGTTGTGCAGATCGGGTCAACCATTCCCGTTACCGCCGGATCCTATGTTGAGTCATCTCCTCTCACCATGGCTGCCCCCATCCGGTTGAAATGGAATTGGGTGGGAGAAGTACGCTATCGATTTGATGCGGCTGACTCGCAAAACGTCATCCAAAGTAGTCAGGCCTTCGTACAGATTTGGTCGGGTGTGGTCCCCCCCGGCCCTGATCCGCTTGTGAATCCCGGCAACCCGGGCACTCCAGGCACACCTATTTTAAGTGTCGGAAAGGACCAGGCGGTGTGGATACCCGTAGGATCCAAGATTTCTGTCGGGGCCTTTTACCGGACAAGCGACCGGCGACTGACCCTAGGCGACTTCCCCGGGGCTCCGGGTGGTGATCTCGCTCCAGTCGGCACATTCGTGTCGGCCTTGAAGGATGCCGATGTGAGTTCGCGGGTTGCAAGGGTTTACACCACCTTTGCGCTGACACCGACGGATATACATTGGGTTTATGGGCCCACGGTTTTCAGGGCCGAGATTCCGATCGGTCAGGGTTTTGATCCAGCGGATCCGAACCTCCAGCTCGTTCCCGACCTGGCAGACAATGGAAATCTGAAATTGGATGGCGGTGGCCCCGGGACTTCCATTTCGACCGTGATCGATTCTCCGGAAGGAAGCTATCTCAATGGATCCCCAGTGCGCTGGGACGGCGTTGGGAAACAACTGTTTCCCACCCAGCCTGGCACGCACAGGGTGCAATGGCCGGATGCAAACCCCAATGGTGGAACCTACATCATTGAAATCGTGACGGCATTCCCAGGGGAAAAAGCCGCGCTTGCCACAGCGCGCGAGAATGATAACGGAGCACGGCAAGGGGCTGCTCCGAACTATGTGAGGATCACACCAGACCTCGCACCCGTGACGAGTGATTACCCGGCGGCACCGGTTGCCCACTATCGTCATCTTTTTGATCCGATTGCATCCCGCCAGCCGCCGACCAAGTTGGACCTGAAGGCCACGGATGAATGGGCATTTCAGGATATGACATTTGCGGAGAAAGCTACCGAGGCTGTCGTTAACAAGACGACTTCCGGAGTTTCATTCAACACAAATGGCTCAGGTCGCAGCGTGCACCTCTACAGTTATCGCCCGAATTCGGATGAAATCGCCGATGGAAATCTAGCAAAGGAAAAGCTGGCGGTGCGCATCGTCCGCTCCAGCCCGATGAATGTGATTTCCCGCAACGACGCGAAACACGTTCTTGGCCGCCACGCGCTCCAGCTTGGAACCGGATCCGCCACCGGAGGCGCTTATGGCCTCATCCAAACAGGTGCCTCACCTGCAACGACCAGCTTGGACCCCGGCAACAAGTTCGTGGTTGATTTCTGGCTCAATGCGAAGGGCCTCAAAACATCGCTGCCGGTTACTCTCGCCAACTGCGTTACCATCAGTGGCACCACCGTGGTGACTTGTTCCAGCACCGCGTCGGTCACACCGGGAATGGGCATCAGCGGCCCCAACATTCCTGCGGGAACCAAGATCGCCTCTGTTACCAACGCCACTACCCTGCAACTCAGCACTCCCGCCACGGCAGATGGCACGGGCTTGACCATGACCGGCACCAACAAACCGGTGACGGTGTTCAGTACCGGCGGTGGCGGCCTCAAAGTCACCCTCGATCCCGCAGGATCCACCGCCACCGCAACCTACCGTGGCGTCCAGGTCAGCCATCAACTGCCAAAAGCCGGTGTGGCATGGCGACACTTTGCGATCCACGTTTTCACCAACAAGTTCTTCGGTGTCGATGTCGCGATCATCGACTTCTATCTCGATGGAGTCCGTCAGGAGAAGGGCTTTGTCGCCAGTTGGTTCCCGGGAGCCGCGCAATCGACCGTCGGCACCACGGTGCAGGACAACTCGCTGCGCATCGGCATCGATGCGGAAGCCCGCAGCGGATTGCTGTTGGATAATTTCCGGGTCTTCAATCTCGGCACCGACCCACTCGGCTATCTCAACCCGGGCGAAGTTCGCACGCTCAGGACCGAGCGCGACATGACCGTGGTTGGCAAGGAACTTCGGAGTGTGGGGCCCCTCGTGTCGTTCAACTTCGAAGCCACTCCATCCAGCGGGCGCTTCCCTAACCAGGGATCGCTTCTGAACGTGGGCATTGGCAACGTCACCGGTTCAGGTCTTTATGTTGGAAAATGGGCGGATACCGACCTTCAGGAAGTGGCCACACGCCTTGAGAGCACGCTCGACAACGCCTCTTTCGGAGGAAGCGGCTACGTCCTCAATGCCGTCTCCAACTACAACGTGAACCTCTACACCCGCACGGCGGAAGTAGGCACCTGGGGGCCGATCTTCCCGGTCAACCACAACCAGCTTTTCGTGGACGTTTCCAAAAAGCTCGAAGTCGCCTATTATGAAAACCCATATCTAGCCGAACGCTCGCTCAACCCCAACGTCGCGTGGCCCTATGTGGCAACCAGCTTCAACGACGTGGTCTTCCCCACCGTTGGCAAGGACAAGGACAAGGCGATTTACATCGCCAGCCGCATCGGCTCGGAAGGTGTGGACCGCAACGGTTTCTCGCAACAGGTCTTCGATGCCGCCACTTACTCGGATCTGCAGATCTACCATCAATCGAACGCGGCAGGCCCTGGCTACAACCCGAACGAGGAACACGCGCTCGTCGCTCCCGGCGGAAGGACTGCTCTCAAGGTCAAGAACCAGGGCGAGGATGTGCCCAATAGCCCGCCGCTCGCGGCCTTCGCCCTACAGCGCGATATCAATACGCGGACTACCGGTTATACATCCGATCCCTGGGTACTCGTCCAGGTGAACAATGTCGTCACCGGTGAGCCGGAAATGGCTGCCTATCAGGTATTCAAGACCCGCACCGGCACCGTTGACTTCCCTCGTCCGAACACAGCCGTGGTCAACGCCGCAGGCTCAGGCCTTTCCTATGAAGCCGCCAGCAATCCCGAAGACGGATTCCTGATGATCGACTCGTCCAAGGCGGTCAGTTTCAGCTATCAATTCGAATATCCGGCCTTTGCGGGTGACCTGCTCATTCCTCCCTATCCACTCAATCTGGTCATTGGCAATGTCGCCATGCGCGACGCACGTGGCAACAGCCTGCAAGTCGGCGGTATCAACCAGCGCTCGCTGTGGCGGGATGTGAACAGCAACGCTTGGGTTGTTTCCGGCAACGGCCGCTTCTTCCACCAGTTCTTCTATCCATTCCGCAGCGACTTCTTCCTGCCCGGGGCCCAGGCGGGCACTCCGGTCGCATGGATTCCTGACGACGGCCTGAGCTATACCGGCACGGGAGCCAGTCTCAATCCGGTGAAGGTGTTCTATAACACGTCCTGGCGCTCCGATTACCCCAAACTCAAACGCGGCGAGACGCTCACCTATCAAGGCGGCGAGTATTTCAACGAGTCGCCGGGTGCCAAAGGTCTGCCTGCCCTCGTCGCGATGGCGGCCTCGGAGATTGTCTATGACAGCTCCACCCCGAGCATGTCGTACGGCACACCCGCCACCAACCGCTACGATATCAGCAACGCTTCCGCGCGTCTCATGCGGCCGCTGGATCGCCGCGAGAATCTATTCACCGTAGCCCAGATGGGATCCGCCGGCTTCACCCCGGCCGCCACAACAAAGGTGCTGATCATTGCCGAGCGCTGGTATTTCAAGGAACTGCCGGGCTCGCTCCAGAAGCGCTTCTACTTTGATTCGCTGGCGGAAAAACTCGTCTTCCGCGGTCGCCTGAACGAAAAGGAAAGCGGCGACTCCAACCTGACCTCGGGGCCGGACCCGCTCAACATCCTGGAGCCCAACGTCCTCACCAGCGACGAATACACCCGGATCCGGACACTCTCCGGCGACCCCGCCTGGACGTCGGCGATCGACCAGATCTATCTGAAAGTCCAGAACCCGGAAGCCGTCACCGGAGGCAATACCAATGCCTCGGCAGCAGCGAGAAACCTCCAAGGCGTCAAGAACACACCGGGCGACTATCCGGCGGATCTTTCCACATTCTGGGTGAAGAGCGGCAGTCTCTACTCCCAGACGACCTCGCCGGTTCCAGCCATGGTCCCGCTGGACAGCTTCGGCGTCGGATCTGCCCTGGTCCCCAACCCGAGCCTTCTCACCCAGGCACCCAATGGCTCGCTCTATGTGACCATTGCGGAAAACAACCGCAGCGAACTCACCGGTGCGCCGGTGAGCCTGCACATCATTGAAATCATCCCCGACCGCTACCGGGGTGCGATCAAGGTGATCGAAGGCTGCCGATGCCTTCAGCGAAAAAGTCACACTGCAGCACAACGGCGAGTTCGGTGCGAATACGGCAGATCTCTACTACGAATGGTGGATCAGAGACGCCGGCCCGCTCGACCTGGTCGCCACCGAGGTTCTGGCCAACGGCACACTCAAGGAAACCGATTCCAATGGCCAGACTCTCTGGCAGGAATACATCCCGGCGGAGCGCGCCTCCTTCACCGACAACAACGCCAAACACCTCGGCCTGCACACCATCGTGTTCGAAGGACGCCCGGACGTCGTGCTCGCGGACAAGCTGGTGCTCATGCGCTACCGCCATAGGAACGAAGCGAACTGGAAACTCGTGCCCTTTGAGTTTGCCAATGCCTCCACCGCATGGAAACCAGGGACAGTTGCTCCCGTTTCCGCCGCTCCTTTCCAATGGGCCGGTGCCGCGAACTCACCACAACTCCAGGCCGACGGCAGCAAGCGCTACATCCCGCAACTCGTCATGGGCTGGGTCAAGCGCGTGCTCGACCGCATCAATCCCTACGAGGCCCGTTACAACGACTTCTTCAGCAACGAGTCTCCCGCCACCTACAGCAGCCAGATCCAGATCGCCGGCGGTCCCTATGCCGGAAAGGTCGCCCTCAATCCGGACAAGAACGTGATCGAAAATACCGGCCTGATCGAGCTCTACCGCACCGTGCTGGATCGCGCCCGCGAACTGTCGATCGACAATTCGAGCAATGGCAACGCCTCGGATGGTATCAACCAGGCCCTCCTTCTCGCCGCCACCCGCCTCTCCGTGCTTTATGAACTTCTGGCAAACGAGGCCTACAGCGATGCGCAGGACTCCACCATCAACTCGGGTGAGGACTCCTCTCTCGTCGGTATCGCCTCCTACACCCATGCCTTCCAGAACATGGAAGCGGACCTCCAGCATGAGGAACTCGCACTGCTCCGCGGCACGGATTTCGGAAAGAGCTACCCGGTTTACAACCGCATGTTCTGGAACTATGCCAAGGGACTCGGCGAAGCCGCATACAACGTCAATTATAACATCTATGATGTGAACCAGGACGGCTTCATCAACGAGGATGACGCCCGCAAACTATACCCGCAGGGTCACGGCGATGCCTGGGGACATTACGTGTCCGCCCTCGACATGTCCTACGAGCTCCTGCGCCATCCCGGTTTCACCTGGCGGACGCGCTCCGAGCTGTATTCACTCATGCAGAACGTCCTCGAGGTCGATTTCCTTGATGAGAAAACCTTCGCCCGCCTCGCCAGCGAGAAGGCGCGCGCCGGTCGTGACATCGTTCGCGAAACCTATCGCCTCAACTACACCAATGACCCCAGCGGCCAGTGGCAGGGATACACCGACGGTGCGGATCCCGCCCGCGCCTGGGGTGTCTCCGAGTGGGCGCACCGCACAGGACAGTCGGCCCACTTCGATTGGGCCGTCGCCAACGCGCTTCTTCCCGAGGAAGCCGATGCCGCCACTCCCATCAGCAATCCGGAGAATCTCGACCGCATCGAGCGGTCCGGATCCGTGGATGACATTGGAGCCATTGCCGCCAGTCTCCATGAAATTCAAGTCGCCATGGACGAGGCGAACAGGGGCACCAATCCCCTCGGCTTCGACTCGGACGCCATGGCCTTTGATATCGAGATGGAGTCCAGCCACTTTGAACAAATCTATGACCGTGCTGCGGGGGCGGCCAACAATGCCCTTGCCACCCTCGAAATGGCCACCCAGTCACAGAACAAACTGCGTTCGGTTGCGGATGACACCGACAGCCTGATTCAAGAGGCCATGGCGCAGGATCTCGATTACCGCAATCGCCTGATCGAGATTTTCGGTCGCCCGTATGATGGCACCATCGGCGTCGGCAAGGCCTATCCCGAAGGCTATCTCGGACCGGACACGCTCCTCTTTGCCTATCTGGATAAAACCAGGATCGATCAGATCGTACCGCCGAAAACAGCGCCTGCCGGCACATCCAACGTCGTGACCTTCGATGTGGTCAAAACCAGCGTGCTCGGCATCATGAACAAGCCTTCCATGGTGAGTCTCTACAACGGTGCATACAATGGAAATGGCGGCACCCAGCTCAGGTCGTCATTTGAAACCCTGATTGGTGCCAATAACTATCTGTTCGAACCCGCCAGCGGATCCACCTTCACCGCGCCTTACACGACCGCATCCAAGTATGCGTTCCAGGCACCGGTGGCATGGGGACAACGGACCAGCTACGGCAGGACCCAGGCTTCATTGAACAGCATGCTGGCGACCGAGATCGAGTTGGATTCCGCGCTCAGTTCCTACACGAGCTATATCATGGATCTCCAGAACAAGCTCCGCAGGATCGATAGCCAGTTGGCGATCTTCCAAACCCAGAACAACAATCATGATGAGATCGCAAGACTGCGCAGGAAAGTGAGCGATACGGTGATCGGACTGGAGACGACATTCGGCATCATATCCAAAGCCGCCGCTGTGGTTTATGGTGTCGCGGAAGTGGGTCAGGATGCAGCTCCTACATCCATCGGATTTTCGAATGACATCGGAGCCATACCCCGGGCCATCTTCGGAACTTTGAACGGCGTCGCAAGAATCGTGGAGCTTGTTGCGGAAACCGTGAAGGAACTGAGTGTGGCGATCGTCACCCGCGATGGTGAGGCCAATGAATTCAAGATTGATCTGAGAAACGCACAACTCGATCAGGTTGCCGAACTGGAAGGCATGATCGAGGAATTCCAGTCCATGACAGGCAACGAACTACCGATGCGGAATGCGATCGGCTCGGCAATCCAGAACCTGGAAGCGTCCCGTCAGGAATACATTACCGCCCAGGCCGAAGGCTTCCGGTTGCTCCGCGAACGCGAGGCCTACAACAAGATCCTCGCCGCGAAGGTGCAGAAGAACCGCTATCAGGACATGGTCTTCCGTCTGTCCCGTAACGAGGCGATGAGCAAGTATCAGAGCTCCTTCAACGCCGCCGCCCGATATGCCTGGCTCGCTGCAAGGGCATATGACTACGAAACCAGCCTGGACCCGGGACATTCCGCAGCGCCCGGCCCCGTGCTCGACAAGATCATCAAGGAACGCCAACTCGGGTTCTGGTCCGATGGCGCGCCCCAGGTCGGACGTGGCGGACTTGCGGAAATCCTCGCCCAGCTCAAGGGCAACTTCGACGTCCTCAAAGGCCAACTCGGAATCAATAACCCGCAGAATCAAACCGAGAAGATTTCCCTGCGTCAGGAATTGTTCCGCATTCACGCCCTGGATCCCGAGTTGTCCGCCGCGCTGGAACTCCAGCAGACCGTGACCTCGCTGAATATTCCTGAATCCCAACTTACGACCCAACAGCGCCTGCTGCTGGCCACACTGGAAGACCCCGACAATCAGGAAGCCGTTGCCCAGGCACCGGCCAGTAACGACCGCTGGAAGGATGCTCTCAAGGCGAGGATCGTGCCGAATCTCAACACGATGCCGGAGTTTGTCCGCCATTGCCGCCCGTTCGCCAGCGGTGTGCAGCCTGGTCTTGCCATTCGCTTCTCCACCACGATCGAGCCCGGTAAAAACTTCTTCGGCAATTCGCTCATGGCTGACGACCATATCTACAGCACGGCCAATTTCGCCACCAAGATCCATTCGTTGGGTGTCTGGCTGGACGACTACAACTCGGCCGGTCTATCTATCACACCCCGCGCGTATCTGATCCCCCTGGGAGATGACTATCTCCGCACCTCCACTTCCACCCTGCCGATCGTCCGCAGTTGGAGCATGGTGGAACAACGTATCCCGACACCGTTTGTCATCAACCAGAGTACACTCCGTTCGCCGGAGTATATCCCAACACTCAATGGGGTTGACGGATCGTTCAGTGATTTGCGCCGTTACGGAGACTTCAGGATCTATCACAACAATGGTGATCCGGAAGCCGACGACAGCGAGTTGATCATGGACTCGCGCCTGACCGGCCGCTCGGTTTGGAACTCGCAGTGGATGTTGGTCATCCCTGGCAGCGGACTCGGCGTCGATCCCGATGCCAGCCTGAAGAAACTCGCGGACAACATCAGCGACATCAAACTCTACTTCTCGACCACTTCCCATCAAGGGCAGTAACTCCAACCGTGGTCTCCAATCCCTATCACCGCCATCCGATGAAAAAGTTTCTCCACCTGCTGACTGCCGCACTTCTCCCCGCACTGCTCGCGGGCGCGGCAGGCGCCGCCGGCTTTACCGACTCCGTGGTCACCTTCTATGGCGAGGTGCGCCAGGTCGGAGGCGCGCAGACCGTCCTGCTCCAGTCCGGGAAACTGGAAATGACCTTTGTCAACCAGTCAAGTCCTACCAACCGCGTCACCCTGAAGAGCGATCTCCGGCCGACAGGGGAGGGGACGAACAAGCTGTTTTCCTACGCCCTGGATGTGCCGTTGGCCTACCTGCCCGATTCTCCCCGGATCGGTGAGTTCCTCTCGGTCGGGTCCACCTCCACGAACTTCAAAATTCAGGAAATCACCATCGACGGCCGGGCCGCCACGCTTCCCGATGGCAGCAAGGAGTTCTATGGCCTGAGCTTCGCCAGCCGTGGATCCGACTACCGGCTTGACCTGCTGGTGGCAGGCGAAAGCCTCGACAGCGATGGCGACGGTCTCACCGACTGGTGGGAGAAGCTCTACGGCCTCGACCCCAACCTCGCCGACTCCGGTGATGACCCTGACAACGATGGCTGGACCAACCTCGACGAATACAATCTCGGCGGAAATCCCACCGTCAGCAACCGAGATCCCCAGCTTGCCACCGCGGAGATCCTCGTCCCCGAATCCGGTGAGGCTGGCGTTTTCATTCATGTCCTTGATTCGGATACCCTCCCTGCAGGCATCAATCTCACTTTCACCGGCAGCATGGATTCCGGCTTCACGCTTGATGTCGATGGCGCGCCTCTCGCCACAGGTCAGGTCAGCCATCTAACGCTTGCCGACCTTCAGAACGGACGCCTCAGCATCCGCCATTCGAACCGCTCGTTGAAGCAGTTCTCACTTCCGGTTGGCTGGGACGACGGCGGCGACCTGTCAACCGGCGAGGTCGTGGTCCGAGTGACCACCCCGAGCACCCGCGACGGCAACGACTCCACCCTCTGGCTTGATGGTATGGATCTCACAGGCACTTCCGTCAGCACCTGGCCGGACCGTTCGGGAAATGCCCGCAACGCCTCGCAACCGCTTCAGGTCTATCAACCCTCGGTGAAGGATCACTCGGCGGACTTTTCCACCTCGGCATCAGCTCACTTGTTCTTCCAGGATGTCACGATTTCCACCGCCAATCACACCGTCCTCGCGGCTTACAAGGCGGCAGCTTCCTCCGACACACCGCAAACTCTCCTCGCGACCAACCGCGGCTTCCTGAAGGTCGCCTCCACCAGCCAGGCGATCTCCTATCCGGGCGCGCCGATCTATCAGATGGATGGCTTCGCTGCCCAGGGATACGTGGACATCTCGGGTCGGGAATCCACCTCGATCTTCCGTCGCGAAGGCAACCTCCTGCAGAATGTCTTCGGGCTATCCTATGACGGACAGAACATCGCCGCCGAGTCGATCGATCCCGTCCTGCCGACAATTGGCGGACGCCGCTCCGCGGTTTCCAGCGGAACGAACCCGATTGCGGATGCCTTCAACGGCCAACTCCACGAACTCCTCGTCTTCCCCACCGCCCTACCCGAGCAGAAGCTGCGCGACGTGCATGATTACCTGGATTCGAAATGGGGTGGCTCGGTCATCTGGGACTTCAGCACCGGACTCAAGGCCGTCAGCCTGTCCGCCATTTCCTCCAATCATCCGCAGATCATCCGCGGTGGTCATGGCGACGACCGTCTCGGCGGTGGACCGTTGGACGACACTCTATCAGGTGGTCCCGGAGCCGACATCATGACCGGCGGGGGAGGGGTGGACCGATTTGTCTTCGGCGGTGTTGATACCGGAAGCGACCGAATCACCGACTTCGATCTCGAGAAAGACATCATCGATCTTTCCGCGCTTTACTGGGGTCAAACCGGTGATGCCCGTCTATCCGTATCCGTCCGCCTTGATGCAAATTTCTCCACTCCGACACCGACGCTGGACACCGTGCTCATCGTCAAGCGCCCGGGTGGCGTAACCCAGGAAATCACCTTGGAAAACAGGGTGGTCAGCAGCAGCCAACTCATCCAGCTCATCGTCGAGGGCCGCATCCGCATGGGTGGCCTGAGCATTCCTTCATCGATCCAGATCGCGCTTGCACCAGGCAGCCCGACCGGTCCGCTGGCCGAGTCGCTTGACCAGCCGTTCAATATCGTGGTCACCCGCAGTGGTGCAGGGACCGCCGCCGCGCTCGACGTGCCGATCGGTTTCTTCAACGATGCGCTCGGCGGACACTTCGTCATTGATGGCGCGGTGGAGAATGAAGCCCATCGTTCGGTCATCCGCTTTGCCCGCGGGGTGACCAGCAAGACTCTAACGGTCCGGCCGGTTCCCGATCTCGATACCGCCGGTCTCAAGACCGTGCAGTTGGCCGTTCTGCCTCAATTCAAATACAGTGTGAGCGGTGCGGCCGTCGAGCGAACCATCGCCGACAATCCGATGGTCTGGCTTGAGGTCGTGCAACCGAATGCCGTTTCCAATCTCTCTCAACCGGCGCTTGTCCGCATCCATCGTGACGGCGCGGCGACCGGAACCTTGACCGTCGGGCTCCGTCTCGGTGGCACCGCCAAGGAAGGGATCCACATCTTGGACGTGCCTGATTCCTTGACTCTATCGGATGGCCAGGAGTCCGCTGATATCCTGGTTTCTCCGATTGCCAGTGGGCTGGCAAACGGTCCGAAGGTCGTCCTCTTCCAGCTCACGTCAGGCGATGTCTATCAGCTTGGCAATCCGAACGAGGCGGTTCTCTACGCCGCTTCCACCGCCACGGAGGCAAACGGCGCTGGATTCGACCGCTGGCTGCAAGCGTCCACCCACGGGGCCATGAACAGCCTATCGGACCTTTCCGGTATGCCGCGCGATCTTGTTTCGAAATATCTTCAGGCCTACGCGTTCGGCCTCGGATCGCCCGACGAGCTTGCCTCGCATAGCATTTCTTTCCGGATCGCCAACGGCAAGCCGGAGATCCTGACGCACAGCGCGATGAAGGCTGCCGACGTTCGCTGGACGGTCGAGTCGTCCTCCTCGTTAGGCCAATGGTCGGACGCCAGCTCAACCTTCTCTGAATCAGCCGATCCCACCGGTCTCAAGCTGGTCGGCCAGACTCTTCCGGCCCAGGCCAAGAGCAGGTTTTACCGCCTTGGCATGAACCTGGAACCCGGCGAACTCGCCACCACCAGCATCATCAGGCTTGCCGGAACCGACCGCTTCGGCATCAGCGGAAATTCCATCTGGAGAACCGATGCCACCACTGGTGATCTCACGAGTTCCGGCGGCACGGCGGGTGGAACCAGCCGTATCATCGCCGAGGTTGACGGAGAAACGAATCTTGATTTCGAAATGCAGGTCACCGGAGGCAACTCGAGCGATCTGCTGGCCTTTTACATCGACGGCGTGAAACAGGTGCAAACCACCGGCGCGAAAGTCGTCTTCCAGGGTCAACTCACCGACAATCACCTGCTCATGTGGGAATTCAAGCGCGGCACCGGCAGCGCCGTCATCCGCAATCTATCAAGATGATCCGCCCTGACATCAAGACCCTCGCGATCGCCTGTCTGCTGACCCTCGTTTCCTGCAAACAGGAAGTCAGGGAACAGGCAGCCAGCACGCCGTCCACCACGGACGACGGGGTCCTGGTTCGCGTAGGCTCGGTGACGGTCACCCAGAAGGATCTCGACCATCAGCTCAAGGAAAGGCATGCCGGGCGTCTCGACGCCGAATCGCGAGAAGCGGCTCTCGACGAGTTGACGGATCGTGCGCGCCTCACCCAAGCCGCGCATGATGCAGGCCTTGACGATGATCCCATTGCTCGCGCGGAGATTGCCCGTATCCTCAGCAACCGGCTTCGGGAAATCCAGTTGGATCCTCAGCTCAGGAAGGTCGTTTCCGCTGAAATTCCGGAGTCCCGCCTGCGTGAGATTTACGAATCGCGGAAGGACCAATATCAGTCCCCCGAGAAACGCCAGGTGGCGGTCCTTTGGTTGGACGCCGGCGCGAACCCGGAACGCGTGAGCCAGTATCAGGCCAAGCTATCCCAGGCACGGGATTGGTATCTGGCAAACAGCGATCTCGTGGCGCATCCGGACCAGGGATTTTCGGTGCTCAGTGTGGACTATTCCGAACACGCGGCGAGCCGTTTCAAGAACGGAGTGCTTGGGTGGCTCGAGCGCCAGGGCGGCGCTGACCCATTCGGCAAGGCGGTCGCGGAGATTGCATTCTCCCTTAAAATGCCCGGCGACATTACCGATGTAATCACCCGTCCGGAAGGTGTCTTCCTGGTCCGCTGCATGGCCGTGACGCCCGAATCTATCCGACCTTTCGAATCTGTTTCCAGCGAACTCGAACAAACCGAACGGCAGCGCCTGAGACAGGCCGCCGAGACGGACTTCGCCGCCGCCATCAAGTCCCGATATCCCGCCAGTCCCTTGGTCACGGATGTCATTTCGTCCCAAGCATTGAACACGCCCTGATAGATTACACCCGGTGGCCGCACCGCCATCACACCCTTACATACACCCGCCATGAAACCGTCCCGCAAATTCCTCAGCTCCGCAATTTTCTTCAGCATGGGAGCGCATTCCCTGCAAGCTGCGGGAATCCTCACACTCGGTGGTGCAAACAACAACATCACCGGAGGCCCGACCTTCTCGCCGGTGATCTTGGGGTCGGACTCGGCGGTTTCCGAGACGGATGTCGTAAATGCCCTGAATGTAAATCCCCTCGTCACGGTGAGCAATTCGGCGGATCCAGGCGGTGCCGGAATCAACGTCATCAGTCCGGTGTCATGGTTGAATTCCAACACCCTGAAGCTGGACGCCCGCGGCGGCATCGATGTTTCCGCGGCGCTCACCAACATCATCGGCGGCGGAAGTTTGCAGCTCACAGCGAACAACGGTGGCGTGGCTCTCAACGGAGTGGTGGAGATTTCAAATGCCCTAACGGTCCAGGCCACGGCGGGAATCACCCAGGACAATTCCCACATCCTGAAGGCCGGTGGGCTCGCGACCTTCAATGCGGGTTCCTCAAATATCGTTCTATCAGGTCCTGACAACAATTTCGGGAGCCTCGCCCTGACAGGAAACTCCGTCACCATCCGCGAGAACAGTGCCTCCTCACTCGCCAGCGTCAATGCGGGTTCACTCGACCTGACCTCCATCGGCGCAATCACCCAGACAGGGGCCGCCAACGTCACGGGGCTGGCGAAATTCAATGCCGGGTCGAATGCCATCACGTTGATCGATGCCTTCAACAATTTCGGAACGCTCGCTCTCACCGGCGGAGTGGTAACCGTGACCGAGCAGGGCGATACCGACCTTGGAGCGGTCACCGCCTCCAGCCTGACCGTCAACTCCGGCGGCGCGCTCACGAACTCTGGCAATGTCAGCGTGACCGGTGCGGCGGCTCTAACCGGCGATTCCATCAACATTGGAGCAGGTGCAGGCACCGCATCGTTCGGATCGTTGAATTTCAACGCAACCGGAATTGCCTCGTTCAACCTGCTCTCCGGCACCTCCATCACCGGTGCCAACACTGCCGGAGATTTCAGATGGAATACGAACGGCACCGCACTGATGGCTCCCGGATCCACCATCACCGCCACCACGGCGGACATCCAGCAAGGCTCGATCACACTCTCTGGTAGCAATCAGCTCATCATTTCCGGAGGTCTCTCGCTGCAATCCGGCACCACCCTGAATCTCGGTGCATTCAACAACACCGTCGGCATCTACAGCCAGACCGGAGCGGCGAACCTGAACGGTACCGGCACCCTCACCGCCACCACTTACAACCTCAGCGGTGGTAATGTGAATGCCAACCTTGGCACCGGCACCGTCAACCAGGTCGGAAGCACCACCACATTCCTCAACGGCACCTCCGCCGCATCGGCGGTGAATGTGAACCTCGGCACCCTCACTCTCGGTGCCGCCAATCGCATGGCCGATGGAGCGTCCGTCTCCATCAACGGCGGTCGTCTCAACCTCCAGGGCTTCAGCGACACCGTCGGCACCTTCTCTATCAACACTGGCACCCTCGATGGCACCGGCACGCTCACCGCCGCCACCTACGGACTCAATGGCGGCACCGTGAACGCCAATCTCGGCCTCGGGATCATCAACCAAACCGGTGGCACCACGCTTCTCAACGGCACGTCCTCCGCCGCCACCGTCAACGTGAACGGCGGCACCCTTCAGCTTGGAAATTCAGACCGGCTGGCAAACGGAGCCGCTCTAACGGTGAACAACGGCATCCTCGATCTCGTCACCTTCAGCGACGTTGTCGGCACCTTCAACCTGAGCGGCGGCACTCTCAACGGCAGCGGCACCCTCACCGCCGCCACCTACAGCCTCAATGGCGGCACGGTAAATGCCAATCTCGGAGCCGGAATCCTCACCCAAGCGAATAACAACACTCTCCTCAACGGCACATCGGCATCGGTCGATGTCAATATCGTTGGCGGTGCGCTCACCTTGGGAGCTTCAGAGCGTCTGAACAACGCGGCAGCCCTCAAGATCGCCGGCGGCAGCCTGAATCTGGCAGGATTCAATGAAACCGTCGGCACCTTCGCCATCAACACAGGCACCCTCGATGGCACCGGCACTCTAACGGCCTCCACCTACGCCCTCAGCGGTGGCGCGATCAATGGCAACCTCGGAGCTGGCGTCCTCACCCAGATCGTCAACACCACCGAACTCAATGGCACATCCGCCGCCGCCACCGTCAACATCACCGGCGGCACCCTCTCGCTGGGTGCGGACAACCGCCTCTCGGACAGCGCGGCCGTTACCCTCTCCGGCGTCGGAATTTTCAATCTGGCAAGTTTCAACGACACCGTCGGCACCTTCACCCTCAACGGCGGCACGCTCAACGGCGCTGGCACTCTAACCGCCGCCACCTACAGCCTCAACGGTGGAATCTTGAACGGAAATCTCGGATCCGGCACGCTGAACCAGCTTTCGAATGTCACGATCCTCAACGGTACCTCGTCCGCATCCACGGTCAACGTCACCGGCGGCACCCTCACCTTGGGAGCATCCGACCGGCTTTCGGATACCGCGACCGTTACGGTGACTTCCGCGATTCTCAACCTCGGAGCATCCAACGACACGGTCGGCAGCTTCGTTCTGAATGGCGGCACCCTCAATGGCAGCGGCACTCTAACCGCCACCACGTATAATCTCAACGGTGGCACCGTGAACGCCAACCTGGGAGCTGGAACCCTGAACCAGCTCACCAACACGACCACTCTCAATGGAACGTCCGGCGCGGCCACGGTCAATGTCAACGGCGGGACTCTAACGCTGGGCGCGGCTGACCGTCTTTCCAACAGCGCGGCGGTTACGATCAACAACGCGATCCTCAATCTTGGAACCTTCAGTGATACGGTCGGCACCTTCACCCTGAACCTCGGCTCGCTCAACGGCACCGGCACCCTGTCCGCCACGACCTACTCGTTGAACGGCGGCACCGTGAACGCCAATCTCGGGGCTGGCACATTGAGCCAGCTCACCGGCTCGACCCTGCTCAACGGCACCTCCGCCGCATCGCTCGTCAACGTCAACGGCGGCACCCTCACCCTCGGGGCTTCAGACCGCCTGTTCGACAGCGCCGCGCTCACGATCAACTCCGGTATTCTCAATCTTGCGGCCTTCAACGACACGGTTGGCACCTTCCTTTTGAACTCCGGAACCCTCGACGGCACCGGAACCCTCACCGCCTCCACCTACACTCTCAACGGCGGGACGATCAATGCCAACCTCGGCACGGGAACTCTCACCCAGATCGGAAACACCACTCTCCTCAACGGCAGCTCCGCTGCCACCACCGTCAACGTGAATGGCGGCACCCTCACCCTCGGTGCCGCTGATCGCCTGGCGAACAACGCCGCGGTCACGGTCAGCAACGCAACGCTCGATCTTGCCGGCTTCAGCGACACGGTTGATACGTTCGCGATGAATTCCGGCACCCTCAACGGCACCGGTACGCTGACCGCCGCCAGCTACAACCTCAGTGGCAGCACGGTAAATGCAAATCTCGGCGCGGGGATCCTGACCCAGCTTGCGAACACCACCGTTCTCAACGGCACCTCCGCAGCCGCCACGGTCAACGTCAACGGCGGCACCCTGACATTGGGCGCATCCAACCGCCTGTCGGATACTGCGGCAGTCACCGTCGCCAGCGCCGGAATCCTCAACCTTGGTGCATTCAACGACATCGTCAGTTCGTTCACCCTCAACGGCGGCATCCTCAACGGCACCGGCACGCTGACCGCCGCGACCTACAGCCTCAACGGCGGCACGGTGAATGCCAACCTTGGAACCGGCACTCTAACGCACCTTTCCGGCACTACCTTGCTCAACGGCACTTCCGCCGCCGCCACGGTCAACATCGATGGTGGCACGCTCACCCTTGGCGCCTCGGACCGCTTGTCCGACAGCGCCACCGTCACGGTGAACAACGCGACTCTCAACCTGGGCAACTTCAGCGACACCGTCGCCGCGTTCACCCTCAGTTCCGGCACGCTTGACGGCACCGGCACCCTGACCGCCGCGACCTACGACCTCAATGGCAGCACGGTGAACGCCAATCTTGGAAACGGCATCCTCACCCAGCTTTCCAACACCACCATCCTCAACGGCACGTCATCCGCCGCGACCGTCAATGTCAACGGAGGTACCCTTACCCTTGGCGCTTCGGACCGCTTGTCCAACTCCGCGGCTGTCACGGTCAGCTCCGCCATCCTGGACCTCGGCTTCTTCAACGACACGGTTGGCACCTTCGCTCTCAACTCCGGCACGCTCAACGGCACCGGCACGCTGACCGCCGCCACCTACAGCCTCAGCGGAGGCACGGTGAATGCGAATCTCGGCACAGGCATCCTCACCCAGCTTGCGAACATCACCCTCCTCAACGGTACCTCCGCGGCCGCCACGGTCAACGTCAATGGCGGCACTCTAACATTAGGCGCGGCCAACCGCCTCGCCGACACCGCGGCAGTCACCATCGCCAGCGCGGGGATCCTGAATCTTGCAACCTTCAGCGACACGGTCGCCACCTTCACCTTGAACGGCGGGATCCTCAACGGCACCGGCACGCTGACTGCCAGCCACCTACGACCTCAACGGCGGCACGGTGAACGCCAATCTCGGAGCCGGCATCCTCACGCAGGTTTCCAACAGCACTCTCCTCAACGGCACTTCCGCCGCTGCCACGGTCAATGTCAACGGTGGCACTCTAACCTTGGGGGCCTCCAACCGCCTGGCCGACACCGCGGCGGTCACCATCGCCAGCGCGGGCATTCTGAATCTCGCAACCTTCAACGACACGGTTGCCACTTTCACCTTGAATGGCGGGATTCTCAACGGCACCGGAACGCTCACCGCCGCGACCTACGACCTCAACGGAGGAACCGTGAATGCGAACCTGGGAGCCGGCATCCTCACCCAGGTTTCCAGCAGCACCTTGCTCAACGGCACTTCTGCCGCCGCCACGGTCAACGTCAACGGTGGCACGCTAACGCTCGGCGCCTCCGATCGTTTGGCTAACAATGCGGTCGTGAAGGTGAATTCGGCGATTCTCGACATCGCAACCTTCAACGACACGGTCGGCACCTTCACCCTGACCGGCGGCACGCTCAACGGCAGCGGAACTCTAACCGCCGCCACCTATGATCTCAAGGGCGGCACGGTAAACGCCAACCTCGGGGCCGGCATCCTCACCCAGCTCACCAGCACCACGTTGCTCAACGGCACCTCCGCCGCCGCCACGGTCAACATCAACGGCGGCACGCTCACCCTTGGTGCGTCGGACCGCCTGTTCGACACCGCCGCCGTCACGGTGAACAGCGGCGCGATCCTCAATCTCGGCGTGTTCGATGACACGGTCGGCACCTTCGCGCTGAACTCCGGCACGCTCAACGGCACCGGCACCTTGACCGCCACCACCTACGCCCTCAACGGCGGCACGGTCAACGCCAACCTCGGCACCGGTGTTCTCAATCAAATTGGAAACACCACTCTCCTCAATGGCACTTCTGCCGCCGCGACGGTCAACATCAGCGGTGGAACCCTGACCCTCGGAGCTTCCGACCGCCTGGCGAACAACGCGGCTGTCATGGTGGACACCGCGATTCTCAACATCGGCACCTTCAGCGACACGGTTGGCACCTTCACCCTGAATTCCGGCACGCTCAACGGCACCGGCACCCTCACCGCCACCACCTATGATCTGAA
Organism: uncultured Verrucomicrobiae bacterium; assembly: GCA_963810445.1. GTDB lineage: Bacteria > Verrucomicrobiota > Verrucomicrobiia > Verrucomicrobiales > Akkermansiaceae > Luteolibacter. The sequence continues at coordinate 124,955 of CAWENZ010000012.1, read as the reverse complement.
TGGCGGCACGGTGAATGCGAACCTCGGAACCGGCACCCTCAACCAGGTCTCCAACAGCACCCTCCTCAACGGCACTTCCGCGGCCGCCACCGTCAACGTCAATGGCGGCACTCTAACGCTTGGTGCTTCCGACCGCTTGTCCGACCTCGCGGTGCTTACCGTCGCCAGCACCTTGGACATCGGGGCCTTCAATGACACGGTCGGCACGTTCACCCTGAACTCCGGAATCCTCAACGGCACCGGAACCCTGACCGCCTCCACTTACGATCTCAATGGTGGCACGGTGAATGCCAATCTCGGAACCGGCACACTCAACCAGGTTTCCAACAGCACGCTCCTCAACGGCACTTCGGCAGCCGCCACGGTCAACGTCAATGGTGGCACGCTCACCCTCGGCTCTTCCGATCGCCTGGCAGACACCGCGGCGGTCACCATCGCGGGAGCGGGTACCCTGAACCTCGGCACCTTCAGCGATACGGTCGCCAGCTTCACCTTGAATGGCGGCATCCTCAACGGAACCGGCACGCTGACTGCGGCCACCTACGACCTCAACGGAGGAACGGTGAACGCCAACCTCGGAGCCGGCATCCTCACGCAGCTTTCCAACAGCACTCTCCTCAACGGCACCTCCGCCGCCGCCACGGTCAACATCAACGGCGGCACCCTGACATTGGGTGCTTCCAACCGCCTGGCCGACACTGCGGCAGTCACCATCGCCAGCGCCGGCACCCTGAACCTCGGCACCTTCAGCGATACGGTCGCCACCTTCACCTTGAATGGCGGCATCCTCAACGGCACCGGCACGCTCACCGCATCCACCTACGATCTCAACGGAGGAACGGTGAATGCGAACCTCGGGGCCGGCGTCCTCACGCAGCTCACTAACAGCACTCTTCTCAACGGCACCTCCGCCGCCGCCACGGTCAACGTCAATGGAGGCACCCTCACCCTGGGTGCATCCGACCGCTTGTTGGACACCGCGGCCGTCACGGTGAATTCCGCGATCCTCAATCTCGGCACCTTCAGCGACACGGTAGGCACCTTCACCTTGAACGGCGGCACCCTCAACGGCAGCGGAACTCTAACCGCCGCCACCTACGACCTGAATGGCGGCACGGTGAATGCGAACCTCGGGGCCGGGATCCTCACGCAACTTACCAACACCACCACCCTCAACGGCACGTCCGCCGCCGCCACCGTGAACATCAACGGCGGAACGCTCACCCTCGGGGCCTCGGACCGCTTGTTGGACACCGCGGCCGTCACGGTGAACTCCGCGATCCTCAACATCGGCGCCTTCAGCGACACGGTTGGCAGCTTCACCCTGAACTCCGGCACGCTCGACGGCAGCGGCACCCTGACCGCCGCCACCTACTCCCTCAACGGCGGCACGGTGAACGCCAATCTCGGAACCGGCACCCTCACCCAGCTCACCAACACCACCACCCTCAACGGCACATCCGCCGCGGGCATTGTCAATGTCAACGGCGGCACGCTCATCCTCGGCGCGTCCGACCGTCTATCCGATAACGCCGACGTCACCGTGCAGAACGGCACGCTCGACATCGGAAACTTCAATGACTCCGTCGGTTCCTTCACCCTCATCTCCGGAGTTCTAACTGGAACCGGCAGCCTCACGGCCACCACCTACAATCTCAATGGCTCGACCATCAACACCGACCTTGGCACCGGCACGCTGAACCAGCTTTCGAACAACACGCTTCTCAACGGCACCTCCGCCGCGACCACCGTCAACGTGAACGGCGGCACCCTCACCCTCGGGGCCTCCGAGAGGCTCTCCGACAGCGCGGCCCTCACCGTGAACGCCGGCACCCTCAACCTGGTCGGCTTCAACGAGACGGTCGGCACCTTTGCCCTCAACGGTGGCATCCTCAACGGCACCGGCACCCTGACCGCCGCCACCTACGACCTCAGCGGTGGCACGGTGAACGCCAACCTCGGGGATGGCATCCTCACCCAGCTCTCGAACTTCACGACGCTCAACGGCACCTCGTCCGCCTCCACGGTCGATGTCAACGGTGGCACGCTCGCCCTCGGCGCCACCGATCGCCTGGCGGACAATGCCGACGTCACCTTGAACAACGGAACGCTCAACCTCGGCAGCTTCAGCGACACGGTTGGCACCTTCACCCTCAACTCCGGATCACTCAACGGCAGCGGACTTCTAACCGCCTCCGTCTATGATCTCAATGGCGGCGCGGTGAACGCCAATCTCGGCGCGGGAACACTCAACCAGCTCAGCAACACGACCACGCTCGGCGGCACTTCCGGTTCCCTCGAGGTCAACATCATCGGCGGAACCCTTGCTCTCGGAGGCTCCGATCGCCTGGCGAACAATGCCACGGTCACCGTCGAAAACGCCGCGACTCTCGACATGAGGGTCTCTAACGACGTGGTCGAGAAATTCATCCTCAACGGTGGTTCACTGGACGGCGTCGGCACCCTGACCTCCACCATCTACAATCTGAACGGTGGCACGATCAACGCGAAGCTTGGAACCGGCATCATCAACCAGCTTTCCAACACCACCCTGCTCAACGGCACGGCAGCCGCCACCGAGATCAACATCGAGGGCGGCACCCTCGCCCTCGGCGCTTCCACCCGCCTTTCCGTCAAGGCTTCGGTCGCCTTGAACTCCGGCACCCTGGACCTCGGCGCCTTCTCCGACACCGTCGGCAGCTTCAACCTGAACGGCGGCATCCTGGATGGCACGGGCACTCTAACCGCCGCCACCTACTCGCTCTACGGTGGGGACGTGAATGCGAGACTCGGAACCGGTGTGATGACCCAGCTTGCCGGCACCACCACGCTCGACGGCTCATCGGCCGCGGAAATCGTCAATGTCAACGACGGAACCCTCGAACTCGGAGCCTCCGATCTCCTCGCCGACCAGGCAAAGGTTAGAATCGCAGGTGGCACCCTCGAACTCGGAGCCTTCGACGATACCGTGGGTGCCTTCTTCCTGAACGGGGGAACCCTGAATGGCACCGGCACCTTCTCCGCCACCTCCTACAAGCTGTACGGTGGCACGGTGAATGCGAACCTTGGCAGGGGCTCCCTGACCCAGTCCTCAGGACTCACCACCCTCAACGGCACCGCGCAAGCACCGGTCGTCAACATCCTCGGCGGCACCCTCGCCCTGGGTGCTTCGGACCGTTTGTCCGACACCGCGACCGTTCGCGTTCGGGGATCCACGCTCGATCTCGGCGCTTTCGATGACAAGGTGGATGATTTCTCCCTGATCGACGGCACGCTCTCCGGCACCGGCAAACTGACCGCCTCCACCTATTTCCTCAAGGGCGGCACCGTCGGCGCGGATCTCGGCCAAGGCATCCTCCAACAACTGGAAGGCACCACCGATCTCGACGGCAGTTCCGCTGCCAAACGGGTCAAGATCACCGCCGGCACCCTCAAGCTCGGTGCTTCGGACCGCCTTGCGGATGCGGCGAAAATTCGGGTTCAGGACGATGGCGTCCTCAATACGGGTGCGTTCAACGACCTCGTCCGGATTTACGTCCAGAACGGCTCCGGTAAACTCTCCGGCTCGGGTGATCTAACGGTTTCGAATTTCGCCAAGCTGAAAGGCGGAACCGTTTCCGGCAACCTCCTCGGGGACACCACCACCCTGGGATCGGTCAAGATCACCGGCTCCGTCGGCGGCGGCGACCTCCGCGTCGATCGCGGGGATCTAACTCTGGCAGGAACCGCGGTTGCCGATACCCGGGTCAATCTCAACGCCTCCCTCATGGGCACCGGCACCATCGATGGAGACCTGAAGAGTTTCGGAACCATTGGCGTGGATTCCATCGGCAAGGATCTAACTGTGACCGGTAAGATCCAGAACAAGGGCACGGTGACGCTCTCGCTGAAGAACAAGAACAATTTCGAGTCGATCAACGCGGGCAGCGTGGAATTCGGTGGCAAGCTGGTGGTCGTCAACACCGGCGCCGGGCTGATGAAAGGTGCCAGGTCGTGAAACTCTTCGATGCCGGATCCTACGCCAAGGAGTTCAAGTCCGTCGTGGCCGTCGGATTCGACAACGAGGTTTACTTCGACGAGGAGAACGGCACCTTGGTCGGTCTCGGCGAAGGTAGCACCCATCCGAAGGACAAGGTTGTCTCCCGTCGCACCAAGGCCCCGAAATTCGCCGCCACCCCATCCGTGGCTGCCCGGGATTTCAGCAAGCTGGCCGTCATGAAGGTCGCCGCCATGCCGATCGTTGACGAAAGTCGCGATGCCGACGCCGCCGCATTCGCGGCACAAACCCGCTCGCTCAGGTCGCTCGGAGCGATGCCGCTCGCTGCGGTTGCTCCTCCTGCTCCCCCCGTCACCAACCGCACTTCGCCAGAGGTTTATCGCGGCCTCGCCGACTACAGCGAACAATCACTGAGAGCGCACGTCAGGGAAGCCATGGAGGGCGCTCCGGTCTCCGGCACCGGCACCACCCAGGCCTTCGCCACCACCAGTTTCAACTCATCCGGTGTGGAGGGCTCCAAAACCAATGCGGGCTATGACATCGACTCCGTCAGTGTGACCGTCGGTGCCCGCCACAACTTCGACGACCGTGCCCAGATGGGCGTGTTGCTCGGCTACGATGACGGAAGCATCAAGGGCAACCTGATCGACACCGATGCCTCGGGCTTCGTCTTCGGTGGCTTTGGCAGTTATCTGTTGGACGAGCACACCCAGACCAAGCTCGTCGCAAGCGCCACCTACGGCGTCTATGACTACGACGCAACACGCCACAGCGCGGGTGGCGATGTCCACGCGAACGGCATCGGATCCGATGCAATCGAGCTGACCCTCGGCATGAGCACCGTCGCCTATCAGAAGGACGGCTTCCGGGTCATCCCGAGCGCGATGTTCCGCTACATGAACGGCAGCGTCGATGGATTCAGCGAAAGCGGTACCGGTGCCGGACTCTCTGTCGGTTCCCAGGACATCAACTCGCCGCTGTTGGAACTTGGCGTGGACTTCGACTATGTCGTCCAGCCCAAGCTCACCCTCGTCGGCCACGTCGGCTACACCTTCGATCTCGACAGCTCCAACGAGTCGGTCAGCGCCCGTTCCACCGCTCCCGGCAGCCTGCCATTCTCGGCCAAGGCTCCTGGGATCGACAACGACGCCTTCATCCTCGGTGCCGGAGCCTACTACGACATCAACAGCAGCTTCCGCGTCGGACTCACCTACCGCGGCGAGTTCCGCTCGTCCGGTTCGGATTCGGCCCAGTCCATCGGCATCGGCGCATCACTCGCGTTCTGATCGTCTGGCAAAGCTCGGTCCGTTGTCGTGCGGAGCATGACGTTTGTGAATGGTCGTCTGCCGGAAAAAGTGGCTGGAGCGTCTCGCTCCAGACCGTCGCGGAGGCGTCCCGCCTCCAGCTATCAATCTCCAAGCCACCCACCAGACCGTCCGTTTCAGAGGCTGCTTGAAAAATTGGAGCGCGGATCTTCAGTCCGCATGCTGGGCCTGCTGTTTCCGGAAAACCCGGATTTTCTGGCACCATGAATCAGGCAAATCCTACCAATCCCTGATTCTTCAGACGACCCCTCACAAATCATAATCCCCGCGGTAGATCCCGATTGCATCCTATCACATCGCGGAATCGAGACCCGGCGAATACCAAACCGCCGTGACTCGGCCCACGACTTGTCTCGCGAATTCTTCCCACCAATTCGTCCCAACGGGACGTCTCATCCCAGCCCGGGATGAAATCCCGGGAACCGGAATCAAAATCCGACCCAGGTCCTGCAAGGACCTCTCATGCTCGCGCGGGATGGAAGCGCATCCTGAATGAAATTGTCCCTTCAGGAGGCGAATTCATTCATTACCCAGCGTCCCTCTATCTGATGTGGATCATTTCACAAGGCGAACATGTTAGATTGGAGCAACCCATTCACCCGCCCGAAACACGCCCTCCTCAATACCACGCGATTGCGTAATATCACCGGGTGCCGAATTCTGGCAGGATCGCGAAGTCAGAAAGCACTTAGCTTTCTCCTCCCCCAAATCCCCCCACCTAACATCCCCCCATGAAATTGAGCTCATCAAGCACTGCAAGTGCTTCGGTCAAGGCTGATGCTGGCCATCTTGCCGACTTCGTCCTGTTCACCCAACGCGGCTGCATCCTGAATCTCTCCAACGAGTTGAACCGGGTCAACCTGTCCTACTCCCAATTCTTCCTGCTCACCTACCTGACCAGTGAGGAATACCTGACCATGACGGACATCGCGAAAAAGATGGGCCATTCCACCGCCGCCGCGACCGGATTGATCGATCGCATCGAAAAGCTCGGCTACGTGGAGCGCATGCACGGCTCCGACGACCGCCGCAAGATCCTCGTCCGCATCACCTCCAAGGGCGTGAACCTCGTTTCCCACATCCGCAACGAAATCGCGACGGATCTCGCCAACATCCTCTCCTCCATGGACGAGGATACGGCGAACACCATGGAGCACACCAAACGCGCCATCGACTCCCGCATGATCGCCTGATCCCGTGCCATCGACGTAAGGCGATTCTTCCACTGGAGCGCGGAATTCATTCCGCCAGCATTCCCCTCAGTCTAACCTGGGCAGGAACACATTCCGCTCACCCATTCATTGCTCCCGAAGCATCACCTGACTCATGGAGAATCCTGAGATCTGGTGAATCGCGCCCTATCCGCTGCGGATAGGGCGCTTTGTTCATGCGATCCGGAAGTTCCCGGCACTGCTGCCGCATCTCATGATCGGTTCAAGTTCGAGCAAAACGTGGCTGTGGCGTCCCGCCGCAGTCCGTCGCCCGTGCGTCCCGACCGGATTACCATTGCTGGACTGGAAATGCCCCGCCCACTGATCACAACCCCCAACCTTCCTCCGGGGTCCCACGTGCGACCGCGTATCTGCTAGGTCATCTCGCCCGCAAGGACCTCGCTCATCGCAGCCTGATATGCTGCACCGATGCCTCAGAAAATCCTTGTAAAATCAAGGGATCTCGGCGGATCCTTCAAAAGTAGTCAGCTCGGATATCACGTCCAGAGATCCTACGAACGTTCTGCTGAAAACATGAAACCGCTAGACAAACTTGAACCAAGAATCAGCATCGTCGGGCTTTGCGTTCGCGACATTCATCGGTCGTATAAGTTTTACGCGGAGGGTTTGGGATTCCCGACCACTCGCAAGCCGGAAGATGCGTGGGTTGGCTTCAAGCTGAATGGAATCGTATTCTGCATTTACCCCTACGAGAATATGAAGGCAGAGAACCTTCAGAGGCATATTGATGTTGAGAGAGCCATCGACCGAACTCTCATGCCGAGTATTGGTCTCGCCTACAATACACGCGAAAAGCATCAGGTGGAAGAGGTCCTAGCGTTAGCGAAGCGTGCAGGCGGAACAATCGAGAAGGAACCGGAGGAGACATTCTGGGGTGGATATAGCGGATATTTCGCAGATCCGGACGGCCATCTATGGGAGGTTGCTTGGGCTGAAAGCTGGGAGTTCAATCCAGACGGCAGCCTCGTTCTGTAACAAAACAAGCAGAACAAGCCAGCTCATCCAACGGAGGGTAACGTCCCAGTTTGAATTCGGGCTTCCATCCCCGCCGTGGATGGCCCATACGTTCGCTTCAAAATGACATTGCGTGACGTTTTTTATGCTCGAGCCATCGGCAAGTATGAGAAGATCATTTTACTCATTCTTGCCTTTGCTGGTTTGGGTCTTCAATACGCCTATTTCGGCCTTCTGGGGGCAGCGAGCTCGAGGTGGAACACCTACGTTTCCTTTTCGGACATCTTAAACCTGTATGTGTGGCTTGTGGTATTTTCATGGGTTTATGCGAGAGTAATCTTTAGCTTCCGTAGTTCTTGGCGATTCCTTGCGGTAGTGCCATTTCTCTACTATTTTATCCCATTAGTCTTTCTGGTTCTTGAGCCGCTAAAGAAATCATAGCGAACAAGGTGCTTCATCCAACGATGGGTAAATCATCTGTTTGAATTCGCGCTTTCCGCCCATTAGGTCCCCATCTCCAGAACGCTTCCCAACCATCAGCGCCATGTCCAAAGTTGACCACAAGAAGGAGCTCTCACAGTTCTACAAGCCATCCGCCAAACAGGTGACTGAAATCACGGTCCCCACGATGGCATTTCTGATGGTTGACGGACATGGCGACCCCAACACGTCCCCGGCTTATACCGAGGCGGTTGAGGCATTGTTTTCCGTCTCATACACGTCCAGGTTTGCCCTGAAGCGCTCGGTTCCTTCGTATGACTATGCCGTCATGCCTCTTGAGGGCTTGTGGTGGGCTGACGATCTTTCCGTCTTCGAGAACAACGACCGCTCGAACTGGAAGTGGACGATGATGATCATGCAGCCGCCGCTTGTGACTGCCCGGACCATTGAAGCGGCGATTGCGACCGTAGGACGAAAAAAGAGCCTTCCGACGCTCGGCAAGCTCCGCTTCGAGGACTTCACCGAGGGTCGATGTGCCCAGACCATGCACGTGGGTCCATTCACGGAGGAGGGACCGACGATCCAGCGGGTTCATGACTTCATTCTTGCCCGTGGCGCACTCAGTGGGAAGCATCACGAGATCTATCTTTCAGACATCCGGCGTGCTGACCCAAGGAATTGGAAGACCATCATACGCCAGCCCATGCAATGAACCACAGGGAAGCCAACAACGGCAGACAAGACGGTAGCGGTCATTGGCTCGTTTCGCCATTCGCACGTTATCAGGGCTTTTCTCTAACTGGCACCCGGTCCGAAGGGTCCGGCGATATTTTTTAAGGCAAGATGACCATGCGTGCGATTGAATGCCCGAACTGTTATTCCAGAGTGTTCCTCGGCCATGATGGATCATGTCCCGCATGTCACAAGGACCCGAGTGCGCCAACTGCGGATGCTTCAAAGACAAGGATCGCGATCTGGGAGGGTCAGGTTCTGCCGGCCATTTGCTTTGGGTGTGGCAATCAGACCGATTCGTTGCTGCTTGTGAAGCGTTCGAGTTCCTCCCCGGCTTTTCAGTTTCTCAAGGTCATCCTCAATCTGGTGTTGTTCCCGCTGAAACTCGTGACCTTCGGATTGAGAGGACTTTTGTCTGGCGAGCAGGGCAGGGAAACCTATCAGAGTCTGAAGATGAGAATTCCGTTTTGTCTGAAATGCAGGGGTGCCAACGAGATGCCGCGCATCGTTTGGACGGATTTCCAGGAGGGAACCATCTCGTTCATCGTGCCGAAGGTCGTGGCCGAACATCTGCGGAAGTCCTAGGCAGCAGACAGTTGATCCGTCATCAAGATGCCCCCGAAACCAAACGAGCTTTCCGAGTGCCGATGGGAGTGGTCAAACTTGCGCCCTGTTAATGAAGAAACATTTTAAGACCGCGATTCTGGCCATCTGTGTCGGAACTGCTCCGTTCCTTGTTTTCCTTTGGCTTTGGGATCTCGTTGCCGTCTATTTCGCCGACAAGCCGAGTGGGGCCGTGTCATTGGGTCTTTTCATCGCGCCGCTGCTTTTTCCTTTGGTTGTCATCGGCACGATCATGAGTTGTCGTCGCGCAGTGGCAGTCGGCATGCGGCCTCTTGTGATCCTCCTTGGGATCGTGGGCACAGGATTGACGGGTCTGGTGATCGTCTATTGGGCCTACGTATTGACCCACGGGTTTATGGAATAGAACGGCTTCGTCACAGTTATCCCATTGGACGATGCTCCGAAGCGAATTGGCATTTCATCACGAAAACAACTTCCGATCCAGCGAGCGGTATTGAATCGCTTCCAGAATATCGTTAGGCCGGATGTCGGGGGATCCTGATAGATCGGCTAGCGTCCGTGCCACCTTGAGAATCCGGTCGTGGGCGCGGGCGGAGAAGTTCATCTCCTCCATCGCGTGTTCAAGATAGCCGTTGCTTTCCGCCGAGAGCTGGCAGTGATCCTTCATTTTGGTGGTCTCATTCCGCACCTCGGACTTCTCGTGGAGGTGGCAGGTAGTTGTCTCCCGTCACGATGGATTTGCCGGTTTGGCTTTCGAGTTCGAGTCGGGCGCGTTTGGCAATCTTGCCGCCGGTCTTGGCGGCGCTTTGGTTTTCCGCCATTCCCGTGGCATCGGTGGTCTCGGCGATCTGGCGGGTGGAGAGCTCGGCGAGCGCGGTGAAAATGAGCTCCGCCTCACTCATGTGGTCGCGCAGATTTTGGGTTTTGAGGTTTTTCAGTTCCTTGTGGGACTTCACGCTGACGCCGCTCCATTCCTGATGGATGAGGTTGGTGAGGATGGCGAACTCTTCGCCCTTCTTGATGTCGTGCTCAGCCCAGTAGTCGGTGAGTTTGTTGCGGGTTTCCTGCCCGGTCATGCGTTGCTGGATCCATTTCTCACTGCGTCCGTGTTTCTGCCATGTGGCGCGGGCGCGTTCGAGAGAGAGGGCGGGATCGGATAGTTCCTGCATCCGTTCGTAGCCGACTTTGGCGAGCCAGAGTTTGATCGGCTCTGCTTTGGGACTGGGAACACTCTGGACGAGGCGCAGCAGGGTCTCGGCAGTGGCGACGTCGGTAAGATATTTCTTGCTCCGTCGGCGGCGAGCAATTTCAGTTGGTTACAGTTTGTAACCAACTGACTTCCTTCCTTGCCGAGACGGTTTTTCAGAACCTTCCAATAGTTCCGGGCCGCCTTGTAATCAGGCTGTTGGGTGAGGACCTGAACGATGTCCACGACGGAAAAGAACCAAGTTTCCGATTTCTCGTCGTAGATACGGCGGATTTCGTATTCCTCGAAAATGGCAGGGGAGATTTTCATGGCAGAGAGTTAGGAAAACAACTTCCGATCCAGCGACCGGTATTGAATCGCCTCCAGAATGTCATTCGGGCGAATGTCCGGTGCTCCCGCTAGATCCGCCAGCGTGCGGGCGACCTTGAGAATCCGGTCGTGGGCGCGGGCGGAGAAATTCATCTCCTCCATCGCGTGCTCGAGATAGCCGTTGCTTTCCGCCGAGAGCTGGCAGTGTTGCCGGACCTGACGCGAACCCATCGAGGAGTTCGTGGTATTGGAGGATTTTTTGAACCGGTCCTGCTGGATGCGGCGTGCGGAGACCACGCGTTCACGGATGGTGGCTGAGGATTCGCCGGTGTTGGTGTTCGACGACAGCTCGCGGAAATCCACGATGGGCACTTCCACGTGAAGGTCGATCCGATCCAACAAGGGTCCGGAAATCTTCTGGCGATACATCTCGATCTGTCGCGGCGAGCAGCGGCATTCCCTTTTCGAATCGCCATAATAGCCGCATGGGCAAGGGTTCATGGCTGCCACGAGCATGAAATTCGCCGGAAAGGTGAGCGATCCCGCGGCCCGTGAAATCGTCACCACCCGGTCCTCCAACGGCTGACGAAGGACCTCAAGCGTCTGTCGCCTGAACTCGGGCAACTCGTCGAGGAAAAGCACGCCATGGTGCGCGAGCGAAACCTCGCCGGGACCGGGATTGGTCCCGCCACCTAACAATCCGGCATCCGAGATCGTGTGATGCGGCGAGCGGAAAGGGCGGGTAGTTAGAAAGGATCGCTTGGTGTCCAACAGCCCGCTGACCGAGTGGATCTTCGTCGTTTCGATCGCGTCCTCCTCCGTCATGTCGGGCATGATCGTTGCCATGCGCTTGGCGAGCATCGACTTGCCGGTTCCCGGCGGGCCGACCATCAGCAGATTGTGATTTCCCGCCGCAGCCACCTCGAGGGCGCGCTTCACGAAGTGCTGGCCCTTCACCTCGTCGAAATCCACTTCGTACGAGCGGTGTGAATTGAAAAACGCCTTCCGATCCAGTTGATAGGGTGGAATGATAATGTCGCCATTGAGGAAATCCCATGCCTGCTTGAGGTTGCGGATGGGGAAGACGTGGATGCCGTCGATGACAGCGGCTTCGGCGGCATTTGCCTCCGGGACGAAGAGGCGGCTTCGGCCCTGCCGCTTGGCTTCGAGCGCGATGGACAGGACGCCCTTCACCGGACGGACCGCACCATCGAGCCCCAGCTCGCCGACGACACAGCAATCGTTGGCATCGAAGGGCTTGGTGCCGCTGGCGGCGATCATGGCGAGGGCGATCGGGCAGATCGAAAGACGGTCCTTCCTTTTTCAAATCCGCCGGCGCGAGGTTGACGGTCTTGATGCCGTCGTCCAGATAGAGCGCGGAGGCGCCGATGGCGGAAATGACGCGTTGCGAGGATTCCCTAACGGCCGCATCCGGCAGACCCACGATGATCACGATGGGCTTGTCGCCCCGCGGGCATTGACCTCGACCTCGACTTCCTGGGCATCGACCCCTCTCAAAGCGGCTGAAAATAGGCGAGTAATCATGCGAACAGCAACACACTGAAAATTCTGTTCTCCAGTGGCAAGCGGAAATCACGCCCAAGGACTTACGTCGGTGCCAAGACGGCATTGGGCTTTTGACTGACGCGTGTTCATTGAGATTTTCATCGCGTTGAAGGTTTCTTCTGAAACACTCACTCCGAATGCACAGGGCATCGACCAACTCTAGCGGATAGTTTCCGACTTCTCGCACAAGGTGGATTTCTACGACAACACAAAGAAGTCCACCAGCGGCACTTCCTCATGAGAGTCAACCCGGTCCAACAACGGCCTGAAATCCGCTGGAGATAGTTTTCGATCTGATGGAAGGAGCAGCGGCACTGGCGCGTCGACCTTTCCCCTGAATTTCCCCAGTGACCGAACGGACACGGGTTCATCGCGGCGACGAGCATGAACCTCGCGGGCAAGGTCAGCGATCCCGCAGCGCGGGAAATCGTGACATGTCCGTCCTCGGACTCACCAGTATTTTTGCTATTTTGTGAAAACCGTGAAGACCCCGACAAACCAACTCTTGATTGACTACTGGGCACGCCTGGCTTACTCAGCTTCCGAAATCCTGTGAACGCCGCCATCCGCATCTTTCTCGTTCTCTTGCTGTTTTGCAGCCAAGGTCGCAGCGTGTGCTTTGATAAAGCGGGCGGCAGCTACTACTGTCAGGCAGAGTTCTTCTCCCACGCAGACCATCACGGCAATCCCTGCCATTGTCCGTGCAATGACGACGACTGCCAGGAGCACGAGGTCCGACTCGACCCTGTTCTCGCGGATTCGGTAAAGGTTCCGTCACAACCCTGCATCATCCTCCCTTTTGAATTCGCATTCGCGACCCTTTTCGACACTACGGAACTCGTTTTGTCGGAAGACCAGACGAACAGGCGGTTGACCGCCCTTGACAATCCCGACCCGGCTTTCCGACTGAGGAAAGACCTGATGACGGGCGTCGTTCTGCGCCTTTGATGCCCTGGTCCTTCTTCGGACCAGCCGCCTTGCCATCCGCCCGCCCTTGAGCGTTGCGTGATGCTTGTGACCCGCGTTTCACCGGCGGTCCATGTTCCACGGTCCTTTTGCCGTGGCAGCGCCGCGCCAATTCTAATGATTTCATTTCATGCACCCTCGTCATTCAATTTTTCTCCTCTTTTCGATTCTGTTAGTGTCTTGTGCCACCGACGACACGTCCGGCTTGCCCGGCGGACCGTCCGACTTCAAGCATTCGAAATTTTCAAACAACTTCGCGTCCGCCCCCGCGCTGCGTGGATCTGTCAGCCGTGAACAAGCCATCCGCCATGCGCTGACTTACAGTCCTACACTCCAGTCCCAGCGGGCGGAACTTCGCGCCCTTGAGGCTGAAACCGTCCAAGCCGGTTTGCCGCCGAATCCCGAACTTGGGATCGATGTGGAGAACTTCGCGGGAAGCGGCGGGAGCCGCAGTTTCAATGGCGCGGAAATCACCACCGCACTTTCCCAGAAACTCGAACTTGGAGGTAAGCGCTCCAAGCGTTCACTTGTCGCCGCGCTCGAAGCTGAGGCACTGAAAGCCGAGATCGCCAGCGATGAACGCGAAGTTAGAGTCGCCGCGGATCGTGCATTCACGACATTGCTCGAAGCTCGTCAAATCCGGGGATTCAGCGAGCAAAACCTCGCTCGCGCCGAGGAAAACCTCAGCACTCTCGACGCCCTGCTGGAGTCCGGGAAAAGCACCCGCATCGATGTCGGCAAGGCCACTCTGGCTGTCTCCGAAGCGAAGGAACTCCTCGCCGAATCCCGTGCGGAGGAAAGCAATGCAGCCGTAGAACTGAGCCAGACCTGGGGAGGCGGTGCGGCGGATGTCACCGCCGCTGGATCATTTACCGCGCCCGATGGCGACGTCCCCTCGAACCCCGAATCCGCAATCTCACACCATCCCGCGATGCGCGCCGCAGCACTGCGTTTCGCTCGTGCTCAAGCAAACCTTGACCTCGAAATGGCAAAGCGCTTCTCCGATGTCGAGGTGGGCGGCGGGTTCCGCGAGCTTCGAGACGCGGATGAAACCGCCGCCGTTGTAGGTGTCCGCGTCCCGTTGCCGATCTTTGATCGCAATCAGGGCAATATCCTAGCTGCGCAGGAGCGTCTTGATCGCGCCAATGCGGAAGGCCGGTCCACCGAAAGCGAACTGCGCTCACGATTTGCAAAACTATCAGCCGATCTTCGGGCGGCCCGGAGTCGCGCCAACGAGTTCGATTCGCGAACCGTCAGCGCAGCCCGTCAAGGTCTGGATGATACCCGTGAAGCCTACTCCGCCGGCAAGGCGTCGCTGCTCGAAGTGCTCGACGCCCGCGAAACCCTCTTCCAGGTCGAGCGCGGCCAAGCCCGCGCCCAAGCCGATCTTCTCCGCGCCCACAACTCCCTGAAAACCCTAACCAACAGCCAAAGCTAACAAGCCATGAAATCGATACCGAAACTCAGCCAGGTCATCGGCCTCGGCATCCTCACCGTTTTTCTCGCCGCCTGCGACGCCGAGAAGACCGAACCCACACCCAAGTCTGAAGCCACTGAGGAATCAGCATCAGACGAAGGGATTGAAGTCCACACCGCCGCCGAATGCCCGACGGGCGAAGGCTGCTTCATCTGCGACGCCTCGAAGCGCGACGCGGGTCGCCTCTGGTGCAAGGAACACGACCGCTACGAGGACCGCTGCTTCCTTTGCCACCCGGAACTCAAGGATCCAAAACGCCTCTTCTGTACCGAGCATGGCGTCTATGAAGATGAGTGCTATCTGTGCCACCCGGAACTCAAAGGCAAGGATGCCTCCACGTCCTCAAACGCCGCTCCTGCCGCCGTTCTGATGTGTAAGGAACACGGCGTTGCGGAAAAGGAATGCGCCATCTGCCATCCGGATCTTGCCGCCGGTCTCAAGCCGGGCGAAAGCCTCAAGATCCGCGTCGCGTCCGCCGAATCGATGGAGCGCGTCGGCGTCGAGGTTTCCAATCCCGAAAAAACCACCGCCCGACCCGCCGTCGCGGCCTACGCGACCGTCGATTACAATCAGAACCAAGTCGCGAAGATCACTCCGCTGGTCGAGGGCATCGTCCGCGAAATTGCGGTTGTCCCCGGGCAGCGGTAGCTGCCGGAGATATTCTCGGCACCATTCATTCGCCGGAGTTCGCGGAAATGAAGAGTCGGTTCCTTGCTGCGACTGCCGCGAAGAAGCTGGCCGGTCTCCAAGTCAGCCGCGAACGACGGCTTGCTGACAAACAAATCTCGGCGGCCGCCGATCTCGAAACCGCCGTAGCCGCCGCGGAAGTCGCCGATGTCGATCTGGCCGCCGCCCGCCAGCGCTTGCTCAATCTCGGGTTGAGTGAGAATGAAATCGACTTGCTCGCCACTGATGGCCGCCCGACCTCGCTGCTCACACTCAAGGCACCTTTCGCTGGAACCATCGTGGATCGCGATGTCGCAGTCGGCGAACGGGTAGAACCCGGCGACGCAATTTTCGTCCTAGCCGATCTGTCGAGCATGTGGCTTGAGCTCTCCATCCCCGCTCGCGACGCTTCCGGCCTCGCTCCCGGCATGGAAGTCAGCGCGATTTTCGCCGACCTGCCGGACACCGTCATCACCGGCGAACTCATCTGGGTCGCCAGCGCGATTGATGAAAAAACCCGCCGCATCCAGGCCCGCGCCGTGGTCAAAGCACCTCCCGCAGCTCTGCGAAAAGGGCTGTATGGAGAAGCCCGTATCCAGCTCGGCGCGGCCAGTTCTTCGCTCGCCGTCCCAACCGGCGCGATCCAGACCATCGACGGAGTGCCTTTCATCTTCGTGCGATAAGGAACCGGAACTCTTTGCCGCCACCCGGGTCGAGCTCACGCCAGGCGTCGATTCCGGTCGACTGACCGCGATCCGGAGTGGACTCGCTCCGGGCGATCAAATCGTCAGCCAGGGCAGCTACATCCTGCGCTCCGAATTCCTCAAATCCCTTCTCGGCGCCGGCTGCGTCGATGATTGATCCCCGTCGTCTCGTTCGCTTCGCCTCGTTCCCGTCTTCTATCCGGTTCCGCATCCATGTTCACCAATCTCATCCGCTTCTGTCTCGCCAACCGCCTGCTGGTCTTCCTTTTCACCGCCCTAATGGTGGTCGCCGGGATCTGGGCCGGTTCCGCGTGTCCCCGTCGATGCCTTCCCTGACACCACTCCGATCCAGGTCCAGATCAACACGGTCGCACCCTCCCTCAATGGCGAGGAGATCGAGCAACAAATCACCTTGCCCGTAGAGCTGGAAATTTCCGGCCTTCCGGGACTCGCGAGCGTTCGCTCGGTATCCAAATTCGGACTTTCTCAGGTTGTCGCTACTTTCGATGACGACACCGAAATCACCACCGCCCGCCAGTACGTCTCCGAAAGGCTCCTCACCGTCGAGCTACCCGATGGCGTCGGCACCCCGCAGATGGGACCTATCTCCACCGGACTCGGCGAAATTTTCCACTACGTCATCCGCAGTAGTGACGGCAAACGCAGTCTCGAACAGCTGCGCACCATCCACGATTGGATCATCAAGCCCGAGCTGCGCAAGGTCCCCGGCGTCGCCGAGGTGAACTCCTGGGGCGGCTTCGAAAAGCAATACCACGTCGTCGTCGATCCGGAGCTGCTGGTGAAGTTCAACCTTTCGCTCGCCGACGTCGTCGAGGCTCTGGAAAAAAACAACCGCAACGTCGGCGGAGGCCGAGCTCACCGTCAACGGCCAGGATCTTGCTGGTTCACGGAATCGGGCGCGTCACCTCCATTCCGGAGATCGAGCGCATCGAAGTCACCTCCAGCGCTGGCACTCCGGTCCGTGTTTCTGACATCGCCGATGTCCGCATCGGCAGCGAGCTGCGCCGTGGAGCGGTTACCGCGGATGGCCAGGGCGAAGTCGTCCTCGGCCTCGCGTTCATGCTGATGGGCGAGAACGCCCAGGAAGTCACTCAGGCACTCAAAGCCCGCTTGGAAGAAATCCGCCCTTCCCTCCCGAAGGCGTCGAAGTCGAAGTGGTTTACGACCGCACCGAGCTAACCGATTCGGTGCTCGATACCGTGACTCACAACCTCGTCGGCGGCGCGGTGCTCGTCACCCTCACACTCGTTGATCCTCCTCGGAAACGTCCGCGCCGGTCTGCTGGTCGCCGTCTGCATCCCGCTCGCCATGCTCTTCGCCGTGCTGGGCATGAATTACTTCGCCATCACCGCGAGCCTGCTCAGTCTCGGCGCCATCGACTTCGGCCTCATTGTCGACGGATCGGTCGTCATGACCGAAGCCAACCTGCGCGGACTTGCCGATCGAACGCGTCAAGCCGGACGGAAGCTCACCATCGCCGAGCGCTTCGACTGCATTCTCGAATCCAGTCGCTCGGTCGCCCGCCCGATTCTTTTCGGCATGGGCATCATCGCCGTGGTTTTCCTGCCTATCCTCACGCTCGAAGGCACCGAGGGGAAAATGTTCCGCCCTATGGCCATGACCTTCATCCTCGCCCTTCTCGGTGCGCTGATCATCGCGATCGTCATCTCTCCGGTCCTCGGTCATCTCTTCCTGCCTCGCAAATTCAAGGACCAGGAGGGTTGGCTCTCGCGCAACCTCACCGGCGGCTACTCCGCCATCCTCGGCATGGTTCTGAAAGTGCGCTGGGCAGTTCTTGCGGTCGTCCTCGCGCTGCTCATTGTCGACTGGAGTCGTCGCCACCCGCCTCGGCGGCGAGTTCATCCCGCGCCTCAGTGAAGGCGCCCTCGTCGCGAACACCATCCGCCTCGCGGGCACCTCGCTCGATACTTCCACCGACTACAACACCCGGATCGAACAGCTGCTCAAAGACAACTTCCCGACGAGATCCGCCATGTCTGGAGCCGCATCGGCACCGCCGAAATCGCTACCGATCCGATGGGCACCGAGCTCACCGACATTTTCCTTTCCCTAACTCCCCGCGAGCAATGGACGAAAGCCAAAACTCAGGACGAACTCGTTGCCGCGATGCAGAAAACCGTTTCCACCCTTCCCGGCGTGAACATCCTTTTCACTCAACCCATCGAGATGCGGCTCAACGAAATGGAATCTGGCGTGCGCTCCGATGTCGGCATCCTGATCTACGGCGACGACTTCGAAACGCTTACCCGCCTCAGCGATGAAATCCAGGAAGTGCTCGTTGACATCGACGGCCAGGCCGACGTTTCCACCGACCAGATCAGCGGCCAACCCGGCCTACGGATCGAGCTACGCCCGGAAAAAATGGCCCGCCTCGGAATTTCCGCCTCCGAAATCTTGCCATACATCGAGGCCATCGGCGTGCTCCGCGTTGGCGAGATCTACGAAGGCCAGCGGCAGTTCCCGCTCGCCATCGTCCTGCCAGAAAAATACCGCACCAACATCGAAGCGGTTCGCAATCTGGTCATTCCCACCGCCGCCGGCATCCGCGTCCCGCTCTCCGAAGTCGCGGATATTGTCGAAGCCCCCGGTGCAGCCACGATCAACCGTGAATGGGGCCGCCGTTTGATCCGCGTCCAAAGCAATGTCGATGGCCGTGACGTGGTTTCCTTCGTCGAGGAAGCCAAACGCAAGATCGCTGAAAAAATCGATCTCCCTGAAGGATATGTCATCGAGTGGGGCGGCCAGTTCAAAAATCTCGAACGTGCCCGCATCCGCCTTTCGCTCGTGGTTCCGCTGACCATGATCCTCGTCTTCGTGCTGCTCTATCTCAGTCTGCGGAACTTCAAGGATGTCGCCCTGATTTATCTAGGCATTCCCTTCGCCCTTGTCGGCGGTGTTCTATCGTTGTGGCTGCGCGACATCCCTTTCAGCGTCAGCGCCGCCATCGGCTTCATCGCGCTCTTTGGTATCGCCGTGCTCAACGGCCAGATTCTCATCGAGGCGATCCGCTCCAATCTTCAGGACGCCTCCGATGCAGTCACCGCCGTGAAGCACGCAGCCACCGAGCGCCTGCGCCCGTCCTAGCCACCGCCATCACCGATGCCATCGGGTTCCTTCCCATGGCCATCTCCACCGGCGTAGGATCGGAGGTCCAGAAGCCCCTCGCAACTGTCGTCATTGGCGGAGTCATCACCTCCACCGCCCTCACCCTCGTCGTCCTGCCGATTCTCTACCTGATGGTGAATCGGAAGAAACAGCCCGACTCAACACCTACTCCGACCCACTGAAAACATGTCCTACGAATGTAACATCGAAGCCACTAACGCGTCCCAGAAAGGCGTGCTACGCAAATTGCTCGCCCTGAACGCGATCATGTTTCTCGCAGAACTGGTCGTCGGTATCATTGGCCAATCAACTGGCGTCCTAGCTGACTCCCTCGACATGTTGGCCGACGCTCTCGTTTATAGCGTGGCGCTCTACGCCGTCGGACGTGCTTCCTGTATCAAAACCAGAGCAGACCTTCCTCAGCGGCGGCTTTCAGATCCTCATCGCCCTGGGAATCGGAGCCGACATCATACGTCGCGCCATCACCGGCAGTGATCCGTCCTCGATGCTGATGTTCATCATTTCCATCGTCGCCCTCGCGGTGAACACTTCGTGCCTGAAACTCATCTCAAAGGAGAAGGAAGGAGAGGTCCACATGCGAGCCAGCTACATCTTCTCCAAAAATGATGTTATCGCCAACTCCGGTGTCATCCTGGCAAGTGTCATCATCCACCTCACCGGTTCCCGCTGGCCGGATCTTGTTATCGGCGCGATCATTACTGTTGTGGTGCTGCGCGGAGGTATACAGATTCTCTACAGTGCTAAAGATGAGAGGAAAGCAAATGAGTGATTTCCACTGGATTTCTTAGATACCTTCTCATGAAAGGGGTGTAACTTTGCCTATTCGAACAGGCGCCGATCCAGGGAGCGAAACTGAATCGCTTCGAGCACTTCGTTTCCGGTTATGTTCTGCTTTCCTGCTAGGTCGGCGAGGGTGCGCGCCACTTTAAGAATTCGATCATGGACGCGGGCAGAGAAATTCATCTCCTCCATCGCGTGCTACAAATAACCCGTCGCCTCACGGTCCAGCTTGCAATGCAACCGCACCAACTTCGATACCATCGCCCAGTTGGTCGAGTTAGACGACTTACGGAACCGCTCGCCCTGGATCTTCCGCGCTTCCGCAACGCGCTGCCTCATCACCTCGGATTTATCCCCCACATTCGTGTCGGACGATAACTCGCGGAAATCCACGATGGACAACTCGACGTGAAGATCGATGCGATCCAACAGTGGCCCGGAGATCCGCTGGCAATACTGCTCGCTCTGTCGCGGCGAACAACGGCACTGCCGTTTCAGATCCCCATAGTAGCCGCACGGACTTCGGTACATGCGCAGCCACAAGCATGAATTTGTGGGATCAGCGAGAAACCGCGCCAGGCGTTTGCTGACCGAAGATTGGACACCTGGTAAACAGTGAGGAGTTGGTCCCGAATGTTCCAAGTCAGCTTCTGTAAAACGCAGTTTCTGCAAGTTTTTTCATCTCATTAATGATTCCTAATGCATTGAACATACGCTAATTGCGTGTAAGATAAAGTCTTTCCCACGATGATGACGATGGGCTTGTCCGCCCCGCGGGCATTGACCTCGACCTCGACTTCCTGGGCATCGACACCGCGCAAGGCGGCTGAAAATAGACGGGTAATCATGTGAACATGGGGACATTGGATAATTTTCACTGGTGCTGGCAAGCGGAAAGCCCGCGGTGATAGGGGAGGCGGTAGGAGGGGCTATCGAATGTTGCCTTCCAAGGGAGTTTGCGAGAAACGGAGAATCTCTAGCAGTCCGAATGATCGCAGGCTGACCCCATTGCGGCCACGGGGCCGGAAAGGTGGGAGAAATTTGTAATGGTGGGCGGTGATTCATCAGTAGAATGTCCCAGCTCATGTCGTTGCCTGTTTCGCCGCCGCCAATGCCCGGATCCGGACCCAATACCGCGAGGCCGTATCTCGCGGCGATGCTCAGCCTGGTGCTGGCCTTGTTTCTTGGCAGCGGGGCGGTGTCCCTGCTGAGTGATTCTTTGTTTGCAACAGCAGGTCGTCAGGATCTGGCAGTGGCGGCGGGGATCGGGACACTGCTGATGGTGCTGACGGGGGTGCTCACCCTTGGTTTGATGGCGTTTGTTCCGGCGATTCCCAAACGCCATTTCCTTCCGCTGGCTCTTTATCTACCGGTGGTGGGCGTCGGAATCCTGCCTTTGTTCGTTTACTTTTCCGATCATGCCGGCTGGATCATGTGGGGCGTCTCTTGTGGGCAAGTCTTGCTCGGGCTGTTCATCCTGCGCCGGCTCCGGGGCGGAATGAAATTCCAGTGGCCGCTGGTTCCGGTGGAAAAACTCGCCGGCCGGAATTTTAGCTGGGGCAACCTGGCTGGAGTTTCGCTGGCCGTTTGTTTGCTCCTGGTGCCCGCGCTGGCGCTTTACACCGGCTTCTCGGCGAAGCTCGCCATCGAGCATTTCACGGATGGGTTTGTGATGGTCCGGCCGGAGGGTGTCGCCATGCAGATGAGGACGTATGTTCGAGATGACGGACGGAAAATCACGCTCGTTCCGATGTCCCATGTGGGCGATCCGGATTTCTATCAGGAGCTTGGGGAGTCTTTCCCGGATGACGCGGCGGTCCTGATGGAGGGAGTGACGGATACCGACCATCTGGTGGAGGTTCACTCGGACTACTCGAAAATGGCCACCTCGATCGGTGGGGTGGAACAGGTGAAGGTTTTCAAGCCACGGGGCCAAATCGTGCCGGCGGATGTGGACATGAATACGTTTTCCCCGGAGACGATCGGCCTGCTCAATACCGTGATGCTGCTGCACGCGAAGGGGGTAACTCCCGAGACGCTGCCCATCCTGATGAAGCCGACGTCGCCTGACCTGCAAAAGCGCTTGATGGACGACATCCTGGTGAAGCGCAACCATCACCTGCTAGGCGTGGTCCGGGAGCAACTGAAGACACGCGAAAAGCTGATCGTCCCGTGGGGCGCCGCGCACATGCCGGAGATTTCGCGGGAAATCCAGAAGGACGGTTTTCGGCTAGAGGAAACCCGGGAGTTCATCGCCATCCGGCTCGGGCGATGACGTGGTGAAACTCGGAAGGAAGATGCCTGACTTCCAGACGTGTTTTGCACGTTGCGTGTTCCACTGGTTTTCAATTGTTGCTTGCCGACCGGGTGACCTGTGAAAGGTTCACGGGATGAAAGTTATCACCTCTCTTGCATCCGCCGCCCTGGTCATCCTTGCCGTGGGGTGCGGGAAGAACGAAACGGCGTCCGCCCCCGATGAAGTTCGCCAACTGGTGATGGACTCCATCCAGGCTCATGGCGGTGCCGAAAAATGGTATGGCAACGGCCAGCTTCAGTTTCGCTGGACCTACCACATGACCGACAAGGGGGCTGATGCCGTCACGGACACCATCGAGACGGTCGATCCCTCGACCATGGACGTCGTCCACGAGGTGGTGGGGAGCGATATCCGTTTCGGCATGAGTGGCGGCGAATCCTGGATCCGCCCCAAAGAAACGGTATTCACGCCGCCGCCCCGCTTTTGGGCGCTCACGCCTTTTTACTTCATCGGCATGCCCTTCGTTTTCAACGATCCGAATGCCAACTTCGAGAAACTCGCGGAACCCATGGCCTTCGAGGGCAAGGACTACGCGCAAGTGAAGGTAACCTACTCGAAGGAAGCCGGCGATTCACCGGATGACTACTACGTCCTGCTCATCGACCCGGAAACGAAGCTAACCAAGGGGGCTTACTACATCGTCACCAGCAAGCTGGTTGCCCCCGATGGCCCGGGTCCTCCGAAATTCATATCGCTGGATGGGCTCAAGGACGTGGATGGCGTTTTGCTCGCCAGTGGACACCGGACCTTCAAGATGGATGATGGGAAAATTGGTGACCAGATGCGCTTCACGGAAGTAAGTGGCGTAAAATTCCTACCAAGGGGAACGGTGGATCTGGGGATACCGGAGTGATGATCGATCCAGGAGACAAGTTGATTCTGCAATTGGCCCGCTGCATGAACTGCGGGAAGGAAACCGTTGTGCCCGAACTTCTTCGTACGTAGTTCAGCCTCTTCAGGGCGTCTTTCATGCGCCCGAAGACGCCCTGAAGGGCTGGACTACGTGCGGAAGAGTTGAAATCAACGCTGGTTGAGGGCGAGGATGATCAGGATGACGATGATCACCGCAATGATGGCCAACGTGATCTTCACCCAGCTCAGCGGATGCTCGCCGGCCATTTTTCCGGTGTAGCCGTTGACGACGACCTGGAAGGATTTCCGGCCGTAGGTGTAGGTCGCCAGCCAGACCGGAACGAGGATGTGCTTGAAGGTGCGGCCCTGATAGTGGGACGAAACCTGTAGGTTGCGCTGCGTGTCGCCGGGGACATCGCGCGAGCAGAGTTGATGGATGGTGGCGTCCATCTGCCCCTTGCTGATTTGAGAAGCCTGGTGGAGATCGACCTGATAGCGCTCCACCGTCCAACCGCGGACGTAGGCGGGTTCGTAGGGCTTGAGATCGGTCAGGGTGGGAAAGGGTTCCACTTTCCGCAGAAGCGCGGTATGCACTCCGACGGTGCCGGGGACGGCGTCGTCGTCGAAGAAATGCGACAGGGATCCGGAGCTGTATTCCCACCGGGTCTTGCGGACCTGGCGGGTTTGCGATTTTCCGTTGGAGTCACGGTAACTTTCCGTCTCGTAGTAATAATAACCGGACTCGGCGGTCCAGTCCGCATCCACGTGGGCGTCGAAGGTCCAGTAGGGGAGATAGATTCCGTGAAGTGTGTCGGTTAGGGCGGCGCGCTTGAGTTTGTTAGGTGCCCACCAGCGGCTGCCATACCAGGTGCGGAGCTGGTCGCGGACCTGGGTGGCGGGAATCACGGCGGGCAGCAGGCTTTCCGGCGTGATGACGTCCTTCATGTCGTCCACCGGGACGATGGAGGGCGAGCCGCAGAAATCACATCGTTGCGCGGCGCGGTCGGGATCGAAAATGCTGATCGCCTGACAGCTCTCGCATTTCACGGACTTCTTCTCGGCCTTGAGGCCACGGTCGCTGTCGGGGATCGCGGCGAGCGCGGTGGCCAGGTCGTGTTCGACGATGGCCGCGCCCATGGGATCCTCGCCATCGCTCCAAGGAACGAGGGTCCCGCAATACGGACAGGCGAGGGACTTCTTGGATGCATCCCATTCCGCATCCCCGCCGCATTCCGGGCAGGGATGTTTGCGCAGTGCGCTGACTTCGGGCATATGCGGTTACTCGGCGAGAAACGCGTCGAGGGCCGCCCGGGTGATCCGATAGGCGGCACCGATCTTCTTTCCCTTGAGGTCACCCGCGTCGATGGACGCGATGACGTCGGCCTCGGTGACACCGAGGACTTGAGCGGCTTCCGCCGGGCTCATCAGCTCGGGGATGCCCGTAGATGCCGGCAGGGGCATTTCCCGGCAGCGGCTGATTTTGCATGGATTTCATCATTTCCTGCGCCATGCCGAAGCCCATCGCCATCTGGCCGGCCGCGGCGGCGGGTGATCCTCCGCCGTCGGCACCACCCTTGGTCATGGACTCGGCCATCTGGAACTTCACGTAGTCGTTGAGATTGCCGATGACGCCCATGCTCGAGCGCTTGTCGATGGCGGCCTCGACTTCCGGTGGAACCGAGACGTTCTCGACGAGGAAGCTGGTGATTTCGATGCCGTATTTCGCGGTGACCTGCGGATTGATGAGCGGCAGGAGGGCATCGCCGAGTTCCGTGTAGCGGGCGGCGACGTCGAGCGCGGGCACGCCGCACGAGGCGAGCGCGTCACTGAAGACGCTGACGATGCGCGAGCGCATGGTGTCGGAAAATTCGTCGAGGCGGAAATGTTGGTCGGTGCCGGCGACCTCCTTGAGGAAAACCGGTGGATCGACGATCTTGAAATCGAAGGTGCCGAAGGACCGCAGGCGCACCACGCCGAAGTCCTTGTCGCGCATCATGATGGGGTTCGCGGTGCCCCATTTGTTGCCGGTGAAAAGGCGGGTGGTGACGTAGTAAATGTCCGCCTTGAAAGGGGATTCGAAACCGTATTTCCAGCCCTTCAGCTTGTTGAGGACGGGGATGTTGTCGGTGACGAGCGAATGCTTTCCGGGGCCGAAGCAGTCGCCGTATTGTCCGAGATAGACGAACTGAGCCGCCTGGCTTTCGCGGACGATGAGCTGCGCGCCGTTCTTGATCGATTTGTCCTCATCGGGAAAACGCCACGCGAGGGTGTCGCGCGAGTCGTCGTTGAATTCGATGATTTCGAGAAATTCGCCTTTGATGAATCCGAGAATGTCCATGGTTTCCGTTGTTTGGTTTGTGGTGAAGTATCGAGATCTGAGGGATGGTGGAAGTATAAATCCCGCGGCTGATTCCAATTTGCCGAGGAAATCCGCAAGCGGTTATCTCGACGCAACGCTTGCAGCCTACGCCATCCGGAACCGGGCAACCCTTTGCTCGAACGATCCGGATTTCTCACGCTTCGCCGGACTGTTGTGGGTGAATCCCCTTGCCGGAGGGTGAGTGGCCGGTCCCGGTCTTCCTGAATTCGCGGACTCGTTTGAGAAACCCACGCTCGCGGGTCGCATCCTGCGGGGCGTCCTCATAGCGGGACTTGTAATAGTAAGCGGCGAGGTCGTCGAAGTCGTCGCCGCAGAACTGGGAATGTTTGAGGTGCCGGTGAAACTCCATCAAGGTCTGCCCTTCCAAACGGGGATGGCCAAGGGCTTGGCACATGCGGAGGAATTCGACGAAATACGCGGGCTGCCGGTCGCGTCCAGCTCGCTCCCGGGCGACCTTTGCCGCTGCCCGCAGCTCTGGAGTGCGTCGCTTGCGGAGAAGGAAACTAACAATCGCGACAAGCAACCCAAATCCCAGAATGGCCGGCACCCACAAGGATCGGAACGACTGGAGGGATTGCGTTCTGCTCCACAAATGGTTTTCGCCATCGGTGCTGAAATCCCCCGCATCCTTGAATTTGGCAATGTCAAATGGAGGAGGAGTTCCAGAGCGGGCTGAGGAATCGCTGGAGAAGGGTGTGAAATCACAAATGACCCAGCCCTGGTCCTTCACGAAGATCTCAGTCCATGCATGGGCATGGAACTCGCGGAATTGCCAGGTATCGGTGGCGGTATCATGCGCGCCGTCCTTGTAACCATAGGCCACGCGCGAGGGGATGCCCATGTGGCGAAGTATCAAGGCGGCGGAGCTGGCGAAGAAATCGCAGTAGCCCTGCTTTTCATCGAAGAGAAAATTTTCCAACGGTGCCCTGCCGGATTTGTTTTCCACCGTCAGGCTGTATTTGAACTCCGTCTGGAAGAACTGCTGGAGCAGGTCCAAGCGGCCTGATAGATCCGTGCCCTGGGTCATGAAAAACTCGGCGATCTCTGTCAGCCGGGTGCCAAAGGGTGTGGAGAGTCTGGTGAAATAAGCTTCGCCAGGATTTCCAATCTCGATTTTCAATTGAGAAAGCGAGAGGATGTTGAGAGGCTTGGACCATGCCCTGTATCGGATATCGCCAGTGGCCGCGTTTTGAAACCAACTGTCCGATCTTACAAAGAGCTCCGGCAGTGCATAGGCCGTGATACCTACCAGCGCAGGTAGGACATGACCGGTGCTTTGCGGAATAAAAACCTCGTGAGCGACGTCCCCGGGCGAGGGCTTGCTGACTTCCACTTTGCCATCCAGTTTTCCATCCGTGGCATCCTTCACCCAAAAACCCGAGGGGCTTTCCCTGACCCACTGGTCGTCCTTGAACTGGCTCACGGCCAGCGTGCGCAGATAGAACGGGCCTTGCTGGGTCAATGCTTCGGCTTGGGCGGAACTTTCAAATTTGAGCAACACGCGGATCTCGTCTGATGGGTCGATCTTGGCGCGCATCGGTAGCTTGGGCTGTCCGGTGCGGTTTGCCATCTCCGGCCCTGCATCCGAATCAGAACCTTCGCTGGATTCAGTCTCGCCGGACTTGCCGGAGCGGGTGGATGGCTCTTGCCCCGGACCCGAATCAGGAAGATCACGCGGAGATTTCAGTTTGGAAGAAAAATGGCACAAGGCATCCGACGCGAGCGGAAGAGCAACGGTGAACAGGAGGACGAACATCGCCGCGCCGACTCCCATGATAGTGATGCGAAGAAAGATTCCACGGGCTGATAGAGTGTTGGAGGTTTTTCCCATCTTCATGCGCCCCGTCCGCCCCACTTCCCAAGCAAGCAAACCTAGCAGCGAGATGACAGCCGCCAGCATGATCCCCGTGGAGCGCTCCATTTCCAAGAGATCCGCACGCAGCATCAGAAACGCCAGGCCGAGAGATGCGTAGAACCCAAGCGTGAAAATGGGGAGCTTGCTTCTGCTGGATTTCACCTCCCTCGTGGTGCCAGCGGACTGGATTTCCCGAATGCACCGCGTGGCCGACAAGAGATGAGGCTGGGTCAGCAGGCAGAGCCAGAGCACGTTCGGGTTATTCCCGTAATACAGCGGACAGAGGCCCAGGAGCAGGGCGCTGGTGATGAGTGGGATGATTTCAGACACCCGTTCCGACCTGACGCCGAGCAGCGCATGAATCAGCACGATCACCATGGAGGCTGCGGCTAAAAACGGCGATCCGCCCGCAAGCCACGCCAAGCCGCCTTCGAGGGCTAGCATGAACAAGTAGATGGCCAGTGCGAATTTCATGGCAGTCAGGCTTTGACGAGGGGAATGGGCTTTTGCGGAAGCCTTCGAGCTTGGCGGATATAGATCTCTTCAACGCTCAGGCAAATGGTCACACAGGGCAGCTCCGGCATTTCACTCTCCCATTCTATCAGAGGCACATCACTGAGAACGATCACTCGATGCCCGGCCTCCGCACCCGCGAGCGATGCATGGAGAGCGCTACAATTTCTATCGGCCGTTCGCTGAGCCCCTGCCAGGGTTCGCAACGCCGCATTCAATTGCCCTTGCGCCTCAACCCGTATGGGCTGCCATTGATTGAACGACGCGATCATCTCCACTGGAGTGCCGCGCTCACGGAAGAGCAGAAGCATACCGCAGAGGAGCTCCAATGCGCTTTCAAAGGCTTCTCCCGGCTGCGGTTTCGAATCGGGTCGGATGGAATGGAAGATAAGGGTAACCTGGCTGGGCAATCGGCGGTCGAATTGCCTGACCACCAGATGCCGACTCCTGGTGCTCGTCGGCCAGTGGATCAACTTCATGCGATCCCCCGGCTGGAATTCCCTCAGGCCATGAAAATCTCCATCCCAATTCGTCAAGGCGGATTCCGACTCATCCATTTCCAATTGTGTTAGGAAATCCGGATCCTCGAACATTTTAGGTGGAACAGGCCGCGGGAAAACCGTCATTTCCAAGTTGCTTTTCAGTTCGATGCGCGACTTCCAGAGCCCCAGCGGGAACATGGACTCAAAACTGGCGTGCGCCCGATGAAGCGTTCCGCGTTTGAGCAGACGCGATTGCATTTCCCGCGTTGCCGAGTCCCCCGCTGGAAGCCAATCGACACGGAGGCCTTTTTCAACCGGCCCCGCCACGCTGTCCTCGAATTCCACAGCAAAGGCATCCTCGCGTTTCCTGCTATTTTGAATCGTGAGTTTCAGCGGAAAAAGCTGTCCAGCGAACGCGGATTCCGGAATCGTTCTGGTAGAACCGAGATCGCGCAGGTTGCGTCCCGCCCATAAATAGCCACCACCTAACAATATAATAGTCCCAGCAGGCCGAGGTGGACGAATCCCGGCTCCGGCATGAAAAATCCATGGAACACCGCCATGACGGAAATCGCCAGCAGTCCGCTCCCGCGGGAAGTCAGCCGTGGTCGGCCGCTGCGAGCCGCGGACGGATTCGCCCTTGGCGTGGCGGCAAGATCAGACATGGCTGCGTGTGGTGTTAGGGAACGGGGAGGTGCTGCAGCACGTGGGCGATGAGCTGCTCGGGATCGATCGCCTGGTTCAGTCGGGAATCCTTGCTGGAGATCCGGTGGGACATCACCGGGACTGCCATCGCCTTGATATGGTCTGGGTAAACCGCATTGTCGCCTGCTAGATAGGCCGACGCCTGGGCCGCCCGCATGAGGGCGATGGAAGCGCGCGCCGAAAGTCCGCTCCGCCCGCCCTCCTGCCTGCGCAGTTCCTCGCAGAAATTGGCAATGTAGCGGCAGACGCGGTCATTGACCTGCACTTGGGAGACTCCCTGCTGCATGGCCCGGATCTCGTCCGCTTGGAGGATGGGCTCAACCGATGAAGGGTTTTGGGCGCGTTGGGCGTGGAGTTGGAGCAGCGTTGCCTGCGTCTCCACATCCGGCATCCTCATGTTGATGCTGATTAGAAATCGATCCAATTGTGGCTCCGGGAGCGGGAACGTCCCGGAAGAATAAAGGTTGTTCTGCGTGGCCACGACCAGAAAGGGCGCTTCCAGTTTTCGCGTCACTCCATCCACCGTCACCTGGTGCTCATTCATGCATTCCAACAGGGCGCTTTGAATGCGCGGGCTCGTCCGGTTGATTTCATCCGCCAGCACAATGTTTCGAAAAACCGGACCTGGATTGAATTGAAACTCTCCGCTTCCCTGGTGGTAAATGGAATATCCCAAAATGTCCGCAGGCAACAGATCGGGCGTGAATTGAATGCGGCTGAACGTCCCGTCAATGCAACTCGCCAGCGTTTGGGCCAGAGTTGTTTTTCCCACCCCCGGCGCGCCCTGAATCAGCGCGTGCCCATTGGAAAGCAGGGCCACCAGAAGGAGTTGCGCGGGCTCTTCCGCCCCCAGCACCGTGGCCGTCATGCGCTGATACAACCGATCAAGTTTATCTCTCACAAATTCGAGGAAGTTGGTTTTTTGAATCTGGCATGACTCGATAGCAAAGACGCTAGGCCATGTTGCATTGCCCGCAAGCTGCAAAAGCGGAGAGGGCAATCCTCCGGCAGTGAAGCCGCCGACTAACACGAATGTCCCGATTCGCCGGCGGGTAGATGAATTGAACCCTCGGCTTATTCCAAGCCCCGGTCGGCGACCTCCTCCTCGTCCCAGCCGAGGTAGTGTCCCATCTCGTGGAGAAACGTGGTGCCGACCTCGTCGCGATAGTCCTGTTCCTCCTCGCCGACCCATTCCCACAGGTTGGTTAGGAAAAGGCGGATCTGCGGGAGTTCCCCGGCGTCCGCCTCTTCCATCGCGGACGGTCCCTCGAAGAGGCCGAGCTCATCGCCATCGAGCTGGTCGTCGTAAGTGCCTTTGCCGGGCTTTTCCTCGAAGGAGATCGCCACCTTTTTGGAAGCGTCCTGAATATCCTTCGGCAGGACTTTCACCAATGCCTTCAGTTCCTCATCCGCCCACGCGCTCAATGTTTCAAAGTCCATGGCGATGAATTAGCCGCAAGCGCCTCCGGGCACAAGTCACTTGCCAAAATTCCCCGCCGCCGCCAGAAACCACCACGAATGAACATCGTCGCACAAGCCGCGCTCGAACTGGCCACCTGGTATTGGGTGCTCCATTCCGCGTCCGGCTTGATCAAGACCGCCAAGGCCCGGCGATTGTTTGTTGCCCACCAGAAATGGATCGACAAGGGTGTGGACGTGCCGAATCCGAAGCGGGTGGCGCTGGTCATCGCGGTGAAGGGAGTCTCGGAGAATTTCGAGCGCTTCATGGACTTCGCGCTTGGTCAGGATTACCCGGACTATCAGGTCATTTTCACCGTCGGGTCTGAGGACGATCCGGTCCACGCGGCGATCCTGGATCGCTTGGAGAAATCCGGGTTCGCCAATGCCCGGGTGGTTGTCGCCGGCACGGCAGAGGCATGCGGGCAGAAAGTTCACAACCTGTTAGCCGCGTTCAAGGTTCTGGATGACGAGATCGGGATCGTCGCGTTTGCCGATGGTGATCTTTATGGATCAAGAAAATGGCTGTACTGCCTTGCGTTGCCCCTGAATCTCGGCCAAGCGGAGTTCACCACGGGTTATCGTTGGATGATTCCGCTCACGCCCGCGCTTCCCAACCGCGTCATTTCGCTGCTGGCTTCCGCCATCGAACCCTTGATCGGCCCCGCGTGGCGGATGTGCCTGTGGGGCGGTTCGATGGCGATGACCCGCGAGGCCTTCGAGGAGGTCGATGTGCCGCGAAATCTGGCAGGTGGTATCAACGACGATGTGAGGATCAGCGACCTCGCGCGCAAGGCGGGAAAGCGGATGAGGTATGTCAGGTCGGTCGCCGCGCCGTCGCCTGTCGATTTCACGTGGGGATCGCTCTTCGAGTTCGGCCGCCGCCAGTATTTCCAACTCGGGTTGTGTCATCGCCTGCTGTGGTGGATGGCGCTGATGGTTCCTGTTTTCTATCTGGCGAGTTTCCTGACCTGTGTCACCCGGCTCGCGATGGGAAATCTCCTGATGTTCATTCCTATTCCGGTGGTAATCCTTCTGAACCTGGTGCGAACGAAGGTCAGGCAGCGCTATCTCGAAGACCGTTTCAAGGAGGACGAGGCGTCCTGCCTCCTTGATGCGGTTAGAAACAGTTGGTGGCTCGATCCGGTGATCAATTTCGTCCACCTCCTCATCATCCTGAGTTCCGCCTGCGGAAAGGAAATCGTCTGGGCCGGTATCCGCTACCGCGTGACAGGGCCGCAGAAGACGGAGATCTTGTGAACGTGGTTGCGGCGTCTCGCCGCAGCGAATCATCTTCCTATCCTTCGTTGCGGCGAGACGCAGCAACCACGCTCAGTGGAACGGGCACTTCGCGGGGGGCTCGGGGGCGATTTCGGCGTCGTCCGGGATCGTTTGCTCGTGATGCACTTTTGGGCGTTTCCAGACGCGCAGGGAAATCCCGTCGAGCGAGCGGATCGTCAGCCGCGACGTCGGTTCCGGATCGGGGCCCGGGCCGGGCTCGAATCGATAGCGCCTTGTTAGCGATGCGAGGATGAGCATGGCTTCCTGCATGGCGAAGGCCGCGCCGATGCAGATGCGCGGTCCCTGGCCGAAGGGGATGTAGGCGCAGGAAGGTTGGTCGAGACCGCCGTCGAAGCGGTCGGGATCGAACTCGTCGGGACGATCCCACAACTCGCGGTGACGGTGGACGAGCCAGGGCGAGATGACCACCGGCGAGCCGTCCGGCATATCGTGCTTCTGGAGCGTCTGGACGCCCGCCGACTTGCGGAATGTTAGAAATCCGACAGGCGGATAGATCCGCATGGTCTCGCGGAACACGTTGCGGATCTGGCGGTGGCGCGGGATGTCCTTGAATTCCGGTTGGCGATCGCCTAACAAGGCGCAGGTTTCCTCATGGAGTTTTTCCTGGATTTCCGGGCATTTCGCCAGCAGGAACAGCGACCAGGAAAGCGCGCTTGCCGAGGTTTCGTGGCCCGCGAGAAACAGCATGGCCACCTGATCAACGAGTTCGACGAGCGTGTAAGCCGAGCCGTCCACCGGATCGCGGGTTTCCAACAGAGACTGGAGGATGTCCTTGTGGTCGCCCTTCTCACCGCGCTGATAGGACTCGAAACGACCCCGGATGGAAACGGCGAGCAGCTCGCGGATCTCCTTACCGGTGCGCTTCCAGATCATGTAGTGCCGCGGCGCAAGCCAGAGCGGCAGGCGGAGGAAGCTGAGTTGGATCATTACCACCGCCTTCTCCTGGAACAGGTTGAAGGCATTGAAAATCTTCCGCGCGCCCTCGCCCTCGAGCGATTCCGATAGAATGGTCCGCAGGATGATATCCGCCGTGACGTGGGTCATCTCGATCTCGATGTCGGCGATACCGCCGTCCTCGACCGTCGTCCAGGCGTTTGAGCATCGCATCCGCGCCGCCGGTCATGAGGCTGAAGACCTCCTTGAGTTTCGCCTGGCCGAAAGCCGGGTCGAGCATGCGTCGCTGGCGTTCCCAGGTCGGGCCGTTGGTGGTGAAGATGCTCTCGCCTAACAACGGCTTGAGGGCGGTTTCCGAAAGCTCGTGCTTGGGGAACTTGTCGTAGCGGTCCACCAGCACCTCCTTGATGAGGTCCGGAAATTTCACCAGGAAAAGTTGCACGCCAGGCAGCCGGACGCGGGACATTTTCCCGCTGTAGCTGCCCTCGTAAAGCGTGGCCAGCCACGACCGGCGGCCGCGCTTGAAGAGATTCCAGAGGGATCGCTTCGAGGACCGGTCGAGGGGCTTCGGATAGGGCGGGGTGTAGGCCATGGTTTATTCGGGAAAGCGCTCTGCCACGGTCAAGGGGCCGGCGGTGATCGCGAAAAAGTCGTAATCCGTCAACAGCTCACCGGCCATGATATATTGGAAATGAATGCGGAAAATGTCCTTCTTGATCACCGCGTAAACATCCGGCGGGAACATTTTCACGATGCGCACCGGAAATTGCTGAGGCCTCACCGGGATGCCTTCAGGCCTGGAGATCCCGGATATTTTCAGCGGATCCACCTGTGTCACACTCGCGCCGTCGCGTCTGGCGGAGAAGTCCAGCCAGCGCACTCCCGGCGCGGTGGCCACGGTTTTCAAATCCTCGCGCAATTTCACGGAACCGGGCAGGAGGCTCACCAATGGCAGGCAATTTCCCAGGGAAACGAGACCGAATGCCGGCCCCTTTGTGCCGAGCTCCGGTTCGCGTTTGAGCAATTCCACGACGAGGGGAATCGTCAGGATCGTCCCCACGCTGTGGCCGACGACGAGGATCTCATCCGCATCGCTGCCACGGATTCGCTCGATGATGTGGTTTGCGAATTCACGAATGCGCTCGTCCATTTCCGGGATTTTTCCATACGCCCAAGGTTGCATGGCTCCGTAAACGCGCAGCAGCCAGAAGCTGCGGAAGCGATCATCCAACCAACGTCCGAGAAAAATCGTGCCAACCAGGATTCCCGCCGCCAGGGGCAGTCCCGCATACATTGGCAGAAGTATTCCCGCCGTCACCGCAAGCGCCAATCCTAACAAAAGCAGCCCGAGAAACGCGATGATCGGATAAGAAACGGTCAACGCGGACGGCCACGCGATTTTCAACAAGCGTCCCACGAGGTTTGACTTGAGGAACACCCAGTAAACCGGCACCGCGGATTTCAGGAGCTGCCACTCGTTCTTCGGCCAGCGGTTGCGGATGATGTCATCCCAACGGAGGAACTCGTATTCCGTTTCGGTTTCCGGGGATTTCACCGTCCACGCGTTCGCCAGCTTGCCGACACGGCGGCGCTTGCCGATTTCAAGATCCAGGCCGTTGAGCGGCGTGTGGAGTTTCGCCTGCTCGCCATAGAGCGTGTGATAATGCGCCGGTCCGCGCGGATCGAAGCCGCTGAAGTAGAAGACATGCCGCTTCCTCACGCCGGTCGGCGGAAGGGAAGGGGCTGGAGAATCGGAGCTCATCGGCAGGCGGGGAAGGCTGTTCCTCCTGTCCGCACCCGGCAAGCCAGTTCTCGACCGCGTTCACTTCATATTGCTACTTGGAATTTTCACCCAAACCTGTTTCAAGGGACGGATTGAATCCATCCTCTAGGAGAAAACCCTCATGGACGGCACCGCTGATTTCCTACTCGCCTTTGCAACCCTCCTGCTGATCGCCGCTGGTTGCGTCGCCGCCGGTATCGTCACCGGCTATCCGGCCGCTCATTGGTTCGGCCAGAAACTTGCCGACCTCCTCTCATGCCTGCCGACGGAGAAATTCGTCAAATCACCGCCCGCTTACGGCATTCCGGCGTCAAAGGCCATCCGTGGCGACCTTGACGGTGCCATGGAATCCTACGAGCTACTCCTGCTTGATCACCCGCACGACAAGCAAATCTACATCCGCATGTTGGAAATCGCCTTCGGCCCGCTGCACGCTCCCGAATACGGCGAAAACATCCTCCAGCGTGGTTTGGAAAACCTGCCGCTCGAGTCCGAACGCGCCGCCATCGTCAGCCTCAGCCAGGCTCTTCTCAGCGGCGAGTTCCACCCTTTCAAGTATCTCAAACAAGGGCAGGTCGCGGAGGCCTGATCGTTGGTTTTTGAATTTCAAAACGATGAATCCCACCACTCATCCGGTTTCCATTGTCGCAGGTTTGCAGGTCATGGTTGTGATCGTCGGAACCTTTGCTGTGCGACTGATGACCACCGGATGGGAGACACCCGATCCTCAAGTTGTATGGAATACCACGGCACTTTTCATCCGCAGTTCCGGTTGGTGTTTGCTCGGTTTTCCGGCGATCTGGGCAATCATGTCCTTGGTGCTGGAGCGGCGTCCCGAGGGGACCTGGACCGTAGGGTGGACCATCACCAGTGGCGTGCTCATCTTTGTGGCGTTGGTCGTGGTTTATCTGAATTTGATGTTCAATGCGTTTCACCTGATCTAGCAGACGATTCGTCCGCTGCCTGCGGCGACCCTGGACAGGGATGGGCTCTAACCGGCGGACTTCATGAAGCCCGTGTGAAATCCACGTGAAGCATCGATTCCGGATCGCAAATCCCCTCAGGATCGGCGACGAGAGGGAATGTTTCGGCAATTTCATCGGGTGGTATTCGTCGCGGGAATCACAGGACTCATCGCGTTGGCGTTCTGGCCCTATCATGACGGAGTCCTTCGATATGGGCTACCGCTCTCGCTGGTGGCGGCATGGTCGGCGGGATTGGGGTTCGTCTGGAGGCGGAAGCTGCCACGGATCATTCTGCTAGTTCTGCCCTTCGTCGCCGCCATTCCATTTCTGCTCCCCGCGAAACCCATCGATACCGCAAAACTCCGTGACCGCTACATCGGCGCGATGAGGAAGATGGAAGGCACCCGTTATGTCTGGGGCGGCGAAAGTCATCATGGCATCGATTGTTCCGGGCTGCCGCGCCGGGCGCTCCGCGACGCGCTGTTGGAAGCCGGTTGGGAAGATGCCAATGGCGGGGCCTTCCGCGATTGGGCGGGTCAATGGTGGTTCGATACGAGCGCGAAGGCGTTAGGAAAGAACTACCGCAACTTCACCCGCCCGACCGGTGTGAGTGGAAAGCTGCGAGACCTTGATTTCGGATCACTGGCGCGCGGTGACCTCGGAGTAACAGCGAACGGCCGTCACGTCATGATCTATCTCGGAAATGGCGAATGGATCCAGGCGGATCCGGGGCCATCCAAGGTCGTCATCCAGAAGCCAGCGGAGAATCCGAACCCGTGGTTTGATACCATGGTCTCGATCCAGCGGTGGACGGTGCTGGAGTAGGCGACATGTAACTCCACACTGCCGGACTCAGAGATCGGTCAGGGTCAGGCTTCCCGAGTATTTGCCTTTCCTGGCCTTGCCCTGGACGATTTTTCCGGCGACGCCCTTCTGCGCCTCAACG
This sequence comes from uncultured Verrucomicrobiae bacterium, assembly GCA_963810445.1. Lineage (GTDB taxonomy): Bacteria > Verrucomicrobiota > Verrucomicrobiia > Verrucomicrobiales > Akkermansiaceae > Luteolibacter. The sequence goes on along the minus strand of CAWENZ010000012.1, from coordinate 88,394 downwards.
TTGGCGGTCCATTTCGTTCCGTCTGAGAAGGTTCCACTTGCCTTGCCGATGAAGCGGATGCCGAACATCGAGGTGACCTTGCCGATCGAACCCTTGACCTTGTAGAGTTTCTTCGTGTCGCTGAAATAGGCGGTGCCGGTAATGACCCCGGTCTTGGAAATGTTGAAACGGACGGGGCTGTAAAATTGGCGGTCACCGACGACGTTTTGCAAATCCGCGATTCCATCGTATTTCCCCCTGAAAATGGCCTTGGTGGAATCCGCGCGAACTGCGGTAACACTGATGACAAGGGCGAGTATGGCGGTAGTTAGGTATCGGATCATGGGTAGGTAGGGTACGGAAATTCGTGATTTCCCGCGGTTGTTAGCGGTCCGGAATGTTCCGACAAACCTGTCGAGATCAGATCAGGAAATCGGAATTTTTTCACCTTTGAATCATCTGTCCGCTCAAATGGTCGGAATGAATCCCTTGGTCAGAAGATTTCGCCTCGTGAACGTGACTTTTTCCGACCTCGTTTGCTGCGACTCAAATGGAAACTTTTGAGTGTCGGAACCGGCCAAGTGTGGAAAGTTTTCCTGTTGAAGTTTGGAACCTCAAATCAGAATCCAGGAATCCGTTGGATCAACCGCGATGAAAAAAGAAACCGCCTACCTCTGGCTTTCCGCAGCAACCTTCGTCGTCGGGTTCTGGGTGTCGTTTCCTTTTCACTGGATGCTCCAATGGAGATCGGATACCTGGGAACTCGATCAGTTCCGGAAGTCCGCCGCGAAAATCGAACAAGGGATCTACGGAGAAAACCGCTTCCATACGAAAGGGATCGATCCGGCATCGGATGCCCAGCTGGCCTCCTTTGATCCTGCCACCAGCAAGGGCTTCATTGCCGTAAATTTCGGCGTATCCAGTGGGGCGAGTCAATTTCACTCAAGCTTTTCGGGAATGGTGAATTGATCACGGAGATGAATGGCGAGCCCAGCGTTGTGACGACCGTGGAGGCTCACGGTGCAGGGCATTCTTCCTTGGAGTTCTCACGAGCGGAATCATAAACTTTTCACCGGAAGTCGTGGAGTTGAAGAAGGAGATTCTTGATGCAACCGCCAACGCAACGATTTCCACGGACTCTAGGAATATCGAGATCCATGTTTTCGTGCCAGAGCTTGATGCGGACCGAAAAGGGCGTCTCATTGGGGGACTCTGCGAAGAAGAAAATTATCCCAGGGTCATCGAGTTTCAATACCTCACTCAAATCGAGGAGGAAATGCTGGCCTTGGTCCCGAAAGGATTCTCGCTCTGGAAATGGCCGGAAGGAGGTGTGGACAAGTGAGACGCCAATCGGTACCGCCACTTCACTCGTCCGGTTTGGATGTCTGAAATGCTGCGGGAGCTTGATTTGAGAAGCCTCATGCGCAGTAACTTCGGGATGAATCAGAGTGGCCCGCACGCCATGGTCTCTCTGGGTAAAGGCGAATGGATCCAGGCGGATCCGGTGTCGTCAAAGTTCATCATCCAGATGCCGACTGAGAATCCGAGTCCGTCGTTCGACAGAATCGTTTCGATACAGCGGTGGTCGGTACCGGAGTGATTGAAGTTGTTGTTTGCTGCCGGGAAAATTTCATTCCAGCGATTGCACCGTCGCCGCCACGCCGACGTGATCGGAAAGCCGTGTGCCGTCACTCGTGAATCGAGGGATGATAGATGTGACCGAGATGGTAAGATGCGGTGATCCGGCGAAGTGGTCGATGAGCTGGTTTCCCTCCGCGTCCTTTATGCCTTCGGTCGCGATCTGAAATCTATCAGAAATGGCATCCGCCAATGCTTGTGCGACATCAAGGGGTTGGTTGACGCGGGGGACCCTTTGATTGAAATCTCCAAGGACACAGCTCGGAATGGCATCCTTTTCGTATCTTGCAAGAATTTGTCCGAGCCCGCGGCAGTAGGAAAGGTGGTCGTCCCATGGGTTCCTGTTCCGGTTTCCGGTCCTCACGTGGGCATCCCGCCATGGGATACAAACTCCGACGAATTGCACTCCACCTGTGTTGCCTGTGGCGAACCGACCGGGTGGCATTTCAATGTTCCCGGTTGTGTCAATTCTGGTCCACGGATGCCTGCTCCACAAGATGACTTTCCGGCGATTTTCGTGGTTCGGATAGCCATAGTCAGCACCGGCCTCAATGGTGTGGCCGACGGGAACTAGGTCGCGAACGACCTCCGTGAAGCACGCTACGTCGGGATCCAGTGCCGAGATCATCTCTCGGATACGCTGGCCACGTTTGCTTCCCGGCGCAGCCCATTCAAGATTCCAAGTGAGGCATTTCATGACCTGATGCGAGGGTAATGAGTGAAGATCGGATGGGACCGCCGGGACGTATTCAGTCAGGAATCTCGTTGAGCGTGTACCACGCGTCGTTGTGCCAGAGGTTCTCGCCGGTGGCGGATTTCACGCCTTTGGAATCGAGGTGGTGGACGTGGCCGCGGACGAGTCCGTCGATCGAGAGGCGGACGGATTTCTTGTCGGGTGAAACGGTGGCGGCGGTGATGGTGGGCTTGGTCTGGTCCACCTCGGGGCTGCCGTAGTCTGCCTGATAGATGTAGGTGAAGGCGTCCATGGCGTAGCTGGCGGGATCGCCGGCGGTGGCGGGATCGACGGGTGCGGTGAAGTTGAGGGTGAAGCCGTCGGGGTTGGCGGTCATGGTCTGGATTTCAAAAGGTGTCTTGCCGGTCCATTTCACACGCTCGAAGGTGAAGGGCTTGGTGCCGCGCGACGCCCAGCCGCGGTTGGAGCCGCCGGTGAAGAGGATGCCCGCGTCCTGGTCGAGGCGGACGGGGATGAGTCCGCATTCGAAGTCCTCCAGGAAATGGAAGACGGCTCCCTGATAGAGTCCCTTGACCTTCTCGAGACAAGTGCGCTGGACCTGCGAGTGGGTTTGCTCGCCGACGTAGAGTTGTTTGGGCCACGGGCCGAATTTTCCGCCGCTGAGGTCGCAGGCGATGCCGGTGGGCGACTGTCCCACCTTGCCGTGCGGAAAGATGACGGCGGGCGGGATGAAGTCCGGGAACTTGGTGCGTTCCGTTAGGATGCGGGACTTGTCCGCGACATCGGGCGGTGCGGGCAAGTTGGCGAGCGTGTGGAACTTGTTGCCGGTGGGATTTCCCTGGAAAGAGCCTGGCTTGAGCCATTTCAGCGAGGACGAGCCGTTCCAAACTCCCTGGTTGTCCATGTAGAAGATGTCGCCCTCGGCATTGAATCCGATGCCGCCGGGCGAACGGATGCCGGAGCAGGTGGGAATCATTTTGCCGTCCGGCGTGACGCGCACGCACCAGCCGCGCCACGGGGCCTCGGCGGTGTAGGACCCGGTTAGACAGAGGGCGACCCAGATGTTGCCTTCCTTGTCGGGATCGCTGCCGAAGGCGAATTCGTGGTAGTCGCCGGTGATGCCCCAGTCCTGGCAGATGGTTTCGAAGTCGTCGGCCGATGCCGTCGTGGTCGGTATCGGTGATGCGGGTGACCTCGGGGCGCTGGGTGAGCCAGAGCGAGTCGTCCTTCCAGAACATGCCGAAGGGCTCGTGGAGGTTGCTGGTGAATTTTTTCCAAGCGACTTTGGTGAGGTCGTCGCCGTAAGCGCCTTTGCAGATCCACAGGTCGCCGCGGCGGGTGGTGACGGCGACCTGCTGGTCCGGCATCAGGGCGATAGAGCCGATTTCCATGACCTCGCCGGGTGGCAGCGGGATTTCCTCGCGGGTGTAGAAGTCGGATTGGGTGGCCGCGTGGGCGAGGGTGGTGGTGAGAATGAGAGGGAGGAGGAAGCGCATGGGCCAAGAGTGGAAAGTGATCAGAGAAAAGGAAGAAACTGTATGACTATCTTATCCAGTCGTAGCGGAGGAAGCCTGCTTTGCGGGGAGGAATTTTGATAAACCACTTTCCGTGGTGGGATTCGATGGTGTTCCCCACGATCCGAAGGTTGCCGATCGCTAATACGGTGAATTCAGTGGTTCGTGTTTCTTCATCCTTGGTGGATGCCCATGGCGTTCCGTCTCGACCGTATTGGATTCCAGTTTGTTTACTTGATTGGACTGGTTGATCGGTGACGAGTAGCTCGATTGGAAGGTCGTTGTGGAAATTCACCAGAGTTCTTTCTAACGAAGTCGCATCTCGGGTTTGCCAAAAGTCAGTAATGGGTTGCTCGCCGATTTGGATTTTAAAAGTGGGGTTTCCGACGGCATCGAGTTTGTAGCCCTTGAAGCGGGCTTCTTTGGGAAGGGTGCGGGATGATGTTAGTTGAATGACATTTTCCCCCGCAGGTGGATTCTTGTCCGTGCCGCGTTGCAGCCATTTCGCGGCACCGTCGATGAACTTGCCGGTCCAGAGGAGTTCCGGGGCGAGGTTGTCGGCGGAGTAGGCGAGGTTGAGGCCGCCGGGGAAACCGACGCCGATGGAGCGAGGCGTGGTGCCGTCGATGAAGTTCCGGTAGATGACCGGACGCTCGCCCGTGGGAGCAAGCGGGATGGATGCACGGGGTTTGGCGACAGTGGCTGGTGGATCGGTGAGCCATCTCATCTGGTCTGAGCCGGGGGCTTTCCAGCCGATGGCGAGACCTTGGGGGCCCTTGTTTTGAAGGTATTCCACGCGGAGCGAGTGCGGCCCTTTGGTGCGGGTGGAGATGTCGCCTTGCCCGCGGGAACCGTCCATCGGTCCGAATCCGTTTAGTTCTGTCAGGATGGTGCCGTCGAAGATGATTCTCGCTGCCCCGGCTGCGTCGAGGCGGAAATAGTAGTCGCCTTCGGTGGCGGCCTCAAAGGTGCCTTCCCAGACCATGGCGTAGTTTTCCTTGTAGGGAGAATCCGTCAGGCTGATGACGCCGTCGTGTTCTTCCTCAATATTCTCGGCCTTGAGCTTGGAGAAATCCGGCAGGTATTTCCATTCACCGCGATAGACCCGTGAGGTGAGGTTGGTGAGAACGGTCTTCTCTAACGGGAGTGGATGGAGCTTGAGGATTTCCGGAGCGGTCCATGGCATGGCGCGGTCGGCGACGGCGGCGCGGATGGTTTTCACCTGATCGGTGGTGACGGGGCCGGCTTGATTTCCCCACGCGCTGCGGACATAGGTCAGGATCGCGGCGATTTGGTCATCCGGGAGTGCTGCGCCTTGAGGCGGCATCTCGAGGTTGTAGGTTTTTCCCAAGACATCGACGGGTCCGGTTAGACCCTTGAGGACGATTTTCACGGAGCGGTCCGGATCGCCCGCGACGTATGGGCTTTCGGAGAGCGGAGGGAAGGTGCCGCCTGTGGCACCTTTTCCATCGGCTCCGTGGCAAGCGGAGCAGTAGAGGGTGTAAAGCTGCTGCCCGTCTTGAGCAAGGAGCGGGCTTGCGATCAGGAAGGGGGGTAGCAGGCGACGGAGCATCTTGTTAGTCCGGGATTTCGTTGAGCGTGTACCATCCCTCGGGATGCCAGAGCGTTTGCGCGGAGGCGGATTTCACGCCCTTTGCCTCGATGTGGTGGACGTGACCACGGACGAGACCATCGACCTTGAGGTGAACGGATTTCTTGTCAGCGGATACGGTGGCGGCGGTCACGGTGGGTGTGGTCGCATCGACCTGAGGGCTGCCGTAGTCCGACTGATAGATGTAGGTGAAGGTGTTCATCGAGTAACTGGCGGGATTGCCGGCGGTGGCGGGATCGACGGGTTCGGTGAAGAGGATGTCGAAGCCGTCGTTGGCGGCGGTGATGGTTTGCATTTCAAAGGGAGTTTTACCGGTCCATTTCACCCGCTCGAAGGTGAAGGGTTTCGTGCCACGGGAAGCCCAGCCCCGGTTGGATCCACCGGTAAAGATGATGCCTTTTTCCTGATCCAGCTTCACGGGGATGAGACCGGCTTCGAAGCCATCGATGAAATGGAAGACGGCTCCCTGATAGAGGCCCTTGACTTTTTCCAGGCAGACGCGCTGGAGTTGCGAGTGGGTTTGCTCGCCGACATAAAGTTGCTTCGCCCATGGGCCGAATTTCCCACCGGTGAGGTCGCAGGCGATGCCGGTGGGAGATTGGCCGACGAGTCCGTGAGGGAGGATGACCGCTGGCGGGATGAAGTCCGGGAACTTGGTGCGCTCGGTGAGGATGCGGGACTTGCTGGTGACCTCGGGCGGGGCAGGGAGGTCGGCGAGCTTGTGGTATTTATTTCCGGTGGGATTGCCTTGGAACGAGCCGGGCTTGAGCCATTTTACGGATGATGAGCCGTTCCATGTGCCTTGGTTGTCGGTGTAGAACATGTCGCCCTCGGCATTCATGCCGATGCCGCCGGGGGAGCGGATGCCGGAGCAGGTGGGGATCATTTTGCCATCCGGTGTGACACGGACGCACCAGCCGCGCCAGTTGGATTCCGCGTTGAATGAGCCTGTTAGGCAGAGGACGACCCAGATGTTGCCTTCCTTGTCGGGTTCGCTGCCGAAGGCGTATTCGTGATAGTCTCCCTTGATGCCCCAGCCCTGGCAGATGGTCTGGAACTTGTCGGCCAGGCCGTCGTGATTGGTATCGGTGATGCGGGAGACCTCGGGGCGTTGGGTGAGCCAGAGCGAGCCGTCTTTCCAGAACATGCCAAGCGGTTCGTGGAGGTTCTGGGCGAATTTTTTCCAAGTGACCTTGCTGAGGTCGTCGCCGTAAGCGCCTTTGCAGATCCAAAGGTCGCCGCGGCGGGTGGTGACGGCGACCTGTTGGTCGGGCATCAGGGCGATGGAACCGATTTCCATGACTTCGCCGGGAGGGAGGGGGATTTCCTCGCGGAGATAGAAAGCCGATTGCGGATCGGCGGCGAAGGCGGTGCCGGTCAGGATGAGGGAAAGAAGGAGGCGCATGAGAAAGGAGTTTCTAGTGTTCAGTATGCAGATTTCAGGAAGATGGAGACTAGGGCTTCCATCGGTAGGTGAGGGTGACGGGGTTGCCCGGGGTCAACTTGAGGGTGGTTTTGCCCCCGGCTGTGTCCAGCGAGCCGCCATCGGCGGTGATGGTGAGTTGAGTGTCGATGGAGTGGTCGGCAATGAGGAGATCAACGGGCGAACCGCTGCCTGTTAGTGCGAGCTTGCGGACGAGCGTGCCGCTGCTCGCATGCCAGGAGTCGGCGAGTGAGGCGGAACCAATCTCCACGGAAAAGGTCGGGTTCCCGTTGGTGTCCAGTTCGTAGCCCGTGAACCGTGCGTTTTCGGAGAGGAATCGGGATTTTGTGGGCTTGACCACCTGTTGCCCGGCGGGCGGATTGCTTGCGGTGCCGCGTTCGGCCCATTTGTTGGATCCCTCGATAAAGTCGCCGGTCCAGAGTATTTCAGGAGCGAGGTTGTCGGCACTGTAGGCGATGTTGAGTCCGCCGGGAAAGCCGACGCCGATGCTGCGTGAAGTGGTGCCGTCGATGAAATTCCGATAGATAACCGGACGATCGCCGACGGGTTCGACCGGGATGGGCTGGCGGACTTTTTTGCCTTTCGCCTTGATGGTGTCTTCGGAAAGCCAGTGAAGTTCCTTCGCGCGACTGGAGGACCATGCGAGGGAGAGTCCCTTGTTGCTTCCGGTCTGGAGGTACTCGACCCGGAACGGGTGGCTTCCTTGGATCAAAGTGAGCATTCCTTCCTTGGCGCGGGAGCCGTTCATGGGACCGGATCCCTTGATTTCCGTGACCTTGCTGTTGTCGATGTAGAGAACGGCCGCGTCGTCCGCATCGAGCAGGAAGGTGAATTGCCCGTTGGTGGGTGCGACGAATTCACCGGTCCAGACCATGGCGAAATTCTCGGCTGCGGGTGAGTTCCTGAGGGTGAGGATGCCATCGTGCTCTTCCTCGACATTGGTGGCCTTTTCCTTCGAGAAATCCGGCATTTCGCCCCATTTTCCGAGGTAGGTTTGGGAGAGCAGGTTGGCGAGGACGGATTTCTCAAGCGGCAATGGGTGTAGCTTGAGGATTTCCGGGGCGGTCCAAGGCATGGCGCGGTCGGCGACGGAGGCGCGGATGGTTTTCACCTGTTCCGGGGTGACAGGGCCGCCTTGATTTCCCCAGGACTTGCGGACGTGAGTGAGGATGGAGGCGATTTGTTCGTCCGAGAGGACCGCGCCTTGGGGAGGCATCTCGAGGTTGTAGGTCTTTCCTAGCACATCGACCGGACCGGTGAGGCCGTTGAGGGCGATCTTGACTGCGCGATCCGGATCGCCGGCGAGGTAGGGGCTGCCGGCAAGCGGGGGAAATGTGCCGCCGGTGGCTCCTTTTCCATCAGGCGCGTGGCAGGCGGAACAGTATAGGGTGTAGAGTTGCGGGCCATCCTCGGCCAGGAGCGGAGTGGCAAGCGCGAGGGCGATGTAGAGACGGGAAATCATGAATGGAATTGGGTTGAACTGGTGGCTGCAAGGCTTCCGCACGGGGCGAGCATGTTACGAGCAGGAAGTGCTGGCTCGTTACCGTGAAATGCGGCTGTGTCTTGATGAATTGCGACAACTTTGCAAACGGTCATCGCTCGACGGGTTTTTCCATCGGTGGCTCGATCCGGCGTGCTTGCTTGTAATAATCCTGCAGCCCTTGGGCGACCGAATTCGCGTATTCACGAAAGATGGAGGGCTGCATTTTTCCACCGATTTCCCGCAGACCCTCATAGTCGCCGGCTTGGAAACGGGGATAGTCGATGGTGGAGTTCATGACGTAGGGCTCCAGATAGACGACGGGGCAATCGTAGAGGCGGTTGGCGAGGAGGTTGCGGGCCCAGAGGTAGGGATTGTTGTCAACGGAGCGGGCATTGTGGGCTTCGGGTGGGTAAAGGTACGGGGGCAGGCCGGTGATTTTTGTGAAGGCCTCGGCGACGGTAGTTCCGACAAGGACTTCCTCGGCGTGGGTGTGCTGGAGAATTTTTTCCAAAAGGGCGAAGCGTTGGTCGGCAAGCGCGACCTCGTCGTTGGTGTAACCACCGTTGAGGATCAGGTGGTTATGGGTTCGGTCGATCAGGGTGGGTTGATTTGGATTCCCCCAGGGTTCGGCATTGAAATGGAGGCAGAGAACGAGGTCGGGCTTGAGAGTGTGGTTCACGAGTTCTGCGCGGGCGCGAATCTCGGCAGTGCGGTAGAAGAGGCGCTCGGCGGCGCGGCGGATTTGATCTGCCGAGGCGTTCGAGGGAGAAATTTCCTTGGCAAGTCCTTCGAGTGAAGCCGGGCGGATGGGGGTGACGGGTTCGGGCTTTTCACGGATGAGGGAAACCGTCGCGCCGAGGGCTTCGAGTTTCGGTTTGAGGAGTTGGGCGACCAACAGGGTCATGTCGCCCTCGCAGACGGGAGTGCCGGTGCCGACGACCAACCAGCGTTCCTCCATCTTCGCCCACTCGCCGCCGATGTGTCCGGGGTCGATGGCGATCCTGAGTCCTGCGAGCGGCTTTTCGGGAACGGTTGGAGGGAGCTCCGCTGCGGTCCTCCAATGACGGGGTGCGGATTTTTCTCCGTCCTTGGTTGCGAATCGGAGGTGGTAGATTTCGCCTTGGGCGGAATCGTTGGTCTGGATGCGGACTTCCGAGTCGTCGATTTCGATGAATTTCCGCCACGAGTCGCTGGTCGTGAATACGGTGGTGAGGAGTCGCTCGAATTCCTCACGGGAGATCGTTTGCTGATAGGCTTCAAGCGCCGGCCAGTTAGGCGGATCGGCTAGAGCGGAAAGGGTAGGGGGGGGAGGCGTTCTCGGCTTGGCTGGCGGGATGGTGGGGGGCTGCGAAACCTTGATCGCGATGAACCCGATGACCACTGAAACCGCGGCGATGGTTGTGAAAAACAGGAAGGAATGCCGGCTGGGTAAGCTCATTCAGGAAATTGGATTGTCGGGAAGCGTGGGAATGTGGAGTTTTCCGCAGGGGCGGAATTCATCCGCACCATCCATGATATGCCAGCGATTCGCATTTTATTTCTCGGGGACGTGGTCGGTGAGCCGGGCCGCAAGGCGGTGATCGAACAACTGCCGCTCCTCAAACAGTCCGAAGCACTGGATTTTATCATCGTCAACGGGGAGAATTCCGCAGGTGGCCGTGGGATCACGCCAAAGATCTCCATCGACCTGCTGCGTGCGGGAGCGGCGGTCGTGACGACCGGTGATCATGTGTGGGACCAGCAGGAAATCGTCGATTATTTCCCGACGGAGCCACGGTTGCTGCGACCGATCAACTACCCGGACGGCACGCCGGGAAATGGCAGTGTCGTTCTCGAAACGGCGAAGGGGAAGGTGGCGGTGATCCAGGCGCAAGGGCGTTCGTTCATCCAGCCGCCGCTGGAAAATCCCTATCTGATCGTTGAGGAGGAGGTCGAGCGCCTGAGAGGCGAGGGAGTGAGGGTCATCGTGCTGGATTACCATGCGGAGACCACCAGCGAGAAGATCGCGATGGGACGGATGCTCGATGGAAAAGTGTCACTGGTTGTCGGGACCCACACGCACGTCCAGACTGCGGACGAGTCGATTTTCCCCGGTGGCACAGGGTATTTGACCGATGCCGGCATGTGCGGGCCGGATGAATCCATTCTCGGCCGGAGCATCGAATCGGTCGTGTGGCGGTTCAAATCCGGGATGCCCACCCGTTTCCCGGTCGCCAAGGGGGCTGTTAGGCTTTGCGGCGTGATTGTGGACGTGGATGTGGATAGCGGTGCTTGTCAGGCCATCCGCAGGCTGTCGCTCATGGTGCCGGATCGCGGTGATTCATCGCCGTGAGGCCCACAAAATCAATGGATTTGGATAAATTTTCTTTTCATCGAGATTTTTTTTGACAGGGTGGTCGGCTTTGTTACTGTCCGCCCGCTCTTCCCCACAGCAAGTCAGGGGTGCCGCGCCCAGTCTCGTGTAACGTGACAGGTCGCGGTGTTTTTGTCGGGTTGAAGGTGGAGCACTACAAGTCAGATTGCTCGCGTAGCTCAGGGGTAGAGCGCATCCTTGGTAAGGATGAGGTCGGGGGTTCAATTCCCCCCGCGAGCTCCAGGGCAAAGTGAAAAATCTCAATCGTCTCAAGCAGAACAACAACCACCATGGCTAAAGAAGCATTCCAGCGCAACAAGCCGCACGTTAACATCGGAACCATCGGTCACGTTGACCACGGCAAAACCACTCTCACCGCAGCGATCACGAACACGCTTGCTGACAAGGGCCTTTGCCAAAAGAAGAGCTACGCGGACATCGACGCTGCTCCCGAAGAACGTGAGCGCGGCATCACGATCAACACCGCACACGTTGAGTATGAGACCGCCAAGCGCCACTATGCACACGTCGATTGCCCCGGTCACGCCGACTACGTGAAGAACATGATCACCGGTGCTGCCCAGATGGACGGCGGCATCCTCGTCGTTTCCGCTGCGGACGGCCCGATGCCACAGACCCGCGAGCACATCCTGCTTGCCCGTCAGGTCGGTGTTCCCGCTCTCGTGGTTTTCATGAACAAGGTTGACCTGGTCGACGATGCCGAGCTTCTCGAACTCGTCGAAATGGAAGTCCGCGACCTGCTTTCCTCCTACGAATTCCCAGGTGACGACATCCCGATCGTCAAGGGTTCGCGCCAAGCTCGCCCTCGAAGGCGATCGCTGCTCAAATGGAAAACATCATGAAGCTCATGGATGCCGTGGATTCCTACATCCCCGAGCCTGAGCGTCCGATCGACAAGACCTTCCTCATGCCGATCGAAGACGTGTTCTCGATCGAAGGTCGCGGAACCGTCTGCACCGGTCGTGTCGAGCGCGGCATCGTCAAGAAGATGGAAGAAGTCGAAATCGTCGGTATCCGCGACACCGCAGAAGACCACCGTCACCGACATCGAAATGTTCCGCAAGCTGCTCGACGAAGGTCGTGCCGGTGACAACGTCGGTCTCCTCCTCCGTGGTCTCAAGAAGGACGACGTCGAGCGTGGCCAGGTCATCGCCAAGCCCGGCTCGGTCAAGCCGCACACGAAGTTCAAGGCCGAGATCTACGTCCTTTCCAAGGACGAAGGTGGCCGTCACACCCCGTTCTTCTCGAACTATCGTCCGCAGTTCTACTTCCGCACCACCGACGTGACCGGCAGCATCAAGCTTCCTGAAGGCGTCGAAATGGTGATGCCCGGCGACAACGTCAACCTCGAAGTCGAGCTGATCACCCCGATCGCCATGGAGAAGACCATGCGCTTCGCCATCCGCGAAGGTGGCCGGACCGTTGGTGCCGGTCGCGTTGGTGAGATCATCAAGTAAGCTTTAGACAAAAGGCTTTGAATTTCCCTGTTCACGGCGGAAGCTTGGAAGTCAGAATCAGGGGCACCCCGGTCGAAACGGGGTGCCCTCAGATTCGCCTCAAAACGGAAGTAGCTCAATTGGTAGAGTAGCGGTCTCCAAAACCGTTGGTTGTGGGTTCGAGTCCCACCTTCCGTGCCATTTTCCAATCCTGTATCAGCGACAAGCGACATCATGTTTTCAAAAATTTCCAGTTTCCTGGGCGAGGTAAGGGGCGAGCTCCGCAAGGCGAGCTGGCCTTGGGAGTCAGACCCGAAAATCAAGGGGATCAAGAAATACAAGGAGCTTGTCGATTCCACGATCGTGGTGCTCATCGCCATGATCCTGCTCGCGGGCTTTGTGCAGCTCTGGGATTTCCTGGACGTCATCATCGTCGGTTTCGCCCATGAACTGACCGATTTCCTTTTCACCAAATTCGGAGGCTGATTCCTTAGCCGTTCCGTTTCATTCAATCTCCGACCGACCCGTCATGTCAGATACCAAACCATTCCGCGACCAGTGGTACGTAGTGCAAGTCCTTTCCGGACAGGAGGGGAAAGTGCGCGATCGCATCGCCCGTACCGCCGAGGCCGAGGGAATGACCGAATACATCCGCGAGGTGCTCGTGCCGACTGAAATGGTCTCCGAAATCCGCCGCGGGAAGAAGACCGAGACGAAGAAGAAATTCTTCCCCGGCTACATCATCGTCAACATGAACCTCGCCACCGAGGATAACCAGCTCGTCGAGAAGACCTGGTTTTTCATCAAGGAGATGGAAGGCGTCATCGGATTTGCCGGGACCAAGGACCGCCCCGCTCCGATGCGTCCGCGCGAGGTCGAGGCGATGCTCTCGCAAATCAAGGAACGTGAGGAAAGCGTTCGTCCCGCGATCAGTTTCGAAGTCGGCGATACCGTGAAGGTGGCCGATGGTCCTTTCCAGAGCCAGAACGGCATTGTCGAGGAAATCGACCCCGAGCGCGGCAAGCTGCGCGTCTCCGTCACCATCTTCGGCCGCAGCACGCCGGTCGAACTCGAATACTGGCAGGTCGAAAGAGCATAATTGTCTGGACCTGCATCGCTGAATATACAACCACCCCTCTCCCGCAAGTTTAACCGCATTTATTATGGCCAAGGAAGTCGTCAAAATCATCAAGCTCCAGATCAAGGCCGGAGCTGCCAACCCATCACCTCCCGTCGGTCCAGCCCTCGGTCAGGCAGGTGTCAACATCATGGCGTTCTGTAAGGAATTCAACGCCGCCACCCAAGCCGCGGCCGGTGACGTGCTTCCCGTCGTGATCTCCGTTTACAAGGACAAGTCCTTCTCCTTCATCACCAAGAAGCCCCCCGCCGGCAATCTTCTGAAGAAGGCTGCCGGACTTGCTTCCGGCTCGAAGGAGGCGAACAAGATCAAGGTCGGCAAGATCACCAAGGCCCAGCTCATGGAGGTCGTGAAAATCAAGATGCCCGACCTCAACACCAAGGATCCCGAAGCCGCCTGCCGCATCCTCGCCGGCACCGCCCGCCAAATGGGCCTCGAGATCGAGGGTTACTGATAATTTTTGCCGACCGTCTCCCTGAGATGGTTCGGCACCCGCAGGAGGGAAGCGCATCCCGCGATTTCCGCCCGAACTGCAAACCAAAACGAAAATGGCCAAACACCGCAGCAAACGCTACAAAAAGGCAGTCGCCCTTGTCCAAGCTGGCAAGAGCTACTCGCTCACTGACGCAATCAGCACCGTGAAGGAATTCCCGGCGCCGAAGTTCACCCCGACCGTGACCCTTTCGTTCCACCTCGGCGTGGATCCCCGGAAGAGCGATCAGATGGTTCGTGGTTCCGTTTCCCTTCCACACGGCACCGGACGGAACGTCCGCGTCGTCGTCTTCGCCCAAGGTGCCGCTGCCGAGGCCGCCGATCGCCGCCGGAGCCGAGCACGTCGGATATGAGGATCTCATCAAGCGCGTCCAGGAAGGTTTCACGGATTTCGACTCCGCGATCGCCACTCCCGACGCCATGACCGAAGTTCGGAAAATCGCCCGGGTCCTCGGACCTCGCGGTCTGATGCCGAACCCGAAGACCGGCACCGTCACCGACGACACCGCCAAGGCTGTCAAGGAAGTCAAGGCAGGCCGCATCGACTTCAAGCTCGACAAGAATGGCAACGTCTCCGCCTCCATCGGCAAGGCATCCTTTGAACCTGTCCAGCTTGAGGAAAACGCCCGCGCCTTTGTCGATAGCGTCGTTCGCGCCAAGCCGGCATCCGCCAAGGGCAACTACATCCAGGCCGTGACTCTCGCCGCCTCGATGCTCCCCGGCATCCCGCTGGAAGCCGCCACCTACACCAAGGCATCCGCTTAATCCAACGCACGCCAACGCATATGAATCCCGATAAGAAAATCATCATCAACGGCCTGCTGGATCGCGTCAACGCGTCTCCATACCTGATCGTCATCGATTACACCGGCCTCACCGTGCAGCAATTCACGGAGCTCCGCAATCGCCTCGATGCCGGTGGTGCTTCCTGCACCGTCGCCAAGAACAGCTACATGCGCAAGGCTCTCGCCGAAGCCGGACTGCCGGACATCGGTGCTGACCTCATCGGTCAAATGGCCTACGTCATGGGCGACCAGCGAGGTGTTCGCCGCCGCCAAGGCCATCAAGAATTTCGAAAAGGAATTCAAGAAGCCTGAAATGAAGGTGGGCATCCTCGGCAACGCGATTCTCGACGCCGACAAGCTCAAGGCCATCGCCGACATCCCGTCCCGCGAAGCGGTTCTTTCCCAGCTCCTGGGATTGATCCTCGAGCCTGCCACCCGCATCGCCCGCGTGGTGCAGAACAAATTCAACCCGGACAGCGAAAGCTCTTCCGAAGAAGAAACACCGGCAGCAGCCGCAGAAGAAGCCGCCCCAGTTGCAGTCGCCGAAGAGGCTCCTGCAGCAGCCGCGGAAGCCGAAGCACCCGCTGCCGAATAACCAACAATCTGAACTGACGGTGATCGCGGCTCCCGTGATCACCTGAACCCACAATGGTTCCTCGTCGGAGCGACGGCTGTCGCCCTGAAATCCCCGGAGGCTCCGGGGGCGACGATACCGCACAAGGAGAATACAAAAATGGCTAATATTGAAACACTGGTAGAAGAACTCGGCAAGCTCACCGTCCTGGAAGCTGTCGATCTCGTTAAAAAGCTCGAAGAAACCTGGGGCGTGTCCGCCGCTGCCGCTACTGTGGCCGCCGGTCCTGCCGCTGGTCCTGCCGAAGCAGTCGAAGAGAAGACGGAATTTGACGTCGTCATCATGGAAGCTGGCGCGAACAAGATCGCCGTCATCAAGGCGGTCCGTGAGGTTGCTCCCGGACTTGGACTTGCCGACGCGAAGAAGCTCGTCGAGAGTGCACCTGCGAAGGTTCTTGAAGGCGTCGCCAAGGAAGCCGGCGAAGCTGCCAAGAAGAAGCTCGAAGAGGCAGGTGCCAAAATCGAACTCAAGTAACACCTTTCAGATCATTCCCGGGGCGGAAGTATCCGCTCCGGGAATTTCTGTCGGCACCGGCGCGAGGATCTAACATCAACATCTCAAACCAGATTTTCGCGCCGATTTCGACAAAACTCATTATCGCTTGATCCACCCTGCCTGAGACCGGTTACCGGCTCGGGCTCAATTTGTAAGATAGAATACCACTAAACGCCATGGCTGAACGTCTCTATTTCGGGAAATTCGAAGAAGTCATCGAGCCACCTAACCTCATTGAGGTTCAGAGTCGCTCATACGATGAATTCCTTCAGAAGGAAGTGCTCCCCAGCGAGCGCGCTGATGCCGGACTCCAAGCGGTTTTCCGCGAGGTTTTCCCGATCAAGAGCTACGACGAGACGATCGAACTCGACTTCGTTGCCTACGACATCGAGGATCCCAAGATCACCTCGCTTGACTCGCTGCGTAACAGCGAAACCTTCAGCGCGGCGCTCTACGTGACCTTCAAGCTGAAGGACGAGACCGGCACCAAGAAGGAGCGCGTCTACATGGGCGAGCTTCCGCTGATGACCCGCCGCGGCACCTTCGTCATCAACGGTGCCGAGCGTGTCATCGTCTCCCAGCTCCACCGCTCGCCCGGGATCTGCTTCGAAACCTCGCAGCACCTGAACGGCAAGCTGCTTCACTCGCTTCCGCATCATTCCTGACCGCGGTTCGTGGCTGGAAGTGCAGTTCGACACCAACGACCTGCTCTACGTCTATCTCGACCGCCGCCGCCGCCGCCGCAAGTTCCTCGCGACGACCTTCCTGCGCGCCCTCGGTTATCCGACCGACGAGGACATCGTCAGCCAGTTCTACAACATCGAGAACCTCAAGCTCAGCGAGAAGATGGACGAAGAGCGAACTCGGTCACAAGGTGCTCTTCGAGGACATCCTCGACGGCGAGCTCATCGTGGCGCAAGGCCTACGAGCCGCTCACCATCGGCGTCGTGCGCCAGCTCATCGCCCTCGGCCACAAGACGGTCGAGGTCATCGACGGCACGCGAGGACGAAATCCTCCTCAAGTCGCTCCGCAAGGATCCGGCCAAGGATGAGGAAGCCGCGCTCAAGGACATCTACCGGAACCTGCGCCCCGGCGATCCGCCGACCGCTGCCAACGCCCGCGCGCTTCTCAAGCGTCTCTTCTTCGATCCGAAGAAATACGACCTCACCCGCGTCGGCCGTTACAAGATCAACCAGAAGCTCGGCATCGAGGTCGACTCCGATCGAGCGGATCATGGTGCCCGAGGATTTCCTCGCTGCCGTCAAGTACCTCCTCAAGCCTGAAGAAGGGCGAAGGTGTCCTCGACGACATCGACCACCTCGGCAGCCGCCGCGTGCGTGCGGTCGGTGAACTGCTCGCCAACCAGTGCCGCGTCGGCCTTGCCCGCACCGAGCGTCTGGTCAAGGAGCGCATGACCCTCTTCGACGTGAACATCGAAGGCATGACGCCGCAGAAGCTGATCAACCCGAAGGCGCTGTCCGCCGTCGTGCGCGACTTCTTCGGCCGTTCGCCAGCTCTGCCAGTTCATGGACCAGACCAATCCGCTCGCCGAGTTGACGCACAAGCGTCGTCTCTCCGCGCTTGGGCCTGGTGGTCTGAATCGCGACCGTGCCGGCTTCGAAGTGCGTGACGTGCATCCGTCGCACTACGGCCGGATCTGCCCGATCGAGACCCCGGAAGGTCCGAACATCGGTCTCATCAACTCGATGTGCACCTATGCCCGGATCAATGAGTTCGGCTTCATCGAAACGCCCTATCGCCGGGTCGTGAACGGCAAGGTCACCAACGAGATCGAATATCTCACCGCCGACCAGGAGGAAAACTTCCTCATCGCCCAGGCGAACAACCCGATCGACAAGAAGGGCAATTTCCACAACCGAGACGCATCACCGCCCGTGTAAGCGCGGCGAGTTCATCGAAGTCGACGCCCGACGAAGGTGAACTACATGGACGTCTCGCCGAAGCAGCTCGTTTCGGTGGCCGCCGGTCTGATTCCGTTCCTCGAGCACGACGACGCCAACCGCGCGCTCATGGGTTCGAACATGCAGCGCCAGGGCGTGCCGCTCCTCGTTTCCGAGGCGCCGCTCGTCGGCACCGGTCTCGAAGGCAAGGCGGCCCGCGATTCGCGCGCCGTGGTCGTCGCCGAAGCGGACGGCATCGTTGCCGCCGCCACCGCCGAAATCATCGTCACCACGGACGGCACGCTTCCCGTTTCCGAGGAGAAGTTCCTCAGCGACGCCGAGTCCGTGAAGACGAACATCGACAAGGGCATCTATGGCCTATCCGCTGCGCAAGTTCATGCGCTCCAATGCCGGCACCTGCATCAACCAGAAGCCGATCGTTGCCAAGGGACAGAAGATCAAGAAGGGCCAGGTCCTCGCCGACGGACCGAACACCGAAGATGGCGAACTCGCCCTCGGCCGCAACGTGCTCGTCGCGTTCATGCCTTGGAACGGCTACAACTTCGAGGATGCCATCGTCATCTCCGAGCGCGTGGTC
Organism: uncultured Verrucomicrobiae bacterium; assembly: GCA_963810445.1. Lineage (GTDB taxonomy): Bacteria > Verrucomicrobiota > Verrucomicrobiia > Verrucomicrobiales > Akkermansiaceae > Luteolibacter. Next base: position 70,176 of record CAWENZ010000012.1, on the reverse strand, counting down.
AAGGAGGACGTCTACACCTCGATCCACATCGAGGAATTCGAAGTCGCCGCCCGCGACACCAAGCTCGGACCTGAGGAAATCACCCGTGACATTCCGAACGTCGGTGAAGAAGCCCTGAAGAACCTCGACCACGACGGCGTCATCCGCATCGGCGCGGAAGTGAAGCCCGGCGACATCCTCGTCGGCAAGATCACGCCGAAGTCCGAAACCGAACTCGCTCCGGAAGAGCGCCTCCTGCGCGCCATCTTCGGTGAGAAGGCCGCTGACGTGAAGGACACCTCGCTGCGCGTGCCGTCCGGCTGCGCCGGCATCGTCATGGACGTCCGCGTTTCCAAGCCGGATTCGCCAAGAAGCGTGCGGAAAAGGTCGATCCAGCCGAGCTCAAGAAGCAGCTCAAGAAGATCAACGAAGAGCACAAGAAGAAGGCGGACAAGCTGACGGAGCAGCTCACCGAGACGCTTTCCGACATCCTGCTCGGTGAAAAGATCCCGCTCGACGTGGTCAACGCGCAGACCGGTGAAATCATCATCCCGGCCAACCGCAAGATCACCAAGACGCTCCTGCGCAAGCTGGCGGCGGTTCACGACCACATCGAGATCGATCCGTCGCCCGATCCGCAACAAGATCCTCGAAATCATCGGTTCCTTCGAACAGAAGTTCGCAGGAACTCGACACGCGAGCGTGAGCGCAAGCTCGACCGCATCGAGACCGGCGACGAGGTCGATCCCGGCGTCATCAAGCAGGTGAAGGTCTTCATCGCCACCAAGCGCAAGCTTTCGGTCGGTGACAAGATGGCCGGTCGTCACGGAAACAAGGGCGTGGTCGCCACGATCGTGCCCGAGGAAGACATGCCGTTCCTCGACGACGGAACGCCGGTCGATATCTGCCTCAACCCGCTCGGCGTGCCATCGCGGATGAACGTCGGACAGGTGCTTGAAACCCACCTCGGTGTGGCCGCCAAGGCGCTCGGCTTCAAGGTCGCCACCCCGGTCTTCGACGGCATCCCGGAGACCGATCATCTGGGATTACATGTCCAAGGCCAAGAAGGTCGATGGTGTGAAAATGGTCGGTGACAATGGTGAGCTTCGCGAGCGCAAGCCTGGCGAGAAGGAAACCCGCGGTTATACCTGGATCGGTGACGGCAAGGACGGCACCACCGGTGGTAAATCGACCCTCTATGACGGTCGCACCGGCGAGGCATTCCACCAACCGGTCGTGGTCGGCTACATCTACATGCTGAAGCTCGGTCACTTGGTTGCCGACAAGATCCACGCCCGCGCGGTCGGTCCCTACTCGCTCGTCACCCAGCAGCCGCTGGGTGGCAAGGCGCAGTACGGCGGCCAGCGTTTCGGCGAAATGGAAGTGTGGGCGCTCGAAGCCTACGGCGCCGCCTACACCCTGCAGGAACTCCTCACCGTCAAGTCCGACGACGTGCAGGGCCGCACCCGGATCTACGAGGCGATCGTCAAGGGCGACAACACGCTCGAAGCCGGCACGCCGGAATCGTTCAACGTCCTGATCAAGGAAATGCAGTCCCTCGGCCTCGACGTCCGTCCGGGTCGCAAGCGGCTCGACCCATGGCTCCGGCATGACCGGCGGTCTGGACGACTACTCCTTGGATGACCTCACCCTGTAATCTCAAACGCGAACCCCAACCCTGACCCAATACCTAATCATGAGTGTCGATAACAACCTTCGCGAACTATTCGGCGTGGACGAGCAGCCCGGAGGCCTTTGACCAGGTCTCCATCACCGTCGCCTCCCCGGAAATCATCCGTTCCTGGTCCAAGGGCGAGGTGAAGAACCCGGAAACCATCAACTACCGGACCTTCAAGCCCGAGAAGGGCGGTCTCTTCTGCGAGCGGATCTTCGGTCCCACCCGCGACTGGGAGTGCGCCTGCGGCAAATACAAGCGCATCAAGCACAAGGGCGTCGTCTGCGACCGCTGCGGCGTCGAAGTGACCCTGGCCCGCGTCCGTCGCGAGCGCATGGGCCACATCGAACTCGCCGTGCCGGTGTCGCCACATCTGGTTCTACAAGTGCATGCCGTCGCCGCATCGGCCTCATGCTCGACATGACCGCCCGCCAGCTCGAGCGCGTCATCTACTACGAGGACTACATCGTCATCGATCCGGGCAACACCGCCGCTCGAAGCACGGCCAGCTCCTCACCGAAATCGAATTCCGCGAGGCCGAAGACAGCTACGGCGACGGATCCTTCCGCGCCAGCATGGGTGCCGAGGCCGATCACGGAACTGCTTCGCCAGATCGACCTGGCCGAGCTCGATCGTCGAAGCTTGAGGAGGCACATGCGAACCACGCGCTCCAAGCAGATCCGCAAGAAGCTCGCGAAGCGTCTCAAGCTCGCTCAGGGCTTCCTCAGCTCGCAAGTCGCGTCCCGAGTGGATGATCCTCGACGTGCTGCCCGTCATCCCGCCGGACCTGCGTCCGCTGGTTCCGCTCGAAGGCGGCCGTTTCGCGACCTCCGACCTGAACGATCTCTATCGCCGCGTCATCAACCGCAACAACCGTCTGCAAGAACCTGCTCCAGCTCAAGACGCCGGAAGTCATCATCCGCAACGAAAAGCGCATGCTGCAGGAAGCGGTCGACGCGCTCTTCGACAACGGTCGTCACGGCCGCGCCGTCACCGGTGCCGGCAACCGTCCGCTCAAGTCCCTCTGCGACATGCTCAAGGGCAAGGGCGGCCGTTTCCGTCAGAACCTGCTCGGCAAGCGCGTCGATTACTCCGGCCGTTCCGTCATCGTCATCGGTCCGGAGCTCAAGCTCCACCAGTGCGGTCTGCCCAAGAAGATGGCGCTCGTCCTCTTCGAGCCGTTCATCATCCGCCGCCTCAAGGAACTCGGCTACTGTGCACACCGTGCGCTCGCGCCAAGAAGATGATCGAGCGCAAGACCCCGGAAGTCTGGGACATCCTCGAGGAAGTCACCAAGGGTCACCCGGTGCTGCTCAACCGCGCGCCGACGCTGCACCGTCTTTCGATCCAGGCCTTCGAGCCGGTGCTCATCGAAGGTGAGGCCATCCGCGTTCACCCGCTCGTTTGTACCGCCTACAACGCGGACTTCGACGGTGACCAGATGGCCGTGCACGTGCCGCTGTCGGTCGAAGCCCAGATGGAGGCGCGCCTGCTCATGCTGGCGACGAACAACATCTTCTCGCCCGCCAGCGGCAAGCCGATCACGACGCCGTCGCAGGACATCATTCTCGGCGCCTACTACCTCACCTGGGCCGGCAGCCGCACCCAGAAGGATCGCGAGAAAGAGGAGCACATGCCGCTGTTCGAAAGCGCTTCGGAAGTCGAGTTCGCCCTGGCTTCCGAGAAAGTCGAGTATCACCAGTGGATCCGCGTCCGTAACCCGGACTTCGGCAAGAAGACGGTCTTCGGTTACCGGTGAGGAACTCACCGACAAGGACCGCAAGGAACTCACCCGCTTCAGCAGGCGCTGCGCGAGGGCAAGATCATCGAGACCACTCCGGGCCGCGTCCGGTTCAATGAAATCTGGCCGGAAGGCGTTGGTTTCATCAACAACAACGTCGGCAAGAAGCAGATCGGTGACATCATCTGGCGCTGCTATCAGGTCGCCGGCAAGCCGAAGACCGTCGAGGCTCTCGACCAGCTCAAGGACGCTCGGTTTCCGCGAGGCGACCCGCTCCGGTACCTCCATCGGTATCGTCGACATGGTCATCCCCGAGGAGAAGACCGAGGTCATCGCCAAGGCCTACGAGGAAGTCGAGAAGGTCACCAAGCAGTATCGCAACGGTATCATCACCGACGGCGAGCGCTACAAGAAGGTCATCGACATCTGGACCCAGGCCACCGACACACATTGCCAACGCGCTCTTCCGCAAGCTCGAGTTCAACGAGGGCAAGAAGAAGGCTCAACCCGCTCTTCATGATGGTCGACTCCGGTGCCCGGGGTAACAAACCGCAGATCAAGCAGCTCGGCGGCATGCGCGGCCTGATGGCCAAGCCCTCCGGCGAAATCATCGAACGTCCGATCATCTCGAACTTCCGCGAAGGTCTCTCGGTGCTCGAATACTTCATCTCCACCCACGGTGCCCGCAAGGGTCTCTCCGACACCGCGCTCAAGACCGCCGACTCCGGTTACATGACCCGCAAGCTCGTCGACGTGGCGCAGGACGTCATCGTCTTCGAGCAGGATTGCGGCACCGCCAACGGCATCTCGGTCGCCGCCATCTACGAAGGTGATGAAGAAGTCGCCTCGCTCGCGACCCGGATCTACGGTCGTGTCTCCTGCGAGACAGATCAAGGATCCCGTCACCGGCGAATGTCATCGTCGAGGTCGACGACGTCATCAACGAGGTCCAGGCCAAGGCGCATCGAGAACATCGGTGTCGAGCAAGCTGAAGATCCGCTCCGTCCTCACCTGCGAAGCCGAGCGTGGTTGCTGTGCGAACTGCTACGGCCTCAACCTCGCGACCGGACTCGCCGGTCAAGATCGGTGAAGCGGTCGGCATCATCGCCGCCCAGTCCATCGGCGAGCCCGGCACCCAGCTCACCATGCGGACCTTCCACGTCGGTGGTGTGGCCGCCGCGACGCTTCAAGCAGCCGATCATCAAGGTCAAGAACAGCGGTCGCCTCGTTTACAAGGACCTGCGCACCGTGCAAGCGGTCGACGGCAACTGGGTCGTCCTCAACAAGAACGGTTCATCTCCATCCGCGACAAGGAAGGTCTCGAACTTGAGGCCACAAGATCGTCATCGGATCGGTCATCTCCGTGAAGGACGGCGAGGACGTCAAGAAGGGCGACACCATCGTCACCTGGGATCCTTACAACGTGCCGATCCTCACCGAGAAAGCCGGTAAGGTCGAGTTCCGCGACATGATCTCCGGCATCACCGTGACCAACGAGACGGACAAGGAAACCGGCGAGAAGGGAATGGTCGTCATCGAGCACAAGGAAGACCTTCACCCGCAGGTCGTCATCGTCGATCGCGAAGACCAAGGAAGTGCTCGCGAGCTACTCCATCCCGGTCGGCGCCCACCTTTCCGTCAAGGAAGGTCAGGTCATCACCGCTGGAACGCAGCTCGCCAAGACGCCGCGTAAGGTGGCCAGCACCAAGGACATCACCGGTGGTCTTCCGCGGGTGGCCGAGCTTTTCGAAGCCCGCAAGCCCAAGGATGCCTGCGACATCGCCAAGATCGACGGCGTCGTCTCCTTCGGCGGCAACGTCCGCGGCAAGAAGAAGGTCATCGTCACCGACGCCGAATCCGGCGAGGAGGAAGAACACCTGGTCCCGATGGGCAAGCACATCATCGTCACCGAAGGCGACATCGTGAAGCGAGGCGACCAGATCACCGAAGGTCCCGTGTCGCCGCACGAAGATCTCTCGAAGCCTGCGGCGCCGCAGGAGCTCCAGGAGCACCTGGTCAACGAGGTGCAGGAAGTCTACCGCCTCCAGGGCGTGGAAATCAACGACAAGCACATCGAGATCATCATCCGTCAGATGCTGCGCAAGGTGAAGATCACCGATCCGGGCGACACCGACGTTCCTCTGGGGCGACCAGGTCGACCGCTCGACTTCAAGCGCATCAACGACGAGCATCGTCGACCAGGGCGGCAAGCCCGCCGAAGGCTGAGCCGGTGCTGCTCGGCATCACCAAGGCCTCGCTCGAAACCGACTCGCTTCATCTCCGCCGCGTCCTTCCAGGACACCACGCGTGTGCTCACCGAAGCGGCGACGCTCGGCAAGGTCGACTACCTGCGCGGGTTCAAGGAAAACGTCATCATGGGTCACCTCATCCCGGCCGGCACCGGATTCCACCACCACCGCGAGGCGGAGTTCGAGTTCACCGTGGAGGAGCCGGAGCCCATCGTCGTGCCGAAGGAATCCTTCGACGATGACGAGGACGCGGCCACCGCCTGATCCCATCTAACATCCATTCGGAAGCCCCGGCCCGCACCGCGCGAGCCGGGGCTTTTCCGTTCTGAGGCGGCCGCCGGACTCAATCGCCGGTCACCATCACATGATAGAACACCTTCGGGGCGGATGGACTGATGGAAAATGGATATTCAAGTGTCGCGCCTGTTCCGCCCGTCGTCCATACGGGAGTCCAGTCCACCAGGTTCGTGCTGCTTTCCACCACATATTGGCGACCGGTCATGGTGTCGAAGGTGAGCGTTCCGCTCGTGGAAGAGAGTTGCGTGATGATTGGCTGATAGAGCGAGCTGCCGTCCAATGGATCGGTGCCGAAAAGGCCCTCCGCGATGTCCGTCTGCCCATCGTTGTCGTCATCCGGATCGAGGAGATCCGGGATGCCGTCGAGGTCGTTGTCAGACAGGAATGTGACGCTGATATTGTCGATGGCGAGGCCTTGCGGCTGGAGCGGGTTGAAAAATGTCTGTCCGGTATTGGGATGACCGAAGGTGTAGGGACTACCGAGAAATTTCATCCAACCGAAATTCGATGGCGAGCTCCCGCTGCCGGAGTAGCCGAGCGACGCCTGGCCGGCGACCTCTGCCGATTGTTTCACGCCGATGTCCACCGAGATGAGTCCCTTCGCGACACCGTTGGTGGCGGTGAATGAACCGCCATAGGAGATGAACTGTCTTACCACTCCACGCACCGTTAGAGCAAAGCCGTCGGGATTGCCATTCTGGATGGCCCCGGAAGTAGTGGTGAAGTTCTTGAAGTAGATCCGGTGGCCGGAGCTGGTCACGTCGCCTACCACGAACGTGGACAGGTCGTGCAGCGTGGTTGCACCGTAGGTTGTGCCGTCGGATCCGTTGTAGAAGATCAGCTTGACGGCAGACAGGGGCTCGGAGAACGCGGGTCCGGTAACGATCTCGACAACCTCGTTGATGTCACCACCGGCGTTGTCATAGTGGAACTCATTGATGAACGCATCGTCCGAGATCGGGCCGGCACCCGGACCCGGTGTGAAGGTGAATCGCAGTCCGAACGAGGAACCGGGAGCGATGGAAAGCCCGCTGAAGATTGCGGATCTAACGGTGGTTGTCCCGCCGGCGATCGGTCCGGTGGGCAAATGGGTTTCGGCGGTGAAATCAAGCGAGGGAATCGATTGCAGACATGCCATCCACGACCAACTCGCATCAAGTGTATCCGTGCTGCCACCCGATACCGCGCGCCATTGTTCGGCGGTGAAGTCAACCTGAAGGGCTGTTAGCATTTCGGGGAGTCGTTTTGGAAACTGGCGGTCGCGGAGCCGGCGCTGAATCTCCGCTGAAACCGAGCGAACCGTCGTTGCCTGTTCCGTAGGCGCGAAAGCCGCGGGTGGTGTTCTCCCCGGTCTCCATGCTCAACCATTCCGCTCCGGTGGTGAACCATGGTGCGGGATCGTGACTGCCTTCGAAGTCATCGAAACTTTCCGTGATCATTTGACCGACCGCCGTGAATCGATAGGTGCCATCCGCGTCGATCACCTGCAACACCGCGTTCACAGGATCATATCCGGAGGCGGTCGCCGTGAAAACGACAGGTCGACTGTCGTCCGCGATAATATTTTTAGCCGTCGTGATGGGAATCGTGGCCGTGAGCGAACCTGCCGGAATGACCGTGCTCGCGACGGCGGGTACCGTGTAAGGGTCGTCGGATGTAGATGGATACCGACGTGGCCGATGCGCTTATTGCCGGAAGGGAGACGCTGAACGTGACCGTGCCTGGTGGCGCGTTTTCAAAAGCACTGGGAGCTGATAGAGATAGGGTGAGGTTTGGATAGTCCTGATCCATTTCCAGATCGGCGAAGACTGCGTAATGATCGGAAGCGATATAGCTCGTGCCTGCCGCAAGTGGATTGCCAGCTTTCGGTAGACCGATGCCATTGGAGGTATCGAGGCTGGAGTTGTAGATTTCCTGCGGGTGCGGACGGCCGGCGATGGCGGGCGAGACGAGGATGAAGTCGTAGGTGGGGCCGGTCGTGACCGAGGTGTTGAAGGTGCTGGCGGAATTGTTCACCTGACGCGGATCGAGCCGGGTTGGAATGGGGTTGGTGAAATAGGCGGCCGGATTGGTGGAGTAAGTGATCGGGACAGTAGGAAAATTCAAATCCGTTCCTAACGAAAAGGATCCGGGCAGCCCCGATGGCAGCGCGATGAAGGTCTTGTTGACCGATGACGGGTTGAAATCCCCGAGGATGATGAAGTTGTCCTCGGACGTGATGCCCTGTGTTGCCAGGTAACCGGCAACGCGTTTCATTTCCACCGCCCGTCGGAAACGATCATCGGAGCCAGTGCCGGATTTCAAATGCACCCCGAGGATCGTGGGGTCCTTGGTGGTTCCCGGAACATCGACCTTCACCACGGGATGTTGCCGTGTGAGTTCCTTGAATCCCGGAGGCGCGTCGATGGAGCCGGTCGTGATGAACGGGAACCTCGAGAGGAACACCACGCGTAAGCTCGTGTCGAAGGTGTTCAAGTTCGGAGCCGCATAGTTGTAGGCATAGCCAAGGTTTGTCGCCAGGGTGGCGAGATCGTTCGCATTGATATCCGTCGTGTGGATTTCCTGAAGCGCGACCACGTCCGCGTTGATGCGGGCGAGCACCTCACGAACCTTGTCATGGTCTTCCTGTCCCGCTGCACCGATGCCATAGTCGAAATACGCCGCTCCGCCGCCACTCGGGATGACCAGGTGCGCGCCGACGTTGAACGCCGCAAGCCGGAAACTCACCGCTTGGGCAAAGGGCGCGAGGAGCAGCGCAAACGCGGCGGCATGTAATTTCATCGGCGGGCAACTAAGCACAAACCAAGCCTGATGCCACACGGTAAATCGTGAAGCGTTGGTCACCGCCAGTTCGGCAAGTCCGAAGAATCCTTGGCGTGGCCCAAGGAGAGGGTAGCATCGGGAGTAGAAATCCTTCCCCATGAAAATCATCCTCTTCCCGTTGCTTGTCGTGTCCTTGGCCCAGGCACAAATACCGATCGCTCCTGGCGCGATACCCAAGCTCGTGGCGGACGGCTTCAAATTCACCGAAGGTCCTGCCTCCGATCCGGAGGGAAACGTCTATTTCACCGATCAGCCCAACGACCGGATCCTCAAATGGGACGCGACGACAGGAAAGGTCACCGACTTCCTCAAACCTGCCGGACGATCCAACGGTCTTGCCTTCGACCATGATGGGAACCTGATCGCCTGTGCCGACGAAAAGGGTGAGCTCTGGCAGATCGATGTCGAAACCGGGAAGCACACGGTCCTACTCGACCACTTTGGAAACAAGCTCTTCAACGGACCCAACGATGTGTGGATTGATCCTTCCGGAGGGATGTATTTCACCGATCCCTTTTACAAACGTGACTATTGGCAAGGTCGTGAACAACCGGAGCAGGAAAGGCAACGTGTCTTCTATCTGCCCAAGGGAGCCAAGGTGCCGGTCATCGCCGAAGACACTCTTGTCCAACCCAATGGCATCATCGGTTCGCCCGACGGCAAGCTGCTCTTTGTAGCCGACATCGGGGCAAGGAAAACCTATCAGTATGAGATCGCGCCCGACCACACCTTGACCCGCCGGAAGCTATTCTGCGAGATGGGATCCGACGGGATGACCCGTGACAGCGAGGGGAATCTCTATCTAACCGGAAAGGGGGTCACCGTCTTTGACAAGGATGGTAACAAACTCGGCGAGATCCCCATTGGTAAAGCCATGGACCGCCAACATCACCTTCGGCGGCAAGGAGATGAAGACCCTTTTCATCACCGCGTCCGATTCGGTCTTCACTTTGGAAATGAGCGTCAAGGGCACACGGTGATCCGGTGGGTGGCTAACAACGTGGCTTCGAGGATGACGAAACGGAATTCCGCCGGATCAGCTATTCTTTGACGTCCTTGGAACCCGGCTTGCTCCTCCTCTTTCTCACCCGCTCGGTGATCGCCATGATCGCCGGGTGGGTGAATCGTCTTTCTGCGGTGATCGCGTAAAACCGCGTTTCCACTTCTTTCGTCCGTCCGACCGACACGAAGCCGTATCGTTCCACCGCTTCCGAAAGCACCGCGGCCGGAATCGCGATGATTCCGATCCCACCGGTGGCCGCGATCTTTGCCAGCGCCCCGTCTTCGAAATCCGCAACCACCACCGGCTCGATACCCGTGCTGCGAAACCAGTTTTCCAGGTCCCGTCTCAGACTGCAATTCTGGGTCGGCAGCAACATCGGCGCACCATCGAGATTCCGCGGAAAGCGGCCCTTGAGTCTTTTCGCGAGTCCGGGCATGGCGCAAAAGGCGATCTCCGACGTCTCTAGCAGATGGTTGAAAACCTTGCCTGCGAACCCGGGCGAGGCCGGCTCGTCGGACAGCACCACGTCGATGCGGTGGGTGTTGAGCTGGGAGACGAGGTCCGCCAGCTTTCCTTCGTGGCAGGTGAGCTGCACGGGTGGCTGGTGTTCGAACACCGGACGCAGGATATCGTAACTCATCAACTTCGGAAACGAGTCCACAATGCCGACATGCAGGCGCAGGCCCCGCACGCCCGGAGCTTGCTTCGTCGCGCGCAGGATCTCGCCGCCGAGAGCGAAGATCTCCTCCGCGTAGCCGTGGATCAGTTGGCCGAATTCGGTCAGCTTGAGCGAGCGCCCGCTGGGTCGGAAAAGCGCCTCGCCCAAGCTCGCCTCCAGTTGTTTGATCTGCGTGCACATCGACGGCTGCGAGACCCTCAGTTTCTCCGATGCACGCCTCAGGCTGCCCTCGGTGGCGACGGTCCAGAAGTAGCGGAGATGGTGGTAATTGAGAAATTCAGTTTCCGGTAACAGTTCCATTGAATGGAAGAATAAGTGTGAGTTTTCGTATTATTCAAATCATTTCACAGGGGGCATGGTTTCGCCGTCAATCCAATGCAACCATGAAACTGACCCTATCCCACCGCAACCACGCTCCGTCCAAGTCCATCGTCGAGATGATCGACAATGAACTCAAGGCCCTGGAGCCTGACCTCCAGATCGACGAGGCCCGTGTCCGCCTTGAGCGCAGTCTCACCGACAGTCCGCCATTCAGCGCGTCCTTCCATCTCGTGACTCCGGGCCCGGATGTGATCGTGAAGTCCAGCGACCACACGCTTCGTGCTGCCCTGCTCAAGGCCTTCGGGATGATCGCCGGAAAGATCGGGCATCGCCGTGCCAAGCGCGCCAAGCGGCATGTGAAGAATCACATCACCGCCTCTCCCCGGCGTCTATCACCGCCACAACTCCACTCTTGAAACCGGCTGGAAACTTGCTTCCAACCCGGCGCTGCAAAGTCCGGCACCGGGCGGGGCTTTGACCCCTCTCGACATGAGTCATACGACACCTCCCTTTTTCACGTGATCCATACCCTAACCAAATGATCGGCTCCAGCCAGATTTTCCATGAGTGAGACCGACCTCTTGCAGCTCCTCCACAAACCCGGGGTCTCTGCTGGCCGCCTCCGCATGGCCCGATGGGTGGAATCCGCCGCCGTGCAACGGTGGGTGATTGCTGTCATCCTCGCCAACGCGATCATCCTTGGCCTCGAAACCGATGCCGCGATCATGGCTTCCGCAGGCCGGTGGCTGATCGTTATCGACAAGTTATGCCTTTGCGTCTTTCTCGCCGAGCTTGCGGTGAAGCTATTCTGTTACCGGAGCCATTTCTGGCGCAGCGGCTGGAACGTATTCGATTTCCTCGTGGTCGGTATCGCCATCCTGCCCGGAGCGGGCGCATGGGCGGTCCTTCGCTCGCTGAGGGTCTTGCGTGTCTTGCGCCTGCTCACGGTGGTGCCCGGTCTGCGCAAGGTGGTCGCGGCGTTCATCCATTCCATTCCCGGCTTGTCGGGCGTCATGGCGGTGATGGCGATCTTCTTCTATACGGCAGGAGTCCTGGCCACGCGATTGTTCGGTGCCTCTCACGACGAATGGTTCGGCACGTTGGGCCGAAGCCTTTACTCGCTGTTCCAGATCATGACGCTGGAAAGCTGGTCGATGGGCATCGTCCGACCCGTCATGGAGATCCATCCTTGGGCATGGGCCTTCTTCGTGCCGTTCATCATGATCGCCACCTTCACGATCCTCAACCTCTTCATCGGCATCATCGTCTCCACGATGCAGGAACTCGCACTCACCCCCGAGACGGATCACACGGACCCACAGGTCGTGGCGATTCTTGAACGAATCGACGCGGACCTGAGAGCGCTGCGCATGAAACTCGAAAAATCCTCAGGTGAGTAAGAGCGGTGTGAAAAGGTGATGTGAAATGCCGGGCTGAAAACCTGTTCCTGAGGATCCTGATTGTAAGTCCCGCCGCTGGTTTCTTCCTTTTCGAAATCGGAATGGATGTTAGTATTTTGCATGCCCGAACGTTTCGTGATCACTCCCGGCGACCTTGGTAATCGTGCCCATGCCGACGCGTTGGTAAGCCTGTTGGATGAATATGCGAGCTCTCACGAGGGCGGAGGAGAATCCCTCGGTGACCATACGCGAGAAAATCTTGCCAAGGAAATTGCCAGGCGTCCCCACGGTCACGTGCTCATCGCATGGAGTGGAAGCCTTCCGGCAGGCCTGATCGTGGCATTCGAGGGATTCTCCACCTTCCAGTGTCGGCCCTTGTTGAACATTCATGACGTCATCGTCAGTTGTGACTTTCGTGGTCTGGGATTGTCCAAACTATTGCTGAATGCCGCCGAGGATCTCGCCCGAAGTCTCGGCTGCTGCAAGCTTACGCTGGAAGTGTTGGAAGGCAATGAGATCGCCAAGGCCGCTTACCGTTCCGTCGGCTACTCTGGTTATGAACTCGACCCCGTCCTCGGCAAGGCGATGTTCTGGGAGAAAAAGCTGAACTGAGGAACCCTTCATGTCCAAGTCCCCATCCGTTGCCTCTGCCCGCATTCGCGCGGAAGTCACCCGCCTGGTGGGAATGATACCACCCGGGAAATTTACCACCTACGGCTCGATCGCCATTCACATGAATGTCACGGCACGGCAAGTGGCCAATGTCATGAGCGGTCTAACGGAAGAGGAGTCTGCCCGGCTGCCGTGGCAACGGGTGGTCTCCGCCGATGCCCGTATCAGCCGGAACATGAATCCGGAGCTCGCCCTGCTCCAGCGCCAGAAGCTCGAGTCCGAAGGCACGGTGGTCGGCAGGAATGGTAAGATCCTTGATGACGAGTCACATTTTCATGTCGTTGGCATCCGGCGCGACATCCGATGGGGCGACAATCCCCCTCCGAACGGCTGAGGAGGTATCCTGTTTCGGGCCGGATACCAGCGCAGGGGGCTTTCGTGGTGCGATCCGCCGTTGGAACCGCGTGAATTCCGACGTGCGGAAGGATCGCCGGACATCCTGCATGGCTCCATCCCGATCATGAGACACATTCTCCCCGTGAATCTAGCAGCCCTGGCCCGGGGAGGTTGGCTCAAAGCTCCCGGTAGCTCATCGAGAAGGTGTCGCCATCCTCGATTCTTCCGCTCTGCAGGCCCATGCTGAACCAGCGCATCCGTTGGGCGGCGGTGCCGTGGGTGAATGCCTTGGGTGTCACGCGGCCCTGCATTTTCTTCTGGATCATGTCGTCGCCGATGGCGTTGGCCGCGCGCATGGCTTCCTCGATGTCGCTGCGGTCCAGCTTGAAATATTGCTGCGAGTGATTCGCCCAGACGCCAGCATAGTAGTCGGCCTGCAACTCAAGACGGACGGAGTATTCGTTGTAATCGGGCCGGCCCTGCATGGCCGCGACCTTGTCCGAAGTGCCTAGCAGCTTCTGCACATGGTGACCGATCTCATGGGCGATGACGTAAGCTTGAGCGAAATCCCCCGGCGAGTTGAACGTTTGTGCGAGTTCGTCGTAGAAGCTCAGGTCGATATAGATTTTCTCATCTCCCGGGCAGTAGAACGGTCCCATCGCGGCGCTTCCAGTACCGCAGGCCGTGTTGGTCGAGCCTCGATAGACCTTCATGGTCGGAAGCTCGTAGGTTTTGCCGACCCGTTTGAACTCCGATGTCCAGACATCCTCGGTTCCTGCGAGGACGCGTTTCACAAATTCATATCGTTCCTGATCCTCGGCACTCACCTGGGCGGGCGGTCCTCCGGTTGAGGAACCTCCGCCAATCAACATGGACGGATCAAGAATTCCCATTTTCCAAAGGACGCCTCCGAGGACCAGTGCCGCCAGGATGCCCTTGATGCCAAAGATCCGGCCGATGGTCATCAGCAGGCCGAGTCCGCCGCCGCCACCACCGCTGAATCCTCCGGAACGCTCCCCGCGCGCATCCTCCACATTCGCACTCGCTCGCTTGTCTTTCCATTCCATGGTTGTGATTGGCTGAATTCATCCATTCCTTAGCCTTCCTCCGGATTTCCGGCAAGTCCGTAAACAGGGCCGCTACTCAAGAAAAAGCCACGAACGACGCGCGTCCGTGGCTTTCGAAAAACAGGGAACCGATGGTTGTGGTTAGATCATGCCTTCGATGAGCTTCTCCAGCTTCACGATGTCGGCGGAGAACGCGCGGATGCCCTGGGCGGTCTTCTCGGTGGCCATGGCGTCCTCGTTGAGCAGAAGCGGAAGGCCTTCTCGTCGAGGGAGACCTTCTCGATGGTCGGCTCGCGGCGGCTTCCTCCGCGGTGAGGCGGGGTTCGACCGGCGTCGGTCGCAAGCCTGGAGCTCGCCGAGCAGGCCGGGGCTGATGGTGAGCAGATCGCAGCCGGCCAGTTCGATGATCTCGCCCTTGTTGCGGAAGGAGGCGCCCATGACCTCGGTCTTGTAGCCGAACTTCTTGTAGTAGTTGTAAATCGGCCGGACCGAGATGACGCCGGGATCCTCGTCGCCCTGGTAGTCCTTGCCGGTGTTCTTCTTGTGCCAGTCGAGGATGCGGCCGACGAAGGGCGAGATGAGCTGGACGCCGGCCTCGGCGCAGGCGACGGCCTGGGCGAAGGAGAAGAGGAGGGTGAGGTTGCAGTGGATGCCTTCCTTCTCGAGTTCCTCGGCGGCCTTGATGCCTTCCCAGGTGGAGGCGATCTTGATGAGGATGCGCTCGCGGGAGATGCCGTCCTTTTCGTAAACGGCGATGAGCTGTCGGGCCTTGGCGACGGTGGCGTCGGTGTCGAAGGAGAGGCGGGCATCGACCTCGGTCGAAACGCGGCCGGGAACGATCTTGAGGATTTCCAGGCCGAAGAGGATCAGGATGCGGTCGATGATCGCCTCCGTGAGCGCGGGACCGGTCGCTCCGGTGGCCTTGAGTCTCGGTGACCGCCTTCTCGACGAGATGGCGGTATTCCGCTTTGCCGGCGGCCTGGAGGATGAGCGACGGGTTGGTCGTCGCGTCCTGCGGCTTGTAGGTTTTCATCGACTCGAAGTCGCCGGTATCGGCGACGACGGTGGTGAACTTCTTCAGTTGATCGAGTTGGTTCATGCTCATGTTGTGACTTAGATAAGCGGATCGGCGGCAGGATGAAAGATGAAAAGCCCCGTATGGCGGCAGTGTGACATGAAACCCGTTCCGGACGGAAATGAATATTCATGGAATCCCACGAACCGTCGATTCCCAGGTCCGGTCGTCATGGGAATTTGAAGCCCCGAAAGAATCGCCCGAACCCGACAGTCTCAGGAACCATGAAAAAATTCCTCCTCGCCGCCGTTTTGCTCGCATCAACGGCTCCCCAACTCACAGGGATCGCGAAGGCCGCGGAATCCGATGCCGACACGAAGACCCTGCGTGTCTTCATTTTCGCGGGCCAGTCCAACATGGTGGGGTCCGATTCGAAGGCGGACGACATCAAGCGCTTTCCTCCTTTCGCCGGCTTGGACCAGCCACAGGACAAGGTCATGTTTTCCTACAGTATCGGCCGTGAAAATATGATGACCTCGAAGGGATGGGTCGCCCTGCAACCGGTGGACCATGTCGTCGGTCCGGAACTCAGCTTCGCAAGACGGGTTTCGGAGGAGACCAAGGCACCCATCGCCATCATCAAGTGTGCCTCGGGCGGAACGACCTTGGGAAGCGATTGGAATCCTGACAATCCCGGCGGCTTCAAGCTCTATCCGCTCGCGTTGGATCTGGTGCGATCGTCATTGGCCGAACTGGACCGGAAGAAGATCGCCTATCGGATCGAAGGCTTCATGTGGCATCAGGGGGAAAACGACATGTTCGACGCGACGTTCAAGCCGAACTACGGTGCGAACCTGAAAAATTTTCTAGCAAGCTGGCGTCGTGACCTCAAGACACCTGAACTGAAGTTCTACATCGGCGAACTTTGCACCAAGACGGTCTGGGGCATGGACAACCGCGACAACATGTATGCCATCCGCGCCGGGCAGAAGTCCGTCACCGAGACGGATCCGCTGGCCGAATACATCCCGACCTCCCATGACGCGGTCGAGATCGGCGGTGGAGAAGGGTTGCACTATCACTACGGAACCCTGGGACAACTGGAGCACGGCGTGAACTATGCCGATGCCTATTTGCGAACGATCGGAAGGTTACCAAGTGTCGCCCGGCCACTCAAGGTCTGGCCTTATGCGAAGGGGAGTCCGGTCAAGCTCTTCATCCTCGCCGGTCATCGCAACATGGAGGGTGAACGCGCGTTTGTGCAGGAGCTCAAAGCCCTCAAGGGACAGGAAGCACTGGCGAACGAAAGTGGTCGGATCGCCTATAAATACAGTATCGGAGGTGGCTACAAGAATTCGGTGGGTTGGGAGCCGTTAGGCCCTGCCGGGTTCTACGACACCTTCGGCCCCGAACTCAGTTTTGCCAGAACAGTGCGGGCCGGGATCAAGGGCAACATCGCGATCGCGAAATTCACCGACAGCGGCTCACAAATGAACGACTGGACTCCCGAGGGAACGGAGGCGAAGGATCGCAACATTTACCCCCGGTTCATCGCTTTCATCCGGGAATCGATCAAGGAACTTCAAGACAAGGGTCATCAGGTGGAACTGGCCGGCATTTTCTATCATGTCGGGGAAAACGACATGACCATGGGACATTACAGGCAAAACGCCGCGCGATGGTTGCAATCCACGGTCGCGCAAAGCCGCCAGGAGCTTGCGATGCCTTCGCTCAAATGGTTCGTCAGCCAGCAGGCTCCGGCCGATGAGAAGGGGCTCAACACCATCGATGTCACCGCAAATCTGGCCGCCCTGGCAGCCGCCGACCCCGCGTTCTTTCACCTCAAGGCCTTTGATCTTCCCGCTGAGGGAGAAAAGCTGGTCATCGACACGGCGGGGGTGGTCCGGCTTGGGGATTTGCTGGCAAAAGGCTATCTCGAACATCCGTGAACACACACCGCACGAATCACGTGATTCCCTATCTGATCGACCGGCTGCAACGGACTTTCTGACAAAATATCACGACTTTTTCAGGCGATTTTGCTCTGGAAAACTCCATTGTTGACCCGGTAAATCGACCTCGGTAGCGTGATGCGCAAATATTTCAAACGATGGATTTCATTCTAAAAGCGATCATCACATTGGCATGTTCATGCGGAACTCTTGCGTTTGCGGCTGACGACCAGGCTGCGGTCCAGGGTCGTTTGAAGTCTCAGCAGGATTACTACACGCGTAGCTTGGCCGATATCGACAAGCAGCATGCGACATCCGTGGCGGCCCTGCTTTCCAAGTATCGGGCGGCGGTGGATGGCCTCCGGGCGGAGAACCAGAAGGTTGGCGAACTCCCCGGAGTGATTGCCTGCAAGGAGGAAATGGACCGCCTCGACAAAGAGGGGACTCCCCCAGGATCCGACAAGCTCTCCAAGCTTCCCAAGCTCCTGAAATTGCAGACGATCGCCGTCGGTGCCTCGGGTACCCTTGAGAAGGAGACGAACAAGAACATCCTTGATCTCATCACCAACTACGTCGCCACGCTCGAGGGAGAGAAAAAGCGGCTGACCATCGCCGGACAAATCGAGGAAGCCAAAGCCTACGACGCGGAAATCGGGAGGGTGACAAATGGCGCTCGGGAGCTTGCCGTCGCCCGGCTGGTGAAAGAGGCGGCGACGGTTGATTCACCCAAACCAACAGACGCCGACCCGACGAAACCGGGAGAGGTGCCATTGGTCTCCGGAGGCTCGGAGTGCCGGATCCACACCGGTCCCGGCCCGGCTCCGGATCCGGGGGTGGAATTGAAACGGCAGGACCTTTACGGAACGCGTCTCGGAGGGAAAATTTCAAGAATCACCACGACCGCCGAGCTGGGAACCGAGGACGGCATGGAGACCCGCAAGGACTCGGACGGGCGCTCCAGGACCGAGTCGGGCACGCTCGGCAACATCCTCCGGCTCACGCTCGGCACGCAGGTCAAGGGCGAGAGCTTCAAGGATGCCATGGTGGTGGTGCAGTATTACGGTGTTGACCTCGGAGCGCGTGGAAAGGTCGAGCCCAAGGAAGTCGATATGGAGTCGGTCATGTTGAAGGAGATTTCCAATCAGAAGGTGACCATCGACTTTCCTGCCGTCAGCCTGCGGAAGTACGTTTACCGCTACCGGAGTTCATACGGTTCCTCCCACAAGTCGGAATCAGGCCAGGAGTTCCATGCGCTGATGATCACGATTTTCGACAGCAAACGGGAGATTGTCTATCAGACGGTGAGCAAGCAGACCATGGTCGAGGCTGGCGAGTCGGTGTGGGCCGCGGTCAAGAAAGCTTCCCAACAGTCCGGCGTCGAAGCGGCAAAAGCCGCCTACAATCTCGCCCGCGACGAATACTTCAAGGCTCCCGGTGCGGAGGATCGTGAAAAGCGCCGCCAAGCCTATGAGGAAGCGCGGGAAGCCTACAACAAGCTCATCCGCGAGCAAAGCCGCCGGTAGTAGCTCGAGCCCGCACAAAGCAAATTCCAGGCAAGCAAAACTCTCGAACTGAATTCACGGCTGGGAACAACGGGCGCACCGCAACCGGATTGATCCGCAACCCGGGGAACGCGTGGAAGATCGTTTGAGTTCGCGGCCTTTTGGAACAACTATGCCCCTTGGATTTTCACGTGAACCGCGGCGGTGTCGGTGAAGTCCTTGATCTTGATATCGCCGAAAGCGGGGACGTCTTTGATTTCAAATTTCACATCGTAGCGGGTGAATTTGCCTGATGGGCCTGCCTCGACATCTTTCACCCGTTCGTGGGATGTCGTCTTGCAAGCGGCCGCCGGGATCTCGTGGGTCGATTTCGGCTCGGGCACATCAGGGAAAAGTCCGTCGGAATGCTGGTTGTTGATCCAGTTCTTGATTCCTTCAGCGGTGGCGTCTTTCGCAAACACATACAATTTTCCTGAAACCGGGAACTCGGTGTTCTTGTTGTCGATCTGAATGCGGAGGACCGCCTTGGCGTCTTCAAAAACATAGAACCGCAAGGTGTCGCGGAGCCCTAACATCGAGCTGGTGACCTCAATCTTCTCCACGGTTGCGGCACCTGCATCAACGGTAACCTCGGCGTGCAGCGGGCAGGAAAATAGAAAAGCCGCGAAGAGGGCATGGAGTAGTGTGGCTGGTTCTTTCATAAGTTCAGTTGGTATTGGGGCATGGGCTTTCAGTCGTGAATTCACCTGCCAATCAGCATGATGACACGGGAATTGTGAAATCCTTGGATTTTTTTTCAAGTTGGGAGGCGAATCCTCGAAGTGGCTCTCCGTCTTCTGTTTGAAATCCGAGACAGGCTGGTGTTCCGACTCTCGAATGGGTTCGTCTGTCGCGTCCATCAGGAATTTCCTTGAGCTGTATCCATGGCTTCTCTGCAATCCTTGGTTCAAGCGTTCTCCCCAATGGAAACACCCTGATCCCAACGGTGCTCTTTTGCCCTTTCCTCGATCTTGGAGTTCTGAGAGTCTCTCGCCTGCATGCTTCCTCGCACCCTTCTCCCGTGGTTTCTCCTGCTGGTTTTACTCACTTCCTCACCGATTTGGGCCAAGATCCGGCTACTCACCGGAGACTCCTCGAACATGCTTCACGCGCATGAATCGACCGTCGAAGATCTTTCTCCGGATGGCGACCTCGTCCTTTTCACCACGGGTCCGCCGATCAGTGGCAGCACTCCGGGCATCGTCGAGGGTGGCCTCTACCTGCGCCGCATTTCGAACAACACGCTGACCTTCGTCGGCGACAACTCGGTGACCCACGCCGGAGTGGTCGAGGCCTCGATGAGCGACAACGGCAACATCGTCGCGTGGCGATCCTCGAACGGGAACGTCTATTGGAGAAATGTCGGAACCGACGACACGCGACTGGTCACCACGGGAGCCGCCGCCCATTCCTACAAGCCCATCCTGCGCTCCGACGGCCGTGTGCTTGCCTTTGTCAGCGATGCACGCGACCTGATCGCCAACACCTCCAAGCTGCCTGACTCCGGTCGCTCGGCGGTTTACAGTTATGACAGCCTGACGAGCACCATTGCGATCCTTTCGTTGTCTTCCACCGGTGCCGCGCTACCGACCGGAGTTGGTTTCTCGGCACCCTTCAACGAGTTTGATTTCAGTGCGGATGGGAAATTCGTTTTCTTCAGTTCCACTTCGCCGAATGTCCACCCGGCGCGTGCGTCGGTCGATGCCGGCTTATTGTGCGTCTATCGCCGCCAACTCTCCACCGGAACCGTGCTGCTGCTGAACCGCAATGCGTCCGGCAAGGTCATCAATGGAAATTTCTACACCCCGCGCTGTGACGCCAGCGGCAACCGAGTCTCGTTTTTCGGCGGAAACCTCGGACTCTACGCGGGTCCGGACATGATCGATTCCGTCCCTTCCAACCTCTTCAACAGCGACCTCTACGTGAAGGAAATCTCCAGCGCCAAGGTCTGGTGGGTAAGTCGCACCACCGACAACGTGTCACCTAACGGCGCATTCGCCAGCTTCCCCGCCATCAGCGGTGATGGATCAACGGTCTCCTTCGCCTCCACCTCCACCAATTTCGTCACCGGGGAAACCGACCCGTCCCCGGGCATCAGCGCGACGGACGACATCTTCAGCGTTTACCTCGCGGCATCCGGAGCGACCACCACCACCCTGATCACGAGATCTCCTAACGGAAGCGGCAATGTCAGCTACCGGTTTGGCCCGCTCCTGCCGAAGAACGGCAGTTTCGTCGCGTTTTCCACCAGCCAGTTGGCAGCCATGTTCGGAACCGGCAGCAACGACACGATCTACTATCAGGGAATCAGCGTGGACACGCCGGCCTTGCCGCCTGTGCCGAAGACACCCGAGATCGACGTCATCGGATTTACCGACGGCAAATCCAAGAGCAGTTTTGGGACCGTGGCCGTCGGCAAGAAAAGCAAGTCCAAGTCCTACACCATCAGGAATGTGGGGAAGGCAAACCTGACGAAGCTCAAGCTTTCCATTTCAGGGTCAGCCAGGAAAGACTATATCGTCACCAAGCTGAAGGGTTCCACGTTGGCTCCGGGTGGCAACGATTCTTTCAAGATCACCTTCAAGCCCAAGTCGAAGGGAACCCGGAACGCCGTCCTCAAGATCACCAGCAACGACGCGAACGAAAGTCCGTTTGACATCGAACTCACCGGCAAAGGGAGGTGAGCCGAGGGAACATCAGACCGTGCAGGCCCCGATTCCTTGCCATGGGAAAGAGTTCGGGGTCGCGGAAAGAGGTTGGACGGCGGAGAAGTTAGAGCCTCCGGCAGGGGGCCTGCTAGTGTGCCGTGCCGATGCGGCGGGTGCGGATGTTGTCACCACCGTTGCGGGTGAAATGATCGACGGCCCCCACGTTTCCCTCCACGACCCAGTAGTTGACGTCGGCGACGCCGAGATTGTCGGGGTCGTTGAGGTCGCTGGTGGTTGCCTGCCATGCGTTGTCGGGATCGGTTTGCTTAGGGCCGGCGTTCTCGATGTCCAACTGCTGGATCGAGAATCCGTGTTTGCCCGTCACCGTGACATGGTGGGTGTTGCGGAAAGCGCCGACCCGGCCAAAGCGGGAGGCATGATTGGCGGTCCGGAAATCCAGGCCGTGGATATTGCACCCGACGACAATGTTGTCGCCGTCCGTGTGCTCGTTGACCTCGATGCCGGTGGAATAGCCGGTCACCACCACATTGCGCAGAATGGTTAGGGCTGCATTGTTGTTAGCGGGTGTGACCATGCCCTTGGCACCGTGGGTCGGCTGGGAGGCCCGGACGGAATAGATGCCTGTGTTGACGAATACATTCTCCAGCTTGCACTGCAGGGCATGGCGCAAGTCGATGCCGCCAATACCGGGATTGTCATAGGTCCGCACATCGAGATTGCGGATGACCACATGGACCGCGGAGAATCCGCCGTAGAGGGAATCGGGCGACTTGTCGGCAGAGATGACCGCCGCCCCTGATTCCGCCACGCACTTGACGATGGTGCCCTTGTCCTGCAGCGGGAAATTTCCAATGGTGCCGAACACGGGTGTCGGTTCGCTTTCGCCGACGATTTCCACCGTGATCCAGCTCGGGATGGGTTTCGATACCGGGGGAATGGTGATCCGCCCGCGATAGACACCGTCCGGTAGAAGCATCTGGCCGCCACCTGCCGTGATGATCGCATGCAGGCATTTCGAAAACGCCCCGGTGTTGTCGGTCTTGTCGTCTCCCAAGGCTCCGAAATCGCGGACGTTGAAGACTTTCGCATCTGCCGGAACGGCGGTTGCGAGGAAACAGAAGCTTGCTGCCATCATGGCGAGTGACATGGATTTCATCACTTGGAGCGGGTTCATAGGGATCAGGTTGCGGGCGATGGGTGTGGGGCGGGGATTCATTCGGGCGACCCGGCGATGCCGGGCGCTATTTGTTCACGCCAATCATGAATTCCTCGCGGGAAATGAACTCATCCTTGTCGGTGTTGAATTGATCGAAGCGGGCCTTTGCTTCTTCCTTCCTGGTGGCCGTGGCATTGAATTCCGCCGCATCGAGTTTGCCGTCGTGGTTGAGATCCCGCTCGTTGAAGCGCGCGACATGGGCATCCGCCGCTGGCTTCGCGCGTTTGTTTTTCGGTTTGGTGATTTTGTTAGCATTGGCGTCCTCTCCGATCTCGCCGCCGAATTTCGAAGCCTGCTTGACGAAGTATTCCTCGCGCGGACCTTCGTGGCTTTTCAAGAGGGCCGCGAGCTTGGCTTTCGCGGCCTTCGCCGTGTCGTTGAGTTTGCTATCCGCGATCGGGGATTTCTCGAGGTCATCTTTCGCGATGTGGTAGAAGTTTCCGTCGGCATGGAGTTTGAAATTCTGGTCCTGCGCGAATTCGAAATGGGCCTTCGCGCCACCGCCCTGGTTGTACCAGATGTAGAGCGCCTCACGCGGGCTGCCCGTCTCGCCGCGCAGTTGCGGGAGGAAACTGCGGCCATCGATTTTCAGCTCGGCGGGCACCTTGACTCCTGCTGCCTCGCAGATCGTCGGCAGGAAATCCGTCGCGTCGATCATGTCGTTGCAGACCTTGCCGCTCGCGACGTGGCCGGGCCAGTTGCCGATGCCGGGAACGTGCGTGCCCCACTGGGTGCTGGTGCCTTTTCCTCCGATGACATCACGCCCCTTGTAGCGCGAAGGAGTGCCGCGACCCGTGCCGTTGTCGCCGAGCACGATCACCAACGTGTTGTCGCGCAGGTGCAGTTCATCGAGCTTCGCGATGACCTTGCCGATGAGCTTGTCCGTGTAGGCAACCATGTCGGAAAAGTGCCCTTTCTTGCCGCCGGTTGGGCCATTCGCTTTTTTCGAATCCACGTAGTCCGGGCTGTCCGGCGTGGCGTCGTAGGGGTCGTGCGTGAGCATCATCGGATAGTAGAGGAAAAACGGTGCGTCCTTTTTCCGCTGGATGAAGTCGAGCGCATAGTCGTTCACGAGATCCGGGCCGTATTCGTTCTTGGAGTAGTCGAGTTGCTTGCCGTTGATTTCGAGACCGGGATTCTTGTAGCGGCCGGGGCGGCGGTTGAGCTGCCAGAGCGCATACTCGTCGAACCCGAAATGGCCGGGTCCCTCGTAGTCACCGCCGAGCTGCCACTTGCCCGTGATGCAGGTCGCATAGCCCGCGTCGCGGAAAAAGTTGCCGAAGGTTTTCTGTGAGAAATCGAGATGCCCGAAGCGCGTGTAGTTCCGCTTGTTGATGATGCCGGTCATGAGCGCCGCGCGGGTAGGCGTGCAGAGCGGCTGCACATGCACCTGCTCGAAACGCACCCCCGTTTGCTGCCAGGCTGTCCATCACGGGAGTCTTATAGCTCTCGCCACCATCGGCGGTCACACACTCGTAGCCGAAATCATCGATGAGGATGAGGACAATGTTAGGCTTCGATTCCGCAGCATGGAGTGTGGCGGAGAGGGCGCTGATGAGAACTCCCATCGAAAAGCGAATGGCCGGTTTCATGGGGCGCTGGCAGGTCCGGGTTGCAGGTAGGGATGGTGAGGGGATGCCAGCGTGTTCTCACCGGGGAGCTGGTGGCTGCGGGGCAATTGCCGGCCAGTTATCGGTGCGGAATGGAGAAGCGGGGAGGCCTGCGCCGTTGATGAGGTTGCAGGTCGGGTTGGCGGTCCATGCGTAGCGCACGGCGACGGGCTTGGCGATGTCCGGATGGCTGACGATGACCTTGTCCCCGACGACTTTTGCTTGAGCGGGTTTCCACACCTTGTCGGCGGCGGCGATCTCAAAGCCTGTTAGATCGCCCTCGCGGGCTCGGAGTCCGTCGTCGGCGTGACGGAAGCTCATCGTGACTTCGTTTCCTTTCACCGCGTGACCGGTGGGAAGCGGGCCGCAGGTGGAGGCAACCTTTTTCTGATAGACATCGCCCAATGCCCACAGCGAGAGCCGTCGGCCGACTTCCTGCTTGTTGGTCGGGTGGATGTTGGCGGGCATGCCGATGTCGATGGTGACGGCCATGCCGGTGTGGGGCACGCGGAGGGCTTTCAACATCGCCTCGCGGACCCGTGGCCAGCCTTCGCCCGGGTTGGTGAAGTTCGGCAGTTGCACCCAGGCGAAGGGGAAATCATCGCCCCAGCGCTTGCGCCAGTCGGTGACCAAGGTGGCGAGTTGGTATTCATAGAGTTCAGGTTTGGAGGACTTGGTGTTCGCCTCGCCTTGATACCAGATGGCACCGCGGATGGCATAGGGGATCAACGAAGCGATCTTCGCATTGAAGAGGCCACCCGGACCGCCCTTTGGTTTTGGCGTTGGTTTTTCAGATGGGGCGACTGGCTTCTTGGCTTGCTTCCTGGGTGCGGGCTTGGCGGTGGCTTTCGGGGTGAAATCCATCGACGCCTTGAGCTCGGGAACGGCGGCTTGGGTCTTGGCATCGATCCACAACTGGATGGCGGTGCCGCCAACGGACGAGTTGATCAGGCCGACGGGCACGCCGAGTTCGCGCTGGAGATCCCGACCGAAGAAAAACAGGGTGGCGGAAAATTTTCCAACCGTTTCCGGTGCGCAGACGGCCCAGGTGCCTTTGGCATTTGCCTGCGGTGTGGGGGAAGCACCCGACTCCTCGGTGAACATGCGGATGAGCGGCTGATTCGCCGCAGCCTGTTCTTTCGGGAAATCAATGGCCGCGCTGACCTTGAGTGCCATGTTGGATTGACCCGAGCCGAGCCATACCTCGCCGACGAGGACATCGGTCACGCCCATCTTGCGATCGGGTTGTGAGGAGGTGACCACCAATTCCCGGGACTCCGCGGATGCCGGCATGGGGTCGAGGCGGGTGAGCCATTTTCCGTCCGCATCGGCGGAGACGGCCTTGCTTTGCCCGCCGAAGGTGACGGTGATCTTCTCGCCAGGATCCGCCCATCCCCAGACGGGAACGGGTTTTTCGCGCTGGAGGACCATGTGGTCGGAAAACAAGGCCGCGAGCTTGAGATCCGCGGCGGACAGGCTGGATGCCAATGCCAACGGGCAAAGGAGGGTGAGGAGTCGGTGGATTTTCATGTGGATGGTGGTTTGAAACGAGGATGGAGAAATTTGTTAGGCTGGGATTTCCGGGTACTACTCGGGTTGCTTCGTGCCTTCTTTCGCTTTCAGGTCGATTCGTTCGATGAAAGGCAGGAATCCCTTCTTGCCGCCGATGTGGACACCCCAGGCGGGTAGGGTTCCCTTGCCGCTTCCGATGAATGCTTCCGGGCGATACAATCCAGCGGCGACCGGCACGGAGTCGAGATCCTGCCATTTCGAAAATTCCAGGCCATCGGGAGCATACCGGATCGTCCTTGCGATGCCGGCAGGTCCGATTCTAACCAACGACATGACGCCTTTGCCGTAGGGCCAAACAGTGACCTCGTGTCCGCCCTCGATGACCGGAGAGCCGTGTTTGACATAAGGTCCTTCGGGGTTGGTGGCGATGGCGAGGCCCATCTTCGTCTGTGCGGGCGTCTTGCCCATCTGCCTTCCCTTGTAGTAGAGCCAATACTTTCCGTCGCGGATGATGAAGCAGGCGTCGTCAACGCGGAAGCTGTCGAAGGCGTTTTGGTCCTCGCTGGGCAGCAGAAGCGGATTGGTGTCCAGCTTCACCCATGGACCATCGGGCGAGTCCGCCTTGGCGAAACCGATGGCTGTTTTCGAGTCTTCGTTGTAAGGCTTCGGCACAGCGGTGTAAGCGAGCCAATACTTGCCCGCCGCGACGAGGATGTTAGGGGTGAACACGCTTTGCTCATCCCATGCTCCTGCCGCTCCACGTGCCAGCGATTCGGCTTTTTCGGTCCATTTCTTGCCGTCGGGCGAAGTCGCATACCAGATCGTGGCATCGTAGCCACTTTCGATTTTTCCCTTGGTATACCAGACGTAGAAGTTGTCGCCGACGCGGATGATGTCGCTGGGATCACGCCGCATCACACGGGCTTCCGGGCCGATGCCTTCCGCAGGGGAGTTGGTGATGGTCACCTCTGCTTTCGCGAGGAAAGGCAAAGTTGTGAAGGCAAAGAGCGTGAGGAATCGAAGTGTTGTCATGACTCACTGTTTCACTTGCTATCTTTTGTCTGACCGGCCGGGCGCTTGTTCTTCTGGATCTCCCCTTCGCGTTGTTTGGCCTCGGCACGCAGCTTCGTAACGATGTCCGGGTTTTCGGCGGAGACATCCTTGGATTCGCCGGGGTCTGCGGTTAGATTGTAGAGTCCTGTCTGGTCTCCTTTTCCTTTCTTTCCCTTGCCGGGTTTCGGGGAGGGCTTGCCATCCTCCTTGTCACTTTCCGCCTTGGTCTCGTCGTCGGGAGTGCTGAGGAAAAGTTTCCAGTCTCCTTGCCGGATGGCGGCGAGCCCGGAGTTGGCGGTGAAGTAGAGATGCGTGTTCCGCACCGGACCGGCCTGCGGATCGAACATCAGCGGCGTGATGTCGCGTCCGTCAATGACGCGGTCCTGCGGTGGCGTCACGTCTATCAATTTTGCGAACGTCGGGAGCATGTCGATATTGCCGATGATCCGGTCACAGGTTGTCCCGGCGGGAATTTTTCCAGGCCAGCGCATGATGCATGGCTCGCGCACGCCGCCCTCCCAGTTGCTGCCCTTGCTGCCCCGGAACGGCGGTGCCGCACGCCCCGCCGGACCGTTGTCCGAGGTGAAGATGACCAGTGTGTTGTCGTCGAGGTTGAGCTCCTTGAGCGTCGCCAGAATCTGCCCGACCGACCAGTCGATCTCCTCGATGGCATCACCGACCAGCCCATTCTTGCTCTTGCCCCGGAACGCCTCGGAGGCGGCCAACGGAAAATGAATCATGGTGTGGGGGAGATAGACAAAGAACGGCTCCGACTTGTGCTCGCGGATGAATTGAATGGCCTCCTTGGTGTAACGGCGCGTGAGCTGGGATTGATCCGGTTCCTTCTCGATCACGGTTTCATCGTTGATCAAGGGCAGCGGCGGGTTGCCCCGCTTCGCGTTGCCGGTTCCCATGTCATTGCTGTAGGGAAGTCCGAAGTAGTGATCGAAGCCCTGGCGCGTCGGCAGGAATTCCGGTTGCCAGCCAAGGTGCCACTTGCCGATGCAGGCGGTCGCATAGCCCTTTTGTTTCACGACCTCCGCCAACGTGATCTCCTCGGTGTTGAGTCCGACCTTGCTGTTAGGAAACAGGACGCCGGGAATGGAGACGCGGGTGTTGTAGCTGCCGGTCATCAGGCAGGCGCGGGACATCGAACAGACGGGGGTGGCGTAACAGGTCGTGAACTTCATGCCCTCCGCCGCCATCTTGTCGAGGTGGGGCGTGCGCACCACCTTGTTGCCGAAGGGACCGATGTCAGCGTAGCCCATGTCATCGATGAAGATGAGAACGATGTTGGGTTTCGCTTCCGCGAGGGCGTGACCGAGGAGTGCGATGGAGCTGAGGAGAATCAGGATGGATTTCATCTGGATGGGAATCGGATAGATCGTGTTGTTATTTCCTCGCCTTTTTCTTCTTCGGATATTTGGTTTCCGGGACGAATTGAGGCGGACTTTCGACTTTGGGTTTAGGGCCACCTTGCAGAATGTGTTTTTCCCACATGGACTCGATGCCGAGCCATTCATCGAGCGGCCGGGTGGGGTAAGTGCCGGGCCATCCTCCGGTGCGGAACGCTGCGGTCACTCCGGTATCACCGACCTTCTTGCCCCAGTCCGCGAGCTTCTCGCGACAGTGTTTCAGCATGTCGGCATATTCAGGGTTTCCTGCTAGATTGTGAACCTCTCCCGGGTCCTTCCCGATGTCATAGAGTTCTTCCTCGGGTTTCTTGTCCTGCATGAAGGCATCCTGCTCAGGGGAAAGCTTGCCCTGCAGGTGCAGCACGTTCATCACCGCCAGTCCCGGATAGCTCCGTTCCTTGTATTCATTGAACTGGCAGTAGGGTCGCTCCGGCATGAGGTTCGAAATGTACCTGAACTTGCGCGAGCGGGCGGTGCGGGACGCATCGTGCGTGTCGTCCATCTTGTCGCGGCCACCGAAGACAAACTCGGGCTCCTTCTGGTTTTCATCTGCGAGCGAACGCCCTTGCAAGTAGTCGTGCTTCGGTAACCCGGCCAGATCGAGAAGGGTCGGCACGATATCGAGGTTGGAAACCATTTCTTCGGAGACCTCACCCGCCTTCATGCGCGCTGGCCAGCGGATGATAAGCGGGATGTGCAGCCCTTCGTCGTAGAGAAACTGTTTCCCGCGAGGCAAGGCCACGCCGTGATCGGAAGTGACGATGATGATGGTGTTGTCGTAAAGGCCCTCCTTTTTCAGGCGAGCCACGATGTCGCCGATGTCGCGATCCGAAGTCTGCGCGGTCTCCAGGCCGAGTGCCCAGTCCTTGCGCGTCAGGGGCGTGTCGGGATACCATTGTGGCAAGGTGACAAGGTTCGGATCGATGGGCCGCTTCTTGTCTCCCGGCCATGCCCGGTGGGTCTGGATCAAGGTCAGGTGGGCATAGAACGGTTGCCCGGTTTCGCGCTTGTCCCAGTCCTTGCCCTGATAGGAAACCTTCGCGTCAAAATTGAAATTCAGATCGACCTTATCCGAATATCCGCAGCCCAGGGCCGTGAAATAACCCGCTTCGCGAAAAATGTCGGGAAGTGATTTCGCTCCTGAAGGCAAATCCCGTTTCTGGTTCCCCGGTGTCCGGTGTTGTTCGGTATGTGTCGTGTATTGGCTCAGGCCCACCATGAGTGTCGAGCGACCCACGGAGCAAACCGGAGCGCTGCTGAAACAGTTTTTGTAAAGCGTGCCCTCCGATGCCAGTTGGTCGAGATTTGGTGTGAACATGACCTTCTCGCCGTAGCAGTGGAGATAGGGACCCCAGTCCTCGAGGATGATCAGCAGAACGTTAGGCTTGGCGGGATTGATTTCGGCCGCGATCAGCGAGGTTGGCTGCGGGATGAGGAGCGCAAGAACACAAGGGAAGAGCGTGATGAAACTTCTCATGAGTTAGTAGCTCCACTGTTCGTTCTGGATCGCTTGAAGTCGTTTCACCTCGTCGGGACGCTCTGCCGCGAGATCATGTTTTTCCAGCGGGTCGGACTTGAGATCGAACAGTTCGATCGTCTTCGGCCCCGAGGTGTAGCCCTTGTCCGGCCTGACAGCGCCCGGGATGAGAAGCTTGGACCATCCGCTGACGACGACTTGGGCAACGAGGCTCTTCGATGGCTTGTCGAGATCTGCGATGTCGTGGGTATAGGCTTCCACGAACACGGACTTGCGCGCCGTCATGGCGGGGCGATCCATCAGATTCAGGCCGCTCAGATCGGACGGCACCTTCAATCCACAGGTCGTTAGAACGGTGGGGACGAAATCGATGATCGAGGCGAGTGTCTCGTCGTCGCGCAGCGGTTTCACCTTGCCTGGCCAACGGACAAACATCGGGGTGCGGATTCCCATTTCGTAGGGTGAGAGCTTGGCCCGGTTTCCCTGTTCCGCATCCCAACCGTTGTCGGCCATGTAAATGATGACCGTGTTGTCTGCTAGATGGTTCTTTCCGAGGTAGTTGTCGAGTTCTCCACACGTCTTGTCGAACCACTCGACCATCGCGTAATACTTCTCGGCTTTCGGGCTCAGGCCCTTGCCCTGGTAGCGGGCGAGGATTTCCGCAGGTGGATTGTGCGGGTCATGCGGCATCATCGGCGCATGCCAGATGAAGAACGGCTTTTTCGCTGATTGAGCCTTCTCGATGAAATCAAAGATCGGCTGCATGGTCTTGCGTCCGATCGCCAGTCCGTCTCCTCCATGCCGACCTTCTGTCATGGTCATTCCGTCTGTGAAACCGGCTTCCTGCGCGGTGACATTCCACAATTTTCCGGTTTGAAAAGTGAGATAGCCGGCATCCGAAAGCAATTTGGGAAGGATCACCGGATTCTTGAGCAAGCGGTGCGAGAGCGGTGAGCGCCTTGTTTCACCTCCCTGTTTGGCCAAGGCCGCTGCCGGTTTGGCGAGGTCATTCCCGGTGATGCCGTGCTCATGCGGCAATTTGCCTGTTAGCAGGCAGGCCAGCGATGGCGAGCAGACCGGCATCACATAGCCGCGTGTGTAGAGCAGGCTTTGCGAAGCCATCCGGTCGATATTCGGCGTCTGCACGGTTTTGTGCCCCATGAACCCGTAGTCGGTGAAGCCCTGGTCGTCGGACAGGATCAGGATGACATTGGGCGGTGCCTCGGCGGCAGCGAGATGGCTGGCGCTGGCAAGGAACACGACGGCGGCCAATGGGAAGAGCGGGGATTTGAAAATCTTGAGTGGATTCATAAAGGTGGTGTTTTTCTACTGGGATCAACTGGTGGGGCGGTGACTGGCGGTAGCAAGCCTGGACGCGTAATGAGGTGGTTGGAAGAAAGGAGTCAAGGAGCAGGCGTTAGTTTTTCACCGCTCGTTGGCATCTTCAACATCGGTTCGCCGTCGAGGAGGCCATGCTTCACAAGGAACTTGTCGGCCGCGATGAGGGTGAGAGTTTGCCACGGGTCCTTGTTGAAAAAACTGTGGGACTGGCCCGGAGCGATCCGGAGATCGATGCTCTTCACGCCAAGGGATTTCCACTTGGTATGGGCGGCGTCCCAACCTTTTTTCCAAGTGTCCTTGTCTCCAAAAAAGGCGATGGCGGGTGGAAGTCCGGTCTTCAGATGGTGCATGACATCGATCTCGGGATCGCTTTTGTCGTCCGCGGTAAAGGCAGGATTGAACCAGAGGTAGGCGACAACGCTGGTGTCGATGTCCTTGGGGTCGGCAGGGTCGTTGAGGCCGGGGTTCATGGTGGCAAGTGCGCTGATGTGGCCGCCCGCGCTGCCACCGCCGGTGATGATGCGGTTGGGATCGATGCCGAGTTCGCCAGCGTGTTGCTTGAACCAGCGGATGGCGCTCTTCGCATCGGTGACGCACACGCGTTTTTTCGACTCGCCCTTGGGCAGCTTGGAGGCGCCCTTGCCAAGCATCTGATATTCCGCCGTGGCGCAGACGAGCCCGCGGCTGGCGAAGTACGCGCAGGCGACGCGGAACTGATCCAGCGTCCCGCCGCTCCAACCGCCGCCGTGGAAAAGGATCATGCCGGGCACCTTCGATTTCGCGGCATCGTGGTTGGGTGGGAAATAGATCTCCATCTTGCGTTCCTCACCACCGGAGGTCTTATAGACGTAAGGCTTGCCAGCAGGTGCTTCAGCGGCAAAAGACGCGCCGCAGAGGGCGAAGACGAGAACCGCGAGTCGTTTCAATGGAACCCCTCCGGTAATGATCTTTCGGAATCCCGTGACGGGTGGTGTTGCAGGGTCGGGTGGGTTCACAGCGATGGCTTTCACTTGGTTTGATAGATGGTGTTAGGTTGGGGCTCAATCCTTGGCCTTTTCCTTCCGTGGGGATTCCTTTTCCTTCCACAAATTGACGGGCGCGTCGTTGCGCTGCTTGGCCCCGGGCGTGCTGCGGCCGTCGGCGACGTATTTCTCCAGCAGCTTGGTGAGTTGTGCCACCATTTCGGGGTGGCTGGCGTATTCGTTGGTGCGTTCGCCGATGTCCTTGCCCATGTCATACAACTGCGCCGGCGGCAGGGTCTTGGCTGCCTCGCTGCCGGGCTTTGGGTCGCCCCAGCCGCCGGAACCGGGGCAAAGTTCCAGTTTCCAATTTCCCTGTTGGATGCCGAAGGAGCCGTTGATGGAATGAAACACCACGGCGTCGTGCACGGGGTCGGTGGTTTTCTCTAGCAGGACGGGCAGCAGGCTCACGCTGTCCTCGCCGGCCGTGGCGGGGATCTCCGCATCGATCATTTCCGCGCTGGTCGCCATGAAGTCAACAAGGCTGACCAACTGGTCGCTGGTGGAACCGGCCCGGATCTTGCCCGGCCAGCGCACGATGAAGGGAACCCGATGGCCGCCTTCCCAGATGTCCGCCTTGTGGCCACGGAAGAGTTGGCTGGAGAAATGCCCCATGGCTTCGAGCTCCCTGTAGCTCTGGTTTTCTATATCTGATGGAGAGAAACCTTTCGCTTTCAGTTGCTCCAATTGCTTGTCGCCCACCCCCACGTAGGGGGCGCAACCATTGTCGCTGGTCACCAGCACGAGGGTGTTGTCGGCCACACCGCTTTTGTCCAACTGGGCCAAGACCTGGCCGATGGCCCAGTCGGTCTGCATCACAAAGTCGCCGTAGTCGCCCAAAGTGCTCTTGCCTTGCCATTCCTTGGTGGGAGCCAGCGGCGTGTGTGGCGAGGGCAGTGACAGATAGATGAAAAACGGGGATTTGTTCCTCCCGATGAACTCGCAGGCCTTTTTTGTTAGCGCGGGCAACACGTCCACGACTTCGAAATCCGGCGCGGCCGGACCTTTGCGGGTAAAGGATGATTTCTTCGACGGCTGGGACGGTGGAGCTTTCGTCGCGGTGGGTGCCTGGGTCAGGTGGTCGTTTTCGATGAACGCGTAGGGTGGCATGTCGAGCGAGGCGCTGATGCCGAAAAAGTAATCAAAGCCGCGCGTCGTCGGCCCATCGCTCACCGCCAGCTCCCGCGGGTTTTGGGAAATGCCCATTCCCAGGTGCCACTTGCCCAGGCAGGCGGTGGTGTAGCCGTTTTGCTTGAGCAATCCGGCGACGGTCAGCCGGTCGGTGGCAATCAGCGGCTTGCTGTAGCCGCCCAGCACGCCTTTCTGAAGTTCGCTCCGCCAGTTGTAGCGGCCGGTGAGAATGCTGTAGCGGCTCGGCGTGCAAACCGCCGAGGTGGAATGGGCGTTCGTCAGGATCATGCCCTGTGAAGCCATCCGGTCGAGGTGGGGCGTCGCGATCTTGCAGCGTTCCGGGTTCAGGCAATGGACGTCGCCGTAGCCAAGATCGTCGGCGAGGATGAAAATGATGTTCGGCTTGCT
Source organism: uncultured Verrucomicrobiae bacterium (assembly GCA_963810445.1). Lineage (GTDB taxonomy): Bacteria > Verrucomicrobiota > Verrucomicrobiia > Verrucomicrobiales > Akkermansiaceae > Luteolibacter. The sequence goes on along the minus strand of CAWENZ010000012.1, from coordinate 36,575 downwards.
AGCCACGTCGGCGGCGACAGTCGGGCCGCAGAGGGCGCAAAGGATCAGGGCGAGGATTTTCTTCATGATGGATCGGTGTGCTGGAACTGCTTCCCATTCCCAACGCTCACGGGGGAGGATGGTTTTGGAGGAATTGTCACGTTTCCGGCGGTGGAATCATGATGGCATACGTGGAAAATGCGGAAGCTTAGTCAACGTGGAGCTACCCAGCCATCAAGCTCAACTGAAAGAACCGTGTTTCGCACCGCTTACACAGATTCGCGTATGAACCCATCACGACTGCTTGCCGCGCTTCTTGTCCTGTTTCCGACCTGGACGCGCGCCGCCGAGAAACCCAACATCCTCTACATTCTCGCGGATGACATGGGCTATGCGGACGCGGGATTCAACGGTGGTAAGGAAATCAACACGCCGAATCTCGACAAGATCGCGAGTGGCGGCACCATTCTGAAATCCTTCTACGTCCAGCCGGTCTGTTCGCCCACCCGTTCCACGCTGATGACCGGGCGATATCCCTCCAGCACCGGCGTCTATTCCGTGGTGCGGCCGAATGCCCGTTGGGGATTGAAACTTGAGGAGCAGACATTGGCGCAAATCCTCAGGGACAACGGCTACGAGACCGCCATTTCGGGAAAATGGCATCTCGGTGAGTTCGAGCCCGCCTATCGTCCCACGCAGCGGGGCTTCGAACATCAATACGGACTTTGGTTTGGAGCCATCGACTATTTCACCCACCTCCGGGATGGGGTCCTTGACTGGCACCGCGACGACCAGCCTAACAAGGACGAAGGTTATTCCACCCATCTCATCGCGAAGGAAGCGTGCCGGATCATTCGCGAGAAAAATCCGGACAAGCCTCTCTTCCTCTATCTTCCTTTCAACGCGGTTCACGGCCCCCATCAGGTACCCGAAAGTTACTGTGAGCCCTACAAGGATCTCAAGGGCGTCCGCCGCACTTACGCGGGCATGATGTCCGCCATGGACGAAGCCGTCGGTCAGGTTCTCGCCGCACTCGATGAAAAGGGAATCCGTGACAACACGCTGATCATCTTTTCCAGCGACAACGGCGGACCCGAGCCGGGCAAGGTCACCGACAACGGCCCATTGCGCGCCGGAAAGGGAACCATCTACGAGGGCGGCATCCGGGTTTGTGCCTGTGTCAACTGGCCCGGGCATGTCCCTGCCGGAAAAACCATCGACGAGCCGCTTCATTCCGTGGACTGGTATCCCACCCTCGCGAAGCTAACAGGCGCGAGCCCCGAACAGAAGCTTCCACTCGACGGTCTCGACATCTGGCCGGTGCTCACCGCAGGCGCCAAGTCTCCCCACGACGCCATCATCCTCAACGGAACGAAGCGGGGACAAGCCGCGATCCGGATGGGGGATTGGAAACTCCTCGTTGGTGCTTCCGCCAAGGCCAATGGAGCCGATCAATTGTACAATCTGGCGAACGATCTCGGAGAAGCGCGGGACCTTGCCTCCACCGAGCCCGCGAAGCTCAAGGAATTGCGTGCGAGATACGATGCGATGATGAAGTCCGCGAGCCCTTCCGGCGAGGTGGATGAACCAACCAAAAGAAAGAAAAAATGATTTCAGCGATCCGTTCAACGGGAATATTGATAGGTTCGGTGCTCGCGTGCCATTTTTGCCAAGCCGGTGAATCCGCCGGTGCGGACCAGGTTCACTATTATCGACAAGTCGAGAAGGGGGCTGCAAAAACGGCATCCTATGATGTCGCGGTCTATGGCGGCACGCCTGCTGGAGTCACCGCCGCCCTCCAGGCGGCCCGCATGGGCAAGAAGGCGGTGTTGCTTTCCTTTGACCGGAATGTCGGAGGCATGACCTCCGGTGGTCTGACCGCGACGGACATCGGGAATCGCGCCGCCATCGGCGGGATGGCCATGGAGTTTTATAACAGAATCGGGAAGATCAAGGACTTCCGTCCTTCCGAAGCCGAGGCGCTCTTCCGGAAAATGTTGGCGGAAAAGAACGTGACGGTTCTTTTCGACCGTCGCTTGGAATCGGTGGTGCTTAAGGACGGAAGGCTGGTGTCCGTGACCCTGGAAACAGGAGAAACCATTGAGGCCGCGATGTTCGTGGATGCCACCTACGAAGGTGACCTTCTAGCAGCGGCAAATGTCTCGTATCACGTCGGCCGGGAGCCGGTGGGCTGCCTACGGGGAAACGCCGGCCGGCCAATGGCAGCAGGTTTCCGCGAAGGATGTCTATCAGTTCTGTCGGCTTCCGCTCAGCCCCTACGTGGTGGCGGATGATCCGTCGTCCGGATTGCTGCCGGAGATCTCTGCCGATAGACCCGGCGTCTCGGGCGAGGGCGACCACCGGGTGCAGGCCTACAATTTCCGCATGTATCTTTCGGACAAGGAAGGGCGCGTTCCCTTTCCGAAACCCAACGGCTACGATCCCGCCCGCTACGGTCTGCTAGGCCGCTTCCTGAATGCCGACCCACGCGTCCAATGGACACTCAACTACACCACGAAACCCATGACCGATGGCCCGGTGCAGATGAGAAATGGCGACTCGAACAACGCGGGCAGTTTCTCCTCGGACTACATCGGTGGCAGCCACCGTTGGCCTGACGGAACCTATCAACCGGTCTCGTTCTCCGAGCAGCCGCCGCCGAGGCGCGGTCCCACCATGCCATTCCGTGAGCTGTACAAGCTTCGCGAGAAGATTTTCCAGGACCACGTGAGCTACCAGCAAGGACTGATGTATTTCCTCGCCAACGACCCACAGGTTCCCAAGGAGCTGCAGGCCCGGGTGCGGCGGTTCGGCCTCGACCCGATAGAATTCAAGGAAAGCGGAAATTGGCCCCACCAACTCTACGTGCGCGAAGGTCGCCGCATGGTCTCTGACTACGTCGTGACGCAGGCCGACTGCGAATCGAAACGAACGGCGGAGGACTCCATTGGTCTAGCGGCCTACATGATGGACTCGCATTTTTGCCAACGCGCGGTGGTCGAGGAAGACGGCAGGACGACCGTCCGCAACGATGGCAACTTCAACCTGAAGTGCCCGAAGCCTTACCCTGTTTCCTATCGATCGATTGTTCCAAAGAAGGAGGAATGCGAAAACCTGCTGGTCCCGGTCTGTCTATCAGCATCGCATGTCGCGTATGGCTCGGTCCGGATGGAACCGGTCTTCATGATTCTCGGCCAGAGTGCCGGAACCGCCGCCGCGATGGCGATCGACAAGAAGGTCCTGCTGCATGATCTGGACTATGGAGAGTTGAGCAAGAAGCTCGAAGCGGACGGACAGATTCTCCGCTTCCCGTGAGAGGGTTGAGCTAACGGGAATGGGTGGTCTCCATCATCTCTTGTTTTGGCCCATTCGCATCCATCCTTGAATCATGAGAGAACATGATCCATCAGAAGGAATGTTGAAATCGTTTCCCGCGCGTTGCGGCCTCGCTGTCCTTTCGGGGGCGATCTATTCCGCCGCCTATCCGCCGGTCGGTTGGAGGTGGCTGGTGGTGGCGGGATTGATGGGTCTGTTGCTGGCCTTGCGCGGACAAACCGGAACGCGCGCGCGGACCATCGGATTTCTCCACGGCTTGACGGCCTATGCGATCAGCCTTTCGTGGTTGTATCAGATTTTCGGTGCGGTGGTCGTGATGTTGTGGTTTGTGCTCGCGGTGTTCACCGCCTTGTTCGCGGAAATGCAGGCCAGGGCAAGCATGAGAGGCATTTCCGGTTGGAAATTCGCGGTGTTCACCGCGATCAACTGGTGCGGTTGGGAATTCATCCGCGCGGAGCTGTTTCCCCTGAAATTTCCATGGATGACCGCCGGGTTTGGCAATGGGGCCCAACTCGCTGCTGCCGTGGATCGGAGTCTATGGAACGAGCCTGTTCGTGTTGCTGGCAGTGGCGCTTCTGATGGTTCGGAAATTCAAGTCGGCGTTGGTGTTCGCGGTGATTCCGGTGGCTGCCATTCTAACGAATCCACGTCTGCCGGAGCCTTCGGCGAAAGATCCGCGATCCCTCGAAGTCGCGGGGCTGCAGCTGGAGAACCATTCGCTGAACCATTTCGTGGAAGGCACGCGGAAGATGTCCGCATCCGTGCGGCATGTGGCCTGGCCCGAGTATGCCGTCCCATTCGATATCCGGGAGAACCCGCGCGATTGGGAGACGCTGTCCAATCTTTGCCGCGAACGGGACATCACCCTGACCCTTGGCACCCAGTCCCGCCCGGGTGGGGGAGAAAAGTGGCGCAACATCGCCCTGACCTTGGACCCCACCGGAGTGCGGGGTGAGCATACGAAAGTCCATACGGTGCACTTCTTTGACGATGGCACACCCGGCACCTCGGCGCTTCCCGTTCTAACGGACCATGGCAAGGTCGGCACTCCAATCTGCTTCGACTGCGACTACGAGGATGTGGTCCGCAAGATGACGGCGGCGGGAGCGGAGTGCTTCGTGGTTCCCATGATGGATGCGGAAACCTGGACTGCCCGCCAGCATGACCAGCATGCCGAGCTTTTCCGCGTCCGCGCCTGTGAGAACGGACGGTGGATGTTTGTCTGCGCGACCTCGGGGATCTCGCAGTTGATCGATGCTAACGGATTTGTCCACGAGCGGTTGGCCGCCATGGTCCAGGGACCGCTGTCAGGAACCCTGCGCAGGGAAACCGGACTCACGTTCTACACCCGCTTCGGCTGGGTCACACCCTGGATCGTGCTCGCCATCGCGATCGTGGGTTGGATCGCGATGCTGATGCCCCGCAGGAAGATCTGATATCAAATCTCGGGAAAAATGAGACCCTTCAATTGAAGCGCGTCATTTATTCCAATGCCTTTAAGGATTCGCCCTTTCTTCGTCGCAGGGCGACATCGGAAGGCATCCATTCCTTCAAGTCAATGGAACCAATTCCGGCTCCAGTTCATCGCTTCCTTACTTGGGGTCGATGGTATCAGCAAGTCGGCATACCCGATCCGCTTCACATGCAGCTAACAGCAAGGCGATTTTTGGAAGTCCGATCAATGCCTGAAGTGGCGGTGACCGGTGAAGATCATGGCCATGCCGGCGGCATCTGCGGCGGCGATGACTTCCTCGTCACGGACGGAGCCGCCCGGCTGGATGCAGGCGGTGGCACCGGCGTCGATGGCGGATTGAAGGCCGTCGGCGAAGGGGAACATGGCGTCGGAAGCAACGATGCTGCCCTTGAGGTCGAGGCCAGCTTCGCGGGCTTTCCAAATGGCGATGCGCGATGAATCGACCCGGCTCATCTGGCCGGCACCGATGCCGAGCGTGCGGTCGGCGCTGGAGTAAACGATGGCGTTCGACTTGACGTGTTTGACGATGCGCCAGCCGAAGCGCATGGCGCGCATCTCGGCTCTCGGTCGGCGGGCGTTTGGTGACGACCTTGCCTTCGAGATTGTCGAGGCCGAGCGCGGTGTGGTCGCGGTCCATGACCATGATGCCACCGGGGCAGGAGCGGATGACGGCGGATTTCTTTTCTGCCAGATAACCGTCGTTCATCTTCATGAGGCGCAGGTTCTTCTTCTTCTGGAGCAAGGCGCGGGCATCGCTCTCGAACTCGGGGGCGATGATCACGTCGGTGAAGATTTCCGAAATCACGCGGGCCAGTTCGAGGGTGAGCGGGCGGTTGCAGACGATGACGCCGCCGAAGGGCGCCTGGCGGTCGGTTTCAAATGCCTTTTGCCATGCTTCGCGAAGGTCCTCGTCGTCCTGACCGACGCCGCACGGGTTGGTGTGCTTGAGGATCGCCACCGTGGGTCTAACGAAATCGAGGATCAGGTCGGCCGCCGCCTCGATGTCGAGGACGTTGGTGTAGCTGAGTTCCTTGCCCTGGACCTGGGTGAAGAACTCGCGGAAATTTCCATAGAGCGAGCACTTCTGGTGCGGGTTGTCGCCGTAACGGAGTTCCTGTTCGAGCGGCAGGTTGAGGGTGAAATTGCAGCCGGTGCCGGTGCGGCATTGGCCGAGATAGTTGGTGATGGCGGTGTCGTACTGCGAGGTGCGGAGGAAAACCTTCACGGCGAGCTTCTCGCGGAAACCCTTGGTGGTGTTGCCGTTGTTTTCCTTCATTTCCTCGATCACCCGGCCGTAGTCGGCGGGATCGACGATGACGGTGACGCTGGCGTGGTTTTTCGCCGCGCTGCGGAGCATCGACGGGCCGCCGATGTCGATCTTCTCGATGGCTTCCTCAAGCGTGACATCGGGCTTGGCGACCGTTTCCTCAAACGGATAGAGATTCACGACGACAAGGTCGATGGGCGGGATGTCGTGCGCCTTGGCCTGCGAGACGTGCTCGGCATCGTCGCGGCGGTGGAGCAGGCCGCCGTGGACCTTGGGATGGAGGGTTTTCAAGCGGCCGTCGAAAAGTTCCGGCGCGCCGGTGAACTCGGAAACGTCGATGACCGGCAAGCCCGCCTCGCGGAGGGCGGCCGACGTGCCACCGGTGGAAAGCAGTTCCACGCCCATGTCATGGAGTTCCTTGGCGAAGGCGGCGAGGCCGGTTTTATCGGAAACGGAGAGGAGGGCGCGGGTGATTGGCATGAGGAAGGTCTTTCGCGTTGGGAGTTTTGAGCGGGTCGGGTGCCGACCAGCGGGGCATCCCCGTAACCAACCCACCGCTGGCGGGCAAGCGGAATAGGAGGAGGCAGGGAAGCGCAGGGAAAACCTAAGGTTTGTCGTGGCCCAGTGCCGCGCAGAACTCACGGAACGCCTCGATTTCCTCGTCACTGGCCACCCCGGCGACGATGTGCCCGGCGAGGCTGCGGATGATTTGGTGCTGTTCGGGCGGCAGCGCGAGATTCCTGACTACCAGTAGAATGATTGAGCTGAAAGTGTTTCCGTTGTAGAGGCAGAAAGGTGCCATCCGATGACAGCGGCGGCAAAGATCCACGGCCTCATGTAAATCCATAAAGTCGCGATGCCGACTTTCCCACAGAGTTTTGGTGGAATCGTGGCCATCTGAAGTTGGCTTATGGAGTGCACTTTTCGCAGCGCACAATATGGCGTTCTGCGCGGTCACCATCTCCCAAGTGAAGGGCGCAAGCCAAGGTTGGACAGGTTCCATGGATTACTTGCGACTGCCCTTGCTGGCTTCTTTGATCCGTTGCATCTCCTCAACGCCTTCGCTTTTGAGGTATCCCATCCCGGTTTTTGCATATACCGGTTCGGCTGCGAAGCGGTGCTGGATCCGCAAGCCTTCCGCAACCAGTTCCTTAAAGAGCGGATCCTCCAACAGTTTCGGATCAATCTCCGGGACGGGCTCGGGTTTCATGATCTGAATCTACCCGATTTGTCCGGATTCCGCAATCCACTTGTCGCGAAACTCATTCCCACTCCAGCACCAGCAGCGAAACGCCCTGACAGGGAAGTGGAAAATCGACTTCGGCAGCGTGATCCTTGATGTCGGCGGTAGTCGGTTTTCCGAGTTCCGCAAGTTTTCCGGCGGCTTCGAGTTCGGTGTATTGCTCCGCTGTCGGCTTTTGGGGCTCGCCCATGGATTTCCAAAGCGTGAACGCGTTGCTGTGGGTTTCGTCGATGCGGTAGTGGGTGAGAGTTGCCTTTCCGCTTTTCACCGGCAGCGCGGGAATTTTCAGCGAAACGGCCGCGTCCTGGCCGATGATGTCGTCGTCATGATAGTGCCACACCATCACCGCAAGCTTCTTGCCATCGAGGCTGGCCAACGCTGAAACATCGGGTGCCTTGCGCACGCCGTTTTTCACGATGTCATCCAGCGCGATGCCATGGTCGCTGGTGGCTGTTAGCCGTTCGCCGTTCATCTTGCTGAACATCCTGAACGTGTTCAGCACCGGGTGATCGATGCCATGGCTGGCCAGCACGCGGAAGCCGGCGAAATAAGGCTGATCCTCAAACTCGAAGGCCCAGGTGAGCGCACCTTCGAGATTCACCCCGTGTTTCGCGGCGAGGTCATGCTTGCGGGCAAAGCTGGCCGCCGTGTAGCTCGAATACATGGTGCCGTTCCGGTATCCGTTCTGCGGCCCCTGGCAGGCGGCGCAGCCTTCCGGATCCGACTCGCCGATGACGATGGGCTTGTCCTTGAGCGTGGGAAATTTCGCGATCGCGGCGAAGGCACTGTCGATGTCCCGAAGCTGGCTGGAAATGCCCATGCGGACGTGGCCGTCCACGAATTTCGGTTGGCCCTTCGCATGGAACGAGATCAGGTCGATCGGCGTGCCCTTCGTGCCGGTCACGGCGTTGGTGCCATTCACGCAGTGTTCGAGGAATTTCTGAAGCGATCCGCCGCCGGTGCCGCCAGCGGTTTCGGGTCCCCCGATGCGGGCGGTGGGCAGGGCGCGGCGCACGCCTTCCACGGAGTAGTCGTAGAGCTTGTGAAATTCCTCCTGCGTGCCGTGCCAGTAGCCGATGTTAGGTTCGTTCCAGAGTTGCCACCACCAGGTCTCGACCTCCTCGCGGCCGTATTTCTCCACACAATGCTTCGTCCATTGGTAACAGAGCTCGCCCCATTTCTTGTAGTCCTTCGGTGGCGAGGTCCAACCCAGATAGATCTCGTCGTATTTCGCCGCCGGCGTCCAGTGGTGGCGATAGGGTTCCGGCTTGGTGGACAGGGCCTGCGGCATGAAACCGATCTGCACGTAGGGCCGCACGCCGTTGCTGAGATAGGCGTCGAAAATCCTGTCGATGATGGTCCAGTCATAGACAGGATTTCCCGCGGCGTCCTCGGTGTAGGCATTGGTGCTGCCCCACTTCAGCGCCGGCGTTCCGTCGCCGCTGGTGAGCAGGTTGTGGGCGCGGAAATAGACCTGTTTCGGAGCCATTTCACCGAGCTCACCCAACAGCTTTTTGCCATCCTTCATGTAGGCGTAGTTCGGCTCGTCCGCGCCGAAATACCGCCAGATCGGCTTGAGCGGACCGAGTGGCTTTCCAGCGTCAACGATGATCTTTACAGGAAACGTCGAGGCCTCCTGCGAAAAGGCGGGGACGCTGCCAATCAAGCAGAGCGCGGTTAGATAAGCGGGAAGCGAGGTCATGGTGGGTTTGATTCAAGAGCTGGGATCACTGGGAACACAGCGACGGGAGTTTGCGCTTTCACAGGCAGGCGGTCTTGCACGGGATCGACAGAAACTTGCATCATTCCGCCATCGGGCGGGTCTGCTTTTCTGGAGCGATTGCGAAAATTGATCTTGCCATGTCAGAATGACTGTATCAATCATGCTGTTACAGCTGGCACTGATCCAGATTGAAGCATGCTTCCTTTCCGTTTCCAACTCCTCGATGGCCTCCCGGTTTCCGACCAGCTCGTGAAAGCCGTCCAACGCGCCGTGTTGACGGGCGAAATGGCGGCAGGGGAGAAATTTCCCTCGGTACGGGTGCTGGCGCAGGAACTCAGGATTTCCCCGACCACCGCGCACAAGGCGGTGCTCGAACTGCGCGACGCCGGTTTCCTCGCCACCCGGCCCGGTGCCGGGATGGTCGTGGTGAAACCCGCCGGTTCCTCCCGCGGACAGCTCGCCGACCAGCTCACCCCGGCCTGTCTCGATCTCATCCGCCAGGCTTCGCAGCTCGGACTTTCCGCCGACGAAACCCTCGAAGCCCTGCGCCGAACCCTTTCTGAAAATCCACCACAGCCATGAATCCTCTGCTCGAATTTCATCAGGTCACCCGCCGTTTTCCGCGCTCGTGGGCGCTCAGGCACGCGTCCTTCCGGGTGCCCGCCGGATCCATCACCGCACTGCTAGGTCCGAATGGCGCGGGGAAATCCACGGCACTGAAAATCGCGCTGAACCTGCTGCGGCCTTCCTCCGGTCATGTGGAAATCCTCGGCGTCGATTCCCGCAAGCTGGGTCCGGCACAGCTCGCGCGCATCGGCTACGTCGCCGAGGGCATGGAACTGCCGGATTGGATGACGGTGGATCAATTCCTCGCCTGGTGCCGCCCGCTCTATCCGAAATGGGATTCCGATCTCGAACGATCGCTGCGCAAACAATTCGCCCTGCCAGGCGACCGCAGACTCAAACATCTCTCGCGAGGCCAGCGCATGAAAGCCGCTCTCATCGCCGCACTTGCCTACCGGCCCGACCTGCTCGTGTTAGACGAACCGTTCTCCGGCCTCGATCCGTTGGTGCGTGATGAGTTCATCACCGGCCTGTTGGAACTTGCCGGCGGCGAAGGCTTCTCAGTCGTGCTATCCTCCCACGACATTGAGGAAGTGGACCGCCTCGCCGACCATGTCGTGCTGCTCAACCATGGAGCCGTGGTCCTGGACGAGGACACGGAGCCGCTTCTCGCCCGTCACCGCCGGATAGAAATCCTGCTGCCCGCGGATTTCGGCGCGCTGCCGCATTTTCCCGGCACCTGGATCGCCCCGCAATCCGCCGGCCGCGTGTCTTCGTTTCACCGACACCGCGCACGACCCGGAAACGTTCGCGCAAACCTCTGCCCGATTGTTCCCCGGCTGCCCACCCGCCGACGTCCACCGCCTCACCCTTCGCGAACTCTTCGTCACCCTCGTCCGCAGCGGCCGTGCCGATGCCGGTGTCTAACCGCCAATTGACATGATCTTTCATCTCCTGAAAACCGATTGGAACCGCCTCCGTTTTCCGATCCTCGCCGTGTGGTTCGTGATCCTCCTGTGCACTCTGCCGTGGCTGCTTCACGACCCGGCTTCGTTCGATGTCCCCATGTCATCGGAAAATTTCATGAGTGGCAATCTTGAGGCTCTGGGACTAACAATCCGGAGTCCTTACTATGGCGGACTCTTCAATTTTCTTGTTAGAGCCGCCACCTTGCTGCTCTCCACCGCCATCGGCATGCACGATCTCCGCTGGCAGGCGGTTAGTCCGATCCGTCCGGGACAGCGCCTCGCGGCGAAAGCCCTCGCGCTCCTGCTCTTCATCGTTCTTCCCCAGCTTGTTGTCGGAGCCGCCATCCTGATCCTCCACGGTTTCTCGTTGTCTTTCACGGTCATTTCCGCTGCTGGTATCGGCCTGTCGTTGATGCTGCTTCACGGCATCGCCGCGGTTTTCGGTCGCTGCTGCGGTTCTTTCTGGCCTTGGAGCGCGGCCTTGACTTGTCTCGTCGGATTGCTGTCCTTGCTGGATTTCGGCGCAAGGGACTACGGCGTTTTCCTCGATCCATGGGCGAACTCGTCGAGTCCGTTGCTGTGGACCCGGATGGCGGTGAGTCTGCTCCTTGTCGCATGTCTGCCCCGAATCTTGCTAGCCCGCCCGGGACGGCTCGCGTCCATCACCGCCGCCACCGTGGGAATTTGCGCTTCTTACTATCTTACTCAGCTTCCGGTTTTTCGAACCTTACTCCAGGCTCGCCATATCGAATCCGGCGTCGTGATGGATTCGATCCAACCCAAACTTGCCCCCGAAGGAGTTCAGGTGATGACAGAACTTCGCTCGGAGTTTGGCAGGACTTCGTTCGTGAATAAACCCGGAGGACGCATTGAAACCACCGGTCAAAGGCCGGGAACTTTCGTCCACTGGCACGCGGGAAATCTTCCACCCGAGCCCGCCCTGAGGGTGCTCCACGATGAATACAGCACGGCAAAACAGGAAGCGATATACGATGCCCTGCCCGCCCCCTTGGTGGATCGTCCCAGCCTACGCGACGCCCTCATCGATCTCACCCCGGGCGGACCTTCCACCAGGAAATTTCAACCTGCCACTGTCACTCTCACCGGACTTGCTTTCCGCTACCTCACCCTTGCCGATCTCCCGCTTGGCGAGGGCCGATTCGCGACCGGACGCGATGAAATCACACTCGCCGCACGGCTTCGTGATGGCAAGGGGTTGGGGCCGCTCACGGAGCTTTCCCTGCAATATCCTTCCCAGTTCCTTATCGGGGACACGGCCCTCTTTGACTACTTCCTTTATCTTCCCAAAGACAGCATCTGCATCAAGCTCTCGCCGATCCTTTCTCAAACCGCCCCACTCCCCGGTGGAGCCATTCGCCTTCGTCTCATACTTGCCACCGTCAATGGATTTCGCCCGGATCCCGAGGCAATGAAGAGCGCCCGTCTTGTCGTTCTCCAACCAGAGTTCCTAGGCTCATTCCGACGCAATTTAACTATCCCTCCTGTTTCGGAAATCACCGGAGAGGAAACCGCGGATTGGACAATGGCCCGCCGCTACGGCCTCAGCAAATCTGCCTATTTTTCAATGTATCGTCCGCAGCGGCCCGATCCCGCCACCTGTTCCGAGAAAGAGTTTGCCCGCTATCTTCGGGCCATAGGTACGGTGTTTCCTTGGGAAATCGTCGAGAGGGATCTCGCGGAGTATGCTCCCCGTTTTCCCCGGATTCTCGCGCTCCATGCCCAAAGAAACCCTGCGGCCGCCGCAGTCGAAAGCGGAGTTCCCGAGTCTTTGAAAGCCGAGGTGCTCGCCACCGTTGATGGACCAATGCAGGCCTTCCGACTTGCAAGCACGCTAACCGACCGCCAATGGCAAATCGACGCCCGCGAACCGTTGCTCGCCTGCCTAGACCCGCCCTTCATGTTCCAACACAGCGGCAACATTTCCCCGGTCGTCACCGCCATTGCCGGGCTGGAGGACTCCTAGACCTATCCGGCCTTGCTTTCGGCCTATGAATCGACCGGGAATTTCCAAATCTATGACATCATCCGGACGCTGCCGGGCATTGCCCCCGAGCTCGACAAAGCCGTTGATCGTCTCAGCCAGCGACTTTCTCCGGCAGTCTCTCTGAATGGCCGATCATTCTCGTCCTTGTCGGAAGGTCTTCTGGAATTGCGCGCTCCTGTTAGTCACGGGAACCCCGTTGCGCTCACCAAGCTTCTCCAAATCGTCCACGATCTTGGATCCGGTCGCTATTTCCCCATGGACGAACTCGGGCAAATGACCCGGCCCACTCCCGTTCCTTCGAATCAAAAAGCGTGGCTCGATTTCCTGAAAAACAAATCCGCCACCGATTTCGCCTACGACTCACTCGCCCGCTGCTGGCGTCCCAACTCTAAAACGCCCTGACTCATGTCTGCCCTGACCCACAGTCTCACCACCCTATGGTCCCGGTTCCGCTGGGAAATCCTTGTCTATCTCGTGCTGGTCGCCCTTTCCTGCATTTCAAACCTCACCCATCCCGGGTGGGCGAATGCTCTTGCCCCACTCCAAACGCTTGGCCTGTTTTGGATCACTTTCCGCATTCTTCTCTCCGAGGCAGGATTCCGGACCAACGGTGGCTGGCGCACGCGCCCCTTCAATTCGCAATCCATCCATCTCGCCCAAGTCCTTCTCATCCTCGCCGTAGTTGTTCCTCCGGTCCTGGTCCGCGTCTTCACCCTGCATCACCTCTTCCACCCGACGTTCCATCAATGGACCGGGCCCTTGAAATCTTCCTTCGTTGCCGCGGCGATTCCGTGGCTTCTCTTCGTCTTCTGTGTCAAAAACTTCGAATTTCTTCTCCTTCGCCACCTTGAAGGACGCGCCCGCAGGGCCGCGTGGTCGGTCATGATCATCATTCTCGTCCCTACGTTCCTCTTTCAAGCCGTTGCCGTCAGTCCTTTCCGCAGCGGCTCGAAAGGCGGCACTGGTCAATACCCCGAAAAGCTCTCCCCAGGTATCCAACTCCAGCTGCCCGACGCCACCGAGTTCATCGGCATGTGGTATGAAAGCATCATGGATCGCGAGGTCCCCCAAGCCCGGCTTCTCGCCCGCTTTCCCCTTGGCGGAGCGCGTCCCGACCGCCCCCCCGGCTTCCAGATCCTCTCCTTGGAATCCTCCATTTCCGACCTCAGATCGCGGATCACGCTCGACCTGATCTCGCTTGATCCTGCCCTTCTCACCCGCCTCGAACATGCGGTTCCTGTAATCGCCTATCCAGACGGTTCCTACGGGGCGGCGATGACCTATCAAATCACCACGAGGACCCTCGACGGCATTTCAGCCGACCTGCCGCGCATGATTTATGAGTTCGAATTCACCTCGCCGATCTCCCTGCCTGAAAACCGCAACGCCGATCCCGCCACCCTCGCCCCCATCGAGCTTCTGTTTTTCACCGAGGACCTCAACCTCCCTCGCATCCCGATTCCCTTGGACAACCCACGCAGTGGTGAGGATCCTATTCTACCGCCTCTAACCATTCCATCCCCGCCAACCGGAGAGTCCTTCCAACTCGCAATCCGCCAACTCATCGACAGCCTGAGCGCCCAATATTACGATTTGCCCAAAATTCCCTCCGGGAGCTTACCCGCCGAAGCGATCACTCCCATCCTCGCCTATCACCCGTGGTCCGACCACGCTTGGAAAATAGTCATCCAGCCCTTCCTCCTCAAGCACGCCACGGAAAGCCACAAAGCGATTCTCCTCCAGCGTCTCGCACAAGACCCCCGCCTCGCTGACCTCTTCATCAAGAAAGGTTGGTCCGCCGATGCGCTTCCCATTCTACGGCAGCGCGCCAAAGACCGCCTTCCGCTCGGCGTCGATGCTCTCAATCTTCTCGCCCGACAAAGCGACTCCACGCTCTCTTTTGACATCGCAGCCCTCGCCATCCGGTTGGACCGGGGAGTAGGATCGGTCGCGGCCACAATTCGCCAGAACCATGCTTTCGACTGGCCTGCCTTCGTCGCGGCCGGTTGGAAGATTCGCAAATACGGAAATTATGAGCGCGAAGGATGGCTCTATGCCCACTGGTCCGCCGAACTCGGCGACCCCACCGCTTTCCGGCGGCTTGCCGAAGAAGCTGCCTCCGGCAAAAAGTGGGAACTGGAACAGCTCGCCGGATTGATCGTCGGTAAGCACGAGGACCTCATCGACTATCTGCGGAAGAACATCGACCGAATGAAGTTCGATCCGGTGACGCGGAAGTGGGGACTGTGAGTGTCGTGAAGCTTATTGGATCTCCGCCGCTCTCGCGATCTGCAGCATCCGCGCCTCGCCGAGATGCGGAGCGAGGATCTGGAGGCCGACGGGGAGATTTTTTCCGCCGTCGTAATCCGTGGTGCCGCAGGGGATGGAGATGCCGGGGATGCCGGCGAGGTTGGCGGCGATGGTGAAAATATCGGATAGATATTCCTGCAGCGGATCTCCTCCCATGCTCCCGATCTTTCTGGCAGGCGCGGGCGCGACGGGGGACAGGATGGCATCCACCTGGTGGAAGGCGTTTTCGAAATCGCTGCGGATCAGGGTGCGGACTTTCTGGGCGCGGCCGTAGAAGGCGTCGTAGTATCCGGATGAAAGCAGATAGGTGCCGAGGATGATGCGCCGTTTGACCTCGGGGCCGAATCCCTGCTCGCGGGATTTCTGATAGAGGTCGAGGATGTCGGCGGGATTCGCGGCGCGGTGGCCGTAGCGGATGCCGTCGAAGCGGGAAAGGTTGGACGACGCTTCCGCCGGGGCGATGACGTAGTAGGTGGCCACCGCGTGCTCGGTGTGGGGCAGGGAAATCTCGACGATTTCCGCGCCTTGGGCGGCGAGTTTCTGGATGGCGGCCTCGACATTTTTGCGGACGCCGGGATCGATGCCGTCGCCGAAATATTCCTTCGGGACGCCGAGCTTGAGGCCTTTGACGCCGTCGTTGAGGGTGGCGAGGTAGTCGGGAACCGGGACATCGAGGCTGGTGGAATCCGCAGGATCGAATCCGGCGATGGCTTGGAGAATGAGCGCGGCGTCCTCCACGGACCGGGTGAGCGGGCCGATTTGGTCGAGCGAGGACGCGAAGGCGACGAGGCCGTAGCGGGAAACGCGACCGTAGGTGGGTTTCAGGCCGACGACTCCGCAATGCGAGGCGGGCTGGCGGATGGAGCCACCGGTATCCGAGCCGAGCGAGGCGATGGCGGTCAGGTCGGCGACGGCGGCGGCGGAGCCACCGGACGATCCGCCGGGAATCCGGCTCGGGTCGTGGGGGTTGCGGGTGACCTGGAGGGCGGAGTTTTCCGTGGAGGAGCCCATCGCGAACTCGTCCTGGTTCATCCGGCCGAAGGGGATGGCCCCGGCGGCGCGAAGCTTGCGGATGACCGTCGCGTCGTAGGGAGAAATGAAATTTTCGAGGAATTTCGAACCGCAGGTGCAGGGCTGGTCGAGGACGTTGATGTTGTCCTTGATGGCGATGGGGATGCCGCCGAGCGGCAGGGAAAGGTCGGCCTTCGAGGCCTCCGCCATGGCGGATTCCAGATCGTGCGAGAGATAGGCGCCGGTGCTTCCGTCGCGGGCGGAGATCTCCGTGGCGAGTTTCTCAAGAATGGCGGCGGGCGTGGTTTCCCCGGCGATGAGTTGCCGGCGGAGGGTGGTGATCGTCATGGAAGGGGATTTGAAAGTTGAAATTTGAGAACGCCTCAGGCGTCGGTGACGACCTTGGGGACACGGATTTGGCCCTGTGCCTGGTCGGGCGCATTCCGGAGCATGGCTTCCGGGGTGAGGCTCACGTGTGGGATGTCGTCACGCATCCTGCCGAAGACGTTGGTGGCGTGGGCGGTGGACTCGATGCCGGAAGTGTCGAGTTTCGAGAGTGATTCGGCATGCCCGAGGATGGCTTCCAACTGCGGTTGGAAGACGGCCACCTCCTCATCGGTGAGCTCCAGACGGGCGAGATTGGCGACGTAGCGGACATCGATGTGGCTGTGCGACATGGGCGGAATGTCTTGAAACAGGCGGGCTTTTCCAAGTGCCAAGTGTGGCGATTGAAAAAGCCGAAAAAGTTTTTCAAATTCTTTGAACGTTCGGAAAGGTTGAATGTCTTATACCTATGAAAGCCGCGAGCAATCGCACTTTCATGTAAGGGTGTAACAGCACAGTTGTCAGCCAATTCCACGGGTGTGGGTGGGCATGATGATTTAAGCCGCCGGGGAAGGGACTCCCCGGCGGCTTTTTGTTTTCCGGGATGTGGAATGGATTCGGGAGGCTGATCCGGGGGCGGAGGTGAAAGTTTTTACCCGCTAGTAAATTTTTACTAAATTATTTGAACGAACGGATAGCTAGGATGTCTTAATCCTGTGAAAGCCGCGAGCAATCGCACTTTCATGTAAGGGTGTAACAGCACAGTTGTCTGCCAATTCCACGGGTGTGGGTGGGCACGATGATTTAAGCCGTCGGGGAAGGGACTCCCCGGCGGCTTTTTCTTTGGCTGTGGGGTGATGCAGGGCGGGCAAAGGGGGACTTTCCTTTCGACACGCCGGGGTTGATTAGCCGCAGGGCCGTTCCATGAGATAATTCTGCTGAGGGCTTTTTATCTAACGGATCTAGGGATCGCGTGGTTCGGAAATCGAAAGGACATCAATCGGTATTGCATTCCTCCGGTGCTTGATGCGTTTCTTGTCTCTGGAAAGGGATCGTTTCGCTTTGCCATCAACCCAGCCATTTTATGGAGAAATCACCATTCATCACCGAAGCCGAAGCCATGAAGGAGGACTTCAAGGGGCGCACGAATTTCTGGATGTGCCGTCCGGAAATCACCAATGCGAAGGACCTGCAAATCTGCCGCGCGGTGCTGCCCGCGGGTGAGGGGCATGGATTCCACCACCATCCCGAACTGGAGGAGGCGATCTATGTGCTCGAGGGCGAGATCGAGCAATGGGTCGAAACGGAAAAGCGCATCCTCAAGGTGGGCGAGGTGGCCCACATGGGTGCGGGCGTCATCCATGCCTCGTTCAACGTCAGCGACAGGGATGCGGTGATCCTTGCCATCCTTTCACCGGGTTCGCAGACCGGGCCATTCATGGTCGATGTCAGCGGTGAGGAACCGTGGGCGTCGATCCGCTAACAGCCCGAACTTGGCTTGTGGAAAACTGACGGACGCCAGCCCATCCGGCGGAAGAAATCTTGGAGAAGTTGAAGTCGATCCCGGGATTTGGAAATCGAATGGCTGGGAAGAGGACCCTGATCGCAAATCCGGGCTAGACCCCGGCACTTTGTGGCGTAGGAAAGGTCCATGCCGAATCCCTGGACCGGAAAAGGAAATCCCTACACGCGCAACGAAGTCGTCGACGCGCTTCAACGACACCCTCTCAAAAGGTCGAGGCGATCATCGCCGCCGGAGCCGGCACGGGCATCAGCGCCAAGTTCATCGAGAAGGGCGGTGCCGACCTGATCATCATCTACAACTCCGGCCGCTTCCGCATGATGGGCCACGGCTCGACCGCGGGCATGATGGCCTACGGCGACGCCAACGCCATCGCCATGGAGATCGGCGAATACGAGGTGCTGCCGGTGGTCGAGGAAATCCCGGTGATCTGCGGCGTCCACGCCACCGACCCGCGCCGCCGCATGTGGCACTGGCTCGGCAAGGTGAAGGAGATGGGCTTCTCGCGGCGTGAACAATTTCCCCACGCACACCATCGTCGACGGCCACTTCCGCGGCGTGCTCGAGGAAACCGGCATGAGCGTGCAGAAGGAATTCGAGATGGTCGCGCTCGCCCGGCAAATGGACCTGTTCACCATCGTCTATGTCGGCTCGCCGGAGGAAGCCGTCGAAGATGGCGGAGGCCGGGCGCGGACGCGATCATCGCCCACGTCGGCACCACCGTCGGCGGCTGCATCGGCGTCACCAACGCCGTGGTGAGCTGGGACGACACCATCAAGCGCACCCAGGACATCATCGACGCCGGCCAAGCGCCGTGCGGAAGGACATCTTCTATCCTCTGCCACGGCGGCCCGATCAACACGCCGGAGGACGCGGACCGCGTCATCGCAGGCCACCGAATGCGTCGGCTTCGTCGGCGCCTCCAGCCTCGAGCGCATGGGCGTGGAGGAGTCGCTGACAAGTCTGACCCGCGAGTTCAAGTCGATCCGTGTGAAGCGCTGAAACCTTTTCAAAATGGCAACGATCGCGGTCATCGGGACACTGGACTCAAAAGGCGCGGAACATGAGTTCCTGGCCTCGCGGATCCGTGCGCGGGGACACGAGGTCGTGCTGATCGATGTGGGAACCGGTGCTCCTCCATCCGTCACGCCGGATATCTCCCGCGAGGAAGTCGCGGCTGCCATCGGGATCGACCTGGCAGCCCTCGTGGCCCGCAAGGATCGTGGCGAATGTGTGGTGGCGATGAGCAAGGCGGCTCCCGTCCTCCTCGGCAAGCTGCTGGATGAAGGCCGGATCGCGGGAGTGATCTCGTTAGGTGGCGGAGGTGGTACGGCCATTGCCTCGGCTGCCATGCGCGCGCTTCCCATCGGATTTCCCAAGTTGATCGTTTCCACGCTCGCTACCGGAAACACCGCGCACTATCTGGGCACCAAGGACATCGTCATGATGCCGAGCATCGCCGACGTCGCCGGTCTGAACCGTCTATCAAAAATGATCTTCTCCCGGGCCGCGGGGGCGATCTGCGGCATGGTGGAGGCGGATGTGGAAGCGGGGGACTCGAAACCGCTCGTCGTCGCGAGCATGTTCGGCAACACCACCGCATGTGTCACCGAGGCCCGCCGCATCCTTGAGGAGGCGGGCTACGAGGTGCTTGTGTTCGCCGCCACCGGAGCCGGAGGACGATCGATGGAGGCGTTGATCGAGAGCGGAATGGTCGCGGGAGTCCTCGATCTAACCACCACCGAGTGGGCGGACGAACTGGTCGGCGGCGTGCTCAACGCCGGACCTGATCGGCTCGATGCCGCCGCCAAGGCCGGGGTGCCGGCGGTGATCGCGCCCGGCTGCCTGGACATGGTGAACTTCGGTGAGAGGGACAGGGTTCCCGCGAAGCATGCGGGACGGAATTTCTACATCCACAATCCGCAGGTCACGCTCATGCGGACGACGCCCGCGGAATGTGCGGAGCTTGGCCGCATCATCGCGGAGAAGGTGAACCGCTACACGGCACCGGCAGTTATTTTCATCCCGAAAAAGGGGCTGAGCGTCATCGGTGCGGCAGGGCAGCCCTTTCACGATGCCGAAGCCGATCTCGCGCTGTTCTCCGCCCTGCGTGAGAACTCGAAAGTTCCGGTCGTGGAGCTGGACGAGGAAATCAACAGTCCCGTCTTCGCGAGGGCCTGTGCGGAAAAGCTGTTGGAGCTGATGTCCCGTGAATCATCGGGATTCTAGGACCGGGGATCTTCAGTCCGCCGCAGAATCCCGGTCTTCAAGAGAGAAGAATCCAACCGCGAATGAACGCGAATGGGCGGACCTCAACTCTCAACTCTCAACTCTCAACTCTCAACTCTCAACTCTCTTCAAAGCCTCCGGCGGGAGAATGGAAGTGCGACGGTCGCAGACGCGCCGCTACAGATGCGGTCGCCTTCCGGAATGGGAACTACCGCGAAGCCGCAAAGGCCGCGAAGGGGCGCAAAGGATGAATTGATGAGGGAAACAGTGATTCAATGGCTCCCCGTTTCGATTGAAGGACTAACAGGAGCAATCCGTCAGCAAGGCTTTGCGTTCCTTTGCGGCCTTCGCGTCTTTGCGGTGAAAAAAAATCAGCCAGAAAGAAGTTAGATGGCGGATCAGGGATGCTGCCGCTCAATCCACATCCGTGCGGAAGGGGGAGGCGGGGATGCCTTCCTTGTTGAAAAGATTCACGTCCGGAACGTTGTCCCATCCGTAACGCACCGCTTTCGGATCTGTGACTCCTTCTGCGGAAACGACGACGTTGGCGCCCTTGATCTCCGCCTTGGCGGGCACGAACTTGCCGTCCTCACCGGCGATGGTGAAGCCTTTCAGATCGCCATCCTTCGCGACGAGTCCGCCGCCGACGTGGGTGAAACTGATGGCGACCTTGTCACCCTTCGCCGTCATCGACTGATAGAGCGGGCCGGAGTATTCGATCTTCTCGCCGTAGGCGATGGCGCGTGCCGCCAGCGCGAGACGTTGGCCGACCGGCTCCTTTTGTGTGGGGTGGATGTCGTTGGCATTTCCCACGTCGGTCGTCACGGCCATCGCGGTGTTTTTCGATTTGGCGAGCGTGAGGAACTGCGCCTCGCGGATTTCAGGAGGCTGGCCCTTGAATGGAGCGATCTGGACAAAGATGAACGGGAAGTCGCCTTGTTTCCATTGCTTGCGCCAATCGGCGATCATCGCGGGGAACAAGGTGCGGTACTGGCGGGCATTGCCGGCGTTCGACTCGCCCTGATACCAGATGGCTCCCTTGATGCCATAGGGAACGATCGGGGCGACCATGCCGTTGTAAAGCGTGGTCGGGTTGTTTTGGGAGCCCTCGGGACTTGGCGGAGGATTGGGACCGCGGCTGGCGGCGGGTTTTGGTGGTGGCGGGGTGCCGTCCTTCTTCGCCTTCGCGGAAGCTTCCTGCCAGGCCTTCATTGCCTCCTGGGCTTGCTTGCCCTCGGTTTCATCCCAAGCCTTCTTCGCGGCATTG
This sequence comes from uncultured Verrucomicrobiae bacterium, assembly GCA_963810445.1. Taxonomy (GTDB): domain Bacteria; phylum Verrucomicrobiota; class Verrucomicrobiia; order Verrucomicrobiales; family Akkermansiaceae; genus Luteolibacter. Next base: position 15,353 of record CAWENZ010000012.1, on the reverse strand, counting down.
AATTCCTCAAGTTTCGTCGCGTATCCGGCCACGGCGGCGGGGTAATTTTCCAAGGTGGTTTTCGCCCCATCCGCATATCCCTTCAGTTCCGGATCGTCGCCGAAGCCGTCGTTGCTGGTCCACGCCTGCGCCGGAGTGCCACCCCAGGAGGTGTGAATCATGCCGACCGGAATGCCGAGCTTCTGATAGAGATCGCGGGCGAAGAAGTAACCCACGGCCGAGAAGCCGCCGACGGTTTGTGGCGAGCACTCGACCCATGAACCCTTAAAAACAACTCTTGCGAGGCAGTATTTTCACCCTGATTTGTCGATATTTACAAACAAATCTTCCCTGTTTTGCCGCGTCAACATAACAGGTTAATAATCCCCAAAAGACGCGCGACCAAATCCTAACTATTTCATCTTGCCAACCTTCATGTTCTCGTCTATGCTACTTGAATAATCTGACATTTCTATTACATGTAAAATAATAGAAACAAGGATATGATAGGAAATGCAGCAATCGGTATCGTTAGCGGCCAAGAAGAGAAAAGACAGAAACGGTCAAAATTTGCCCCGCCTTCCCCGAAAAGCCAACGCGGCATATTAAATGTTAGATATAGAAAAATAAAAATTATAATCCATGTATCAACAAAGCGAAGGTGTAATACTAAACTTCATTCTATTGGTAATAGGTTGTTTCTTTTTGCTTTGGGGAATCTTCTGTTTTCTCGGTGGTCCAGATGGAGCAATAGGGTCAAAAGATTCACTCTTATTTGGAACAGTGGGTGTAGGAATTGGTTCAATACTGCTATATTCTCGCGCTGTGATTAAAAGAAAATTTAACAACGATACAAATATCAAAAATTGAATATATAAAAGCTACAAATACAATATATTATCTAACCTGTCGTTTCAGCGGACCCCGCAACAGCGCGGGTCCGCTGAACTCAACGTTATAAATGAAAAAAATTAAAAGCATTATCATCATAATTGGTTCATTTGGGCTTGGAGGATATATGCTATGGGTTGCATATTCCATTTTGTCCGGCTATGTTTCCCTTTTTGAACCAAATCATTCTATAGCAAGGGATGGCCTTCCAAATCACCTTAGAGATGAAAATTTTAGAAGTCTCATTTGTTCGCTGATTGCAGGAATTGGAGGTCTTGCCAATGGGTTTTGGTATTTATTAAAGTTCAAGTCGCTTGATGATTTTGAATAAAAAATCATAAAAGATAAATATTATAACAAATCGTTCCTGCTGAAGCCGCAAAGAGCGCGGCTTCAGCAGAACTTCACGTTAAACGCCATGAAATGATAACTGCGTAATAGAAGAAAAAAGAAACAACAGAAATTAAAAGCAACTGCAAGAAACAATAAAGACAAAACAGCAAAAACATAAAAGCGTTTAACCAAACTTTCCACCTGACCGGCGTGATAGCCGGCAGGTGAAATCCACGTTATGCTTCTTAAAAATATTATCTTGTTGATATAGCGATAATATTTCTACCAAAAGATAAAAAATATACTGAAAAAATATATAATTTATGGTACCAGGTAACTGCTAGGATGTCGGTTAACTGCGTTGAACACGTACATCCTAGCAGTTACCTGACAAATGATATTTTTTCAGTAAACTGCTTAATTCTTTGGTAGAAATAAAAAGACTCGCATCAACAAACAATTAAAAACAAGAAAAGAAACTGCAAATTTTAAGCATAACCACCAGCTTCACCGGAACCGGCAAACAGCGCCGGTCCGGTGAGCCAGACGTTAAATGCTATGAAATGAAAACTGCATAAATAACGAAAAAGAAACAACAGAAATTAAAAGCAACTGCAAAAAAACATTAAAGACAAAACAACAACAAATATAAAAGCATTTAACCAAACTTTCCACCTGACCGGCGTGATCGCCGGTCAGGTGAAATCCACGTTAAATGCTATGAAATGAAAACTGCATAAATGACGAAAAAGAAACAACAGAAATTAAAAGCAACTGCAAAAAACATTAAAGACAAAACAACAACAAATATAAAAGCATTTAACCAAACTTTCCACCTGACCGGCGTGATCGCCGGCAGGTGAAATCCACGTTAGCAAATACACTGATTATGAAAAAGACCATTATTATAGTGCTCTTACATCTTGTTCTCTTTGGCATAGCACAGGCAAATGAAAGACCAACAAATGAACTGCCAATGTATGGAGGCCAAGACAAATCACATATTCAACCAAATGCTGAATTCAGTCAAAATGCATCTGATATTGGATGGGAATATCTAATGAAAGGGGACGTTGATACTGCTATTAAAAGATTCAATCAATCCTGGATGTTTAACCATAACAATGTAAACGCCCTATGGGGATTTGGTATTGTTACATTACATCGAGGAAACATTCTTAAGGAAAACTCTCTTTTCAATCTCAAAGAATCAGTTAAGTATCTAGAAATGGCAAAATCAATCAAGCCAAAGGAATTACGTCTCATTGTCGATTTATCTTCTTCCCCATATTTTTCTCGGAAATGAAATTAAAGAAAAATAATGAACAATACATGCAGTATTTTGATAAAGCAGAAAAAAATCTAAATAATGCAATAGCAATTAGTAAAGATTATCCTATGATATACGCCAATTATTCTGTCTTAGAATACTACCGAGAAAATTATTCTCAATCAAAGACTTATCTTGAAAAGGCTAAGTTGCTTGGTTTTCAAATAGATCCATCATTTGAAATGAAATTAAACGAAAAATTATAAAAATTGCTAACCAAACGCTACACGGGACGCGGAAACAGCCCCGCGCCCCTGAGCTTACCGTTAGGTTGTAAAAAAAAATGACAGAAAATATGCCATTAAAGATTTCTATAACATTAATTTCAATTCTGATAGCGATCGTTCATTTAATCTGGCCAAAAGAATCGAATATTGATACAATTACCTTGATTTTACTTTTCATCTCTATTGTTCCTTGGCTTTCTCCAATTTTCAAATCCTTAAAATTTCCTGGCGGTTGGGAAATTCAGTTTCAAGAACTTGAAAAGAAAGTTAACTCTATTGTTGCAAAAGAATCTGAACCACAAGAAGTTCCTTCTGGACCCACTATTCGACTTAGAGCAATATCTGTTAATGATGAAATTACAAAAAGCGTTATAAAAGCACTTGGAAACCCAAAATACACATGGAGATATCTAGGAGGAATAGCTAAAGAAACTAATCTTTCAAAGACTGATATTTTGAAACCAATTGACTGGTTGTTGGATAATAAACTAGTAAATGAATCTAAATCAGGAATAGAAAACAGAACTCAATGGGCTCTTACTCAGGAAGGAAGAGAGTTATTTAATATCCTTTTTCAAGAAAATAACAAATGAAATTTTACCTAACAACCGGTTTCACTCGAACCCGGCAAACAGCGCCGGTTCGGTGAGCCGGAACGTTATAAATGAAAAAAATTAAAAGCATTATCATCATAATTGCTTCATTTGGGCTTGGAGGATATATGCTATGGGTTGCATATTCCATTTTGTCCGGCAATGTTTCCCTTTTTGAACCAAATCATTCTATAGCAAGGGATGGCCTTCCAAATCACCTTAGAGATGAAAATTTTAGAAGTCTCATTTGTTCGCTGATTGCAGGAATTGGAGGTCTTGCCAATGGGTTTTGGTATTTATTAAAGTTCAAGTCGCTTGATGATTTTGAATAAAGAATCATAAAAAATAAATATTATAACAAATCGTTCCTGCTGAAGCCGCAAAGAGCGCGGCTTCAGCAGAACTTCACGTTAAATGCTATGAAATGAAAACTGCATAAATGACGAAAAAGAAACAACAGATATTAAAAGCAACTGCAAAAAACATTAAAGACAAAACAACAACAAATATAAAAGCATTTAACCAAACTTTCCACCTGACCGGCGTGATTACCGGAACTGACCATGTTATGATAACAAAAGATAATTATGAAAAGATGGCAAAGTCATTACTTAAATTGGCAAGGTAGAATTTGTCGTAAAACTTATCTGATTTACTCAATTCCAATTGGACTAATAGTTATATTTGCTGAAGAATATTGTCGATCAAGAAATTACTACATTTATACAGCATTAATACTTTCTATAACCTTTCCAGCTTTAATGCTAAATATTAAAAGAGCCCATGATCTAGACAAACCAGGTTGGTATAACATCCTTCTTCTTTTGCCTTTAATATGTTTTATACCAATGTTTGAATTTACATTTGAAAAAGGGAAAGACGAACCGAACAGATTCGGCTCCTCCAACAGATGGAGAAGACAAAAGAAAATTAAATATTTCCATAACCAGTCGCTTCACTGGACCCGGCAAAAGCGCCGGTCCTGTGAGCTCACCGTTATGCTTCTTAAAATGATCATCTTGTTGATATAGCGATAATATTTCTACCAAAAGATAAAAAATATACTGAAAAAATATATAAACTTTATGAAAATACAGGAGAAAATGCCAGGATGTCGGTTAACTGCGTTGAACACGTACATCCTAGCAGTTACCTGACAAATGATATTTTTTCAGTAAACTGCTTAATTCTTTGGTAGAGAATCAAAAAGACTCGCATCAACAAACAATTAAAAAAACAAGAAAAGAAACTGCAAATTTTAAGCATAACCACCAGCTTCACCGGAACCGGCAAACAGCGCCGGTCCGGTGAGCAAGACGTTGTATTTAATAAAATGCCTTCGGCCAAAAAAAAGAAAATTGAAAAGAAATCAGAGAAATCTGCATTAACTGCATAAAAGCAAAAGGACAAAAGAAACTGCATTAAAAGCAAAAAAGATAAAAACAAAAACAACTAAATTTTATACAAACAGTCATTTCAGTGGACTCGGTAAACTGAGATGGTCCATTTAGTTCCACATTAGGGCTCAAATACAATGCCGATTCTCATATCAAATCTAATTATTTCTTTGCGCTACTAATCCCTGGCTCAATTCTTGCGTTGTGGCGATGGGCCCCATTTTTTGGTACTATTTTTAGATCTTTTGGGCTTGGTTCTATTGGCATTGCAATGGCAAATCCTATGGCAATAACCATTGTTCCTGTTTTGCTTTTGCTTGCTTGGATAAAAAAGGGCACTCTCTTGCCATCTGCCATAAAAACCGGCGCCGAAACCCGTTATCGTGTAGGAAATGTGATATTAATAATTGCGAATGCAATTGTTGTTCTATCGTTTTTGGTGAGCATATTTGGTTTCAACTCTAGCAGCAACTTTTGGGTCATGTTTGGATTCACTATTGGTGGAGCATTATTACTGGCAGTGCCTATCGATATCGTGGGGATTATCTGCGTTGAATCATCGAGACTACACTAACTAGCAATACCTTCAACACTGAAATTATGAAATTTAATTCTAACCCTTACGCCCTAATCCGCCGTTCACCCCCGCTCTTTTCTTTCCTCGACAACCGCGAGATAAAAACGCGTAGCGCCGGTTAGTTCTACGATGTTCTCAATGAAAAGGCCTTCGGCCAGATAAAAGAAAAAACAACTGCAATTGAAGCAAAGAAAGATAAAAGCAAAAAACCAAATCTTACACAACCAGTCACTTCAGAGGACCCCGCAAACAGCGCGGGTTCTCTGAGTTCCACGTTATGCTTCTTAAAAATATTATCTTGTTGATATAGCGATAATATTTCTACCAAAAGATAAAAGTATACTCAAAAAATATATAATTTACTACAATTATAACTGCTAGGATGTCGGTTAACTGCGTTGAACACGTACATCCTAGCAGTTACCTGACAAATGATATTTTTTCAGTAAACTGCTTAATTCTTTGGTAGAAATAAAAAGACTCGCATCAACAAACAATTAAAAACAAGAAAAGAAACTGCAAATTTTAAGCATAACCACCAGCTTCACCGGAACCGGCAAACAGCGCCGGTCCGGTGAGCCAGACGTTATGCAGGATCGGAAAAATGGAAAATACTGAAATCACCATGATCTCTCTTGGCGTGAATGACCTTCCCAAGGCAACAGAATTCTACAGAAAGGTCTTGAGCACTACTCCCAATACATCATCAGATGCCATCACTTTTATTGAACTTTCAGGTTCATGGCTTTCTCTTTACCCTCTTTCGAAATTAGCTGGAGACATTTCCCCGGATGTTCCCAGGCATCGTAGCGGCTTCGGTGGGATAACGCTCGCCCACAATGCTCGTAGCAAAGAAGAAGTCATCGCTATGATGGATCGCGCAAAATCAGCTGGTGCCAAAATAATAAAAGAACCCCAAGACACATTTTGGGGCGGTTTCAGTGGATATTTTGCAGATCTTGACGGCTACTATTGGGAGGTGGCCTGGGGCCCAATGTTCGAATTTATAGAGAATGGCGATATGAGACTAAAGGAAGAAGCATAACCATCCGCTGGTGTGGGACGCACAAAAAGCGCGCGTTCCACAGCGCTACGTTGGGGCCAAAAGGAGAGAACACGAAAAATGACACGATCATCCCAAATAGTAGTCGGCTTTTGGCGCCGGTTCTTTGCAGATTTCCTAGACGCCATATTCTTGGGCATCCCTGGCTATGGTATCGGATATCTGTTCAGGTACAATTTCAGCGCAATGGGATCACACGCCATCTGGATTGGACTTATCTGTAGCTTTCTTTACTACGGGCTTCAGCATACCCGCCTTGGCGGCGGACAAACTCCTGGGAAGCGTTTGCTGGGTATACAGGTATTGCGTCGAGACGGTCAGTATCTGGACTTCGGGAAGTCCTTCCTAAGGTATCTGGTCGTTTCATTCGTATTTTATAATGGGATATACGGAAGTCTCATAAGCCATCTCCCACCGACCGCGATGATGGCAGCAGGCTCAGTTTATTTTCTGGTTATAATCTGGGCCTTCTTCGCTTGTTTCTTAATGATCCCATTCCATCCACTCAAGCGTGGTCTACATGATATTGCTGCTGACAGTGTAGTCGTCTACAAAGGGTGCTTTGACAATGAAGCATTGGACCAATTGGAGGACTCCGCGAAGGTAAAACGCGCCTTGACCGTCTTAAGCATTGGATCTGTCATTTTGGCAGGAGGTTGCATCTGGGGACTGGTAAAATTTACATCCGGATCAGGAGATATGGCTAACTTGGTTGAAATCCAAAAAGACCTTGGAACGGAATATAACATTCCTCAAGTCAGAGCAAATAGCTTTAATGGTAAGGCTGAATCATTGGCTGTGGTTATATATGTTCCATTGGCCACATTTGAAAACAAGACCGAAACGGAACGTAATCAGACAGGAAGTCCTAGAGAAAGTGAAAACAAGATTTAACGACTTGGAACGATACGGTAAATTAAGAATTGTCATGTCTTCTGGTTACAACATCGGAATCGCAAATTTTAACACAAGTGACTGACAGGCGAGTCGCATGAGGCCCAACAATAAACCTGACCGGAAATAGCCGCGTTCTTAAAAGGTGGGCAATCCCTCGGCCGGCAGGTTATTTCACCGTTCGCTCACCAACCCATCGTGTGACAAAAAGTTGCGTTTTGCAATTTTATGCCTTAAAATCATTCCATGACATCAACTCAATCATGGAGATAAAAAATGGCAACCGCAGTAAGAATATCCGAAGAATTGGTAGGAGATGCAAAGAAATTTTGCAAAATTGAGCACCGATCTTTAACAGGCCAAATTGAACACTGGGCTAGAATTGGCAAATGTTCTGAAGAAAATCCCGATTTGACTTACAACTTTATCAAAGAAATTCTGATTGGAATTGAGGAGTTAAATCAAGGTGAAAAATCAGAATATCAATTTGGTTGAGGGTCGATGAAAATATATCAGTCAAAATCATTCGAGAAAAAAGTCAAAAAATTCAGCCAAAAAGAAAAACATGAATTAGACGATGAGATCAAACAAATTATTCACCCCCCCTCCATCGGCTCCGAAAAGAAAGGTGATTTGAGAGGCATTTTTGTCCACAAATTCAATTTGCAGAGCCAACTATATCTTCTGGCCTATCGCTTCGTTAATGAAGAAAATCTTGAGCTTATAATGATCGGTCCGCACGAAAATTATTACAGAGATTTGAAAACGTACCTAAAAAACAGATAACGGAAAATCGAACAAGCCAATACCCCTTTTGAGGTATGATTTCCTTCTCTTCAAATTGAGAAAAGGCGGGCGTACAGTTTTTTCGCCCTTTGTAGGTTTCGCTCGTTGGACTTTCCCGGCATTGGCTGGTGTTGGTTCTCTTCGGGGGGCCTTTTGGGGCTGATTCCCGTTTTATGAGCCAGAGTGCGGAAGTCGAGGTTAGCGAGACAACCTCATTTTGAAAATCACACATCAGGTGAATCATGTTTGAACTACTAAAAAAAACTGCGCTCTACATTATTATAATTCTCGTAATTATATATGGTTATCAATATATGACAGGAAAAAGTATTGCCACCTTGCCGAAAGAAATTGTCGACAAACTCCAGCAAAAGGACACGACGACAGAATCAACCAACCCTCAATATTATAGTGATCCGGCAAAGAAAATGCCTAAAGACTGAGTGTAAGGGTGATAGGAAGAGACATAGGGCGCATATTTAATTCCCTCAGACAGAAAATAAAGGGAACATCCATGATAAGTATTATCAAAGATGTTCCCTTTTTCCTCCCTTTTTCCCTCTGCTATGACAACCAACCTCACGCGTAAAGAATCCGAAATTGTTTCTTTAATGAAAACATTCGCCATCTTGGGAGTTGTGCTTATACATGCACCCAAATTGATCGAATCGGCAGCTACAACCTTATTTTCCCGCAGCATACCCACTGCCTGCGTTCCATTATTTTTTATTCTGTCGGGTTATTTTTTACTTGGCAAGAATTTAGAAATTCTAGATACTTATAGAGTTGAAATTCGAAAGAGGCTGAAGACGCTGCTTGTGCCATTTCTCTTTTGGAATGCCGCTGTTTTGCTCTTTTCCCTTGTCGTTCTCTGGTTTTTCCCGACTCTCTCGAACGGGGGGCCATACACTCTTAAAGAATTATCGGCACAATCTATCGTGTCTGCCCTCCTTGGCATCAATCGCTATCCCATCAGCTATCAATTTTGGTTTATCCGTAATTTGATGCTCTTTGTTCTCGCATCATTTTTCTTCAGGCATTTACTGATTAAATCACCTTGGCTTGGCTTGGCATTGGCAGTCCTGCTTGAACAAAAACTTGCAGGAGCTGGCTATTTCTATCTTGGTGGTATTATTGCTGTGACGGCAAGCGGGAAAATCTTCATCATAAAAAATGCACGATTAACAACAATGGCCGCAATTACAGCCTTTGCTTTATCCCTGTTTATAGACATTCCCAAACCAATAATTTTGTGTATGTCCTTCGCGCTTATCACGGGACTTGCAAATATTGAATGGGGAAAACATCTACGCCCCATACTTGAAAGCCTATCAGGGAGTGTGTTTTTTATTTTTGCAACGCATGAGCCAATGATAACAGTAACAACACGGCTTATTGCTAAAATCGTCCAGACCAACAGGGTGTCGTCGACGGCAGAATTCTTTATTATTCCCTTCGTGACAGTATTGCTTTCATGGAGCGTCTCCGTTTTTCTCAGAAAAAAACTGCCGGCGCTCTACGGTACTGTTACAGGTTCCCGATAACACAGGAGCACTTCTGCCAATTTTAAATCAAGATGGAAACAACAAGGCAAGTGAGCAGCGACGAGACTGTACATTGAGTACGGCGAGGGACAGCGCAGCGTAGTCGCCGAAGTTAATGCTTGATTTGGAAATGGCATGGGCCATTCGATTTGAGGGTGGCCAGGGCCTGGATATGTTCGAGTCCCAGGCCGCAGCAGCCGCCGAGGATGTTGATGCCGTAATTCGCCCGCCAACCCCGGCTCAATTCCAGAAGATCTGCAGGCGCGATTATGTCTTTGAAGATCCAGTCCGGCATGCAGAAGGTACCGCTGTCGGGATAGGCCAGAAGCGGACCGTCCCAGTAACGTCTGATGATTTCAAGTCCCGGAGCAACGGCCTGGATATTACTGTGCATGATGCCAAAGGCACTGCCACCCGCCGCGACTATCTCCCGTACCGATGTCTCAAAAGGCATATCACGTCGATGATAGGCCACCAGCCGCCCATCTTCTTCCAGCCGGGCACTGAGTCCGACCCAGACCGGCAGGCCGGTGGCCAGCGCCGCCTCTATCGCCGGCAGGGCAAGATCTGGATCGGACATCATCTCCATCAGGATCATATCGACTCCGGCTGCCGCCAGGACCTGGGCCATCTCCCTGAAATTGCCGGCGGCTACCTCCTTGTCCGGGATGGCCTCCAGATCACGAAAATCATGGCCCGCTACCACCGGCACCTGGTGCGACATCGAACCCGCCACCACAACCGGCCGGTCAACCGCCGCCAGTTCCCGGGCCTGCAGGGCCAGTTGCACGGCATCGGTATTAATTTCCTTCAACCGGTCGCCAAGGCCGGCCGGTTCCAGCATGCATCTATTTGTTGAGAAGGTGTTGGTGGTGACAATATCAGCCCCGGCCAGGATATAGTCCCGGTGTACCCCAAGGAGGATGTCGGGATGGGTCAGGGTAGCGGTCGCACACCAGGCCTCACTGTGCATCCTGGCCCCTCGCCGCTGCAACTCCGTGCCGGTTGCCCCGTCAAGCAGAAGAAGGTCACCGGCGGCAAGTTTAGCTGTCAATTGCGCCATCGGCCTGGTCATATTCACTGGTTTCACCAAAAAGTGATGTTCAACAAGATAGAGAATAACTGGCAGAATCTGGCTAGTCCAGCCAGAGCCCCTCGATTGCACGGCAAGAGTGCCGTCTTAAAAGAGGATACCCCAGGAAAAAAATCTCGACAAGAGGGCTCTGCATTTGCCCTCGGAAATGAGAAGGGAGCCGGTTTCAGGCCTCGGCATGCGGCAGAAGGACGGTGAAGGCAGTCCCCTGCCCCAGTTTGCTTTCCACTTTGATACTGCCATGGTGGGCATTGACAATGCTTTTGACGATGGCAAGACCAAGACCGGTGCCGTGAATCGTCCGGGTATTGCTGTCTTTGACCCGGTAGAAGCGGGTGAAGACTTCCTCCAGATCCTCCTCGGGAATGCCAAAACCAGTGTCTCGGACCGTTATAGCGACATAGTCATTTTCAATGGTCGCCGAGAGAGAAATCTGGCCGTCTTTCGGCGAATATTTGATGGCATTGGTAATCAGGTTGGTAAAGACCTCTTCCATACCTTGAGGATTGGCCTGAATCGTCGGTAAGGCCGGGAGATCCTCCAAATGCAGGCGAATATTCTTGGCTTCTGCCGCGGCTCGATGAAAGGCAACCTGTTCATCAAGAAGTGCCTGGATCTGGATCGTCTCTTTTTCGTTGGTTACCAGCCCTGCTTCAATACGCGCCAGATCGAGCAATTCGGAGACCATGTTGGTCAGATTATGGATTTTCCCCGAGGCCCGCTCGAGGATCTCGCGCTGTTTATCCGTGACCTCACCGGCCAGACCATCAAGGATGACCTTCATCTGCATCAACAGGGAATTCATGGGGCTGCGGATCTCGTGGGAGACCATTGAGACAAAGTCCGATTTCATCCGCTCGATCTTTTTGATCGCCGTTATGTCATGGAGCACGGTGATGGTCCCGAGATTCAGGCCAGTACGACCGCGAAACGGCGCACAACGCACACTCAGAATTCTCTCGTTTTGCCCGTCCTGACCATCGAAAGATAACTCCTGGACGATTTCCGTGAAGGTATCGGGCGGCATGGCAAGGGCCTGCTCAATCATCCTGGCCAGCGGTTCACTCTGGACAATCTCTCTTACTCCGCAGCCAAGAACGCTACCACCGTAATAGCCGATCATGTTCAGAAATGCCGGATTGGCCAGGACAAGCCGTTTTTCGTTGTCCGTGGTCATGACCCCGTCCATCAGCCGGTTGACCATCACCCTGAGCCGGGATTTCGTGTCGGTAATATCCTGCAGAGCCCGGGTATACATGATAGCTTTGCTGACCACGGCCCTGAGCTGATCAGGAGTAAAAGGTTTGGGGATAAAATCGAAGGCCCCTTTCTTCATAGCCTCAATGGAGTGCTCCACCGTCGCGTAGCCGGTAATAACGATAACCACCGTATCCGGATGATGCTCCCGGACCTGGCTGAGAAGGTCAAAGCCTGAAAGGACCGGCATCATGAGATCTGCAAGGATGATGTCGAAGTGCCTCTCTTTAATTTTGGCCAGGCCCTGCTCGCCATCCGAGGCCAGAGCCACCTCGAAACCCATTTCTTCGAGGACCATCTGGCAGGCGTCACGAATCCGCGGCTCATCATCGACAACGAGAATACGCGGTTTTTCCGTCCCATCCATACACACAATGCTGCTCATCTCTTTCTCCGACTAGCCGATGGTTTCAAACAAGATTATGTCCGACTCGGGCACCAGGGGTAATTCCAGGGCGAAGGTCGTCCCCTGCGGGCTGGTTTGTTTCACAAAAATGCGGCCGTGGTTATCTTCCATCATGCCATAGGCCATGCTCAAGCCAAGTCCTGTGCCTTTGCCCGAGTTCCTTGGTGGAAAAAAATGGATCAAAGATCTTCGACATGTCTTCCTCCGAAATGCCACTGCCCGTGTCGCTCACCTCAAGATAAGCCTTGTCGGCCTCCGTATTCTCAAAGGTATGCAGGCTGAGTGTGCCGTTCCCTTCCATGGCATCTATGCCATTGATGATCAGATTGATCACCACCTGGCAGAGCTGATTCTTGTCGGCATTGACGAGGATCGGTGGAAAGGCCTTGTCCTCGATCACCTTGATATGCAGAAACAGTTTCTGATCGCGGATAAGCCGCAGACTTTCATCAATAACGTCGTTAAGATTAAAGAATTTTCTGGTCGGGTTGGTCTGCCGGCTGTAGGCCAGCAGATTTTTGACAATCTCCTTGCAGCGCTCGGTATCCTCAAGGATGTAGGTCAGGTTCTTCTCAAGGGGATGATCCTTTTCCAGTTTTTCCCGCATGAGATTGGCATAGAGCAGGATACTGGTCAGTGGATTATTGATTTCGTGGGCAACACCTGCCGCCAGTCGACCGAGCGAGGCCAGTTTTTCCGACTGAATGAGCTGGGCGTGGGCCTCTTTGAGCTGCCGTTCAACCCCTTGTCTTTCCCGCAGATCGTTGAAAATACCCGCGGTTGCCGTCTCCATGCCATCTTCGTAAATGATGACGGCGGTCATCTCTACCGGGATTTCCGAACCGTCCTTGTGCAGGATATTGACTCTTGTTAGCGGTAGTTTGCCCCTGCCACCGATCCGTTCATCACGCAATTTGCTCATGATATCCCGGGCGATTCCAGGAGGGTAATAATCCTCGATATTGACATTATCGGTATAATAGGCGGTGTGCCCGAAGAGCATCTCGGCTGCCTTGTTCATCAAGATGATGCGTCCCCGCCGGTCCGCTGCAATAATGGCGCTAACCGAACTCTGGACCACCCGATCGATGAGTTCACGCACACCGCTGTACATTTTTTCAAGATTCTTGACCCGGGTGACATCACGAATACTTTCAATGATGTAATCCACTTCGCCATCGGCTCCGAGGATTGGCGAAAAAACCCGCTCCTCCCAGCCCTCTTCACCATGCGGTTCCGTATACTTCAAGAGAACAGAATGACCGGTACGATATTTCAAGGCCCTGGCAAGCGGGCATTCTCCGCTGTTTTTACAGGGGAATTTCTGCTCGGGATAGTATTTGAGATTGACCTCCATGCAGGATCTGCCGATGATCAGGCCTTCATCGACGCCTATCTTCTCCAGATAGCGTTTATTGACGGCAACAATCGTTTTGTCCGGCAGCAGGATGACGGTGGGAAACGACATGGAATCAAAAACCCGCAGGCGCCAGTCGATTTCCTTGTCAAGGATTTCCATTTCCGTTTCCCAAAAGAGATATATTCAGCACTGATAACACCGTAAATAATTGTCTACTTCATCCAGTTTTTTCCTCTGCCCGAATCCCGGCATCACACGCAACAGCCTCCAACAGGCTACCCGATTAGATGGCAAATGTCTCGGCCAGACAGGCTGCCGCCATCCCGGCCCTGTTTTCAGGCACAACGAGGTAGACGCTGGTACCCGAGCAACCGCTCGCCAGAATGGGGATATCGGCGTTGTGTAGAGGTGCCAAGGCGGCCTCGGCAATGCCGTAACGATCCTGAAAATGTGGGCCATGCAGATATATCAGTTCCACAGGTGCACGCCTCTGCAGAGAGGTTGCACCTTCGCCCTCGATCCCTTTTTCCAACAGTCGGCCCACCTCCTGTTCATCCTCTTCAAGCAGGAGGCAAAGCCGCCTGGTCGAGGCGGTAAGGCTCTGCAGGTTCACCAGCTCAAAGCCCTGACCGGTTTGCTCTAAAAAGGCGATCTGTCCGCCCCAGTATGCCAGCCTGTCGACGGGAAAAATCACGGTATACAGAGAGAGCCCGGTCTGCTTACTCAGGCCATAGACCCGGATTTTCGGTTCCCAATAGACGGCGATTGTTTCCATTACTTATCCCTGAGAGGTCTTGAGAGTCAAGGGCTGACCTGCCTGACGCAAAAGTCCGGACGAAACGGGGCATGATTATGCGGCAGTTCGACGATCTTCTCGAGCACTTCCACAGCCTGATCGAGGAGTAGAAAATCGATATTGATGGCCAGGGCGGATATCGAGGTGCACAGACTGTGAATGGGAATTCCCGACTGGCCCAATATTTCAATTACCCGGCCGAGGAGTACAAGACTCCGGCGATGCGGGAAGAGCGTCAGGGTGCCGACGCCGTGCATGACCTGCAACTGATCGCGAAGAGAAACTTCGCTCGGAGACTGGTTATGCCTATTGTCACAGGCCGCAGGATGAGCAGCCAGCAGCATTTCAACCAGAGCGGAGTCCCCGGCTGCTACACAAAATGTGCTGAGGCTGCCATCGTCTGCGGAACAGGCACATAAAAAGGGGAGATTTATCCGGCGTTCGGTGAAGCACTTGAGAAGATCAGCCAGCGACCTGTCGGCAGGCGAAAGGGTATGATGGCTATACTGGACAAGTTCCGGGCTGAACTTGATGCCGCCGATACCGATCTTCATTTCGCCGGGCTCATTACAATAAGTGTCCACTCGTCACAGGCCAAGAGCAAAAAAGAGACAGATCCTCCGGAGATATCCGGAGGATCGAGAACAGTATTCTTTACAGACTATCCTGGACTATTTCGACCAATTTGTCCATATCGATAGGTTTGGCGATAAAATCATCGGCCAGGGTGGTCTTGCCGCCCATGTGGGTATAGTTGGTCGAGGAGATGGCATCGGTGACCGCTGTTAACAGGACGATGACAATACCCTTGTATTCCTCGGATTTCT